>NZ_LT964679.1:1908537-1989933 GCF_900240215.1 Raoultibacter timonensis | reverse complement strand
TGCCGGGGGGGGGAAGCCCCCCTCCTCTAGCCCCCCCCTTTTTGGGGGGGGGGAAACCCCCCTTTCCCCCGCCGCTCTCCTCTCTCTCAATCATTTCTTTTGTGTAGTACAATAGGGAAAGCGCGTTAGGAGGCGTTTCGTGGAAAAAATCTCAATGTCGCACGAGGATTATCTTGAAGCCATCGTCATGCTCGGGGGAACCACCGAACAATCCGTGCGATCGGTCGATATTGCCGCAAAGATGGGCGTCTCGAAGGCGTCGGTCAACAAGGCGGTTTCGACGCTCAAGGAAAAGCACCTCGTCGACCAGCCGTATTACGGCGATATTACCTTAACCGAAGAGGGGTACGAATACGGGACGTCGGTGCTCGGGCGCCATGAACTCCTGCTCAAGTTCCTCACCGAGCATCTGGGCATCGATCCTGAGGTGGCTGAAGAAGAGGCATGCCAGATGGAGCATGCCATCAGCGATGATTCGTTCAAGAAATGGGCGGCGTTCATCAAGAGACTCGACGTTTAGCGGTTGGACGCGCTCGGCGTTTCGGGCGCGCGGATCGGCAGCCAGCCGAATCAAGCGAGACAGCAAGCGGCAGCCCGCACTGCGGGGACTGCCGCTTCGACGTGTTCAGGGGGCGATTCTCGCGGTATTTCAGCGCGCATCGTCGATCGGCCGTCGCCTTGCGGGCTTCCGGACGGATGCTGCGGATGGAATTCGTCGGCATTGAAACGCCGTGTTGACAAGATGCGCATATTACCGAAGTTGCATAGATTCACCCCGCGAAATATGCTATCCTTCGTTCAGCTTCTAGCATTGAACACACCGCAAACGAACCAAGATGCTGAGGGAGTCGAATACCGTTGGCTGCACAAGCGAAGATAGTCTCGTTCGACGAGGCGAAAACCGTGTCGGGGAAAGCCCGTCCGTCTGTTGCTGCGCCTAAACGGTCGGCCTCGAAGCGCCCTTCGGTGAAAACCGCCGCGCCGGCAAAAGCGAAGGCGTCTACCGCAAGCGCGGCGAAGCAGACGGCCCCCAAGAGGGGGGCGAAATCAAAAACAACGCAGGGTTCTCAGGCGAAGGTCGCCAAGCCCTCTTCCCAAGCGTCGAAATCCGGTCTCAAAATGCCGAAGGCGGCTGCGAAGCCGAAGGCGTCGGCGTCGAAACCGAAGGCTTCCCGCCCCGCTTCGAAAGATGCGAAGGCGCCCGTCGCCTCGCGATCGGCATCGAGAAGCCGTCAGGATTCGATGGGCCGCTCGACGAAGCGCGCAACGTCCTCTCGCGCCGCTTTCGACGATCGCGGCCGTAAAGGCTCGGCGGCGGTTTCGGTGTATAGTGGCGAGCGCGACGAAGACGAGCTCGATGACGATGTCGAGGTAAAGCGGTCCCGTATCGAAAAGATGAAGCGCAGCGCCGCAAAAAACAAAGCAGGCAAGGCGTTTACCAGGCAGTTCGGCAGCGGAGATTCCGACGCTTCGGCAACGGGCGGCAGCCGTGCGGCGCTCTACAAGGGCGAAATGGGCAAAAAGCACAAACAGTCCACCCGCATGCAGGGTAATCCCGGCCAGTCGATGGGCGCTTCGAAGAAGCGTTTCTCGGGGCCGAGCCTGAACCCCCGCTCCCCGAAGTTCGTGGCCAGCTTGATGGTCGCCGCGTGTTTGGTTCTCTCGTGCGTGTTCCTGTATCCTGCAGCTAAGCAGTACTATACGACCGTTCGCGAACACGATCAGCTTCAGGCCGAGTACGAGGCCCTTCAGCAGCGCAACGCGACCATCCAGGCGGAAGTGGATAGCCTTTCGACCGAAGCGGGCATCGAAGATCGGGCGCGCAAGGAGTTCGGGTGGGTCAAAGAGGGCGAGAACGCGGCCAACGTGTACGGACTCGATACCTACGAAGACGAGTCGACGTACAATAAGGCCGTCGCGCCCGGGAGCGTCGAAGCGCCCGATACGTGGTATTCTCCGGTATTGGATATACTATTCGGCGTCGAATAGTCGTCGCCCACAACACTGACGAGGAAGAGCCCATGCAGACAAAACGGTATGCCGCTATCGACATCGGCACGGTAACGTGCCGCCTTCTCTTGGCGGATGCGCACGATGCCGGCCTTACCGAGCTGCGCCGCGAGGTCGTCATCACCAACCTGGGGGAGGGGGTCGACGCGACCGGCATGCTCAAGCCCGAGGCCATGGAGCGCGTTGCCGCTCAGATGAAGCGGTTCCTCTCCATCATCGAAGAGTACAGAACGCCCGAGCATCCCCGCATCGAGGTTATAGCCCTTGCCACGTCGGCATCGCGCGATGCGAAGAATGCGGGGGAGTTCGTGGGCATGCTTGACGAACTGGGCATACGGTTGACGGTGATTCCCGGCGAACGGGAGGCGGCACTCTCGTTCCTCGGCGCCTCGAGCGATTTCGTCGGCGAGGATCTGCTCGTTGTGGACATCGGGGGAGGCTCGACCGAGATCATCGCGGGAACGGGCGGCGACGAACCGGCGTTCAAGCACTCGTTCGACATCGGCTGCCGTCGTGTGACCGAAAAGTTTCTCGCCTCCGACCCGCCCACCGCTGAAGAGCTCGCCGTTGCAAAAGGGTGGGCGCTTCGCTCGATGGGGCCGAAGTTCTCCGAACTCGAGCAGACCGGTTTTGTCCCGAAGCGCATGGTGGCCGTTGCGGGCACGGCGACAAGTGTGGTTTCGATCCATGAGCATATGGAAGTGTACGATAGCGTACGGGTGCACAGGACCGTGGTGGATGCCGCTGCGCTCGAGGAGGTATACGCGCAGCTTCGCTCGGTGCCGCTCGAAGAGCGAAAGCGGATCGTCGGACTCGATCCGGGTCGTGCAAGTGTGATCGTGGCCGGGATGCTCATCATGGAAACCGTGATGAGCTGCGCGGGCATGGGCGAGTTCACCGTGAGCGAAACCGACATCCTGCAGGGCATCATTCTCGATGCCGCAAGAAACGGATAATTGACGGGGCGCTGGGTAGCGTCTTTTGCTATCATGATGCTCGTTCGGTGCGGCGATGTGCCGCACGGTTTTCGGGGGCGTGGCGGAATTGGCATACGCAGCGGACTTAAAATCCGCCGACTTCGGTCTTAAGGGTTCGAGTCCCTTCGCCCCTACCATACGGTTTATCAGGTGAAACACTAAGTAAGGCCGCAAGAACCGTTGTTCTTGCGGCCTTTTTAACTGTCCCGAAGCGGCCCATACGCCGTAGGGCAACAAGAAAGCCGAAGTGGTCTCTAGGATGCCCAGTGGCTTTTGGCCTCGTCGTACGATGCTGGGTTCGAAGGCTTCATATCTCCGGTCAACGCATGGATGGCGGCGTAGCGCCCCATGGTCATGTACGATCCGCAGCAAAGGCCTCCTTGGTACAAGTTCCATTCGAGGCCCCCGCACACGTTGCCGGCACCTGATCCGACGGAATAAAGTCCGGGGATGGGCTCGTTGTTCTGATCGAGAACCCGACAGCATCCATCGATGACGACGCCTGCGTTAATGGCGCTGCAGCGAATCCACTGACGGATGCCCCAGTAAGGCGGGGTATCGATGGGACGGAGCTTGTCTTTTGCCAAGCCGAACTCTTCGTCAACGCCGTTTTCGCAGAACGCGTTCCACTTGGCGACGCTCTCCTTGAGCGTATCTGCGGGTAAGCCGAGTTCTTGTGCGAGTTCGTCGAGCGAATCGGCGCGGTGCGTATCGATGAGGCTCGTGTATACGCCTTCTGGGTTGTCTTTAAGGCCGGGGATGTAGTTCTCGAGCGACTCGGGGGTAACCTTGGCATTGTATTTGGTTGCAAAATCGTTGTCGAAAATACGGAAGAATCGTCCTGGGTCTTCGGCATCGGCATCCCACTGAAGTGAAAGATCCCAGGATTCCATCGGAATGTCTTCGTTCATGAAGCGCTTTCCCTGGTTGTTGAGGGCCATGAAGGGTACGCCGGTGAGCATCATGGGGCCAGCGTCCATGTCGTGCATGGTTTTGGCGTGGTTGACGGGAACCATGCGGCCGCCGGCAAGCATGTTCATCAGGATGCCGTCGGCGGTCTTGTTCGCCTGCTTGCGCTGAAAACGTACGACGTCGGGCGAGTATCGCTCAACAAGGCTTTCGTTGTTTTGGTAGTCGCCGGCAGCGACGATGACTGCTTTGGATGCGTTGAATTTGATGTAGCCGTCATTCGTTTTTCCGATAACGCCCGTTACGCTTCCGTCGTCAGCTTGGATCAGCTGAACGGCTGGGGTGCTGTAGAAGAACTCGGCTCCATCGGCGGCGGCTGCTTCTGCGAGCTTCGTCATAATGTCTTGGTTGTTGATCGGCTTTGGGCCGAAGAAGTTGCTCGCAACGGTGATGTAGCTGCCTTCGTCGAAATCCGTACGTGCTTTCGAGGCCTGAGGGGGAAGCCCTACTTCGTCTGCTTTGCCCATCATCCACATGATCATCTCTCCCGCATGCTCAACGTACAGATCGAGCAGATCGGGATTCATGCGATAGCCGCCGGTTTTTCGCCACTCCTGCTTGTATTGCAGCTTCCCGATATCGTTGCTTTCTTCAAGGATGGGGCCCGATGAGCCGTTTCCGTGTGCAACGACGATGGACTCCTTCTGTAGGCAGGCAACGGTTGCCCCCTCCTCGAGCGCTGTGCATACGGCGGGGACGCCGGCTGTGCCCGCGCCGACAACAACTATGTCGTAGGTCTTCTCTTCGATGAATTCCGTGATCGTCTCGAGCTCCACAACGGAATTCTCGAAGTCCTCGGCAACGGTGCCCTTTGGAAACGATGCGTCGGCTGACGACCCGGTCGACGCTGGCTGATTTGCAGGTTGACATCCCGAGAGAAGTCCGCCTAATGCCGTAACTCCTCCGATGGCGACTGTCCCTTTGAGAAACTGCCTTCTGTTGATTGCCACGCTGATCCCCTTTCACTCCGAATTCCTCGCTTCGACTTCAATAAAGCGAGAGCGTTTATGTGCTGCGTCATTGTGCGACGAGGGCGAAAAGGCGTCTTCCCATAAAACTCGGGTATTGCGCGAATACCGCTTTCTGCTCGCCCATAAAATAGGGGATTTTCTTTCTGCTCCGTTCCCAAGCGCCGTCTAGCAGGCATTCTGCGATAGAATTGCGAAAGGGGGTGAGTCGGTTTTATGGAACGAGTGGAAATCAAAAACTACGTAGCGCCTTTTGTCGGCATGTCGTTTTTCTGGGTGTACTTGCGTTATCAATCGTATTTCGGGCTTTTGTATCCGTTGGATTCGCCGACCGGCACCTCCCCTGCGTTCGGCGTTCTGCTTGTCGTGCTGCTGGTACTGTGTGCCTTTTCTATTGCGTTTCGGACTCGGATTGAGAAAATCTTTCTGACGCAAAGATTCTCAGTGGTGCTTTTGAGCGCGATGGCATCCGGCGGAGCGGCAATGGCTCTTGCGGCGGATAGCGGGCTGCTGGGTGCATGGGCACTATGGGTCTCCCTTCCCTTGGTGGCCGCAGGGTTTGTTGCGGGCTATTTGGGCTGGGCAACGTATTTTTGCTATCGGTTCGGGCCTTCTGACATTGTCGTCCTGGCAGCCTCGTATTTGGCGAGCCTTGTTTTCTTCACTCAATGGGTGCCGTATCTGGTTGCCGTATTCGTTCCGCTCGGGGTGGGCGTTTCTTGGTTTTTCGCGCAACCGCCCCGAGGAAGTGCGGTTGCTTCCAAGATCTCGTCTCTGAAAGAGGTAACGCCTTTCGTAGTGCTCTTTATAGCGTTCTTGCTCTCGGGAAGCATCTTGCGTGGGATTGTCGATTCGGGCAGTTCGGATGTCGATGGCCCCCTGTTCCGCTGGCCTCTTTCGGTCGTCGTGTCTGCCATCGTATTGTTCGGATGCTGGATTTCGGTGCGTCGCATGAAGGAGAAGCGAATGGGCCTGAAGAGCGGGGAAGCGCTCTGGATGCAAAGGGCGATAGACTCGATGGCCCTTAAGGGGTGGGCGGCGCTCGCGCTCATGTTTTTTGCGGCGGTGTTCGCCGGCTTGATCGAGGGGTCATATCACCTGTCTGGGCACATCGTAGTGGTAGCCCGTTCGATGCTCGACTGGCTGCTGTGGGTTGTTTTGTGCAACCTCGTGAGCGCAAAGCGGTTGTCTCCCGTCCTCGTTTTTTCGGCATGCAGCATATTGACGAATAGCGTTTCGTGGATGCTGAGCTATTGGTTGTTGCCTCGCCTTCTCACGGTTGAGGTGGGTGGTCGTCTGCCGACCTCCGATGTGCTTGTGCTGCTGGCTGCCTTCGCTTTGCTCGCGCTCATCATTTTGGTTTTCGGGGTTGTTGCCTCCAAACGCCAGGCGGCGGACGCTTTGTCTCTTTCGACCGCGGAGGCTTCCCTTGTGCGCCCTTGCGTTTCGGAAAAAATGGCTGCGGCTTTCAAATTGACGTCGCGAGAGGCGGAGGTGGCAAGCTTATTCGCTCAGGGACATAGCATGAAAAAAGTTGCTTCCTTGTTGTTCATTTCTATGAGCACGGCCCAAAGCCATATTAAAAGCGCCTACAGGAAACTCGATGTGCATTCGAAAGACGAGCTTATCGATAAACTGTCGGAATGGCAGAGCGGATCCGAATAGCCCGCCTTGCAGCAGGCCCAGCCCAGCCTTCCCGACGATTTTCGCAGATGCGAACCTCGTTTCCGCCTGTGCCGTCACCAGTGCAGCGTCCTCACACCTCGACCCCCTCGAACAGATCCTCGAATCGCAGCACCGCCTCAAAATCGCCCCAGACCCTGAGTGTTCCGTCAAGCAGTGCGTCGGTGATCGATGTTTCGCCCGAAACGATGCGCTCCCAGAGGGCGACATCGGCTTCGATGCGCGTTTGCGTCCGCCCGTCGGGCGCCGGGCGGACGGTGCAGGTTCGGGCTTCGCATAGTAGAACAGCTCGGCTGGGCTCGTCGGAGAATGCGCACTCGACGGCCAATGCATCATCGGGTTCGAGATTTTCGCAGTAGCGAGCGGCGAATGCTTCGAGGATGGCATTCGCTCGGTTCGACGGCGGGGTTCTCTCCTTGCCGGGCGGTGTTTTAGCGATAGCGGCTACGCGATTCACCACGGCCATGTACCGATCGGGGTCGAACACGGGTGTACTCAGCAAGCGCTCGGTGTCGCGGGGGATGCTCTTCGGCGCGGCATACATCGCACCCGAGGCCCGCACTTCGTCAAGGCGCGTGCGGGCCGCTCTTCCCGGTCGCTCAGCTGCGAATGCTCCGCCGACAGGACAGAGGACCTTCGAGACCCTTTCGCCGCAGAGCAGGTCGAACTGCAGTGCGAGCGCCTCGAAATTGCGTTCAGTCGTCTGAAATTCGCAGGTCGAGATGAGAACATGGCTCTGAGATGCAGCATCGTAGGTTTGCGGATGCCTGATCGAGCCGTTGCGCTCCTCGAACAACGGGCTGTTGTTGGGCATGAGCCGATCGAGGAAGGCCTTGGCTTTCGAAGGCATGCCGAAATAGTAGAGCGGCATCGACCATACGATCACGTCGGCTCGGCGAAACGACACAAGCAAATCGTCCATGTCGTCGCGGATAACGCAGACGCCGGGGGTTCGGTGCCAGCACCCGAAGCATCCTCGGCATGCGGTGATGGATTTGTCGTACAGGACGATCTCGTCAACCGTACTCGAAGGCGCAGCTTCGCGCATGCCGGCGACGAAGGCGTCGGCGAGCTTCTTGGTTGCGCTTGCGTGTTTGCGCGGGCTGCCGTTCAGATAGAGGATGCTCATGGGCACCTTTCTCTCGTTTGCATGCCATTGAACCATGCCGGAGCGTGCGGCGGCTCGGCATCGGCTCGACGCTTCGTTGAATGCGTGCCCGAGCGTTCGAATCCGAGCGTGCGAGCCCGCAAACCGTTCGCTTCGAGGTTTTGTGGTTCTTCGGCAACGAAAATCGGAAAATTCGACCCGATTATTCACGGTTTCTTGGCATACGCGGCACTTGTGGTACCATTCCGTGGAGTACGCGAACGAAGACGGATAAGAAAGCTTCCATGAACAACATCAACGAGATCGTGGCATCGGTGCAGAAGCAACCTGAGACTTTCGAAGAATACCTCACCTCCTACGCACAGCAGGTGGGCGATCTGGTCAACTCCTACATACCCGAAGGCGCGCATCCCGACATGGAGCGCTATCTGTACGAGCCGTTGCTCGCCTACAGCAAAAACGGCGGCAAGCGGCATCGCCCTCTCATATGCTTTGCGGCGTGCCAAGCGGTGGGTGGCGATATGCCCCGTGCGACGTCTGCAGCGGCGGCCATCGAGCACTTCCATACTGCGGCGCTCATTCACGATGACATCGCCGACGAAGCCGAGCTGCGCAGGGGAGAGCCCTGCATGCATCTCACCGAGGGGATCGGGCTTGCCATCAACGCGGGCGATCTTGCGTTGTCTCTCGTCAACGGTACGGTTATGAACGATCCGGTGCTCGACGACGCCACCAAGGTGCGCGTTGTGACCGAGCTCGTCAACATGACGCAGCATACGATCGAGGGCCAAGCGCTCGACATCGGCTGGGCGCGCGACGGTCGCTACGACATCACGCCCGAAGACTACCTCGTTATGGCAACGCACAAGACCGCCCATTACTCGGGTGCGGTTCCGCTGGCCGTCGGCGCCATCATCGGCGGCGGCACCGAAACCGAGATCGAGGCGCTGCGCAACTACGGCCTCGACACGGGTCTCGCGTTCCAGATCCAGGACGACCTGCTGAATCTCATCGGCTCCGAAGAGAGCATGAAGAAGGATTTCCGCAACGACATCACCGAGGGCAAGCGCACGCTCATCGTCGTGCATGCGCTGCAGAACTCGTCGGATCGCGATCGCCTCATCGAGATCCTCTCCTCGAAAGAGAAAGATCAAGCGGTGCTTGCGGAAGCGGTTGCGATTATGGAGGATGCCGGAAGCGTCGAATACGCGCGCAACTATGCCGAAAACCTTACGAGCATTGCGAAGAACCGCCTGATCGATATGATTAAGCCGTCTCCTTCGCGAGATCTGCTCGTCTCTATGGCCGACTGGTTCGTCAACCGTTTGAAGTAAAGGCGTTTTCTACCCGATTTGTGAACGTGGCTGGGTTAGCAATTCGCCTGCGCTACAATACCGCCATGGATACGATTCGCAGACACGATACTGGAGTGGCAGTCGAAGATGTACAGCATCGTCTGTGCATGCTCGGCATGCTCGATGAAAGCCAAGTGACCGGCACCTACGACGATGCCACCGCTCTCGCCGTACTCGCCTTCAGCGAAAAGGGCGGCCTCGGTTCCCAGGACGAGGTCAACGAGAAGGTGTGGGCGGCGCTTGTCGATGCGACGTTCTGTCTCGGCGACCGCACGCTGTACCTTCGGATGCCGTACTTCCACGGAAACGATGTACTGCAACTGCAGCAGGCGCTCGGCGCTTTGGGGTTCGCAACCGGCGCCCTTGACGGCATTTTCGGCGCGTACACCGAGCTCGCCCTGAGAAAGTTCCAGCTCAACCTCGGCCTTCCTTCGGACGGTATCGCAGGCGCGATGACTTACGCGGCAATCCACAACCTGCAGCATTCCTGGGTCGGCAAAGAGGCTTCGCCGGCGGCGGGATACCTTGGATTTGCCCGCGCGGCCGATGTGCTCGAACGCAATGCGCTCTGTTTGTTCGGTACGCGGGAGTTCACGCGCAGCGTTGCGTCGCGCATGTCGAACCTGGCGTTGGCGACCAATCCCGCCTCCAAGATACTTTCAGCCGACACGCTGCTTGTGGCACCCGACGAGTCGATGCTGCTCGTGCACATCGTTCTTCCCGACGAACAGACGGCGGAGAGCGTTCCACGGGTTGCCTACGAAGACGATGAGACGCTTGCCCTTCGCCTCACCTCGGCGATCGATGCGGCGTCCATGCATCCCGCCCGCATTGCCGTCGAGCTCCCGGGGACCGTATGGGAAGAGGCCGGCGCGGGTCGTTCGGCGCAGCATTTTGCCATCACGCTGCTCGATGCGCTGTGCACGGCGCTCTCTCAGCGCTGACATCCGTTTGCCGGTGACGTTTCGCGTATCGCGGGCGTTGCGCATTCGAATTCACCGCTCGAACACCGTTTCGTAAGACAATCATCGGTTTGTTGACGCTTTCAGAAGCGGCCCCGAGCGTTTTCTATACTGCGAAGCGTATTAAAACGCGTAAGAATGCCGCTGAAAACGGCATGTTCTGTTTGCNTTCGGCAGCTGGTTCGTGCTCGGCATCATCTTGAGCCTTGCGATCACCGGCATGGTCACCGCCGTCGTGGCGGGTGCCGTGGGTTCCATGGGCGGCGGCTACCACTATGGCAGCTCCTGGTAAGTCGGCCGAGGCGCCTTCCGGGCATGCGCCTCCTTGCCCGCTTTTGAGCGTGCTGCCCTGCCGGGCGAAGCGTTTCCTGCGGACGTTTTCCGCAGGGAGCAGGTGCGCCGTACGGATTTTGTAAAAACCTTATTGCGAGAAGGGCCTCATCGGGGCCCTTCTCGTTTGCGATGGTACAATGATCGGGTTTCCCCTATATATAAGGAGTGGCTCACAATGGCACGTCCCATGACTATGGCAGAGAAGATCTTGGCCGCCCACGCCGGGCTCGAAGAGGTCGAGCCCGGTCAGCTCATCGAATGCGATCTCGATCTGGTGCTTTCCAACGATGTAACCGCGCCGATCGCCATCAAGGAGTTCGAGAAGATCGGCACCGGTACGGTATTCGATCCGACCAAGATCGCACTCGTACCCGACCATTACGTACCGAACAAGGATATCAAGAGCGCCGAGCAGGCCAAGATCGTCCGCGATTTCGCCAAAAAGCAGGGCATTACGCACTACTACGAAGTCGGCTGCATGGGCGTGGAGCATGCGCTTCTACCCGAGCAGGGCGTTGTGGGGGCGGGCGATCTGATCATCGGTGCCGACAGCCACACCTGCACCTATGGCGCGCTCGGCGCGTTTGCCACCGGCGTTGGTTCGACCGATGCGGGCGTGGGCTATGCGACCGGTAAGGCCTGGTTCAAGGTTCCCGAATCGATCCTCTTCAACATCGAGGGCGAACTTGCTCCGGGCGTGGTGGGCAAAGACGTCATCCTGCACATCATCGGTATGATCGGCGTGGACGGTGCGCTGTACCAAGCCATGGAATTCACCGGCAGCGCCATCAAGAGCATGTCGATGGAAGAGCGCATGTCCATCTCGAACATGGCCATCGAGGCGGGCGGCAAAGCGGGGCTCATCGAGGTCGACGACATCACACGCGCCTACTTGGACGGTCGCACCGAGCGTCCTTACACCGAGTACCACCCTGATGCCGATGCCGTATACGCGAAGGTGTACGACATCGATGCCGCCGACATCGTGCCGACGGTGTCGTTCCCGCATCTGCCCTCCAACACCAGGCCCGCTGCCGAAGCGCGCGATATACGCATCGACCAGGCCGTTATCGGTTCGTGCACCAACGGGCGCATCGAGGACATGCGTCAGGCCGCCGAGGTTCTGCGCGGACGCACCGTGCATCCGGATGTGCGCTGCATCGTCATCCCCGCAACTCAGCTCGTGTATCGCCAGTGCATGGAGGAGGGTCTCACTGACGTATTCCTCGACGCGAACTGTGCCGTCTCGACGCCGACCTGTGGGCCGTGTTTGGGCGGTTACATGGGCATCCTCGCTGCGGGGGAGCGCGCCATCGCCACGACGAACCGCAACTTCGTCGGACGCATGGGCGATCCGACGAGCGAGGTGTACCTCTCTTCGCCGGCCGTTGCCGCAGCGAGCGCCGTGCTCGGTCATATCGGGTTGCCTGAAGATCTGGATTAAGGAGTTCTGTCATGAAATTCAAAGGAACCGCGCATCGTTACGGGCGCGATGTCGATACCGACGTCATCATTCCCGCACGCTACCTGAACACCTCCGATCCCGCTGAGCTGGCGAAGCACTGCCTCGAGGATCTCGACAAGGAATTCGTGAGCAAGGTGCAGCCCGGCGACATCATCGTGGCCGACGAGAACTTCGGTTGCGGCTCGTCGCGCGAGCATGCGCCGATCGCCATCAAAGCGGCGGGCGTCGACGTGGTCATCGCGAAGAGCTTCGCGCGCATCTTCTACCGCAATTCCATCAACACGGGCCTCGCCATCATGGAGTGCCCCGAGGCCGTCGACGCGATTTCGCAGGGCGATACGGTGAGCGTGGATGCCGACGCAGGCGTGATCGTCGACGAGACGACGGGCCAGACCTTTACCGCGCAGCCGTTCCCCCCGTTCATCAAAGAGATCATCGAGGCGGGCGGACTCATCAACCGCACGAAAGCGAAGCTGGGAAAGTAACCGATCGAGTGCGCTGCGGACGCAACCGCCCGCGCCCTTTTGATGTGTACCAAGGAGCAACTATGACGACAACCTACAAGATATGCCTGCTTCCCGGCGACGGTATCGGGCCGGAGATCATCGCCGAGGGGCGCAAGGTGCTCGACGCTCTCGGCGCGAAGTTTGATGCGTCGTTCGAGTACACCGAAGCGCTTTTGGGCGGCATCGCCATCGATGAGACGGGCGAGGCGCTGCCCGAGGGCACGCTTCGTGTGGCCAAAGCGTCCGATGCCGTGCTGCTTGCGGCAGTCGGCGGCCCGAAATGGGATACCACCGATCCGAATAAACCGCGTCCCGAACAGGGTCTTCTGGGTATCCGTAAGGCACTCGGCCTGTACGCGAACCTGCGCCCCGTGCGCATCTTCTCGGCGCTTGCCGACGCCTCTTCGCTCAAGCCCGAGGCCATCGATGGGGCGGACCTCGTCATCGTGCGCGAGCTGACGGGCGGCCTGTACTTCGGGCTGCGCGAGCGCTTCTACGACGAAGAGGGCTGCGGAGCCGACGGCGCGGCGGGCCAGCGCGCCTACGATACGCTCGAGTACCGCGAGTACGAGATCGAGCGCATCGTGCGCCATGCGTTCGAAACCGCGCGCAAGCGCAAGGGCCGCGTGCATTCCATCGACAAGGCGAACGTACTCGAGACGAGCCGCCTGTGGCGCGAGGTCGCGCACCGCATAGCGGGGGAGTACCCCGATGTCGAGATCGTCGACATGCTCGTGGACAATGCGGCGATGCAGCTCATCAACAATCCCGCGCAGTTCGACGTCGTGGTCACCGAGAACATGTTCGGCGATATCCTCTCCGACGAGGCCTCGATGCTCACCGGATCGCTCGGCATGCTCGCAAGCGCGAGCTTGGGTGACGGCACCGCGCTGTACGAGCCGAGCCACGGCAGCGCGCCCGATATCGCAGGCCAGGGCATTGCGAACCCGCTTGCCCAGATCCTCTCGGTCGAGATGATGCTGCGCTACAGCTTCGATATGCAGGACGCGGCCGATGCCGTCGCGTCAGCTGTCGAAGCGGTGCTCGACGAAGGCTGGCGCACGGGCGACATCGCCAACAGCACGACGCCGAAGGACAGGATCGTCGGCACGGCCGTCATGGGCGATCTGGTGGTTTCGAAGCTCTAATCTGCTGTTATACAGGGAATGGGACGCCTCGATCCGCTTTATGCGGACGAGGCGTTTTTTCATGCCTCTCTGCTGTGCCCCGGCTATTGCCGCTAAGGGTTTTGCCGGAAATCGGGTTTCCGATGGCGGCCAACCGTCGTTTTGCGCCGATTTCGAGCTTTTGGGCGATTATTTGAGCGTCTGCAACTACTCTGTCCAGTAAAGCTGCAGGTCAGAAAAACTACCTCCGGCTAACAAGGGCATCGCATTTCGCAAAACGACGGTTGGCCGCCATAAAAGAGGCCTTTTCGCGCAGAAACTCATTATCAATAAAGGGGGACGAAAAGCGGGGCAGGGCGATTTCGAGCTAACTGCGGGCATGCGCTTTGGGAAAGGCCTCCGAGTCTGTGCTGGTATGCGAAACGGCATGCCCCTCGCCTCTGCCATGCGCTCTGCTCTCGATTATATGTTGACAACATATAAAGGGAGGTATATGTTAACGTCATATAGATGATACCGACAAAGCCGCGCTGCGGGTTGGCGGGCATATGTGCAGCCGCGCGAGTGCACGATATCGCGCAACGGATGCGTGCGAAACGAAAGGTGGCAACCATGCCGAGGGGCGATTGTTCGGGCAACGAGGGGCGCAAGCCGTGCTGTCGCCGCCGAGGCGGGGGAGGCGGCGCGCTTGTCGAGCCTGCTGCTTTGGCTGCCCTTCTGTACGCGGGCGGATACGGCTACGATCTGCGCCGCACCATCCTCGAAATGAGCGATGGCGAGGTGGATGCCGATGTGGGCGGTCTATACCGCACATTGCGGCGCATGGAGGAGGAAGGCTCGGTTGTATCGCGCTGGTGCGAAGAGGGCGCAGGTCCGCGTCGTCGCGAGTACGAGCTGACCAAGCAGGGCATCGAGCTCGCGGAGCAGTGGATCGACGCCTTGCGAAGCCGCGAGCGCTTGGACGGATTGCTTGCATCTATGTTGGAAAACGGGCTCGCCCATCTCGGGGAAACGGGATCAGACGGTCCGCATGACGATACGGGAGCTGCTCCCGAACAGAAAGGATAGGATCATGAGCGAAACGATGAAGTTGGCAGTGCCCTCGATGGGGGAAGGCGGTCTTGAGGCGGAGCGGTCGGGCCATTTCGGCCACTGCGATTGCTTTACGCTCGTCGACATCGTCGACGGCGAGGTTAAGGGGACGTCGGTTCTCGCCAACCCGCCCCACGAAGAGGGCGGCTGCCTGCGTCCGGTCGGCCTCTTGGCCGAAGAGGGTGTCGATGCGATCGTGGCGGCCGGTATGGGCGGAAGGCCCCTCATGGGCTTCAACGATGCGGGCATTACCGTGTACTTCGAAAACATGACCCCGAACGTCGGCGATGCGGCGAAGCTCGTCGCACAGGGCAACGTGCCGATCATGGGCGTGGAGAATACCTGCCAGCATCACCACTAGGATGCGGGCGAGGGGCGAGCTGAGCCGCAGCAAAGGGGCCGAACGGGACCGGGCGATACAAGAGGCCGACCCCGCCTGGAACAAGAGGAATAAGCGGTAGCAAAGCCGGTTGCGAGAAGGCGTGCGAATCACCGCGCGCCTTCTTGTACAGTGATTCGAATGAGCGTCGAGCTTCGCATTTCAAAGCGATGCGGGCGCTATGCTTTCCTTCTCGCTAAGAAAAGCCCTGCGATTGCACCGATAAGTACAATGGGTGCCAACCTGACGAATAGCCATTCGAACGCATGAAAGCCTACACCCAGAACAGCGGTTTCAGGGTCATGGTAGTTCCAGCTCAAATAGGGGCTATTCGATACGATTAAGATCGCCGAGATTATCGCCACAAGAGCACACAGCGATACCAGCGATCCTTGAATGATTCTTCGTCTGGCGATCCTCTTTTGTGCGAGCTGCAAATTTACAATCTCTAGTTTTTCTGAAATCGCCTTCAGGTCGTCAACTTTGGCTTCAGCAACGGTTTTCCCAAGCAGGGTGCTCACGGGGGTCTCCAGCACCTCTGATAGGGAAATCAGCATATCCGAGTCGGGAACCGACAATCCTTGCTCCCATTTCGAGATTGTTTGCCGTACAACATTCAACGCGATGGCAAGTTCTTGTTGTGAAAGCCCTTTGGATTTCCTCATGGCCTTAATGTTTTCGCTGAGCAATGTATCTGTCCTCCTTTTGATTTCCTCGCATTATCGTACGAGGGAATGCCCGTTGCCACAAGCAACGCATGCTGACATGCAGGTTGCTTGTAACCGAAGTCTTGGAAACCAGCACAATCGGCCATCCTGTTTGCCGTGCACCCGGCGAGCACATGGATTGCCCGCGTATCGCGCGGTGCCAAACCGCTTATCGTGCGCAACTCTGGTATCCTTGACGGTATCGGAAAGGCGGCAACGATGGGCGATAACGATAAGAGAACAGGTGGTATCTTCGAGGCGGACAAGGCGAGCTTGATCTTCGCGAAGAAACACGAGCTTCCCCGCGCCATGCCGCCTTGCGCGGGGTTCGCGCCCCAGAATCCCTACGGATGGGTGAGCGGTGCCATGCCTGCTCCCGGCAAAGACGAGAAGTACGTCGTCGAGTTCCTCGGTAAGACCACGTACCGTGTTATCGCCTACTTCGACAAGTTCGCCCGCGTGTTCGCCGTCGACCAGCCTATCACGTACCCGCCCGCCCAAATCCCCGATCTTACGGTTTCCCATTATCCCGAACAATCGGGAAAGGCGTGCCAGCGCGGTTGTATCGAGGTGCTCGATCCCAACGGCGAGATGCGCCTCGTTGCCGAATACCGGTTCGAGCGAGGGCGCTATTTCATTGAGGGGTCGTGGTTCGACTTCGGTCCTTTCAGCGAGAACCTTACTTACGATGATTTCATCGCGCGGATATACCTCGCGTTCGTATACCGTCCCGCACTTTGCGCAACGCAGCCGCCCTTGTACGGGATTGATAACGTTGACGAGGCGCTCCGGAAAAGCAAGCCCCTCGATGCGATGAACCGTATTGTCGAGGTCGTCGCCGGAGCCGATGCCGATGCGGCGCTTACGGCGCCGGGCCTCGAGCGATGTTTGGTCAGATGGCTTGCCGAGGCTGGTTTGGGAACCGAGCGCGCAGTGGAGCTGAGCCGTATGGCCAAAGGCGATCCGTTGCGGCTCATCCGCACGAAGCGGTATGCCGATACGTACTACCTCGGTACGAGCGACGACGAGGCGGCGGCTCCGTATCGCCGTATGGTATGGGCGCTCGAAGGCGCGCTCAACCGCTATCTCCTCTCGGCGGAATCGCTCGGGGCGAAAGCGAATACCGCGCATGAGGCGGAAGCCGGGCAATGGGACTACTACCTCATCGAATCCATCGCTCGCCAGATGCCCCTTGCGGAGGCGCCGGCCGATGCCCAGGGCGCCCGAGCAGGCGAATGGTCCGTGCGCCTTGGCATCGCGGAGGCAATCGAGCGGTTGCGCCTCCCGTTTCGTTTCACAACGGATTTCAGAACGAACGTCGCAGGCGGCATAGCTGCGTTCGACGCCGTGGTTCCGGACGTTTCCCTTGTGCCGGCAACCCGATGGCCGCAGGGCGCGGCTGGGTGGGTGGAGGTGTCGGCGCCGGAGCGGGAAGCGCAGGCCGTACGGTACGCCATGCGCGTTGCCATCATCCTCGCCGCCATCGCGTTCTCGCAGAGTCGGGCAATCGATAGCGTGAGGGTCGCCGTGCGGACGGTGTCCGATGGCCTCGAAGCGGGGGGCGGATCGGGGGAGTTTCCCCAAGACGAGCCGCCCCGTCTGTTCTCCGTCGAGTTCGAACGGTCTGCGTTCTGCGCGAACGGGGCGTACCGCCAGGCGGGCGAGGGCGATCCTGCGCCGTTTTTCGCGTGGCTCGGCGTGACGGTCGGACAGCCCGGTATCGAGTCGCCCTTCGAGGACGAGCGGCTGGCAAACCCCCTGCGCGGTATGCAGCCCGAGATCGTCGATCAGCCCGTGCCCGAATCGGCCCGTGCGGCGCTCGGGGCGAACGAGTTGTTCGATCTGGCGGTGAACTACAATGCGAAACGGCGTTCCATCGGCGAGCGGTTGGCCGATTCGATAGCGAAGGCTTCGACCACCACCGAGCGCGTCCGCATCGTCACCGCGATGCGGGGCGAATCGGACGACCCCGATATCCAAGACGCGTGCACGGATCTCATGGTGGCATTGACCGCCGACGAGGTTGATCCGAACGACCAGAACGCGGTGGTGAACAAGTTCCTCGGCGAAGACGAGCTTATGGCCGCGATCATGCAGTCGCGCTCGATTGCCGAAAAAGGCGAGCTTGACGAAGCGGTTATGATGCTTGCCGCCGCAGTTGGGAAAGCCGATCTTTCCGGCAGGTTCGCCGATGTTCCCGATACCGTGTTTCGTTGCTTCGAATCCTACGCCTCCCGCGTTGTGTACAATCGCGGACGGCTTGCGGGCTTGTTCGGGCAGGATGCGGACCGTCAGGTGAAGCTTGCTCCCGACTCGCTGTATTTCTGCTGCCTTGAAGCGGTGAAGCTCCTCGAGCATTCGTTCGATCGAACCGAGGAAGCCCTTGGATACGGCAGGCGCTGCATCGGGCTTGCGCCGATGGGCGGTCCAGGGTATTTGCAGATGGCGCGCACGTACATGCTCGTCGGCGACATGGACAATACGGTTGCTACCATCAACCGCTACCTCGAAACGGCTTTTCTTCCCAATGAAATCGCAATGGGATACTATCAGCTTGCGTATGCCGAATGGAAGGCCGGTCGGCTGCAGACGGGGGTGGCGGGCTACCTGAAGTCGATGACTACTTCGCCCATCGTCTACGAACAAGCGCGGCTGGAGCTCGAGGAACTGTTGAACGACCCAGGGGCGAAGCTTCTTTCCCCCGACGAGGTCGACGAGGTGCTTGCTGAGAACCGTATCGTGGTGGCACCGACTGAGACCGTGCTCGACTGGCTGCTCGAGGCTTCGGCGGCGGCGGTGGATGCGGAGCTGTTCGTTATCGCCCGCAGCACGCTTGCCGCCTACTGCCAGCATCGTCCCGACGATGCCATCGTAAACGTATTTCGCTCGCTGGGCGATTAGAGAAAGGAACTCAAGATGTCATTGCAGGCTCCCGAAGGCACGAAGGACATGTTGCCCGATGAGGCGAAATTCTGGAACCGCTTCAAGCAAACGGCTGCCGAGGTGTTCGGGCGCTACGGCTATCTGCCGATCGAGACGCCGATGTTCGAGCAGACCGAGCTGTTCGTGCGCGGCATCGGCGAGGCGACTGATGTGGTGTCGAAGGAGATGTTCCAGGCGATCTCGGGCGAGAATCTGAAGAAGCTCCTGGCGGGTGAGAGCATCAAGGGCAAGAGCCGTCTCTCGCTGCGCCCCGAGGGGACCGCAGGCGTTGTGCGCGCCGTCGTGCAGCACGATCTCGTACCGCAGGGTGCGGCTCCGGTGAAACTCATGTACGCGGGGCCGATGTTTCGCGCCGAACGTCCCCAGAAGGGGCGGTACCGCCAGTTCAACCAGATCGGCGTGGAGTGCTTGGGTGCCGAAGCGCCGACCACCGACGCCGAGGTCATCATCATGCTCATGAGGTTCTTTGCGGCTATCGGCATCCCCGAGCGATCGATGCGCCTGCTCTTGAACTCGATGGGCTGCGAGAAATGCCGGCCGGCCTATCGCGAGCGCGTGCGCGCCTATATGGAAGAGCACGAAGCGGAGCTGTGCGAAGAGTGCATGCGACGCGCCGAGATCAATCCTTTGCGCGCCTTCGATTGCAAGAACCCGTCGTGTTCGGTGGTCATGGGAGAGGCGCCGAAGATCACCGATTACCTGTGCGACGATTGCAAGGAGCACTACGCTGCCGTTAAGTCGTATCTCGACGCGGCATCGATCGACTATGTTGAGGATACCCGTTTGGTCCGCGGCCTCGACTACTATACGCGCACCGTGTTCGAGGTGCAGGTGGTCGACGGCCTCGGGTCGCAAAACGCAATCGGTGGCGGAGGCCGCTACGACAAGCTCGCCGAAGAGGTGGGCGGGCGTCCGACGTCAGGTCTCGGGTTCGCCCTCGGCTACGAGCGCTGCGTGCTCGCCCTGCAGGCGGCGGGCGTCGAATTCGCTCCTGCGGCACGCTGCGACTTCTTCGTGGCATGCGTGGATGAAACAACGCGCTCGGTCGCGTTCGAACTTCTGCAGATGGCGCGCGACGCGGGCATCGTCGGCGAGATGGACCATCAGGGGCGCAGCCTCAAGAGCCAGTTCAAGCTCGCCGATAAGCTCGGTGCGCGCCGCGTGGCGATTCTCGGGCCCGACGAGCTCGCCGAAGGCAAGATGAAGGTTCGCGATATGGGCACCCGCCGCGAGGCGCTCGTGGACATTGCGACCGTAAGGGAGCTGCTCGCGCATTTCGGCGGTCTGCCCTACGGCGGCGAACCCGTGCCGCAGCTCGAAGACGTGTTTCCCGTCGGCGAAGGGGAGTAAGCGCGTTTGCCGTCCCGCTCCGCTGAAGCGCGAGAACGAACATATAACCTGATCAAGGGACTCATGCTTTCTGCATGAGTCCCTTTCTGATTCTGAGAGAACCAGATCGCAAAGCGAATTCCGTACTTGCTGAAGCTGGTTCTCGTTGTGTTCGGAGCCTTATATGGGGATGTGCGCTTTTCGGGTTCTGTTCGACGCTAGCCAAGGCGAATCAGACGGGTTTTCGAGTTCCAAGGCAGTCCGAACGCGAGAAGCGAGCAGACACCTTACGGAAAGGGGAAATGCTATGAGCAACTGGAAGTGGCAAGAGGGCGACTACACCGTAGTGCGAACCTGCGCGTGGTCTCCTCCGGGCGAGCACCCGGTGGGATGGGGTCTTCGCTTGTACTACAAGGACGACGTGCTCCATCATGTGGAGGGCGATCCGACCAATCCCATCACGCAGGGTCGCGTGTCCATCAAGTTCCTCGAGCTTCCGGCCTACAACAACAGTCCGGAGCGCGTTATCTACCCCATGAAACGCGATCCGAAATACCGCGGCGACAACAGCAAGTGGGAGCGCATCAGCTGGGATGAGGCCTACGACATGATCGAGTCGGAAACGCGCCGCATCCAGAAGGAGTACGGCCCCGAATCCATCATGACGTTCATCGGCACGGGTCGCGATGTGTGGCACACCGTCCCGAAGATTACGTTCTCGGCGTTCGAATCGCCGAACTTCAACTACCCGCACAACGGCTGGTCGTGCTATGGCCCCCGTTCGTCGATCTGCGTGTACGTGCTCGGTGCCGGGTATCCCGAGCTCGACTACGCGACCGAGTTCCCCGAGCTGCGCTACGACGATCCGAACTACGTGCTGCCCAAGTGCGCGCTCATCATCGGCAAGGATCCTCTCGTCTCGAACCCCGACGGCCTGTTCGGCCATGCGCTCGTCGACATGATGAAGCGCGGCACCGAGCTCATCGTCGTCGATCCTCGCGCCACGTGGCTTGCGACGCGTGCCAAGTACTTCCTCCAGCTGCGCCCCGGCACCGACGCCGCGCTGTACCTCGCGATGTGCCATGTCATCATCTCCGAAGACCTCTACGACCACGAGTTCTGCGACAACTGGGTGTACGGTTTCAAGGAGTTCGCCGAGCGCTGCGCCGAGTACCCGCCCTCGCTCGCCTCGTCGATCACGGGCGTTCCCGAGCAGCTCATCATCGACGCAGCCCGCTACTGGGCGACCGAGAAGCCCGGTTCCATGACCTGGGGACTCGCTGTCGACGAGAAGGTCAACGGCATCCAGACGGCGCATCTCGTGCTGCTCATGTGCGCCATCACCGGCAACCTTGACGTACCGGGCGGCGTGCTGCTCGGCGGTTCGGACCGCGAGGCCCCCACGTCGTGGTGGGGCTGGGAAGAGCTTGACGACGACATCAAGGCGAAGCGCCTCGGCGCTGCCGAGTATCCCTGCGTGTCAACTGCGTGCTCCACGACGCAATGCGATATCGCCATGGACGCCATCCGCACCGACAAGCCCTATCCCATCAAGATGACGTTCACCATGAGCTCGAACCCGATCGCCTGCCCGTCGGCCGATCCCCAGATGGTCGACGCCGCCATGCACCGCCCCGACTTCAACGTGTTCGCCGATCTCACCATGACGCCCTCGTGCGCGTCCTACGGCGATCTGTTCCTGCCTGTGGCGTCTACAGGCGAAAAGGACGGGCTTGTGGCAACGCACTACGGCGCGCTCACGCTGTTCGTCGCCGCCTGCGTCAAGGGCAACCAGGTGGGCGAGTGCAAATCCGACGACGAGATCATGCTCGATTTGGGCTGGAGGCTCAATCCGTCGAAGTTCCCGTGGAAGGACCTCTATGAGTTCCTTACCTGGGAGTTGAACGGTTACGGGATCGAAGGCACGTGGGAGGAGCTGCGCGATTCCGAACTCGGTTTCGTGACGCCTCCCTACGAGTTCGAGAAGTACGCCTACGGCCTGCAGACGTGGAACGGCGAGCCGGGATTCGGCACGCAGTCCGGCATGGTGGAAGCCTACTGCCAGCGTTTCGCCGACTGGGGCGACGATCCCATGCCCTATTACGAGGAGCCGCCGTACAGCCCGGTCAGCACGCCCGATTTGGCCGAGAAGTACCCGTTCGTGCTGACGACCGGCGCCCGTTCGTGGTCGTACTTCCACTCCGAGCAGCGCCATATCAAGCGCCTGCGCGATCTTGACCCGTGGCCGACGGTGGAGATGAACCCCGCAGACCTCAAGCGCCTGGGACTCGTCGACGGCGATTGGGTCTACCTCGAGAACATGTTCGGCAAGTGCCGCCAGAAGGTTCGCGCCACCCCGATCATCAAAGAGGGCACGCTCATGGCTAAACACGGCTGGTGGTACCCGGAGAAGGGCCCCGACGATACGGGCCACGGCTCCTACGGCGTGTTCGATGCCAACATCAACCAGCTGGTGCCGCACGGTCTGTACGGAAAGATGGGCTTCGGCTCGCCGTTCAAGTGCATGATCTGCAGCGTAACCAAGGCGGAGGGCGGCCCGGACTTCGAAGAGGGCTGGCCGGCGAAGGCGTGGGATAAAACGCCTGCGTACCTTGAGCGATAGACGGAGACGAAAGAAAAGGGGTGAGAATCATGGCAGATAAAACGGCGATGGGTATGCTCGTTGACTACGATTACTGCACGGGCTGCCACTCATGCGAAGTGAGCTGCAAAGAACGCTTCGACTTGGAAGAGGACGAATGGGGCATCAAACTTGCCGACAACGGTCCCTGGCGCTACAGCGAGACCGACTGGGAGTGGAACCACGTGCCCATCCCTGCCGAGCATTGCGACTTCTGCAAGGATCGAATCGCTGCAGGCAAAAAGGCGCTGTGCGAACAGCACTGCCAGGCGCTTGTCATCACGGTGGGTCCGCTTGACGAGCTGGCGAAGAAGATGACGAAGAAAAAGATGGTTCTCTTCAACGAGACCAACGACGAGCCGCGCAAAAAGGCGGTCTACTAAGAGGCGCTGTGCCGTTCGATCGACCGGGCGGCATAAAAACGGGCGGGCGAGCGTCGTTGCCAAGCGACGTTCGCCCGCATAAAAGAAAGGAGGCCGGCATGAGCGGCAAGTTCATCCTGGTAAAGGAACGCACGAAATACCGCTTCAACCTCGTCGACGATCAGGGCGACGTCCTGTTCAAGGGCGCAATCGCGAGCACCAAGGACATGGCGCAGCGCAAGGTCGATCTCATGAAAAGCTGGGGCGACGATCTGGTATATCACCTGCAGCCCATGGCGGGTCCGCACGGCGGTTACACCATTCGCGGAGAAGAGCACACCTCGCGCGAGGGCGAGCAGGGGCGCATCGGCGATGCAGCGCCCCTGGGGTTCAGCGCAGTGTTCGAGACCGAAGACGAGATGGAGCGCGTGCGCAAGGAGATCGTCTCGGCAGCGAAGGGCGCTGTTGTGGAAGATCAAACCGAAGAGTAGCAATCGGGCGCGCGAACCGTATCGCGCGCCCACAACGGGAGGCTCAGGCGATTGCGGACAGGATCGCTTGACGCGAAGAGAAGAAGGGACGAAAGCCATGTGTTACAGACCACCGCAGGCCGAAGTCGAAGCCGCCGAAGCGGCGGGCCCTAAAACGAAAGAATGTCCCGCATGCGGTGCGACCCAGCCGTTGACGGCAAAGGTGTGTGCGGAATGCGGCGCGAAGTTTCCGCCCATGAAACTGGGCAAGACGGCGGCTCCGAACGGCTCGGCTCCCGCGGCTCCGAAACCGCCCGCAGCTCCGAAACCGCCGAGCGCCCCCGGGGGATCAAACGCGTAGCACCGCAGTGAAGGTATCGACGAGGAGGTGCGTTATGTCAAAAGGCATGTACGAGATCGTTCAGGTGGGCGTAAGCCAACGCTACGTTGTGTATCTGAAGGACGAAAGTGGAAATGTCGTTCTTACGAGTCAGTATCGGGAACTCAAGCCGATGTGTCTGAACGAGATAAGCTGGATGCGCAATGCCGGGCTCAAAGACAGCTTGTACGAGTTCATCGATGCCGATGATGGAGGCTTGCTCTTCAATGTGAGAGCGACCGATGCCCACGTGCTGGGAACCAGCCCCGTTTTCCGTTCCGAAGAGGAGCGGATGCGGTGCGCTGAGGAAGTCAAGCGCTTAGCTGCGGATGCTGAAGTGATCGACCGGACGCCCGAGATCGACCTGACGACGCGTATTCACGACGTACTGCAAACCCATGCGCGCGAGGTGGTCGCGCGGGCGGTAAATACTACTGTTTAAGTCGGTATTTCCCGTGGTACCATATCGCTGAAACGCCGCTGGGTGCAGGAAAGCGACGGTTCGAACGGATGACAATCAAGGGATTCAAGGAGTCTATAGACGAGCGTTTTACAACGGACTTGGCGGGTGACACATGGGGGAAGATAATGTGAGGCGGTGGCCGTCCTCGGATGTGCTTATGGGAGCCATCGGATACGGCGTCGTCGTTGCTACGCTCTATATCATGCTTTTCGGGAACGCGTTTGCCTTTGCGGGTGCGAATGACGATGCCGCTTACGCCTCTGGCTTGGCAAGCCTGGCGGCAATCCTCTTGTGCGTCGTTGCTTCCTTGTGGGGTAGCGACTGGCTGACGAGGCTCGGAACGAGAAAGCTGCTGTGGCCGTCTAGCTGCATATTGATGGCGGCGTACGGTGCGGCTGCTTGGGCCAGTTCGGCGGGCCTTGCAAGCGAGGCCCTGTCGCTAGGCTTACGTCTCGTTTCAGGCGCAGCAGTCGGGCTGCTCATGGTGGTGTGGTCCGATTACGTTGCCAATCAGACGAAGGCCACGCTGTCGATGTCGTTCGTCATCGCGTTTGCGACGATGGGCGTCGGGATGGTGTCGGTGACGTTCCTGGATCCGTTTTCGGAGCGCATCGCCCTGGCTGCGGCAACACTGCTGTCGGCGGTTTTCTACATGACGATATCGCAGGGCATCAAACCGAGCCGCTTTGTCAGCAGGAAGGAATCGGCCGACACCCTGCATCTGAACATGCGATCATCGGTCTCGTACGCGATAACGGGTCTGGTGATCGGCAACGCCATCTGCCTGCTTTCCCGTACCATGCCCCTGTCGTACGCATTGCTTACTCTCGGCTTCGGCGTCTTGGGATCGGTCGTCGTCTCATGCGTTTTGGTCAAGCTGAAGCGGGGGTCGTGGCTTTTGCTGGGTCCTGTCGAGCGGTTTACATTCCCGGGCTTGATCGCGCTTTTGCTCGTCGCTCCGTATTCGTCGGGAGCTTGGGGAGTCGTTCTTGCCGTTTTGCTGCTCACCATGCTGTTCGTTAGGGACCTTGCCAGGATCGTGAACCGTGCGTTGCTGGCGACGGAGTTCGAGTGCCAGAGCTGCTATCTGTATGCTCGAACCGCATTGCCGTTTTTCATCGGCATCGGCGGCGGTTTTGCTTTGGGTGTCATTGCGAACGCGGCGGTTTTTCCGGTGGCCGAAGTCGTTTGCTCGATCGTGATGGTTGTGTTCCTTTCGGTCGGCATCACGGTTATGCCCTATGGCGCGGATCCCCTCACCATGCCGCTCGCCCAATTGCCGGAAGCGCCGTCGGACGAGAATCGGATTGGCCAGGGGTTGTGGAGGAGGGCGTGTGAGAGCGTAGCCCGCGAAGAGGGTTTGACGCCGCGCGAATGCGATATATTCCAGATCCTCTCGCACGGTCGTTCGGCAAACGTGATCGCGCGAGAGTTGGACATCTCGGTGTATACCGTGAAGTCCCATATGTACAACATTTACCGAAAGCTGGATATCGAAACCCAGCAGGATCTCATTGACCGTGTCGAGGACGAGCGCATGCGGATCAAAAGGGAGGTCGAAGAGCCTCATGTGAGACTCTGATCGGGTTTACGATGCTGTTGCGATACAACGGGGTGCTGCCATGTGCTTAACGTGCAATCCCTACTGCGGTCGATGCCATCCGCCTCGAAAACGGCGTCCGACGACGTGCGCGCAGTGCGGGAAAACGAATGATTTCTCAGACGGCAACCTTGCTCGCAGTACCTGCGAATTTTGCGGTGCCGATCTGCCGGCGGTGCGAACCCAGCCAACGGTTCGCTGCCGCCATACCGGTCTTCTTTGTTCGGAGCCCTGCGGAAGGGCGAAGGAGAAGCCCGAGGACGGGGTGCTGGCCTCCTGCGAAAACCGCGTGCCGCCCCTTTCGGCGGCGGAGTTTGCCAAAACCCTGAAACACGGTCCTTCCGAGCTGTGACGGTGCCCTGAGGCGCAGGTGCTCGGTTCGGGGTCGATCTGAAGAAACGAGGAGGTCAGTTCATGGATGGGAAACTTGCAAAGCGTCTTGCGGGTGCTTTTCTCGTCGGCGGTTGCCTGGGTCTGCTCGGCCAAGCGTTTTATACGCTGTGGCAAGCCGTGCTCGGTTCCGGTGCCGCACTGGCGATGCCTGCTGCGTTGGTGTCGTTGGGCATCGTCGGCGGCGTGCTGTACGTGTGCGACGTGTACCAGAAGATAGAGAAGGTGGGGGCCATTGGGGCTGCCATGCCGTTCAGCGGGCTGGTGTCTGCGGTGGCGGGCATGTTCCTTCAGGGCGCTCGCGAGCGCGGTTTTACCGGGGGGCTTTTCGGTGGGCTGAAGATATTTCTGTACGTGCTGGGAGTGGGCTCCCTGCTTGCCGCCGTCGTCGGCATTGTTGCGGCGCTGTCAATTTAGGAGGTGAACGAGGTGCCATTTTTCGGAGCGTTTATGGTGTGCGGATGCTTATGCGTATGCACCCAGTTGGTCAGCGAGTTCTTTTCCGATGTTGAAGGACCGACGTTGTTTTTGCTCGTGCAGACCGTCGCGGCGCTTCTCGTACCGACGGGGGTCGTTTCCGCGCTGACCGAGTTCGGGCAGGCGGGATTCGTCGTCACCGTATTTGCGGCTGGTTCGACGATATGCCAGGACGTCGGAATCGTTCTGGGTGGCGGCAGCGTGGAGCCTTTGGTGACTATACTGGCTGTATTCGCGGTGGTGGCCGTGGTAGGCATCATCACGGGCGCCGTGTATGCCGTCATCCATCGGGAGCCGAAAGGAAACTGACGGCACCCCGGAAAGCGACGTGCTGCGGCCTTTTTGTTGAACGGCGAGGGCAATCGGAAAGGAAACCAATGGCGAACCATGACTTGACATCGTACGATCCCGTGCGTATCGCGCTTCCGGGCGCAAGCGTTGCCGATGCGGACGTCGATGCCCGCATTCGGGAGATACTCGAGCAGATTCCTGAATACGAACGCGATGATGCGCATGGCCTTTGCATGCGCGATAAGGCTAAGGCATCCGTTACGCTCAGGGAAAACGGCGTGGAAATGCACGGTCTCAACCACGTTGATCTCACCATTACCGTTGGCGACGGGTTTTTCCCCGTCGCGTTTGCCGAGGGAATGCTGGGGATGAAAGCGGGCGATCGTCGGGTGTTCTCGTTCGAGGTTCCCGCTTTAGGCAGCTCGGGAGACGACGGATGCGTATCGGTTATGGATGCCGATATCGAGGTGCGGGAAGTGAGGGGACTGGTTCAGCCGATCCTGTGCGACGAGTGGGTTGCTGCCCACATTCCGCGCATGGGCACGGCGGCCCGCTTAAGGGAAACGGTTCGCGGGGAGCTCGAAGGCGAACGCAGCCGCAAGCTGGCCGATCTTAAGCGGGCGCGTTGCTCCGCCGCGCTGGGCGAGCGCCTGATCGGCGATCCCGACCCCGAAGTGGTCGATCGGGTTGCTTCTCGCATTCGTGAAGACTTTGAGCGGCAGGTTATCCGGGGGGAGGCGGGCGGCCGCTGCGGTCAGCTTGCCCGCCTGAGCGACGAAGAGCGGGAGCGTACGATTACGGCCGAGGCCGCGCGCATCGCGTCGGAAGGCGCGGCGATCGGGCTCATGGCCGAACATTTCGGTGTCGAAGCGAGCGATGACGAGATCGATCGAATTCTCGAGACTTCGCGAGCGGGGAGCGGCGCATCCTGGCAAGCGTTCGGCGAACTCGGGGATCGAGAAAGGATGCGTACGGTTGCGATCTTCGAAAAGACGCTCGATATGGTTGTCGAGTCGGCTATCGTGCTGCAGTCTTCTAACGAGGGGTGAACCGCGCGGCTTGTGTAAATGACGCGAAGCCGTCGCACGAGCCGGGCGGCGCGTCGATGGTAACGGCGATGCTCCGCCCGCGGTCTTGGCAGCCGCTGCGGCGGTTGCTTTGAGCTGCAATCCGCAACCGCCGCAGCATCGCAGGAAAAGCACGCGCGAACGGGCTTTTCCTGCGGGCGTGTACGCGCTATCGGGAGGAGACCGGTTGCGCGGGGTACTTGACGACTGCGCTCTTAGCCGAGGTACGCTCCGACCGACTTGCCGCATTCGCGGCCGAGCGTGATGGCCATGCCGAGGCTGCAGCCGGGAATGGGGGTGATGTACTCGTAGCCGAAGCGGCGGCCGCAATCGTTGCCCGAAACGTAGAGTCCGGGGATCGGCTCGAAGTTCTCATCGAGCGCGTTCTGCTCGCCGTCGGTGATGATGCCGCCGCAGGTGACCATCGTTTCGCCGAGAACCGGATCGAACGTGCAGGCGAAAAACGGCGGTTCTTTTACGGGGAAGAGCACCGCCTTATCGCGTCCGAATTCTTGGTCGGCGCCCGCTTCGCAGTAGGCGTTGTAGTTGTTGATCGTTTCGACGAAGTTCGTTGCCGCCTCACCGGTCAGGCCGAGCTGGCTCGCCAGACCTTCGAGCGTGTCGTCGGCAATGAAATCGATCGTGGTGACCGGCCCCATGCCGCCGCCTTCCCCTTCTTCCTTCTCGGGCTCCTCGTAGGTTCCCTTGAAGATCGCATATGCCTTGTCGAGCGATTCCTGGAGCGAGGCGATGTTCTCCTCGGTGGCCGTGAACCCGGCGTGCTGCGGGATGGTGTACTGGCGGTACTCGGGGAAGTTGGCGTCGCATACGGCGAACTTGGTTTTGCGGCTCTTGTATACGGTGGCGAGTCCGCGCTGCTCGGAGGTGGCGTAGTACTCGTTGCAGAAGCGCTTGCCGTTCTCGTCGATCCAGACGGACTGCGGCAGGCAGTTCATCTTGCCGGGAAGCGAAAGCCCCTTCATGTTCATGCCGGGGATGGGGCAGGTTTCGAGGTGCGCGCCTGCCCAGTAGGCCATCTGCACGCCGCGGCCGTCGTTTGCCGACATGGAGGTGAGCTGCTCGTCGCCGACGAGCGCGTGGTACATGTCGGGCATAAGGTCGGCCATCATTTCGGGGTTGCCGCCGAAACCTCCGCAAGCGATGACGACAGCTTTGGCGTTGAGCTTCAGGTTGCCATCGGCGTTTTTAGCGGCAAGGCCCGCCACCTGGCCGTTATCCATGATGACGTAGAGGGCCTCGGTGCCGAAGAGGAACTCGGCACCTTTATCCTGCGCAACGGCGCGGTTGTACTCGTGAATCTTGGTTTGGTTGCAATCGCCGTAGAAGCTGCAGACGCTCGGCCAGAACTTGATGGGACCGATGTTGTCGAGCTGATGGGGGGTTTTGGGGAAGAAGGCCGTCGTCATGGTGGCAAAGTCTTCTTCGGAAAGCTCCGAGAGGTACCAGTCGGAGTTCTCGCCCGAGTGCTGGGCGAATTTCATAACGAGTTCTTGGTTGGGGTAGTTTCCGGTGACGGTCATCCAGTTCTGGAAGAACTCCACGGGGTCGATCTCGGGAACGCCGCGCTCCTTGAGGATGGAGGCGTTGAGCGCTGCGAACTCGTTGCCGACGGCGGCATACGTGTCTTCGGGCTGCTTTTCAACGAGAATCACCTTGTAGCCTTCTTCGGCGAGTTCCCGGCATGCGGTAATGCCGGCGAACCCGTGCCCGCNCCCGCCGCGACGGCCGCCGTCGCTCCGAGGCCGAGAAACGCGCGCCGTGAGATTCCTGATTTCATGATAGCCATGATTCCTCCCTTGTCTCCTTGGTACCGATCGATCTGCGTTCGCTTATCCAATCGGCTTTTTCGGTTTCCGTTGGGAACGAACGCTTCGAGGGCACTCTACGGCGTGCCGCCGTCGGTGAAAATCGCTGCGCTGGGGGAATTTGCTGAAACGAGGTCGCCCGAAACCGCGAGGCAGACGGGACGCGTCCTCGCGGTTTTGGGGTAGTTGCAACAAGGTTGCAGGTGAGAAGGTTGTTTTGCGATGGCAGGCGAAACGGGCGCATGCAGGCGGCAACGAAGCCCGTTTCGAATCAAAGCCTTATTTTGCATGAGATTTACGATTGTGACTCCATGTAGGTAAGAAGCGCAGAATTTGATCTGCGGGTTTCGTGCGGCTGCATATGGTTATCGTGCCATTAATCCGCCTCGAGGGTTCACTATCGCAAATCTCATGCAGGAACCCCCTCGTACAGGAACCTCGCAGAAGCTCTGCGGAACCTCTCGAGAAGGCCCGCAGGAACCCCCTCGCACGGCAACCTCGCCGACCCCATCCTGCTGCCGAACCGATATTGGCATGCGGTCGAACAGGGCAGGGACCGCTGAACCGCCGCCGAACGCCTGCGCGGCCGCCCCGACCTCGGTTGAGCGGCGGACTTCCGGTCATTTGCGATGTTGGGTTCGCTGCGCGATTGGATAAGGCGGCGCATGCGCCCAAACGAAATGGCGTCATGTTTCTTGGGGTATACTGTGGGCGGTAACGACCCTGTGCGACGGAGGTGGAAGCAGTGCGTTTTTCGCAGGAGTTCAAACTCGAAACGTTGGCGTTCATCGCCTTCTTCGCAACGCTGCCGCTCTACTCGCCCAATCTTGTCTTGTTTTCGGAATACGGCGCTGCGGATGCGCTCATGCCGCCGTTCGTGAATACGATGATGGTGGTCGCCGCCCTTACCGGAGCGGCTTCGGCGTGGTTCGCCTTTCGACGCAATGCTGCGCTGTTCGCAACCCCGCAGCTCATCATTTCATCTTCGGTGCTCTATGTCGGCGGGTTCGCCCTCTTCGTTGCGGGACTCGGAGTCGAGGGATTCGGCAACGAAGGCGTGATGATCGCCGCAGGTGTCGCGGTTGCCTGCGGTATGGTTCCCCTCTGCATAGCGTGGGGCACGTACCTTGCCCTGTTCGACCTGCGTCAAGCGTTGTTCTATTTGGCCATCATGGTGGGTGCCGCATCGTTTATCGCGCTTATGCTTTCGTCGGTTGCCATCGAACCCGGGTTGGTGGCGTTTGGGCTGCTCGCGCTGATCGGCGTGGCGCTTCCCTGCGTGAAGGCGGTAGGCGGAAAGCTCGACCGCGGCGGTGCCGACCTTCCGAGCCGCGACGGCGATCGCGAGCTCGGCTATCTTGTCGGCGGCTCGTCCGCCGTTTCGGCCGACGGGAAAACCGATGCCCGCGAGATGCTCGCCAANAGCCAGGCGATCGCGAGCTCGGCTATCTTGTCGGCGGCTCGTCCGCCGTTTCGGCCGACGGGAAAACCGATGCCCGCGAGATGCTCGCCAACGTGCGCAGGATGGCTTCGGTTGCCGCGTTGCCGTTCGCGGGCTTGCTCGTGTTCGCATTCGTGATGGGCGTGCGCAAGTTCATGGTGTTCGATGCGTTCTACGTCGAAACGCTCGGGGGCATCGTGGCTGCTATCGTGGTGCTTCCCCTGAGTCTTCTCAAGATCGACCGGCCGCTCATGTCGTTTGTCTACCAGGTGTTCCTTCCGGTGTGCGCCATCGTGCTCGTCGTGCTCAACGCCTTTCCCTTTGGCACGGTCGCCCAGTGGCTCGCGGCAACGCTCTCGTATGTGTTTTACGGCATCATCGGCATTCTCGCGCTTTCGAGCCTCTGCGCGATGGCCCATGCCCGCGAATTCTCGTCGCCGTTCATCTACGGACTAACGGTTGCGTGCTTCATGGCCGCATCGTTTCTCGGCATATCGTTCGGATCGGTTTCCGCGTTTGCCGAAAACGCGGGACCTATCCTGCTCGTCATCAGCACGATGTACTTCGGATTCGTCGTGTTGGCTCCCTTGCTGTCGTCATGGAGACGGGAGGGCGCATCTGAGCGCGAGGTGCGCAGGGGGGATGGCGGCGAAGCGCAGAGCGAACTCTCGCGGCGTATCGAGGCGGTTGCCGTGCGGTTCGAACTTTCGCCGCGCGAGACCGAGACGCTTTCGTATCTCGGTCGAGGGCACGGCATCGTGTTCATAGCGAAGACGCTCGTCATCTCTGAAAGCACGGTTCGCACCCATGTGAAGAGCATCTACCGCAAGCTCGACGTTTCGTCGCGCGAGGAGCTGCTCGAGCTGATCGACAAGGGGTAGGGGCTCCGTTGCTTCGTTCGAAAGCTAGGATGCGTAGGAGGCTGGCGGGTCGTTCTGCCGATATCGAAGCGTCTTCCTGCGGAAAGCTACGTTCGCTCGGATTCGACCAGCTTGGCATAGTCTTGCCTTTGATGGAACAGATGCGCTACCACGACGGCATCGTCTTCGATGCAATAGAGGAATAGATACCTTCCCACAAGGGCGCAATGGTATCCGAGCTGTGCGAGCTCGGGCATGCGGGACGGCCCGTACGCTACGGTTTTCGAGCAGATGAGATCGAGCTGCAACTCGTACTCGTCTAGGAAGGCTTTTGCGGCATCTTTGCTGTGGCCAGCCAGATAGGCGACTATCTGGCTCAGTTCGCGATCGGCGCTCTCGAGGATACGGGGCCTATAGGTCATAATGCGCTCTCAGCGAGGCGATAGAGTCCTTGGCATTGGCGTGGAAGTTCGCTGCCCGTTCGCGCTCGGCTATCAGCATGCGCTCCATAATACGGTTTTTCGCTTGGAGCTCCCGTATCTCGTCGTAGTCCTTGCTGCGAATGACAACGAACTGATCGTAGCCGTTTTTCGTGACGATGACAGGTCCGGGCGATGTCTCCACAAGCTCGGCGAACGCCGCCGTGTCTCGTAAGTCTTTGATCGGTATGCAAGTTGGCATTGTGCCTCCTTCTAGTTTGACATAATTATAGCATTATCATGTATGCTCGAAAAGCTCGCCGAAACCGCCGGTGCCGTCCTGACTCCCGCGCCATCGCCTTCCGACGCGAAGTCCGAGCAGGTGCGATCGCGTTCGTTTTCCATGAAAAGATGCTCTCGGGGGTTGGTTTGTCGGCGTTACCTAGTACAATAACTAGGTTTGAGTGACGTTCGCCGTTGCCGGAGCATCCGCGTGGCGAATACCAATAGCAACGCTGAGGAGCAAGAACAGATGACGGACTTTATGAACGAGTACTGCATGCACACCGCAACGTGCGGCGAGCTGCGAGCTGAGGATGTGGGCCGCGAGGTCGTGCTGACCGGCTGGGCGTGGCACAACCGCGACCACGGCGGGCTGATCTTCATCGACCTGCGCGATCGTGCGGGCTACACGCAGGTGGTCGTCGACCCCGATTGCGTGAGCGCCGATGATTTTGCGAAAGCCGAGCACCTGGGCCGCGAATACGTGCTCAAGGTCACGGGCACGGTGCGCGACCGCGGGGCCGAGGCAGTGAACCCCAACATGGCTACCGGCGAAATCGAAGTGCTGGCCAGCTCCGTCGACGTGCTCAACACGAGCGTGACGCCCCCGTTCTCCATCGAAGACGGCATCGAAACCGACGAGACCACCCGCATGAAGTGGCGCTACCTCGACCTTCGCCGCCCTGAGATGTTCGATGCGATCCATCTGCGCCATAAGGTCGCCCAGGCGATGCGCACGGCCTTGAACGAGCGCGGCTTCCTCGAAGTCGAGACGCCGATCCTCGCGAATTCCACGCCCGAGGGCGCGCGCGACTACATTGTGCCGAGCCGTCCGAACCCGGGCCGCTTCTACGCGCTTCCGCAGAGCCCCCAGCAATTCAAGCAGATGCTCATGGTGGGCGGTATCGAGCGCTACTACCAGATCGCGCGGTGCTTCCGCGACGAGGACCTGCGCGCCGACCGTCAGCCCGAGTTCACGCAAGTCGATATCGAGATGAGCTTCGTCGAGGAAGACGATGTGCTGAAGCTCATGGAAGACGTGATGGCCGAGGTACTTGCCGCCGTCGGCGTCGAGCACGAATTTCCGCTCGAGCGCATGCCTTACGCCGAGGCGATGGATCGCTTCGGAAACGACCGCCCCGATACGCGCTTCGGCATGGAACTCGTGAACGTGACCGATATCGTGAAGGATTCGGGCTTTAAGGTGTTTTCGAGCGTGGCCCAATCGGGCGGCATCGTGAAGGCCATCAATGCGAAGGGTGCGGGCGATTGGAGTCGCGGCGAGGTCGAGAAGCTCGCCGACATCGCCGCAGAGAACGGCGCGAAGGGCATGGCCTGGATCGCGTTCACCTCCGACGGCAACGAGAAGAGTCCCATCATCAAGTTCTTCTCCGACGAGGAGTTTGCAGCGCTCAAGCGTGCGCTCGACGTGGAGCCGGGCGATCTCGTGCTGTTCGCAGCCGATAAGCCCGACGTGGCGAACGCCGTGCTCTCGGCGTTGCGCCTGCATATGGCCGACGCGCTCGACGTGCCGCGCGAGGGTCACAAGCTCATGTGGGTCGTGAACTTCCCGATGTTCAAGTACGACGAGGACGAGAAGAAGTACGCAGCCGAGCACCATCCGTTTACGCAGATCCGCTACGAGGACGTTGACAAGATCGAGGATGCGCCGCTCGAATGCGGCAGCTACTCCTACGACCTCGTCATGGACGGCTTCGAAGCGGGCGGCGGTACCATCCGTATCCACAACGCCGACATGCAGCGCCGCGTCCTGCGCAGGCTCGGTCTGACCGACGAGGAGATCGACGAGAAGTTCGGCCATCTCATCCACGCTCTCGAACTCGGTGCGCCCCCGCACGGCGGCATCGCGCTCGGCCTCGACCGTTTGGTCATGCTGCTTGCGAACAAGAAATCGATCCGCGACGTCATCGCGTTCCCGAAGACGAGCTCGGCATCCGATCCGATGACCGGCGCTCCGAGCTCCGTCACCGCGCGTCAGCTCAAGGAAGTGAACCTGCGCACGCTGTAGCCGGGCGTTCAACGGGATTTATCGGGGCCGCATCCGCTGGGTGCGGCCCCGTTTCGTTTCGGCGCTCAAAGCGGTCGGGGTGTAACCCAGCGGATGTACCCGCTGAAGCCAATCATGGAATAAACCGAACCAATCGAACCTATTTGTTGAAATAGTATTGCGCGCGGAGCCTTTGATCTTCATGATGAGTCGACTATGCAAAAACCATGCGTGTCGCCCGGGGGAAGTGCGATGCGTTTGACGAGAGAAACGAGACCCGCATGAAGATCATTGCCGACTCTTCGGTTATGTTCGACATCGAGCAGGGAAGGCGGCACGGTATCGAGATCCTGCCCCTGTCGGTCGCCATCGGGAGCGAAACTTGGGCCGAATACGAGCAGATGAGCTCCGACGAGTTCCTTGCGCGCGTGCGGGCCGGAGCCCTGCCGCAGAGTTCTTCTCCGTCTCCTGCGGCGACGCTTGCCGCCTACGAAACCGATGAGGAGGTCGTGCACCTCGCGATGGCGGACGGCTTGTCGGGGGCGTACGAGGTTGCATGCGGCCTCGCGAAGCAGGCGAGGCACCCCGAGCGGATCCATGTGGTCAATTCGAGAACGCTCTGCATTCCCCACAGGGCTTTAGCTCTCTGTGCAGTCGAATTCGCCAAGCAATGCGATAGCGCCGAGGAGGTCGTCAGCCGCCTGCTGCCGATAATCGGCAGCGCCCATTCGTATCTGCTGCCCGAAGATTTCGATTACCTGCGTCGTGGGGGACGGTTGACCCCTTTGGCGGCGAAGTTCGCCCATCTGCTCAAAGCGGTTCCCGTGATGATGCAGACGTCCGACGGCACGCGTCTTGAGCGTTTGACGGTTGCGCGAGGCTTCGGCAAGGCGCTCAATGCCGTTATCGGCGATCTGAGAAAACGCGGTATCACCGATACCAGCTACCTCGGCGTGAGCCATGCCGGCAACATCAAGCAGGCCCGCGTGGCGCAGGAGGCGTTGGCCGAGGCGTTCCCCTCATGCGAAAACGGCCTGTTCGAGCTGGGTCCCGCGTTCATAACGCAGGGCGGTCCCGATTGCATAGCGATCCAGGCCATCGACCTCAAAGCGGTACCGAACCTGCCGATGGGCTAGGCTAACGGCGCACCCGTCGATGTGCGCCGCTCGGGGTGGCGCGTTTACTCGTTCTGGATTGACGAGACGGGCCTTCGCATGCAGGGCGACCGACTGCGGCGAAACGCCGGGCGCGATGTAGGTTGCGCCCGGCGTTTGCTGATGGCAACGCTTTTTTACAGGCTGTCCACGTAGGAGACCAGGTCTCCTACTGTTGCGAGACCTTCGGGCTCGCCGAAGTCGATCTCGCACTTCTCCTCAAGGTCGCAGATCAGCTCGACCATGTCGAGGGAATCGACGCCGAGCGAATCGAACGTGGATTCTTCGCTAACCTGATCGGGTGCGATATCGAGGTTCTCCTGCAGGATTTCCTTAACCGTATCGATGGTGGCCATGTTCGTGTTACCTCCTGTTCTTCGATGCCGTCCATTGTACTAGAGTGCGCTTGCTCGGATGCTGTGAACGTACCGAGGATTACCTGTGTGGCATGCAACGAACATCATTCCCCATCCGTTTGTTTGTCGAGGGCTTGTGTGCGATTCGTGCAAGACCTGTTGGGCCGAACCGCGTTTCAGGTTGTTTTCAGGTGCGGTCGATACAGTTCGAATCGCGTCCGGACGCTCAACGAAGGGACAGGGTATGGACCGAGAGACGAACGAAAGCTGTACGCGCTGTTGCGCGGAAGCGGGCTCGCCGCGCACCGCTCGCTGTACACCGCATGGGCGGCGCGGGGTGTTCTTGAAAGCGGGGCTTGCCTGCATCTTCGCGTCGTCGGCATTCGCTGCCGCGTTCGGCCTCATCGGCGACCCCGTTGCCAGTGCGGCGGAGTTCAGCCTTGCAGATCGTGTGAGCGCCGCAGCGGCGGCAAGCGAAGCCGTGCGGACCGTCGGTTCGGCATCTGCAACCGTAGAGGTTCCATCGCTCCTTCAGAACCCCGAGCTTCCGACCGGATGCGAATCGGTCGCCTTGACCGACGTGCTCCTTTTCTACGGATTCGATCTCGAGAAAACCGACATAGCCGATTGGTGGCTGCCCACAAGCTCGACCGATTTCGTCTTCTCGTTCCTCGGCGATCCCCGCGATGCGGCATCCCATGCCTGCCTTGCGCCCTGCATCGCGCAGACGGCAAACTCCTATTTGTCCGATTGCGGATCGGTTCTTTCGGCGTCCGATACGACCGGCTGGACGTTTTCCGAAGTGCTCGCCAAGGTGGAGAGCGGATGCCCGGTAATCGTTTGGGATACAGTCGACCTCAAAGATCCGGGAGACGAGCCGTATCTGACCCAATGGGAGAACGGCCGCCTGTACGGATTGTACGCGAACAACCACTGTATGGTGGTGTGCGGTTTCGATACCGAGGCGTCGACGGTTACCGTATGCGATCCGCTCGAGGGGATCGTCGATTACGATATGGGCTTGCTGGCCGAACGGTTTGCCGAACTTGGTTCGCAGGCGGTTGTAATCGAATGATGCTCTGCCTCGGCGCACAGGTTCCTTTGAGAAAAGCGAGGCCCGGTCGCCGTCATGGCGCGTCGGGGTGAGCTGGATGGCAAGCTCCTCGACGGCCGTAATCGACGCGAGGGCGCACAGCGCATAGAGCGCTTCTCCGGATGCGTTGGCGGCGAGCGCGAACGGGTAGAGGAATAAAAGCAATCCTGTCGCTTTGTTCCCCACGTATGGATCATGCCGAACATATACGATGCCGAATGAATGCCACGGCGGGGAACGGCAGCGCTTAGCCGATGCCTCTGGGGCATCCGATGCGCCCTATGCTACCATGGGCGCATCGGATGGAAGCGTGCAAGGGAGAATGCGATGTCGATCGCCAGAGTTCGGGACTATTTTCGGGAGCGTGGCTTCGAAGAGCGGATTCGCGAATACGAAACATCGAGTGCCACAGTCGATCTTGCGGCGCAGGCCGCTGGGTGCGAGGCGGCTCGCATCGCCAAGACCCTATCGTTTCATGGGAGCGAAGGCACCGTACTCGTGGTGGCTGCCGGAGATGCCCGCATCGATAACCAGAAGTTCAAAGCTCAGTTCTGCTGTAAGCCGAAAATGCTTGCGTTCGAGGAAGTGGAGCCTGCCATCGGCCATGCCGTCGGTGGCGTATGTCCCTTTGCGGTGAACGAGGGGGTTGCCGTGTACCTTGACGAATCGTTGCGTCGGTTCGAGACGGTGTTCCCTGCGTGCGGCAGCGACAACAGTGCAATTGAGCTTACCATCTCCGAGCTTGAAGATCTTTCGGGCTCTCTCGGCTGGGTGGACGTGTGCAAGATCAGAGAGTCGTAGCTCTCAGGCGGGCGATGCGCTTGGCCAGCTCCTGCTGCTTGGTCGCTTCGTCCAGCGAGGGGTCGACGTAGTCGTCGAATGCGGAGCACGGCATCTCGTCGCACTCTCCGCAGTGGGCGAAGCCTTTGTCGACGACGCAGCACTGGTAAAAGAAGCATCGGTTGAATCCCGATTCTCGGGTCCAAGGCGCTTTCCCCTCAAGTTCGTTGCAGCCAGCGCACGAATGCGGGTATTCGGTGCAGTCTTCGGTGCAGCTCCAGCCGCAGCATGCTAGGTACATGGTGCTCCTTTTCCAGTTGATCGACGGGGCGCGGCAATCCTCGACGGCAAGTGGCGGCCCGCTACTCGGTAATAGCATACCATTATTGCCGTACGCGCGTCTGCCGGGTGCGGGGCATCGGATGTGGGTTACAATCGGGAAAAGGCTCGTTGACGCTGGTCGGATTGGATGGGTGGTATGGCTGAGGACGTGGTTTTTTCGGTGGTTCGCCATGGGCAGACGCTGTTCAACGTATTGCAGAAGGTACAGGGATGGTGCGATTCGCCGCTTACCGAGCAGGGGATCGCAGATGCGCGCATTCTCGGGAAAAAGCTCGCTTCCGTTTCGTTCGAAGCTGCGTATTCGAGCGACAGCGGCAGGGCGGTGGCGACCCTCGGCGAGGTTTTGCGCTTCAACGACGCTGCGCCGAAGCCGCACTCCGATCAGCGCTTGCGCGAATGGTGCTATGGCGATCTCGAAGGCGAATCGGGCATAAGGCTTCACGATGCGCTTGCCGAGGGGTTCGGAGCGGATCTGCCGATGACCGAGCTCAACGGGCTCATGCCCGAGATCGCCGACGTCCTGGCCGATCATGATCGCTCGGGTCGATCCGAGCGATTCGACGCGATCGAGGAGCGCCTGATGTCGTTCTTTCTCGAAGCGGGAACAGCCGCTCTCGACGCGGGCGGCGGCAGGGTGCTCGTGGTGACCCATGCGTTCGTGGTCAAGACGCTCGTGTACCTCTACGCGCGCAACAGGGTGAACGAGAGACCCAAGATCGAGAACCTGAGCGTGACCGAATTGCGATTCGACGGGGATCGTTTCGAGATCGGGGGAATCGGTTTGACGGCGTAGGGAAAGGGGATTTCGGCATGCGCTCGATAGCTCGGAGGATGATCGAACTCGTCCGTTGGGGTATCATAACCCTTTGAGTCGATAGGAGGAAGGCGCATGGTCAGATCGGGCATCCGATCGTATCTCGATGCAGTACGGCAACAGCTAAGCGAAGCACCGGCTTCGTGGCTTGCGTTCGCCGCGCTGCTCGCGTGGATGTTCGGTTTGTATTGGAGCGACCTGTTCGTTGCGCGCGTATCGACTGCGCAGTTCGACTTCCTGCAGCTGCGGGCGTTGTGGCTTGCCGTCGAGGCGGGCACGCTGCTCGTTGCATGCGCGTGCGTGCGGTTCGTTTCCGAGCGGTCGCTTCCCATTGCGGTCGGTGCAGGCACCTGCCTGTTCGCGGGTACGGTGCTCGTCCTGTTTGCGCCCGTCGATGAGGCTTCCGATGCTCTGAGGGTTGCGGGCGTCGCGCTCACCGGCTTCGGAAGCGCGGTGCTGCTGGTGCTGCAGGGCATCGGGTTCGCCCGCAAAGGCCCTAAGCCGCTTCTTATCAACGTGGCCCTCGCCCTGCTCGTTGCCTCGGTTTTCGACTCCGTCCTGCTGTACCTGTCTCCCGACCTTCAACCCATGATCGTTTCGCTGTTGCCGGCTATCTGCGTGGTTCTCCTTGCCGTATCGACGCGCAGCGGCTCGGGCGCTTCGAGCGCGCCTCCGTTAGGTTCGGGCGACCCGAGTGCGGCTCCTTCCGGATCGGCCGCCTCGGATACCGCCCTATCTGGCTTCGGCGCATCTTCGAATCGCGCGATCGCGATCCGCGTCGTTGCCCTGCCGCTGGTGGTCGGGCTCGCTTACGGCCTGATGCAGCGCTTGACCGGTGATGCGTATACCTCCGGAGCCGCCGAGGTGAACATCGCAACCATCGTCTCGTTCTTCCTTTCGGCCGTGTTCATCGCGCTTGCGGCTCTGTTCTTCGATTCTCGCAAACTCATTAAGCTCGTGTGCTTTGTGGCGATTCCCATCATCGGCATCGCATTCGTGATGCTCCCGCTGTTCTCGGACGCGGGCGAGGCCGCGCAGGCTATCTGCATCATTGGATTCAACAGCTTTTACTTTATGGTCTGGGCGCTTTGGGCGGGCGATCAGGGAGGCCTCGCTCTGCCGAAGCGATTCATCCTCGGACTGTTCGTGCTGGTTGGAGCCGAGTCGCTCGGATCGCTGATCGGCATACAGGTCGTAACGGCCGTGCGCGATTCGGGTTCGACTCTGGCCGTGGTTTCTCTTGTGGTCGTATATCTGCTGCTGATGGCGGGGATATTCTCGTTCGATCGCTCGGGCGGTGCGCGGGATGAGCAGGCGCAGCGGTCGATTGCGGCGTCGGACGACCCCGGGGCGAGCGGGTTTCTTGCGGGAACCGATGCCGCCGCACTCGACGGCTGGGCGAAGCGCTTCGGGCTCTCTGCGCGCGAGACCGAGGTGTTCGAGCTGCTTGCGAAGGGGCGCAACCGGGTGTACATCTCGAAGACCCTGTTCATCTCCGACAATACGACGCGTACGCATATGAAGAACGTCTACCGCAAGCTCGGCGTGCACTCGCAGCAGGAGCTGATCGACCTGCTTGAGGGGAAGCGCGCAGGCGAGGCCGCCGAATAGTGGGCGCCGTTGGGGGGGGGGCGGCTGGGCCGAGCTTTCCCTGCCGCGTGCCGCGGTCTTGTTTCGTTGCGGTTCTGCTTTGTCTTCTATGCCGCTTCCGACGACAAGGTTGTCCCGATAATGCGGTTTTACGCGAAAACGGTCCGTAGATGGCGGCCAATCGCCGTTTTGCGAAAAACAGAGAAGCGAGTTAGGCAAGGTCTATTTTGTGACCTGCGGTTTCGCAGGTCAGCGTAACGCAATGGGCTCCGAAACCGCCTTCGAAGGCTGGTTATTTTCGCAAAACGACGATTGGTCGCCAGTGCATGGGATTTTTTTTGACAAAACCTCATTATCGATAAAACCGAGCAGTGACACCCGGAGGCTCCCATTCGCAACCGCTTGCGAATGGGAGAAAAGAGGGGAGGGGAAGGAAGGGGGACGGATCGAAAGCCGAGCCGCAGGTGCAAGCAGTCGCGACGATGGGCGGGATCGGCAAGCGGCCGCATGTCGATGAGGTCGGAGTCGGCAAACACCCGTTGCCTTGCCGCGCTGTTCGGGGTGCAATCGAAGATGGGGCCGAAGCGCGACAAGGCGATTCGGCCCCGATTGCATGCACGCACGGTGCGCCGTACGGGTTCGGTGGGCGCTCTACGCCTCCGACTCGGCAAGCGCGTGCTCGCCGGCGGCGCGGCCGAACGCGAGGGTAGAGAGGATACCCGTGCCGGTTCCGGGATAGTAGGATCCCATGAATCCGCCTGCAACCTGGCCTGCGGCGTAGAGATGGGGGATAACTTTGCCCGCAGTGTCGAGCACCTGTGCGCTCGTGTTGATCTTCAGGCCGCCGAGGGCGCCGAGATTGTAATCGTAGGTGCGTGTCGCGTAATACGGCGGCGTGTCGATGGCTTCAAGGCCGCATGCGCGAGTGGGGAACTGGCTGTCGCGCTTCTCGGGCGTTGCCATATCGGCATTCCAGGTGTCGAGCGCTGCCTGGAGGTTCGCTGCGGGCACGTCGATCTGGGCGGCGAGCTCTTCGATGGTGTCGGCTACGAGCACCGAACCGTCGGCGATCTCCTTGGAAAAGTCGTCGCTCATGGGGCTCACGCCGCCCACGACGGCACCGGTGAGAGCGGCTGCCTTCGAGTCGAAGACGCCCCAGGCGATATGGTCTTCCTGCGAGAAGACCGCACGAAGGACCCAGGCGTAGTGGTCGGATTCGCTCACGAAGCGGCGGCCGTACTTGTTGACGATGATGCCGGGGACCTCGGGAACGCCGGGAAGGGTGGGCGTGCCGCCGATGTTTCCGGGCAGCCCGATGAACCCGCCCATGCCTTCGAGCGCCGCACCGACCGACATGCCCATGCGCAGGCCGTCTCCGGTGTTGGTCGCAACCGTGAGGGATCGGCCGTCTTCGAGCGCTTGCACCATGTGGTAGTTGAACGCCTTGGCGAACTCCTCGCTGCGATCGTAGCTGCAGGTTGCGAGGATGACGGCCTTTTTGCCGCGATAGCGTTTGTTGTCGTCGGCGACGACGCCGGTCACAACGCCGTCGGCGTTCTGCACGAGCTCTTTGCCGGCGGTTTTGTAGACGAACTCGACACCGGCATCCTCCGCCGCCTTCAGCAGGGCGGCTACGTGCGCCTGCCCGTACATGAGGTCGTTCTCGTCGGTTCCCGCGAGGTGGATGCGGGGTTTGATCACCTCGGGATCGACGTTGGGTACGGTTCCGTTGCCGTACACCACTTCGTACTTGATGCCGAGGTCCTTCATGAACTCGATGCAGGATGGGGCTTGCTCGCAAGCGAAGCGGACGAGCTCTTCGTCGAGCTGGCCTTCGCCGCATTGCAGGTAGTACTCGGCATGCTTCTCCGGGGTGTCGTCGCTCACGCCCGCGAACTGCTTCTGCTCTTCGGTGCCGGCCGCTTGGATGACGCCCGAGGAGTTGGCGGTGTTGCCGCCCGCCATGGCCGCCGCTTCGAGTACGGTTACCTGTGCGCCACCCTTCGCCGCGACAACGGCAGCCGCGAGCCCTGCTCCGCCTGCGCCTACGATGAGGATATCGGTCTCATGATCCCATGTACCCGAATCGGCGGTCGACGCGCTTTCGCTCGGCGAACAACCGGCGAGGCCGAACGCCGCCAAACCTGCTGCTGCGATGCCGGCGCCTGCGAGAAAGTTCCTTCGTGTTACGTTTGTCTCCATGATTCCCTCCAAATTGAATCGATGTGCCCGCACGATGAGGTGCGATGGGACGCACTATAGGTTCAAGCACGGTTTCGGGAATCACATAGGTGATGTGAAAAGCGATGTGAAAGATGCATCGGGGCAGGTGAAAGCTTTATCGATCGGGTGAGGGAATCGGATGGTGCTGCTCGATGTTCTCGCTTATCATGCGGTCAAACCGTCCTTTGTCGTCTACGGCGATGCCGATCGCCTCGATCTCTCGAGCGCCTCCGAAAGAGGTTTCGACCGTAACGGGCTCGTCGAACACGAGCCACCCGCTCGCGGTGCCCATCATGCCGAGGTTGACGATCCGCTTGTTGTCGGCCTTCGGCGCCTTCTTCTCATACGCTGCGACTCGCTCCAGCGGAATGTCGGCGGAAAAGCGCATGCCCGAACGGATCTCGAGCACGCTTCCCTTGAAGGCGATCGGCCGGAGCACCGATGCGCGGCAATCGGCTACGAGCCAGAGCGTTGCATAGAGCGAGCCTGCGGTGAGCACCCATGCTGCGACGTCGCTCCATTGCGAAACGAGCAGATGGACGACCAGCGTTTCAACGGGTATCACGAGCATCATGCCCGCAATGAAGGCTGCATACCCCGAATCCCTGTGGTACGCAAACACGCCGTCCTGCGATGCGGGAGCGCGCCGTTTCCAGGAGAAGAGGGCAAAGTAGAGCATCGCGAGCTCGTTGGCCGCGAGTCGCGAAGCCTTTGCGTTGTTCGTCATCTGCATAAACGGTGCGGAAAACCAAGCGAGGGCGTCGTCCGTCTTGCGCCGCGCCGCGCGAAACGCACGGGCGAAGCGCGCGATCTCGCGGGCGGCGATAGCGACTTCGACGACGAGGGCGCCGAAGCCGAGGACGGCCAGTACCGCGGTGTCAGAACCCTGGGCGAAGAAGGAGGCGAGAGCACCGCCTGCCCACATGACGGGGAGCGCGAACAACGGCGAAAGAGCGTACCTTCTGATAACGAGAAGGTAGAAGAGGGCTGGGAGAACGATCATGCAGTCGATCGGAAACGCATAGGCGGCGAGCATCGCCCTCGTCGGTGCAGTCGGCGCTGCTTGGATGGCGAGGATTCCCGCGAGATAGAGCAGGGCGAGGCCCGCGACAGCTGCGGCGGTGAAGAACGTTTTTTTTCGATACGGTTACCTTCATGGTGCCTCCGGTTCTCTCTGCGCGTTGGTGCGACGGGGCTTGCTCGGGGTGTTCGGGGCGGATGCACCGGTTGCCCGAGCGGACCCGGTACCTTCTGGCTTCGGGGCGAGTTCGCTCTCTTCGAGCTTGCGCATGCTCTTCGCGAACAGCGCGGCCACGGTGATGGCGAACCATGCTGCCACGAGCACCCACGAGGCGATTTCAAGCCCGATGCCCGTTACGAGCACCGAAGTGGCGAACAGCGCTGCGGGCGCAGCGACGAGCAAAAGCGAGTTCTGCGTGCCGAGCGCGCTGCCGCGCCGCGCTTCGGGGATGCGGTCGAACATGAAGAACCCGAGCAGCGCCGAGGCGGGACCTGCGGTGAGTCCAAGCGCGAATGCGCCGGCAAGCATGACGGGGTAGCTTGGGAGCGATCCCATGATCGCAAGGCCTATGGCCATTCCGATCAGCGAGAAGGAGTACCAAGCCCTTCTGCTGAGCTTGTGGGTGAGCGCGGCGTAAACGAGCGACCCGATGAGCAACCCGCACGACATGGCGGAAAGGGTATAGCCGAGCAGTTCGGGCGCGTTCGCCTCGGTGAAAAACACGGGGAGCACGAGCCCTTGGTAGCTTCCCATAACCATGACGATGCCGAAGGTCATGAGCGTGGCGGCACGAAGGACCGGATCGTCCTTGAACAGCACGCGCGCGCCGTCAAGCGCCGATGCCCAGGCGGTTTTGGCAAGCGAGCCGCAACGCGCGACGGTCGAGGAATCGCCGTGCACCACGACGGTGGCAACCGAGGCGGTTTTCCCTGCGGCTTCTACGGGAGCCGCAGAACCGGAGCCGATCGCGCCGATCGAACGCGGGAGCGTTGCGGTTACGGCAGATGCCGAAAGGGAGAGCGCCGCGGTTATCCACAGGCACGGCACGCTGCCGACGACGCCCATGAGGAAGGCTGCGAGCGCGGGACCGACGATCGTGACGATGGAGTCGAGCGATTGGGATATGCCGAGGAAACGCTGCAGGCTCACGCCGTCACGCTCGACGACAGTGGGCAGCATGGCGTCGCGCGCGGTCATGCCGGGGATGTCTCCGACGGCGCCGAGCACGCCGAAGAGCGCGAACCATCCGAAACTCAAGCCCACCGTCATATCGACGATGGGCAGCGCGGCTACGCACAGCGCCGNGAAGGCTGCGAGCGCGGGACCGACGATCGTGACGATGGAGTCGAGCGATTGGGATATGCCGAGGAAACGCTGCAGGCTCACGCCGTCACGCTCGACGACAGTGGGCAGCATGGCGTCGCGCGCGGTCATGCCGGGGATGTCTCCGACGGCGCCGAGCACGCCGAAGAGCGCGAACCATCCGAAACTCAAGCCCACCGTCATATCGACGATGGGCAGCGCGGCTACGCACAGCGCCGAAACGATATCGGAGAAGATCGAGACGTTGCGGCGGTTGAGGCGGTCGAGCACGGCTCCGCCGAGTACGCCTGCGAGCACCTGAGGCACGGCGCAGATGATGGCGAGCGTGCCCGCTGCGAGCGGGTCGCCGGTGGTGGCGAGCAGGATGAGGGGGAGCGCGATTCCCGCAACCGAGTTGCCGAGCAGCGAAAGCGCGCTCGCGGTGAGGAATCGGACGGTCGTGGTCTTTCCGGGCATGATGCTTCCTTTCTTCTCAGAAAGGAGTAAAAACCCTGACGTTACGTCCGGGTCAAGAGGCATCGTGAAAATGTGCAGGCTCCGTGAACCGCACGAACGTTGAATGGCGATGGCGGTGCGATGGCGTTCGGTTTGTCGGGTGGGTGGCGGCAGGCGCTTCGCCGGGGCCGCGTTGCCGCTTTGCGGCTGGTCCGCCTACTGAGGCCGATCAGCCTGTTCCCGCTTCCCGAGCACGAGCTTTTCGATACGCGCGATCGTGCGATCGCTCACCTCCTGCTGCGCGGGGTTGAGGGATTGGGCCTGGTACTGCCTCAGGAGAGCTTCGCTTTGCAGCTCTGCTTCCGTCGGTTCCTCGTCCCAGTTGCCCGGATCGAAGCAATCCAGGAGGGGTTCCATGACTTCGATGATCCTCTCGACGACAGCGGACTTGTCCTTTTCGGTTGCATCGGGCGGCAGATCCATGATCCAGCCGTTGATCTTCACGTAATCATCGATGAGATCGCGTTCGACGAGGGCGCGATACACCCTCTCGGTTTCGTCAAGGTCGTTTTCGCTCAGCACCGCTCCTGCGAGCAGCATGACGTCCCGCTCGCTGTTGAGGGCGTCCTCGGGCAGGCCGTGGTTCTTGAGCATGTCGACGATGGCGGCAAGCCGCACGGGGATATCGGCATCGAGCTCCTTTGCCCGGACGAACGCAAGCGTGCGACGCTTCTGCTCGAGCCGTTCGATCTGGTCTACCAGGCTACGATCAAGCTCGTCGAGCAGATCGGTCGCTTTCGAACGGTCGTCGGAGTCGAGGGTCGCAAGCATGCCGCCGATATCTTCGAGGGAGAAGCCGAGCGCGGCGAGGTGCTTGATGCGCAGCAGGCGCAAAAGGTCGTCAAGCGTGTACTCGCAGTACCCGTTATCGCTGCGGTTCGGCTCGGGCAAAAGCCCGATCGAGCGGTAATGGCGCAGCGTGCGCACCGTAACTCCTGCAAGTCGTGCGATCTCTCCGCTGCGCATGGTCGGTTCCTCTCGTTCGGTGCGGCTTGGTCGTCTCGTTTCGGCTAGCGGGGCGTGCGCACCATTGCACGTTCGTACACATCGAATGCCGGATCGGTGAAGCGGTGCACCGTTTCGAATCCGAAATGACCGTACAGGCTCTCGAGCCGATCGGTGTAGCATTCGAGGTAGCAGTTGATGCCGCAGCTGTCGGCGAACTCGAGAAACGGCGTCATGAGCCTGCGGAAAGCTCCCGAGCCGCGCATGTCGGGATTGACGCCGATCGAGAAGAAGTGGATGAAGTCATCGCCTTCGGCTTCGGGAACCATCCATTTGAAGTTCGAGATGCCCCCCATCTCTTCTGCGCGCTTGAAAAGCGCCGCCTTCTCGTCATCCGTCAGGGTGGCTTCTGCCATCAGCTCGGTCGCCTCGTCCTCGAGGTCGCTCCAGATGCGCCCGCCAAGGTCGCTGGAAAGATATGCTCCGGCACCCGCGGCAAAGTCGGGAAGCATGTAGCAGCACTGATGGCGCGTACCCACCATGAAATCGTACTTCATAATCGCACGGGATATCTCGAGCTTGCGCTCGTCGGTTGTGCCGAGGCAGTCGAGCGATTCGAGCCAGGCTTCGGTCCAGAGTTCCTCCATGAAGCTTTTACCCATCATATGGGCGAGCTTCTCGATGGTGTCGGTCTGGTCGGGTTTGACGGTAACGAGTCCTGGCAACTGCATAACGCTGATCCTTCTTTCGTGACGTTCGTATCAATCAACTGACGATTCTGCCACACCTTGGCAGGCGCGTCGAGTTCGCGGCGCGCTAATGCAGAAAGCCCGCATGTGCGTAAGCAAACAGGGGCGCAACAGAATCGTCCGAAAAGGTCGTTTCGGGGGAGAATAGGCGGCAAGCATCGGAAGGCGATACCGTCGAGAGCCGGTGAAGACGCCGTCGGCTGCGTGACGGTGGAACGAGACCGGCAAGCGATGCGAGGGAGAGCTGCCATGAGAACGATCTACGAGAGCGAATCGACTCCGAAGCGGGACGGATACCGTATGCTGGGCGAATTCGAGCCCCAGACGAGAATATGGATGCTCTGGCCCCATCGTACCGACAACTGGCGCGACGGGGCGAAGCCCGCTCAGAGAACCTTCGCCGACGTGGCGCGCGCCATCGCGCGGTTCGAACCGGTCACCGTGTGCGTGAAACCCGACGATTACGCAGCCGCACGGCGCATGCTTTCCAACGAGGAGCGAATCCTCGTTGTCGAAATGGAGTCGGACGACGCATGGATGCGCGATTGCGGCCCGACGTTCGTCGGTAACGACCAGGGCGACGTGCGCGCGGTGCACTGGCATTTCAACGCGTGGGGCGGCCTTGTCGACGGAATGTACTTCCCTTGGGACAAGGATGCCCTCGTGGGCGTGAAGGTGGCCGATTTGGCGGGCGCGGTGCGCTACCGTCCCGATTCGTTCGTTCTCGAGGGCGGTTCCATCCACGTCGACGGCGAGGGCACGGTGCTCACAACCGAGATGTGCCTGCTTTCCGAGGGTCGCAATCCCGAGCTTTCGAGGAGCGAGATCGAAGAGAAGCTGTGCGAATACCTGGGCGCCGAAAAGGTGATCTGGATACGGGACGGCATCGACCCGAACGAGACGAACGGCCATATCGACGATGTGGCCTGCTTCGTGGCTCCGGGCGAGGTGGCGTGCATCTGGACCGAGGACGAAACCGACCCGTTCTACGAGGCGAGCCAGGCTGCGTATCGGGAGCTTTCCAAGACGGTCGATGCGCGGGGCCGCTCGCTTAAAGTACATAAGCTCTGCCTGCCCAAGAAGCCCGTTTACATGACCGGGGAGCAGGTGGCCTCCATCGACCTTGTCGACGAGACCGTCGAGCGAACCACCGACGAGCCCTGTATCGCTTCGTACATGAACTTCCTCATCGTGAACGGGGCTGTGGTCGTGCCGCAGTACCGCGACGAAAACGATGCGCTGGCGCTTGAGCAGATCCAAGCGATGTTTCCCGAGCGCGAGGTCGTAGGCGTCGATACCGTCGAAGTGGTGTACGGCGGCGGGAACATCCACTGCATCACCCAACATCAGCCGAGCGGCATCGGGCGATAAGGTACCTGGAAGCCGCTCGATACAAGCTGCCCCGCCAGCGCGTCGCCCCGCCGGGAGTGTCTTTGCCGCTACGCGACAGGTTCGATCTTCGCGCGGATCCCCCCGCGCAAATTGGGCAGCCCCTGTACGGGGTCGAGGTTCCACGGCTCGCCGCTGAACAGCATGCCGTCGTTGTGAAGGCACGCCTTGCTCAGGCCGTTTGCGAGTCCTTGGGCGGTTTCGGGCTTCCACCAGCCGTGCGGCACGCGCAACGTGCTTTCGGGTTGACGCGCATCCGCCTTGACTGCAAGCTCGATCGACCCGTGCGGGGTGCTGACGAGAGCCCACTGCCCGTCGCGCACGCCGTAGCGTTCGGCGTCTTGGGGATTGAGGTACGCTTCGGGCTCCGGTCCCCGTGCGCGCAGCGTCGGCATCTGGTGGTGGTTGGTGTTGTAGCAGAACGCGTCGCGCGCTCCCGTGAAGATGACAAGCGGGTAGTCCGCCGCATCGACGTTCGGCTCGCCGGGGTCGACGTACGAGGGGAGCGGATCGCAGCCGAGCGCTTCGAGCACGGAGCTCTTGAGCTCGACCTTTCCCGACGGCGTGAGAAATGCACCCGGAGCTACGGGCCTGGCGGGTATGGCGGGCTGCTCGCGAACGTCGTCCCAGGTTTTTCCCAGGGGTGCGAGACGCCAGTCGTACAGCTCGTAGCGGGAAGCCCAGGGAAAGACGTCGCCGAGGCCCATGCGGTCGGCCAGGCCCTTGACGACGAAGTACCAATCCTTGCATTCGCCTGCGGGCTCGCAGAACGCTTCGCAGAACGTACTTGCCGGTGCAGCATCCGATGTCGGCCCCATGATGTCGCGCTCCATCCAGGCGTCTCCCGGCAGCACGTAGTCGGCCAGCTGGGCGGTCGGCGTCATCCAGTGATCGTACGCGACGACGAGGTCCTGTGCCATGAGCCCGTCGATGATGCTCTGTTGGTCGGCGTAGCTCATCACGGTGTTGTTCGCTACCGAGAAGAATGCTTTGACGGGATAGGGGTTTTCGGTTTGCATGGCCGTGAACAGGCTGTTCGGATGAGCGGTACAGCTGCAGCCCATGATGTCGGGCGTGTAATCGATCCCCGCTTTGCGGCTCGCATCGTCAAAGAGCGCCATGCCCTCGAAGCTCATGAGGGGGTATGCTCCAGATCCGATCTGCTTGGCTCGCTGCTCTTGCGACAGCGCAGGGTAGTCAGCGAGCTGCGTAGTGGTGAGGGCCCCTTTGGCCGGGCCTCCGACGAATTCCGACACGTTTACGAAGCCGCAGATGGCGCGCAGGATGCATTGGGCGTGGAGCACGGAGGTCGAGTTGCGCTGCATGTCGCCCACGACGCCCCACGGGATGATGGCGGCTTTGGCGTTCGCGTACATACGCGCGGTCCTGCGGATGGCATCGGCGTCGATGCCGCAGATCGAAGCAACGCTTTCAGGAGCGTAGGCCTGCACCCGCTCGGCGAGATCCGCAAACCCCACGGTCGATGTTTCTACGAACGCGTGGTCGTACAAATCCTCTTCGATGATGACGTTGATCCATGCGAGCAGCAGCGCCGCATCGGTTCCGTATCGGATGCGAAGGTGCTCGCAGGCGAGCAGCGCCGTATCGGTTTCTCGCGGGTCGACCTCGATGAGCTTTGCCCCGCGCGCGAGTGCGGCTTTGAGTTTGAGGTATTCCACGGGCCAGAGCTCGGGCCCGCGGTTTTGCCCGAAGTAGACGATGAGATCGGTTTCGTCCCAGTTCGAGCTCGTGTACCATCCGTACACCGCCCGATGCACTTGAGCGGTGTTGCCCATGCACAGAAGCGTGGGCGCGATGTAGTTCGGCGATCCCAGGTGGTTCATAAAGCGACGGGTGATGCCTCCGAATCCGGTGTTCAGGGGCATCTCCGAAACCGCAAGCGCTTCGGGCCCGTAGGTGTCGATGATCGCGGACAGGCGATCTGCTATCTCGTCGAGCGCCTGATCCCATTCGATTTCCTGCCAAACGGGATTCGAGCGTTCCCCGATGTTCTTACGCGGCTTCACCACGCGATCGGGATGGCTGCGGTACTCGCGCCACAGATGCGCCTTCGAGCAGATGGCGGGCAGGTTCGGGTTAAGCGGAGAAACGGTGACCTCGCCATCGTTTCGAATGGCGACGGGACAGCATCCGTCGCAGAACACGCACGTGCTGTGCCTGGATTCCCCTGGTTCGATTTCAGTCATGAGAATCCCCTTTCCCGCACTGCTCGTCCTGTGAATATAGTACCTTTTTCCTTGCGCGCCGAACAGGCTTTCGAGAAAAGGGTTTCGGGATAGACGTATCGGGCGCTGCGAGGTGCTTCGGCGGGTGCGCTGTCGGCTGCGCTCGCAGCCGCAAGAAAACTATGAGAAAATGCAAAAAACTTCTTGACCCTCCTCTAAGAGGAGACGGTTGAATGTGATGTGGAAGGAGGTGCGAACATGTTCTACATTGGGAGTTTCTCGAAGATGGGCAAGACGACGGTGAAGACGCTGCACTACTACGACAGGATCGGTCTTCTCCGCCCCGAGGAGGTCGATCGGGCAACGGGATACCGCCTCTACACGACGCGTCAGCTGGTCGAACTGCATCGCATACAGGCGCTGCGCCAAGCCGGTCTTTCGATCGACGAGGTCGTCCGAGTATTCGACGGCGCCGACATACGCACGGTGCTCGAGCAGCGTCAGGCCGAAGTGGCCCGGGAACTCCGCGAGCGCGAAGGGCAGCTCGCACGCATCGCATTCATCTTGGACAACGAAGAGAAGGAGTTTTTCATGGACTATCAGGTGACGATCAAGGATATTCCCAGCTACATCGTGTACACCAAAGAGCTGACCGTGCCGGACTACACGGCGTACTTCGAGGTCATCCCCGCGATCGGCCGAGCGGTCAAGGCGGCCAATCCCGATCTTACGTGCGCCGAGCCCGAGTACTGCTTCATCACGTATCTTGACGGGGAGTACAAGGAGAAGGACATCAACATCCAGTACAACGAGGCCGTCACGGAATTCGGCAACGAGGTAGACGGCATTTACTTCCGTGAGACCAACCCGGTCACCGTGGCGTCGGTCATGCACAAAGGATCGTACGCCGACGTGCCGCAGGCGTATGCGTTCGTGATGGATTGGGTGGAAAGCAACGGCTACCGTGTGACGGAGAGCCCGCGTGAAAGCTACATCGACGGCATATGGAACCAGGCCGACGAGGCCGATTGGCTCACTGAGATCCAGGTTCCCATCGAACAGGCGTAAATCGTTTTCCAATCGGCGTCGATGCCCCGAGGGGTGCCGGCGCCGATTTCGGGTATGATTGACGGTGATGGGAAAACAACGTGGTGGGAGGAAACCGGTGCCAGATTTCGTTCGCGTGATCATCGTTATCGCGATTCTCGGCGTGCTTGCCGTGCTCGTGTACAAAGGCAAACTCGGAGCGGCCAAGGGAAGCGAATCCCAGGCGAAAGACGGCGTGGTCGACGAGAAGCGCGCCAAGAAATACGGTCCGGTCGACAAGGCCTACCTGCTTGCCTCCGACGGCAAGAACATGGTGACGTTCGAGGTCCATTACCAATCGGGAAAGAGCGCCACGGAAATCGTAAAGGTTTACACGCCGCGCTACGAAACGCTCAAAGAGAGCGAGCCGCAACGCGAAAGCCTTCGCACGAAGCGGGGCAATATCATCGAGATCACGTACGAAGACGGCCGCGTCGTCGACTGCAAATGCTCGTGGATGAGCTTTGAGGCCACGCAGCTCCGCCAGGAAATGTTCTCCAAGAAGCCGTCTGCCGAGTAGCGCTTAACCGCCGCGTTTCGGGCGGCAAAGGTGTGCACCTATCAGGTTCTTTCGCCCGCTGAATGTACGAGGTCGATGATCTCTTGTTTTGAGTGGGCTCCCGTTTTGCGGTAGATAGAGGCTATATGCGTCTTGACGGTGTTCGTCGAAATGTAGAGCAGTTCCGAAATCTTCTGCGTGCTGTATCCGAGCGCGAGGTATTCGAGCACATCGTGCTCTCGATCGGTGAATCCGTACCTTGCGGAAACCAGCTCGACCGCAGCGCGTGATTCCCGTTCCCCGTCAGCCTCCCTTCGATCCCGTTCGTCACTTGCGAAGAACATCGCGCTCCCGCGGGTGTAGAACAAAAGAAACAGCGACCAGCAGACGACCAGCAGAAACCCGATGATGGCGATGTAGAACACGAGTTTGCTGCCAATCTGGGGGTAGGCGTAGGAAAGGCCCATTTGAAACAGTTTCGAGACGATCGAGGGAACGAGCAGTACCAGTACGAACGTCGGAGCTGCTTTCATGCCGTTGCGGTAGACGATCATTGCGACAGTGAAGAAGACGACGATCTTGATGATCCTTCGAAGCATTTTCGTTAGGTCGTACGAGTAGGCGCTTCCTGACGATATCGATACGGAAACCATGAAGAACACGAGAAACGACAGGATAACCGAAGCGACGAGTATGTTGATAAACATGCCGTCCCAGAATCGTGCGCTTGAGTCGGAGCATGCGAGAATCGCAAGCAATACGAGAATGGCTACGAAGAGCAGTGCGAAGCAGTAAGGATTCTCGTCGGAAATCGGTACGTAGCCAGGGGCTATGAACTCGACATAGGCCATAAGGTGCACGAGAAACGAGAACGCCGCCAACATGAAGAGGCAGAGCCTTACGGGTTTCGCAGCGTGGCCGCTTTCGATGGGAGGCGAACCCGGCCGATCGAATACGCTTTTTATCATGGCGAGCGATACGCCTGAGATGAGGGGCGAAAGAATGACGACGACCTGGCCGTACGCTGAAGACCGTGCGGTGCTCGGCACGATAAGGAAGCTCACGGCGATTGCAACAAGGGAAACGGCGAGAACGTTGAATAGTCCGTATTCGAACACAAGATCGCGCAGGCGAACAGACCACAGGATAAATACGATGCTGAACGAGACCGCGTATACAATGCCGTAGAGCGTGGCGATCGGCGTGGATAGCGGCGCCGATCCGTTGGACGAGATCGCCAAAAGCCCGAGCGCGCATGTTCCGAGCACGCCGGCCGCTAGAGGGATCGCCTGAAGTGTGCGTATGCGTTCGAGCATCTTGTCGCGAACGGCGATCACGCAGGAGGCTGTGCAAATGACGAGCAGGGCAACCGCGTATGCGAAGAATCCCCCCTGATCGGTCGAGTAGGAATATGCGGCTTCTCCGAAGAACACCTTCTCGAGAGCCAACCAGATAAACATCCATCCAACGAAAAGAACGATCCCGTTTTTGGTGCGAAGCATCGAGAGTACGTGCAACGAAGTCCACCTCCATCCCTTGATCCCTGCGGACGATTATACCTATTAGGTCGAATCTCTCAGGTGTTTTTTGCTCGCATAGTGCGATCTCGTTAGTTTTGGGTGAGGTGAACCACCCCTTGCGAACGAGCGGAAAAAGACGAATCACCTCTCTCGGCGGAAGAGTGCAGAGCCGCGAGCTCCTAGGATGGACGACGTTGGATGCGGATGCGAATCAGACGCATCCGACGATGGAAACCTACAAGGCATAAGGGAGGATAATCATGGAACAGGTAAGCAGGCGCTCGTTTATCAAGGGAGCTGCAGTCGTGGGGCTGGCTGGAGGTCTTGCGGGACTAGCGGGGTGCAGCCAAGCTCAGGGAAGTCCGAGCGGAGGATCGGCTGCGTTCATGCCTGGTAAGTATGCGGCTGAGGTTATGGGGCATAACGCGCCCTTTACGGTGGAGGTGACGTTCAACGAGTACGCGATCGTCGATATCGATACGAGTAGCAGCCTAGAATCGCCGGGAGTTGGCCTTTATGCGATGGACAGGATCGCGGAGCAGATCATATCGACCCAATCGTTCGACGTCGACACGGTTGCCGGCGCTACGCTTTCGAGCATGGCGCTCATCCAAGGGGTGCAGGATTGCATCGGGCAAGCGGGTGGCGGAGAGCTTTCGGCTGTTGTCGATTCAGGCGAAGCGGCGGAAACGGAGTATACCGCAGATGTATGCGTGGTCGGTGGTGGCGGTGGCGGCTGCGTGGCTGCGATTCGTGCGGCGCAAGCCGGTGCCAAGGTGGTCGTGATGGAAAAATGCGGCATTCTCGGCGGGTCCACGAACGTGTCGGGCGGGGCCCTCAATGCAGTTGATCCGTATCGGCAAGAAAAACAAGGGATCGAGGATTCGGTCGAGAAATTCTACCAGTCGACTCTCGAAGGCGGCCACAACATCGGCGACCCCGTGCTCGTCGATTTCCTTACAGCTCATGCCATGGAGTCGGTGGAGTGGCTTGAGGAGATAGGCTGCGCATTCAAGATGAAGGTGGGTTCTGCGACGGGTTCTCTTGGCGAGCGCAGCCACTATACGGTAAAGCCCGCAGGTAGCGGCTACACGGATGCGTTCCGCGATTGGATTGCAAACAACCCTGACAAAATAATCGTCGTGGCGGGCACGCAGGCAACGGAACTCATCACGGGATCCGACGGAAGCGTGACCGGCGTGAGGGGCCGGCGCGAAGACGGCGAGGAAATCGCGGTTACAGCAAAGTCGGTCGTTCTTGCGACGGGTGGCTTCGGGTCGAATGTCGAGTACCGCCAGCAAGTCAACACCGGTGTGTGGGCTGAGGTGCCGCTTGACGAAACGATCGGTTGCACCAACATCAAACCCTGCGCCCAAGGCGATGGCCTGAAGCTCGCCGAATCGGTCGGTGCCGAACTCATCGGGCTTTCCGATATCCAGCTCCATCCGTGCGGAACGCCGGGCACGGGCTTGATGCAGCACATCAGAACGTCGGGTCGCAACCGCGTGTTCGTGAACGAGGAAGGCGCTCGGTTCGTAAGCGAAGGCGCGGCGCGCGATACGCTGTGCAAGGCGATATTCGACCAGACTAATTCGACGTACTGGATCGTCGTTAACAAGGTGCGCTACCCCTCGTTGACCGAGCCTGATAAGGATGGAGAGAGGCTTAAGGACATGATCGCCCTCGGATCGGTGATCGCCGCCGACACGCTCGAAGAACTCGCGTCGGCGACGGGCATGGACGAGGCGAAGCTCAAGGACTCGATCGATACTTACAACGCCGTTGTGGCGGGCGAAATGGAAGATCCGTTCGGTTTCGAGGCCAACAACAGCGCTGATGTTCAGTTAACCGAGGGACCGTGGTATGCATGCAAGAAGGTTCCGACCGTTCATCACACCATGGGGGGCATCAGGATCGACGTGGATTCCCAGGTGCTCGATGCCTCGGGCAGCCCCATCGCCAACCTCTATGCGGTGGGCGAGTGCACGGGCGGAATTCATGGTTCGAACCGTCTGGGCGGCAACGCCATCGCCGACATCATGACGTTCGGACGAAACGCCGGTCTTCATGCTGCCGAGAATGCGGGGGCAGCAGTCGAGTAGTATCTTGGCATAAGGGGCTTGGGTTGGTTCTCGATGATCTTTCCCCTAGTTTCCTATCCGCAACGATAAAACCGGATTCGCTTCGCACGAATCCGGTTTTTGCGCGTTTCGATATCGCGGTGCTTTTTCGCGCCAAGGCTGCGCGACCGTTCAAGTCGCTCTAGCCCCGCGCGCTCTGCCTCACCTGGAAGTACACCACGACGAGGCAGAGGGTGATGTAGACGAGCCAGAAGAGTGCGAACGCGATGATCGGATCCGCCACAAGCGGGTACGGCGCCGTGGTGCCGGTGAACAGCACGTTGTAGGCGAACGAGAGCGGGATGAACGCGATGAGCCACACGTTGACGATCCAGAAGGTACGCTGCGCGCTGGTCTTCGAGCGCGGATCCGAATTGATCATGCCGACCCCGAACACCATGCATCCGAGCGCTATGAACACGAGTCCGACGACGAGTGCCATGGGTAGCTGCTGCTCGTACCACAGCGCTGCCGCTATGACGACGCCTACGAAGTCGAGCACCGTGCCTACGATGACGAAGATGCGTGCATCGGGGCGCCTGGCCTCGTCTGCATGCGGGTTCTCGATTCCCTTGAGCAGGTAGTCGGTCGTCACATCGAAGTAGGTGCTCATGATGATGACCTTGTCGATGTCGGGGATGCTCTGCTCGCTCTCCCATTTCGATACCGCTTGGCGCGACACGCCGATCTTGTCGGCGAGTTCTTCCTGCGACACGCCCTTCACCTTCCTCAAGTGCTGTATGCGGTCGGCTATGTTCATGGCAACCCTTTCTCTCTGCGGATTTATCATAGTCCAATGATCGCCACCGCGCGGTTGCGATACCACCACCCGCGCATGGCGTTTCGGCAACCCGCGGTAGCAAAAGGTCTCGCACCGCTCTTTTCGCACCTTAAGCTCGCGATGCGAAAAAGGAACTGCGCCAAAAGCGAGCGCTCGCGACGTTCGATGTTTTTCGCGGTATCTCTCCGCTTGCTGCCTTGTGCAGACGCTTCGCGCACGCTTTTGACAAGCAAAACAGCCCCTATGGGAGGCAAAGCCTTGTCAAAAGCGTGCATGAAGCGTCTGCAGTGCACTTGCAACGGTCGTGCTGGGGGCGCGAGCAGGGCGTACGTGGAATCGATGCGAACGCCGCTCATGGCCGAGAGCAGCCAACCTGAGAGTTTGCGGGCGCGGAACGGGCCCCGTCAACCGCGGTGAACCTGAAAGGCACCTTGCGGAAGTCTTCGTCGACTCCCTTCGCGGCGAGTTCGGTATATCGCTCGACGGTGGTGAGCGTCCCTTCTTTAGGCAGCCCCATCATGTCGACGAGCTCTTCGATGATGTCCGCCTCGAGGGGCACGCCGTTGTCGACGCTGGGATCGATGGGCGCGCTCTGCCGTTCTCCCACGTTCGTGCAAGGGCAGCACTGGCCGAGCTGCTCGAAATCGACTTCTTTGTGCTGAGGCGCAGTGCATGACGCAGGATTGGGTGCGCGGCGGCATGGTGCAATCGGCTCGCGCAATGACGAAGCTGCGCATCGGTTTCATGCCCGAGTTCCTCATCAAAGCCCTTGAGCCGGCGAAGCGCATCGTTCGTCCGTAAGCTAGACAGCGCGCTGCTACTTCATGAGCATGCGCAACAGCTTGATCTTATCGCCGAACGGGGGAACGCGCACGGGAAGCTCGAGCCAGGTTCCCTTTTTGAGCGTCGATTTGTAGTGCGTGAAGCAGTCGAAGCCCACCTTGCCGTGGTAGGCGCCCATGCCCGAATTGCCCACGCCGCCGAAGCCCATGTGGTTGTTGGCGAGGTGGATCACCACGTCGTTGATGGTTGCGCCGCCGAAGGGCAGCTCGCGGATCACGCGCTCCTGTACGCCTTTGTCGTCGGAGAAGACGTAGGTTGCGAGCGGTTTCTCGAAGGTGCGCACGATGTTGAGGGCCTCGTCGAGCGTTCGGTAGGTGATGACGGGCAGCACGGGTCCGAATATCTCCTCGCCCATAACCGGATCGTCGAGCGTTACGCCGCGAAGGCACGTCGGCTCGATCTTGAGCGCCTGCGGATCCCCGTGCCCGCCGAACGCGACGGTTGCACCGGGGTTGCGGTTCTCGATGAGCCCCATCACGCGTTCGAAGTGGTGGCTGTTGATCATGTGAGGCCACTCGTCGCAGGCGAGGATGTCCTCGCCGTAATACTGGTGGAAGCACGCATCGAGCTGGGCTACGAGATCGTCGACCACGCTTTCGTGCACGAGGAAGTAGTCGGGCGCCACGCAGGTCTGGCCCGTGTTGATGCCCTTGCCCCAGGCGATGCGCTGGGCCGCGCGCTTGATGTTGGCGGTTTTGTCGACGATGCACGGGCTCTTGCCCCCGAGCTCGAGCACGACGGGGGTCAAATGTTTGGCGGCCGCCTCCATGACGGTGTGGCCCACGTTCGGGCTGCCCGTGAAGAATATCTGGTCCCAGCGCGTCTCGAGCAGCCAGTCGTTCATATCGCCCGATCCGGGGAACCCGCACACGAATTCGGGTGGGAACACGGCGGCGAGCATGTCGATCAGAAGCTCGCTTGTGGCCTTCGACGTACGCGAGGGCTTGAGCGCTACGCAGTTGCCCGCCGCGATGGCGTCGACCATGGGCACGAGGGCAAGCTGTGCGGGGTAGTTCCAGGGCGAGAGCACGAGCACGACGCCCATCGGGCTTGGGTAGACCTTGGAAGACGAGCGGAAGTGGACGATGGGCGTAGCCACCCGCTTGGGCTTCGACCAGCGGTTGAGATGCTTGAGGCAGGTGGTGATCTCGTCGTAGACGATGCCGAGCTCGGTGGCGTAGCCCTCGAAGTGCGCTTTGCCGAGGTCGGCCTTCAGGGCGTCGAGAACGCGCTCCTCGTTCGCCTTGAGGTACGCGCGAAGCTGCGTGAGCGCCCGTCTGCGGTACTCCACGTCGAGCGTCGCGCCCGTAGCGTAGAAGTCGCGCATGCGCTGCGCCTGCTTTTGAACGTCCCCGAGATTCTCGAATTGCACCTTCTGTCTCATCGATCCTCCTGCAATCTCGTCTCGCCCCGCATTCGCTTGGCTTGCGGCAAGCGGGGCTGCTGCTTTCTCTAGTACGCGGCGTTCAGGATGCCCATTGCGACATCGATCGTTATTTCGCTGTCGTTGTAGAGGGCGGCGCCGTCGTAGCGCGCCTGCTTGGCGATCTCCTCGAACTGTTCGGGTTCGACGCCGAGGTCGCGCAGTTTGATGGGCACGCCGTATTCCGCATGGAACCGCTCGTTCATCTCGTGGAGCCTGCGGGCGAACACCGTATCGCGATTGTCGGGATCGGAGGCGACGTAGCACGCTTCGTCGAGGTCGCGCAAAAGCTCGCCGTAGAGCCCCTTGTGAAAGCCCTGGGAAATGTTGTAGTCGACGCAGTGGGGGAGCAAGAGCATCATGGCCTGCCCGTGCGGAATGTGCGCAAGACCGCCGAGCGAGTGCCCGATGGCGTGCACGATGCCCACCATAGCGTTCGAGAAGGAGGCTCCCGCCATGAGGCTTGCGAGCGCAAGCGATGTCCGTGCATCGGCGTTCTTCCCGTCGGCGCACGCGGTAAACAGGTTGTCGGCGATGAGCGTGATGGCCGAGCGCGCAAGCGAATCGCTCACGGGGTTCTTCTGAATGGAGGTGTACGCTTCGACGGCGTGCGTGAGCGCGTCCATGCCGGTCGTTGCCGTAAGCTTGGGCGGCAGCGATTGGGTGAGCACGGGATCGAGGATCGCGACGTGCGGCACGAGCTTGTAGGACGTGAAGCTCAGCTTCACGTGCTTTTCGGTATCGGCGACCACCGCTACGAGCGTGACCTCGCTGCCGGTCCCCGCCGTGGTGGGAATGGCGACGAGGGGCGGAAGGCTGCCCTGCAGAATCTCCGAGCCCTGCAGCGTGGCGAAATCGACGCCTTCGGCGGAAAGCGATGCGGCGGCACCTTTGGTCGTGTCGATGACCGAGCCCCCGCCGAGTGCGATGAACCCGTCGCAGCCTTTATCGGTGTAAAGGGCGGCCACCTCGTTCACCACGTCCATCGACGAATCGGGCGGCACGTTGTCGTACACCTCGTAGGGTACGTTCGCTGCCATGAGCTCGTTGAACAGGTGGTCTGCCACATGCAGCTGCACGAGGCCCTGATCGGTCATGACGAGCGGCTTGGCAATGCCCTGGTCGCGCAGCTCGTCGGCGATTTTCGCCAGCGATCCTTCGCCGCACACGATCTTGGTGGGACATGAATACTCGAACCCTTTCACGGTAACCTCCTAGTTGGTGCTTGCGACGGGCTGGTTGCGGTAGGCGCGACGCCAGAAGAAAAACGAGCGGAGAAGCGCCGTGAACATATAGGTGAGCGAAACCCCGGTGCTGTTGGGTCCGCGCGTGGTGAAGGCGCGTTCGGCCAGGGCGTCTTGGAGCGATTTGCCGCCCGAGAAGCACTGGAATGCATACTCGAGCGAGCGGAAGGCGATCACGTAGTCGACGGTGACGGCGTCGTTCTGCGCGCTCGAAAGGCCGCTTCCCGGCTCGACGTCGGTTGCGACTTCGCGCAGCGGCACGCGGCGAAATCTTCCCTCCTCGGTTTTCCTGCAGATGCAGGTTAGATCGGCGCCCTTTACGTCGAGCATGAAGGTGTACCCGACATCGAGATAATCGATTTCGGCCTGAACTTTGCGCGACACGTAGCGCATGTTGCTTGAAAGAAAGGCCAGCATGCGAAGAAGGATGCGCACGTACAGCTTCTTCATCCGTTCGCTGAACGTCGGTTGCGTTTGCGTTGCCATGATCACTCAAATCCCCTTATCGGCTCTGCAGTCAGGGCGATCGTGTACGATCGTCGCGTCTTCGGGCGCCGCAGCGATTCGGGCAGCGCCGCCCGAGCGTCGAACCAATAATAGCGGGTTGTGCTGTTCGCGGAGCGCTCGTTCATGGGAAAATCACCGTGAAGCCAGCCGAGCGGCCGCTGCGGTTCGCTCGTCGAGCCCGCTTAAGGCGTCGGCCCGCATTCGGGCGGTCGTTCTCAGGCACCGGTTTTTCCGTCGGCTCGATCGTTTCCCGCAGCTGGGCACCCTTTTTCTGTAATGACTTCCCCGCACGAGGTCACGCCCTCATACTTGGGGTGTACTCCATCTGGTGTAATTCCATGACACGACGATGACGGATTGGTTGCGTGTAGGTTGAGCGGAGAAAAGCGGTGGTAAGGTTGCGGCAACACAAATCGAACCGCGTGCAATGCGCGCACTAAGACGGAGGTAAACAATGGATAACACGAATGGAAACGGTGCGCCGGTTCCACCGCCCCAGGGCAATGGCGGCTACACCGCGCCGAATCAGCCGACGCAGCCCGGCCAGCCGACGCAGCCCGGCCAGTCCGCCCAGGGAGCTCAGCCCCTGCCGCATCATGCCCAGCATTCGCAGCAGGGATACTACCAGCAGCCCTCTTACCAGGCTCCTTCGGCCCAGCCGGTCGAGCCCGCCAAGAAGTCGACCGGTCCGAAAACGTTTCTGCTCGCATTTGCGGGTGCGGCGCTGGCCTGCATCATCGCCCTGTCGGGCTTCGGCATCTACAATGCGATGAGCGGCGGCAGCGGTTCAAGCGACTCCGGCTCGTCTACGGTCATCGGGTCTTCCGGCAACGGCAGCATCGACGCAACCGATGACGATGCGACGCTTGCCGAAGCGGTCGCCCAGAAAGCCCTGCCTTCGGTCGTAGCGGTCGACGTCTACACGAGCCAATCGTCCGGCATGTACGGGTACGGCGCAGGCTCCGGCTCCGATGCGAACTCGCTGACGCAGTCTTCGCTCGGCAGCGGCGTTGTCCTTTCCGAAGACGGCTACATCATCACGAACTACCACGTCGTCGAAGGCGGCGAGGCGTTCAAGGTGACCATCGAGGGCGAGGAGTACGACGCCGAGGTTGTCGGCACCGATCCGAGTTCCGACCTCGCGGTCCTCAAGGCGCAGAACGCAACGGGTCTGACTCCGATCGAGATCGGCGATTCTTCCGACCTCATCATCGGCGAATGGGTTATGACGCTCGGCAGCCCCTTCGGCCTTGAGCAGTCCGTGGCGACCGGTATTGTCTCTGCGACGAGCCGCTCGCAGATCATGAACTCGCAGACCGACGGCTCCACGATGATCTATGCGAACCTGATCCAAACCGACGCCGCCATCAACCCCGGCAACTCCGGCGGCGCGCTCGTCGATGCGGACGGCAAGCTCATCGGCATCAACACGCTGATCACGTCGTACTCGGGCAACTACTCCGGCGTCGGCTTCGCGATCCCCGTGAACTACGCGGTCAACATCGCGCAGCAGATCATCGACGGCAAGACCCCGACCCATGCCCAGCTCGGCGTATCCCTCTCCACGGTGAACGAGCAGATCGCCAAGCGCTACGGTCTCGCGGTTAACCAAGGCGCCTACGTCGCCAACGTGAGCGAGGGAAGCGGCGCTGCCGAGGCCGGCATCGAGGTGGGCGACATCATCACCAAGTTCAACGGCACGACCATCACGTCCGCCGATGAGCTGATGCTCCAGATCCGCGCTTTGAACCCGGGCGATAAGGCCGAGGTCGAGATCAACCGCAACGGCCAGAGTGAAACGCTCGAGGTAACGCTCGGCTCCGACGAGAGCACGCAAGCCGCAACCCAGCAGCAGAGCCAGGGCGCAGGCTCGCTCGAGGACCTGCTCCGCAACTACGGCGGCAACGGCTACGGAAGCGACGGCTACACTTCGTAAAGCCTGCACCGTAGATTCTCGAAACGGTTCAGCACCGCCAACCCTACGGTGGATCCGCGAAAGCGGGTCCACCGTTTTTTGCGCCCGCACAGCGTCCGCTCGTCTCGCATCGGCTGTTGCCGCTTTCGCTAACCTCGGGCGTACCTGTTTGCTCATTACGTGGAAAGCCCCAGATTGGCTGTGCTCGCTTGCGTGTCGAACCGGTTTTTCGGTTACTATAGTCGCGGCGAATACACGCTTGGATTGCGGCTGCGGTTTGGCGCCGCCAGCGGATCCGGCGCTTTCATATCAGATACGGTGAGAAAGGTCGATGAATGTCTGAAGGCTACAAGTACAAGCGCGTCCTTCTAAAACTGTCCGGCGAGGCCCTGGCGGGCGATGCGGGGTACGGCATCGATCCGAAGGTCGTCGAGGACCTGGCTGTTCAGATCAAAGATATCGTCAAAGACGGCGTCGAGCTGGCCGTTGTCGTCGGGGGAGGAAACATCTTCCGCGGCATGGCTGCGAGCGCCGAAGGCATGGAGCGCGCCCAGGCCGACTACATCGGCATGCTTGCCACCGTCATGAACGCGCTTGCCCTGCAGGACGCGTTCGAGCGCCACGGCGTTTACTCCCGCGTGCAGAGCGCCATCAACATGCAAGAGGTTTCCGAGCCCTACATCCGCCGCCGGGCCATCCGCCATCTCGAGAAGGGCCGCGTGGTCATCCTCGCCGCCGGCACGGGCAACCCGTACTTCACCACCGACACCACCGCAGCGCTGCGCGCTTGCGAGATCGATGCCGAATGCCTGCTCAAGGCGACCAAGGTCGACGGCGTATACGACAGCGATCCGCGCACCAACCCCGACGCCAAGAAGTTCGACAAGATCAGCTACCTCGACGTGCTGTCGATGGGGCTCAACGTCATGGACTCCACGGCCACCTCGCTGTGCATGGACAACGACCTTCCCATGATCGTGTTCGATCTGACCGTTCCGGGCAACATTGCCAAAGCTCTCAAAGGCGAAAACGTCGGAACCACGGTACAATAGGGGCGAAAAGCTCCGCGCCGACAAGGGAAGCGGCGCACAACGCTTGGATCGGTTGAAAGGAACTGCAGATGGTTGACGATATTATGGCTCAGGCCGAAGAACGAATGATGAAGGCGATCGAATCGCTCGGCACGAATTTCGCCGCAGTCCGCACGGGCCGCGCCAGCGCTATGGTGCTCGACCGCATAAAGGTGGATTACTACGGCGTGCCTACGCCGATCAACCAAATGGCGGCCGTTAAAACCCCCGACGCCCATATGCTCGTCATCGAGCCGTGGGACAAATCGACGCTTTCCACCATCGAGCAGGCGATCCAGCAGAGCGATCTGGGCGTGCAACCCTCCAACGACGGCTCGGTCATCCGCCTTCCGTTCCCGGCCCTTACCGAGGAGCGCCGCCGCGAGCTCGTGAAGCAGTGCAAGAACTACACCGAGGAGGCACGCGTAGCCGTTCGTAACGCGCGCCGCGATGCGAACACGGCGATCGAGAAGCTCAAGAAGGATTCCGAGATTTCCGAGGATGACGCCAAGCGCGCCGAAACCGAGAGCCAGAAGCTCACCGACAGCTACGTCGCGCAGATCGAAGACGCTTTCAAGAAGAAGGAAGCCGAGGTTATGGAGATCTAATCTCCTTCTACCCGAGGTCGACGTGAACAAGCCCCTTGCCGAGATATTCCCCGATCCGCCCGCCGATCTCAACCCGGCGGCGGTCGATGTCGGGCGCATTCCCGTCCATGTTGCCGTCATCATGGACGGCAACGGTCGATGGGCGAAGAAACGCGCTCTCAACCGCTTGAAGGGGCACGCCGCCGGCATCGAGGCGGTGCGCGAGACCATTCGTGCCGCAAACGACATAGGTGTGAAGTACCTCACCATCTATTCGTTCTCGACCGAGAACTGGAAACGCCCCGAAGAAGAAGTCGTGGGACTCATGGACCTCTTCGCGCAAACCATGCTCGCCGAGGTGGACGAGCTGCACGAAGAGCACGTGCGCGTGATGACGATCGGCCGCACGGGCGCCCTGCCGAAGAAAACGCGCGACGCGTTCGACGAGGCGTGGGAGAAAACCAAGAACAACAGCGGCATGACGCTTGTGGTCGCCATCAACTACGGGGGCAGAAACGAGATCATCGACGGCATCAACGCGTACATGCGGCAGGCCCACGAAGCTCTCGCCGCAGGCGGAACCCCCGAGGAGCTTTCCGAGGAAACGTTCGGGCGCTACCTGTACACAGCCGACATTCCCGATCCCGACCTGCTTATACGCACGAGCGGGGAGATGCGCGTATCGAACTTCCTTTTGTGGCAGATCGCCTACACGGAGTTCTACTGCACCGAGGTGCTGTGGCCCGATTTCGATCGCTACGAGTTCCTTCGCGCGCTGCTCGATTACCAGGGAAGGGATCGCCGGTTCGGGGCGGTGGGGTAGATGGCCGCCGACGAGTCGAAGGACAATCCCGGGAGCACGGGGCGCATCAAGAAATTCGCCCTCGATAAAACGCCCGAGAAACTCAAGAACCCGACCGATATCCAGGTGCGTTTTCGCACGGGGTTCATCTACATCGCCATCTCGGTCATCTGCATTCTCGTAAACGATATCACCACGGTCGTGCTGCTTGCAGCCACGGCTGGTATATCCGCAGGTGAATTCTATTATATGCTACGATCCGACGCGAAGCTCCCCAACGAGTTGCTCGGCATCATCGCGGCGATCCTCTACCCGTTGAGCGTGTTCTTCTTCGGGCTTGCGGGCGCGCTCATGGTAAGCGTCGGCCTGCTCGTTACCCTCATCGCGTGGTACGTGTTCTGGACGCGCGCGCGGGTGCCCGATGTGGGCGTGAGCTTTTTCGGTGCAGCCTACACGGGGCTGCTCCTTTCGGGCATCATGGTCGTGCGGATGTCGCTTCCCGATCCGTGGGGAGGCGTTCTCGTGCTCGGCATCTTCCTCAGCGTATGGGCCAACGATACGTTCGCCTATCTGATCGGCCGAAAATTCGGAAAGCATAAACTCGCGCCCCGGACGAGCCCTAAGAAAAGCTGGGAGGGCTTTTTCGCCGGTCTGGTGGGATCCATGGTCGTCTGGTGCGCGATGACCTACATTCCGGGTGTCACCATGGATGTGGTTCAGGCGTTGTTCTTCGGTTTGATCTGCGGTCTTATGGGCGTGCTCGGCGATCTCGCCGAAAGCCGCATCAAGCGCAATTCAGGATTCAAGGATTCAGGTACGATCATGCCGGGCCACGGAGGCTTGCTCGACCGTACCGATTCGCTGTTCCTCGTCTCGGTGACGTCTGCGATACTGCTGGTTGCCGGAGGCTGTATTCCGTTTGTCGTTTGAGGCCCGCGTACGGGTGCGCGGCGTTGCTACGTCGCGGAAAGGTGCATGCCATATGTCTTCCAGGAAGCGCATCGTCGTTCTCGGTTCGTCGGGATCCATCGGAGGCCAGACGCTCGACGTGGTGCGGAGGCACGCCGATAGGCTCGAAGTGGTCGGCCTGGCGCTCGGGACGCGTGTTGACGCGCTCGAGGCGCAGGTTCGCGAGTTCGGCGTTCTCCATGCGGCGGTGGGCGACGAGAGCCTTCGCGAAGCGCCGGCCGCCCGATCGCTGGCGGCGCATCTGGCGCTTGCCGGCGATGCCGAAAACGCGGCAACGCTGGGATTCGGCCAGGATGCGGTCGTCGACCTCGTTCGGCTTCCCGAGGCGGACGTTGTGGTGAACGCGCTTGTGGGCGCGGCAGGGTTGCGCGCGAGCTACGAGACGCTCCGCGCGGGCAAGGTGCTTGCGCTTGCGAACAAGGAATCGCTGGTGGTAGGCGGCGATCTTATCATGCCGCTGGCCGCTCAAGTCGATGCGCAGCGGCGTGCAAACGGACTCGCCCCGAAGACGGGTCCTGCGGGTGCGCTCATGCCCATCGATTCGGAGCACGGGGCAATCTACCAGTGCCTGCTCGGCGAGCGTGCCGACGAGGTGACCAGGCTCTGGGTTACCGCCTCGGGCGGACCGTTCAGGGGCCGCACCAAAGAGGAGCTTGTCGATATCACGCCCGCTCAAGCGCTCGCCCATCCCACGTGGAACATGGGTGCGAAGATATCGATCGATTCATCGACGCTCATGAACAAAGGCCTCGAGGTGATCGAGGCTCACCATCTGTTCGACATGCCCTACGACAGAATCGAGGTTGTCGTGCAGCCGCAGAGCGCCATCCATTCGATGGTGGAGTTCTCCGACGGCAGCGTGAAGGCGCATCTCGGCACCACCGACATGCGCATCCCGATCCAGTTCGCGCTTTCGTATCCCGATCGATGGGATGCGCCGGTGCGGCCGATGGACTTCCGCACGCTCGGCTCGCTGGAATTCGCTGCACCCGATGCCGATACGTTCCGGTGTCTTGCGCTTGCTCGCGAGGCGGGGCGCGCGGGCGGTACGCTGCCGTGCGTTATGAACGCGGCAAACGAGATCGCGGTGGCCGCGTTTCTCGCCGAACGGTGCGCGTACCTCGATATCGCGGGGTGCGTAGAAGCGGTCATGGAAGCGCACGAGACGAGGCCGGTCGAAAGCCTCGAGCAGCTCGAGGAGACCGACGGGTGGGCACGCCGTACGGCGGATGCATGGATCAACGCGAGATAACGGGGGATCGCATGGTGCAAGAGAAAGCCGTTCTCTCGATCGGTGCGATCATGGTGGATATCGTGTGCAACGTCTCGCGCCTGCCCGAGAGGGGCGAAGGCGTGGTGGTGGAGCATCGCGATGCGATAGTCGGGGGAAGCGCATTCAATTCGGCCAACGTTATCCGGCAGCTCGGAAGACCGGGATTCTTGTTCGCGCCGATCGGAAGCGGCGTGTTCGCCGATTTCGTCAAAAAGGAGATCGAGGCGCGCGGTTTGGCGGCGCTCCGGATCGATACTTCGCTCGATTGCGGTTCGTGCACCTGCCTTGTGGAGCCGGATGGCGAGCGGACCATGATCACGTCGCCGGGAATCGAGCGGCGCTTCGAGCCTGCATGGTTCGAAGCCGTCGACGCCGCCCGGTTCGGGCAGGCTCTTGCGAGCGGCTACGAGATCGAGGGCGCCGGAGGCAACGCGATAATCTCGTTTCTCGAGGAGCATTCCGCGATTGAATTCTTCTACGCACCCGGTCCGCGCATCGAGGGTGTCGGACCCGAAAAGACCTCCCGCATCAACGCTCTTCATCCGATATGGCACCTGAACGAACTGGAGGCGCTTGCGTATACGGGAAAATCGACCATTGGGGAAGCGGCGCGAGCCATCGAGGCTGCGAGCGGCAATACCGTCGTGGTCACCGAAGGGGCGCGGGGCGCGCATCTGTTCTCAGGAGAAGAGCATCTGTTTGTGCCGACCGACCCTGTGGAGCCCGTCGATACGGTTGGCGCTGGCGACGCCCACCTCGGTGCGCTTGTGGCTGCGCGTAATGCGGGGTGCGGTTGGGAGGACGCGCTCGCGATTGCGAACAAGGTTGCGGGTGCCGTGTGCACGGTCGCGGGTGGCACGCTTTCCGATGAAAGGTTCGCGCAGCTGGGAGTTTGTCTGTAAGCCGAATCTGCTCTGGGCGGATCGGGTTTCCGCTTCGCATCGAAGTTCGCTGCGTGCCGCGTTGCAAAGGATGCGGGCTTCTCGCTGCTTCGAGGACCTTCGCCCTACGCCTTTTGCGGTATTCGGACGGAGATTCTTGCGTAAGTTTGTGGGATTACCGTGCGTCTGGCCGTTTGAATGTAAGTCTTTCTATAATAATACCCTCGACATTTTATCGGCGGATACGCCGTTTTTCATAAGGAGCAGCATATGGACGTCATCCTGATGATCTTGTACGGCATCATCGTACTGGGATTTCTCGTCTTCATCCACGAGGGCGGGCACTACCTTGCAGCGCGCGCGTTCGGCGTTCGCGTTACCGAGTTCATGCTGGGCCTTCCCGGTCCGAACATCGGCTTTATCCGGGGCGGAACCAAATTCGGCGTGACCGCTATCCCGCTTGGCGGCTATGCGCGCATTTGCGGCATGGAGCCCGGCGGCGAGAGCCCTCATCTCGAGCGCGTGCTCGCCTGCGTCTACCGGCGCGGCGTTGCCAACATGGAAGATGTCGCATCGGAACTCGGCATTACCGATGACGAGGCCTACGATGCGCTCGAGCAGCTCACCGAATGGGGCAGTATCGCCGGACCCACCAAGAAAGACCAGTTCAATACCTACCGTGCACCCGAAGTGAAGCCGAGTGTCAAGGAGCTTGCGAAGGGCGTCGAGCCCTACGAGCTCGGACAGCAGCGCATCGTTGCCGATCCGCACGGGTTCTTCGAGAGCGAGCGCAAGCAGCAGTACCGCAGCCTTCCGTTCTGGAAGCGCTCGACCATCATCCTCGCGGGTCCGCTTGTGAACCTGCTGTTCGCCATCCTCATGTTCGTGATCCTGTTCTCGATCATCGGCTTCGACGTGCAGAACACCCAGACGGGTGAGATATCCCATATGACCGTGAACCCGCTGCAGGCCGTCCAGGCCGGGTTCAACTACATCGGCGCGGTGGTGTCGGCGGTGATCGGACTGTTCAATCCCGCAACGTTCGGCGATACCGTTTCGAACTCGACGTCGGTTATGGGCATCGCCGTTTTGGCCAAGGACTACGCCGATGCGGGCATCGTGATGTTCTTACAGTTCGTGGCGATGATCTCGGTGTCGCTCGGCATCATGAACCTCATCCCGATCCCCCCGCTCGACGGTGGGCGCTTCATCATCGAGGTGTTCCAGAAGATCACCAAGAAGCTCGTGACCATGCGCGCGCTCAACTACATGAGCACGGTCGGCATGCTGCTGTTCGTCGGGCTGTTCCTGGTGATGATCAACCAGGATATCCAGCGGTTCATATTCGGGAACTGGGGTTAGCGATAGGGGTTTGCGATGGAAGAGGAGCGAAGCGGCAAGGGAGCTGCTGACGAGGCGGTACGGGCGCGGCCCAACGCGAGGACGCGCCGTGTGATGGTGGGCGAAGTGCCGGTGGGCGGCGGTGCGCCGTGCGCCGTGCAGTCGATGCTCAACGCGGCAGCCGACGATGCGGCAGCCAACCTGGCGCAGATCGAGCGGCTTGCCGAGGCTGGATGCGAGATCGTGCGCATGGCCATTCCGCGCAAAGCCTGCCTCGGCACGTTCGAGGCCGTGTGCAAAGCATCGCCCCTTCCCGTTGTCGCCGACATCCATTTCGACGCCGATATCGCCATCGAGGCCGCCAGGCGGGGCGCTGCGAAGCTGCGCATCAACCCGGGCAACATCGGGGGGCTGGCCGAAACCGATCGCGTGATAGCGGCGGCGCGCGAAGCCCGCATTCCCATCCGCATCGGCGTGAACGCGGGCTCGCTCGATTCCGAACTGGCTGCGCGAAGCGATATGACCTTGCCGGAAAAGCTTGCGCGTTCGGCTGCCGATTACGTAAAACACTTCGAAGAACAGGGATTTTACGATATAGTTGTGTCTGCGAAGGCGCATGATGTCATGACGACGGTGCTCACGTATCGCATGCTTTCGGCTGAGATTCCCGATGTGCCGCTGCACATCGGCGTCACCGAGGCTGGCACGCTGTTCCAGGGCATCGTCAAATCCGCGAGCGGTTTGGGTATTCTGCTCGAAAGCGGCATCGGGGATACGCTGCGCATTTCGCTTACCGACGATCCCGTCGAGGAGGTTCGTGCGTGTTGGACGCTGCTTGCAGCGCTTGACCTGCGCCGCCGATCTCCCGAGATCATCAGCTGCCCGACGTGCGGACGCTGTCAGGTCGATCTCATCGCGCTCGCGAAAGAGGTCGAAGCACGGCTGCGGTCGGTAGCCCTACCGGTGAAGGTGGCTGTAATGGGATGCGTGGTGAACGGACCCGGCGAGGCGGCCGATGCCGATATCGGCGTGGCGTGCGGCAAGGGTTCAGGAGTGATATTCGCCCAGGGCAAGACCTTGCGCAAGGTCGAGGAGGGCGCTATTGTGGATGCTTTGATGGAGGAGATTGGAAGACTATGACTGACATTATGCGTATGAGCGAACTGTACGTTCCCACCTTGAAGGAAGATCCCGCCGATGCCGAGATAGCGAGCCATCGCCTGCTCGTTCGCGCGGGTATGATTCGCAAGGCCGCATCGGGCGTCTACACCTTCCTCCCGCTCGGCAAGAAGGTTCTGGCGAAAGTCGAGAACATCGTGCGATCCGAGATGGACGGCATCGGCGCCCAGGAGATCATGATGCCGGTGCTTCAGCCGGCGGAACTCTGGCACGAGAGCGGCCGTTGGGATGATTACGGCCCCGAGCTCATGCGTCTCGTCGACCGTCACGATCGCCCGTTCTGCCTCGGACCCACCCATGAGGAGATCATCACGGCGCTCGTTCGCAATGAACTGCGTTCCTACAAGCAGCTTCCGCTTTCGCTGTATCAGATCCAGGTGAAGTTCCGCGACGAGATCCGTCCGCGCTTCGGGCTTCTGCGCGGTCGCGAGTTCATCATGAAGGACGCCTACAGCTTCCACGACTCCCAGGAATCGCTTCAGCAGACCTACGATGACATGAGCGCCGCCTACGGCAGGATCTGCGAGCGCATGGATTTGGACTATCGTCCCGTCGAGGCGGACTCCGGACAGATCGGCGGCAGTGTGACCTGCGAGTTCATGGCTCTTGCCGACGCGGGCGAAGCCGAGCTCGTGCACTGCTCGTGCGGGTATGCGGCCAATACCGAAGCAGGCGAGGGCCTTGCCCGTCCGACCGAGTATACGGCGGCCGACGCGCTTACGAAGATCGCAACGCCCGACGTGCACACCATCGCCGAATTGGCGGCGTTCCTCGACATTCCCGAATCGTCAACGGTCAAAGCGCTTTCCGGCAAGGGCAAGGATGGCGTAATCACCGTGTTCTTCGTGCCGGGCGATCACGACCTCAACGAACTCAAGGCCGCTCGCGTGGTCGAGGGCTTCGAGCTTTTGACCGACGAGGAAATGGAGGCGGCGGGCCTGCACAAGGGCTCGATGGGTCCTGTGGGCCTTCCCGAGGGCGTTCGCATAGTTGCGGCCAGCAGCCTGCAGGCGATACCCCGCTGGGTGGTCGGCGCGAACGAGGACGGTTACCATTACGTCGGTGCCAAGCAAGGCGAGGATTTCGAAGTGGACGTGTGGGCCGATCTCGTGGTCGTCAAACCGGGCGACTGCTGCCCCAAGTGCGGTCTTCCGCTCGAGGGGGCCCGCGGCATCGAGGTGTCGCAGGTGTTCCAGCTCGGCGACAAGTATTCCAAATCGATGGGCGCTACGTTTTCAGCCGAAGACGGTTCCGAGCAGAACTTCCTCATGGGGTGTTACGGCGTGGGCATCTCGAGGTCCATGGCGGCTATCGTCGAACAGCATAACGATGAGAACGGCATTTTCTGGCCCGTCTCGGTGGCTCCCGCGCACGTGTGCGTCATTCCGCTCAACGTGGGCGACGAAGAGGTGCAGCCTGCGGCGGAGCGCCTTGCCGCCGATATCGCGCGTGCCGGCTTTGAAGTGGTCATCGACGATCGCGACGAGCGCGCGGGCGTGAAGTTCGCCGACGCCGACCTCATCGGTTGGCCGTTGCAGATCGTGCTTGGCAAACGCGGTCTTAAAGAGGGCAAGGTCGAGATAAAGCTGCGCAGGACGGGCGAAAAGCGCGATATATCCATCGCTGCGGTAGCCGAGGCGCTGGCCTTCACCAAGCGCAACATCAAAGGTTCGGGTATCGGCGCCTTCGGCAGCCTGTTCTCGGAATAGTACGGCATCCATGACCAAAGCGATTCTCTTCGACCTCGACGGAACCCTGCTCGATACGCACGACCTCATTCTCGAATCGATGCAGCATGCGGTGAAAACGGTGCTTCGGGAGGAGATTCCTCCCGAGCGCCTTATGGCCAAAGTCGGCCAGCCCCTTACGACGCAGATGTGGGATTTTACAAGCGATCAGACGCTTCACGATGAGCTGCTCCGTGTGTACCGTGAATACAATGCGATCAAGCACGACGGCATGGTCAGCCCGTTCGATGGCACCGAGGAGACGTTGAAGGCGCTTGCCGCTGAGGGGTATCCGCTCGGCGTCGTCACGTCGAAGCGCCACGAGGCTGCTATGCAGGGATTGCAGCTGTTCGGGTTGGACGCGTATCTGGGCTGCATGATCGGCTCGGACGATTGGCCCGAGCACAAGCCCCAGCCGGGGCCGGTCATTCACGGCGCTGCTCTTCTGGGATTCGCCTCCGAAGACTGCATGTACGTCGGCGACAGCCCGTACGACATTCAGGCGGGAAACGGTGCGGGATGCAAGACGACGGCCGCCCTGTGGGGCATGTTCTCCGAGGCGACGCTGTTGGCTGAGCGACCCGATTTCGCCTGTGCCGGTATCCGCGATGTGCCCTGCTTGCTGTAAGTGGCTTGCCCGGTTGAATGTAGCGGTGGGGGTCCGGGCGGGGGAATGCCTATATGCTATTGAAGAAGACGACGATCAATATGCCCATGAGCATGAACGTCGAGCAGCAAAGCAGGGTGATCTTGCATTCAGCCGTTGCGAGCAAGCCCATTTCTGAACGTTGCCCCCTCCAGCGTACGAGTTTGACCACCATCGCGGATACCGATCCTATAATCGCCACATAGCCGACCGCGAGACAGAGCGGGAAGAGTACTTCCGAGATATCTGGAATGATAAAACCCTCAAACATAGGGCGCTCCTCGTATGGTACTGACTCCGTCCCGTATGCAATAAGCTACATGAACGATTAGGCTTAAGAATTTATCATAAAACGATAAAAATACCAGTAGGAACTTTTCTCCCACTCGTCCATAATGAATATCATCACAAAAATGGTGGAATCCATCATGTAATACAGGGGTCTATCGGTGTACTCTATCGATAGCACGCAAGGAGCGGAGGTTGGATGAGGTTCGGCGATCAAGCTGTTATGTTCGATTTCGAGGGCATTCCGATGATCGGAAACTTGAACACCGGGTACGCCATCGGACTGACGGCCGAAGGACGGGACATCTGCCAGCGTCTCATGCATGAAGACGTACCTCCCGCCGAGATCGTCGCCGTTGACGAGGCGTTGTTCCAACACCTCGGCATTGGCGGCTTCTTCGGATACAAAAAACCTGACGATTCTCTCAAATCGGCGTACGTGCACATTACGCAACGCTGCAACCTGCAGTGCGTCGGTTGCTACTCTCTTGACGATGATCGCAACAGGCTCGCGGATGCGCCGACCGAAAAGATCAACCACGCCATCTCGCAGCTCGCTTCGGCGGGAGTGGAACAGATCGTCATATCGGGCGGAGAGCCGTTCCTTCGCGACGATCTTGCCGCCATTGCCGCCTATGCGAAAATCGAATGCGGCATTCCTTCGGTTGTCGTTCTTTCGAACGGCATTGGGCTTGACGCGCATCAGCTCAAGCGGGTTGCCCCGTTCGTTGATCGCGTGTCGATTTCGTTCGACGGGTGCACGGCGTCGTCGCCGGCCTATATCCGCGGTCAGCAGCGATACCCCGAGCTTGTCCGCGCGATCGAAGCCGTAAAGGCAGCGAACATTCCTGCGCACATGATAGCTACGATCCACGCTAAGAACATCGACGACGTTCGCGGCTACCTCGACCTCGCCGAGCGTTTGGGCGTCACGGTTTCGTTCAGCCTGCTTTCGTGTTCTTGCGACGATGCGGCGTTGGGCGAACTCGTTCCCCGCGAGACCGAGCTGCGGAAGCTCGGCAGGTCGATGCTGACGGTTGGCGAGGGCGGTCCGATGCCCGTATCCGACTCCCCGATCGGGGCTAACCTCACGGTTAAGAGCTCGTGCGGAGCCGGACGCGGGATGGTGAGCGTCGCTGCCGACGGAACCGTGTATCCCTGCCATATGCTCCACCGCAAAGAGCTCGCGATGGGCAACCTGTTCAGCGATTCCATGCACAGTGCCCTGTCGAGCGAGGTGGGCCAGGGGTTTCGATCGCTGAACACGAAAGACTTCGAAGGTTGCGCCGAATGCGAGTACGAGCTGCTGTGCGGGGGAGGGTGCCGGGCCCGGTCGTTGTTCGGGTTTGGCAATCTACGATCCCCCGACGCGTATTGCGTAATGATGAAAGAGTTCTTCAGCGGCTACGGCGAAATGGTCAAAGCCGCTGTGGCGATGCAGGGAAGGAGGTGACGATATGCTGTTTCATAGTGAGGCGGGAACGCTGGCTGCATGTGTAGAGGTAGGCTACGGATTTTGCTTTAAGGTTGGTCTGTAGTGGCGCTAATGGATTCCGCCAAAGACTCGATGGCCCTCAGTAGTAACGGGGGCCATTTGTATTGCTTTCGTTATTACTGACGGTGGGTTTACGTGTATGCCTCTGGGCAATCTAGTTGAGTTGTTTGTATAATGCATGGAAGTGGCTGGATTTTGCTGTACGGGACGATTCGCCTAAGCGCTATTTCGTATGAAGGAATCATTTTATGACTACTGAGGAATATACAAAAACCGAAGCCTCTTTGAACCGGCTAAAAAAGTCAGCAAAGGCAATCAGGGTATTCTTCAAAGTTATCTTTGTTTTGTTCTGTATAGTCTGGGTTATGCTGGTTGCTTTGTTTGGATGCCTGTCCTTTTTTCCTGAGATTGTTTCTCCGGATGCGGAATCAGCAGGCGCCGTCCCCTTTATCCTTTGCATAGTTTTCGGTTTGTTGATTGCGGTGTTTTTAAGGCAGGCTATACACTTCCTTAGCGACATCGAAAAGGGAGAGTCGCCTTTTTCGATGCGCCAGGTTAGAAGAATCAGGGTTGTCGCTCTTATCTTTATTGTATACGTTGTGGTGGAGGCGGTCTTCTCTATAGGGCAAACCACTCTGGTCGAGAGTGGATCGCTCATGGTCAAGTATTCTGTGACGAGCGTTAATAGCAATCCAACGTTATCTATCAACTTTGGCATGTTGAGCGCGGCCGCGATACTCTATTGCCTTTCGCTTGTGTTCGAGTACGGGACGCTCCTCCAGCAGCTTTCTGACGAAACGTTGTAGGGCGAGGCCGGGTAGCGATGCCAATCATCCTCAGGCTCGATCGCATCATGGCTGATCGGAAAATGTCCCTTAACGAGCTTTCCGAAAAGGTTGGCATATCGAACGTGAATATGTCGCGCATAAAGACGGGGAAAATCAAAGCGATTCGCTTTTCCACGCTCGAAATGATCTGCGAAACGCTCGATTGTCAGCCGGGCGATATACTCGAGTACGTCCCGAACGGCGAAGGGATTTTCATCGACGAGAGATCCGATATCTCGTCAGAGGATGCCGAATAGCTTACAAAGCATGTGTTTTCCGAGTGCGACCCTGTAGGCAGCGCTATATTAGATAAGAACATAACTAATATGCCCGCGCGACTGGGACGGGAGTGAATCTCGATGTGCATCACGAACCGATACACTTCCCTTGTGTGGAAAACGGCTCTGGTCCTCGTCGCGGCATGGGGCATCTTCCTCAACTCGGGAATACCCGACGGCCGGCTCAACGCGTCGACGTTTCTCTACTACACCATTCAAAGCAATGTTTTCGTGCTTGCGTACTTCGCCTATGCGGCTGGCAAATGCGCACGCGAAATCAGATTCAGCGGTGCGGTGGGAACCGTCAACTATTCTCCTGCGGTCAAGGGCGCGGTTACCATGGGGATCGTGGTAACGCTGCTGATATACTGGTTCGTGCTGGTGGGAGCAAATTTCTCTATGGTGCCGAACGGGTCTGAGGCCTCGAACTTAACCGTGCATCTCGTCGTTCCCCTTATGGCCGTGGCCGACTGGCTTCTGTTCGATCGGAAAGGATCGATCAGGCCGTTCGATCCGGTTAGGTGGTTGGCTCTACCGCTGTACTATCTCGTGTTTGCTCTGGTTGCCGCTCCGCTTGGCGCTACGTATCGAGGCGGATCAAGCTATCCTTATTTCTTCATCGACCCGAACCTTATCGGATGGTCGGGTGTGGCCGTCAACGTCGTACTTGTGAGGGCAGCGTTTCTTGCGCTCGGCTACGCGGTGTTCGCTGTTGATCGGCTGCTGGGAAGGCTCTCGGAAAGTCGCGGGGGACCGCTTGGCGAGGTGGACGCTTCTCAGCCGTAGGCTTGGGCAACCCATTCGGTTGTGCAGTCGATGAACGCATGCGTAGCCGTGGACGCATCGGAAAACGACCTTACCGCGATGGCGAGTTCTCGGCTCGTGGGGATCTCCGGGTGCTTGCAGACGATGTCGAATAGGGGATCGCGAAGGATCAGCTCCGGGAATACGCTGTATCCCAATCCCTGATCGACCATGGCGAGCGCCGCGTAGTCGTTAGCGATGGAGAACGCTATTCTCGGCTCGACTCCGTTGCGGGCGAATACCTCGTCCATTTCGAGATCCGACCCATCGCTCAGCTTGATGCACGGGTATTTCGCCATCGCTTCGCGCGAGAAGCGTTCCTTGGAGGCTTCGGGATGGTTTCGGGGCAGGACGATCAGCATCGGGTCGTGGCGCAACGAGATCGTTTCGAGCTCCAGTTTCACTGGGAGGGCGAAGAATCCGCAATCGGCGTCTCCCGACCACACGAGCGATTCGACCTCGCTTTGGTTGTCGTTGCAGATGAATTCGAGTTCAATGGTCGGGTGGCGCTTGTGAAAGAGCTTCGTGATGCCCGGAAGCCAATGAATGGAAGTGCTCGTGAACGTGGCGACTCGCACCGAGCCCCCTTCAAGCTGTTTGAGCTCCGAAAGCCTTGCGGCGAGCTGCCGCTCGCTGTTGCGGACGCTGTGAACCCAAGGGAGGAGCTCTTTGCCCTCCGACGTAAGGTGCGTGCCGCCGTATTCGCGGACGAACAGCGTGAGGCCGAACTCCTTTTCAAGCGAATTGATCATATAGCTGATGCCCGCTTGGGTGTAGCCGAGCTCTTCGGCCGCCTGCTTGAAGCTGCCGGTTTCGGCGACTTTGATGAACGCTTCGTATTTTTGCTCTCCCATGCCGTCTCCGCTCGGGGTTTATCGTTCGTTCAGAAAACAAGAAGTACTTTAATTCTTTTGAAGAATTTCTCGTTTTACTTATATCAAGCTCAACAGTACCATGTTCTCCGGCAATTGGAAAGGACGGGCTGTGGGTTCGAAAAGCTGGACACACGTATGGTGCATTGTGGCGCAAACGGCGATATTCGGGTTGGGAAACGCCGTAACCAAGCTTGCCTACGACAGCATCACGCCGTTTTGGTGTTTGGCTTTGCGTTTCGGGCTCGCCCTGCTTGTGTTCGCTGTATTCTTCGGACGTCGTATCGTATTGCAGCTTCGGCAAGCGAACCTCGTGGACTGGCTTCCGGCGGCGCTGTGCATGGCCGTCTCCTACATTTCATGCAACGTGGCGCTTGCGTTGACGAGCGCCACGAACGTGGGGTTTCTCGTTGCGCTGCCTATCGTGTTCACTCCGGTCGCGGCGGTTTTCGTACTCAAGCGTCCTTACAAACTCGTGCATCTCCCGTTTCAGGCCCTCGCGGTTTTCGGCCTGTACCTTCTGTGCTGCAACGGCGGGGCCTTCGTCTTCGGATGGGGAGAGGTGCTGGCCCTCGTTTCCGCTGCGTCGCTTGCCGGAGCCCTGGTGTTCGGCGAGCGCGGCTTGAAGAGCCTCGACGTGGCGACGGTGTCGGCCGCCCAGATAGGCGTGACGTTCGTCCTGTCGCTCGTCGGGGCGCTCTCCCTCGAGCCTATGATCGACGTCGCGGCCGTGCAGCCGCCTGCGTGGGGCGTTATCGTGTTTCTCGCGCTGCTGAGTACGTGCTTGACGTTTGCGCTGCAGAACGTCGCCCTTACGAGGCTCTCCTCGACGACGGTATCGATGCTGTTGTGCGGCGAGCCTCTGTTCACGGCTGCGTTCTCGTGGATCGTTCTCGGTGAAATGCTGAGCGGTGTCGGATTCGCCGGTGCGGGGCTTATCGTGGCATGCGTGCTCGTCGAGACGTATCTCGACGGCCGCCTCGCCGCGAATGTACGCAGTAAGGCGAGGCGGGGGTCGCGGGCAAGTCAATCGCCCGCATTGGAATCCGGTTCAAGCTAGGCGAATATCCCAGCCCAGTTTCCGTTCTCGAAGATCGGCAGAACCGACCCGTCCGCCTTGATCCCCTCGATGCGGAGGTCCTCGGTGCCGATCATGAAATCGACGTGGGTCGCGCTCTTGTTGACGCCCGCTTCGAAGAGCGATTCTGCATCCATTTCGGTGCCTCCCTCGTAGCAATCGGGGAAGCCCTGGCCGAGCGCCAAGTGGCACGAGGCGTTCTCGTCGTAGAGCGTGTTGTAGAACAGGATACCGGTTTCGCGAATGGGGGAAGCGAAAGGCACGAGCGCGACTTCGCCGAGCCTGCACGAGTTCTCGTCGGTCTCGATGATGGATTTAAGCGTGTCGTATCCTTGTTCTGCCGAGAAATCGACCGCTTTGCCGTCTCGAAACGTAATGCTGAAGCTATCGATGAGCGTACCGTTGTGGATAAGAGGCATCGCCGAGACGACGGTGCCGTCGGCGCGAAGGCGATCGGGGGTTGTGAATACCTCCTCGGTGGGAATGTTGGGGAAGAACGGCGTACCGCCTTGCGTGGTGTCGCCGCCGCCGTTCCAGAGGTGCTTATCCGTAAGCCCTACGGTGAAATCGGTGCCTGCGCCGTTGCGGTAGCGAAGTGCGTCGAAGCGCTGCTCGTTCAAGAGCTTGGTGCGGGCTGCAAAGCTTTTGCGGTGCTCTTCCCATGCCGCGACGGGGTCGGCATCACCTATGCGGGCTGTCGTGAAGATCGCACCCCAGAGCTTCGCGACAGCTTCGCTTTCCGAAACGCCGGGGAAGACCTTGCGCGCCCATGCGGATGAGGCAGCTCCCGCGATGCACCAAACGTTTCGGCCGAAGTCGAGAGCGTCGTAGAATTCGCTGCAGGCGAGGTGCGAGGCCCGTGCGTTGGCGACGGCTTTTGCCGGATCGATGCCCGTCATGATCTCAGGGTCTTCCGATATGATCGAAAGGATGGCCGCGCCTTCGCGTGCCATCGAGTTGTTGAGCATCGCCGCCCATTCGGGCATGGTTTCGAACACGGCGAGGTCGCAATGGTCGTAGTGCATGCGAGATATCTGTTCGTCGGTGTACCGTACGGTTACGTGACGCGCTCCGCGTTCGTAGGCTATGCGGGTAACGAGGCGGGCGAAATCCGCGGTCTCCACCGAAGCGGTGAGGAAAAGCTCTTGGCCTTGCTGCACATTGCAGCCCGATTCGACGATGAGGCGGGCGTATTTCTCAAGGTTCGATTCGAAGCATGCGGAGGAATCGGTTGGGCGGTCGGTGTTTTTCATGGGGCTCCTTACCGGCGGTTGTGCGAGACGGACTCCTATTGTATAACGCAGCTGCCGAGTCGATGCAAGGGCGCTTGCCGCTCGCGATGGGTCGACGTGCATGCATATCGGGGCTTTGTCTTCGACGGACGATGCGGGTGTTACTCGACGCGCCTCTTTCGGTGTCAGGTTAGATGGCGATGGGCTCTCGGTCGAGATACGAGGTTGGTTCTGTCCCTCGTTTCGGTGAGCCTGTGGTGCGATGATGGACGAATCGCCTTTTCTTCGGAGGGCGTTTCTGCTCCACGTTGGTAAGTATAGCTTACGAAATGCCTGTTCAGCGCTTTGGCGTATACCCGCAACCAATAGTTTCCTAAAATTCCAACTGGAATTGGTCGAATCAACGGAGCCGCAACCGTAAGCTTGGATAAGGTAAGATGATTGAATACCGAAGAAAGGGTTACGCATGAACGTTGAGATCGCGGAGCGCCTCGCGGCACGGCGCAAGGAAGCAGGGCTTTCCCAAGAGGGTTTAGCGGAAAAGCTCGGGGTTTCCCGGCAGGCGGTTTCGAAGTGGGAGCGCTCCGAATCCTCCCCCGATACCGATAACCTCATCGCGTTGGCGAAGCTGTACGGAGTCTCTCTCGACGACCTCCTCTACGTAGACGGCAGCATCGAAGACGATGTGGAGTTCGAAATGTCCGATCGCGCAGCGCAGCGGGCTTCCGTGGGCGGAGAAGCGCAGGCTTCCCCCGGGACG
>NZ_LT964679.1:1894167-1908259 GCF_900240215.1 Raoultibacter timonensis | reverse complement strand
GGCCGCCGCGATGACTGGGCCGGCTCGACCGCGCATAGCGGGAAGGATTGGTGCGCCGCGGGCGACGACGAAGGCAACACGGTCGAATGGACGAGCGGCGGCGTGGTGATCAACGGGGAGCAGTTCGACAACTGGCACGATGCGCAGGAGAAGTACGGCAACGGACACGGCGGCCACTGGGGCAGGCCGAGCGGCTATACGGTTCAGGGTGAATACTTCGATACGCTCGAAGAGGCGCGAGCGCGCTATGGCGACGAAGTGGGCAAGAGCATCCCGGTGCGCAAGCACTACCGCATGGCGGCGTGGATGAAGTTTCCCTATCCGCTCGTGGTGATCATCGCCTATCTGCTCATCGGCTTTACGGCGAACGAGTGGGGCACGGGCTTGTTCGTGTTCTTCACGATACCCGTGTACTACATGATCGGCCATACGGTCGAATCTAAGAAGGTTGCGCACTTCGTTGGGGGTTTGTATCCGATCGCCGTGGTGGCGTGGTTTCTATGGATGGCGTTCGTTTTGAATCAGCCGCATCCCGCGTGGGTCGCGTTTTTGACGATTCCCCTCGTCGAGTGGGCCGTGCATTCGGTATCGCGCTGGTGGCGCCGCCGCAAGAAGCAGGCATCGGTCATCGACGTCGAGGCGCAGTAGGTGCTGCGCGCTTTTCCCCGATGAGCACCGCTCGATCCGAATGTACTAGTTCTTTATGACAAAGATGGTACAATGGCTGCAGTGCGTCGAAGCGGATAGGGCAATGGGGTTGCCGTCGGGGGAAAGCGTTTTGGTTTTCAGCTCGTACATCGTATGGTATCTCTTCCTTGCAGGAACGGCTGCGGGGGCGTTTGTGGTCGCATCGGCCTGCTCGGCCTACGATGCACTTCGGCAGACGGACGATTCCGAGGAAGTTGCCGTTCGCGTCCAAGCGGGATTTCTTGCCGCCCCCGTCATCATCGCATTTGCGGCCCTGTTCCTGCTCCTCGACCTGGGTTCTCCCGAGCGCGCGTGGCTTGTCGTGCTTTCGCCGTTCGAATCGATCGTGTCAACGGGCGCTTGGCTCGTTGCGCTGTTTTTCGCTCTGTCGGCCGCCGTTGCAGTGTGCGGGTTGGTGATGCGCCGCATTCCCCCATGGTTTCTCTGGTTGGCGTGGACCGTCGGAAGCGCGCTGGCCTTCGGCGTGATGACGTACACGGGCCTCTTGCTGTCGGATATGGTATCGATAGACTTTTGGCACAGCTGGCTGCTCCCGGTGCTGTTCGTCGCCTCGTCGTTTGCCACGGGACTCGCGCTCGTGCTCGCGTTCGGGGTTCTGGCGAGCGGGGGCAAAAGATCGACCTCCTGCTGCCTGTGGAAGGCGAGCGGCTTTGTCGGGATTGCCGAAGCCCTGGTGGTGATCTTGCTTTTTTGTAACCGGTACGGCTACTCCGATGCCGCGCGAGCGTCGTGCGACATGCTGTTTACGGGTGATCTTGCGGGTTTCTTTTGGACAGGCGTGGTGGGATGCGGAATGCTCGTACCGCTCGTGCTGCACGCTCTGCATCGCAGCGCGCATAACGAAGCCTTCGTTTTCGCCGCTTCCGCAGGGGTGCTCGTCGGAGGCTTTTTCGTGCGGTTCTGCATTGTGGGCGCGGCGCTGTACAGCCCGCTCGCGATAGGCGGTTTTGCATGATTGTCATAGTTTCTTATGGCAATACGGGCGACCTCCTGTATCATGTACGGGAACATTTCGAGCGGGAAGAGCAGTTGTAGGATACCTTGGAAGACGCCAGTAAGACAGTTCAGATAACCATCGACAGCGACAGCGGCATACCTATATGGTTGCAGCTGAGGAACCGCCTGGTCTACCTCATCGGGTCGGGTCATTTCGCGGTGGGCGATAAACTGCCGACGGTCCGCGAGCTTGCTGTTGACCTGGGGATCAACTACAACACGGTCAGCAAGGTCTACCAGGATATCGAACGCGACGGCTACATCGCATCCTACCGTGGCCGCGGAACCTTCGTATCCGATAAGTACTTGAGCAATGCCGGTGCGGCCGATAACGAGGCCGATTCTCTGGTCGATGATTTTATACGGCAATGTCGGGAGTTTGGGATTCCTCGACAGGATATCGTCTCGCTCGTCGAGCGGCGCTTGCGGGAAGCGGAGTAAGTAGATTCAAGGGGCTCGCCATGAAGTTTAGTTTTCGCAGCGAAAAGAAGAAGGACGTATCGAATCCGAAGCTCGACGATCGCAGAACGGTCGCGGCTACGGAGTTGGAGCCGAACGAGGCGACGCGCGTAGGCGTTTACGTGTTCGCCATCGTTATGTTCGCCGTAGGCTTCGCTGTCGTGTTTCTTGCGACGCTCGCGTGGATGTCGGTCGTAACGGTGATCGCCGCAGCGGCTGCCGGCTTGCTGCTTGCCACCTGCGTGCGCATCGCTCCGCAGTGGGAGCGCGTTGCGGTACTGCGTTTGGGGCGGTTCCACCGTGTGGCGGGGCCGGGCGTTTACGTGCTGCTTCCCTTCGTCGAGTACGCCGCCATCCACGTGGATCACCGTATCATGACCTCGTCGTTTTCAGCCGAGGCGGCGCTGACTGCCGATCTGGTTCCCGTCGACGTCGATGCGATCCTGTTCTGGCTCGTATGGGATGCCGAAAAGGCGTGCCTTGAGGTGGAGAACTACCCGAAGGCCGTGCTGTGGTCGGCGCAAACCGCCATGCGGGATGCGATCGGGCAGATCAACCTTGCCGATCTGTCCATGCGCCGCAAGCAGATCGACCGCGAGCTGCAAGAGGTCATGGGTGCAAAATGCGAGCAGTGGGGGATAACGGTTATGTCGGTTGAGATCCGCGACATCGTGATTCCGCTCGAACTGCAGGACGCCCTGTCGAAGGAGGCTCAGGCCGAACGTGAGCGGAATGCGCGCGTTATTCTGGCCGAAGTGGAGAAGGACATCTCCGAGATGTTCGTGGAAGCCGCCGACGTTTACGACAAGAATCCCAAGGCGCTCAAACTGCGTGCGATGAACCTCGCGTACGAAAGCGCGAAGGACGGCAACGGCATGGTGCTGGCCCCAAGCTCGCTTGCCGACGGGTTCGACGTGAGCAAGATTCTGGGTGGCGACTAGGTGTGTCGTCCCTCGCCAATGGCCCCTTCGTTGAGCGCCCCTCTCGCGCAGTACGTGCCCTTCCTTCGCTGAGCGCCTCGCCCCCCCCCTTGAGCACGGAGCGTTGTACGCTTATCGCCGCGAGTGTGGATGCAGCCGTTTTCTGCGCTGCATCCGCTGTTTCCTGTGTGCTCGATGCGGCTGTTAACCGCTTCGCTATTCCATTGGGATCGGAGGCGGACTGCGACTGAGGTGCACGCCGAAGGCTCCCTTTGCCATAGGTAATGTGCAACCTACGTCGTTTTGTGAAAAAAACGACGTAGGCGGCATGACGTGCAATACCGTTTCGCCTGATCGGGGAGAGACGGTGCTTCCGAAAAGCGAATAATCTTTCACAAAACGACGTAGGTTGCATGTTCCCTATTGTGATGTCGGCAGATTTCGATCCGCTTGCGTCGCGCCTGCTCGGGTTGGGCGGGGTCGCGATGCCGCTAGCGCGGTGCTCGGCATTGGTAGGCGATGGGCTTACTGGAAGGCAGAAGCAGGTTTCGCGGGGTGCGGGCGATGCGCCTCAGAGCTTACCGAAACCTTGCGTATTTTACTTGAAAACCTTACGCGTTTCCAACACTATGCAAGTTATAAATACCAGATCAAATACCCAAAACACCAAATCTTTACAGCGGATACGTGGTACTCTGCCCACATGATGATCATTCTTTCGCATATCTCCGCTTTGGAATTCTGGCGATCCGGCAAAGAGTTCGTGCTTCGGCGCCCCGATCGCTTTCCCGAGGTGGACGTGATAGGGGAAGGCGCGCAAAATCTGACCAGCTCCCGGATTAAAAAGCTGCGCAACCAGGGATTCGGGTTTTTATCGGAACCAACTCACCTTCTCGTGCCAAGCGATCGGATGAGATCGGTGAGAAACAACGTGGTTTGCCATGTGTGCTCTCGGCGCATCCCCAAAGGGTCGTTCATCCAAATTTGCGAAGGCGTTTACGTCTGCCGCCCCGAGCTTGCGTTTGTCCAAGCTATGCGTGTCCTCGCATTTCCCGTTGCGGTATTGACGGGATTCGAGATCTGCGGTGCATTCCGCATGCCCGTTAATAACCAGCCCGCTCTGTTCCAGCGTTCGCCCCTGACCACCGCTGCGGCGATTGCCGACTATCTTGAGCAATGCGGGGGCATGCATGGGATCGTCGAAGCGAAGCACGCGATGCGCTACGTTCGCGACGGATCGGAATCGCCTATGGAGGCGAAGCTGGTAATCCTTCTGTGCTTTCCGATCAGCTTGGGTGGATATGGCATTCCGCTGCCCGTGCTCAACCAGACGATACCGACAACCGATGCTGTTCGAAAAGCAACGGGTCGAGCAAGTTTTCGGTGCGATCTTTTGTGGCCGCAAGCCGGTTTGGCGGTCGAGTACGACGGGGCGGACCACGGCGAGAGGATTGCGGACGATTCGATACGGCGCACAGCGTTAGCCGAACTTGGCGTTCATACGGTTGTCACCGTTACGAAGCGGCAGATGCAAAACGAGGCCGAACTTGATCTGGTGGTTCAGCGGCTAAAGCATTGCCTTGGCATAAATCGCCGAATGCCGACGCGCGATTGGTCGGCTCAGCGCGCCATCTTGCGGCGTACGCTTCTTTACGGTGATGATTCACCGATATATTCTTAAGATAGCATAATCTAATTGCTATATTGTACTATTTCAATATGATAATATGATTGGAAAGATCCGGCCGGTCTTTACAATGGTTTTGGGACGCTGGGTGCGCGTGAACGAGACGAGGCGACGTTACGTGTTGCCATCGACCTTTTGTCGAACGCTTCCTGCGGTGTTCCACTGTAAGCATTGAGGAGGAGAAATGACGGGAGAGAAAAGTCTGCAAAGCGGGCTTACTCGCAGGAGCTTTCTCAAAGCGTCTGGTGCTGCTGCGGGCGCGTTGGGCATAGCCGGAGCTGCGGGCATGGTAACGGCCGAAGGGTGGCTGTCTCCGACGGAGGCTCACGCCGAGCCGGAAGAAAGGGTGGCGCATCTTTGCCACCAGTTCCATTGTTTAACCGGATGCAATTTGAAATGCACCATTCGCGACGAGCGCGTTGCGCTTATCGAACCGAGCGATCTTGTCGATGAAGGCCATCGAACCATATGCCTTCGCGGCATCAACGAAGTCGAGCACATCTATTCGAAGGATCGTCTGCAGACCCCGCTCAAACGCGTTGGCGAGCGAGGCGAAGGGGAGTTCGTGGCTATCAGCTGGGATGAAGCCATCGACGCCATCGCCACGGCTATAAACGACTCGTGGGCAAAGCACGGAAAAGATTCTGTATTCATTCGCAAATCAACCGAAGCATCGATCGGCTTTGATTTTATCGGACAGCTCCTTCTGGCGGACCAAGGTGGAAACTGGGGTCTCGACCGCGGCCAACCAAACGGCCAAACGCCGGCGTTCGGTGCATTCAGCTACTGCCCCTCGCGCTCTATCTGGGAATTCTCCGATGCCGCCACCATCATCGAAGTGGGGCATAACCCGCTTGAAAGCGGCATCGTGTGGTCGCGTGCTTTGATGGACGCAAAAGAAGCCGGAGTCTACATTGTCGCCCTCGATCCGCGCTTCAGCGGTACGGCATCGAAGGCCGACCTGTGGCTGCCCGTGCATCCCGGTACCGATGCCGCTGTTATCCAAGGCATGATCCGCGCCATTCTCGACGAAGGCTGGTACGACGAGGACTTCGTTAAAGCCAACACGTCTCTGCCGTTCTTGGTGGATCGGAAAACCGGCAAGAGCTATCGTAGCGATGAGGTTACGTGCCCCAACCCGACGGTTGTAACCGCCGAAGAAACGGGGGCCCCGTACGTATGGGATAAGGTGAGCGACTCCCTCAAACTTTACAGCGAGGAGGGCATCGACCCCGTGCTCGAGGGCTCGTGGAAGATCGACGGGAAAGAGCTTGCTACCGAGTTTACGCTGATGAAGGAATGGATCTCGGACTATTCGATAGACTGGGCTGCAGAAACCTCCGGCATCGATAGGCAAACGATCGTTGATCTTGCCGATCGCTATGCAAACAACGGCCCTGCGATCATCGACTACGGCCTTGGCGGCCCCGATAAATACACGAACGCCGACGTCCTCGGTCACTCCATGTCCATTCTCACGGCCATTACGGGCAACTACGGTCGCAAAGGCTCCGGGTTCGGATTCTACGGCGGCGTTGGCGCGGATAACCCCGCAGCGACTTTGAACTTCTGGGCTTTGCCGGAGGAGTACCACTACAACGATTCCGGCATGGCCATGTACGAAATGCCGTACATGGAGAACAACATCCATTGCGCCCTGACGTTCGGCGATGCCTTCACCCTTGAAGCCGCAAGTGCCAACGATACGCTGGAATGGGTGAAGAGCCTCGATTTCTTTGCGATCATCGACATATACCATTCGTCTGCCGTCGACTATGCCGACATCGTTTTACCTGCTTGCACAAAGTTCGAGTGCGAGGAAGACGTCAAGCAGCTGCGTGACAGCTTCGGGTATGTCATGCTTGCGAACGGCATGATCGATCCGCTGTTCGAATCGAAGAGCGATCTGCAGATAGAGCGCTTGCTCGCAGCGAAATGGGGATTGGATCATCTGATACCCGAAACCTACGAGGAGTTGGCAAAGTTCTCCCTTGACGGCGTCGATAAACTCGATCCGAACATGAGGGGCATAACCTACGATGCGCTTCTCAAGAACGGCGGTTGCATGCCGGTAGCGGGAACCGGCGACGATTGGCGGCCCGATGGGCACGCCGACCAGGTGTACACGACGCCTTCGACGAAGATCGAGTTGTATTACGAGTACCTGCTTGACCAGGGCCATCAATTCCCCGTCTACGAAAATGCCAACGAAGCGTACGAGAGCAACCCGCTGAAGGAAACCTACCCGCTGTACTTCATGCAGGGCAAATCCCGCTATCGCATCCACGCGTATTACAGCTCGTCGCAATGGTTCCAGGAGGATTTCGGCCCCTGCGTCAACATCTTCCCGTCCGACGCCGAGGCTCGCGGCATAAAGACCGGCGACGATGTGAAAGTATTCAACGATCGCGGTTCGTTCGTGTGCACTGCGCTGGTAAATCCAGGCTTGCAGCCCGGCGTGCTTTTCATGGCCGAGACGACCTACACGAAATACTACAAAGAGGGCTTTCTGCAGAATGTGACGAACTCGGCGCGCAACGAGCGTTGCTACGCAATGTTCCATGGCCCTCAGATCCCCTATAACGACACTCTCGTCCAGATCGAAAAGGCGTAGGTGATACGAAATGACTAAGCTTGGAATGGCGATCAACCTGACGCGCTGCATCGGCTGTCAGACGTGCGCCCATGCATGCAAAATGCAGAACAACGTGCCTACAGGCATGCGCTGGAATCGCGTTATTACCGAAGGCTGCGATGTTCCCGACGGAGCACTCGGGGAATATCCAAATCTCTATCGCACCTATCTGCCTATCGCGTGCCAGCACTGCGAGAACCCCGCGTGCCAAAAGGTGTGCCCGACGGGTGCGACGTATAAGGATGACCAGGGGCGCGTCGAGGTCGATTACGACAAGTGCATCGGCTGCCGCATGTGCATGGCGGCATGCCCGTACAACGCGCGCGTTTTCAACTGGGAAGACCCGGTGCGCGACCCTGATTTCAACTATGGCGACAAAAGCGTTCCTGTCCGGCAGAAGGGCGTCGTCGAGAAGTGCACGCTCTGCAAGGAACGTACCGACCGCGGCGAAGACCCCATGTGCGTAGCGTGCTGTCCGACAAGGGCGCGCGTGTTCGGCGATCTCGACGATCCGTCGAGTGAAATATCAAAGCATCTCGCGGGAAAGAAACCCACGCAGTTGCTTGCCGAAAAGGGCACTGAACCGCAAGTCTACTATTACGAGTAAGGGGTGAGGAACAATGAAAACATCGAACACGTTTAAGATAACCGCCGCGGTTCTGGGTGTCCTCACCGTTGCGGGCGTCGCCGCCTGGATCTACCAGCTCATGGGCGGCCTCGGCGTCACCGGCATGAACAACGGCACCTCGTGGGGCCTCTACATCACCTGCTTCATGTTCTTCGTCGGACTCTCGGCCGGCGGCCTCATCGTGGCCTCCTCAGCGTCGGTCTTCCACGTGAAGGAGTACAAGAAGGTGGCGCTGCCCGCGGTCATCCTCTCAACCGTGTGCATCTGCCTGGCGGGCATGTTCGTGCTCATCGACCTCGGCGGCATCCAGCGTATCTACCAGCTGCTGCTCTCGCCGAACGTCATGTCGCCCCTGTTCTGGGACATCTGCGTGATCACGCTGTACCTAATCATCAATATCGTGTACCTGTACTTCATGGTTTCGAAGAAGGCCGATCCGCGCAAGGTGGCCATCGTGTCCCGCTTCGCGCTGCCCATCGCCATCCTCGTCCACAGCGTGACCGCGTGGATCTTCGGTTTGCAGATCGCGCGTGAGGGCTGGTACTCGGCCATCATGGCGCCGATCTTCGTGGCGTCGGCGTTGGATTCGGGCCTCGCTCTGCTCATCCTCGCGCTGTCCGGGCTGAAGAAGGCCAAGGTGTTCGACACTGACAAGAAGCTCATTGCCAATCTTGCGGGATTGCTGGCAACGTGCATCGCCATCGATGCCTTCTTCGTGGGATGCGAGGTATTGACCGTGGCGTACCCCCAGGCTGCGGGGGGAGCGGCGCTGCTTGGCGAGATGTTCGGCGGGTCAACGGCGCTCTTCTTCTGGGGCGAGATACTCATCGGGCTTATCATTCCGTTCTGCATCCTCGTGTTCGCGAAGAACCGCCAGAAAACGGGACTGGTGATCATCTCTTCGGCGTGCGTGGTCGTCGGCGTGTTCTTCAAGCGCGTGTGGCTTCTGTTCACGTCGTTCATCCATCCGAACATCTATGGTGCGCCGGGCATCTCTTCGGGATCGACCGAGGCTGCTCATGCGTCTGGTACCAGCATATGGGCGACTGTCGGCGCCTATGCCCCCACGTGGGTCGAGATCGTGGTGGTCGTCGGCGTGATTTCGCTCGGGGCGTTGGCTTTCATGCTGCTTGCGCGGCGCTTCCTTGCGAAGGCCCCGAAGGCTGATGTCGGCGATTCGGCGGTCGACGACCGGGCGGCAACGGCTGCGCAGACTGTCTAGCGGGTTCGGCTCGAGTGAATGGAAGGGAATTCGATGAAGGTACTGAATGCGGATGCATGGCTGCTTCTCAGCGAAACGTACGGTTTTATCGGCAACTCGCTTCTCAAGCCCATGAGCCAAACCCCCTCGATCGGACTTGATCCGGCATTTTGGGACGAGTTTCCCGCCACTTTCTCAGGCGAGAGGGTTGACGCTGGGCTCGCGAAGCTGCGCGACTATGCTGTGGCTGCAGGCGAGCTCGGCGAAGATGGGGCCATCGAGAACGCATCGGTCGAGTATACGCGTCTGTTCATCGGGCCTCCTGCCCCCGCTGCTCCACCGTGGGAGACGATGAATCGAGCAGACGGCGTAACCGTCGGGTTCGGTGAGGCGACGTTCGCCATGCGCAGGCTCCTGCGCGATGCGGGCTTCGAGCTGAAGAACGAGAACAACCAGTACGAAGACCATATCGGGATCGAGCTTCTGTATCTGTCAGAACTGTGCCGGAGGATCGCCGATGGGGAGCCGGGCGCCCTCGATCCTACCGAGATGGAATCGTTTATCGAAGAGCACCCGCTTGCATGGATCAGTGCTCTGCGCGGCAAGGTCGAAGCCGAGTACCCCCATGGCTACATTGCGGGGATGTTGGAGCTCGCTGAAGGCGTGCTGATTTGGCAAAGGGAGGCGGTTGCTTCGTAGGCTCGGATAGTCCTCGTGCGAGACGCTCAACGTGGCTGCATTCTCTTGGATGCAGCCACGTGCGTTTTCTACCGTGGCTCAATTCCTGTGCGATCCGTGGAAGGGATTAGGGTCGGCAAGGTATCCCTGAAGATATCCATGTTGTCGGTCAAGAGAAGATGAATCTGTTGATTTCGATGCTCGATCTTTGCAGGTGCTGTACTCAGCTTCAAATAGATGATAAGATATCTATATAGATATCTCGATAAAGGAGCTGCTATGGCAGACTTAGGTGGCGTAAAAACACGTCTATGCTCGTGGGGCACCTCTCGTGCGGTGCGTATCCCGAAAGACCTATGCGAAGCGGTAGGCATCGATATCGAGTCGCAACTGAGCATGAAAGCGGGAAGCGATGAATTGGGCTCGTACATCGTAATCCGCCCCGGTGAGTCAGAGCATAGACATTTCAGCGATGCACAGTATCGCTCGATGGATGAAATCTTTGCGGGATACGACGGGGATTTCAAGCCGACCGAATTCGATTGGGGTAACGACGTCGGTGCGGAGGTTGTCGAATGAGCTCTCTTGAGCAAGGAGACGTCATCGAAATCGATTTCAGCCCTTCTGCCGGGCATGGGCCTGCAAAAAAGCGTCCTGCCGTGGTTGTGAGCGGATATGGCTTCAATACTCGTTCGAGTCTCGTTACGATTGTACCCTTGACTTCGAAGGACAATGGCTATCCTCTGCATATACGATGCGAGTTTGATGGAGCGTCAGGTTTTGCGTGCGTAGAGCAGATGCGCAACGTGGACGTCGAAAGTAGGGGTTACGCGATACTGGGCTGCGCGGACAACAGGACCATGCGGTCGATCATGTCGGCGATTCGGGGCATGCTCGAGCTGCGTTAGCCGTTCAATCTATCTCCTCCCGCGCCCTCTGCCGCGCATGGCATGCGAGAACGCAGCGGCGCTGCGGGTGTTTGACTTCGGCACGTAGTGGTTTTTTAGCTCAGCCTCCGCTTTCGAGGTGTCGTAGCTCTCAAGCTGCATGGTGGGGATTTTCGTTCCGAGCAGCTTCTCGATTTCGAGGAGCTCGGGTTTCGCTTCGGGGCTCACGAACGAGATGGCGTAGCCGGTTTCGCCGGCGCGCCCGGTGCGGCCGATGCGGTGCACGTAGTCTTCGGGGTTGTCGGGCAGATCGTAGTTGATCACGTAGTCGATGTTCGATACGTCGATGCCGCGGGCGAGCACGTCGGTTGCGATGAGCACGTCGACCGTGCCTTTGCTGAAGCTGTCGAGCGCCCGCTTGCGCTGCGATTGCGTTTTGTCGGAATGGATGGAATCCACGCGGTAGCCGGCCCGTTTCAGCTGGTTCATGCATATTTCCGAACGGGTTTTTGTTCCGGTGAAGACGATGACGCGCTTGCTGCCCCGCTCCTCGAGTACGGCGCGCAGCAGCTCGGGCTTCTTCATCTGGCCGATCGGGATGATGAACTGATCGACCGTATCGGCGGTCTCGCCCTTGTGCGACACCTCGACGAATGCGGGGTCTTTGAGGATCGGCGAAACGTTCTGCATGACCTTGCGATCGAGCGTTGCCGAGAAGAGCAGCGTTTGACGCGTTTTCGGGGTGGCGGCCACCACCTTCTTCATAGTCGGCCAGAAGCCCATGTCGAGCATGCGGTCGGCTTCGTCGAGCACGAGCACCTCGACCTCGCCGAGCTTCACGTCGCCTCGCTCCATGAGGTCGTAGAGCCTGCCGGGCGTGGCTACGAGGATGTCGACGCCCTTTTTGAGCTTGGCGAGCTGACCTTTGTACGGCATGCCGCCGACAACCGTGAGCATGCGGTGCCCCGACCCTTTGGCGAGCTCGACAAAGGCGGCATCGATCTGCTGGGCGAGCTCGCGCGTGGGGCTTACGACAAGCGCCTTCGGGGAGCCGGGGCGCTTCGCCCGCCCGATGCGCTCGATTATGGGCAGCGCGAACGCCGCAGTCTTGCCGGTTCCGGTCGTGGCGGCGGCTACGACGTCGCGGCCTTCGAGGGCGAGCGGTATCGCCTGCTCCTGTACGGGGGTGGGTGCGATGAACCCCATCTTGGCGACGGCCGCTAGGGTCGTCTCGGACAATCCGAGCTCTTGAAACGTTGTACTCACGGTGCTTCTCCAAAACATACTATGGTTTCGTGCGCCGCAGCGCACGCGCTCGGACTAATCTCCGAGCTTCTCTGACAGGTTGATCCACAGCTCCTCGAGTTCGGCTATCTGATCTCGAAGCGCCTGAAGTTCCGCTTGCTTGTCGCCGAGTGCGACGAAATCGGTCGGGTCGATATCGTGCATCGCAGCCTGCGTCCGATCGGCTTGCTCTTCGAGCGCGGCGATTTTGCGTTCGGTCGAAGCGAGCGTTTTGCGCGCTTGGTACGCCTTGCCGCCGGTGAGCGCTGGTTGCGTATCGGCGGATCCATCCCGGGTCGCATCGCACGGGGCAAGCTTGCCTGCGGCCTGCTTCGCGCCGCCGCTTCCCGCAGCTTCGTTACGCTCGTCGATCACGCGCAAGAACTCGTCGACGCCACCTGGCATGTGACGTATCCTTCCGTCGATGAGCGCATACTGGTCGTCGGTTACGCGCTCCATGAGGTAGCGGTCGTGGCTGACGAGGATAAGCGTGCCCGGCCACGAGTCGAGCAGATCCTCCATCGCGGCGAGCATGTCGGTATCCATATCGTTGCCGGGCTCGTCCAAGATGAGAACGTTGGGCTCTTGCAGGAGCGTGAGCAGCAGTTGAAGACGGCGCTTCTGGCCGCCCGAGAGATCGGATACGCGTGCTTGCAAGTGGCTGCGCTCGAAGCCGAGGCGTTCGAGCAGTTGCGCGGGCGTAATGCTCTTGCCGTCGATCATGTAGCGGGTATGATAGCGTGCGAGCACCTCTCGCACGCGGTCGGTGCCGAGGTCTTCGAGTTCGTCGAGCCGCTGCGAGAGCACGGCGACACGGACGGTTTTACCGATTTTCACGCGGCCTCTGGTGGGGGAGAGCGCTCCTTGGATTACGCGGAGCAGCGTGGTTTTGCCCGCTCCGTTCTCGCCCAGGATACCGTAGCGGTCCCCTGGGCCTATGAGCCAGGTAACATCGTCGAGCACGGTTTTCTCGCCGAACGATTCGGTAACGCGCTCGAGGTCGATAACTTGCTTGCCGAGACGCGCCACGGCAACCCGCTTGAGTTCGAGCGGATTTCGAATGGGCGGCTCGTCTGCGATGAGCTCGCGAGCGATGTCGAGATGAAACTTCGGCTTGGAGGAGCGCGCCCGCGCGCCGCGTGAAAGCCAGGCGAGCTCTTTTCGGGCGAGGTTCTTTCGCTTCTGCTCGGCCACCTGGGCTTGGCGGTCGCGCTCTACCCGTTGCAGGATGTAGGCCGAGTAGCCGCCCTCGAACGGGTCGACGACCCCGTCGTGCACCTCCCACATGGCGGTACAGACCTCGTCGAGGAACCACCGGTCGTGCGTGACCACGAGCAAGGCGCCCTCGCCTTGCGTCCATCGGCGCTTGAGGTGCTCGGCAAGCCAGGCGATGGCGTGGACGTCGAGGTGGTTGGTGGGCTCGTCGAGCATGAGGACATCCCAATCGCCGATGAGCAGACGGGCCAAATCGACGCGCCGCCGTTGGCCGCCCGAGAGTTCGCCAACGGTTCCGTCCCAGGGGATATCGCCGAGAAGGGCCGCGATGATCTCGCGGACGGTGCGATCGGAAGCCCACGTGTATTCGGGTACGTCTCCTACGACGGCGTGCTCGACGCTGTCTTCGTCTCCGAGGTTGTCCGCCTGCGCCAGCCTGCCTACGGTAGTACCGCTCCTGCGAATCACTTCGCCCGAATCGGGCTCAAGCGATCCTCCGAGCAGCGAAAGGAGCGTCGATTTGCCATCGCCGTTCTTACCGACGATGCCAATGCGGTCGCCCGTGTTCACGCCGAGCGTGACGGGGTCGAACACGCGCTTTGTCGGGAATTCGAGCTCAACGTCTTTTGCTGTGATGAGTACTGCCACGGACATCCTTTCCTCGAACATCTATGATAGCGCAAGGCCGCGAGGGCTGCTTGCCTCAGCGGTTGGCGGATGGCGCTTCTCGAGCGAAAAAAACGACGCGCCCGCCCGATTGGCGGATCGGACGGGCGCGTTGCGCTGCGTGCGCT
>NZ_LT964679.1:1841773-1893609 GCF_900240215.1 Raoultibacter timonensis | reverse complement strand
GACGGTTTCGAAGGCCGTACCGTGCGCTGGTCGCAGGAGGCTAGCGCGCATGCGCCGCCGCATGGCCGGGATATGAATTCTCATCGCATCGCCGAATAACTCAGGTGCGTTTTCCCGCCGCTTCGCGTACAATGATCGAGGCTATTGTCTTATGATAATCCCGTCGCAACGACGAACGGGTCGAGCGGGCCTTTGGAACCATGCCATGAGGGGCGGATCATGTTCGGTATGTCGATCGTACTCTATCTCTTCCTTGGCGGGGCGGGCGCGGGTGCGTGCCTCGTGCTCGCGGTTGCGGGCTTGCTCGTGCCCGGCGAGTGCATCGCCGTTTCGCATCCCGATCGGGCGCGTCGCGCGTCGCAGACGGTTTTCTGGGCACCGAGCACGTATCGGAAGCTCTTTGCTCCAGCGTACGGATGCGTTCTGGTTGTTCTGTTGTTGGGCGTCCTGTGCTTGGTCGCCGATCTGGGCAGGGCCGATCGGCTGCTGCTGTTGCTGTCTACGCCGACGTTTTCCCACATCGTCGTCGGGGCTTATGCCTACGCCGCTTGCTGTGCGCTCGCCGTCATGCTTGCTTTGGCGTGGGCGGGCGTTGTTCGGGGCGTGCCCTTGGGTTGGGTGCGCTTCTTCGGGGTTCTCGCCGTACCCGTTGCGGCGGTTGCGATGGTGTACACGGGGCTTTTGCTGCAGAGCTTGGCTGCGGTGCCGCTTTGGGCGGTGTTCTGGCTGCCTGCCGTGTTCGTGCTCTCGTCTCTTTCGTGCGGGATCGCCCTGTTCGTAGGCGCTGCCCATATCAGCGAGGCCGGTACGGCGTTTGCCACTCTGTTCAGGCGGATCGTTTTGTGCGATGCGGTTGTCGTTCTGCTCGAGATTGCGGCGGTTGCGGCGTTTCTCGCGGCGTGCGGAGGAGCCGTCGACGCACCCGCGAGCGGTACGAGCGAGGCTGCGGTGAACTCGTATCTTGATCTGATTGCGGGTTCGAACGCGGGCTTATGGTGGGTGGGGTTCGCAGGCTTGGGCCTTGCGGCGCCTTTGGCGCTCGAGGTGGTGTTTTTGCGCAGGGCGCGCGTGGGTCACACGCCGCGCAGGCTGGCACTTGCTGCTTCGGCGTGTGTGCTGTTCGGCGGTTTCGTCATGCGGTTCTGTATCGTGGAGGCGGGAATGCATCCCGTGCTGGCCATCGCTGCGGGCGGGTGACGTCGGCTTGCGGTGGTGGGTTGAAGCAGGCGAGGTAAAGGCGGCGAAGATTAGTAAGGTGAGCGATGTTACCATTTGAGGTTGATACGACAAGCGATGTGCCCCTTTGGGTGCAGTTACGGCAGCGGCTGATCTACCTTATCAATTCGGGGTACTTCAAGCCAGGCGACCAGCTTCCCACGGTGCGCGGGCTCGCATCGGATATATCGATCAACTACAACACGGTTAACAAGGCGTATCTGAGCCTTGTTTCCGATGGGTATCTGGAGTCGACGCGAGGGCGCGGGGTGTTCGTACGCGATCTCGATGCCGAGATGGACGAAGAGTATACAACGGAGATAGAACGGCTGATGGACGACTGCGTGATGGCATGCCGCGATCTGGGACTCTCGCTCGACGATATCGAAAAGTGCATGGCCAAGAAAATCAAGCAGATCAAGAAGGCCGAGGGCTTGACGGATGTCGGCGAGGGCTCGTCGGCGATGGGGCCGGGGCGAATTGTAACGATCGACGTTTCCGCAAAGCGCGCGAAGCGCGAGGGCGAAAGGTAGGACGCCATGGCAATCGGGAAAGAGAAAGCGTATGAGGCGGGTTTTGCTGCGGGCCGGTCGTCTGCCGGCAGCCACTGCGGGGACGCGGGTTCCTCTCGGCCGAGATCGCGGTTCCGGGTTGTTCCCGACGCGAGTACGGAAGTGGTAGGGGAGCGGGCTTCGAATGCGGGCGTTGTTTTGTTCTCGGCGGTTGTGTTCCTTGTTTCGTTTTGCGCAGCGTTGGGAGCCGCATGGGTGCTGCAGGGCGAGTTGGGCGTAGCATCGCTGCTGATCGCGCTTGTGGTTGCCTTGGCTGTCATGTCTTCGGTCCATATCGCCCAGCAATGGGAGAAAGTCGTGGTGTTGCGCTTCGGCAAGTTCAATCGCGTATCGGGTCCCGGGCTTTTCTGGACGATTCCGATCGTCGAGCAGAATACGATGCGCGTTGACGGACGCGTCCGGGCAACGTCGTTTGGGGCGGAGGAGACGCTCACCGCCGATCTGGTGCCCCTCGACGTGAACGCCGTTCTGTTCTGGATGGTGTGGGACGCAAAGGCGGCGTGTACCGAGGTGGGGGACTTCACGCGAACCGTCGAGCTAGCCGCGCAAACGGCGCTGCGCGATGCGATCGGGCGCGCGGGCGTCGCCGAGGTTGCGATACGGCGAGAACAGCTGGATCGCGAGCTCAAGCGCATTCTCGAGGAGAAGGTTGCACCGTGGGGCATCACGATCCTCTCGGTGGAGGTCCGCGACATCCTTTTGCCCAAAGAGTTGCAAGAAGCGATGTCGCTCGAGGCGCAGGCGGAGCAGCGCAAGAAAGCGCGCATCATCCTCATGGAAGCCGAGCAGGACATCTGCGAGATGATGGACGATATGGGGGATTCCTACTCCAAAAACGACGCGGCGTTGAGATTGCGCGCAATGCATCTGCTCTACGAAAGCGTCCGCGAAACTGGGGGAACGGTGGTCGTTCCGAGCTCGTTCTCGGAGGGTTTTGGCGACGTGCTTCCCGACACCTTGAAGGACTCCTTTAAAGGTTAATAAAGTAAGATATCACTAATATATAGATTGCTGATCTGGGATAATCTAAAAATACCTGCTAATCTTTATTCTAAAAATAGAATAAAGATTGCAGAAATAATCATATGACAATTCTTGATTGTCATATGATTATTTCGTATAGTGCAGATAGTGGAATCGGCCGATTCTCGAATGACGAGGAGTGTCTACCGCGCTGACGAGTGCCCAGCGATCGACGGATCGGGCAGTGTAGGTGGTGGGACGCGATTGTTAAGGAGGAGAGATGTCAGAAGCGAACGGTTCGCAGAACGTGCTTACGCGCAGAAGCTTCCTCAAGGCTTCCGGTGCCGCCGTTGGGGCATTGGGCCTAGCGGGAACCGCTATGTTGACGGCCGATGAATGGCTTGCGCCAGCTCAGGCCCATGCCGATGAGCAGGAAAGGACCGGCTATACGTTTCATTATCGGCACTGCCAGTGTAACTGCCATTTGAAATGCACGGTACGCGACGGGCGCATGGCTTTTATCGAGCCAAACGATTGGCCCGATAAAAGAAACGAAACCATATGCCTTAAGGGCATTTCGGAAATACAACACGTTTACAGCGTTGACCGCCTTCAGGTTCCGCTCAAGCGAGTGGGTGAGCGCGGGTCAGGCGAATTCGTGGAAATCACCTGGGACGAGGCGCTTGACGCGGTAGCTCAGGGCATTCAGAAGGTGTGGAGCGACTACGGCAAGCAGGCGATCGCCTATATGCCGTCGGTCGATACGCTCTCGGTTAACCTCGGGAGGATTCTCGGAGCCCAAGAGAAGCCGCATCGCGGTATCGACATTGGCCTCGGCAACGGCTTTTCGCCTGCAATCGCCGAATCGGGCGGGCAGGGCGCGGCCTCGAATGAGATGAAGGATTGGAAGAACGCCAAGACGATTCTCAACGTGGGGTGCAACGTTCTCGAAACGTGCATGGTGACTGCGCCGTATTTCTTTGAGGCGCTGGAAGCCGGGGCCGAGATTATCACGATCGATCCGAACTACTGCACGACGGCTGCGAAAAGCTCGCGGTGGATACCCATCGAACCCGGCACCGATGCCGCGCTCTACTTGGGCATGATGTCACTCATTCTCGAAAACGAGTGGTACGACGAGGCCTACCTCAGGGAGAATACAAGTATGCCGTTTCTGGTTGACGAGGCCGACGGTTCGCTCCTGCGCGACCATCCTGCGGAGTCCCCGAAGGAGACAGGCGCCGACAACCCGTTTATGGTGTGGGATGCAGTAAGCGATTCGATGCAGCCCTACGATGCGGATGGCGTCGACCCGAAGCTCGATGCTTCCATCGAAATCGATGGGAAAACCTACTCGACGGTATTCCGCAAATTCAAGAAGCAGCATGAGGCATACCCGATCGAGTGGGCGGCAGAAAAAACCGGCGTCTCGGAAGAGGTGCTTCGGGAGATTACCGAGAAATACGCATGCAACGGGCCTTCTATTCTGTCGTTCGGATTCGGCGGCGCCGACAAGTTTTCGAATGCCGACGTTTCCGGGCATGCGGCCGTGGTTTTGGCGACTTTGGTGGGGACGTTTGGATCCGAGGACGGCGCCGGTGCCGGCGCGTACGTGAATGCGTACCAGAAGGTTTTCGGCGCAGGCAAGCTACCGAATTGGCCGCTGCCCGAAGAATGCAAAGCGGCTTCTGCCCCGAAAGAAAGCGTCGACATCCGCGATGACAAAAGCGGCATACGGATGCTGTATTTCCAAGACGGGGCCATCCAGCAGTGTAGCGCAAACATGAACGAGACGGCAAAGTGGATCGATACCCTCGACTTCGTCGTGGCGCAGGAGATATACCACACTCCATCGGTCGACTATGCCGATATCGTGCTTCCCACTTGCTCTCACTTCGAGCTTGATCAAGAAATCGGATCGCTTCGTGCTCTACGCGGCCATGCCTTGCTCCAGCAGAAGGTTCTCGATCCCCTGTTCGAGAGCAGGACCGATTTCTGGATCGAAACCGAGATCGCAAAACGACTTGGATACGGCGATGCCATCCCCGAAAGCTACGAGGAGCTTGTTCGCTATCAGCTTGACAACGCCAAAGACGAAGCGGTCAAGGGCATCACGCTTGAAGAGCTTATTGAATCCAACGGGGTTGTGGCGCTCAACGACCAACCGGAAATAGCCCGCAGCTACGTGGGGCAGAAATACGCCACCGCATCGGGTAAGATCGACCTGTATTACGAGAATCTGGTCAATTACGGTCAGGCGCTTCCCGCATGGGAGGATCCCTGCGAAGCGTATGCCGGCAACCCCTTGCGCGATGAGTATCCGCTGCAATTCTTTCAACGCAGAACCAAATACCACATCCATTGCAACATGGTCGATTCGACGTGGATACAGCAATTCTTTAAGCCGAGCGTCGAGATGAATCCCGTGGACGCCGAATCGCGCGGGCTTGCTTCGGGGGATATTGTCGAAGTAGTTAACGACAGAGGATCGTTTTCCTGCGAATGCGTGATAACCAACGCCATCCGCCCGGGCACCGTGGCCGTCGTCGAAGGCATATGGGACAAGTATCTTGAAAGCGGCGCGATCCAGAGTGTGACGAACGACACTGCGATCGACCGCGGACCGGCGCTGCCGAAGGGACGCGTGATCCCCTTTAACGACACGCTTGTCGAAGTGAAGAAAGCGTAGGTGATCAATATGACGCGATTTGGTCTAGCAATCGATCTGAGCCGCTGCACGGGATGCAACACCTGCGTGATGGCTTGTAAGATGCAAAACAACGTTCCGATGTCCCTCGCCTGGAATCGGGTAGTGGTCGAAGATTGCGATTTCGAGGTCGGAGCGGTTGGAACCTATCCGAACCTTACCCGATCCTACCTTCCCATCGCCTGCCAACATTGCGAGAATCCGGCCTGTTTGAGGGTTTGTCCAACGGGTGCAACGTACAAAGACGACAAGGGGCGCGTCGAGATCGACTACGACAAGTGCATCGGCTGCCGCATGTGCATGGCGGCATGCCCGTACAACGCACGTGTTTTCAACTGGGAAGACCCGGTTCGCGATCCCGATTTCAACTACGGAGACAAAGACGTTCCCGTAAGGCCGAAAGGCGTAGTCGAGAAGTGCACGCTTTGCAAAGAGCGTACCGACAGGGGAGATGAGCCCATGTGCGTTCGCTGCTGTCTTTCGAAAGCTCGTACGTTTGGCGATCTCGATGATCCCGAGAGCGAGATCTCGCGGCTCGTTCGCGAAAAGAAGGCTGGCGTACTCCTGGAAGAACAGGGCACGCGTCCGCAAGTCCACTACTTCAATTAAGGGGTGCGCACGATGCAAACTTCAGTTAAATTCAAAGCTGCCGCGGGCGTGCTCGCGGTGCTCACGGCGGCGGGCGTCGCCGCCTGGATCTACCAGATCATGGGCGGCCTCGGCGTCACCGGCATGAACAACGGCACCTCGTGGGGCCTCTACATCACCTGCTTCATGTTCTTCGTCGGACTCTCGGCCGGCGGCCTCATCGTGGCCTCCTCGGCGTCGGTCTTCCACGTGAAGGAGTACAAGAAGGTGGCGCTGCCCGCGGTCATCCTCTCAACCGTGTGCATCTGCCTGGCGGGCATGTTCGTGCTCATCGACCTCGGCGGCATCCAGCGCATCTACCAGCTGCTGCTCTCGCCGAACGTCATGTCGCCCCTGTTCTGGGACATCTGCGTGATCTCCTTGTATCTCGTGATCAACGTGATCTACCTGGTGTTCATGTTGTCGAAGAAGTCCGGGGCGCAGGATCGCGTGGCCATCGTGTCCCGCTTCGCGCTGCCGGTGGCCATCCTCGTGCACAGCGTGACGGCCTGGATCTTCGGCTTAGAACTTGCGCGCGAGGGCTGGTACTCGGCCATCATGGCGCCGTTGTTCGTGGTGTCGGCGATGGATTCGGGCCTCGCCCTGCTGCTGCTCTCCCTTATGGGGCTGAACAGATCGGGCCTGTTCAAAACTGACAAGAAGCTCTTGTCGAACCTTGCGGGGCTGCTCGCCGTCTGCATTGCAATCGACGGATTTTTCGTCGGTTGCGAAATTCTCACCATGGCGTATCCCGGTGCCGCGGGCACCGAGACGCTTGCGATCATGGCAACCGGAGCTACGGCGCCGTTCTTCTGGTTCGAGATCGTAGCGGGCATCTTGATTCCGTTTGTCATCCTCGTATTCGCGAAGAATCGCGCACGCATGGGGCTGGTCGCTTTTGCAAGCATCTGCGTGATCGTCGGCGTGTTCTGCAAGCGCGTATGGCTGCTGCTCACCTCGTTCATCGAGTTCAATGTAGCAGGCGCGCCAGGGGTTATATCGGGATCGTCGGCCGCCGCCCACGCCTCGGGCACCGATGTGTGGGCTCTCGCGGGAGCCTATGCGCCCACGTGGGTTGAGATCGTCGTTGTCGTCGGCGTCGTGTCGCTCGGTATCCTCTCGTTCATGGTTCTCTGCAGGAAACTGCTCCCCGGCAACCGTGCTGCTGCGGATGCCGAGTCTTCCGGGAAAGGGGCAATCGGCGAAATCGCTTGATTTTCTGGGCCGCCTGTAGCGCTCGACATACGGGCGGCCTCCTCCCAACCCGCGAGCGCCGTACCGCCTCGCTCCCGTTGCCAGTCAAAAGGAGATTGCAATGTCTATCAACATCCCATGGAGCGATTTAGCCGACGTATACGGCTTTATCGGCAATTCGCTGCTCAAACCGATGACGCAGACAGCCGATGCGGGCATCGATCCCGGCTTCTGGGCTTCGTTTCCCGATTTCGGAGATGCTTCGATTCGCGAAGCGATCGCTCGCTGCAGGCGCTTCGCAGAGCAGGCTGCTTCGCATGTTTCTAACGGGGAGGATGTCGTTTTGCGGGTCTCGGTCGAATACACGAGCTTGTTCATCGGACCACCTTCGCCTGCAGCGCCCCCGTGGGAAACAATGTATCGGTCGGACCATGCAACGGTGGGGTTCGGGAACCCGACGTTCGAGATGAGGCGGATCCTGCGCGAGTCCGGCTTGGAGCTCAGCAACGAGAACAACCAATACGAGGACCATATGGGAATCGAGCTTCTGTACCTGTCTACGCAATGTGCCTCGTTGGGGTTTGCTGCGGGAGGCGAACCTCGAGAAGCTTCCAGTGGGGCCGATTCGAATGCGCTGGCTGTGCTCGGCTTTATCACGGGCCATCCGTTGGACTGGATCGGCGGCTTCCGCGAACGGATAGCGCAGACGCATCCCGACGGTTACTTCGCCGTGTTGCTCGGACTGGCGGAAAGCGTGCTGACATGGCACGCGGACGCGCTGCGGACTCGGGATTGGATGGCCTTGCGATGCGATGAGGTGCCTTCGGCAACCGAGTCTCGGCGGCCGAGACTCGGATTCGGTTCGGCCGCGCCTTCCTTTGCCGAATGCGGGCATCCGCAAAAGCTGCTGTCAGGCGATCTCGTCGATCTGGTATAGCCGCATGTCTCCTTCGCTCAGCAGCAGCGTGAAGCCGGGCGTATCGGCTGTGACCGACTCGAGGCCCACCCATTTGGCGGCTTCGTAGCGTTGGTCGGTTATCGTGGGATTGTCTCCCGTGGGGTCGTCGAGCAGAATGAGGTATCTCGCGCCTACTTCGCGGATCGCCTGCTGCACCTCTTCGTCGGCGGCAATGTTAGCCAAGCGCGTACGGATGATCTCGTTTGTTGCGGGAGGGAAGGGGTTGCTGCCGTTGTCTCCGGTGCGGCGGAACAGCACGCGCAACCCGTCGGTTCCGTAACACCAAGCCGTTCCGTCGTTGGGAACGTTGATCACCGTGGCGTTTTCCTCGACGAGTGCAGCAGCCTGCTGCACGAAAGCCCGCTCTTCTGAGGTGTAGATGTCGTCCCACGAATACAGGCTTGCCACCTGATCCCGCATTGCGGGCAGTCCGTTTTCTATCGAGCGTTTTCCGAGGCTTATCTGGAAGGGCATCGCTTGACATAGCACGAAAACGACTGTGAGCGCCGCTGCCGCGTATGCGTTTTTGCGTTCGCCAACCTTTAGGAGCCGGGAGAGAGCGGAGCCGAGAAGGCGTACCAGCCAAGCGAACCCGAGTGCTGCCAGGGGGATGGCGAACAGCGCGTTCATGGCGCCCGTGCGATAGTAGTCCGAATACCAGAATCCGGAAATCACCTGGCGCAAAACCCCATCAGTGCATACGTTGCCCATGTAGATGACGAGCGTGATCACGTAGGCTACGGCAAGCCAGAGCCAACGGCGGTCGCGCAGCGAGGCAATCAGGCCGAAGAGCACTGCGATCGACAAGAACGGCTGGATGCCGCCCCATTTCACGTACATGAACGACAGGACGGACAGTACCGCCTCGGGAAACGACAGCAGGGTGTCCCATGGCCCGTACGTGACCACGCTGCGCAAGGGGGGAGCGAGGTACAAAACCGCCCACAATGCACAGGCGCCCGCTACGAGGCCGACGGCGCAGGCGATCCTTTTCGGTGTGATAGTGGCGCGCTTGTCGTCTGGGCGGCGGAAGATGCGGCAGAGGGCGTAGGAAGTCATTCCGATGACGCAGGTAAACGCGCCGTTCGGTTGGCAGAGCGCAATGGAGACGAGCGCGATGAGCGCCCCTGCGGCAAGGCGCGCGCGGGTTCCCCTGTCGTTCGCTTCAACGGCGGATACGAACAGCGCGATGGCGGCGGGGATGAGCGCGAAGGACGCCAGGTTGGGCAGAAGCTGGCCTTTCGTCAGAAATCCCCACGGCATGATGGCGAAACTCGCTGCGAACAGCGATCCCGCCAGAACGACTCCGCGTCGATTCGGAAATATGGTGCAGAGCAGCAGGCATACTCCCAGCGGGAGCACGACGACGGTAAAAGCGATCGTGGCCGCGTTGGTGGCGATATCCACTCCGCCGCCGATGCACGATGCGGCTATGGCGACAACGATATGCCAGGCGGACGGGTAGTACGTGCCTGCGGTTCCCTGATCGAGAAAAGAGCCGCTGTGCAGCGTGGAGTAGGTTCCCGAATCGAGAAAGGCGCGGACGATGGACAGATGCACGGTGGTATCGTCTTTTCGTGCGAAAGAATCGGGTCCGTCGATGGCGGTCAGGAACACGAAAGCGCACACGACGAGCCCAACGCATGCGTACAGGGCAAAGGCCTGCCAGGTAAAGCGGGATGAAAGCGCGTCGCTTTTCTCAGGGGTGCGTTCGGAAGGCGAGGCGTGTCGGGGGCGAGGTTTCTGGGTTGTTTGGCCGGGTTGGGGCGTGCTGTTCGCGTGGCCGGGTTTACGCGAGCGTTTGCCCTGGATGCCGCGGGCAAGTGCGAAGGCGATGAGGGTTACCGCGCCAGTGGCGGCAGCGAGTGCCAACGCGTGGCAGGATATGCCCGCCGTCCGGAAAACTACACCCAAGACGACCAGCGGCGCAAGGGAGAGGGCGGGCGCTGCGGCGCAGGAGACGGTGCGTTTCAGCGAAAGCGCGCGCCCGATCAGGTAGCCGGGAACGTACAGTACCGCAATGCATATGATAACGGCGAGAAACAGCGTGAACCACATGGGATACCCCTCAAAACGTGCGCACGATGCGCTCAACGTGTTTCGAACAATGTCAGGGACGATTATAACGGTATTGGCCTGTTGCGCAATCGACCTGCGTCGATCGGCTCGGCGAGGCGCTTGGGTATCGGGGCGAGATTCGTTCAAGGCGCCCTTCCCGTATGTCAACTGTATTGCATTACGTAATGCAATACAGTATGCTGAAGATACTCTTTGAAAGGGGGAGCAATGGGAATGGCAACGTTGAATGTTCGTATGCCTGAGGATCTGAAGCGAAGCGGCGATCGCGTGCTCGAGCGTGAGGGTGTAAGCGTATCGGAAGCCGTCCGGAGGCTCTACCGGTATCTTGAGGACGAGCAGAAGGTGCCGGAATGGCTTCGTGATGGCGAGGGCGGAAACGAATACATATTTGAGCGAAGAAGGCGTGCTTTGTGCCAGCTCGTCGGCAGTGTAGAGCTTCCGCCTGATTTCGATCTCGATGTCGTTCGTCATGAGCGATTGATGCGAAAAACCGAACCGGGGGTTCGGGTATGATGAAGATTCTCTATGATGCGAACGTCGTGGTAGACATTTTTGGGAAGTCGGAAGATTTCTTTCACTCGTATATTTCTTACGATGTTGCCCTGACGAAAGGGTTCGTTCCGTATGCGACGGTCTCCTCCGTTTCCGATATCGTCTACGTGCTTGCCGCAAGGAAATATCTTTCGAAAAGGCAAGCGCGTAGCTCGATTGCCGGCCTCATGGAAATGTTCGATCTTCTTGACGCCTTACCAGCCGATTGCAAGCGAGCGAACGAAAGCGACATGGATGACTTCGAAGACGCCCTCATCGCGTACGCTGCGGAAAGGAACGGAATCGATTTCATCATCACGCGCAACAAGAAGGATTTCCTCAAGTCGCCCGTTCCCGCACTGACTCCCAAGGAGTTCGTTGCCATCTACAAGCCCGAGTGCCTGGAATACGAGATGGTAGAGTCTTAGCGCAGCGGATATACGGTCTCGGGGCGTGCTTGGCGGAGCAGCTTCCCGGTTTCAAAGTGCGCTTAACCGAGCCGCTTCACGGCCTTAAGGCGCACCTTTCCGGAAAGTCATCGATCCGTCGCGTAGAGGTAAGCGAGCCGTTGGTTGCTTCGGGTATCTGCGAGCACGACAATGAGGGTTATCGAAAGGCAGTGCGCGGCCAGGTGCCGCTCAAATGCGATAGCGCAGCCGTGCGAGCGCGAGGGTCGGAAGTCAGTACTTAAAGCTCTCGACAAGCTGTATCAGATCCTGTTTCGAATGGATCCCGAGCTTCCGATACAAATTCCTCGTGTGGCTGTTCACGGTTGATTCCGACAGATACAGCGCCTCGGCGGTTCTCTTTGCGCTGTAGCCGCGGTACACGTATTCTGCGACCTGCAGCTCTCGTTCGCTGAGGTTTCGGTTCTCCAGAGCAGTTTTGCAGATCGATTGGTGAATGTCGTCTTGGCGACGACTGATGGCTTTTGAGAGTTTCATCATTTCAAAGGCGAGAAACACGATCGACAGGGCGGCGGTAACGAACGTGGCGACGATCGCAAGGGGGCCTGCCATGTCGGTATGGATGATCCAGTCGAGAAAAGGCGACTGATACGAGAGGTCGAAAGAGACGAAATCGGGAAGGGCGACGAGGGTTAGTAGGAAGAAGCCGAAGGCGACGATAGGCGAAAGGATCTTCCTGCTAACGAGGCAACAGAGCGCCACAAAGACGAACAGTTTAAAGCATCTCCCGCTTGCAGCCCATATCCTGTTAACAACAACGTTCGTCTGATCGGTGATGAGCAGCACGACGACCAGCGCGGCGATATAGAGAATTACCAGCGTTGCGAATACCACGACGAGCGTGTTCGGCGAAAACGATCTGCCCTTAAGGAATGCGATAATGCCGAACGAGACCACGAGGGCAACGAGCGAAGTGAACACGTGGAGAGAGTCCGACGTGCTCGGATCTTGGGCGAAAAGTATCTTCACGTACACAATGTTGAAGAACACGAGAGCAACGCTGCCGATAATCATGTACCAGGGTATTTCCGAGCGGACGATTCGAATGTCGAGCGGATGGCCTTTTCGGGGTTGCGCAAGCAGTGCAAACAAGGTGGCGAGCGCGGGGGATAGCACGAGCACCAGCCCGGTGTTCGTGCCCGTCAGATTCAAGACGAGCGAAACGAGTTCCCAGATGACGAAGGAGAGGACCGCTTCGACGGCCACGCGTCCCGGCTCTCCTTGGGATAGCATCCCCCCGACGGCAATGCAATACGACGTCACGTAAACTGCTGCAAGGATCAGCCCGACGACGAAAACCCAGACAGGAATCGCCGGCCACGCTTGGGGAATGCAGAGAATGGCATGACCGATTACGCCGAACGCACCGCATGCGCCCAGCATGCGCACGGATGCTGGCCCCGGAGTTTGCTTGCGGCTTCCAAGCAGAAAGGCGAAAACGAGCGCAACGATCAACAGGGAGGGGAAGACGATGAAAAACGGGAAGTCCGTGAGTGAAGACACGGCTGCATTCGAGGCAATCGTCGTGTAATACGTTGTCGGAATAAGGCATGGCCAAAGAAAAGCCATGCTCAGCACAGCGAACGGATCGCTTGTTTTTCCGAGGCGCTTTACTATGCCCATGCCGTCTTTTCTCGTGATTGGCGCTATTCCCCGGCGCCGTTTTTCCCTCAACCGCCATAGAGCAATATAGCATGCAATGGGGGTTCGTTCGATAATGGAATTATACCAATGCCGCGCACGAGGAAGGAGCCCAAAGGGGCTCCTTCCTCGTATTGGGTTGCAGTCGGTTAGGCTGTTTGAGATTCATGTATTTCGGGTGCGCGGTAGGTTGTGATCGGCTGACCCGCTTCGTACCAGGTGATCACAAGCGAGCGTCCCGTGCAGTTCACGAAACACTGCCCGCAGCTTTGGCAGCTTTCGGGGTAGGCGATTACCGATTTCATCTCCGAGCTGTCGAACCGGAATACGTCCATGGGGCAAATGGTCACGCAGTTTTTGCATCCGATGCATTTGTTCAAATCGTAACGAGCGACGCTCATGGTGTTTCCTCCAATCGTTGGGTGTTGTCTGTGCGACGCGTCTGCTACTCGGGGAGGCCGAGGGCTTCGGCTTCGCCGGGAAGGCGGGTAACGTAGCGTTCGGTGTAGGGCTGCGAGAGATCGCCCTTCCACTCGTCTTTCACGGGAACCCGCTTGATCTCCATTTCTCCGTCCTCGTTTTTCGAAGCGGTTATGTAGCAGAGGAAGTTTTCGTCGTCGCGATAGGGATAATCGCTTCGGTAGCAGTATCCGCGGCTTTCCTTCCGCTCGAGACTCGTCCTCAGCTTGATTTCGGCGTTGAGGATCTTGTGCTTAACCTCATGCACGGTACGCAGATCGTGGGAGTTCGTTGCCATGAGCTTCGGCGCAACGTTTTCTTGCAATTGCATGACGTTTGCGAGAGCTGTTGAGAGGCTCTGTTCGTCTTTGACCATGTCGACCCAGTAGGGAGCCATGATGCTGAGAAGCACGTCTTGCGCCCAGTAGGGGCTGAATCCCGTCTCGAGGCTCATTGGTGCGAGCAGCTCCTCGGATTTCGACGATACGGTGTCGGCGTCGATCTTTACAAGGTCGACGGTGTCGGCGTACTCGGCCGCCGCTTTCGCGGCGCGCCTTCCTTGTATGTGGGATACGGGAACGGATCCCCCTTGTCCGGGGGTGTAGACGGAGCCGTAGATCATCGAGGCAAGCGTATCGCCTGCTGCGTAGAGGCCGGGGATTCCCGTGTATCCCACGAGATCGTCGACTCCGCAGAAGATCCCGTCGCACTTATGGATTCCCTTGCCAACGGCTGCACCGTCGATGTCTCGTGACGGCATGGGGTCTACATCGTTGCCGATGATGCGCGGATCGTCGGGGTTCGTCGAGTTCTTCGCGTTGTCGAGCGGCTGGTCGGAGGTTTTGCCGGCATCGATCGGTTCGAGGCCGTTGCGGGCTTTGTTGATCTTGCCGACGATGGTGCTGGTTCTTGTTTTGATCCTCTCGGGTACGTCCTCGGCACCGAAAATGCCGCCGACCGGATGAATGTTCTCCAGGTATCCCCACGTGTACACGCGCCACCCGCATGTCGGTGCAACCGAACTGGTGGCGATCTGGTACGTGAACTCTTTGCCGGTGATCGAGGCTCCCGCATTATACCCGATCCAGTCGCCGTCGAACGTATCGCCCGACATGGGCCATCCACCGTTCTTGTAAGCGCCGCCGCCCATGCACAGCACGACTGCCTTGGCGTTGAACGTCATGACGGTACCGCTTGGAACGTGCAGGCCCATGGCTCCGATAACGCGACCGTCTTTTTTGACGACATCGGTGATCATCGTGTACTCGACGCTTTCGATACCTTTGTCCTTAAGCAGCTGGTTCCAGCGAGCGCGGCGATCGTACTGGGCGAACTCATCATGGTAGTCTTGGTAGCGCTTCGTATCGAAATAATCTCCCGCTTCCGATGCCTTGGGGAATCGTTCGAAAATACCCCATTCCTCTAGCTGATCGAAGCATTCTTTCGACTCGTCCATGTAGACGTTGTACCAGTCGAGGTTTGCGATGTATTCGCCGGCAGCTTTGGTGACTTCCCTTTGGGCATCGCGATCGTCGCCCCATTCTTCATTGAAGAACTGGTAGCACTGGGGAAACGGGCTGCATCCCGAGTAGCCGGGATGCCCTTTGTCTACGAGAAGGACTGACTTGCCCTGCGCCTGGGCCTCGATGGCAGCGGGGATGCCCGCGAATCCGGCTCCGACGATCAACACGTCGGTTTCGTATTCGGTAACGGACGGCGCCTCCGCTTCGGGAATGGGCAGTTCGGTGATAACCGGCTCCTGCGGGTTTCCACCCGTCGCCTTCGTTTCGTCTTGGCTCTTCGGGGTTCCTCCCGAGCAGGCCGTAAGCCCGGCAAGAGCCGTCGCTCCGCCGACAAAGGCAGCGCCTTGCAAGAACTGTCTGCGATCAATGGTCATATTTGCTCCCTACTCCTCGGTGTTTCTGCTGGGCGCATCCGTCTTGTTGGCGCGAGTCCCAGCTGGTGACACGCGTGGACTCATGCGATTGCGCCTGACCGCAACGATAGCGAGCGGACGTACGAATGAAGCCCCAAGAATCTTATGAAAGGCCGATTCATAAGAAAATGATGAGGTACTGACGGCACGGCACCGAATCTACCCCGAACGGTCGCTCAGCTCTTGCCTTCGTCTCCGCCGACGCTTCCCGGGTGCCGGGCGCGTAAGGGGCGATGCGGCCGCCTGGGCGACCGGGCGGCCAATCCGAGGCCGTCATCCGCTCCGTACAGCCCGAACCTTACACCACCCTTACAAACGTGTGGATATAATCGCGGTTAGCTGACAGCTGGCATCTTCCGCGCGATTGCCCCCTATACTGGTGGAAGTTGATACGTGTTTCCGACCAGTGGAACCCGACGAGAGGGAGATGGCCTGTGGCGACGAACCGCCCCCGATCGATCCGATCGGCTGCCCGCATTGTGGCGACGACCTTCTTCTGCCTTATGCTCGTATCCGTTTTCTCCATCCAGCTGCGCTACAGCGCCGCGGTCTTCGGGTTTCTTCCGGTGCCGCAGGCCAACGCGTACGAGCACGAGGGAGCTGCGGGCCAAGCTCGGGTTGACGGGCCGATCACCGTTTCGGTCGACTACACGAGCGAAGTAGTGGCGGGCAACGATCGCATGAACCCGTCGGGACTCACTTCCACGCAGATGACGTTCGACGATGCGTGGTTGCGTGCCGATTCCCATACCTACAATCATGATCTTGCGACGGCGTGCGCGGTGCTGAGCGCCGTCGTCAACTCCGAGTCGCAGTTCTACGGCAGCGTCGATGGGGCCGTTCCCTACGCAGAGAAGGCTTTGAGCTCGCTCGGATTCGACAACGTGCGCACCGAATCCTTCGCTCTGCGCAGCCATGTGCTCGATCAGATTGGTGCCCTGTTCGCGGGATCGCATGACGTCGCCGCGTACGCGTTCGCCTCCAAGACGCTCGAGGGTGCCGACGGCGAACCCGACGAAACGCTCATTTTCGTGGGCATTCGCGGCAGCTACGGCATCGAATGGTTGAGCAACTTCAATCTGGCCGGCGGCGAGGCGGGCGCCGATCATCAAGGTTTCAAGCGGGCGGAGTCGGAGATCGCCGAAGCGCTCGAACAGTACGCGAAAGGCATCGGGGCCGATCCCGACCATACGAGGGTTCTCGTAACCGGGCACAGCAGGGGCGGTGCCGTAGCGAATCTGCTTGCAGCCGATCTCGACGACAGGGCGGCAACCGACCGTGCGCTCGCTCGAACGGACGGCGTGTACGCCTACACGTTCGCCGCCCCCGGATCGACCCAGTCGATCGAGCGGAACGCTTCGTCGTACGGCAATATCTTCAACGTAGCCAATCCTTCCGATATCGTTCCGAAGCTTCCTCTGTTCACCTGGGGATACGGACATTACGGGGCAACCGTCGAGCTTCCCGATGTGAAGGATTCGACGTTCTCGCGCGAATACGAGGCGATGCAGGCGGCGTTTCAGGCTAATACGGGGTACGCGAACCCCTGCTGTTCGGAGGATCTCGGCGCGCTCGATTCGTTCGATGTGAAGGCGGCGAAGACGGTTCCCTCTCTCGAGAACATGCTCAGCATCGAAGGCGTCGTCGGCACGGTGCAAGCGTTGGCCGGAATCGATTACCCCAAGGCGCTCGCCGCCCACTATCCCGATACCTACATCGCATGGATGCAAACCGTCGATTCCCGTAGGATGACGGTCGTCTGACCGCGTTGCCCGTCGGTCTCGACGGTCGATCTGCCGAGTTCGCGATAATGCGGACGATGGTGATAATGATCGGCTGAACGAACGGCCGAAGCGGTATACTCGAAACTATAAGCAAAACGGTTGTTTTAAACGGGCACGAAGCCGATGGCCGAGGGCTTCGCGCATAGCATGAGAGTCGACGTACGGGCACAGGAGGTGAGGTCGGATGAATCCGCTTTTCGGACACGCTGTCGAATTCGTATCCGATACGGTCCATCGGTTTTACGGCGGTAAGGAAATCGATCGGGTCGTCGAGCGGTTCGCCGATGATTTCAGCTGGATCGGCGCAGGCGAAATCGAGTTCTCAACCGATTCCGCCGGCATCGTGTCCTACCTCGTCGAGCGCGCGCCGCTCGCACCGCCGTGCGATGTGTCCGAGGAGGAGTTCCATCTCGTAAACGTAACCGATCGAACCTGCACTGTCATGGGGCGCTACCGCGTGCGCACGGGCGCCGAATCGGGCATGGTGCTCGAGGAACATCAGCGATGCAGCTACGAACTCGTCGATGACGGCGGTTCGCTGAAGATCCGCCACGTACATGTGTCGAACCCGTATCAGGCGATGAAGGACGAGCCCTATTTCCCGTTCGAAGCGGGAACCCAAAGCTACGAATACCTCCAGCAGCTCCTCCGCGAGAAGACGGAGATGATCGATCTCATCACGAAGAACACCAACGGTGGCCTCAAGGTGAGCGAAGACGACGATCTCTACACGTTCGCCTACGTCAACGAGGGGTTGGCCGGCCTGCTTGGGTACACGGTCGACGAGTTCATGGAGATGAGCGGCGGAACGGCCGTCGGAGCGGTTTACCCGCCCGATCTCGAAAACGCTCTCGGCGATGTGGCTCGCTGCTTTGCGAGTGGGCCTACGTACGAAACGGAGTACCGCATTCGCAAGAAGGACGGAACGCTCGCCTGGGTGCTCGATTCGGGCCGCAAGGTTCCGCTTGCCGACGGAACGGTGAAAATCAACAGCGTGATCATGGACATCACGTCCCGAAAGACCATCGAAGAAGAGTTGAGGTTGGAACAGGAGCGCTACCGCGTGGCACTGCGCAGCGTAACCGACGTGCTGTTCGAATACGAAGTCGAAACCGATACGCTCGTCGAGTTCCGGCGCCCCGAGGGCGCTACCGACGAGAATCCGCTCCAAGAGCACCGCATACCCGGCTACAGCAACCGGATGAAAGACGGTTTCTGGCTGGTGCTCGAAGATTTCAAGCGGTTGCCCGACCTGCTCGAGGACGGCCAAACGGCTACGTTCGATGTGCGGAGATCCTCCGTCGAACCTGGCGCTCGGCAGGGTTGGGTGCGCCTGCACATCATGGTGGTGCGCGACCCGGCGGGCAAGCCGGTGCGCGTCATCGGCAGCTGGAAAGACGTGACCGACGAGCACAGCCGCATCGAAGAGCTTGAGGACAGGGCGCGCCGCGATCCTCTTACGAAGCTGTACAACCAGGTTGCGGCAAACGATCTGGTGGGTTCGGCGCTTGCGGACTGCCTAGCACGCGGCACGGGCGTTCTGTACGTGATCGATGTGGATGATTTCAAGACGGTAAACGATACGGTCGGCCATTTGATGGGCGACGATCTCCTTGTCGAGGTTGCCCGTGCGATCGAGGGTACGTTTGCGGACAACGGGGGCATAGCGGCCCGCGTGGGCGGCGACGAGTTCTTGGCGTTTCTGCCGACCGCCGACCGCGATCGCGCCGTCGAGGTTTCCGGTGATTTGTCCGATGCCGTACGCGACATACGGGTTTCCGGCCGTCGGGTAACGCTGAGCGTGGGCATGGCGATGGTAGGCGAAGACGGCGACAGCTACGAGCTTCTGTTCGAGGCGGGCGATCGTGCGCTGTACCGAGCCAAGCGCGAGGGCAAGGACCGTACCGAATTCGCCGACGGCGAGCAGTAGGGCAGTTCGTTCTTGCTCGTTTTCTGCTGCTTCGTCCCATATGGGCGGGCGGGGACTGTCTCTGGTACCATAGATGCGAAAAGCGAAACCGCCGAGAAAGAGCAGCATCACCCCATGACAGATTACATCGAAGGCAAGCGTCCGGTTATCGAAGCGCTGCGCACGCACGTGCCCATCAAGCAGGTCCTCATCGCCGACAACCTCAAGCGCGATGGGCTGGTCGAAGACATCCTGCGCAAAGCCAAAAAGGCCGACGTACCCGTAAAGACCGTGCGCCACCGCGACCTCGACGAGAGGTCGGAGCGGGGCAGCCATCAGGGCGTCATGGCCGAGGCGAAGCCCTACGAGTACTGCAACGTGCAGACGATCCTCGATGCGGCCGAAGCGCATGCCGCCGAACACGACGGCGCCGCGCTCGTAGTGCTGCTCGACCATATCACCGACGCAGGGAACCTCGGCGCAATTGCCCGATCGGCGGAAGTGGTGGGTGCGAGCGGCATCGTCATCCCCAACAAGCGCAGCGCGCACGTGACGGCCGCTACCTATAAGAGCTCTGCGGGGGCCATAAGCCATCTCAACGTGAGCCAAGTCGCCAACATCGCGCAGGTCATCGAGCGCCTCAAGAAGGAGGGGTTCTGGGTTGCCGGAGCGAGCGAGCATGCGAAAGAGGTCGTGTGGGATTCCAACCTCAAGGGCAAGATCGCGCTCGTGATGGGCAACGAGGGGGAAGGCTTGGCGCGTCTCACCCAGGAAGTCTGCGACTTCCTCACGAAGCTGCCGCAGGAGGGCAACGTCGGTTCGCTCAACGTGGCTCAGGCGGCGACGGCTTGCATGTACGAGTGGATGCGCCAGAACCGCGCATAGATTCGCCATGGCAAAGCAGCGCAGAAAGATCCTCATCATCGACGGCTACAACGTGCTTCGTTCGGGCAGTCGCTACAAGCAGATAGCCGGACCCGATTACACCGACGATGCGTTCAACCGCGCTCGCGAGACGCTGATCAACGACGTTGTCGGCTACGCCGGTCATGAGTGGGGAGCGGTTATCGTGTTCGACGGTGCCAAGAACAGGTTCTCTACCGGGGAAGCCGAATCGGTTGGCGGCGTGCGCATCATGTTCTCGCCCTCGGGCCAGTCGGCCGACAAGGTGATCGAGAAGCTCGCGCACGATGCCCGCGAGCGCGGCATCGAAGCGCTTGTGGTTACGAGCGACGCCACCATTCAGGATACCGTGTTCGGCGGCGGGGTCGATCGCATGAGCGCGAACGACTTCAGCTGGGAGATGAACAACCTCCTTGTCGAAAACGAACTCGATGCAACGCCGCGCGTATCGAGGAAGAACACGGTTGCCGACCGCATCGATCCTGCCGTGCGCGCCAAGCTCGAAAAGCTCAGGGACGCTGCGCAGCAGTAGCCGGCGTCCGCCCCGGCGTTCTGCGTGCCGTGCGACTTTCGTGTCCGAAAACGGCTAGCGTAGGTTCCTCTAGTGTGGTTTCATTGGTGGAGAAGCGAAGCGCGGAGGAAGACCGTATGAAACAGCAGAGCACAACGCGACAACCGTTCCAGTCCAAGCATGGCGCCGAAGCAGTCGAGGAAGTGCTCGGTGCCGAACGATCCTTCGGCACGCCGCTGCCGGATGGGGATACCTGCTGGGAGGCGCTCGGCATGCGCGATCCGCGCCTCGACGGGCTGTTCTTCGTCGGAGTGAGCTCGACGGGCATTTACTGTCGTGCGGTATGCTCCGCCAAACGGCCCAAGCGCGAGAACTGCACGTTCTTCAAGACGGCTGCCGAAGCCGAGGCGGCGGGTTTCCGCCCCTGCCTCAAGTGCCGGCCCGAGCTCGCGCCCGGCGTTCCCTTGGCCCCCGATACCGACCGCGCCGTCAGGCGGGCCGCCCAGCTTATACGCGAGGGATCGGGAGCCCGGGGGATTGCCGACATCGCCGCCGAGCTCGGGCTTTCGGAGCGTCAGATGCGACGCCTGTTCGCGCGGGCGTTCGGCGTCACGCCGACGGAGTACCGGACCACATGCCGCCTGCTTTTGGCTAAAAGCCTCCTTACCGATACCGAGCTGCCGATCACGCGCGTTGCGTACGCGTGCGGATTCTCGTCGGTTCGCCGATTCAACGATGCCTTCTCCGAACGCTATCGCATGCCGCCGAGCCGCTTTCGCGTCAAGGCAGCCTCGGGCATATCGCAGACCGGCGCCGGCCCCATTGTGCTGCACGTCGGGTATCGTCCGCCGTTCCGTTTCGACCTGCTGCTTGATTTTTTGCGCATGCGAGCCATCGACGGCGTGGAGGCGGTTCGCGAAGACTCGTATGCGCGTACGGTGCGTCTCGATGCTTCTTCGCCGCGCATCGGCCTCGACGCCTCGTCCTTCGATGGGGAAGCGCGGGCTGCGACAGGCGGCACGGCTGCTTCCTATCCGCGTATCGGCTGGATCGGCGTCGAGGACGAATCGGAGAAAAGCCGTCTCTCGGTCACGGTCTCGCCCGAACTTTTCGACGATCTCCCGCTGGTGCTCGCACGCGTGCGCCGCCTGTTCGACACCGATTGCCTGCCGTCGTCGATCGAGGCGGGTCTCGATGATTTTTACGGGCGCGTGCCCGGTTCGCGCCGCATTGCCGGCGTACGCCTGCCATGCTGTTTCGACGGGTTCGAAATGGCCGTGCGGGCCATCCTGGGGCAGCAGATCACCGTGAAAGCGGCGGGTACGCTTGCCGGACGGGTCGCGCACGAGTTCGGGCATCCGGTCGATACGCCCTACGAGGGGCTCGACATAGCCTTTCCGCCGCCCGTTGCGTTTTGCGCGCCCGACGCGGCGAACCGACTCGGTGAGCTCGGCGTCATCGGGCAGCGAGCCCGTGCCATCTGCGCGCTTGCAGAAGCCGTCTGTTCGGGCGAGGTGGGGTTGTACCCCGGCGCCGATCTCGAGACCGACGCGGCGGCGCTCAAAGCCATCCCCGGTATCGGGGATTGGACGGTGCAGTACCTGCTCATGCGCGCCTACGGCCATCCCGACGCCTTTCCGGCAGCGGATCTCGGGGTGCGCGACGCCTTTCCCGGTCTGAAGCCGCGCGAAATCGCAGCGCTCTCCGAAAACTGGAGGCCGTGGCGGTCCTATGCCGTCATGTCGCTTTGGTCGTCCCATGCGACGAGCGCGTTCGGCTCGCAGGGGGGTAAAGCCGCTTCGGGCAAGGCGACCGGCGCCTCTTTGCGAAGCGGTTTCGGCAAAGAAGTCGGCACCCGTTCGCAAAGCGGTTCGGCCAAAGGGATTGAGTCCGCCCCGTAAACCGGCCAAGCGGCGCATTCTCCGTGCAGACAGGCTAACGACAGGAGCAAACCTATGGATTACATCGACCTATACGAATCGCCTCTCGGCCCGATCACGCTTGCCAGCGATGGCGAGTCTCTCGTGGGTCTGTGGTTCGAGCAGCAGAAGTACGACAAGGCTACACTCGGCGCGTGCGAGGCTCGGCCCGATCTCCCGGTCCTTCTCGAAGCACGCAGGTGGCTCGACGCATACTTTGGGGGCAAGGACCCCGGTCCTATTCCTCCCGTCAACCCGCGCGGCACGGAGTTTCGCCAACGCGTTTGGAGGCAGCTCGCCGAGATCCCGTACGGCCGGCTGACAACGTACGGCGAAATCGCCCAGCGGATCGCCGAAGAGACGGGCGCCCGCGCATCCGCCCGTGCCGTGGGCGGGGGAGTCGGCCACAATCCCATCTCCATCATCTTGCCGTGCCATCGCGTCGTGGGTGCCAACGGAAGCCTTACGGGTTTTGGCGGTGGCCTGCCGCGCAAGATCGCACTGCTCGAGCTCGAGGGCGTCGACCTTTCGAAACTCACCGTCCCCACGAAGGGCACTGCGCTGTAGCGGTCGGCGGCGGTTTCGCGCGAAGCGCCGGCTCGACGGCATCGCTGGTAAGCGGCAATGGGCTGCGCTCGATCAGGTAAGAAGTTAGCGCATGAAAAGCAGGCACTTGGGCGCAAGAAATTTCGTTTGGGGGATCCTCCCAATCCGACGAAGGTTTGCGCTTCCGAAATCGCAAACCCGTCAGAACCAAGGACGGCGCACCTTCTCGACCTGGACTGTCTCCAAGTAAAGAAAAGCCGCGCTCCGCCGCCCTTTCCCTGCTGCAACGACCGATCCTTCAGATCGGCGGTTTTTGTCGTCAACGCCCGATTTCCGTTGCCGAACCGATGTCGGCATGCGCCCGCTCGGGGCTTCGGAGCGTCAGGCCGCTGCCGGGCGCCTTGCAAGGGCGCGTCGATCCCGGTTTACCAGCGGAACCCGATTGACCTTGCTAAAACACGACGGTTCCATCCGCCTCGTCGCACGGATCGCAGAGCTGCAGAAAGTCCCACCCATGGATGGGTGTATGTATGTATGGATCGTCTCCACCCATGCACGAGAGTCCCTGAGCGTCGGCGGGAACTGGGCATGGGATGCAAGGGTCCATCCAAGCTGTGCGCCTAGCCGCGCGCCTCTACAGGCCGTCTCCCGCTCTGACGAATAACCCGGTGGGCGGCAGCGAGGTTGCCACGTGGCAGGGCGCGGATGCGGAGCGCGTGCGGCTTGCGGTGTCGGCTATCATGAGATGGACGGGGCGCTTCGCGATGCCGATGCTTGCGAAGTCCGCCGATTCGACGGCCCTTCGTTCGGGAGTGCGGTTCGCTGAGGGAAGGGCGCGCGTGAGCGGCGGTCGGTTGAGAGCATGGTCCGATCGCCAGAATCCTAGAGCCGATTCGTATCCGATGAAAACACCCATAGAAGCAGCGTAGCATGCCAGCCTTACCGCGGTTGAGCCGCGACCTTGCCGTTTTCTTACGCGAATCGGAATCGGGTACCTGGTTACAAACGATTGTTTTTCGGATAAAATCCCACTTCATGCACGGTTGCAACCGACGGTTGCGTAAAATGATTACCAGACTTGCTAGTGCAACCGCGCCCGCAACGGTACCGTTGGGTTCGTCGACGAAAGAGAAAACGCCATGGCTCGAACATCACGGAAGGAACCATTCATGAACGTCGAGATCGCCCAACGCCTCGCAGAGCTGAGACGCGAGAAGGGCTACAGCCAAGAAGAGCTTGCCGAAAGGCTCGGACTGTCCCGCCAAGCGGTATCGAAGTGGGAGCGCGCGGAATCGTCTCCCGACACCGGAAATCTCGTTGCGCTCGCAAAGCTGTACGGCGTGACGCTCGACGAGCTGCTCCGCTTCGATGAGGATTTGGAAGACGATATAATCTACGAGGCGCAGGATCGCAACGCATCCGCCGAAGAGAAGGCGCAAGCGGCAGCCGAGAAGGCGAGCGTTGCCGCGGCCCAAGCGGCTGCGGCGGCTGCACAAGCCCAAGCGGCCCAGACCGCGGCGAAGGCAGTGCAGGATCAGCAGGCCTACGCCGCCGCATCTCAGGCTGCTCAACCCGCCCAAGCCCCGCAAGGCGCCCCTCAGCCGCATCCGGCTCAGACGGCCGCCTACGCCGCGCCCCCGTACCATACCGCCCAGACACCACCGCCTCCGGGCGCCTACGCGACGGGTCCGAGCATCCCGCCCCAGTCTCCCCATCAGTATCCTGTTGGAAGCAAAGAGTGGGAGGACGCCTACGTCGAGCGTGAAATGCGCAACGCCGTTGGCGACATCAACGACGGCGGCCATCGCAAGGGCGCGTGGTCGAGCTTTCCCTACCCGATCCTGTGCGTGATCGTGTTCTTGCTCGCCGGTTTCTTCTGGGGCATCTGGCATCCCGCCTGGATCGTGTTCCTCACGATTCCGATCTACTACTACATTGCCCATGTCATCGAAAGTGACCCCAACTACAGAAAGTAGGACGAGCCATGGCACGATTGACCGGGGCGTCTTACGCCAAAATCGCATCAGCCGTTCTTCTCGCCGTGGCGCTGTTCGCCATCGCGGGGTTCGGCGCAGGCTGCTCTTCGTGGCAGCTGAGAGCGGGAGGAGATTCTATGATAGGAAGCGCAAACGTCGCTGCGAGCGACGTGAAGAACATAGAGGTTGATTGGGCGGCCGGCTCGGTACAGATGCACGTGGTCGATTCCGCCTCCGACGAGATCGAGCTTATCGAGACGGGCAACGGCATCACAAAGGGACAGGAGATGCGTTGGAAGATCTCCGGCAATACGCTCTTCATCGATTATGGCGGATGGTTTTCCTGCTTCTCGTTCGGCAGCAAGAGCCTCGAGATTCGCGTCCCTCAGAAATACGCCGCCGACTTCGGCCTCGTGAAGATCGACGGGGCGTCGGGTTACTACAACGTAACCGGTATCGGTTGCGACAAGCTCGACGTCGATCTCGCTTCGGGCGAGCTCGAGGCGAGGGATTTTGCCGTCCGCGAGCTCAACATCGATGTGGCAAGCGGCAAATCGTATGCGCAGGGATCGGTGTCGGAGTCGGTCAAAACCCATGCGGCATCGGGTCGGATCGAGGTTGTGAGCAGCGTGTGCCCGAACGTCATCGACGCCGACATGGCGAGCGGCACCATCGCCGTGACGATTCCCGACAACGAGGGGTTCACCGCCTACGTCGATAAAGCTTCGGGTTCGTTCGAGAGCCAGTTCGAAACCGTCCGGCAGGGCGACGGCTCCTATGTGCATAAGAGCGGCGGTGCGAAGTTCGACATCGACATGGCGTCCGGTCATTTCATCTTGAACAGGCTGTAGAGGGAGGCGCTTGCGGCGGGGCATCGGCGAGCTGGGCATCTGCGACAAAGTGCCTGCGGGCGAGGCGCCTGCAGTTGAGCGGGCCCCGTAGACAGGCGAAGGCTGCGCTTGGCTGATAAGCGCGAGGCGTTTGCGCAAATCGACAGGCGGAAGCGAATGGAAGCGAATGCGCCGATCCGTTTTGGTTCGCCGGGTCCGTTGACGAGAAACGAGAATCCCGCCCGAAATGCGACTCGGGCGGGATTCTTTCGGCTGCGGCATCGGTTCGATTGCCGGCCTCGGCGCTATTTCACCTCGAACGCTACGTCGTCGTTCGGTTTCCAGAGGATGGAATCCCATGTGAGCGCCTTGATAAGCGCTTTCGAGGTGTCGAGCGATATCGCGTATTCGTTACCGAAGAAGCGCAGCTCGGCAACGGTGCCGTCGTTTGCGGCGAGCAGCGCCAGCGCGTAGCTGCTTGCGGAGGTGCCGCTCGTCAAGAGCACCGGCGAGCGATCCCTTCCCTGCAGGGCTCCGCCGGTAAGCGAGTCGGCATGCTTGTCGCCGCGTGCGAGGGCGGGCTTGTTCCATGACAGGCGCTCGACGGCGGAACGCTCGTCGGACGTGGTCCATTCTGCTACGAGTGACGATGTATGGTAACGGTCGGTTCCGCCGAGGCGAACAACCTGCGCGTCGGTGAGGCCCGCGGCAGCCTGTGCTTCCTTGAGGGTTGCCGCCGATACGGAGTTCTCGTCGCCGAGGACGAGCACGCGATCGAAGCCTCCCGAAGCGAGCGCTTCCTTCGTCCCCTCGGTCAATCCCGCCGATCCGGATTTGGCGAGGAAAATCGGGCTTTGGGTAACCGCGGACCACGATGATGCGGAGAGCGAATCGGGGAAATCGTCGGCCCGTGCGATGATGGCGGTCGTGGAGCGAGACGAGCCGATTTCCCGATTGACGAGTTCGGCGGTCTCGTAGCGGTCGGCTCCGCCGATGCGCTCTACGGTTGCAACGGAAGACAGCGCGCGCACGCTTGCCTCGACCTCGGAAGAGACGGCGTTTTGGTCTCCGATGATAATGACGGTTCCCGCTTGCAGGTCCGATTCGATGGCCGCGCGGGCATCGTCGGCGAGCAGGTCGGTGGGCGTCAGCACGATGGGGGCGTTTCCGAGGTTGCCGGAAAGCGCCGAGGCCGTGAGGGCATCGGGGAAGTGGTAATCGTCGCCCGAGGCGAGAATCACCGTGTTTTCGGTACCGCGTTCATAGGTTGAGACTTGCCTCGAGGTTGCGTAGCGGTGCTCGCCGTACAGGCGCGCAACCGAAAGCTCGACCGATGTATCCGCCTCGCCGTAGCGGGCGTACAGGTGCACTTCTCCATCGAGCAGATCGTCGGTTTCGACAACGATGTTTGCGCCGGGAGCGTAAAGGGTCTCTCCGGCAACCTCGTGCTCGGTGAGGGCCCAGCCGACGAGCTCCATGTTCTCGGGGGCGAGCGTCTCCGCGTCGAGGCCCGCAAGATCTTTAACGGCCGTTTCGGTAAGCATGCCGTGCGGTCCGTCCGGGTCGGTGATCTGCGTGGAGGAATCAGGATGGTAGACGAGGTCCGCCTGGTCTTCCCAAAGCGGCACGAGCACATGGAAGCTGCCCTGAATGACGTAGGTGCTCCCGTCGACGATTTCGCTTGCGTCGAACCCTTGGGCTTTGAGCAGGTCGTCGTTGATGCCGTTGGATATCACATAGGGCTTATCGCCGTATCCCTCGAACACGATGGGTTGTCCGCTCGAGGTTACCTCCCCGATTGGGAAATACCAGCCGAGCAGCCGCTTGCCGTCTTCGTGACCGACCGTCAGGCCTCTTTTTTCCAGCTCGGCCGAAATGGTGCGCGTACCCACGCTGAACATACGGGTTTTGTCGAGCCCGGTATCGCTCCAAACGGCGCCGGTGTCACCGGTGTAGAAGTACGTGGAGAACGCATAGGTGCTGATGTCGTAGTTGTTCAGGCAGTTCGACGGGGCCACCATGGCGTCGGGCGCCTGCGCGGTCAGGCCGGTGACGTTCTTGACGTTTGCGCGGTAGTGGTTCGCGAGATCCGAGAAGACGAGCCCCGATCCTATCGCGGACATGGGCTTTTCGATATTCCAGTTGAGCTGGCCTGCCGATGCGTAGTTATCCTCGAAGTACGCTCCATCGATGGTGTAGTAGGTGTTGGGGTTGCAGTTCAGCGCGCCGCCGCTTCCTGCAAGGGCGCTGTTGCCGATGAACCGGACGTTCGAGAAATCGAAACCTTGGCCGTAAACAGCACCGCCGCTCTTCGCCGTGTTGCCGGTAAACGTGCACCCTGAAATGGCGGAGTAGGTGCTTTGCGTGGCGGAGTTCTGGTAAAACGCTCCGCCGACGCCCAGATAGGCGTTCGAGCTGGTTCCCGCAGCATTGTTTGTAAACGTGCTGTCGGTTATGGTGTGGCCGCCCTTTTGCGACTGGATGGCGCCGCCGCTTTCCCCTGCGGAGTTGCCGGTGAACGCGCACGAGGTTACGATGTAGGTGCTCGCTCCTCCCCGTGCGTTCGATATAACGCCGCCGGAGTCTGCTGCCGAACAATCGTCGAACGAGACTCCGATGAACGTGTGGGTGCCCCCTGAAACCAGAGCAAAGCCGCCGTTTCCTCCGGAGCGCGCTCCCGATACCGTACCTCCGCTTACGGTGAGGCTTCCGTTGTAGTTTATGCCGCCGGCATCCGAGGTGTAGAAGCCTCCGTTGCCTGTTGCCGACACGTCCGAGATGGTGCAGTCGGTGAGCGTAACGTTGGCGCCGTAGCTGACAAGGCCGCCGCCCGTGCCGATGCCGTGCACCCCGGCCATCGTCACGTTGTTCCAAGCAAGCGTTGTTTTCGATCCTCCGACGTGCATGCCTCCGCCCGCTTTGCGGTCGCCGAGCGCCGTGCTGGAGTCGATGTTTTCGTTATGACCGATGAGCGAAAGGTCGACAAGGGTGATCGCCCTAGTTCCCGAGGGATAGCTTTCCGCATCGATGTGGAGGCCTTCGTATCCGTCGGCGAGTACGAGACGGTGCCCGTTGCCGTCGATCGTGACGGATGCAAGGTTGTTGGGGATGTAGAGCGGGACGTTCGTCGCTTGAACCCAGCCGGTCGATTGATCGTACGCCATGCCGTTGCCGTCGATTTCGATATCCTGGGATAGTTCGATGACGGCTCCGTCCGAGGCGTCGATGAGCGCTTGCTGCAGTTCTGCCTGCGTGGTGGGCGCAGAGAGCGGCGAAACCGCCGATGTCGCGCCGAAGGACGCGGGCCCATTGCCCGATGGTTGTGCGGGCACGTAAGAAAGAGCGGCTTCATCCTCGGTATGAGGGGAGCGGTTCTCGGCATCCTTTGCAGCCAAGGCGTCTTCGCCTTGGTCCGTGCTGTCGAAGGGAACGTCGATGTCGAGGGAATCGACAGCGCCCCTCTCGGACGCGTACGCGCTTGACTGAGGAATTCCGGAGAAAGCGAATGCCAGGGCGCAAGCGAGGAGGAGGGCTAGCGGCCTTCGGGCCGGGTGCACTGTATCCATACCTGTCCTTTCTGCGAGTATGCAACGCGTAAAATACAAGATCTTACATAAATACAAAGCGGAGTATACCATCATGTAAGGTAATGTGTAAGATATTTCATATTAATATATCGAGGGCGCATGCGATCGGCGTGCGATCGGCGGGGTAGTGCATGCGGAGGCTCCCGCGCCGAGTGGGGCAGGGTGTCAGCGTCGCTTTCGCTTGCGTGACGACGCGATCCGTCTAATCGGTTCGGAGTTTTGCGTTTACCTGCCCGCTAATCTTGGGACCACGTGCAGCACTGCGATTTGCCGGCCCGCTTCGCCTGGTAGAGCGCTTCGTCGCTTCGCCTGATAAGCTCGTCGATCGAGAGGCCTTCCCCGAGATCGGTAGCGATGCCTATCGAGCCTGTCGTGCGGCAGAGCAGATCGTCGGCGGCGAATTGCGTGCGGATGCTTTCGAGGCAAGAGAGCGCTTGAACCTCGACCGAATCGACGGGGCGCCCATCGAGGATTGCGACAATGAACTCGTCCCCTCCCATGCGCACCACGATGTCGTCGGGAAACCGCTCGACGAGGATCCGGCTCGTCTCGACGAGGATCCGGTCGCCCATCTGGTGGCCGAAGGCGTCGTTGATGCCCTTGAAATCGTCGAGGTCGAGATATGCCAGCGTGATCATGCTGCTCGAAGCCTTCGCAAGCTGCTCGTACAGGTACCGCCGATTGTAGAGGCCGGTGAGGTAATCGGTGTTGGCGCTTTTGAGGACGCGCTCTTCGAGTTCGCGTTCTTTCGTCACGTCGCGGTAGATGCGCAGCTGGCCGGTCTCGTTGCCGAACACGTCTACGATCATGCGCTGATTGATTTCGAACGTCTTTCTCGTACCGCCGATGTCGGCGGTGAAGAAGCTCGAATCGGTAAAGTCGTTGGCGTCTACGACCGCATTGCCGAGGACGAGCCTGCGCCATTCGTCGAAGTCGCCGCCGATCACTGCTTCGCGCTTCACGTCGAAGTATTCTTCTGCGTGGTCGTTGACGTTGATGACGGTTCCCTCGGTGTCGAGTACGACGATGGCGTAGGGCATGGAGTTGATGAATATCTCGAGTTCGGTTTCGATGTTGCCGAGGTCGGTCACGTCGTGGGCGATGCCGACGGTGCCCATCACCGATCCATCGTAATCGAACAGGGGCGATTTGTAGGTTTTGAATTGCCGCATGCCGTGGCTCGTTTTGATCTGCTCGTCGAACAGGCAGGTTTTGCGGGCGCTCATGGTTTCTTCCTCGGATTCGAGGCAGACGTATTCGCCCTGCGAGTACTCCTCGGGCGTAATGTCCCAGATGAAGTAATGTCCACGGTCCTCGATCTGCTCCTTGGTCTTCTCGACCGTCTGGCAGAACGCTTCGTTGACTTTCAGGTGCGAACCGCGGGCGTCCTTGAACCAGACGAGTTCGGGGATCGAGTCGATGGCGGTGTCGAGGTACTGCTTCGAGAGGGCGAGCTCGGCGAGCGCCTTTTCAAGTTCGAGGAGCTTTTCGAAACGAAAGGCGACGAGCGAGGGGGGCATGGGAGTGAGCCAAACGTCGTCGACCATTTCGTATATGCCCCGTCCCAGGCGATTGATGTCTTCAGCGGGGATGCGCAGCACGATCTTCGAGCTGCTTTTGCGGGGCGGGAAGGTTGCGTTTGAGCTCTCGAGTCCCTGTAAGTCGATGACCGCCAGATCCGAAGCGGTGAACGCATCGGCATCGAATTCGGCATGCGGGCAGAGATCAAGTGAGAACCGTTCGGGACAAGGTACGGAGCGTATGGCCGCTTCCGCCTCTGCGTCGACGCCGAACAGCGCAATGTGGAGAACCCGGTGATACATCGATGCCCTTTCCCTGCTACGCGATTCTGAACGTAAACCAAATCGGTTAACAATAGCATTTCGTATTGTGCTCCAAAAAGGGCTCGGCTGGAAGAGCCAATCTTCGTTCCCGGGAGATTCACCGCCGTTTGACGCCGTTCGATTGGCGCCTTGCAAACAGCAGCCGAGCACCAAGAGTCGCTCGTGCATTTTGATTGAACGGCAGGTCAACCTCTTCATCGAGGGATCTAATACGCTGCATGCGAGCATGACGAGCTCCTCTTCGCCGACGGCCAGCACGTCGCCCGCACCTTCGAGCTTGCGCGCGGACGACCCCGACGATCCAGCAAACCCAACCGACCCGACCGATCCAGCCGAACCGGTTGATCCCGGAAATCCGGGAGGCTCGGGATCGTGGACGGGCGGCGGTTCTCGGGGAGGCCTCGCCGCCGTAGGCGACGAGCTGGGCGCGGCTCCGCTTGCGGTTCTCGCCCTCTGCTCGCTCGTGGCGGCGTACGCGGCTTTGGGCGCGAGAAGCAAAAGAGGCGAGGATCGCTGAACCGAAAAGGCGGCCCGCCCGCCGGGATGTATCGAGACGGTGCCACGGCCGCCGCACGAGGCGCCGTCGGTGCTGGCTTCTGCGCATCCCAACGGGGTCTCGGCGGCGGAAGGCCCCTTTCTTGCATGAGATTTGCGATAGTGACACGCAGTAGGGAAGTTACGGTATATTTGAACTGGGCATACGTCTTACAGGTACGGGCGCGCGGGTGGAAAAGGACTCTTTTCGGGTTCACTACCGTAAATCTCATACAGGTAATCGCCGACCCGGATGCTCTCTTCGAATGCGCTCCCGAAATCGTGCAGATGCGGTTTTGAAGCAGTCCTCGTCAAATCCGTTGGCAAGCCGTCCTCGGGATGCATTCGCGTACTCTGATGGCGGCTTGCCTGCTGGCGGGGTCCTCGAGCCGCGAACCTCAGGATTGGCGAGCCTGCCGGCGCGGACTCCTCGGCGGCACCAAAATGTCATATTCGCAAAACCCCAGTTCGCTCTCATAATTTCAGAGAATAACCACAATTCGAAAAACTTTTTCTTGACAGTGAGGTAACGGGGCAGTACTTTTGGAAATTGCGACTTTTTCGCAGTTTACCTGATTCTCATGAAGGAGGAACAGCCTCGTGGCCCAAGCAAAAAAAAGCGCTCCCACCAGCCTTTATAGGAATCGCAGAAGCTTCGCCAAGATCCCAGACGTCATGGACGTCCCCAATCTGATCGCCATTCAAACGGGTGGATTCGAATGGTTTAAGAACGAGGGATTGGACCAAGCATTCGGCGATATCAGCCCGATCGAGAACAGCACGAAGGATATGTGCGTCGAGTTCGGCAAGCACGAGTTCGGCGAGCCGAAGTACACGGTTGACGAGTGCAAGGAAAAGGACGTCAGCTATCAGGCGCCGCTCTTCGTCGAGATCCGTTTCATCAACCGGGAAACCGGCGAGATCAAGGAACAGGACGTGTTCATGGGCGATTTCCCGCTCATGACCCCGCGCGGCACGTTCATCATCAACGGCACCGAGCGCGTCGTCGTCTCCCAGCTCGTCCGCTCCCCAGGCGTCTATTTCGCCTCCGAGCGCGATAAAACCTCCGATAAGATCATCTACAACGCCAAGGTCATCCCGTCCCGCGGTGCATGGCTCGAGTTCGAAACCGACAAGCGCGACATCCTGTCGGTTCGCATCGACCGCAAGCGCAAGCAGCCGGCCACGCTGCTGTTGCGCGCCCTCGGTTTGGCCGAAAGCCGCGAGGAGATCATCGAGCTCCTCGGCAACGACGAGATGGTGCTGCGCACCCTCGATCGCGATCCGGCCACGACCAAGGAAGAATCGCTGATCGAGCTCTACAAGCGCTTCCGTCCCGGCGAGCCGCCGACAATCGATTCGGCGCGCACGCTTCTCGAGGGCCTGTTCTTCAATCCGCAGCGTTACGATCTGGCGAAGGTGGGTCGCTACAAGATCAACAAGAAGCTCGGTTTCGATCCCGATTACGAGAGCTCCACGCTGACCGACGAGGACATCATCCGCTCGATGCAGTATATCGTGGCGCTCCACGCCGGTCAGGAGGGCTTCTCGACCGACGATATCGACCATTTCGGCAACCGCCGCATCCGTACGGTCGGCGAGCTCATCCAGAACCAGTTCCGCATCGGCCTCTCCCGCATGGAGCGCGTTGTGCGCGAGCGCATGAGCATGCAGGAACCCGATGAGATCACGCCGCAATCGCTCGTGAACATCCNACGTGTGCTCTTCCGATCTCTACGGCCGCATGTGCCCGATCGAGACGCCTGAAGGCCCGAACATCGGCCTCATCGGCTCGCTCGCAACCTATGCGCGCGTGAATCCGTACGGTTTCATCGAGACGCCGTATCGTCGCGTCGAGCACGGCAAGGTGACCGACACGGTTGATTACCTGACGGCGGACGAGGAAGAGAACTTCACGATCGCCCAGGCCAACGACGAGTTCGATCCCGATACCCGCGAGTTCGGCCACTACGACGAGAACGGAACCTTCGTGAAGGCCGCACGCGTCCTCTGCCGCACCAAGGACTCCAACGGCGTCTTCGGCGAGCCCGATGAGGTGCCGGTCGACATGGTCGAGTACATGGACGTGTCGCCGCGCCAGATGGTATCGGTCGCCACCTCGCTCATCCCGTTTTTGGAGCACGACGACGCGAACCGCGCCCTCATGGGTTCGAACATGCAGCGTCAGGCCGTGCCGCTCTTGCGTCCCTCGGCGCCGCTCGTCGGCACCGGCATCGAGCACCGCATCGCGGTCGACTCCGGCGAGATCCTCGTTGCGCAGAACCCGGGCGTTGTCGACTACGTTGACGGTCAGACCATCATCGTGCTCAACAACGACGGCGAATACGACGAATACCTGATCCCGAAGTTCCAGCGCTCCAACCAGTCGGGCTGCATCAACCACCGCCCCATCGTGCGCAAGGGCGACGAGGTGCAGGCGGGCGACGTGCTCGCCGACGGCCCCAGCTGCGACGGGGCCGAGCTCGCACTCGGCCAGAACCTCATGATCGCCTACATGCCGTGGGAGGGCTACAACTACGAGGACGCCATCATCGTGTCCGAACGTGTGGTTGCCGAAGACCTGCTCACGTCCATCCACATCTCCGAATACGAGATCGACGCGCGCGATACCAAGCTCGGCCCCGAGGAGATCACCCGCGAGATCCCCAACATCTCCGACGACATGATCTCCGACCTCGATGCCGACGGCATCATCCGCATAGGCGCCGAGGTGTTCCCGGGCGACGTGCTCGTGGGCAAGGTCACTCCGAAGGGCGAAACCGAGCTCACCGCCGAGGAGCGCCTGCTGCGCGCCATTTTCGGCGAGAAGGCCCGCGAGGTCCGCGACACCTCCCTCAAGGTGCCGCACGGTTCCGGCGGACGCGTCATCGGCATCGCACGCTTCTCGCGCCTCGAAGGCGACGAGCTGGCGCCGGGCGTCAACGAGCTCGTGCGCATCTACGTTGCCCAGAAACGTAAGATCCAGCAGGGCGACAAGCTTTCGGGCCGTCACGGCAACAAGGGCGTCATCAGCCGCATCCTGCCGGTCGAGGACATGCCGTACCTCGCCGACGGCACGCCGATCGACGTCATCTTGAACCCGCTCGGCGTTCCCTCGCGTATGAACGTCGGCCAGCTGCTCGAATGCCATCTCGGCTGGGCAGCCAAGTGGGGTTGGTCTGACGACGAAAGCTCCGACGAGGTCGTCGAGGGCCCGATCCACGTGGCCACGCCCGTGTTCGACGGCGCGACCGAGAAGGAGATCTCGGACGCCATCCTCAGGGCGAACCGCAACCTTTTGAACATCAACCATGCCAAATACGGCGAGCATGCCGATGACAGCTTCGTGCCGCAGCTCACCGAAACCGGCAAGGCGTGGCTCTACGACGGACGTACGGGCGAGAAGTTCCGCGAGCCCATCACCGTCGGCCAGAGCTACATCCTCAAACTCGGCCATATGGTCGATGACAAGATCCACGCCCGCTCGACCGGCCCCTACAGCCTCATCACCCAGCAGCCGCTCGGCGGTAAGGCTCAGTTCGGCGGCCAGCGCTTCGGCGAGATGGAAGTGTGGGCGCTCTACGCCTACGGTGCTTCCAACGTGCTCCAGGAGATCCTCACGGTCAAGTCCGACGATACGTCGGGCCGCGTGAAGTCCTACGAGGCCATCGTCAAGGGCGAGAACATCCCCGCAGCCGAGGTGCCCGAGAGCTTCAAGGTTCTCGTCAAGGAGATGAAATCGCTGTGCCTGAACGTCGAGCTCGAGGGCGAAGATCACCATGCCATCGACATCACGCAGGAGCACGAGAACGAGCAGGACGCCGGAGACGCCGCACTGCTTGCGGCGCTGCAGGCCGACGCCAAGAAGACCGAAGAAGACGACGCGGCGTTCGCTCTCGACAACATCGCCGCTGAACTGGGAGATTTAATGAAAGACGTCGTAGACGGCTACAGCGATACGAACGACCTCATCGGTGAGGGAGAGGAGGAATAATGACGACGGAATTCGACGTGAACAACTTCGATGCTCTGCGCATTTCCCTCGCTTCCGCCGAGGACGTGCGCAGCTGGTCCCGTGGCGAAGTGAAGAAGCCCGAGACCATCAACTACCGCACGCTCAAGCCCGAGAAAGACGGCTTGTTCTGCGAAAAGATCTTCGGCCCCACGAAGGACTGGGAGTGCGCGTGCGGCAAGTACAAGCGCGTTCGCTTCAAGGGCATCGTCTGCGAGCGATGCGGCGTCGAAGTGACTCGCTCCAAGGTTCGCCGCGAGCGCATGGGCCACATCGAGCTCGCTGCTCCGGTGAGCCATATCTGGTACTTCAAGGGCTCGCCCTCCCGCTTGGGCTACCTGCTCGACATTCCTCCGAAGGAGCTCGAGAAGGTGCTGTACTTCGCAAGCTCCATCATCACCTCGGTGGATAAGGAGGCGCGCGAGGAAGACGCCGACGAGCTGCGCGACGAGTTGGCAGCCGATCTCGAAGAGCTGGACGCCGAGCGCGATCGCCTCATCGAGGCGACCCGCCGCCTGTCGACCGATTACGTGCCGGAGGACGATGATTTCGTCGACGACGTCGACGAGGACGAGCGTATGGCACCCGAAGAGGTCGAAGAGGAGATCGCCGACATCTACGAGGAGTTCAACGAGCGCAAGGCGCTTCGCACCGATGCGTTCGAGGCCTTCATGAAGATCGAGCCCAAGCAGCTCGTTCCCGATGAGGCTCTCTACCGCGAGATGCGCATGAACTACTCCGATTACTTCAAGGGCGGCATGGGCGCCGAAGCCGTGCGCGATCTGCTCGACGCAATCGATCTGGCCAAGACGGCAGACGAGCTGCGCGAGGTCATCTCGACCGGCAAGGGCCAGAAGCGCGCCAAGGCCATCAAGCGCCTCAAGGTCGTCGATGCGTTCCTCAAGAGCGTCAACAAGCCCACCGACATGATCCTCGACGTCATCCCGGTCATCCCGCCCGATCTGCGCCCGATGGTGCAGCTCGACGGCGGCCGCTTCGCCACGTCGGATCTGAACGACCTGTACCGTCGCGTGATCAACCGCAACAACCGCCTGAAGCGCCTGCTCGATCTCGGTGCGCCCGAGATCATCGTGAACAACGAGAAGCGCATGCTGCAGGAGGCCGTCGATTCGCTGTTCGACAACGGCCGTCGCGGCCGCCCCGTCACGGGGCCGGGCAACCGCCCCCTGAAGTCGCTCTCCGACATGCTCAAGGGCAAGCAGGGCCGTTTCCGTCAGAACCTGCTCGGCAAGCGCGTCGACTACTCCGGCCGTTCGGTCATCGTGGTCGGCCCGCAGCTGAAGCTCCACCAGTGCGGTCTGCCGTCGCAGATGGCGCTCGAGCTCTTCAAGCCCTTCGTTATGAAGCGCCTGGTCGAACTCGAGTACGCCGCCAACATCAAAGCGGCTAAGCGCGCGGTCGACCGCGGCGCCAGCTACGTGTGGGACGTGCTCGAAGAGGTCATCACCGAGCACCCAGTGCTTCTCAACCGCGCACCCACCCTGCACCGTTTGGGCATTCAGGCGTTCGAACCCGTGCTCGTCGAAGGCAAGGCCATCAGGCTCCATCCCCTCGTCTGCACCGCGTTCAACGCCGACTTCGACGGCGACCAGATGGCCGTGCACGTGCCGCTCGGCAACGAGGCGCAGGCCGAGGCCCGCGTGCTCATGCTCTCGGCCAACAACATCAAATCGCCTGCTCACGGCCGCCCGCTGACGGTTCCCACGCAGGACATGATCATCGGCCTGTACTACCTCACCGCCGCTCGCGAGGGCTTCGAGGGCGAGGGCAGGTCGTTCATCGACTTCGACGACGCCATGAACGCCTACGACGCGCGCGCCGAACTCGACCTGCAGGCTAAGATCTGGGTGCGCCTTTCCAAGGACACCGCGGTCGCGACCTCCTACAACGAGTTCGAGGAGCACAAGGCCGGCGAGCGCATCGAGACCACGATCGGCCGCATCACGTTCAACAACGTGCTGCCCGAGGATTACCCGTATCTCAACTACGAGATGAACAAGAAGGAAATCAGCCGCCTCGTGGAGGACGTGTGCAACCGCTACGAGCTCTCTTCGGTGCCGGCCATCCTGGACGGCCTCAAAGACGCGGGCTTCCACTACGCGACGCGCGCTGGCGTTACCGTGTCGGTGTACGACGCGACCGTGCCGCCGAACAAGCCCGAGATCCTCAGCCGCGCCGACGAGAAGGTTGCGGCTATCGACGAGGACTACGAGATGGGCCTCATGAGCCAGGAGGAGCGCCACAAGCAGGTCGTCGACATCTGGAACGAAGCCAACGAAGAGGTCGGCGAGGCCATGGCCGAGAACTTCGACAAGTTCAACCCCATCTACATGATGGCGTTCTCCGGTGCCCGTGGTAACATCAAGCAGATTCGCCAGCTTGCGGGCATGCGCGGTCTCATGTCCGACCCGAAGGGCGAGATCATCGACCGCCCGATCAAGGCGAACTTCCGCGAAGGCCTCTCGGTACTCGAATACTTCATCTCCACGCACGGTGCCCGTAAGGGCCTCGCCGACACGGCGCTCAGAACCGCCGACTCGGGGTATCTGACCCGTCGTCTCGTGGACGTCGCCCAAGACGTCATCATCCGCGAGATCGATTGCGGCACCTCCGACGGCGTGCCGTACCCGATCTACAACGAGAAGGGCGACTTGGACGAGAACCTCATCGGCCGTTGCCTGCTCGAGAACGCAGTCGATGCGAACGGCGAGATCGTCGTCGGCGCAGGCGAGTACGTGACGTCGATGTCGCAGATCAAAGCGCTTGAGGATGCGGGCATCACCGAAGTCATCATCCGTACCGTCATGACCTGCCACGCCGATCAGGGCGTGTGCCAGAAGTGCTACGGCTGGGACCTTGCAACGTCGCGTCCGGTCAACATCGGCACGGCGGTCGGCATCATCGCCGCCCAGTCGATCGGCGAGCCCGGCACGCAGCTCACCATGAGAACGTTCCACACCGGCGGCGTCGCGGGCGAGGACATCACCCACGGTCTGCCCCGCGTTACCGAGCTGTTCGAGGCCCGCAAGCCGAAAGGCCAGGCGGTCCTCGCCGAAATCGCAGGTACTCTGCAGATTTCGGGCGACAAGCAGACCAAGACGCTCACGATCCACGACCAGCAGGGCAACTTCCGCGAGTACGTGGTGTCCGCGCGCGCCCAGATGCTTCCGGGTGTGCTCGACGGCAGCCAGGTCAAGGTCGGCCAGCAGCTCACGAAGGGTTCGGTGAACCCGCACGACCTTCTGCGCCTCACCGACCCGAACACGACGCTGCGCTATATCGTGAGCCAGGTGCAAGGCGTGTACGTGAGCCAGGGCGTCGATATCAACGACAAGCACATCGAGGTTATCGCGCGCCAGATGCTGCGCAAGGTAGCCGTAACCGACGCGGGCGAGTCCGACTTCTTGCCGGGCCGCCAGGTGAACCGCTTCGAGTTCGAGAAAGTTGCCAACGGCCTCGTTCTCGACGGCAAGGAGCCGCCGGTCGGCCAGCCGCTTCTACTCGGCATCACCAAGGCGTCGCTTGCCACCGATTCGTTCCTTTCGGCCGCGTCGTTCCAGGAGACCACCAAGGTCCTCACCGATGCCGCCATCGAGGGCAAGGTCGACAACCTTGCGGGCCTGAAGGAGAACGTCATCATCGGCAAGCCGATTCCCGCCGGTACCGGTCTGCCGCGCTACCGCAAGGTCGGCCTCACCTATAAGGGCCGTCCGGTCGATCGCGTGACGAGCGATACGCTGCCCGAGTTCGCGCCCGACGCGTTGCGCGATATCGAGGACCTGCTGCCGCAGCCTCAGGATTGGTCGCTCGACGGCGACAGCTACCTCAATATGGGCACGAACTACACGAACTACTACAGCGGCATGTCGCTCGGGCACCGCACGCCCAACCTCACCGACGAAGATGCGCGTCTCTACATCTACGACGATCTGGGCGTATCCCAGCGGTGGGCAAACAAGTTCTCCGAGGCAGGTATCGAGACGGTTGCCGATCTCGTGGGCCATACCGAGGAGGATCTGCTGCGCATCGAGGGCATCGGCGTCAAGGCGATCGAGGAGCTCAAAGAGGGCTTGGAGCAGCACAACCTGCTCCACGTCATCGAGGACGACCTCGCTGCAACGAGCGACGACATGAGCCAGCTGCTCGATATGGTGTTCAGCCCGGACGATACGATCCTCATCGGCGGCGACGAACCTCCGACATTCAACACCGAGGGCGAGGATATGCTCGGCGAGGCGCTTCCGCCGCGTTCGTACCAGCGCAACCTCGAGGAGCTCGACGCGTTGCTCGGCTCCGTCGGTTCGATCGGGTTCGGCTTCTCGAACTCCGAGGACGATGACGCCCTCGGCGACGAGTCCGGCTCCGACGAAGAGAAATAGTTCGGTCAGGGGGCGCCACCGAGCGCCCCCTTCCTCTAAGGGTGCATTTCATGGCTGACAAAACCTATATTCCCGAGGGCGGGGCAGTTCCGCCGTCTCAGATCGGTGCGACGATCGAGGCGCTTGCGGCCACCATCGCCGCCCGCCGCGAGGCGGGAGCGGAAAGCTACACCCATCGGCTGCTCGAGGGGTGCGAGGACGATCTCGTCAAGAAGGTCGTCGAAGAGGCGAACGAAACGGCGCTTGCCGTCAAAGACGTCGAGTGCCGTATGCTCGTCGCCCAGGAATCGGCGGAGGCGCTCGCTCTCGGCTTGGGAGAAGACGGCGGCTCCGTGTGCGCCGAGCTTCCCGCCGAATACGACGAGGCGGTCGATCATCTGCGCTACGAGGCGGCCGATGTGGTGTACCACCTGCTCGTCGTGCTCGAGCGCTACGGTATCGGGCTCGACGAGTTCGCAGCCGAACTCAACACCCGCATGACGAAAGAGGAGCGCCCGCAGGGCGGCGTCATGCTGTTCGACGACTACGTGAAACGGGGGAAATAGTGCCGATGGCTCGATTATTCGGAACGGACGGTGTTCGCGGAATCGCGAACAAGGAACTCACCTGCGAGACGGCGTTCAAGCTCGGCCAGGCGGCCGTGGCGTTTCTCGGCAGGAACATCGTTATCGGCAAGGATACGCGCCAAAGCGGCGATATGCTCGAGGCGGCGGTGGTCGCCGGCATCATGAGCATGGGCGGTACGGCGTTTTCGGCGGGGATCATCCCCACGCCGGGCGTAGCGCTGCTCGTGCGCGAGCTGTACTGCGACGGCGGTATCGTGATCTCGGCTTCGCATAATCCGCCCGAGTACAACGGCATCAAGTTCTTCGACGCACAGGGTTACAAACTGCCCTGCGACCTCGAGGACGCCATCGAGGAGTTCATCGTGTCGGGCAAGGCGTCCGAGCTGGAGCTTCCGATCGGCGGCGGCGTGGGCGTGTCGATTCCGATCGATGACGCGGCCGAACTCTACATCGAGCACGCCATTGCAAGCGTGGCCGAGCAAGGCGTGCGCTTCGACGGATTGAAGGTGGCCCTCGATGTGGGCCATGGCGCTTCGGCGGTGTCGAGCGCCGAAGCCCTTATGCGCCTGGGCGCCGACGTGCGCGTCATCAACGACGAGTTCGACGGCACCGACATCAACGTGTCGTGCGGATCGACCCACCTGGAGCCGTTGCGCGAGCTCGTTGCCGAGATGGGCGCCGATATCGGCATTGCCCACGACGGCGATGCCGATCGCGTCATGTTCGTCGACGCGGAAGGCGGCGAAATCGACGGCGACGTGGTCGAGGCCGTGTGCGCCGTCGATCTTGCAGGTAGGGGGCTCTTGCCCGAGAACGCCGTCGTATCCACGGTCATGTGCAACCTCGGGTTCGCCCATGCCATGCGTGAGGCGGGCATCGAGGTCATCCAGACCCAGGTGGGCGATCGCTTCGTCCTCGAAGCCATGCGCGAGCGCGGTCTTGCACTCGGCGGCGAGCAGAGCGGGCATATGATCTTTCTCGAGTACAACTCCACGGGCGACGGTCTCGTGACGGCGCTGCAGTTCCTTGCGGCGTGCCAGCGCACCGGCAAATCGGTCGCCGAAGCGGCGAGCGTGATGAAGCGCTATCCTCAGGTGCTCCTGAACGTGAAGGTCGCCGACAAGCATGCGCTCGACGGCAACGAGCCGGTGGCGCGCGCTGTTTCCGACGCGGCTGCCGAACTCGGCGACAACGGCCGTATCCTCGTGCGTCCGAGCGGCACCGAACCGGTCGTGCGCGTGATGGTGGAGGCTGCCGATCTCGAAACCGCTCGGCGTTACGCCGATGCTGTGGCGAAGGTCGTCGAAGCGGAGCTGTAGCCGATCGGCTCGCTGCCGGGCAATCGGATCGTCTTTCGCGAGCGCCGCCGCATAGCGGGGGCGCTAGTGGTACTATTGTACTGACAATAACGCGAATGGAAGGGCGGCCATGGGAGCTCGGCAGGCAGGCCATCGTTGGGCGGGTTTCGACATGCTTTCGCTGCTGTCGCTGACGGCGTTCTTCGCGAGCATGCCGTTCCTCCTCGCGCCTTTGAACCTCCTTCGGCCCCTGCTTTTCCAGGCGACGGCCGAGCCCTTGCTCGAACCCCTTTCGGCAACGCCGTTCCTTGCGGCGATGGCTCTTGCCGCCATGTTCGCCTCGCTTGCGATGCTCTTCGTTTGCCTTCTGAAAACCGCCTATGCGCGGTTGGGCCGCCGTCTCCTTATCGCTGCCGGCGGTGCGTACCTCGTCGGCATGGCCTTTACGTGCTTGGCGCGCTTCGCACCGGGCGTGCCGTCTTCCCTCCTCGTCGTCGCGGGGGCTTTCGTCGGTGCCGGCGGTGCGGTTCTCTGCATGGCGTGGGCGCGCCGAGTGCATCTTCCCGACCTTCGTGCATCCCTCGCGTCCCTCGTTGCGCTCGGCGCCGCCCTGTTCGTGCTCGATGCGCTGATCTCGCTTGCCGGCGATGCCGTGCGCGCTATCGCCCTGTTGGCGCTTGCCGCCGCGGGAACGGCGGGATGTTTGCGCGGGGCCCTTGCGCAGAGCGGCGCCGAGAGCCGCTCGACCACATCGGGGGCGAACTGGTGGGATGTGTTCGGGAAGCTCGACCTATCGCTTTTGGGGGAGGGTGGAAGCGATTTCAAATCGCCCTGGTCCCGAACGCTTTTTTTCATCGTCACGCCAGCCGTGGTGTTTCTCCTGTTCGTTTCAGGCATGAACATGCACCATACCTTCTACGGCGATTTCCCCATCGAGATCGCGGGCGGGTTCGTCGCCGTGGCGTGTGCAGCGGTGCTCCTGCTCGCCAAAAGCGAGCGCGCGGTGGTGAACGCGGGCTATCGCATGTACCTTCCGATCATCGCTGCGGTGGTGTTCGTGGTGGGCGATTTTGCCATGATCGAGCTGCGCGGGCTGTTCCTCAACGTGGGCGTGTACGTGTTCTGCTTCGTCTACGGGCTTCTCATGTGCGCCATGATCATCACGATGATGAGCCGCATGGAATCGTTGAAGCTGCCGGCGGCGTGCATGCTCGTCATCGCGGCGTGCCTCATCGCGCAGCTCTCGTATGCCAACATCGATGCGGGCGTGCTCGGCGCCTATCGGCTGAACGTCCTGCTGTTCTTGCTTGTGGTTTCGGTCGTGCTGCTGATCGCCATGCCGTCGTCGCGCGTATGGCGCATCGTCATCGAGGGCATCGACGTATCCGACGGCGCCGATGCCCCTGCTGCCGAAACCGAGACAGACGCCGATGCGGCGAAGGACGATATCGTCACGCTCGAAGCGCGGTGCGCCATGGTGGCCGAGTCGTGCGGCCTCACACCGCGCGAAGCCGAGATCCTGCGCTTCCTCGGGCGCGGCTACGGATCGGTGTACATTGCCGATACGCTCGTTATCGCCGAGAGCACCGTGCGCAGCCATGTTAAGAGCATCTACCGCAAGATCGACGTTTCTTCGCGCGAAGAGCTCATCAGCCGTATAGACGAAATTGGGGAGACGGTCGATAAGCCGATTGCTCCCATCGGGTAACCAGGTAATCATCCATAGAAAAACACCAGATCAATAGCCTCATTGCGATTTCCCCCAACGCGATGATTCACAAACGTGCGCCTCGCTTCTAATCTTTCGTCCAGCAAGGCGGATGGGCGAGGGCTCGACGGCATCGAACGGAATCCCTTGAATCCCCGCATCGTCCGCCCGGCGAAATCAACTTGGTTTTCACTCATAGGGAGGAATCACATGAACGATCGCATCATGAGCAGGCGCACGTTTATCGTTGCGGGGGCATCTTTCAGCGCACTGTGCCTGGGGGCCGCGCTTTCCGGTTGCGCTCCGTCGCAGGCTTCGGGCAGCGAGCAGAAGCCGAGCGGTTCCGCAGCGCCCACCGAGGGCGATCATGCCGTAACGCTCCATCGCGGATACGCTTCCGCTCACGGAGACAAGTGCTTCACGCAGGTCGTCGTTGCCACCGCCGAGGACGGGACGATCCTTGCGGCGAGCGTCGACGACTACCAGTACATGGCCGCCGATACGGACGGAATCGTTGCGGTGCCCAATTCCGACGGAGCCTTTGCCGAGGGCTATGCTGCGGGGATGGTGCTTGCTTCGAAGTCGTTCAGCAACGAGTCGTATTCGGCAAGCATGGCCGAGAAGGCGGGTTCGACCCAGCCGTGGCTCACGTCCATGCAGGCCATCGAGGCATCGACGGTCGGCAAGCAGCCGAGCGAGCTCAAGCACGCGGGCGTTGACGCGGTGTCGGGGGCGACGCTCGTCGATACTCCTAACTACCTCGCCGCCGTTGCCGAGATCGCGCAGAACGACGACGTCATCGCCAAGGGCACGTATACGGGCGACGGCAGCGATCTCGAGCTCGGTATGATTTTGGCGGCGGCCCATGGCGATAAGTGCTTCACGAGCGCCATCGCGTTGGTGCAGGGCGACACCATCGTCGCGGCGAGCATCGACGATTTCCAGTACATGGCCGCAGGGACCGAGGGCATCGAGCCGGTGCCGAATTCCGACGCGGGCTTCGGCGAAGGCGCGGCAGAGGATAAGGTTCTCGTGTCGAAATCGGTGAACTCGCCGGTGTACAGCAAGTCGCTCAAGGAGAAGGGCGGCGCCACCCAGGATTGGATCACGTCGGTGGATGCGATCGAGGACTACCTTGCCGGTACGCCGATCAGCTCGGCGAAAGCGCCGGGGATCGATGCGGTTACGGGCGCTACGCTCGTCGATACCACGAACTACGCTCAGGCAGCCATCGACGCCGCAAAGGCCGTGTAGCGCCAACGCGTTCGAAACGCCCGTTTCGAGTCGTCGAAGTCGCCATCGTATGCGGCCCTCGGCCGCATACGATGGCTTTCGAAAGGAGTGGGGCCATGATGGGCCAGGGGACGTATGCAATGCAGGCTGGAAGCGCAGCGCACCATGGATCGCGCTTTCGCTGGCCGCGATTCGCGCTCATGGCGCTTGCCGTGATGATCGCGGTCGCCGCCTCGTCGTTCGTGTTCGTTCCGAAAGCGTTTGCGCCGGTTGTCGAAGACGATTGCTCCGCGTCGGTTTCCGCGCAGACCGATGTGCGCACCTGAGCGCTCTTGGCGCTATACTGGAACAGTCGATATCCTCGGGTGCCGAGGGGTGATGGAAGTCGGGTAACGTGGCTAACCTGGGTAGGCTCAACATACGCTCTCCGAAGCAGATCGCCGCGCTTGTCATTCTCGTGATGATGGCGATGGTGCTGAGTTTCGTCGAACTGCCGATTCTCCCGCAGGCGCCGTTTCTCAAGTACGATCCTTCGGGAGTGATCGCGGCGCTTGCGGCCCTTCTGTACGGGCCGTGGGTCGGGTCGGCCGTGGCGGTGCTCGCATGGATCCCGCGCCTCGTTACCGATCCTCTCGGCGCGTTCATGAACATCCTCGCGTCGGTGGCGCTCGTCATCGCCATGGGATCGATCTACCGCAAGCGGCCTTCCTTGGGAGGCGCGGTTGTCGGCGCCGTTGCGGGCATAGCGTGCGCGACGGTTGTATCCATCATACTCAACTTCGTAGTCATGCCCATCTACCAAGGGGCGGCGTTCGAGGACATCGTTTCGCTGATCATCCCTGCGCTGCTGCCCTTCAACGTAGCCAAGTCATGCGTGAACGGGGGAGTCGCCCTCGTGGCCTACCGCAGGCTCGAAGTTCTGCTCGCCGAGGAAGAACCTGCGGACGAGAGGGGGGAGGAACCCGACTTCGCGGCCGGGCTCCCGTTGAGGGATTCGGACGCCACCCCGATTTCCGCCGACCTTGCCGGGCGCGACCGCGACGATGCTTCTTGCGAGACGACATCGCCACCGAAGCGCTTTGGACGGACGAGTCGGCCTTAGCGCGCGCTCGGGCGCTTCGTTGCGGGTTTGCGGAGTACGATCAAAGCAGCGATTCCCGCCACCGCGAGCGACCCGATGCCCGCTTGCAGGTTCTGCAGATGCAATACCGGAATGCCCTGCAGTACGCCGAGCACGTACGGCATGAGCCAGAACAGCCATACGACGACGCTGAAGGTGTGAAAGCGCTTCATGCCCACCTCGTTCTTGCGGGCGAAGGTGACGGTTGCCCAGATGGCGTGCACGGCCATGAGCGCAATGGCGAGTGCGCCCGAGGCTGCATGCATCCCCAGAACGGCTCCACCGTCTTGCGCCATGACGGTCATGAGGGTGGTGCCGGTCGTATCGAGCGCGAGCCCCAGCCAAAACAGCGCGAGGCTTCCCTTGGTCAAAGTTCCCCGTTTGCGTTCGCTGAATACGCCTGCGGTATAGCAGACGAGGGCAAGCGAGATTGCGGTTGTTGCGGCGATGAGCGTGAGGGTCATGGCGGCATCCTTTCTTCTAACGATATGAACATCGTTCACTAAATTGAACGTTGTTCATATTAGGATGTTCCGATCCGTTGTCAATCAATAATGAACAATGTTCACAATTCTGTTGCCGTACAGTAAAGGGAAGCCGGCCAAAGCCGCGCCGTCGCGTCTCGCCATCTTGCGGTGAAGGTTGTTCTGCGGCAAGCGAAACCCACGGCGGATCCGCGTTATGCAGCGGATCCGCCGTGGTAGTGAAGCGCGCGCTGTCGCCTGTCTCGCCTTTACGCCCCTGCAGCCGATTTACCTGCGATGCGCCCCCAGTTGAGCGTACCCTGCAAGCAGGTGCCCGAGCCGGGGTAGTAGGGGCCGATCCAGCCTGCCGTGTTCACGCCCGCCCCGAACAGGTGCGGGATCGGGTTGCCCGCCTCGTCGAGGATGGCGGCATCGGTGTTGATGCGCAGACCTCCGATCGATCCGATGTTGGAGTTCTGCGTTCTCCATGCGTAGAACGGCGCCTCGTCGAGCGCAGTGAGCTGTTTCGTGCGGCCGTAGAGGCTGTCGGCTCCGGCAGCGCAGTCGTCGTTCCATTTCGCTACGGTGTAAACGAGGTTCTCGGCGGGTACGCCGATGGCCTCGGCAAGCCCCTCGAGCGTGTCGGCCTGCACGAGGGTGCCGTCCTCGAGCGCCGCTTCGCGAGCCTCCGCGCCGCCTTCGGCGTTGTCCGACCACGCGCACATCTTGTCCGAATCCGTCATCTTCGCATCCATGACCATGTAGGTTGCGCCCCCCGCGCCGCCCCATTGCATCGCCTCGTTGAACAGCGCACGGCAATGGAACGCGTAGGTTGTGTCTTCGCGGACGAAGCGCGTACCGCGCATGTTCACGAGGATGTAGGGAATCTCGGGGTTCTGGTTGTTGGTGTAAGACCAGGTGGGAAGCAGTAGATCGACGCAGCCGTGGAAGATCGTCTGCGCGCCGACGGCCATGCCCATTACGATGCCGTCGCCCGTGTCGGTGGGGGCGGTGATCACGCTTTGCGTGGTCAAATCCCAGTAGTGCTGCGGATTGTAGCGCTTGGCGAGATCCTCGTTGTGCTCGATGCCGGCCATGGCCAGCACGATGCCCTTGTTCGCTTTGTAGCGCTTGCCGTTTTTGACGGCGACGCCCGCTGCGGCATCCCCGTCCATGATGATCTCGCTCACTTCGATGCCGGTTTCTATTTCGCCGCCTTTTTCCGTTACGGCTTTCTGCGCGTTCGTCGTCCAGATCGCGCCGCCCGTCTTGGTCGGATCCGCTGCGTCGGCGATCAAGTGGATGCGGTCTTTCAGGAGGGCCTCGTCGAGATAGGGCGCGGGGTAGGCTCCGAACACGTTGGCGAACGTGATGCTGAAGCTGTCCGCCATCCACTGCACGTTGTCGGCGGCGTTGTCGGCCATGCAACGGATGAGATCGTCGTCGACGAGCCCCTCGCTGTCGGTCTTCCAGAACCGGTACAGCAAGTCGGGGGTATCGTCGGCGATGCCCTTGTCTTTCTGCCAGCTGGTGCCCGCCGCTTGAACGGCTCCTTCGGCAAGCGCCGTCGTGCCGCCGCACTGGGATCCCTTTTCGAAGACGATCACCTTTTCGGCGCCGTTCTCGAGCGCCGAGTATGCCGCGGTGAGCCCNGCGCTCCGCGGATCGCCGCCAGGCCCGGGCGGCGCGCTCCTGTTTCCCTGTGTTACATCGCGGTGCAGAGCCGCAGTTTTCGCGTATACTGCAACAAGAAGGCATTCTCCGGGGAGGGGAGACATGGGTGAGAACGGCGTACAGGTACTCGACCGGGCGTTCGATATCCTCGAGGCGCTCGCCCGATCGCGCGGCCCGATGGGTCTGACCGATCTCGCGCAGGTGACTTCGATGAGCAAGTCGACGGTGCATCGCATCCTGGGAACGATGCTCGATCGCGGTTATGCGGAAAAAACGCTCGAGGGGCTCTACACCATCGGCCCCAAGATGTTCGACACCCTTTCCTACCACATCAACTCGCTTGAGCTCACCACCGAGGCCAAGCCCTATCTCGCCCTGCTGAAGCGAACGCTCGGATTGACGGCCCATCTGGGAATACTCGACGGCGGCTACGTTTCCTACATCGAGAAGGAGGCGCCCGATTGGGGTGAAGACGCCTACACGACGGTGGGGTACCGATCCCCGGCCTATTGCTCTTCGATGGGAAAATGCCTTCTTGCATGCCTGTCGCGCGAGCAGCTCGAAGAGGTGCTCTACGATTACGAGTTCAAGGCGTACACCCCGAACACCTTCACGCGCAAAGACGAGTTTGCACGGTACCTGCACCGGGTGCGCAAGCAGGGCTGGGCGATCGACGACGAAGAGTACGAGCTCGACCATCGCTGCATCGCCGCTCCGGTGTTCAACTACCGCGGCGATGCGATCGCGGCGGTTGGCGTGAGCGGCACGATCGAGACCATCGCCGACGACCGCATCGAGCAGATCGCCCAGCAGGTGGTGCTCGCAGCCCAGCGCGTTTCCGGCTGCATGGGCTATGCGGAGTAGGACGCGGGGCTTCGATCGGCCGGCGGCGGCGCGCTACTTTCGGTTTCCGAACAAGCGGGAAAAGAGGCCCGGCCGCTTCGGCTTGGCGCGCTCCACGTAGATGACGCTCGGCGCAGACGCTTTGGCGTCTTGTCCGCGCGTTTCCGGATCGGTTAGCCGCCCTGATCGCGCAGCGTCCCGGTTGCCCGCTTCCCGCTCGGCCGCTTGCGGTTCGGTCGGTGTCGGCTCGGGTACATGCTCCGAGGACGGGGGCTCCTGCGTCGCCGCCTGCACGGCGGCCCGTGCATCCGATGCGTGTACCGGCACCTCGATATCCGTCTCGGACCTCCCCTGCGCGGCACCGTTCCCACCGGTCTCGAGCGCGCTTTCCCGGGCGGCGAGCTCTGCGGCCTTCGCGCGGTTCGCATCGCGTTCGGCGATCTCGGCTGCCGCGGCAAGCTTGCGGATCTTCGCATCTTCGATGAAGTACTCCTGCGAATCGAACAGGTTCTTTTCGCCGTCTGCGCCGACGGGTGCGAAGTATCCGAGCGGCGTATAGCTCTTGTCGGGCAGGAGCTCGCGCAGTTTCGCGGTATCGTGCAGCGAGATGTCGATGTAATCGGTGATTTCGCGGCGCAGGCTTTCGTTGAGTACCGGCCAGGCGATTTCGACGCGTTTTTCCATGTTGCGGGTCATGAGATCGGCACTCGACAGGTAGAGGTCCATCGTATCGTGCGGCCCGAACCCGTAGATGCGGCTGTGCTCGAGCAAGCGCCCCACGATAGAGACGACCCGCACGTTGTCGGTGTAACCTTCGACGCCGGGTACGATGCACGAGATGCCGCGCACGAACAGCGTGACGGGTACGCCCGCCTGCGACGCTTCGGCGATTTTCTCGATGATGTCCTTGTCGGTGATGGAGTTGGTTTTGAAGAAGAGCCCGCTTTGCTTCCCGGCACCCGCCCGTTCGATCTCGCGGTCGATGCGCGCGAGCAGCATCGGTTTGATCTGGAGCGGGGCGACCCAGAGGATATCGTAGTTGTTCGAGGCGTTTTCGAGTCCCATGTTGCGGAAGAACTCGGTCGCATCGCGCCCGATCGTCTCGTCGGTGGTGATGAACGACAGATCGGTGTAGAGCTTGGCGGTCTTCTCGTTGTAGTTGCCCGTGCCGAGCTGCGTGATGTGCTGCACGCCGTTTTCGGTTTGGCGGGTTATACAGCATATCTTCGAATGCACCTTGAAATCGCGGAAGCCGTAGATGACGTTCGCGCCCGCCTGCTCGAACCGCTGCGACCATTCGATGTTGTTGCTCTCGTCGAATCGGGCGCGCAGCTCGAACAGCGCGGTGACCTCCTTGCCGTTCTCGGCTGCGGTGATAAGCGCCTCGGCTAGATGCGACTGGCTTGCCAGGCGGTAGAGCGTGATCTTGATGGATATGACCGACGGGTCGGTCGATGCTTCGCGCAGGAGCTGTACGAACGCATCCATGCTCTCGTAGGGGTAGGAGAGCAGCGTCTCGGCTTCGGCTACCTGTTCGATGATCGGGCGGTTCCGATCGAGGTCGGCGGGCCATTGCGGCGAGAACGGCTGGCTGACGAGCTTCGCCGCGAGCTTGGGGCCGACGCGCCCTGCGAGTCCGAACGTGTAGCTCATGTCGAGCGGGCAGCTTGTCGTAAACACCTGGTGGGGTTTGAGCTTGAGCTTTTCGAGCAAGAAGTCGGATACGGTTTTGGAAAGCTTGCGTTCGCTTTCGAGGCGTACCGGCGCCAACCGCGAACGCTTCTTGAGGATGCGCTTCATGTGCTCGCGGTAATCCTCGTCGTTCTCGTCGGTTCCCTCGGTCGAATCGAGATCGGCGTTGCGCGTGACGCAGATGACGTTGGTGTGCTTCACGGTGTACATGGAGAACACGTCGGCGGCCATGAACTCGAGCGCATCTTCGATGAGGATGAAGGGGAAGCCCTCGCCGGGCAGCTGGATCACGCGTTCGCACTGGCGCGGCATCGGGATGATGCCGAGCGTGACGCCCTCGGCGGCGAGGTTCTTGGCCTTTTTGGTTTGCTTTGCCGCCGATTTGCCCGCCTTCTCTTCCTTTTCCGCGCGTTCGGGCTTTTCCGCCTTCGCCTCGGCGTCCTTCCTCTTGTCGGCTTCGATTGCCGATTCGTCGAGCCGCACGACTACGTAGAGGGCGCCGTTTTCCAAATGGGGGAACGGGTGGCGCGAGTTGACGATCTGCGGCGAGAGGAACGGCATGACGTTGAACTCCACGTACCTGTGCAGAAACGCCCGCTGCTCCTCGTCGAGCGAGGTTTCGGTGAGGTGGCGGATGCCGTAGGCGGCAAGCAGATCGCGCACCTGGGCGAACGTCTGCTCTTGGATGGGGTAGAGCTCGTGGCAGCGTTCGTAGATCGCATCGAGCTGCTCGGAGGGCGTCATGTTGGTTTTGCTGTCGATGATCCGCTTCTTGACGAGCGAGAGGTCGGTGAGGCTGCCGACCCGCACCATGAAGAACTCTTGGAGGTTGCTCCAGAAGATGGAGACGAAGTTGAGCCGCTCGAGCAGGGGCACGGTGGCGTCGGCGCCTTGGTCGAGCACGCGTTGGTTGAATGTGAGCCAAGAGAGTTCGCGGTTTTGCATGAACGGGCTTGCGGGGGCGGGCGCATGCCCCTCTCCTTCGGGCGAGATGCTGCTTTCGGAGAGCATTTCAGCCACGGTGTTTCCATCTCCGAGCGAACTGACGGTGCGATTCTTGGCGTCGAGCGTATCCATGGTTACCTCCCGTTCTTCGTGGTGCCGGCTTCGGCCGCTGCACGGCCTTTCGGCTTG
>NZ_LT964679.1:1839247-1841171 GCF_900240215.1 Raoultibacter timonensis | reverse complement strand
CGCGTCGGGCGGCGCCGTTGCCGTCGAGCAGCATGCGCTCGATCAGGTATCCCTCGCGCACGCCCTTCTTGCAGACGACGAGCGAGCCCGCCCCGAAATCGGCCAGGAGACGGCGGATGATGAGGCATCCGGGAACGAGCGTATGGATGCGGTCGGGCGCCGCTTTGAGGGCGGTGTGGGCAAACCCGTCGGGATCGGCCATGCACGCGCCGACGATCGCATCGAAATCCTCGGGCGTGAGGGATTCGGGGCGCACGCCGCCGCCATACGCCTCGGCGTACATCTTCGCAGCTGCGCGTACGCTGCCTCCGATGCCGTAGAGCGTTTCGCAGCGGTACCTGTCCGCGTTCATCCCGGCAAGCCGTTCCTCGAGCGCTTCTTCGATCGCTTCGGCTTCGGCTTGCGTGGGCAGGATGCCCTTTACGCAGGACGCGAAGGACGAAAGGGACCCCTGGCCGATGCTCGCGTTGTCGTGATCGGCTCCCCCGACGATGCGGGTGAGTTCGGTCGATCCTCCTCCGATGTCGATGAGCGTGCCGCGCTCGATCGGGCGGTCGCACGTTGCTCCGACGAACCCCAGATGGGCTTCGTCTTCGGCGGAGAGCAGCGATATGGAAAACCCGCTGCCCGCCTCGATGGCGCGTACGGCATCGGCCGAGTTGGCGCAGTTACGCAGTACGGCGGTCGCGAATACGTCGGTGCGCTTGCAGTCGAAGTACCTGAGGCGCTTGGCATGCCCGGCGAGCACATCGAGCGCATGGGCCACGCCCGCTTCGGTGAACACGCCGCCGGAGACGTGCGCCGAGAGCCCCGCCATCACCTTGTTGTTCAGAAGCGTTCGGAAGTCTTTGCGGGCGTAGGCGCGCTTGGAGTCGTCCTTGACCTCGTAGACGCACAGGCGGATCGTGTTCGATCCCAGGTCGATGACTCCGTAGTTCGGCATGTTGCTCCTCGTTCTTCCCTTGGTTTCGGCGCGGTCCTTCCGTTCATTGTAGCGTTGCCTTGCGGGCGGGGGCGCATCGCTCGCCCGGCGTTACCGTTATTTTACTCTGTGCTATGATGCGTATGCTCGGCAATGAGCGGAGCTGCGGAAAAACGGCTCGAAGCGATGTGGGAGGAAGCCATGCTCGAAACGGTCGAACTCGGTTTGGACAAGCTGTCGAAAGCGGAGTACAAGCCCATCTACGACGAGCTGGTTGAACGCCTCGTCGTCTTGCAGCAGGAGGCGCGCGCGAAGGGCGTCGGCCTCGCCGTCCTGTTCGAGGGCTGGAACGGAGCGGGCAAAGGCAGCCGCATATCCGATCTGCTCTACAACCTCGATGCGCGAGCGACCTCGGTGTACGTAACCCCCGACCTCGACACGAAGGAAGCGCGCCTGTTCGCGGACATGCGCGAGGGGGTGAGCGGGTACTATCCGCTCACCCAGCAGTTCTGGAAAGCGCTTGGCCCGCGCGGCGATATGACGCTGTACGATCGCGGATGGTATACCGCCGCGCTGCAGCACATGCTCTACATCGAATTCGGCGAAACCCCCGACGAGGTTACCGCCGCCAAGCTCAAGAAGGGCAGCAGCGCCGCCGCGATCGAAGACCACCTCGCCTCCGTCGAGTCGTTCGAGCGGCAGCTCGTCGACGATGGCTACGTGGTCGTGAAGTTCTTCCTCCACGTCTCCCAGCAAGCGCAGAGAAAGCGCCTTGCGAAGCTCCACGAGGATCCTGCCACGAGCTGGCGGGTCAGCAAGGCCAAGCTCAAAAGCGTCGAGAACTACAAGCAGTCCTACAAGATATACGATCGTCTCCTCGAGGGAAGCGATTTCCCGTTCGCCCCGTGGGTGCTCGTGAACGGAGAGGACAAGCGTCGCGCCAACCTCGACATAGCGGCGACGCTCGTCAGCGCCTTCGAAGTGGCGCTCGGCCGCGGCGAC
>NZ_LT964679.1:1827947-1839195 GCF_900240215.1 Raoultibacter timonensis | reverse complement strand
CCGCCGAGCTCGAGGCGCAAGAGGCTTCGCTGGCGGCCCCGCGCGCCTCGCGGTTCGAAACCGTCGGACGCGTGCCCCGCCTCGACGGAGTTGATCATACGCTCGTGCTCGAGGAGGAGGAGTACCGCCGCCGCCTCAAAGAGGAGCAGAGACGGCTTGCCGCGCTCGAGCAAGAAATGTACTTGGCGCGCATTCCCCTCATGGTCATGTACGAGGGGTGGGACGCCGCGGGCAAGGGCGGTGCCATCAAGCGCGTGGCACAGGCGCTCGATGCGCGGGCCTATACCATCTTCACGAGCCCTGCGCCCACCAAGCCGGAGCTCGCGCACCCGCACCTGTGGCGGTATTGGACGCGGCTGCCGAAAGCGGGGCATGTGGGAATCTACGACCGCAGTTGGTACGGGCGCGTGCTCGTCGAGCGGGTGGAAGGTTTCGCCTCGGCAACGGAATGGTCACGCGCCTATGACGAAATAAACGAATTCGAGCGCGAGTTGCAGAAATGGGGAGCGATCCTCATTAAATTCTGGGTGGACGTCTGCCCGGACGAGCAGCTCGCGCGCTTCGAGGCGCGCGAGGGCGACCCGGCGAAGCAGTGGAAGATCACCGAGGAGGATTGGCGCAATCGCGAAAAGTATCCGCAGTACAGAGCTGCTGTCGAAGATATGTTCCGCCTCACGTCGACGCCGTATGCTCCCTGGGTGGTGCTCGAGAGCGATGATAAGCGCTACGCACGCGTAAAGTCGCTTCAGATCATCAACGAAGCGTTAACAGAGCGCTTGCGCGAAAACTGAGACCGCGTTACTATTGTCGCTGTATTATTTTTCGACGCGCTCGGCACCGCGAGCCGGTGCTTGTACAAAGGGGTTTAGAGCATGGAAACAATCTTCGGGACTATTCCGATCGAGGCTGTCTGGGTCATCGTGGCCATCATCGTCCTCATCATCGTCGTCTTCATCGCGAAGGGTTTCTTCGACGAAATGAAGAAGTAGCATCGTGGCCATCGGCCGTGGATATTACGTACAGAACTGCATGTTGCGCCCTCATTTCGAGGGCGTTTTGCTTATCATGGAATCGAACCGAGAGAAGAAGCGTAGCGCAAAACCGATGCGCAACGCTTCTTAGTTTTACGCGAGCTGCTACCGAAAGGTCTTTATGGCTGATAACCGGCACAATCAAGACGCATCCCCGCGGGCGCGCCATGCCCAGCCTGACGCGAACTCCGGAATGCCGCCCGAAGCACGTCAGCAGAGCCCCTCGTCTCCCCGACAGCAACCGCGCCAAGGCGCACGGAACCAGCAGTACCGCGCGGGTTCGCAGGCGCGCGACCCCCGGCAGCAAGCGCAGGATCCGCAACCTGCTTCCCAGGGCGGCCGTGGCCGCCCGAGCGTGAACAGGCAGGCCCAGGCCGGGCAGCGCCGATCCGCTCAGCAGGGCAATGCGGCCGCCCGGGCGGGCGGCGCCCGCTACGGCAGCGATATCATCGGCAAGAAGGGCAAATCCGGCAAGAAGAAGGGCGGCCCGTGGCGGGTCGTTTTCTGGATCGCCCTCGTCGTGCTCATCGGGGCGCTCATCGCCTTGGGGGTTATCGCGTTCAGCTATTGGCAGGGGCAGGATAAGTACAACACCGTCGCATCGCAGGCGTTCGAGGAGCCGGCCGACATCGAAGGCGTAGCGCTTTCCGACGTCGTCATCGATTGGGACGCGCTTTTGGCCATCAACCCCGATACGGTGGGGTGGGTCTACGTGCCCGGCACGATGGTCAACTACCCGATCGTACACACCGACAACAACGACAAGTACCTCAAGACCGATTTTTACGGTGAGACGAACTGGCTCGCCTCGTACGGCGCCATCTTCCTCGCAGCCGAGAACACGGCCGATTTCTCCGATGCCAACAACATCGTGTACGGCCACCACATGAACGACGGCTCGATGTTCGCCCAATTCGCCGACTTCCGCGACGAGTCGGTGTTCAACGAGCACCGTACGGTCTACATCTTCACGCCCGAGCGCAACTACAAGCTCACCACGTTCTCGCTTGTGGTGGTCGATGCATCCGATCCGCTCGCCCAGCCCACCTTCGCCGACGCCGAAGAGCTGCAGGCCTACGTTCAGGACAAGATGGACCGTACCGTATCGGCGCCCGATCCCGCAACGGTGACGGCTGGGGAAGTCGAGAAGATGTTCGCGTTCGTCACCTGCGCCGACTATNGGCGGCGGGGGAAACGCGGGACGGTGTGCGCTCGCGTCCCCGGCGCCGCCTGTTCGGCCCCATATGCCCGCCGCGGGCGGTTCGGGGGTGTAGCCCACAGCCCGGTGCCCGCCAATGCCGCATCTGCGCAGGGCGAAGGCGATACGGGCGGTGCCATCGATCCCGAGGATGCCGCGGCGGCAGAGGGTGCCGCGGGGGCCGTTTCATGAGCGTGCCCGCGTTTTCCTGGGAGCGCCCCGACAGGCTCGAGGAGGAATGCGCCGTATTCGGCGTGTACGGGAAGGGCGAGGATGTTGCGCGCATGACGTGCTTCGGGCTGCAGGCTCTGCAGCACAGGGGCCAGGAGAGCGCCGGCATCGCGGTAGGCGACGGCGAGACCATCATGGTGGCGAAAGACCTCGGCCTGGTGACCCAGGTATTCGACGAGTCGACGCTTGCCGCTTTAGAGGGTTTCGTGGCGGTGGGCCACGTGCGCTACTCGACGAGTGGCGCGTCGGCATCGTGGGAAGCTGCGCAGCCGCATATCTCCGCCATCGACGACGTGCTCATCGCGCTCGCCCACAACGGAACGCTCGTCAACACCAACGAAACGCGCACGCGCCTCATCGACGAGGGCGTGCAGTTTCGCTCCGGCACCGATAGCGAGGTGGCTGCCAAGGCCATCGGCGTGGTGACCCGGAAAACCCACCATCTCCGCAGCGGCATCCGCCGCGCGATGGAAGCGCTCGAGGGTGCCTACGCCATGGTGCTCGCGAGCCCCGATTCGCTCTATGCGTTCCGCGATCCGAACGGTATCCGCCCGCTGTGCATCGGCAAGCTGCCGAACGATCGCGGCTGGGTGGTTTCGAGCGAGACCTGCGGCCTCGACATCGTGGGGGCCGAGTACGTGCGCGACGTCGAGCCGGGCGAGATCGTCCGCTTCAACGACGAAGGCATGCATTCGGAACAGGGCGTTGTCGCGGGAAGGCGCGCATCCTGCATCTTCGAATACGTGTACTTCGCCCGACCCGACAGCGTAATCGACGGCATGAGCGTGTACCAGGCCCGCCGCAACATGGGCCGCATCATCGCCCAGGAAGCCCCCGTACAAGCCGATCTCGTGCTCGGCGTGCCCGACTCGGGCGTGCCTCCCGCGATGGGATATGCGCACGAGAGCGGCATCCCGTACGCCGACGGCATCGTGAAGAACCGCTACGTCGGCCGCACGTTCATCGAGCCGACCCAGGCCATGCGTCAGCTCGGCATCCGCTTGAAGCTCAATCCGCTGCCTTCGGTCATAGCGGGCAAGCGCCTCGTCGTGATCGACGACAGCATCGTGCGCGGCAACACCTCGAAAAAGCTCGTCGACATGCTGCGCGAGGCGGGTGCGACCGAAGTGCACCTGCGCATCGTGAGCCCCGAGGTTTCGTGGCCGTGCTTCTACGGGATCGATACCGATACGCGCGACCAGCTCATAGCGGCCAACATGACCAACGAGGAGATGCGCGCGTTCATCGGCGCCGACTCGCTTGCCTTCATATCGCTTCAGGGTCTGCGCGATTCCATCCAGGCGAACCACGACGGGTTCTGCGAGGCGTGCTTTTCGGGGGAGTACCCCGTGGCGATTCCCGAATCGACGAGCAGGAAGAGTTTTCTGACCAAAGCGGATTTTGCGCAAGCTTCAGGATTGCAGTAAACGGCTTGCATCCAGGTGCAGGTCGAGGCTTTTTACAAGGAGATGAGATGACAGAGAGAATCACCGTAAGCGCCGTCGAGAGGGACGCCCCCCCCGCCATGCCGAGCTGGGCGCAAGACGCCACGACCTACGCCCAGGCCGGCGTCGATACCGCCGAGGGCGCACGAGCCGTCGATGCGATCAAGGGCGCCGTCCATGAAACCTATCGCGACGAGGTCATCGGCGATATCGGCGGATTCGGGGGCCTGTTCTCCATCGCAGCGGCGAAGAACATGGCCGACCCCATCCTCGTATCGGGGACCGACGGCGTGGGCACGAAGCTCAAGGTGGCCCAGCTGGCGGGCAAGCACGATACGGTGGGCATCGATCTGGTCGCCATGTGCGCGAACGATATCCTGGCAACCGGTGCCGAGCCGCTGTTCTTCCTTGACTACGTTGCCGTGGGCAAACTCAAGGCCGAAGCGGTGGCCGAGGTCGTTTCGGGCATAGCCGAGGGTTGCAAGCAGGCGGGCTGCGCGCTCATCGGCGGCGAGATGGCCGAGCATCCCGGCGTCATGGAGGCTGACGACTACGATCTGTCGGGCTTCTGCGTGGGCGTCGTCGATCGCCCCGAGATGCTCGATCCCAAACGGGTGCAGGCGGGCGACGTGCTGATCGGTCTGGCGTCGAGCGGTCTGCACTCCAACGGCTACTCCCTCGCCCGCAAGGTCTGCGTGGAGGACAAGACCCACTACGAGTTGCGCCTCGAGCGCGAAGAGCTCGGCGGGAAAAGCGTCGAGGAAGCGCTGCTCGAGCCCACGCGCATCTACGTCAAGCAGGTGCTGTCGGTGCTTAAGGCGCACCCCAAGGCGGTTCGCGCGCTCGCCCACATTACGGGTGGCGGCATTTCCGAGAACCTCGACCGCGCCCTGCCCGCCACCGTCGATGCAGAAGTAACGCTCGGCACATGGGAGGTGCCCCCCATCGCATCGTTCGTGTGCCGTGCGGCGAAGCTCGACGAGACCGAGGCGCTCAAGACCTTCAACATGGGGCTCGGCATGGTGCTCATCGTCGATCCGGCCAAGGCGGATGCCGTCGAAGAGGCGCTGCGTGCGGCTGGGGAGAAAACCTACCGTGTCGGGCGCATCGTCGAAGGCGAGGGCAAGGTCGTCTACGCCAACGACGGCGCCTTGTTCGCCGAAGCCGACGGGCAGTCCGACGAGGAGTAGCCCATGCGATTTTTGCTTGTACGGATGCTCGAGTCGAAAGGGAAGCAATGAGTGGGGGTTTGAACAGAGAGGCGGAGCCGCTCAGGATAGGCGTGCTCCTCAGCGGCAGCGGAACCAATCTGGCCGCCATCATCGATGCGATCGAGGACGGAAGCCTGAACGCCGAAATCGTCGTGGTCATCTCGTCGCGCCCCGAAGCCTACGGGCTCGTGCGCGCCAAAGAGCACGGCATAGCCACCTGCTCTCTCAACAAGGAGCTCTACGCCGATCCGGCAACGGCCAACGAGATCATCGCAACCGAGCTCGTGCGCGCTGGAGCCGAGTACGTGGTCATGGCGGGCTACATGCGCAAGCTGACCGACGAGGTGCTGCAGGCGTTCCCCGATAAGGTGCTGAACCTCCATCCGGCGCTGCTGCCCTCGTTCATGGGGGCGCACGCCATCGAGGAGGCTTTCGATGCGGGCGTGAAGGTCACGGGCATTACCGTGCACTTTGCGAACGCCGAATACGATAAGGGCCCGATCATCGCGCAGCGCGCCGTCGAGGTCCGCGAAGACGACACCCTCGAGTCGCTCGAGGCGCGCATCCACGAGGCGGAGCACGCGCTGTACCCCGAGGTGCTGCGCTGGCTCGCCGCCGGGCGCGTAACGATTACCGAAGATAGGAAGGTGCGCATCAGTGAATAGGGAAACGCTCACAAGGATCATCGAAGACCTCACCGAGGGGTTGACCCCCACGCTCACGGCCGAGGACTTCCCCTGCTTCTCCGCGGAAGCAACCGAGGGCAACGAGCACATCTCGCCCGACTATCTCGACATCGTTGCGGCAAGCCTGAACAAAGCCGACATCGCCACGTTCGAGCGTGCGGCGCGGGCCATGGACGAGGGCGAGCTCGCGTGGCTCGGATTCAAGGTCGTCTACGATCCTGCCGAAGCGGTCGCGAACACCGATAACGAGGTGACGAAGAAGTACGGCGATGTCGGTTCGGCCGACGGCGATCCGCTCGTGTTCTTCTGCAACGACGCGAAGCAGTGCGTCGCCTCGCGGGAGTGGTCGCCGCGCGATTTCTTCCAGATGAAAGACGTGACGCGCGGCCCTTCGATGCACAACGAGCAGTTCGAGGGCCTTACCTGGACAAGCGTGCCGCTGTTCGATTCGGTCCGCGTGTGGCTGCTCGGCGCGAGCGACGCTTCAAGCGAGGTCGCCGCACTTGCCGCGCACGTCGGCTTCGACGTGTGCGTGGTCGATTACGATCCCGCGTACGTGAGCGAGAGCCGCTTTCCCGATGCGCGTCGCATCGTGCTTTCGGGTGGGAACTTCGACGAGCTCGGTGCCGTCAAGGCCGATTCGTCCGATTACGTGTGCGTGCTCACGCGCGGGCACATGTTCGATCCCGAGGGCTGCATATGGGCGCTTGAGAACAACGTGCACTACGTGGGTATGATGGGTTGCGCCGGCAAGAACAGCCGCGTGTACGAGCTTGTGCGCGAGGCGGGCATGGCCGATGAGCAATGGGATCGCGTGAAGCGCCCGATAGGCTTGAAGTTCGGTGCGAAGACGCCGGCCGAGCTGGCCATAGCGATTGTGGCCGAGCTCGTGGACGTCAGGTACCAGCAAAGATACAGCGAAGAGGCCCGTGCGAAGCACGAAGCCAGTTTGGGAAGGAGCTAAGGTGGAAGATCCAAAGGTCAAGCGAGTACTCATCTCGGTTACCGATAAGAGCGGGGTGGTGGAGTTCGCGTCGGCGCTCGCAACCGAGTTCGGCGCCGAGATCATCTCGACGGGCGGTACGGCGCGCGTGCTTGCCGAGGCGGGCGTTCCCGTCACGCCGATCGACGATGTGACCGAATTCCCCGAGATGATGGACGGTCGCGTGAAGACCTTGCACCCGAAGGTGCACGGCGGGCTTCTCGCCAAACGCGACAACGCCGACCATATGGCCCAGGCGGCCGAGCACGGCATCGAGATGATCGATATGGTGGTGGTGAACCTGTACGCGTTCACGAAGACGGTCGATTCTGGCGCCGACTTCGCTACCTGCATCGAGAACATCGACATCGGCGGCCCCTCCATGCTGCGCTCCGCCGCGAAGAACTTCGAGTCGGTCGCGGTGGTCACGCGTCCGGATATGTACGATGAGATCCTCGACGAGATGCGCACCAACGGCGGTGCCACAAAGCGGGATACGCGTCTCGGGCTCGCTTTGCAGGTATTCGAAACCACGAACGCCTACGACGGGTCGATCGCCGCATGGCTGGCCGGACAGATCGCGGGCGAAGCGGATGCGAAGTTCCCCGCCCGCATCGATCTTGCGCTCTCGAAGGTGCAGGGGCTGCGCTACGGCGAGAACCCGCATCAGGAAGCGGCGTTCTATCGTCGCGATGCGTACAAGATGGCCGATCACAGCCTGGCGAATGCCCGTCAGCTCCAGGGTAAGGAACTCTCCTACAACAACTACCTCGACCTCGATGCCGCATGGGCTGCGGTCCGCGAGTTCGACGAGCCCGCATGTGTGATCGTCAAGCACCTCACGCCGTGCGGCGTATGCGTCGACGAGGATATCGTCGCTGCGTACAAGAAGGCCCACGAGTGCGATCCGGTATCCGCCTACGGCGGCGTGATGGCGTTCAACCGCCCCGTCACCTCCGACGTGGTGGTGGCTATTTTCGAGAACAAGCAGTTCGTCGAAGCCATCATCGCCCCCGAGTTCGCAGGCGATGCGCTCGCCATGTACGAAGCGAAGCCCAACGCGCGCCTGCTCGCCACGGGTGGCGTGAACCCTGCGGGCGGCGAAGTCGAGTTCCGCTCGGTCGAGGGCGGCCTTCTCTGTCAGGATTCCGATGCGGTTGCCGAAGAGCCGGCGTCGTTTACGGTTGCCACCAAGCGCCAGCCCACCGAGGCCGAGATGGAAGAGCTCGTGTTCGCGTGGAAGGTGTGCAAGTCGGTCAAGAGCAACGCGATCCTTCTGTCCAAGGGCCATGCAACGGTCGGCGTGGGCGGAGGTCAGCCCAACCGCGTGAACTCGGCGCACATCGCCGTCGAGCAGGCGGGCGAGAAAGCGAGGGGGGCGGTTGCCGCTTCCGACGCGTTCTTCCCGTTCCGTGACGGCCTCGACGCGCTCGCCGAGGCGGGCATCACGGCGGTCATCCAGCCGGGCGGTTCGATCCGCGACGAGGAAGTCATCGCCGCTGCCGACGAACAGGGCATTGCGATGGTGTTCACGGGGCATCGCCACTTCAGGCACTAGAGCCGTTGCATCGCCGCGTCGCAGCGGTTCGCGAAGCACGGGCGGGGGTCGGCTGCGAAGCATGCGGGGCATCCCGCCTTGGGCGCGGCAGGCGCTTTGTGCGACGGCATCAGGAGACCGGACCTTGCGTCCGGTCTCCTTGCGTTTCGGCCCCATGCAAAGCAACGCATGCGCTCGGCCGAGCGCATGCTTGCGGCCGACCTGCGTGCGCTTCGCGAACCGCTGCGACGCGGCGTCTTGCGTGCGCTTCGCGGATCTCCCCGGCCTTGCGGCGTCCTGCCCCGGCTTGTTGAGCACCCGTTGCTTGCCCGCAGCGGGATCGGGCAATACACTCGATGTATGGGCAAGGGCGTACAGAGAAGAGCCGTGTGGGTCCGCTCGCTATGCGGGCGTCTGCTCGCATGGGTGAAGCGCCCTTACGCGGGTCTGTTTCGCATCGCGTTTCCCGCTTTCGTTTTCGGCGGCGTATGCCTGGCCCTTCCCCCGTGGGTAGGCCTCATCCTGTTCGCCCCGCTCGCCGTTGCCCTCGGGTTCAAGACGGCGTTCGCGATTCGGGCGATCGTCTCGCTCGATTTGGTGACGCTCGTCGATGACGAGGGTCGCCCGTGCCTCGATACGCAAGCCGATCGTCTGCAGCGGGCGTGGGCTCTCGGAAGCGCGGCCATCGTCTCGGCGGTTTCGATCGGTTTGGTCGCCCGTGCGGTATTCGGAACGTTTCCCCAGATCGTCATACCCGACGCCATAGCAACCTACCTCACGTTCACGGCGGTGCTCGTGGGCGGGTTCCTCCTGTTCTACTTCCTGGCGCTCCGGTTCGACAAAACGGTGCTGCGCGGGCTTACGAGCATCACGGTCACCCTGCCTGCGTTTTTCATCGTGGTGGTAGTCGCGAGCATCCTTCTTTCGTGGGCGATGAAGGCGCTGACCGCCCTGGGCTTTTCTGCCGAGGGCATGCTGCAGAGCGGATTCGATTGGCTCTACGAGGTGCAACGCATCCTCGGTATGGCAACCGATTACTTCCTGAAGCAGGATTCGATCATCATCGCAGCGTCCATCGTGCTTGCGGCGCTCTTGCTGCTGCTCTACACCTATTCGGTGCCGTTCTACTGGATGCGGAGCGTCTCGCGCTGGCTCAAGGGCATCAGCCTCGTGGCGGCGGCTTTCGGTGCCGCGGTCATCGTGTTCGCCGGCGTCTGGCTCGTCGACGTGCAGCGCTTCGCCGCCGAGAGCGCGTCGGGCCAGCTTGCCTCGGCCATCGATTCGAGCGTGCTCGACAGCCAATCGAGTTCGCTCGCCCAGTACAAATCGGATGACCTCATAGCGCTCATCAAGGCGTTCGTGCTCCCGTACACGGTCGGCGTGTTCGTAGCCAACGCGGTCGTCGCGTTGCGCAAGGGGAAGGCGAAAGACGTATCGAACGCCATCATCGACAAGTTCGCCGCCGACGGCGCGGTCGACGAAGACGAGCTCCCCGCTTTGAAGAGGCGCTACCTCTATTACGGGGGGAGCCAGACGCTCTGGGACATCGCTTTGCGCTCGATCGGCCACGACATCCCCCTGCCGCACCCGTTCGCACCGCGCAAGCTCACGATCAAGGAGCGCATTACCGGGGAATTGGCGGATCCGGCACCTGCCGCCGACTCCGATGCGAAAGCGGCTGCGGAGTCGGGTGGAGATGCGGCTTCCGACTCCCGCTAGGGCGGTTCCTCCTCCGCCTTCCGCCAACCGCCTTCCACCAACCGCCTTCCGCCAACCGCTTTCGCTCCGCTGTCCGCCAACCGCCTTCGTGCGAAGTTTTCGGACTCTTTTCGGCATCGAAGAGAATTACGACCTGCGGTTATGCGATCAATGAGGGCAAAACCAGACTCTTTTTCGTCGCATAACTCGCCTTCGCGGACATCGGAGGCGCCGAGGCCAACCGGGCACCGAGGCCAACCGGGCACCGAGGCCAACCGGGCGGGCGGAGCAACCGGGCGTCGTGGTCAACCGGGCGTCGCGGAAGGCGTAATCGCGCATCGCTTGGCCCGCCGGACCGAATCGCCGGCCGGACGCATCCGTCGCCCGCGCCCCCGATGCGGTTCGCTCTCGGGTGATCTATGTCGGGCGCGTGTAGATTTCCTACATAACGGCAACAGCGGGTCGGTTCGCATCACGCTATCCTGATCGCGTTGCGTATAGTGGGAGCATGAAGAAATCCGAAGCATTGCGCATTCTCGGCCTCCAAGACGGGGCGACCGACGATGAGATCAAAAAGGCCCATCGTGTCAAGGTGATCGAGCATCACCCCGATAAGTACGCCCAGGATCCGGAAAAGCATGCGTGGGCGGAAGAGCAGACCAAGCGCATCAACGAGGCGCGCGATGTGCTCATCTCGCGCAAGTGGGAGCCCGAGTTCGGACGCGGCCCCTACGCCAATCCCTATGGCAATCCCTACGCCGGCTCGCCTTCGCGCGGGCAGGGGGCGGGGGGAACGCCCGGTTCCTCGAACCCGTACGGCGATCCGTTCCAAGGTTGGCCGTTCGGCGCAGGACAGGGCCAGACCACCTGGGTTTGGACATCATGGGATGCCGCGACGCAGGCGGGAAACCCCTTCGATCCGTTCGGAGCCGCCCGGCCGCAGAAGACGCCCGCCGAGAAACTGGACGAGGCGCAGAAGAACCTGCGCAACGAACTCGGCGTCATCGCCATCAAGCTTGCGTGCCTTGCGGTACTTGGCGTGCTCGCCTCGCTCGCATCGGGTTTGTTCCTCTACGTTGCCGCCTCGATCATCTACGGTTTATGGAAACGGCTCGGGAGCTGCCTCGTGGCGTTCTTTTTCCCGATCGCCCTTGTCGGGGCGCCGTTTTTGATGCTCATCGCACCGCGTGCGGGGGCCGTTACGTTCGGGCTCGCGATCTTCTTTGCGC
>NZ_LT964679.1:1756977-1827808 GCF_900240215.1 Raoultibacter timonensis | reverse complement strand
TGGGGCTTCGTGCCGTGCTGCGTCCTCATTCCCACCGCGGATTCCCTTGCGGAGTTCGTGCGCCCCCTGCAACCCGGCGCCCTTTTGCCCATTGCGGTTTCCATCGTTCTCATGCTTGCCCGCCATATCGTCCAAGCGCTGTCCTACGACGCCGCGTTTGCGGCAGTCGATTTCAAGACGGGGCTTTGGCATAACATCGTGCTCATCTTCTCGCTGGTGTTCATCAACACGTTCTGCCTCTTTTCGGGAGCAACGGGCGTGGCGTTCATCATCGACGACGCGCATCGCAGGGGAGCCGATGCAGGCACCGCGACGAGCGGCGCGATTCTCTCGCAGATCGGCTACTTCGCCGCCGTGCTCGTGATATCGGTGATCGGGTTTGTCACCATGCTCGTTTCGGGTACGATGAACACGCTCTTCCTCATCGGAGGCCTGCTGCTTGCGGGCGTGCTCCTCGTTCTTTCGAGCATGTTCGTCGTGGGGTACAAAAAGCCGCGCGTGCTGTTTCGGGTGTTTCTCATCGTCGAGAAGCTCGTCAATCGGGTGCTCGGCATTCTCAAGAAACGCATGAAGCCCGGGTGGGGCAGGCGCACGGCGAGCTCGTTCATCGATTCGGCGGGCATTCTCGCGCACAACCCGGTGGGAACGCTCGTCACCGTGGGCTATGCGTCGTTCTCGGCCGTTCTCAACATGGCGTGCCTTGTGGCCATCGGCTACGCGTTCGGATTCGAGAACGTCTCGGCGCTCGTGGCCGCGTTTGCCGTTGCCGCCATCTCGGTCATCCTGAGCCCCACGCCGCAGGGCGTGGGCGTGGTCGAAGCCGCCATCGCGGCGATACTGACGGCGCACGGGTGCTCGCTTGCGACGGCTACCGCCATCGCGCTCGTGTACCGCGGCATCATGTTCTGGATGCCGTTCTGCATCGGCGCGGTGCTGCTTTCCCAATCGGGGTTCTTCGCAGGTAAGAAGAATGCGACCGAAGAGCAGCGCGCAAAGGACATCGGTTGGATTTCGGGAACGCTCGTGGGCATCGTCGGGTTGGTGAACATCGGGCTTTCGCTCATTCCCAAATCGTTCGAACCCTACAGCGCGCTCACCTCGTGGATCGACATCGGCTCGTTTCTGACCGGTCCCGTGCTCATCGGGGGAAGCGTGGTCCTGCTCGTTCTGGCGGCAGGGCTCGTGCTGCGGTTCCGCACGGCGTGGGCGCTGTCGGTGACCCTGCTCATCCTGATCGCGGGGGGTGAGTTCCTCTTCGTCGATACCGCGAAGGTCGCCGCGGCCATCGTCGTGCTCGTGTTGTGGCTGTTCTGGAAGCGCGCGGCGTTCGATCGCCCTCTCCAGATGCCCCGACGGCGGTCGAGAAAGGCGGAGGGGGGCCATCCGGGGGCACAGGACGCCGCATCGGCGCAAGCTGCAGGCGAGGGCGTGCGGGAAAAGCGCAGTCGCCGTTTCGAGAAGGCGCCTGAGCCGACGTGGCAGGAGAAGGCCCAGACAGGAGCGACCATACGGCAGCAGGCTCATGACGAGGGAAGCCTCGCTACTGCGACGGGGGAGGCTAAATCGCCGTTTCCCCGGGGCGCCGTTTCAGAAAGGCGCGCGGCGAAGCGCGCCGAACGCGACCGCGCCCGTCGGCGGGCTTCTCTCGACACGGCCGACCTTGACCCGCATTCGGCGCGTGGTAGGATGGCGGAACAGCAGCGCGAACCGGCCCGAGGCCAGGCCGAGCGCGATGCGCGAACCGAACGCTTGAAGCGAAGAACGCACAGCTCTGCACCGACAGCACGCCCGAACGAAAGCGCGGGCGACGATAAGGAGGATTTTCGATGATCATGCTCGAGGAACCGTTCGTCTCAGAAACCCTGATCGAATGGTTGGAGGATTCAGGCCATCCGGTTCTCGACAACCGGATGGCGCGCAGCATAGCTGCGGATCACGACATCGTGCTGTGTCCCGAAGACGAGGCGATCCGCCGCATCGAGGGGGGCGAGCGGCTCTACACCTCCTCGGAAAACGCGCTTGCGTGGATTTCGGAGCACGTGGAAAACGAAGCCGTCGTGCATCCCATCGAGGTGTTCAAAGACAAGGCGCTCATGCGGCGCGTGCTCGCTCCGCTCGACCCCGATTTCTTTTTCATGACCTGCACGGCCGACGAGTTGCGCTCCCTTGATTTCGCGTCGTTGAAGACTCCGTTCGTGCTCAAGCCCTCGGTCGGCTTCTGCAGCGTGGGCGTATACCCGATCGCCGATGAAAACGATTGGGATGCCGCGCTTGACGATATCGACCGCAACGCCGCAACCTGGCACGACATGTATCCCGAGAGCGTGATCGGAGCGAGTTCGTTTGTGCTCGAAGGCTACATCGAAGGCACCGAGTACGCCATCGACGCGTTCTTCGACGCCGAGGGCGAAGCGCATGTGCTCGACGTGCTCCGCCATGATTTCGCCTCGCCCGCCGACACGAGCGACCGCCTGTACTGCACGAGCGCGCGTATCGTATCCGAGATGGCCCCCGAGTTCACCGCATGGCTCGATCGTGTGAACGGGTACGTGGGTGCGAAGAATTTCCCCGTGCACGTCGAGGTTCGCGTGCAGGACGGCGTGATTCGCCCCATCGAATTCAACCCGCTGCGCTTCGCCGGGCTTGGCGGTACCGATATCAGCTGGTACGCCTATGGGTTCAGGACCTACGAATACTACCTCGAAGACCGCGCTCTCGATTGGGATGCGCTTGCCGAAGGCAAGGCGGGCAAGCTTTACGTCATGTCGATGCTCAACGGCTGCCCGTCCGATCTCACCGGCGACGAGACGTTCGATTACGATGCGTTCTGCGCGAAGTTCTCGCATGTGCTCGCGCTGCGCAAGATGGATTATCGGGCAACTGCAAGTTTCGGGTTCCTCTTCTTCGAAACCGACGAGGACGACCCCTCGGAACGCACGTTTCTCGTGAACACCGATTTCAAAGAGTTTCTTACCGCTTAGCTGCCGTTTTACCCGGCATACGCGCTGGCATGCGAGCGAGGTTTCCGCACGAGGCGGAGCCTCGCTCGTGCGTTACCGCCGATTCCACCGATGGTTTGGCCGATTTCCGATCGGATTTCTCTGGTATAGTCTACAATGATGCGAATATATTACTGTTGCAGTCATGTATAAAGCGGCGAGGAGAGCCCTAGGTGCTTTTCGCTTCGAGGACAGGGGGATCACCTTATGCGAATCGGTACGCGTACGTTTGTTGCGGCTGCGTTGTCGGCGCTGCTCGTACTTGCGGGGTGCTCGTCGCCGCAGGAACAAGCGGCAACGGAGCAGAAGCTCGACCCCGCCAATCCGGTGCAGGTCGAAGTGTGGACCTACTACGCGGGCCATCAGCAACAGGCGTTCGAGGGTCTCATCGCCGACTTCAACGCCACCAAAGGCAAGGAAATCGGCGTTTCGGTTACCCATGCGAGCCAGGGCGGCGTGAACGATCTGGCGGCTGCGGTGACGGCCTCCGCCGAGGAGCTCGTCGGTTCGGCTCCGATGCCCTCCATCTTCCTTTCGTACTCCGATACGGCGTTCGTCATCGACGGCATGGGCAAGGTGGCCGATCTCGATCCGTACTTTACCGCCGAGGAGAAGAACGCGTTCATCGACAGCTTCCTCGCCGAGGGCGATTTCGCGGGCGACGGGGGGCTGAAGGTGCTGCCCATCAGCAAGGCGACCGAAACCATTCAGATCAACATGACCGATTGGGAGGTCTTCGCGCAGGAGACCGGCTCGACGCTCGACGAGTTCGAGACGATCGAGGGAATCACGGCGCTCGCGCAGCGCTATTACGAATGGACCGACGCCCAAACGCCCGAAGCTGACGACGGCAAGCCGTTCTTCGGTCGCGACTCGATCGCGAACTACCTGCTGACCGGCTCCAAGCAGCTCGGTCATGAGCTGTTTGCGGTGAAGGACGGCGTGTGCACGCCCGATATCGACAAAGACACGATGCGCTCCCTATGGGACAACTACTACGTACCCTTCGTCAACGGGTACTTTTCGGCTGAAGGCCGCTATCGTTCCGATGCCATAAAAACCGGCGATTTGGTGAGCTATCTCGGGTCGTCCTCTTCGGTGGTGTACTTTCCCTCCGAGGTGACCGTCGACGATCAGACGAGCTATCCGATCGAATTCGGTGCGCTCGAGGCACCGCGTTTCGCCGAAGGCGTTGCCTGCGCTCCGCAGCAAGGAGCGGGCTTCGTGGTGACGAAGAGCGACGAGCGCACCGAGCTCGCTTGCGTCGAATTCCTCAAGTGGCTGACCGAGAAGGAGCAGAACACGAGCTTCTCCATCGAGGCGGGCTATATTCCCGTAACCAAAGAGGCCTGCACTTACGAGAATATCGCGGCTGCTGCAAACGAGATGGAGGAAACGCACGAAAACTATCTCATCAACCTTGAAGCGACGCTGCAAACCGTCTCTGACGGCGTGTATGCCAACGCTCCCTTCGAAGGCGGCGTCGAGGCCCGCGTCGTGCTCGAGAACTCGCTTTCCGACAAAGCGGCTGCCGATCGCGCCGTTGTCGTCGAGGCGGTCGCGGCGGGAGAGGGCCGCGAGGAGGCCGTGGCGCGCCTGAACACCGACGAGAACTTCGAGGCATGGCTCGAATCGTTTACGGCAGACCTTATGGCAACGGTGAGCGCATAGCGATCATGCTCATCGCCCCCGAAGGATCGCATGGGTAAACCGAAACGACAGCAAAGCGACGTGGCGAAGGCGCCGAAACCCCTCTCGAAACGAGGCATTTCGTTTCGTGCGCTCGTTGTTGCCCCGCTGGTTGTGGCGCTTGTGGTGCAGGCGATCGTCTGTTACTTCGTTATCCTGCGCAGCGACAGCCTGACCATGCTCGAGGAGGACACCTACAACCTGTTTGCCGAACGGGTGAGCAGCCGTGCGGGGTACCTCGAGAACGATATGGTGATGCGCTGGTCCGAGACGGGCGAGACGGCGCAAAAACTCGCCGACACCGTTTCGGCGGTGCTCTCGGAGCATGGGGCGGATGCATCCGATATCGGCGCCGCCTCCCCCCTGGCACTTGAGATCATCGACCGGGCGGCCGATGATGTGATCTCGTTCGTCAGGCGCTCGGAGATTGATGGCGCGTACTTCGTCTTGGCGGATGGTGCCGAGGACGGCTCCCAGGGCGAGGCGGCGAATCGCAGCGCACTGTACGTCCTCGATTCCAATCCCGACGTCAATCTCGAAAACGACTCCGATCTGCTGCTTGCCGCATGCCCGATCAGTCTGGCGAAGCGCACCGACATAGCGCTTGCAAGCTCGTGGGAGGCAACGCTAACCATGCCGTCGGGTGAAGACGGCTCGGCCTTCTTCACCGAGCCGCTTGCGGCCGCTCGCGCATTTCCCAACGCGGCAGCCGACGATTTGGGCTACTGGGGGCTTCCCGTCGATATCGGCGACACGGGCAACCGTTCGATCACCTACAGCATTCCCGTCAAGGATGCCAGCGGGCGGGTGTTCGGCGTATTCGGCGTTGAAGTGAGCGCCAACCGCCTTGCCACGTACTTCCCGTACCGCGATCTCGACGATGCGGGACAAGGGTCCTATCTTCTGGTTGTCGGCGACGCGTCGTCGGGTTTCGCTTCGTCCGATGCGCAAACGGCGCCGGGGGAGCCGTTCGATTTCGACGTCGTATCGTCCACCGGCGCCGTGCAGAACATCTACGTCGGGGGAGGATCGTTGACGGTTTCCGCCGACGATCGGGGCTATCTGGTTGCGTCTGCCGACGAGTCGGTTGGCAGGGAGGCCGCGGTTGCCGATGCGAGCATGATCAAGCTCTACGATGCGAATTCCCCGTTTTCCTCGCAGCAGTGGTACCTCATGGGGCTCGTGCCCGAAGGGACGCTGTTCCGCGCATCCGAGTCGCTCGAATCGAACCTTTTCGCCATTCTCGGAGCATCGTTCGGGGCCGGCGTCCTGCTCGCGGTGCTGACGGCGTGGTTCTCTTCGTCGCGTCTGCGCCGCCTTATGGATGAAGTACGCGGCGTCGGGGAAGGCCGCTCGACCGACGAGGCCGACAAGTTCGTGTTCAGGGCAACCGGCGTGCGCGAGATCGACGAACTTGCCGACTCCATCAGCTTCTTCGGGACGGGTCTTGCGGCGGCCGGGCAGCGGTTGTCGCGCATCATGGCGCTGTCCGACCATGCGGTCGGCGCGTTCGAATGCAACCTCAAGACGCTCGAGATCACCTACACCGATCGGTTCTTCGAAACGCTCGGGGCATTCGATTTCCCCGATGCGCCCAAGGACATCAGGCAAAGCGATCTTACGCGCGGCACCCTTCCCGCGGAGAGCTTTGAGCGGCTCATGCGGGCGTATGCTCCGTATTCGGAAGACGATGCCCAGGGAGCGAAGATCATCGCCCTGCCGCATCGCGATCGTTTTTTACGGTTCGTGGTGACCGAAAACGCGGACGAGGGAACCGCAGTCGGCATCGTGGAGGATGTCACTTACGAGATCCGTACGAGGCGGCGCATCGAGCACGAACGCGATCATGACATTCTGACCGGGCTTTTGAACCGTCGTGCGTTCGAGCAGGAGCTCGTGCGCATCTTTGCTGAAGGAAACTTGCGGTTCGCCGCGATGGGCATGCTCGACCTCGACAATCTGAAATTCATGAACGATTCGTTCGGGCACGATTGGGGCGATCAGTACATCCAGGCTGCAGGCGCTGCGCTGCTGTCGATCGTGCGCGACGGGGATTTCTGCTCCCGCGTCTCGGGCGACGAGTTCCTCGTGTTCATCCGCAGCTGCTCGAACGAGGCCGAGGCGACCGCGCGGTTCGGGGAGCTGAAGAGGCGTTTGGGCGAAACCGTGATCGAGGCGCCCGATGGGCGCATGCTCAAGGTGCGCGGCTCCATCGGCGTGGCGCTGTACCCGCGCGATGCCGTCGAGTACGACGAACTGCGCGATTTCGCCGATTTTGCCATGTACACGGCAAAGCACTACCGCAAGGGCGAGCTGTGCTTCTTCGAGAAAAAGCACTACGACATCCAGTCGTCGCTGCTCGACAAGCGCGAAGATCTGAACAAGCTCCTCGACGAGATGCTTGTCGACTACTACTTCCAGCCGATCGTCGATGCGCGCACCGGCGCTGTTTTCGCGTATGAGGCGCTCATGCGCCCCTTGCTGAAATCGTTCGAATCGCCCGCCATCGTCATCGATCTTGCGCGTATGCAGTCGAAGCTCTACCGCGTGGAGCAGATGACCTTCTTCCGCGCGCTTTCGATATTCGTCGAGCGCGATCCGGGAACCGGCGCCAAGCTGTTCGTGAACAGCATCGGCACGCAGAGCCTTTCGCTCGAAGACGAACAGGATATCGAGTGCCGGTTCGGGCCGCTGCTCGAGCGTTTGGTGATCGAGATCACCGAAGGCGATTTCGGACGCGAGCTGTTCGGCTACAAAGAATCGCTGGCGCGGCGCTGGGGCGCGAGTTTGGCTATCGACGATTTCGGTGCGGGCTACAACGGCGATGCGACGCTGCTCGAGCTCGAGGCGTCTTACGTCAAGATCGACATGTCGATCGTTCGCGGCATCGATTCGGACGTGAACCGCCAGGACATCTTGAGGTCTCTGCTCGGATACGCTCACGACCGCAGCGTTTCCGTTATCGCCGAGGGCGTGGAAACCGAATCCGAGCTCGCTGCGGTTATCGAGCTCGGAGTCGATTACATCCAGGGGTTCGCGGTCGGGAAGCCCTCGGCGGAACCCTCCGATGTGGACGCCGGCATGGGAGACGTCATCAGAAGGCTTAACGAGAGATCGTGAAACCTCTGTGGACTTACTGTAGGCATTGGGTTCAAATTTGGTCCGATTCGGCGGTGCTTTGATAAGCTACCGCCTAGTGTGTCTACGAAAAGACGCTCAATCAGGAGGTTGTATGAGAGAGCAAAAAGCGCAAAGTCGCGTCAAGGGCGCGTTTCTCACGGTTCTTGCGGCGGCTCTGGCGATATCGCTTGGAGCGCCCGCTATGGCGTTCGCAGAACCTACGGCGGCCGATAAGCAGGCGGAGGCCGAGACGGCGCTCGCTTCGCTGAACGCGATGCAGGATACCCTCAACAAGGCATCGGACGATTATTTCACGGCGCTCGACGAACTCGAAGCAGCTCAGGCGAGCATGGAAGACGCTCAGGCCCGCATCGACGAGGCCAACGAGCAGATAACCGAGCTGCAAGGCAAGCTCGGCGACCGCGCGAACAGCATGTACCGCAGCGGCAACCTTTCGTTCATCGATCTGCTGCTCGGATCGGCGACGTTCGAGGAGTTCGCCACCAACTGGGAGCTCCTGAACAGGATGAACCAAAACGATGCGGATATGGTGCAGCAAACCAAGGATCTGCGCTTCCAGGTCGAGGACGAGAAGGCCGAATACGCCCGCCAGGAGGCCATCGCCTCCGAGAAGACCGACGAGGCGAAGCGCATTAAAGAAGAGGCCGAAACAACCGTTGCAACCATGCAGGAGACCTACGATTCCCTGAGCGCCGAAGCGGCCGAACTGCTCGAGCAGGAACGTGCTGCGCAGGAAGCCGCCGACGCGGCTGCGGCGCAGGCCGCGATCGAACAGGCCGCAGCCGAGTCGAACCAGAACAACAACGGCGGGAACACCGGCGGCGGTACCGGCGGAAGCACCGGCGGCGTCGAGCCCCCCTACAACGCGGTGACCGGCAACGCGGTCGTCGACCGGGCCTACAGCTACGTGGGCAACGCGGAGTACGTGTGGGGCGCGTGCGCACCCGGGCAGTTCGACTGCTCCGGCTTCGTGAGCTACTGCCTGACCGGCAGCTATTCGCGCCTCGGTACCACCTACACCTTCCTCGGCTGGCCGCAAGTATCCGATCCCCAGCCGGGCGATGTGGCGGTGAACTCCGGCCATACCGGCATCTACATCGGCGGCGGCCAGATGATCCATGCGGCCGGCACCGGCCAGGGCGTCGTCATCGGCTCCGTGCAGCCCGGCATGATCTTCGTCCGCTACTAGAGCACGTCGCTCCCGCGTCCCGGTGAACGGGGCAGGCGATACGGCACACCGAAAGCCCGCATACGCGGGCTTTCTCTTTGGAGCCTCGGCCTCGGTGCGCAGGATGCCCGAGCCGAGCGGGACGGTTGCCTACGGGCGTGCGGACGTGCCCCGTCGGCATGAAGCTGCTGTGGGCTTACTGTAGGCATTCACGCGACGGTCGGATGGAATCGCCGCTGCTTTGGTACACTACCGAAAGCATATCTCTCAACGAGAGTTTCCGATCGGGAGGTCGTATGGGGAATCAAGGGGAGCATCGTCTCAAGGGTCCGTTCAGGCTTGCAATCGCCGCAGCGCTTGCGGTGTCGCTCGGAATGCCCGCGCTCGCATTCGCCGAGCCGACGGCGGCCGATAAGCAAGCCGAAGCGCAGACGGCGCTCGTTACGCTCAATTCGCTGCAGGATAACCTCAACCAAGCATCCAACGATTACGTGGAGGCTCTCGCCGACGTTGACGCAGCCCAGGCGGGCATGGAGGATGCGCAGACGCGCATCGACGAACTCAACGCCGAAATAGCCGATCTGCAGGGCAGGCTCGGCGACCGTGCGAACAGCATGTACCGCAACGGCGGCCTGACGTTCCTCGATCTGCTCTTCGGAGCCGCCAGCTTCGAAGAGTTCGCTACGAGCTGGGATCTTCTGGAGAAGCTCAACCAAAACGATGCCGATATGGTGCAACAAGCCAAGGAGCTGAACGATCGGATCGAGGCCGAGAAGGCCGAATACGCCCGCCAGGAAGCTCTCGCGACCGAGAAGGCCGAAGAGGCCCGCGCGCACAAGGAAGAGGCCGAGGTTGCGGCAACGGCCATGCAGGAAACCTACGATTCCCTCAGCGCCGAAGCGGCTGCGCTGCTCGCCGAAGAGCAGGCCGCGCAGGAGGTCGCGCGTGCCGNGCGCTGCTCGCCGAAGAGCAGGCCGCGCAGGAGGTCGCGCGTGCCGCGGCTGCACAGGAGGCCATCGAGCAGAACGCGCAGAACCAGACGCAGGGAGGCGGCAGCGGCGGCTCGTCGAACCCCGGCAATCCGGGCGTCGAGCCCCCTTACAACGCGGTGACCGGCAACGCGGTCGTCGACCGCGCCTACAGCTACGTGGGCAACGGCCAGTACGTTTCGGGCGCGTGCGCACCCGGGCAGTTCGACTGCTCCGGCTTCGTGAGCTACTGCCTGACCGGCAGCTATTCGCGCCTCGGCTCCACCTACACCTTCCTCGGCTGGCCGGAGGTGTACGAGCCGCAGCCGGGCGATATCGCGGTGAACGAGGCGCATTGCGGCATCTACATCGGCGGCGGCCAGATGATCCATGCGGCATCGCCCGGTCAGGGCGTCGTGATCGGCGGCGTTCAGCCCGGAATGATCTACGTTCGCTACTAGGCTGGCTCGAAGCGCCATGGAAGCGGCGGATCCAGGGTTCATCACAACGCTCGGCATCGAGTATGCCGAGCTTTCTTCTGCCCGGGCGGTTGCCACTATGCCCATCGACCCGCGTGTTCTCCAGCCCTACGGGTTCCTGCACGGGGGAGCGACCATCGCCCTGCTCGAAACAGCCGCGAGCGCTGCGGCGGGGAAGCTCGCCGACCTCGATCGCGAACGGCCTTTCGGCATCGACGTGCACGTGCGCCATCGGAAAAGCGGAAAAAGCGGTACGGCGACAGGAGTTGCCGAACTCGATCGCGTCGAGGGGTCGAAGCAGTTCTGGAAGGTGGCCGCCTATGACGACGAGGGCGATATCCTCTCGGAAGGCGTTGTGGTGACCAAGATCGTCTCGCTCGAACGCCTCGCCGAAAAGGATCGCGAGCGCGCGGCTGCCAAGGCCTCAGGGCGGGCGTAGGCGGCATTTGCGCAAGCGTGTGCGTGTATTTGCCCCGGAGGACTGGCCCGTCTCCTGAAACGACGAACCCCGCTTGGCGCCGAACGTGCGCACGCAAGCGGGGTCCTCTGCCCTCAACGTCGTTTTCGAGCGCTAGGAAATGCGCTTTCGTATGCGGTGGGCGATACCGAGCAAGGCGATCGCACCGGCGCCGACGACCGTGATGCCGAAAGCGGGCGTGCGGTCGCCGACGGCGGCGATGCTTCCCGTGCTGCCGCGCGACCCGTTCGGTTCGAAGGCGGGTTCGGTGGCCGGGTCACCCTGGTTTCCGGGTGACATCGGCTTACCGGGCCGTATCGGATCGCTCGAAACCGCATCTTCCCGATAGACGATAGCATAGCGGGAGAAGCGGTCGCTTGTGATGGTGACCGAAGAGGGGTCGGCCCCGTTCTCGTCCGCGAGCACGGTTGCCTCCCAGCCGCCGTCGTCTTCCTGGTGGACGCGCACGACGGCGTAGGTTCGCGCAACCCCCTCGGGGGCAGCGAGTTCAGGGGGGATGGGAAACGTCATGGTGATGCCCTTTTCGAGGTTGTGCAGCGGTTCGCTGGACAGGGGCTCGGCGTCGCTCTTCTTCCCGTACACCAGCTTCGTGACGCTCACATCGAAGTGCTTGCCGAGGGCCCAGCCGCTGCCCAGCGCAGCGGATAGGGCGGCGTCTTCGCCCGCTTGGGGCTCTGACGTGTTTTCGTCGACGACGGCCTGTATCTTGAGGAGTTCGACGCTGCCGTCGCGAAGCGCTTGGATTTCGTCTCGGTCGAGCTGGTACGCGAAGCGGTGCAGGCAGTCTTCAGGTATTTCGACGGTTCCATCGACTGCTGCCTCAACGACGATCTCCACTTCGATTTCCGGTAGCCGGAGCAGGGCTTCGTGCAGCTTGTCGAGTACGTTGGGATCGAGGGGCGTATCGGGGTTGGCCTCGATGTACGCTTCGTAATCGAGCTTGGCGTCGAGTATGGCGTTCCTATCGTCTTTTCCGGTGACGGGGTTGCCGGACGAGTCGGGAAGCTTTGCGATCTCGTCGTGCAGGTCTTCTTTCTCGAGAGCTGCGAATACGGCGGATACCTCGCAGGTACTGCCCGACGGCGTGAACGTATAGGTGACCGTGCGGCCGTCCGTCACGCCGGAATCCGCGATCGGCTCGCCGTCGATCAGCACGCTTTCAACCCGGAAACCGTATTCGGGCGTGAATGTATAGGTGACGGGCTCCCCTTTGCCGAGGGATGCTTCCCCCGGATCGATTCTACCGTGATCGGCTTGCTTCACCGTGACGGCGGTGCCCGTTGCGATGGTCCAGCGCGTGCGTCCCGGCTGCGTCTCTCTGTCGGGGGCGAGGTATCGTGTCTTGCCTGCTTCGCTGTCGAGCGAAGCGGTGCCGTCGCTCGACCCGTCGAAATCGAGCAGCACCATGCCGTCTGCTACGGTGCCCGTGGGCCGTATCGTCAGATTTCCCTCGAGGGTGCCTGCGCCGTGCTCGTCGCTTGAGAGGGCGGCGCTAGCGGGCATGGTGATCGTCGCGTGCTCCCCGTCGGCCGACGATGCCTCCCTCAAGCTGCCGTAGATGGTTGTCGGGTGCTCGTTGTAGGTGAGCAGGTTTCCGCCCTCTTCCAGCTCGATGTCATAAACGCCCATGAGGTGGTACGGAGCGCCGCTGTCGTTGGCTGAAGTTGTGTTCGGAACAAGCGTGGCGTCCGTGTGGATGAGAACGTTCGTTTCGCCGATATGGTTGGGGGAGTAGATGCCGCTCATCGTGGCCGTAGTCGGCGTGCCCTCGTCGTCGCCTATTTCGATGATCAGCACGCCGCTGTCGTGCTCTGCGTAGACGAAGTCGCTGAGCGTGGAAGTGCCGAGGAAGTTGACTATCTGGTCGCCTCCGATATTCGAAGCGGATGATGCGGAGTAGCCTGAGGCAAGCGTCGTATTTTCGAAAACTATCTTCGCATCGCCCGTGATGTCCGATCCGGCTTTTGGCATGGTGCCGTCTTGCGACGGGAAGGAAAAGCCGTTGAACCTGCTTTCCACGTTGCCGTCGATGGCGCCGTTGCCGTTCGAGCCGCTCAGGTACGCACCGCCGTAATAGAACTTGATGTCGCCTCCGGCGAACGATGTTGCTACGTTGCCTCCAACCTCCACGGTGCTTGCTCCCGACATGGCGCCGTCGATGTATCCGCCCGCTGAGAAGACGTACGCGCTGAAATCGCTTCCGGCCTCGAATGCGACGGCTCTGCCGACGGTGTCGGTTCCCGTGCGGGCGTCCCCCGTCGAGTTCGAGGCGATGCGTCCCGCCGCGGCGATCCATTTCCCGGTGAGGTTTGCGTTGTCGCCCATGGCCGTGCGAACCGATTGCACGGCAGAGGTGCAGTCGGTAGCGTTGTAGAAGATGTATCCGCCGCCGATGAACTGGCCTGCCGTCATAGTGTAATTCGCGTCGAACGCCGTATCGACCGATCCGCGAACGCTCGTCGTGCAGTTGTTCGCTTTGTTGTAAGCCAACCCGCCGCCCACGAACGATTTCGTGGAAACGTTGCTACCGAAGGTGGTCGCAACGCTTCCTTCGACAACGGCTTCGCAGTCGTTCGCCGCATTCGCCATGCCGCCGCCAACCGTGAAGTTGCCGTTGAGCGTGCAGCCGTCTTCGATGGTGGCCTCGACATTGTCCCGCACGTTCGCCGTACTGTTGAGTGCCTCTTTGTAGGCGTACCCGCCGCCCACAAAGAGGCCGCCTACCGTAGTGCCGCTTCCGAGGCTGATCGATGTTGCACCTACATCGGCGGATGCGTTGCGAGCTCCTTGCGGGCGACCGTCGTATTCGCTGCCCCAGACGATGCCCCCGCCTACGATGCCCTGCGAGACGAGGGTGTCGGAATCGACGGTGATGCGGGCGCCGTCGATTACATCGGCCGAGCACTTATTGCCTTTTGCGATGCCGCCGCCGACGATGTTCATGCCCGTCGAACTGCCCGACACGAGGTTCGCGCTCGCATGAACGACCACTTCGGTCGAGCCCGCTTTGGCAGATGTGGCGCAGTCGTCCGCATTGCTCTCGGCAAGACCGCCGCCTGCGATGAGGTTTGCGTTTTCGTATCCCGACCGCTGCCCTTCGAAGCCGAACACCTCGACGCGTGCCGTGCCGAGAACGTCAGCAGTGCCCCCGTTGCCGGCATAGCCGCCCCCGATGATGCCTGCTGCCGATTCCNAACGTCAGCGGTGCCCCCGTTGCCGGCATCGCCGCCCCCGTTGATGCCTGCTGCCGCTCCCCCCCCGCAGCGGGCCGTTTTTATCTCGGTTGATCCTCCGCTGGCCTGTGCGTTGCGGTAAAGTGCGCACCCCCCGCCGTAGAAGCGAGAGAATGCTTTCGCATTCGGTTGGCCCAGGGCCGCCGTGTCGTCCTCGAGCGCCGTGATGCGCGCGCAGCCGAGTACATCGGCGGTGGCGCGATTCGAGTCGAGCTTCGTCCCTGTCGCGAGGCCTCCTCCCCAAACCTTCAACTTGTTGAACGAGGATGAAGAGGAGAAGGCCTGCGCCTTTGCCCCGAAGACGATGGCGGAGTCGCCGGCAACGTTGGCCGCAGCTGTCGTGTTGGAAAGCCTGTCGAGCGCGATGGAGGCTGCGCCTGCGCTGCCTCCCCCGTACGCCTCATCGTTAGTACCGTCGATCGCAATTGACGTTGAGCCGTTCAGGTCGGCTGTTGCCGTAAGCGGCGCGTCTCCGCTGTCGGGAAAGCATGCCTCGCCGCCCCCGTATACCGCTTTGACGCTTCCCGTCTCGGTGACGGAGATGCTCGAAGAGCCGCTCATGACGGCTGAGGCGCTCGGTAGGCCGTCGGCCGACGCGTATGCGCGACATCCGCCGAATGCGGCATCCGCCGTGCCCCCCACGACGATCGTCGAGCTGCCGGCGAGATCGGCGTTCAGGCTGCCGCCGTAGATGCGCGAAACGTGAGCGCCTTCGCAAACGGCAATGCGCGTATCGGCCGAGAGGGGCGTGCCGTTCGCGCCCCCGTAGATGTAGGCGTTCATCTTCAGGGGCGCTTCGATGGTGGTTGCGATACCGCAGGTGTAGAGGTGGATGCTGTAGAAGCCGTTGCCCGCGTTGCCGACGGTAACCGTGTCTGTCGCATCGGATGTGATCGTGAAGGACGTTATGCCGCGGTCGGTCGGCAGTTCGAAGGCAATGGCGCGCGAAAGGTACTCGCGGTAGTCTTGGTACAGATCGCTTGTCACCTTGAAGACGACGTCGCCCGCATCTGCCGAGGGAATGGCCTCGATCGCCTCGGCGAAGCCTGCGTATGGCTGGCCGTCCCCGATAAGGAGCACGGTATCCGCCGAATCCTCCGATGTCGCACTCGACGTATCCTGGGGCTCGCCTGCCGCATTGGGGAAAGCAAGGCCGCTGCGCCCGTCATCGTCTGCGGCGGACGGGTTGTCTCGGAGCTCGGACCCTGGTCCGTCGAACGCCGTCGGCTCATCGGGCTCGGGTTCGATCGGTTCTTCGGGGTTCGATTCGGTTTGAGGCGATGGCTCCTCTAGCGACGTGGGGTTCGGGGGGGGGGTGGAGATTTCGCTGCCGTTTGCAGGGGTGCCGAAGGCGGGGGCGGTGCACAGAGAGGCGCCGAGGACGGTCGCCAGGCATGCTGTCAGGAGATTTCGTCTCATCGCTTTTCCTTAATATATAATCAACTCGGTCATATAATAATAAGGTAAACGGGGGGTTTAGTCTACGGTATTCAAGAAAGTTGCTGGTTGAACGCGATTTTCTCGGCTAAAGCCGTCAAGGGAGGAATCGTTTCGCGAACGCTTCCAATACGGTGACGGCGGTGCGCCGCTTGTGGTCGGGGCCGTGCAGCGCAATAAGTTTTAGGTATCTGGGCTTTTCTTTTTCAATGGTTGTGATAATATAACTGCCGCTGCAACAACAGCATCGGGATGTGGCTCAGTTTGGTAGAGCGCTGCGTTCGGGACGCAGAGGCCGCAGGTTCAAATCCTGTCATCCCGACCATGTAGACTCGGGATGTATTCTTTTTTATTAAGATGCATCCCTTATCTATGTGTATTGTGGTAATCTGACGTGGTTAGATTGCGCGGGTCGTGCGTCCCGCATCAACGAGTGGAGGACTGTATGAAAATTCTCGGAATGGGCGTTCCCGAGCTGTTGATCATCCTTGTTGTGATCCTGCTTATCTTCGGGCCCAAGAATCTCCCCAAGCTGGGCAGTGCACTCGGCAAGACCGTGAAAAACCTCCGCGAAGGCATCGGCGGCGGCGATAAGGACGTCGAAGAGGTCGAAGAAGAGGAAGAAGAAGTCGAAGAGGTTGAAGAAGAGCAGCCTGTCAAGAAGACGGTGAAGAAGACCACTACGACGACGAAAAAGCCGGCTGCAAAGAAGAAGGCCGAGTAGCACCACACATTGAGTATGTTGCGCGGCATGTGCGCTCTATGTGCACGTGCCGCGTTGTCATATACCGAGCCCTAGGTTCGCCGCTTAAGCGAGGACTCGGTTTCCGAGCGGGCCGATACACGTAAGCGCACGCAGGACATGCGTGCATGTTTTTTGTAACAGACAGGTGATGGTATGGCAGACAAGGATTTTATCCTCACGCAGGAAGGAAAAGAGAAGCTCGAGGCCGAGCTTCATTTCCTCGAGACGGAGAAGCGCGCCGAGATCGGCGAGCGCATCAAGGTTGCCCGCGAGTTCGGCGATATCTCCGAGAATTCCGAATACGACGACGCCAAAAACGAACAGGGTATGATGGAGGCTCGCATCGCCGAGATCAGCCGCATCCTGAGCGAGGCTACGGTCGTTACCGTTCCGAAGCGTTCGAGCAAGGTCAACATCGGCTCGAGCGTGACGGTCGACATGGACGGCCGCGAGCGCGTGTTCACGATCGTGGGCGGCGCTGAGAGCGATGCCGCTGCGGGCAAGATTTCCAACGAATCGCCCGTCGGCTCGGCGCTTCTGGGCCACAAGAAGGGCGATGTGGTGGAAACGCAGGGCCCCACCGGCAAGAAGATCGTGATGACGATCGTCAAGATAGACCACTAAGAACGCGGCCCCGACAGAAGAGGGCCGTCATACTTCGGATTCGCAGGAGCGGAGCCGAACCTTTCGGGCCCTGGGAATCGAGGGCCCGTTTGCGTTTTCGAACGATACGAGAAGGAAGCACATGAGCGAGACGACGAGTACTGCCCAAGAAGGAATCGACCAGATCGAGGACGACCCGATCGAGGTTCGCCGCGCGAAGCGGGAGGCGCTGATCGCGGCTGGCAAGAACCCCTACGGCCACGCGTTTGCCTACAGCCACCACATCGACGAGCTCGATGCGAAGTACGCCGAGCTGCCCGACGGCGAGTCCACCGAAGACGAGGTGCAGATCGCGGGCCGCATCATGGCTAAGCGCGATCAGGGAAAGATCATGTTTCTCGAACTGCGCGACGCAACGGCCGACATCCAGCTGTTCTGCCGCATCAACACGCTCGGCGAAGAAGCGTACGCCGAACTCAAGGATCTCGACGTGGGCGATTGGATCGGCGCATGCGGAACGATGATCCGCACGAGGCGCGGGCAGCTTTCGGTTGCCGTCGAGTCGTTCGAGCTTCTGTCGAAGTCGCTTCGGCCCCTGCCCGAGAAGTTCCACGGGCTGGCCGACAAGGAGACCCGGTACCGCCAGCGCTATGTCGATTTGGTCATGAACCCCGAGGTGCGCTCGACGTTCGAAGCGCGCTTCAAAATCATTTCGGCCATCCGCTCCTACATGGAGTCGCAGGGCTTCTACGAGGTCGAGACGCCGATCCTCCACCCGATCCTCGGCGGGGCGAACGCGAAGCCCTTCATCACGCACCACAATGCGCTCGACAAGGACTTCTACCTGCGCATCGCCACCGAGCTGCATCTGAAGCGCCTGCTCGTGGGCGGCTTCGAGAAGGTGTTCGAGATCGGACGCCAGTTCCGCAACGAGGGGATGGATCCTTTCCACAACCCCGAATTCACGACTATGGAAGCCTATCAGGCGTATTCCGACCTCGAAGGCATGATGGAACTCACGCAGGGCTACATCCAGGCGGCCGCCATGGCCGCATGCGGCACGTTGCAGATCACGTTCCAGGGCAATGAAATCGATCTGTCGGGCGAGTGGCCGCGCAAGTCGATGATCCAGCTCATCGAAGAGGAGTCGGGCGAGAAGGTCGACTTCGGCATGTCGCGCGACGAGCTTGTGCGCATCGCCGAGAAGTACGGTGTGAAGGCCGAGGAGGCATGGGGCAAGGGCAGGCTCATCGCCGAGATATTCGAGGCGACGGCCGAGGACAAGCTCATCCAGCCCACATTCGTGATCGACCATCCTCTCGAGGTGTCGCCGCTCGCCAAGAAGAAGCCCGACAACGAGAACCTCACCGAACGCTTCGAGCTCTTCATCTGCGGTCACGAGTACGCAAACGCTTTCAACGAGCTGAACGACCCCGTCGATCAGGCGGAACGGTTTCAGGCGCAGGTTGCCGCCAAGGAGACCGGCGACGATGAGGCGATGGGCTACGACGACGACTACGTGCGTGCGCTGGAATACGGCATGCCGCCCGCGGGCGGAGTCGGCATCGGCATCGACCGTTTGGTCATGCTGCTGACCGACTCGGCATCGATCCGCGACGTGCTGCTGTTCCCGCACATGCGCGACGAGGCGAAGTAGCGCGGCCGTTTTCGGGACGCGCACGGCGGGTTTTTGGTGAAGTTGTGAGAGAGCGTTACGGCCAGGTGTCGTTTTAGCACTCACTTGACTTGAGTGCTAATATTATGCGGAAAGCTAAAGTTAGCGAGAATAGAGGCATGTATGAGCTTTGAGAAATTCACCGACAAGGCCCGCAAGGTCCTCGTCCTGGCTCAGGATGAGGCCCGTGCCTTGCACCAGCCCTACGTGGGCACCGAGCACTTGCTGCTCGGTTTGATACAGGAGGAGGACGGCCTTGCCGCCCAGGCGCTCGATCGTTTGGGCGTCGAGTACAACGCCGTCGTCCAAGCTATCCGCCAGGTCGTTGCGATCGACGAGGACACCGACGTATCGGGTCATCTGAGCTTCACGCCCCGCGTCAAGCGCGTACTCGAGAATTCGCTGCGCGAGGCCATGCAGATGGGCCAGAGCTACATCTCCACCGAGCACCTGCTGCTCGGCATCGTGCGCGAGGGCGACGGCACCGCGCTCGAAGTGCTCGGCCGTCTGGGCGTCACGGGCGACAACGTGCGCTCGGCGCTGAACGACCTCGTGGGCCAGAGCCCGGTCTATGCGGGCCGCGGCGCATTCGAGGCGCAGGCGACCTCGTCCGACAGCATGCTCAAGGAGTTCGGCACCGATCTCACCAAGAAGGCGACCGAGGGCAAGCTCGATCCGGTCATAGGACGCGCGGGCGAAATCGAGCGCGTCATGCAGGTGCTTTCGCGCCGCCAGAAGAACAACCCGCTCCTGATCGGCGAACCGGGCGTGGGCAAGACTGCCGTGGCAGAGGGCCTGGCGCAGCTCATCGTTTCCAACCAGGTTCCCGACATCCTGCGCAACAAGCGTTTGGTCACGCTCGACATCTCCGCGCTCGTCGCAGGCAGCAAGTACCGCGGCGAGTTCGAAGAGCGCCTGAAGAAGTGCATCAAAGAAGTCCAGGACGAGGGCGACGTCATCCTGTTCATCGACGAGATCCACACGCTCATCGGCGCGGGTTCGGCCGAGGGGTCCATCGACGCGGCTGCCATCCTCAAGCCGCCGCTGTCGCGCGGCGAAATCCAGGTTATCGGCGCAACGACGATCGACGAGTACCGCAAGCATCTCGAAAAGGATTCTGCGCTCGAACGCCGCTTCCAGCCGATCACCGTCGGCGAACCCAACGAGGAGCAGGCGCTGCGCATCATGGAGGGCCTGCGCGACCGTTACGAGGCGCATCATCAGGTGCACTTCACCGACGAGGCGCTGCAGGCGGCCGTGGCGCTGTCCGACCGCTACATCCAGGACCGCTTCCTTCCCGATAAGGCCATCGACGTGCTCGACGAGGCGGGCGCCCGCATGCGCATCCGCAACATGACGCTTCCGAAGGAGCTGCGCGAGCTCGACGACGAACTCCGCCGCCTGCGCGCCGAGAAGGACGAGGCCATCGCCTCGCAGGATTTCGAGCGCGCGGCAAGCTTGCGCGACGAGGAGTCGCAGCTGCGCAGCAAGCGCGTCGAAGCGGAGAAGAAGTGGGAAGAGGACGCCCAGAAGTCGATCAACCAGGTGACGGTCGAGGATATCGCCGACGTCATCTCCATGACCACGGGCGTGCCGGTATCGAACCTCACCGAAGCCGAGACCGAGAAGCTCCTGCGCATGGAAAGCGTGCTGCACGAGCGCATCATCGGCCAGGAAGAGGCCGTTACCGCCCTCTCCAAGGCGATCCGCCGTAGCCGTTCGGGCCTGAAGGATCCGAAGCGCCCTGCCGGCTCGTTCATCTTCCTCGGGCCTTCGGGCGTGGGCAAGACCGAGCTTTCAAAGGCGCTCGCCGAGTTCCTGTTCAACTCCGAGGACGCGCTTTTGTCGTTCGATATGAGCGAGTACATGGAGAAGCATTCGGTTTCGAGGCTCGTGGGGTCGCCTCCGGGCTACGTCGGGTTCGACGAAGGCGGCCAGCTTACCAAAGCGGTGCGCCAGCGCCCGTATTCGGTCGTGCTGTTCGACGAGATCGAGAAGGCGCATCCGGATGTATTCAACATCCTGTTGCAGATCCTCGAAGAGGGGCGCCTGACCGACGCCCAGGGCCGTACGGTCGATTTCCGCAATACGATCATCATCATGACCTCCAACGTCGGTGCGCGCGAAATCGCGCAGTCCACGCCGCTCGGTTTCCAGAGCGATGCGAACACGGGGCTGTCCGACAAGGAGATCAAGAGTCGCGTGATGAGCGAGATGAAGAAGCTCTTCAGGCCCGAGTTCTTGAACCGCATCGATGAGATCATCGTGTTCAAATCGCTGACCGAAGCCGAGATCGCCGAGATCGTGAACCTCATGGTCGCCGAGCTTCGCGAGCGCTTGATTTCGCAGAACATGACCATCAACCTGACCGAGGCCGCAAGCAAGCACGTAGCCAAAGAAGGCACCGATGCGACGTTCGGCGCGCGCCCGTTGCGCCGTGCGATTCAGCGCCTGCTCGAAGATCCGATCTCCGAGCAGATACTCGAGGGCCGGTGGACGAGCGGTTCGGTCATCGACGTCGACTTCAAAGACGGAGAACTGACGTTTGCGGCGGGAAGCGGCTCTATACCTGCACCGCGCAAACGTGATAGCATAGCCAAGGACACCGAATTGCTCCTGACGAACTTCGATCTGGGCAACGCGGGCGTCTCGAGCGGCGGCTCGATGTCGGGCGGCGCCGCAGACTAACGCAGGTTTTGGCAAGGCAACGAACATGCGGAAGCCGTCGCAGCAACGCGACGGCTTCCTCGCATCGCCGATGAAGAAGGGTATGAAACCACATGGCGAAGACCATCGACCCCGTGTTCTCACCTCAGGTGCTGAAAAGGCCCGAGCTTCTGCTCGACGACCTTGATTTCGACGCGCTTTCGCAGAGTATGAGGGGCCTTGAGGGCAAGGTCGACGAGAACCCGAAAACGGCAGCCATCATCCTTGCCGGCGGCACGGGGGAGCGCTTTGGGAAAGAGGGGGGCAAACAGCTCGTCGAGATAGCGGGCAAGCCCATCCTCACCTGGTCGGCCGAGGCGTTCGATGCGGTGGGAGATATAGGCCTCATCGTCATCGTCTGCCCCGACGATCGCAAAGACGAGTACCTCAAACGCGCGGTCGATCCGTTCCCCTTCGTCACGCCCGTCGTGGTTGCGCCGTCGGGCCCGAGCCGTCAGGAATCGGCTTTTTCGGGCCTCGAATGCGTGCCCGATGATTTCGAATACGTGGTGCTGCACGACGGCGCCCGCCCGCTCATCTCGCCCGATCTGATCCTGCACGCCATCAACGTGCTCAAGGGCAACATCGATTGCGACGGTGCCGTGGTGGCCCATCCCGCGGTGGACACCCTGAAGGTCGTCGAGAACGGCGTTATCGTGGGGACCCCCGATCGCCGCGTGTTCTGGAACGCGCAGACGCCCCAGGTATTCCGTGCCGGCATCTACCGCCGCGCGCACGCATCGGCGCTTTCCGACGGGTTCATGGGCACCGACGATTCGTCGCTCATCGAACGTCTCGGCGGGCGCGTGCTCGTCGTCGAGGGCAAGCGCGACAACATTAAGCTCACGGTTCCCGAAGACTACCTCATGCTCGCCGCGGCCGTTCGCGCCCTGTACATGAAGGATGCCGAGCAGTGATCGACGGCGACCGACACGATGCGGGCAAGCTGCAGGGTTTTGCTGCCGATGTATCGGGCCGGGCGGCATTGCCCGCCGATGCGCCCGGTGACGCAGCGGCGGCTCCGGCTGCGGGTATTCCCGCAGCCGCCACGACGGTTCCCGCCGTACTCGCCGGCCTGAAAACCGGCCTCGGCTTCGATGTGCATGCGTTCGCCGAGAACCGCAGGCTCATCTTGGGCGGCGTCGATATTCCCCACGAGCGGGGTTTGCTCGGGCATTCCGATGCCGACGTGCTCGCCCACGCCATCGCCGACGCGCTTTTGGGGGCCGTGCGCGGAGGCGATATCGGCAAGCTCTTCCCCGATACCGATCCGGCGTACAAAGACGCCGATTCCCTCAAGCTGCTCGCTGCCGTGGCCGCATTTGTGCGCGAGCGGGGCTATGAGATACTCGACGTCGATAGCGTGGTCGCTGCGCAGGCTCCCAAGCTTTCGCCGTATCGCGATGCGATGCGCGAAAACCTCAGCCGCGCGATGGGCGTTCCCGTCGAATCGGTGGGCGTGAAAGCTACGACGACCGAGCATCTTGGGTTCGAAGGCCGCGAGGAGGGCATCTCGGCGCGCGCCGTTTGTCTCGTCTGTCGATGTTGCTAGCACTGCGACCAATCTGCGCACGTGAGCATGTGCGCTTCGCATGCAATGCTACAATGCACATTCGACTGGAAGACGGATGATCTATGAACATATTCAAAACCATAGGCGAAGATATCTTGGCGGTGAAGGAGCGCGATCCTGCCGCTCAGAACTCGTTTGTAATCTGGCTGACTTATCCTGGCCTTCACGCTCGCTGGTCCCACGTGGTGGAGCACTGGCTGTGGACGCATGGCGCAAAAAGCCTTGCGCGCATCTCGTCGCAGTTCACGCGTTTCATGACCGGTGTCGAGATCCATCCCGCCGCCGTGATCGGGAGGAGGTTCTTCATCGACCACGCCATGGGCGTCATCATAGGCGAGACCACGGTGATCGGCGACGACGTGACGCTGTACCAGGGCGTGACGCTCGGCGGTACCGGCAACGAAACCGGCAAGCGCCATCCCACGCTCGGCAACAACGTGCTCGTGGGCGTGGGGGCGTCGGTGCTCGGCAACATCACCATCGGGGATAACTCGAAAGTGGGCGGGGGAGCGGTCGTCGTGCGCGACGTGCCGCCGAACTGCACGGTCGTCGGCATTCCGGGCAAGATCGTCATGCGCGACGGCAAGCGCGTTGAAACCGAAAAGAAGGATGCGGCGAAGCATCGCGAGTGCTTGCCCGATCCGGTGACGGAGGAGTGCGAGCGGCTATCCGAGCGCATTGACGAGCTAGAGCGCGAACTGCGTGAAGATCAGGATGAACATGCGCTCGATCGACTGGCCGCGCGCATCGACGAGTTGGAACGAAGGTTGGGAGAGAAAGCATGATCAAGGTATACAACACCCAAACCAAGAGCAAGGTGGGTTTCGAATCGGTCGAGCGCGGGAAAGTCGGCATGTACGTATGCGGCCCGACCGTCTACAACTACATCCATATCGGCAACGCCCGTACCTTCATCGCGTTNCCAGGTGCTCGGCCATGTCGCGCAAGTACCTCGGGCTTCCGTTCGACATCCACGGCGGCGGCGCCGATCTCGTGTTCCCGCACCACGAGAACGAGCGAGCTCAGAGCGAGGCCGCTTGCGGGTGCCGTTTCGCCAACTACTGGCTGCATTCGGGCATGCTGCAGATCAATTCCGAGAAGATGAGCAAGTCGCTCGGAAACTTCCTTCTTTTGCGCGAGGTGCTCAAAACCACGAAACCCGCTGTGCTGCGTATGTTGATGCTGCAAACGCACTACCGCAGTCCGCTCGATTTCTCCGACGAGCGCATTGGCGAAGCCGAGGCGGCGCTGTCCCGCATCATGAACACGGTGAAGAACCTCGAGTGGGTTGTCGAGAACGCCGAGGACATTCCCTCGCCGCTCGACACCCGTACGATTATGACCCAGACAAGGGAGCTGCGCACAGCGTTCGTCCTCGCTATGGACGACGACTTCAACACGGCGGGCGCGCTCGGGGAGATATTCTCGTTCGTCGGCGAGCTCAACGCGCACCTCGGCGATAAGACGGTTTCGCTCACCGATGTGGCGGCGCTGCGCCAGGCGCACGACGCCATCGTCGAGCTCATGGGCGTGTTCGGCATCGAGCTTGTTGAAGATGAAGCGGGCAAGGATTATCCCGTCGAGGTCGTTGATCTCGCTCGCGAACTCGCCGCGTACGACGGCGCGAGCCCCGTCGAAGCGGTCGATGCGCTGCTTGCATGCCGCGCCGATGCGCGCAAGGAAAAGAACTGGGCGCTTGCCGACAAGGTGCGCGACGGGCTCGGCTCGCTCGGGTTCACGATCGAGGATACGCCGCAGGGTGCGCGCGTCTCGCTCGGCTAGACCTGTGCGGTAAGCGGGCGCTCGTGCCGTCTTCTCGGAAAAAGCCCGAGCTGCTTGCCCCTGCGGGGGGCATCGACCAGCTCGAATACGCCATCCATTTCGGGGCCGATGCGGTGTATCTCGCCTGTGATCGGTTCGGCCTGCGCCAGCGCGCTGCGAACTTCGCATTGGCTGCCGTGCCGGACGCGGTCGCGCTTGCGCATGCGGCGGGCGCAAAGGTGTACGTGACGCTCAATGCGGCGATGACGGCCGACGACATCGCAGCGCTGCCCGCCTACCTCGAGGCGCTTGCGGAGTCGGGCGTCGATGCGTTCATCGTGAGCGATCTCGGCGCCGTGCGCCTTGCGCAGCGATACGCGCCCGGGGTTGCCATCCATATCAGCACGCAGGCGTCGTGCATGAATGCGGAGGCGGCAACTCTGTGGCACGAACTCGGAGCGAAGCGCATCGTCTGCGCCCGCGAGATGAGCGTCGACGATATCGCAGCCATGCGCTCAGCCGTTCCGGACGAGCTCGAGATCGAGGCGTTCGTGCACGGCGCCATGTGCATGGCCGTATCGGGACGTTGCCTCATCAGCGATCACCTCAACAGCCGGTCGGCTAACAAAGGGCACTGCACCCAGCCATGCCGATGGGCGTATTCGCTTGTGGAGGAAACGCGGCCCGACGAGCGCTTCCCCATCGAGGAGGACGAAGGCGGAAGCTTCATCCTGAGCTCGAAAGACCTCAATATGCTCCATCATCTCGACGACCTTGCGGAAGCGGGTGTCGATTCGGTCAAGATCGAGGGGCGGGTGAAGAAGGCGTATTACGTGGCTACGGTGGTGAACGCGTATCGCCAAGTGCTCGACGGCGCCGATCCGGCTACGTTCGATCGCGACCTCGAAGCGGTGAGCCATCGCCCGTATTCGACGGGTTTTTTCTACGGACCCGCCGAGCAGGCGCCGTACGGTCCGGAGTACGCGCAGACCCACGCGTTGGCGGGCACCGTCGAATCGTGCACCGAGCGAGAGGACGGCTTGTTCGATGTGCGCATCGACCTGCGGAACCGTTTCTTCGAGGGAGACGAGCTCGAAGTGCTTTCGCCCGCGCGCCCCGTGCGCACGCTCGTCGCCGCCGATGTGCGGCATGTCGTGGCCGCTTTCGCGTCCGTTGCGCAAACGGGCTTTGAATCGTTTCGTTCGGACGCCTCGCCGGAAGCGGCTGCCGAGATCGCGGAGCCCGTTTCCGTAGCCGACCGCGCAACCGATCGCTACGTGATAGCGAGCCCGTTTCCCCTGCAGTCGAAGGATATACTGCGCGTGAGAAAGTAGCTGACGAGGATCGCGTGCGCGCTTCGGTACGCTGCCGCACCCTCGGGACGACCGCGTCGTTTGCGAGCTACCGCAGTATGGGCGCTTGCGGCGATCGCGAGCCATCGCTTCCCGGCGCACCCGTTACGGATCGGTTGCCTGCGAACCGATCCGATACCCACCCGCTACGCCATCGAGACCGACGGATCCCTTCCGATTGGTAGACTCTTCCTAAACATGAGAGACGGCATCAGGTATTGCCGCAAAGAAGGGAGAGCAGCGATGGGCGATTCAGCGAGCAGCGCAGTATACCATCAGCGAAGACAATCGGTGGCGCAGGCCACGGGAGGAACGTGGCGAGACGCTGGCTGCTACGGGATCAACAGGGCACGCACGACGCGAACGAGCATCGCCCTCGTGTGGGCGGCGTATGTCGTAACGATTGCATGCAACGCCGCATTCGAGGTATTCGCTCTCGGGGGCACCACGTCGGCCGAGGTGTCGGGCGAGGTGTTCGCTTGGTTCACGCCGGCGGGCTACGTGTTCTCCATATGGTCGGTCATCTATCTCGCCCTCGCGGTTTGGCTCGTCGCCTATTCGGGCGATGCTTCGCACGACGAGCCTCTGGGTTCGTTGCAGATCGGGAAGACCGCCTCTCTCTTCACCGTATCGTGCGCGCTCAACATCGCATGGCTTGCGCTGTGGCACTTCGAGGCGTTCGTGCCCTCGATCATCGTGATCGCCGCTTTGCTTGCGGTTGTCGGGATGCTGTACGTTCGGGTCAACACCCAGTCGAGCCGACTGGTGGACAGGGTTCCCATCTCGCTGTACTTCGCATGGCTCGGCGTTGCTACGGTCGCCGATATCGCGCACGTGATCACGCGCTTTACGGGAGCCGAGCAGTCGATCTTGCAGCCTGCGAGCACGCTGGTGCTTGCGATCGCGTTCTTCGCGCTCGCCGTGTACATGAAGCGCACGTACGACGATTACGCGTTCGGCGCAGTGATCGTGTGGGCGGTCGTGGGTATCGGCGTGCATTTGATGAACGCGAACATCGCCATCGCCGTGCTCACCATCATGCTCGCTGGGTTCGGCGCGCTTGCGGTCTACTTTCCGTGGGAGAAGTATCGGCTGCAGCCGCGCAAGTAGGGCGCGCGCAGCGGCATGGGTCGATTCCGCAATCGATACCGCCGGCTGCGAACGGCGCCCGCCGGGCAACTGCGGACGACCCCTCGGGTAGATGCGCGAGAAACGGCGGGTTTTGGCGGAAAACGACAGGTTTTCGTTGCCATGAAGCTCCCGATGCGGAAGCACTCGCAGGGTTGATGCGGGGGTTCCGATTCGTCCCAGTTCAGCGAAACGACCTGGAAAGCAATTGCTGGGCGGCGCCGGATGGTGACGAAAAGCTTCCGTTTTCTGCCACGATTCGAGCGCGACCGATACCGGAAGCGGACCGGAGCCCCGTTCTGCCCGCAGGTGGCATCGCGAGGCCGCTCGATGGGATCGCCATGCAGGGCCTCAATGCGAGATCGCGGGTATGGGTCGATAGCAAGGCTCGTCAGATTGTTTCGATTGAATCGAGCATCCTCGCTCGGCGGCCGATCCGTCTTGCTATAATGCTCGCATGAAGATAGCAGACACATTCACGCAGGGCACTCAGCCCATATCGTTCGAGATATTCCCGCCGAAAGGGGATCTCTCCCTCGAAGCCGCCCATACGATGGCACGCGAGCTCGCAGCGCTCGAGCCCGATTTCATCAGCGTTACGTATTCGGCTGGGGGAAGCGGAAACTCGAGTGCGACGGCCGACGTTGCCCATATGATCCAGGCGGAGTTCGGTGTTCCCGTTATGGCCCATCTCACGTGCATCGGTTTGACCGAAGCGATGTTGGCCGAGCGTATCGCCGATATGAAAGCGAAAGGGATCGAGAACGTTCTCGCCCTGCGCGGCGATCGTGTCGCGGGAAGCGAGGCGAAGGATTTCCTCTACGCCAAAGACATCATCGGCAGCTTGTCGGACGAAGGTTTCTGCGTGGGCGCGGCCGCGTATCCCGAAGGCCATATCGAGTGCGAGCAGCTTGAGTTGAGCGTCGAGCACCTCAAGCAGAAGCAGGATGCAGGTGCGGCGTTTTTCGTATCGCAGCTCTTCTTCGACAACCGCTATTTCTACCGGTTTTTGGAAGCGTGCCTCGGTGCCGGTATCTGCGCGCCTATCACGGCGGGCATCATGCCGTTTCTCGGCAAGGCGCAGATTCAGCGTATGGTATTCATGTGCGGGGCTTCGCTTCCCTCGCCGATCATCAAGCTTCTCGCCAAGTACGAGGACGATCCGGAGAGCCTGCGCAAGGCGGGTATCGAGTACGCATGTGCCCAACTCACCGATTTGCAGGCGCACGGAGTCGACGGCTTGCACGTCTATACGATGAATCAGCCCGACATCGCATGCGCAACCGTCGGGGCGCTGCGGGGCATGAGAGGCGCGGCGTTTCGAAAGCCTTGCTGGCGGTAAGGGGATTGCCGGGCATGAAGTACGGGGTGGATAGGGGCGAGGTCCTGCGCTACCTCGGGTATGCGGGACAGGCGATGGAACCCGCGCTCTACGATCGGATCGACGGGATCATCGAGCGATGCGAACGCGAGCTCGATCCCAAAAGCACCGTCGCGTACTTCGACGTCGAGGTCCATGGCGGCTCCGATACCGCGTCGGCGGAGCGCGGGAAAGCGTCAACTGCCGGCGATCCGTCAGGATGCGGGACTGAAGCCGGCGATGCCGGACGGGCGGTACGCGGCCGATCCGAATCGGCTCCTTACGTCGATGTGCTGGGCGCCTCGCTTCGACTTGATGGTTTCGACATCGTAGAGCACCTGCGCGGTGCACGGGGGTGCGCGCTTCTGGCGTGCACGCTCGGCGCGAAAAGCGAACAGGAGTTGGCGCGGCTCAAGGTTTCCAGCCCCTTGGACGCGCTCGTCTACGACGCGGCGTGCTCGGCGTTGGTCGAGCGCGTTGCCGATGCAACCGAAGCCCAGATCGTCGCCCAAGCGGCGCAGCGGCACCTGTATGCGAACTGGCGGTACAGCCCCGGCTACGGCGATTTGCCTTTGTCGGTGCAGCCTCGGTTTCTCGCTGTCCTGAGAGCCTTCGAGACCATGGGGCTTTCGGTTACCGATACCGATCTGCTTCTGCCGACGAAAAGCGTGACCGCTGTCGTCGGCTTGTTCGAAGATCCTCCTGCAGGCGAAAAGCCCCGGTCGTGCGGGTCGTGCCATATGAAAGAATTCTGCGCCATACGCGCAGCGGGAAAGGTTTGCCATGGATGAGAAAGCTGCGAAAAACATGAGGCTTGCACGGGGCGCTGCAATACCTGTTCCGGGGGAACCCTACGACAGGCTTGCGGGGCTCGTTATCAAAGACGAGCATCTTGCTGCCGTACTGCGGGGCGAGGAGTACCTTGTCCAAGACGGTGCTATGGGAACCATGCTGCAGGAAAGGAACCTCGTTGTTCCCGGCCAAGAGCCCGATTTGCTCACCATTGCGAACCCCGAGGCGGTTGCGGCGATCCATGCCGATTACGTTGCTGCCGGAGCGCAGATGCTCACCACGAACACGTTTTGCGCCAACCGCCGCAAGCTTGCGGGGGAGGCTACGGTCGAGGAGGTGTTCTCGGCGGCTATCCGCTGCGCGAAAGAAGCGGGCGGGCGCTACATCGCCGCGAACATCGGGCCGATCGGAGCGCTGCTCGAACCGCTCGGCACGCTATCGTTCGACGAGGCGTACGATCTGTTCGCCGAGCAGGTGGTGGCTGCCCGCGATGCGGGAGCCGACCTTTTGGCCATCGAGACGTTCACCGATCTGCTCGAAGCGAAAGCTGCGGTGTTGGCCGCTAAGGAGAACTGCGATCTGCCGATATTCATCTCGATGACGTTCGGTGAAGACGGAAGGACCTTTCTCGGCACAAGCCCCGAGGTGGCGGCGCTGACGCTTTCGGCGCTCGGCGCCCATGCCGTCGGCGTCAACTGCTCGCTCGGACCGGCGGAGCTGGCGCCCATCGTCGAGGCTATGATCGTACACGTTTCGTGCCCGCTGGTCGTGCGCCCCAATGCGGGGTTGCCGCGTGTGGAAGACGGCAAGACGGTGTTCGACGTCAAGCCCGACGAGTACGGGCGCGCCATGGAGCGCATCTTCGATGCGGGTGCGACGATCGTCGGTGGATGCTGCGGTACGACTCCCGCCTACATTGAGAAGATCGCCGCGTTGGCGAGCGGTCGGAAACCCGAGCCTCGGCAAGCCGCTTCGCTCTGCGCGGTGACGGGGTCTCAGGAGGCGGTTGTCCTCGAAGAGGGCAAGCCCGCGACGGCGGTGATCGGGGAGCGCATCAACCCGACGGGCAAGCCGCGCCTCAAGGAGGCGCTTCGTTCGGGCAACCTCGATTACGCTATCGGGGAGGCTATCGCCCAGCAGGAGGCGGGCGCGCAGATACTCGATGTGAACGTGGGCCTTCCCGAGATCGACGAGCCGACCGTCCTGCTCGATCTGGTGAAGAAGCTCCAGGTCGCTACGACGCTTCCGCTCCAGATCGATTCGAGCGACCCGATTGCCATCGAGGAAGCCGTGCGCCGCTATGCGGGCAAGCCGATTATCAACTCCGTGAACGGCAAGCGCGAGAGCATCGAGACCATCCTTCCCATCGCAAAGCATTACGGATGCGCCGTTGTGGCGCTGACGCTTGACGAGAACGGCATCCCTGCGACCGCCGAGGGGCGCTTCGCCATCGCCGAGCGCATCGTGCGGGCTGCCGAAGCGTACGGCATTTCACGTCATGACGTGGTGATCGACTGCCTCGTTATGGCCGCATCGACCAACCAGAAAGAAGCGGCCGAGATACTCAGAGCCGTCACCCTCGTCAAGGAGCGCCTCGGTGTGCGTACGACACTGGGGGTCTCGAACGTGAGTTTCGGCCTGCCGCAGCGCGAGCTGGTGAACGCGACGTTTCTGGCGGCAGCGTTCGGGGCGGGGCTCGACATGCCCATCCTGNCGGGCGAGGCGTCCGAAGTCGGCGACGAGGCGGTTGCATCGGCGCGCCGCTTCATCATGACGGGGCGCAAGGAACAGATGGAGGAAGCCACGCTCGAACTGCTTGCCGATCGCGACCCCATGTCGGTCATCAACGACATCTTCATCCCGATACTCGACCTCGTCGGTGCGAAGTTCGAGCGAGGGGAGTTCTTCCTTCCCCAGATGATGGCCTCGGCCGAGGCGGTGAAGGCGGGTTTCGACACCATCCGTGCGCACGCCGAGCCGGGGGCGTTCGAAAGCGATAAGCGCATCGTACTCGCTACGGTGAAAGGCGATATCCACGATATCGGGAAGAACATCGTCAAGATGCTGCTCGAAAACTACGGATACCGGGTGATCGATCTGGGACGCGACGTGTCACCCGAGGCCGTGCTCGATGCGGTGAAAACATACGATGTGCAGCTCGTGGGCCTTTCGGCGCTCATGACTACGACCGTCAAGGCGATGGAAGAGACTATCCGCCTGCTGAGGAGCGAGGCTCCCGGATGCACGGTGTTCGTTGGGGGAGCGGTTCTCAATCCCGAGTACGCCGATATGATCGGCGCCGATTACTATGGAAAAGATGCGGCCGAGGCAGCGCGCATCGCGGGAAACTTCTTCGGCGGTCGCGAATAGGCACTTTCTGCGAATCTGAGTTCCGCACGTGGCGTTAAATTGCTATGATGGGTCAAAGGTATTTCCCGAAGAGAAGGGGGCCCGTATGGGAACGAAAGCAACGGAAGAGCTTGACGTGTCCTTTGATGAGCTGCCGATGTATCTGCATGCTCATCACTCGGTTTACATGGAGGTCAGCGGTACCTTGTACTACTTGACAGATGTGAACGACCGATACTGGCGGGCGCAGGACACGGCGAAGCTCAACGAAAAGGGACACTACACCGATGCGAGCGAGCTTGTTCCCACCCTTGCGGAATTCATGGGTCTGCCCTTCGTTGGCGGGAGAACGATCGAAGAGGTGTTCGACGATGCGGTTTTCTACGCATCCGAGAAAAACGCATAGCGACCGAAGGGCGGCTGGAGATCCCAGCCGCCTTCTGATTTATTGCGTATAAGCTGCTTTTGATCGATATCGCATCGAGCGCTATACTCGTCCGACACGCGAAATCGAAAGGGCAGCGATGATCATCGAATACAAGGGCAAGGTTCCCGATACGCATCGAGCGGCGTTTATCGCCGATACCGCTACGGTCAGCGGCGATGTGACGCTCGGCGAGGAGAGCTCCGTGTGGTTCGGGGCGGTGCTTCGCGCCGAGGTCGATTCGATCCGCATAGGTGCCAAAAGCAACGTCCAGGACAACGCCACGCTGCATTCCGATCACGGTTGCCCGGTTGTTATCGGCGATTGCGTTTCGGTGGGCCATAACGCCATCGTGCACGGCGCCATCGTCGAGGACGGCTGCCTTATCGGCATGCACGCCACGGTGCTGAACGGGGCTCGAATAGGGAAAGGGTCGCTCATCGCGGCTGGCGCGCTGGTGAAGGAAGGCGAGGTCATCCCTGAACGCTCGCTCGTGATAGGCGTTCCCGGCAAGGTGATCCGCATGCTCGACGACGCTACGGTGGAACACAACCTCGCAAACGCCCAAGTCTACGTCGACGACGCGAAAGAGTACGCGGCACAGTGCCCGCAGGGCGGGCTTTCGGCGAAAATCAACACCAACTGTTGATGCGCGGCTGCGCTGTATCGCGCACAATGGGGCTGACGATTGGGGGCAGCATGCTGGGGACGGTATTTGGCAAGGTGGGCGAACCGCTGACGTTTTCGGGTTATGCCGACGATTTCGATAAGGCGATATCGGCCATCGAATTCTCCCTTGACGGGGGATCGACGTGGACGGGGCACGACACCGGCGGTGCCACCACCGACAAACTGCTCACCTGGCAGTTTTCCTATACGCCGCAAAAGCCGGGCCTCTATCGGCTCCGCGTGCGCGCGGTCAACGAAGACGGCGATCGCAGTCCGCTGGCCGATGTGGTGGAGTTTTTCGTAGAGTAGCCGATCTAGAGCGGAACGTGCTCCTCCTCGATCAGGTCGAGGAGCTCTTGGCGCGAATGGATGCCGAGCTTCTGGTATATGTGATGGATGTGGGAGTTGACGGTGGCGAGCGAAACGCTGAGGTCCTCCGCGATGCGCCCGGCGGAGCGGCCTTTCGCGACGAGGGCGAGCACCTCGAGCTCGCGCTCCGATACCCCCGTTCGCTGGGCGAGATGCTCGCATTGCCGCTTGAATCGCGNGCAGGGTACGCCCCTTTCTCTTACACACCTATAGAGGTGTAGAAGAGCATGGATGCCCCCCCAGAACCCTTTTTGCGCCAACCGCCGCAAGCTTGCGGGGGAGGCTACGGTCGAGGAGGTGTTCTCGGCGGCTATCCGCTGCGCGAAAGAAGCGGGCGGGCGCTACATCGCCGCGAACATCGGGCCGATCGGAGCGCTGCTCGAACCGCTCGGCACGCTATCGTTCGACGAGGCGTACGATCTGTTCGCCGAGCAGGTGGTGGCTGCCCGCGATGCGGGAGCCGACCTTTTGGCCATCGAGACGTTCACCGATCTGCTCGAAGCGAANGGCAGGGGCAGGCTCGAGAGGATCTCGACGCAATCCCTCTCGGTGAACACGAACACGAACGCCACTGCCGCTGCGAGGCCGAACGCGACGGCGAACGCCTGGACGCCGTCGGGCCCTGCACCTCGGCATATCGCCTCCAGGCCGATTCCCGAAAGCGCACCCGCCGACCAGGCGATCCGCGCGCTGCCGAACACGAGCGCGGGATGCAGGTCGAAGCCCACGCTTATCTCGAAAGCAACCATGATGACGGTGAACTGGAAGAAGAAGGACCCGAGGTCGAGCAGGGTGTGCGCGATCCAGCTTCCCTCCAAAAGGTACGGTATGCACAGGACGACGCCGAGCAGAAGCACGAACGCCGTACGGTATATCGCCGAAACGCCGTCGGCGTTGCGGGCGTCGAAGATCGCGAGGAGCCACACCGAGCAGGCGAGCTTGAGGGCGAGCGCACCCAGGTTGACGACGCCCGCGTAGAAGCTCAGAGCCGTTCCGTTGAGCAGGAGGTTGCGCACGGTCTCTATGATCGCGATCACGAGAAGCAAGCAGAGGCAGAATCTCAGCAGAAGCCATTTCTTCCTCTTGTCGGGAACCGTCGTTTCGGGTGGCGGGGCGGCGCCGGCGTGCTTGGGCCTGGCGCCTAAGAGCAGCACCGACACAATGGGCAGAACCGATGCGATCGAAGCGGAGACCCAGTGGTTCATCTGGTCCGACGAAAGCACGTTGGCGAGCGGGTAGGTGAGAACGGTTGCGATGACGACGCTGATCGCGAGGCCCATCATGTCGTGCGCTTCGACGAGAGCCTCAAACCAGGCGATGAACAGGCCTGCGAAACCGACGCCGACCGCGATCGCCGCGAGGTAGATCAGGGGCACCGAGGCGCTGGGCAGCAATGCGGAAACCGGGCCGAGGATGCTGCCGAAGGCCGCAACCGCCCCGATGGCCGAAACGAATCGCCGGCTGCGCAGGAGCGTCCCCGCTTTTTTCGAACAAACGACAGCTGCCGCCGAGAGCAGAAGCGCGGTTAGCAGCGACACCCATCGCAGATCGAGGAACGGCGCGGTGTAGGTGATGGGGTCGGGCAACGATATGCACAGGACATTCCAAGTCTGGCACAGGGCGAAACCGACTGCGAACGGCCAATTGACCGAGAGGAGGATGCGCGACGCGCTTCTCTTTTGCGGGAGGCGCATGATCTGCGCGAGCCGGCCGCCTTCCTGCTTGTTTGATTGAGCACCCATGATCTCTCCCTTACAGCTGAAAACGCATCAACAGAAACTGTTGATCCCCCCTGCGGCCCTGGCGAAACGATGCCGAAAACGCTCAGTAAACCGCTCATACTTTAGCACGTTTGCCTTTCAAGAGTTTTTCTGGATGACGCGGCCCCTTTCGTTTCGTACCCTTCGCTCACAGGGCTTCTCGGCGCAAAGGATCGGGAGGCCGAACAGAAGGGAGGGATACCATGAAGAAGCGATTGGTGGCAATGCTGCTCGTTGCGATTTCCGCCTGCGCGCTCGCGTGCTGTCTGTGGGCGTGTGCGAGCCAGCCGCAGCAAGGAAACTCGCAGGAACCGGCAACCGAGCCGACGGTCGATTCGTCCGATCAGGCGAAGGGCGAAGACGAGGCTGATCGCATCAAGATGCTCCAAGGGGAAGAGAAGGTGGCCGCGGCCAAGGAGTACTACGCCCCGAAGGTCACCGAGGCCAAAGACGGAACGCAGGTGCGGCTGGTCCCGTCGGATCCGTATATGTGGAATACGGCGATCCTGCAGGGCGAGAACCGCGGATGCCAAGCCGAGGGATGCCACTCCTCGCTCATCGACGCTCCCCAGCTTTTGCCGATGACCCATCCGAAGCTCTGGAACCCGTACAACGTGGATGCGTCGCTCAAGTTCTGCTACATGTGCCACTCGAAGGCGCTGTTCTTGCAGGACAGCATGCATGCGCTCCATATGAACAGCGACGAGTTCGACGGCGACTGCAACTCGTGCCATTACATCAACCCGGCGACGGGAGAGCATGAGATGTGGGATCTCGTGAAGTACGATACCGCCTATATGGGGATCACCCCCGTGGCGGAAGTCCAGGGCGATTTCAGCTTTACCCAGGATTCCATAACGCCGACCGACCAAGTGTTCTACTACTGGGAGAACGCTAACCATCAGGGCGTTACCCCCGATAACGACACGTCGGAAGAGGCGTACGAGAACTGGGAGATCAAGGTGAGCGGTTCGGTGGATTCCGAATTCTCGTTCAAGCTGTCCGATTTCGAGGATCGGATGGTCGAGCGCGTGTACAAGATGGACTGCCAGACCAACCCTCCGGGCGGAGCCTATATCGCCAACGTCAACGTAAAGGGCATTCCCCTGTCGGCCGTAATGGAAAAAGCGGGCGTCGACCCGAGTGTGAACTCGATGCACTCAATCGCCGATGACGGGTGGGACGTCTATCCGCTCTCGATGGAGTACGTAAACGAGTACAAGGACGACATCCTGCTGGTCACCGAGATCAACGGCGAGAAGCTCGGCATGCTGCAAGGCTACCCCGTGCAGATGTGGACCCCGACGCTCGGCGGCTGCCACTACACGAAGCGCGTCGTCGAGCTGAAGTTCACGACCGATCCAACCGAGCCGAAGTTCTTCAGGGGATTCACCAATCCGAAGACGGGCGAGATGTTCAACAAGCCCAACACGGCGATCTTCAACTACACGAATGGAACCGTATTTTCCGCCGGCGAGCCGATCGAGTTCGAGGGCTTCGCCGATGCGTACGAGATTCCGGTAACGGCGGTGGAGATATCGCTTGACAAGGGCAAGACGTGGACGACGTACGATCTGGGCGAAACCGATACGATGCGGTGGGTCAATTGGAAGCTTACCTATACGCCGGAAGCCCCGGGTTCGTATCTGATCAAGGTCAGGGCGGTCGCCGCCGACGGTTCCGTCAGCACCGATCCGTCTCAGCTGTTCTTTAACGTTCAGTAGGAAGGAGGAATCATGAACCATGCAATAACGAAGATCGTGGGCGCGGCGGCGGGCGTTACGCTCCTTGCCCCCGGGGCTGTTGCCTTCGGAGATACGGTCGAGGCGGCGGCGCCCGATGCGTCAGGGGCAACCTGGAGCCATGTTGAGGGAACGTCCTCAACGGTGGAGTCGCCGGTCGTCAACGTGCCGAACGTCAGCGGAGGCTTCTCCTACCAGCAATCGGTCGTGACTCCGAACTGGAAGATAGCCGAGGTGTTCCAAAAAGCCGCAAACGCCCTCTGCAATGCGACGACCGAGCTTACGGTAACGGCGGCGGCCGATTGGAGCCTTACCGTATCGGGGGATGTCGAGAACGCGTACACGGCGACTCTCGGCGAGCTAGCGGCCGACGGCGAGCAGACGACGCTCATGGGCTGCTCGTGCGCGGCCAACACGCCGGGAGGTGCGGCGGTCATCAACGCCGAGGTCACAGGGGTGCCTCTTGCGACCATCGTCGAGCGCGCCCAGCCGCTGCCGGGCGTGAACACGGTTACGCTCACCTCGGAGGACGGCTATTCGATGTCGGTTCCATTCGATTACGTTATGGCGCGTACCTCGATCTTGTCGTACATGATCAACGACGAAGGCCTCTCGGCTTCGGTCGGCGGTACGAACCAGCTTTGGATCGATTCGACGGCGGCGAAGTACTTCACGCGCAACATCGTTTCGATCGAATTGACCGCCGAAGACGAGGCGCCTGCGGTACCGGGTAGCGAGGATGCTCCCGAAAATCAGTATGCGAATCGCCCGAACGTGGGTATAACGGGCGTTTCGTAACTCGAAGCTGCACCGGATGCGGTTCGGCTCGGTACGGCTCCCTCAACCGCCGTCGGACCGCATCCCTTCATGCAAAAGGGGGTTTGCAGAAGAGCCTGCAAACCCCCTTTTGCCGCCCGCTGGCGAATAGCCGCGAACCTGCCGGCTTGTTTTGCTAGTTAACGGCTACGAGGACGTCGGTCGCCTTCACGATGGCGACGGCAGCGGCGCCCTCGGCAAGACCGAGGTCGTCGATGGCTTCATTGGTGATCGAAGCGGTGATCTTCGCGCCGTCGGTGATCTCGATGGATACGTGGCCGTTCACAGCACCCTTGGCGACCTTTACGATGGTTCCGGGGAACTGATTGCGGGCGGAGATGCTTCCGATGCGCTCGCTGCCGGCGGCGACGAGCACGTTGGACGCCTTGATGATGGCGATGGCTTCTTTGCCTTCGGCGAGACCGAGATCCTTGATGGCCTCCATGGTGATGTCGCTCTTGATGGTCTCGTCGCCGACCTTGATGGTGACGACTCCGTTTACGGCGCCTTCTTTGACGGCGGATACGGTACCTGCAAGCTGGTTGCGTGCCGAAATCTTCATGCTGATCTCCTTTTCTGTGGACCGTCGCATTGCGCGGCGACCGTTTTCCGATGACACCTGCCACTCTACGGATTCCCGGCGGCAATGCAATCGACGTTGCAAAATCGTTGGGAATCCGCCCTGTTTCGTTTCATTTCGCACAAAACCGTAATATACTAGAACGAGAATAGAAAGGGAGGCCATGGAGTTCAAGCAGAAGGCTTTGGCTGCAGACGACGTTGCGCAGATGCTCGACGTGAGCAAGAACACCGTATACAGCCTCGCCAAGGAAGGTAGGATCTCGTCGTACAAGGTGGGCAGGAAGCTTCGGTTCACGCTCGATGACGTGCAGGCCTATATCGCGCAGTCGAAACAGGCGCCGCCGAAGCCCAAGATCGCCCAAGATGCGGCTTCGAACCCGATCGACGGGGTCTGGGTGCCTCCCGTGTCCGGCATCGGCAAGCGCATACCGCGCGCGGCTGCCGACGCGTTTCTCCTCGGCGGCTCGGATGCCATGGTCGACGGGCTTTCGACGTGTTTGGCCGAATCGGGCGTGTACGTGCTGCGAAGCTACCAGAACAGCTACCAAGCGCTCGTCGATCTCTACTTCGGATATCTCGATGCAGCTGCGGTAAGCCTCTGGGACAGCTCGAGCGAAACCTGCAACCTCCCTTATATCAAGCGGTTGCTGCCCGGTATGCCTGTGAAGGTGTTTCAGATGGCGTACTACACGCAGGGGCTGCTCGTGCAGCGGGGCAACCCGCTCAACCTGCGCTCATGGGGCGATCTGCTCCATTCGGGAGCGGTGCTCGCAAACCGCGAGCGGGGAGCGGCGGCGCGCGTGCTGCTCGACGAGCGTTTGCGCATCATGGAGGCCGATCCGAAGACCATTCCCGGATACGATCGGGAGGTTTCGTCGGCGCTCGTGCAGGGTTCCCTCATCGCGCGCAAGGATGCCGACGTGGGGGTGGGAACCGAGAAGGTGTTTCATCAGGTGAGGGGTCTCGACTATCTGCCCCTGCAGACCGAGCAGCTCGTACTCGTGGTTGCCAAGAAGCCCTCGACCGAGCGCCTGCTGCGTACGGTGCAGGCGAACTTGCGAAGCACTGCTTTCAAGCAGGGTCTTGCGAGCATGGTCGGCTACGACTTCCGTTTGCTCGGGGAGTGCATCTACGAGACGTAGGCGACGTTCTGCCCACTATAAAACAAGCCGGACGATCGTCCGGCTTGTGCTGTGTATGGTGGAGCCTAGGGGGATCGAACCCCTGACCTCATGGCTGCCAGCCATGCGCTCTCCCAGCTGAGCTAAGGCCCCGTAAAAAGTGCGAGATTTAGTATACCTGACTCAGGGCTTCGGTCAAGCCCTAATTTCTATATGGTTTGTGAAGCATTCGGCTGCGCTCCCGAAAATCCAAGCGATATCCAATACTGCAGATCACGTTGCAGAACCGAATACGCCGCCGAGGCGAGAAAGCTCCCGAAGCTACCCGAAGCGCCTGGAGCTTTCTAAAAATAGGATACAATGGAATCTATTATAGATGAGCTGCCCTATAGCCGTTGGAAAGCCTCGGCGCGTAGGCATGAATTGGACGGAAGCGATGACCAGAGAAAAAAAGGTTCCCGTCGGAACCGACGGGAAGCCGATGACCCCGTGGCAGGTGTGGTTGCGCCGTCTGTGCATCGTTCTTCTCGTGTGGGCGGCCCTCGAAGTGGTGTTCGGCATACTTCTTGTGGTGTTCTCGGGGTTCGTACCGTCCGACCTGCTGAAGGGCATCGAGGGGCTGGGTGCCGACATCGATGCGCAGTTCTTCGCGAAGTTTCTCGGCGTATCGGCCATGGTGGGCGCCGTCATCAACGTTGTCGTGGCTCTGCTCGGCATTCGGGGGGCGAAGAATCCGCCTAAGATCACGTTGTTCTTCTGGATTGCGCTCGTCGATGCCGTAGTGACGGCATGGGCCCTTGCGAGCAGCCTTTCCCGGGGGGCGCTCGATCCGAGCAGTCTGGTGAGCGGCCTGTTCATCATCTCGCTTGCCGTGTGCGCATGGCAGGTTCGCAAGCAGACGGGCTACTTCGACATCCACCCGTAAACGCCGTGCTCCTATTCGGCTTCCGTTTCGTCTCCCTCGGCGGCCGGTTTCGCATCGATTCCCTCGACTGCTTCCGCCTGGTTCTCGGTCGTCTGGTTCTCGGTCTCCGTTGCGCCCGACGGCTTCTTTTTCGCGGAGCCTCCGGCCAACAGTTCTCCGACAAGTTTGCCGTGAGTGATGGCCATGCCGTGGCTTATGCCGGGGGCGGCAAGCGGGTAATCGACGAGGAATCTGCCCCCTTGGCAGTTGCCGACGGCGTAGAGACCCTCGATGAGCGAGTCGTCCTCGGCGTTGATCACCTGGAAGTTCACATTGGTGACGAGACCGCCCATGCATACAAGCAGTACGGTATCGGTCATCGGGTACGCGTAGAACGGCGGTTCGATGACGGGGAAAAGGCGATCGGCCCGCTTGTCGAAATCCTCGTCGACACCGGTTTCGGCGAGTTCGTTGTACCGGTCGATCGTGCTCTGCAGCGCATCGGGATCGACGCTCATGCGGATGGCGAGCTCCTCGATGGTGTTGGCGAAAACGCCATCGGCGCCCTCCGCGAAGTACGAGTCGAACCCCGGGGTGTTGCCATCCTCGTTATCCTTGCTCGCAATGTAGGCGTTCTTGCCGTACGATCCGTTCGGTACGTCGGCTGCGTCTTCCACGTACCAGTTCACGTTGCCGTGCCCGGTGTCCATGGAGCCGATCTGCTCGGGCCAGCGCGAATCGAACACCTGCCACGCCTTCTTTCCCGGAAGGCGCGATATCTGGTTCTGCAGCCACTGACCGCCCACATCTTCGTTCATGAAACGGTCGCCGTACATGTCGACGAGCAAAAAACCGTCGACGCCGAGCGGCCCGCCGAGGTGATGCGTCATCGGGGCGTGGGGTCCCGCCTCCATCTTCGCGCCGATCCACATGCCCATTCGCTGCCCGTCGCCGGTATTGGTCTTGTTGCCCTTCGCGTCGACGTTGGGGAATATGCTCTGAAAGCGGGTTGCCCACCGCACGTAGTACTGCATCATCTCGGCGTTGCCCGAATAATCGCCTGTGGCCAAGAGGATGGCCTTTGACGCGGTGATCTTGCGGTAGCCCTCGTCGACTCCCATGATGATGACGGATTCGACGCGGCCCTTCCCGTCGTCGGCGCGCACGAGCTGTCGAGCCCAGGTCGAGAACCTGAACTCGACGCCCGCGTCGACGCAGATCCTATACGTTTCTTTCAGGTACGGGGCGAGATCGGGCAGCAGAGCCTGGCAGGTATCGAAAACGGGGTAGTAGTCGTCCTGCGTGTTCGCCGTTTCGGGATGCGGCCAATGGAGCTTTCTGACCGAAAGGCTCTCCCCGTCGTACGGATCGCTTTCGGCCTCGAGGACGTAGCTTCCCTCGCAGGGTTCGAGGAACCAATCGAGCGCTTCTCCCGAATGGTTCGCCCAAAGGTTGAGCAGGCGTTGGTTGGGGCGGTAGCCGCATTCTTTCATGAGCTGCGAGACTACCTTTTTGCCGTCTACGCTGATCTCGAGCGACTCTTGAACCTGACCGCCCACCGTGCCTACTTGGTTCGAGCGGCACTGGTAGGAATCCGCCTTCTCGACGACGACGATTCTCTCTGCGCCGTTTTCGACAGCGGCGCGGGCGGCGCACAGGCCCGAGAGGCCTGCGCCGATGATGACGATGTCGGCCTCGATGGTTTCCNCGTCGGCGATCTCGAGGGTGTTCGCGTACACTGCTTCGAGCGTGTTGTTTCCGTAGCTTGCGCATATGCCCTCGATCGAGACGGGTGCTCCCGTTGCAATGCACCCCATCGCGAACAGAATGGCCAACCCGTCATCGACATCGCAGTCGGCGAGGCCCATGGTCGTATCGGAATCGAAGATAATGCGCTTTGCGGCACCGTGCGGCTGATCCATGAAACCTCCGTTTGCAGAAATAGGCTTGCAACTACCAACTAATAGATATAATCTTATAATAGACTAAAACAAGCTATTTGGGAAGCGCATGGCATCGTCGGTTGCGTCGGGGCAAAACGGGTTTCGGCTGCCGGGCGGCATGCGAAGAAGGGAGCATACATGGCGATCAGCGAAGCGCGAAAAGGAAACGACGGGGCAGACGGTGCGGCTGCAAGCGAGCTGCCGAGGGCGATGACGCGCCGCCGGTTCGTGGCGGTTGCTTCGACGGCTGCAGCGACGATGCTGCTCGGGTCGGCGCTCGCAGGCTGCTCGAACGCTTCCGACGGCGAAGCTGCGTCGGGCGGCGACGCTGCGGGCGAGGTCGATTACGCGAACTGGGATGCGGTTCTCGAAGCGGCGAAGGGCCAGACGGTTTCGTGGTACGGATGGGGAGGATCGGAGCCGCGCAATACGTGGATCACCACGGTGCTCGCTCCTGCGCTCAAGGAAAAGTACGATGTCACCTTGAATCTGGTCGGCATGGATATCAACGACATCCTCACGAAGCTTTCGGGCGAAATGCAGGCGGGTGTCGAGGCGGGCAGCATCGATTACATCTGGATCAACGGCGAGAATTTCTATTCAACCAAGGAAAACGGGTATCTGTGGGGGCCGTTCACGCACTACCTGCCCAACTTCAACGACTACATCGACTCCGAAAGCAACGAGGTGCTCTACGATTTCGGCTCCCCAGTCGAGGGGTACGAAGCGCCCTACGGCAAAGCTCAGATGCAGATGTGGGTCGATTCTGCGAAGGTGAAGAGCACGCCGAAGAACCCCGACGAGTTTCTTGCGTTTTGCCAAGAGCATCAGGGCCGGGTTACCTATCCCGAACCGGGCGATTTCGCCGGTACGGCGTTCATCTCGTGTCTCATCGCGGGCGTCGTTGGAAAAGACGAGTTCGAGAAGCTTTCCTCGATGGAGAACCCCACGACCGAATCGGTCAAGGCCGTCATCGAACCGGGTCTCGAATACCTCCGCTCGCTCAATCCCTTCCTCTGGAAAGGGGGAGCGACGTTTCCGGCCGACGCCGCTACGGTGGACACGATGTACGCAGACGGCGAGCTTGTGATGAACATGGGCTACGGTGCTCCCGAGGCGCTCGTGAAGAACGGCACGCTGCCCGAAACAACCCGCTCGTTCATCTTCGAAACCGGTACGGTGGGCAACTCGAACTTCATGGCGATCGCCAAGAACGCAACCAACAAAGCGGCCGCGCTCGTGGCCATCAACGAGGTGATCTCCCCGGAGATGCAACTCTCTCAATACGAGGAGCTTGCGAATATCAGTGTGCTCGACATGGGCAAGCTTTCCGAGGCCGATCGCGCCGCGTTCGAAGACGTGCCGCTCGGCGTGACGCAGCTTCCCATCGACGAGCTTTTGGACCATCGCATCGTCGAGGCCGCCGGCCCGGTGATTCCGATAATCGAGCAGCTGTGGCTCGACGAGGTTATCGGCAAGTAGCGTTGCCGTTATACTGGTACGGTGCCGCTTGCGGCCCGGGCGGCGCGAGGTGCTGCCCGCTGGTTGCGTCGATGGAACGTCGGCGGCACCGTATCGGTTGTTGAAGGCGGGCGGGAGGTGAATGCGCAATGTCGTTGCGAGGGCGTAAGATCAAGGGCGCATTGGCCCCGTACGCGCTTATCGCTCCCACGGTCGTCCTCGTCCTCGTTTTCATATATGGCGTGGTGAACGGCGTGCTCCAAGGGTTCGGGATCATGCCGTTTCTCGGCAAGACCGAGTTCACGCTGCAATACTACCTCGAAGCGTTCGGACGCGCTGATTTTACGGCTTCGCTCGGGTTCAGTCTCTATATCTCGGCGGTGTCGTCGGCGCTCGCCGTTGTGGGGGGCATTGTGCTGTCTGCGGCGCTGACGCGCTTGTCGGCGTCGCGTGCGCTGCAGGCCGTCGGCATCAGCATACCGCTCATGACCGCGCACACCCTTGTCGTGCTGTTCGTGGTTTCGCTGTTCGCGGGTACGGGACTCGTCCCCCGCGCACTGTACGCACTCGGCCTCATCGACGGGATCGGGGCGTTTCCCTCGGTCGTGGGGGATCCGAGCGGATGGGGCATCGTCCTCGTCTACCTCTGGAAGGAGATACCCTTCGTCGCGTTTTGCACTATCGCCATCATGGCGAACGTGTCCGACCGCTACGGCGAGGCGGCTCTTACGCTCGGGGCATCGGCCCTGAGGAGCTTTTTCTCCGTTACGCTGCCCCTGTGCAAAGGGGCGCTTGTCAAGGCGTTTCTCATCGTGTTCGCCTTCTCGTTCGGCTCGTACGAGGTTCCGTTTCTGCTCGGTCCGACTCTGCCGAAGGCGATACCTGTTCTCGCTTACCTGGAATTCCAGAATCCCGATATCCTGAACCGCTCTTACGCTATGGCCATCAACGGCATCATGGTGCTCATCTGTACGGTTCTCGCCATCGTGTACTTCATCGTGCTGCAGCGCGAAAGGAGACGCTGATGGGTGGAAAACGTGCTGCAAAACTGTTCGTGGCTCTGCACCTTGTTTGCGTTCTCGTCCCCCTTGCCGTCGTTGCGGTATGGGCGTTCACGAGTTCGTGGCCATGGCCCGAGCTGCTTCCGCAGACATTCTCGGATCGGGGCATCGTCGAGCTGTTCGTAACGTCGCGCGATCTGGGCGAGGTTCTTGCGGTGAGCGTCGGCATATCGCTTGCGGTAGCGGCGCTCTCGACGGTTGTTGCAGCCATGGCGGCCCGCGCGCTCGTTTCGTACCGCTTCTTCGGCAAGGAGTTGTTCCGCTTTTCGACCGTGCTGCCGTTTCTCATCCCGGCGACGGTGTTCGCCATGGGCGTACAGGTTGTCTTCATCCACGCGGGCCTCGCGAATACGGTTTTCGGCGTTGTGCTCGCGCATACCATCGTTGCGCTTCCTTATGCGATCACCATCATGAGCGAAGTTACCGCGGCTGCGGGCGAAAAACTCGAGCAGCAGGCGCGCGTATCGGGGGCGGGTCCTGTGAGGGCTCTCTTCGAGGTGCAGATTCCGTTGCTGCTTCCCGGCTTGCTCTCGGCGGCTTCGCTTTCCTACATCACGTCGTTTTCGCAGTACTTCCTGACGCTTTTAGTGGGCGGCGGCACGGTGAAGACGTTCGCGCTCGTGATGTTTCCCTACTTGGCGAGCGGCGACCGCACGATAGCAAGCGCGTACGGTGTCCTCTTCATGGCGGTGACGCTCGGCGTGTTCTTCCTGTTCGAGCTGCTGCTCAAGCGGTTTGCGTCCGCCAAGACCGAGTACTTTACCGATTGACCGAAGCTGCGATGAGAAGGAGTTGCCCGTCCGTATGAGACTAACGGTGTCCGACATAACGATCGATTTGGGAACGAAACCCGCCAAACGTGTACTCGATAGCGTGTCGTTCGAGGCGCACGATCGGGAATTTCTTTCGCTGCTCGGGGCTTCGGGCGCCGGCAAATCAACGCTTCTCAAGATAATCGCGGGCATTCTCGTGCAGGACGGCGGCTCGGTGTCCTTCGATGGACGCGCGATCGACGGAGTTGCGGCGCACAAGCGCAATGTCGGCTACGTGTTCCAGGACATGAGGCTGTTTCCCAACATGAACGTCGAGGAAAACGTTGCGTTTCCCTGCAAGATGCGCGGCATGAAAAAACCAGCGCGCCTCGATCGGGCACGTGAGCTTCTCTCCCACGTGCAACTGGACGGATTCGGAAAGCGCGAGGTGTCGAGCCTTTCCGGCGGACAGCAGCAGCGCGTTGCTTTGGCGCGCGCCCTTGCGGCAACGCCGCAGGTGCTGTTGCTCGACGAGCCTTTCTCGGGGCTCGACGAGCACCTGCGCGACGACATGCGCTCGCTGGTGCTGAAACTCCACCGCGAATTCGGCATGACGACCATCATGGTGACCCACGATGCGATCGAGGCCATAGAGATGTCCGACCGCATCGTGTACCTCAGCGGGGGCAGGGTCGAACAGCAGGGCATGCCTGACGAGTTGTTCGAGCATCCGGCGACAAGCGAGATTGCCGCATGCTTCGGCGGTTGCTCGACGATCGCGGGTGCAGTTGAGGGCGGTGTCTTCTCCGCGGGGCCCTTGAGCCTTCCGGCGCAAGGCGTGCGGTGCGGCTCTGCGACGGCGGTGATACGGCAGAACGCCGCCTTCATCGACGAGGGCATGCCGCCGGTCTTCTCGGTCCGGTGCTGCGTGTACCGCGGCTCGACGCATCTGGTTCGAATCGACCTTGGGGACCAGACGCTGACCGTTCCCTCGTCGTCGCCGATTTCCGNGACAGGCTTTTGGGCTGCCCGTTTTCGGGGGAGCCTCCCGCATCGATCACGTGGGCGTTCACGGGCACTGCGGGCCCGGCGCTGTTGCCTGTCGGCGCTCCGTTCGCTTCAGCGTGCCAGGAGGTGCCGTCGAACGTATAGTAGGGCTTGCCGGTCCGGTTCGCAGACCCCGCAGGCTGTTTGCGCGCCGGATCGTTTTGGGCTTTTGCCTGTTCGTGGGATTGGTCGACGGGGGTGACGTCGATGATGTCGTTGCGTTCCATGGCTGCCTCGTTTCCAGTCCGTTTTACTTAACGATTATACGGATGAGGCGGTGCAGTTCGGGTCTCCGATCTGCGCTGTCATCTTCTGGTAAAGAAAAGCCCATAAACCTGATCGAGACCGTCTGCCCTACCCGCCGAGCAGCGTGGCGGCCCCGAACCGCAACGCGCGGTTTCGTAAGGGCTTCAACGTTCCGTATCGGGGCGTTTTCGGTCCCGTCGACGGTCGCGTCATAGAGCGGGATCCCTTTTCGCCGTCCCGAAACGGAGGTTCCGTCAACGGTGGATCAACGCCGAAAAGCCTCGGAGTGCATGAGATTTGCGATTGTGAACCCAAAAAGTCTGATTTTAGGGAGATAATTCTATGCAGATGCATGAAAACACAGGTCAACATTGGCGCTTCTTACCTTTCCGGGTTCACAATCGTAAATCTCATACATGAAATCTCATACATGAAAAGGGGTCTCCGCCGTTAAACCGCCTTAGGCATGCCCTCGCAGGGTTTTTGCAGCAGAGGAGTCCCCACGGGAACATGCCGGTTTCGATTCCCGGCGTCCGGTGCGAATCTGCGATCTGAAGCTTCGGGCGGACGCATGTCGACGATGGCTTGACGGCAGGCTCTGGATTTGGGAACGCGCTTGCTGGCGCGGACGTCGCAAGGCGTTTCGGCGTACTCGAGCGGCAGCCGCGCGCACCGCTTCGGCCGGCCGTGATTTGCTTGCGGTTCGCACGGCATTCTCGCTTGTCGAAGGCCTCATTTGGGTTACACTAGGTGCCGTACTGTTTTTGTACTTCCAGGTTGCTTTGTTTGTGTAAGGCTCGACAGTGGTTCGCGCCTTGGGAATAAACAAAAGGCGCGGGCCACGCAACAGGAAAGTTGGTGGTCATTATGGCAGCTCCTGCTACCGAACACGTGCGCAACATTGTGCTTGTGGGGCAAGACGGCGCTGGCAAGACTTCTCTTGCAGAAGCGATGCTGCACGTCTCCGGCAAAACGCCCCGCATGGGCACGACTCACGATGGGAAATCCTACCTCGATTACGACGACGAGGAAATCAAGCGCAAGTTCACGATCGGCACATCGATCGCCCCCATTCCCTACAAAGACTTCAAGATCAACGTGCTCGACACGTCCGGGCACCCCGACTTCGTAGGCGATACGCTCGCGACCATGCAGGCGGCCGAAATGGCCCTGTTCGTCGTCGATGCCGTTGCCGGACCGCAGGTTATGACCACCAAGCTGTGGTACGAGGCCGAGGATATGCGCCTGTCGCGTGCCGTTTTCATCAACCATATCGACCGCGAGCACGCGAACTTCGATTCGGCCATGGCGACGCTCCATGCGCGCTTCGGATCGCGTTTGGGCGCGGTTACCATCCCCATGGGCGTCGACGCCGATTTCAAGGGCGTCATCGATGTCATCCGCATGAAGGCGCGCTACTTCGAAGGCGAGAGCGAGCACGTGGTCGATATCCCCGACGAGTACGCCGATGCCGCCATCGTCGCGCGCGACAAGCTCTGCGATCTCGTGGCCGAGGCCGACGACGAACTCATGATGAAGTACCTCGACGGCGAGGAGCAGCTGACCCAGGGCGAGCTTGAAGATCTGCTCGACAAGGCGATCGCGCAGGAGCTGTTCATCCCCGTGTTCGTGGGATCGACGATCATCAAGCAGGGCATACAGGGCCTCATGGAGGATATAGCCACCTACTTCCCCTCGCCGCGCGCTCACGGGCGCTTCCGTTTGGCCAACGGGGAAGAGACGTTCATCGACGAGGCGGGCGAGCCCGCGTGCTTCGTGTTCAAGACGCTGTCGGATCCCTATGTGGGCCGCATGAGCTTCGTCAAGGTCATTTCGGGCGTCCTCGAACCGGGCATGGAACTCATCAATTCCCGCACGGGCAAGAAGGACCGCCTCGGCCACCTCTACGTCATGATGGGCAAGGAATCCAACGACGTGAAAAGCGCGAAGGCGGGCGACATCATCGTCGTCCCGAAACTCACCGACGCGAAAACCGGCGATACCCTTTCCAAATCGGGCGATCTGGCCATCGATCCGCTGCCCATGCCTACGCCGCAGTACCCCGTGGCCATCGAGGCCGCCAACAAGAAGGATGAGGATAAGCTCGGAACCGCGCTCGCCCGTGTAGCCGAGAACGATCCGACGGTACGCATCAGCCGCAGCGAGGAGACGCACCAGACCGTGCTCACTGCCATGGGCGATACGCAGGTCGATACCATCANGGCGAGGCCTGCGCCTGCGGTGACGGCTGCGGCGGCCCCGAGCCCCAAGAAGGCGCGGCGGCTGAGATCTCTTCTCGGACGGTGTTCGTCGAGCGTTCCGGTGTCGTGGTTCATGGGTCCGGCTCCTCGCAGGCAAAGAACGCCCCGGGAGGTTTTCCCGGGCGATGTAAACGTGTTTGGTTCATAGTAACCGATGGACGTTATTTCAAGCAAAGAAACCAAAAAAGCCCATGCGGTCAGCTTCGAGAACCGCATGGGCTACACCTGTGGTTGTACGTGGCTGCAGCTTCGTTGCGCGCTGCGCGATCGGTTCGGCCTATTCGGCCTTCCATTCGGCTTTTTCGATCTGTTCGACAATCGGGTCGAGGGCATCGGCGACATCGTATTCCTCGACTTTGCCCGCGTCGCACAGGCGCGCGAACTCGGGGTCGATGGGAAGGGTGGCATACGCCGGAATCTCGTAGCGCTCGGCGACTTCTTTGCCTTGGGGATCACCGAAGATATGGTGCTTCTTGCCGCAATCGGGGCAGGTGAAGTACGCCATGTTCTCCACGAGACCGAGAACCGGGACCTCCATGCTCTTGGCCATGTTCACCGCTTTGCCGACGATCATCGCAACGAGCTCCTGGGGAGCCGACACGGTGACGATGCCGTCGACGGGCAGCGATTGGAACACCGTGAGCAGAACGTCGGACGTTCCCGGAGGCATGTCGACGAACAGGTAATCGATTTCGCCCCAGTTCACCTCGTTGAAGAATTGGCGAACCGCGTTGGAGACGACCGGGCCGCGCCATGCGACGGGCATATCGTCTTCGGGGAGCATCAAGTTGGTCGAGATCACCTTGATGCCGCTCTGCGTCTGCGCCGGCAGGATGCCGTTCGCATCGGCGGAAAGCGGATTGGTGATGCCGAACGTCTTGGGGATGGACGGACCCGTCACGTCGGCGTCGAGGATGCCGACCTTGAACCCCTTTTTCTGCATGCTGCTTGCGAGCAGGCTCGTAACGAGCGATTTGCCGACGCCGCCCTTACCCGAAACAACGCCGATGACGTGCTTGATCGTCGATTGGTCGTTCGGTTTGAGCGTGTGGTCGACCGGCTGGCTGCGATCCCCGCAATCGGACACCCCGCAGCCAGAGCATTCGTGTGTGCATTCTTCTGCCATTGCTCTTCCCTCTTTCTTTCGCCCGAACCCGGGCGCTGCCTAACCAGGCTGCGCGCTTCTCGTCTTGCAGCTCGGCGCGCAAGCTCTATCTTGTAACACGCGGTATGGTATCACAAAGTTTGCCGGTCGAACCGCTTTCAGCCATCTATTGTGGCGATGGCCGCTTCCCACAGGCGGTAGGTTTCTTCGCAGAACCTTTGCGCATCGGCGATGCGGGGTGCGTTGATGCGCGCTGCGGGGGCTCCGGGGAAGGCGGGCTCGAGAAACCCTGCCGAAAGAAGCCGGGGGTCGAGTACGACATCGAACGGGCAATCTTCGAACAGGGCGGGCATGAGGATATAGGCGGGTACGAGTACATCCCAGCAGCAGAACTCATCGAGCCCGTACCAGCGTTTCATCGTGTCGAACCACGATGCGCATAGGTTTCGGACCGTGCCGCCGCCTTCTGTGCCGGAGTCTATGCGGGCGAGGAAATCCGTTCGTTTGAACGAGGCGGGCAGGCAGTTGTTCGCGGTTGCCACGACGATGGCGGCACCGCGCCTGCCTGCATCGAAGATCATCTCGGTAGCCTGTGCATCACACGAGAGGTTCAGCTCGTCCATGATGGTGCCGTTGAAGACGAGCGTACGGGTTATGCCTCCCATGAGCACGACTTCGCGATAGAGCGAGAGCACGTCGGGATCGATGGCAAGGGCGCCTTTGAGGTTGGTGGTCGAACCTGTAACGGCCAGTGAAAGCTCGCCGGGGTTTGCGTGCGCAGCATCGACGATGAACCGGGCGGCTTCGGAGTCGGGGTGCTCTTTGTCCGCGGCGCCCTTAAGAATAGGCGCGTTCAGTCCGAACGCGTCGGCGATCTCGAGGGTGTTCGCGTACACTGCTTCGAGCGTGTTGTTTCCGTAGCTTGCGCATATGCCCTCGATCGAGACGGGTGCTCCCGTTGCAATGCACCCCATCGCGAACAGAATGGCCAACCCGTCATCGACATCGCAGTCGGCGAGGCCCATGGTCGTATCGGAATCGAAGATAATGCGCTTTGCGGCACCGTGCGGCTGATCCATGAAACCTCCGTTTGCAGAAATAGGCTTGCAACTACCAACTAATAGATATAATCTTATAATAGACTAAAACAAGCTATTTGGGAAGCGCATGGCATCGTCGGTTGCGTCGGGGCAAAACGGGTTTCGGCTGCCGGGCGGCATGCGAAGAAGGGNAAGGAGTTGCCCGTCCGTATGAGACTAACGGTGTCCGACATAACGATCGATTTGGGAACGAAACCCGCCAAACGTGTACTCGATAGCGTGTCGTTCGAGGCGCACGATCGGGAATTTCTTTCGCTGCTCGGGGCTTCGGGCGCCGGCAAATCAACGCTTCTCAAGATAATCGCGGGCATTCTCGTGCAGGACGGCGGCTCGGTGTCCTTCGATGGACGCGCGATCGACGGAGTTGCGGCGCACAAGCGCAATGTCGGCTACGTGTTCCAGGACATGAGGCTGTTTCCCAACATGAACGTCGAGGAAAACGTTGCGTTTCCCTGCAAGATGCGCGGCATGAAAAAACCAGCGCGCCTCGATCGGGCACGTGAGCTTCTCTCCCACGTGCAACTGGACGGATTCGGAAAGCGCGAGGTGTCGAGCCTTTCCGGCGGACAGCAGCAGCGCGTTGCTTTGGCGCGCGCCCTTGCGGCAACGCCGCAGGTGCTGTTGCTCGACGAGCCTTTCTCGGGGCTCGACGAGCACCTGCGCGACGACATGCGCTCGCTGGTGCTGAAACTCCACCGCGAATTCGGCATGACGACCATCATGGTGACCCACGATGCGATCGAGGCCATAGAGATGTCCGACCGCATCGTGTACCTCAGCGGGGGCAGGGTCGAACAGCAGGGCATGCCTGACGAGTTGTTCGAGCATCCGGCGACAAGCGAGATTGCCGCATGCTTCGGCGGTTGCTCGACGATCGCGGGTGCAGTTGAGGGCGGTGTCTTCTCCGCGGGGCCCTTGAGCCTTCCGGCGCAAGGCGTGCGGTGCGGCTCTGCGACGGCGGTGATACGGCAGAACGCCGCCTTCATCGACGAGGGCATGCCGCCGGTCTTCTCGGTCCGGTGCTGCGTGTACCGCGGCTCGACGCATCTGGTTCGAATCGACCTTGGGGACCAGACGCTGACCGTTCCCTCGTCGTCGCCGATTTCCGCCGGCTGCCTTGTCGGTGTGGCGTTCGACGAGGCGGGCGTGTTCGTGTATCCGGGAAGAGGTGGCGACGATGGCGATCGATGAGACGGCGAGCCGTCAAGCGAAGCGGACTTGCGTCGATGCGGCGCTCGGCGCATCGGAAACGTGCGGGGCGCCGGCTTCGCCCGACGGCCTCGATCCGCGTGAGGTTGAAGCGTACCTCGTTCGGAACACCGCTGCTCGCACGGCACTCGATCTGCCCGAGCGCGCGCCGATCGAAGTGCGGCCGCTTGCGCGGGGCGAGTACAACGCGAACTTCTCTTTCGTCCATCCCGTTACGGGAAGAAAGCTCCTGTTCCGCGTCAACCTCGGATCGCAGATGCATCTCGACGATCAGATCGGCTACGAGGCCCACGCCCTGACGCTGCTCGAACCGAGCGGCCGGACGCCGCGCGTTCTGTTCGTCGATTCGTCGAAGTCGTATTTCGGCAAGGGCGTGCTCGTTGAGGAATGGCTCGACGGCCGCCCGCTGTCTTACGATGCCGATTTGGACGTTGCCGCCGAAGTACTCGCCGATGTGCATGCCGTGGCGCTGTCGGACGGCCACGGTCTCGTCGCGCCCGATGATCCCCTGGGAGCCGTCATCGACGAATGCGAGGCGATGTTTCGCGTTTATCGTCGCTGGGCGGGGGCGGACCGCACGACGCTGGACCGCATCGACCGCCTGTTCGCACATGCGCGGAAGGTTGCATGCGAGCCCCGCGTTCCCGCGCACCGCCATATCGTGAGCACCGAGCTCAACTCCCGCAATTTCCTGATCAACGAACGGGGCACAAGCTATCTGGTGGATTGGGAAAAACCCGTGGCGGGCGAGGTCGAGCAGGATCTCGCGCACTTCCTTGCGCCGACGACGACGTTTTGGAAAACCGAAACGGTGCTCGATGCCCGCGACGTCGATCGTTTCATCGAGGCGTACGAACACGCGGTTGCGGGACGCTTTTCGCTTGCCTCGCTTCGCGATCGCACGGCCGCTTACCTGACGATTACCTGTTTGCGCGGGCTTACCTGGTGTGCGATGGCCTACGCCCAGCATCGGAGCGGCGAGCGATCGGTAGCCGACGCCTATACGCTCGGCAAGGTGGAATCGTATCTCGGCGATCCGTTTCTCTCGTTCGTCGAACGGGAGTTCTTCGGGCTTTCGCCTGAAGGCGGCGCACCGCGCCGTTGAGCAAGACGGACGCTCGAGAGTGATATAGTACTGGCTTGCGGGCGCGACGGCCCGCGAAACGAGATAAGGAGTTGCCCATGTTGTTTTCCGATATCGCGATACTCGACGAGCACTTCGAGGTGCAGACGAACCGGTGGGTCGGCGTTATCGATGGGCGCATCGAATACATCGGCGCCGAAGCGCCGTCGCCTGCGGAAGCAGCACGGTACGGCGAGGTGTACGACGGCGACGAGAAGCTGCTCGTTTGCGGCATGTACAACGCCCATGCCCATGCGCCCATGACGCTCTTGCGCGGCTACGCCGAGAACCTGCCGTTGCAAACGTGGCTGAACGACCGGGTGTTTCCCTTCGAGGCGAAGATCAGCGGTGAGGACGCCTATTGGGCGACGATGCTCGCCTGCGCCGAGATGCTCCGTTACGGCACGGTGAGCTTTTCCGATATGTACTACCATTCCCGCGAGCGCATCCGGGCGGTCACGGAGTGCGGCATGAAGATGAACTCGTGCGAGGGTCTTATCGCCTTCGAGGATAAGCCGTATGCCGAATATCCCGATTGCGCGGTCAACGAAGAGCTCGTCCGCGAGTTTCACGGCAGTGCCGACGGACGCATTCGCATCGATTACAACATCCATTCCGAATATCTCTCGACCCCCACCGTCGCAGCCGACATCGCGCGCATCGCGAAAGAGAAGGGCCTCGGCATCCACGTGCACGTTTCGGAGACGAAATCGGAGCACGAGGAATGCAAAGAACGTCATGGCGGCTTGACGCCCGTGCGCTATTTCGACAGCCTCGGTGTGTTCGACGTTCCCGTGACTGCGGCGCACTGCGTATGGGTTGACGAGGGCGACATCGACATCCTTGCCGAACGCGGCGTGTTCGTGGCTGCGAACCCGGTTTCGAATATGAAGCTCGGGAGCGGCTTCGCGCCGATCGTCCGCATGCTGGAGCGGGGCGTGAACGTGGCGCTCGGCACCGACGGCGTCGCATCGAACAACAACCACGACCTGTACCAGGATCTCTACGTGTTCGCGCTTACCCAGAAGGGTGCAAGCCTCGATCCGACCGCCGTGTCGCCCGCTGCGGCGATGCGGGCGGCAACGCGCATGGGCGCTCTTTCCCAGGGGCGCGAGGATTGCGGCCGGATCGCGATCGGCGCGAAGGCCGATCTGGCCGTGCTCGACGCGAGCGGACCCTCGTGGTGCCCCTCGACCGATTATCTCAACAACCTCGTGTTCGCCGGGCACGGCGGCGACGTGTGCCTGACGATGGTCGACGGCGAGGTGCTCTATCGCGACGGCGAATGGAAAACCATCGACGTGGAGCGCGCAAAGGCCGAGGTGGAGGTGCGTACCCGCCGCATCATCTCGTCGTTGTAAGCGGCTGGGCGGGGCAAGCGCCTCGATAAGCAGCCAGACGAAAGGCCGCCGATCGCATGTCGGCGGCCTTTCTGCATACGGATACGCGCTTTACTCGGCTCGCTAAGCTCCGGCTTTGGTGACCGCCATCTCGAGATACGAGTACATGTCCTGTGCGCTTCCCGCAAACACGGTCGACACGACGCCGTTCTCGTCGATGACGACGGTGTAGGGGATGCCGCTTGCGGGGTAGAGCGCCTCTATCGCGCCGTCTTCGTCGAGTCCCCAGGCGAAATCGTATCCGAGTTCTTCCGCTTTGGCCTGGGCATCGGCATTGCGATCGCCGCGGTTGATGGCGACGATCTGCACGCTGTCGAAAGCTTGATCGATCTTATCGAGCTCCGGCATATCGCGCATGCAGTATCCGCACCAAGTTGCCCAGAAGGTGAGTACGACCACCTTTCCCCGGTAGTCGGAGAGTTCGGCGGTTTGCCCGTCCATGGTTTCGAACTCGAAATCGGGCGCTTCGACGCCTTCCTCGACCTTGGCCTTTTTCTGAGCCTGCGCAGAGCCGTTCTCGTTTGCCGAACCGCTTGATCCTGCGGAACCCCGATCCGTTTCGGCGGCCGGCGCCGAGCAGCCAGCCAGTGCGGCGAGCGAAAGGGCGAGCGCAAGAACGAGCCCAAGGGCTCGGTGCGCATTCGAGCGTGCGGTACGTATCATGATCTCTGCTCCTCGCGTTCGGACGGCGCATCGTCGCGTCGAGAGCCGTCTATATGTAAGTTGTTTGCTAGCATATCACGAAGCGAGAATCGGATGGCGCTCGTTTTGCACGATGTTACGCAGGCTCCACATTGTATGCACTCCCGATCGCTTACCCTGCGAATATCGACCTTGCATACGTCGAGACATGCTCCGCAGCTGGTGCAGGCCTCCTCGTCGACGCGGTAGCGCAGAAGCGCGAACCGGTTGAAAAACGAATACAGCGCGCCGAGGGGGCAGAAAAACCGGCAGAACGGACGGTAGACGAACAGCGAGACGGCGAGCAGCGCTACAAGTACGCCGACCTTCCAGTCGAACAGCGCTCCGAGCATGAAGCGAAGATCCTCGTTCATGGCGACGAGCGGAATGCCCGCTTCAAGGGTGCCAGCGGGGCAGAGGTAGGCGCAAAACGCCGGCGTGCCGATGCCCGTAGCGTTGAGGAGCACAATCGGCGCAACGATGACGAGGCCGAACAGGATGACGTACTTGCCCCAGGAGAACGCACGGCTCCAGGCGCCCTTTCTGATTTTGGGAAGCGGTACCTTGTCGAGTAGGTCTTGGATGAAGCCGAACGGGCAGAGCCAACCGCATACCGTGCGGCCGAGAAGCGCGCCGAAAGCGAGGATGGTTCCGATGATGTAGAGGGGAAGCCGTTGGTCGCTTGCGACGAGCGCTGCTTGCAGCGAGCCGATGGGGCATGCCCCGATGGCGCCGGGGCATGAATAGCAGTTGAGCCCGGGAACGCAGACGCCTTTCGTGTCTCCCTGGTAGATGGTGCCCGTTGCGAAGCCCTCGAAGTTGAGGTTGTAGAGCAGGGCGGCGAGCAGCTGGATGATAGAGCGTTTGAAGCGCGCGATCGGACCCATCGGCTATCCGATCCCGATGCATTCGTAGCAGACGAGCGCCGCCTTGCGCAGCGTGTCCTGAAAATCGCCCTGCGCGATGCCGAGTGCGATCAGGATGGCGGCGAGTACGAGAACGACGAGCCACCAAGGTATGCGTTTTGCTAATTGTTTCATGGTGGCATTGTAACGTAGGGTTGCCGGCTGGTCGATCCCGCCGAGGAACCGTTACCCGATAGGCGCGTCTTTCGACAGGGGTGTCGCCTGCAGGACGCCTGCCGCCTGCAGGAGCCTATTTCCCGAACAACCGTTTCGCCCCGCTTGCCATGAGGTAGATTCCGCCTCCGATGGCGAGCAGGCCGGGCCCGGGCAAAATGAGCATGGGAACGCCGACGAGCGTGCACACGCCTCCCGCCGCGATGCGGGCCGCACCGCCGAGGCGGCTTTTGGGCTGCCCGTNCGGGCATGGAACTCATCAATTCCCGCACGGGCAAGAAGGACCGCCTCGGCCACCTCTACGTCATGATGGGCAAGGAATCCAACGACGTGAAAAGCGCGAAGGCGGGCGACATCATCGTCGTCCCGAAACTCACCGACGCGAAAACCGGCGATACCCTTTCCAAATCGGGCGATCTGGCCATCGATCCGCTGCCCATGCCTACGCCGCAGTACCCCGTGGCCATCGAGGCCGCCAACAAGAAGGATGAGGATAAGCTCGGAACCGCGCTCGCCCGTGTAGCCGAGAACGATCCGACGGTACGCATCAGCCGCAGCGAGGAGACGCACCAGACCGTGCTCACTGCCATGGGCGATACGCAGGTCGATACCATCATCGCCCGCATGAAGGAGCAGAACGGCGTCGAGGCGGTGCTCGTACCGGTGCGCGTGCCGTACCGCGAGACCATCCGCAAGGTTGCCGAAGCGCAGGGCCGCCACAAGAAGCAGACCGGCGGGGCCGGGCAGTTCGGCGATTGCTGGTTGCGCCTCGAGCCCAACCCGGGCGGCGGCTACGAGTTCCTCGACGAGATCGTGGGCGGCAAGATTCCTCGCAGCTACATTCCCGCAGTCGACAAGGGCGTGCAGGACGCTATGGCCGAGGGCTTCCTTGCGGGCTATCCCATGGTCGATATCAAATGCGCCGTGTTCGACGGTTCCTACCACGCGGTCGACTCGAACGAAATGGCGTTCAAAACCGCCGCACGCATCGGCTTCAGAGCTGCGTGCGAGAAGGCCGATCCGGTCATCTTGGAGCCGATGGCGAATATGGACATCGTGGTCGGCGAGGAGTACGCGGGTGCGGTCATGGGCGATATCTCGACCCGTCGCGGGCGCATCGTCGGCACCGATTCCAACGATGCGGGGGAAACCGTCATCATGGTGCGCGTGCCCTACGCCGAAGTGGTCACCTACACCAAGGACCTGCGTTCGATCTCGCGCGGGAGCGGTTCGTACTACATCGAGATAGAGGGCTACGAAGAGGCTCCGCACGACGTGCAGAAGAAGCTTGCCGAGGAGTACCAGGCGGCCCGCGCAGCCGGCAACAATTAGCGGGGTTTCGCCGGGCAGCCGTACGGTTCTGCGAGCCTGGCTACGAGCGCCGTCCGCTTCGCGCGGGCGGCGCTTATTTTTACCGGAACCCTTGCGTCGCTTCGGCCGATGGTCTAACCTCGGCTATCAGTATCCAACGTCGACAAGATAAGCGCCCATGAGAACCGTTTTCCAGATATTGTTCCGCGATCTGCGCAGGTTGTTGCGCAATCCCGTGGCAATGATCATCGTCGTGGGCGTATGCGTCATACCTTCCCTCTACGCGTGGTACTGCATTGCGGCAAATTGGGATCCGTATGCGAATACTGCGGGCATCCGCGTTGCGGTGAGCAACAACGATCGTGGCGTGCAGAGCGATATTGCGGGAAACCTCGATGCGGGCGGCCAAGTGGTTGAGGAGCTGCGCAACAACCATGATCTGACGTGGGAGTTCGTATCGGAAGACGAAGCGCGCGAGGGGGTCGAGTCGGGCACGTACTACGCCGCCATCGTTATTCCCGCCGATTTCAGCGAGGATCTCGCAAGCGTGTTCACCGGCGATTTCGAGCAGCCGACGATCGCCTATTACGTAAACGAGAAGAAGAACGCCGTGGCACCGAAGGTCACCGATACCGGTGCCGCCACCATCGAAGAGCAGATCAACTCGACGTTCGTCTCCACGGTCAGCAAGACCGTCATCGAGATGGCCCAGAACGCGGGCACCTCGATGCTTGACAGGTCGGATGAAGCGAGCGAGGGGCTTGCTGCGAGCGTCGATGAGACGAACGGAGCCATCGATCGCGTTCGGGCGTTGCTCGACGGCATCGATTCGACCATCGAAGATTCGCGCAGCCCGCTCGATAACACGCGCCAAACGCTCGACGATCTCGAAGAGCGGATCCCCGTTATCGCCGACGCGCTTGATCGGAGTACGGCGCTTCTGGGCGATGTGCGTCAGTCGGCTCGCGAGCTCGATGCGTCGATTTCCCAGGCTATCAGCGAGGGCGGAACGCTTCTCGGCGATGCTTCGACGCAGGCGAACATCGCCATCGGCGCGTTTTCGGGCAACGTGGCAAAGCTGCAGGGCGGCGTCGATGCCGCCCTGGCCGATATGGGCGCGCTCGTCGACGGCAACGAGGGGATCATCGACGAGCTCAGGGGCCAGGTTGCCCAGCACCCCGAGCTTGCCGACGTGATCGCCGAGCTCGAAGCGCAGAACGAGCAGCATCGTCAGACCATCGAGAGCCTCAAGATCTTGAGCGGCGATATCGCGGCAATCGCCGATGCTGCGGCGTCGGCTTCGGATGCCGTTGACGGATCGGTTCAAGACGGCCTTGCTGCGGCGGGCGAGGCGCAGCGCCGCATCTCTGCCGAGGTTCTGCCGAAGCTCTCCGAGGGGCTCGATTCGTTTTCGCAGGTGTCAGGCGGCCTTGCGGGCACCGTATCGTCGCTGAAGCCGACGATACAGCAGGCCCGCGCGCTCCTCGATCAGCTTTCGGGGACGCTCGACCAGACGAAGGAGGTCGTATCCTCTACAAGCTCGTCGCTTGCGGAGATGCGCGACGAGCTGTCCCGAACGGTCACCGATCTATCGGCGTTGAACGACTCGGCCTCGCTCGACGAGCTTTCGGCGCTTCTCGGCATCGATCCCGAAGATGCGGCAAGCTTCATGTCGTCGCCGGTCACCCTCGAAAACGTGGCGATCTACCCGGTTTCGCCGTACGGGTCGGGCGTCGCCCCCTTCTATACGAACCTTGCGCTTTGGGTCGGCGGCTTCATCCTGATCGCCATATTCAAGCTCGAAGTGGATCGCGAGGGTGTGCGCTCGTTTTCGCCTACGCAAGCCTATCTCGGAAGGTGGCTTCTGTTCGTGCTGCTCGGTCTTGTGCAGGCGGCGATCGTGTGTGCGGGCGATTTGGCCATCGGCGTGCAGTGCCTCGACCCGGTTGCGTATTTGGCTGCCGGCATGTTCACGTCGTTCGTGTACGTGTCCGTCATCTTCGCCCTTGCGAGCACGTTCAAGCATATCGGCAAGGCGGTTGCCGTGGTACTGCTCATCATGCAGATTCCCGGTTCGTCGGGCATGTACCCCGTGGAAATGATGCCCGCGTTCTTTCAGGCGGTGCATCCGTTCCTTCCGTTTACCTACGGCATCGGTGCGTTGCGCGAGGCGGTGGGCGGCATGTACGGCTTAACCTATGCGTTCAATCTGGCCCATCTCGCTTTATTCCTACCTGTGGCGCTGCTCATCGGGCTCGTGGCGCGACCGTACCTGCTGAACCTGAACCTCCTGTTCGATCGCAAGCTCGCCGAAACGGATATCATGGTGTGCGAGCAGAACAACCTGCCCCGCACGCGCTACCGGCTGCGCACGGTGATCAAAGTGCTCCTCGATACCGACGCGTACCGCGCGAAGCTGCTTGCGCGCGCCGATCGGTTCTACCGCAACTATCCGCGCCTCATCCGTGTGGGCTGGATTCTCGTCTTTGCGTTGCCGGTGCTGATCCTTGTCGTGATGTCTTTGTTCGATGTCGACGTGGACACCAAGATCGTCATGCTCGTGTTCTGGATACTCTCGCTCATCGCGGTGATCTCGTACCTCATCGTGGTCGAATACCTGCACGACAGCCTTCGCTACCAGCTTGACATGAGCACGCTCGACGATGCCGATCTCGAGCAAAAGCTGCGCGAGCATGTGGTTTTGCAGGCGGACAGCGGAAAGCGTGATCGCCCGTGAAGAACATCCTGCGCATCATGTACGGGGATCTGACCCACGCGACGAAGAACGTCATCGGCGCAATCGTGCTTGTGGGCCTCATCGTGGTGCCCGCGCTGTACGCATGGTTCAACATCGCCGGCAGCTGGGATCCCTACGGCAATACCCAGGGGCTCAAGGTTGCCGTGGCGAACGAGGACGCGGGGTATCAAAGCGATCTGGTGCCGCTCGAGGTGAACGTCGGCGATTCGGTGGTATCCGCTCTGCGGGCCGACGACGAGTTCGACTGGGTCTTTACCGATGAGGAGGCCGCTGTCGAAGGCGTGCGGTCGGGCGCATACTACGCCGCCATCGTCATCCCCGAAAGCTTCAGCGCCGATATGATGACCTTGTTCTCGCCCGACATGCAGCACTCGAGCATCGTCTACTACTCCAACGAGAAAGAAAACGCCATCGCACCACGCGTAACCGAGAAGGGCGCGAGCACGATACAGGGAAGCATCGACGAGACGTTTGCCCAGACGGTTGCCGAGGTTGGTCTGAAAACCACCAACGACTTGCTTTCGTTCATGAGCGGCGATGAGGTGACGAGCTACGTTTCGGTGCTCGATCGCCAGCTCGGCGCTGCAGTGGACACGCTTTCCGATTCGGCCGAGCGCATGGCCGCGTTCGCGGCGCTCGTCGGCTCGACGACGGCGCTCATCGATTCGACCTCGGGCATTCTTGAGGAAACGGGCAGCGCGCAAACCGATGCGCAGGCGCTGATATCGTCCTCCCAGTCGGGACTTTCGGATGTTCGCGCTTCGCTTTCGGAGCTCACCGCGATCGTCCGCGAGGCGTTCGATCGAAGCATTGCCGGCTACGATGAGGTTTCCGCGGGCATCGATCGGGCGCTCGACGATCTGTCGGCGGGCGCAAGCGGTGCGGTCGGGGGATTGGACGAGGCCTCGGTCGAGATACAGGGGCTGATCGATGGGTCCGAGCGGGCGCGCGATGCGCTCGCGCAGGCCGATCCCGGCAATCCCGCAATTGCCGAGCTCGACCGCGCAATCGAAGCGCAGCGCTCGCTCAAAACACGTGTCGACGAGATGGCCCGGACGCTTTCCGGCGCCTCGTCCGATGTCGAAAGCCAGCGTGCGGCGGTTCGCGATCTCATCGACCGGGCGAAACAGAGCATGGCGGGCGTGCAGTGGAGCTACGAGACGCAGCTGGAAAGCCAGATCGAAGAGCTCGAATCGGAACTTGGCGAAATCGCCTCGTCCTCCTCGTCGGTCGCCGACAGCCTCGATGCGGCGACCGAGGGGCTCTCGCAGCTATCCGGCTCGCTTGCCGACGATCTCGAATCGGCCCAAGGGGCGCTGCAGGAGGCCGCTGATACGCTGAAGGCTTCGGCTGAAAAGCTCGGCTCGAATCGCACCGAGCTGCAGGAGGCCGCGCAGAGCGGCGATGTCGAAAAGATCAAATCGATCGTCGGGTCGGATCTTGACGGCATGGCCCGATTCCTTGCGGCCCCCGTGCACGAGGATCGCCAAGCGGTGTTCGGCATCGCGAACAACGGCTCGGCGATGGCGGCGTTCTACACGATACTGTCCCTGTGGGTGGGTGCGGTCATCCTCGTCGCCATGATGAAGGTGGCGGTGTCGGATCGCCGGGTTGCCGAGCTCGAGAACCCAAAGCCCTATCAGCTCTACCTCGGTCGCTTCGGCATATTCGCGCTGCTCTCGTTTTTGCAGAGCACGGTTGTGTGCCTGGGCGATTTGTTCTTCCTCGGCATCCAGTGCGAGCATCCGCTCCTTTTCATGCTGGCGGGTTGGGTGGCCGCATTCGTGTTCTGCAACCTCATCTACACGCTCACCGTGTCGTTCGGCGACGTGGGCAAGGCGATAGCCGTCGTGCTGCTCGTCATGCAGGTTGCGGGTTCGGGAGGAACGTTCCCCATCGAGATGTCAGCGGGCTTTTTCCAGGCGGTGTATCCGTTTCTGCCTTTCACGCACGGCATCGCCGCCATGCATGCCTGCATCGGCGGGATCTACGGCAACGAGTATTGGATCGAGATCGGATGCACGCTCCTTTTCCTCATCCCTTCCTTGCTGCTGGGGTTCGTCCTGCGTAACCCCGTTGTCCGCTTGAACCGTTTCGTGATCGATAAGCTCGAGGAAACCAAGCTCATGTAGGGTCGTTGCAAGCCGATCCGGGATCGGGGAGTCGAAGCGGGCGGAGCCGGGAACGGCCGGCGTTAGCGGGTCGCGTTGCCGGCGGCGTTCGATCCTGCCGGCGCGGTTGCGGTACTCGGGCCGGCATCGTTTAGGGGTGTGTTGCGCTCGCAGACGCGATAGCTCCCGTCTTCGGGGTGCGAGGTGCTTTTCCCGCAGGGATATGCGCAGACGAGACCGCTGTGCGTACAGCGTACGGGTTTCGGCCGAACGAGCGCTGCCATGTCGGCACCGCACGCCTTGCAGCAAAGATCGGCTCCTTCGATGATGTCGTGCCGATCGAATATCGTGCAGGTACCGCATGCGGGGCAGCGGGCTGATTTTTTAGGGGCGGGTTGGCACTTTCCGCAAAACGGATTGCATACCCAGCATCCTCCTGGCACGGCGTTCCTTCCCTCGTCGGACAAAAGGTAAGATACCAGATAAATAGCCTGTTTCTATACTGTCTGCGGTATGAAAACGATGAATCTAGTACTCAGGGTTATATGGTCGGTCCGCGAAATGACGTACCTTATTCCCTATAATGCAACGAGTCAGATTAAGGTTCGGAGCAAGGGGGATTTGTATGGCCGAGCGTTCCAGTGCGTTTCTGATCGAAAAGAAAACCGCGAAGATGCTCGGGTTCAAAACCCTGCTCGCATGGCATTATCTCGTTTTGTTCACGCCGCTGTTCATCGGCGACCCCGAGGGCGGCTTCTTCCCGTTTTTCTTCGAACGCCAGCTGACGCTGTATTTGGCGCTCGCCGTGTCGTTCGGTCTGCTTGCGCTGGTGGGCAACCGCATGCTGCACAAGAACAAGACCATGCCATCGCCGGTGCTGCTCGGGGCGGCGTGTGCTCTCGGCGCCATCGCCTCGGCCGTGGCGGTTTTCGGCGTGGGGCCGGCCGATGCGCTGGTGCGGATTGCGGTAACGGCGGCCCTCGGGTTCAGCGAGGCGCTTCTCATGTTCCTTTGGCTTCGCTATTACGCGGTGGCGGCCGGCGAGTTCGTCTACCGATCGTTTGCCGTCGACATGATGTGCGGCGGGCTCATCGCATTTCTCATCTGCGTGCTTCAGTATCCTTTTTCATGCATTGCGGCCGTGGCCCTTCCGCTCGTGGCCGGCGCGTCGCTCGTGTTCAACTGGCAATCGGTCGAGCCTCAACAGCAGCCGCCGACGCCTTGTCGATCGGCGATGCCGAGCGACAAGGAGGTACTGCGGCATTTCTTGAAAACCGTGCTGCCGACGGTTGTGTACGGATTCGTGTTCGGGCTCCTTCAGGGCGGCTACATTCTGAACGAGGTCGCGTTGCTCATGGCGTACGATCCGATCGTTCTGCTGGGCATTCTCGTCTGCGGGGTGCTCATATTCGCGATTCCCGAAGATCCCGGTGGAAACTCCGATATCGATACGATGCACCGCCTGTCGCTGCTTCTGTTCGTGCTCGGCATCGTGAGCCTGTCGTTTCTCAGTACGAGCGTCCACCAGGTGGTTGCCGAAACCGCTATGTTTGCGGGGTTCAACCTCTTCGACTTCGGCGCTATGATTCTCGCGCTCGGCATGTCGAAGCGCCTGTATACGCGCGGCTTGCTGTTCATAGAGGGAGGAAGGGCGCTCACGTATCTGAGCCTCGCGCTCGGCATCCTTTCGGGCGAGCAGCTCATGCTGTTGGCGAACGGCGACCCGATGACGCTCTACACCATAAGCGGCATCGCGATCGCGTTGCTCGTCATCACGACGCTTACGCCGTTTCGCGAGACCGAGAAGCTCGNCCGCGCGAGCGGTTCCGGATCGGCCGGCGAAGGCGATGCGGCCGTACAGGACGCTTCGGGCCCTGCACGCGTCGAGCCGCGCGACGGGGCACAGCGCGATACCCCTTGGAGGCGCACTTGCAACGAGGTGGCGCGGATATACAAGCTCTCTCCACGCGAAACCGAGATATTCCTCCTCATCGCAAAGGGGCGCAACGCGGAATACGTACAGCAGAAGCTCGTCATATCGACCCATACCGCGAAGACCCATATCGCGAACATATACCACAAGCTCGGGGTGCATTCGTCGCAGGAGATGCTGAGCCTTGTCGAAGATTACAAGCGGCAGGGCAACGAAGGCGATTTTGCGGACCAATGAACAGGACAAGGCGAAGCTCGCCGAACAAGACCACGAAGGGATGACCATGACTACAGACCAACCGACCATCAGCGAGAATCCGATAGATCTTGCGCGGTTCTCCTTATCGGCATGCGATCGGGTGCGCATCGAGATGCCGCCGCTTTCCGACGTTACCGAAGACGATATCGATGCGCAGCTGTTCGCCTACGTGGCGAATGCGCCGAAGGACAGCCCGATCAAGACGCTTGGCGATCTCGACGACGCATGGGTGAAAGCGAACCTGCCGATGTACGAATCGATCGGCGAGGTGCGAAACGCAATCAGGGCGAGCCTTACCAAAGAGACGACGGTCGCATTCGATGAGATCAGGTACGCCAAATGCGCAGAGGCGCTGATCGAAAGGCTCGAAGGGGACATTCCTGTGGCCGTAATCGAGGCGCATGCCGAAACGGTGCGCGCACGCACCGAAGAAGCTGCCTGCGCGCAGGGCGTATCGCTCGCCCGTTATCTCGAGGACGCGCACATGACAAGCGAACAGTACGAGGCGAGCCTTCTCGACGAGGCTCGTCGAGAGATTGCGCTCAACATCGCGCTCGACAAGATGGTGGAGGTTACGGCGACCACCGTGCCCAACGCCGAGCTGACCGAGTACCTCGCGTGCGAGGATCCGGCGCGGTTCCTCGAGGAACTGCGCGAGTCCGGCAAGGTGGAGCAGGCGCGCAAGGCGGCAGCGAGGGTGAAGGTTATGCGGCGGGTGATCGAGACCGCCGAGGTCGAGACCGAAGGCGACGAATCATAAGCCGACGGTTCGTGCAGCGCGCCTTGTGCGGGCCCGGATGCGATTGGGCATCCGGGCCTTTTTCGTGCGGCGCAGACTTTGCGGCAATCGGTTCATGGGTTTGGGAAACTCCATGTCAAAGTCCATTTTCATGGTTCCCCTCACCAGGGTGAGAAACGTATAACCGCCAGTACTAGATCGCCTTTTTTCATACCCGCGAAGGGAGGGGCGCACCTCTTCGGGGTGGTAGGTTACGGTCGTGAATGCACCCAAGCCATTTACACGAGTTCGATCAGCATCCTACACGACGTACAAGGAGGAATCGCATGTGTTTTAGACCGCCATCATTCGANGAAGCCGCCCGTCCCGCCCGCGTAAGGGCGACACCGTGCGCTTCGGCGCACGCGACGCAGGTGTTTGAAGGCCGCCTGCCGCATGTCCGGGGGAAGGATTATGCGGTGCGGTAAGCAAGGGTACCGGCTCTGCGGACGCCCGGGCGGCCTTTGAAGCATACGAGTTTGACATTGGTTGGATTCATTACACGAAAGGGGGATTTTCATGATCAACGATTTCAACAAAGATCTTTACAAAGAAGACTGGCGTTGGTATGAGGACGGTTATGAAGTGACCCGAACCTCGGTCTGGACAGGCCCTGGTTGCCACAACGGGTGCGGCGTTCTATGCTACACCAAAGACGGGAAGCTCGAAAAGATCGAGGGCGATCCCAACTTCGGCTACAGCCAGGGACGTCTGTGCCTGCGCTGCCTGAACATGGTCGAGAATATCTACAACAACGATCGTCTCAAGTGGCCTCTTTTGCGCGACGGCGAAAAAGGCGAGAACAAGTGGAAGCGCATCACGTGGGAAGAGGCCTTCGACTGGCTCGAGGAAACCTACGGCAAGATCTGCGATACCATCAAAAACGAATACGGCGGAATTGGACCCGAGGGCATCGTCGCCCTATCCGGTACGGGTCGCAACGCCATGTGGCACGGCGCCATGTGCCTGCGCGCGGTCTTCGGCAGCCCGAACATGTCGTTCGGCTTCCTCTCCGCCGATTCCTGCTATCAGCCCCGCATGACGGCGAACCTGCTCAAAGAGGGCGATTGCTGGATTCTCGACGCATCGCAGCTGCATCCCGATCGCTACGACAACCCCGACTGGGTTCGCCCCGAAGTCGTTGTCGTTTGGGGCAACGAGCCGCTTGCTTCGAACGGCGACGGGTTCATGGGCCACTGGCTCGTCGATCTCATGCGCATGGGCACCAAGCTCATCGTCATCGATCCGGCGCTCACCTGGCTCGCTTCGAAGGCCGACATCTGGTTGCAGGTGCGCCCCGGCACCGACTGCGCACTGGCTCTCGGCATGCTCAACGTTATCATCAACGAGGATCTCTACGACCACGAGTTCGTTGAGAACTGGTGCTACGGCTTCGACGAGCTCACCGAGCGCGTCGCGGAGTACCCGACCGACAAGGTCGCCGAGATATGCTGGCTCGACGAGCAGGATATCATCGACGCGGCCCGTATGTACGCGGCGGCCAAGCCCGCAGGCGTGCAGTGGGGTCTTGCGATCGATATGCAGATCGCTGCCATGGAAGCGTCGTTTGCGATCTCCGACCTCGTTGCCATCACCGGCAACCTCGATGTTCCCGGCGGCAACGTGCTCGTGCGCTACGCGTACAACAGCTCCAAGAAGTACGGTTGCGGCCTCGAGTTCATCTCCCAGGAAATGCTCGATCGCCGTATCGGCACCGATCAGTCGCCGATCCACAAGGCCGGCTACACGCCGTTCATCCCGCCGGATCTGCTGCTCGAGGCCATGGAGACGGGCGAGCCCTATATGCCCCAGATGATGTGGGTGCACGGCACGAACCCGATCGCCAACATGGGCGGCGACGCTCCGCGCATCTACCGTGCATGGAAAAACGTCCCCTACACGGTCGTCGTCGACTACTATCTGACCCCCACCGCCGTGGCGTTCGCCGATCTCGTGCTGCCCGTGGCGATGTCGGTCGAGCGCGACAGCTTCCGCTCCTGGTGGCAGCCGCTGCGCACCATTACGGCTTCGGCCGAGCGCTACTACGACTGCAAGATGGACGAGGAGTTGGTGCTCGAACTCGGCAAGCGCTTCAACCCCAAGTTCTTCAACCAGTTCAACGACGTGCACGAGTTCTTGACCTATATGATCCAGGACGACGGCTACGGCGTGGATTACACCTTCGACGACCTGAACCACAAGGTCTACGACTGGTGGGACTTCAACGAGACGTACGAAAAGTACAAGAAGGGCCTGCTTCGCGAGGACGGCCAGCCCGGCTTCGTGACCGCGACCGGCCTCTATGAGATCTACTCGCCGTTGTTCGACGTATGGGGATTCGATCCTTTGCCCCATCATATGGAGCCTTACGAGAGCCCCGTGCGCACGCCCGAGCTCTACAAGGAGTATCCCTACATCTACACGTCGGGCCATCGCCATATCGGCCTGTTCCATTCCGAGCATCGTCAGCTTCCGACCATGCGCGAAGTGCACCCGACGGCCATCGCGGACATCTCGCCCGAGATCGCCGAAGAGCAGGGGATCAAAGAGGGCGATTGGGTATGGTTCGAGAACAAGCGCGGCAAGTGCAAGCAGCAAGCGCACATCGCCCCCGGTCTCATGCCGAACCTCGTTCGCGCCCGCCACGGCTGGTGGTTCCCCGAGCAGGAAGGCGCCGAACCGAACCTGTACGGCGTGTTCGACTGCAATGCAAACAACCTCACCACAATGGGCGTCTACGGCCCGACGCACTACGGCGCACCGTACAAGTGCTCGCTGTGCAAGTGCTACAAGGTGACGGAAGAAAACGATTGCTCGCCCAGCGAGATTGTTACCAAGGGAGGAGGTTTCGGTGGAAATGACTACACCCGATTCGAAGGCTAACGAGTACGGAATCCTCATCGACTACGAGTACTGCACGAACTGCCATACCTGCGAAGTTGCGTGCAAGAAGGTTCTCGATCTACCGATCGGCCAGTACGGCATCAAGGTGCTCGAGGACGGTCCCCGCAAGAACACGCTCGGAAAATGGGAGTGGACCTATCTTCCGCTGCCGACCGATCTGTGCGATCTGTGCGCCGAGCGCACGGCCGAGGGGCGGCTTCCGAGCTGCGTCCATCACTGCCAGTCCGGAATCATGTACTACGGTACGCTCGAGGAACTGGCTGCAAAGCTGGCTGAAAAGCCCAAGATGGTGCTTTTCTCAAAGTAAAGCGAAAGGGGGTAATCGAGTATGGCTAAGCAAGAAAAAGGCGGGTTCAGGCCGCCTCCGTTGGTGAAGATCCTCTGGAAGTGCGGCGAGTGCAACACGTTCAACGCCGCCGATGCGGAGGTCTGCAAGAAATGCGGCGCCCCGAAGGTCGTTGACGAGAGTCTCGTCGGCGCCACCAAGCCGATCGACGACAGCGAACGTCACCTGAGGGAAGACTAGCGTTTACGGGGGCCTGCGTCCGAAGGGACGCAAGGCCCCTTGTCGGATCGCCAGCGATTCGCTTGAGAGGGTTTAAGGTCTATGAGGGGAGCTCGGGCATAGGTGTGTGCTTGGCTGCTGCGGGGGAGCCTAAACCGAGCACATCACGCTACTACGTACTAACAGCACATCAGACCGTTTTCTTTGTCTCAGCGATTCTATTGCCATCATCCCGGTGCGGCCGGCACGCGAGGCCGTGCGGGACATCTTGCAAGGAGCGGAATATATGAGTGCAGCAGCGAAAAGCCCTGGGAAGTTCACCATCTCCCAGGCTATCGACTCCATCGGAGTCAACAAGTTCACTATATCCATTTTCTTCCTCGTCGGTATTGCCATGATGTTCGACGGTTACGACTACATGATCATCTCGTATACGAATACGCAGATCGCACTCGAGTTCGGTGTCGACGACATCGCGAAGGGCGCCCTGTCGTCGTGGTCGACGATCGGCATCGTGGTCGGGTCGTTCGCCGCGGGCCCCTTATCCGACGGATTCGGGCGCAGAAAGATTCTCACGATCGGCACATTCATGTACGGCCTGTTCACCATTCCGTGCATCTTCGCACCGAACTATCTGATCTTCTCGGTTTTCCGCGTTATCGCGGGGCTCTTCCTCGGCGTGTGCACGCCCATCGTGACAACGTTGTTCACCGAGTTCACGCCAACGAAACAGCGATCGTTCTTCATCACGTTCGGTATGGCGTGGATGATCGTCGGCTGGGTTATGTCGGCGCTCGTCGGCACCATCGTCGTGCAGCTGTGGTCGTGGCACGTATGCTATGCGATCGGGGCTCTCCCGGTGCTTTACGCATTCGTGTTTCATAAGTTCACGCCCGAATCGGCTCATTGGGCGGCGGTGCACGGCAAACTCGGCGTAGCCGAGAAAACGCTTCGCACGATCGAGAAGCGTGCGGGCAAGGAGATACCCTACGATCTTCAGGGTTCGAACATCATCGTGCCGCCCGTTGCGGCGAAGGCGAGCCCTGCCGAGGTATGGAAGGGCAAGTACTTGAGGACGACGTTCGCGCTTGTGGTGCTCTACTTCGCGGGCAACTTTACGATCTACGGTGTGAATGCGTGGCTGCCGTCGATCATGTTGGCGCGCGGCTACGAGATCACCTCGGCGTACCTCTTGGCCATGGCTCAGAACGCCGCGGCCGTTATCGCGAACTGCACGACGGGCTTCGTGTCCGAAGCCATCGGGCGCAAGCGCAACATCATCCTCGGATACGCCGTCTCCATCCTCTCGTGCTTCCTCGCGGCGTTTGCCACGGGTTCGTTCTGGCTCGTGCTCGGTTCGCTCATCTTCCTGGGTTTCGCGTTGAACTACGCCATCACGGCCGTGCAGCCCATGATGTCCGAATCGTATCCGACGGAGTTTCGCAACTCGGGCGTTGCGACCATCGTCGCGCTCGGCAAGTCGGCGGGCATCTTCTCGCCGATCGTGCTGGGGGCGCTTATCGGCATGGGATTCGATTTCACGGTCCTGTTCAGCCTGCTCGCCATTCCGATGCTGGTCGGCGTTCTTGCAGGCCTTCTGCTGCCGAAGGGCGCAAAGGGCATGAACATCGACGATATCGCCGAAGAGACGACGGGCAACTAGACGCAGGGTGGCGAGGTTCTGCTGAGCTGTTTTCGGCAGAGCCGTCTGGCCCATTCGGCCGGTACCCGCCGGCCGGGCGTCGCTACAAGCCGGGCGCATACCCTGCGACCGGCTTGCAG
>NZ_LT964679.1:1686291-1756741 GCF_900240215.1 Raoultibacter timonensis | reverse complement strand
GGCGGGCGAGCCCGCGGGGTCGTGCCAGCGGGTGTGCGGATCTCAGATACGGGTTTTCTTTCGTTGTGTTGCGGTTTCGAAACGCACAAGGCGCGCCGCTTTATTCTCTTGCTGCGTATTGCCTGGTCGGCGCTTCATGCCAATGAGCTCGTTGCTGCAGGCGCTCGCGTCTGGGTCGAAAACCGGCCCCTTGAGGGTCCCAAGTACAGCACAATGAAGAAAAAAGCGCATTTCCGATCGAAGTCACATGCGCTCAACCGCCGTACGATGGACGCACGGCGGTTGAAGTCAATCGACCCGCTCTTCATCTTCAAGCGCAACATCGCCCATCCCCGCGGCCCAGAGCATGTACGGGTTCATAACGCGGCTTGCGTCGGGCGTTTGGCTAGAAGCGTAGCGGCGGCCGAGCACCTGATCCACCCATGCCGGATCGATCGGCTCGTACGGGAAGTCGAGCCTTCGCGCGACGAGGGTCGCCGGAAACGTATGCGCCGCATTGACGTAGGTTGCCACGAGATTGTTGTAGGCGAGGGCCCGTTCGGCGGCGGCTTCGGCTTTGCGGCTTTCGGGATCGTCGCTTTTGGCGAAGGCAGAGCCGTCGTGCGCTTTGCGGGGATCGCTGCCGTTCGCTGCGCTTTGCGCGCACGCTTGGTCAAACGCGTTGCGGGCGTGTTGGATTTCGTGTTGAAGCGTTCGCAGGTAGCGTAGCGTAAGCGCGAGCACGACGAAGAATCCCGTTGCAATCACGGTGATGATGAGTGCGAATTCCATACGGCGGTCCTCTCTGCGTTTCTGCGGGCAATCGCGGACGGGTTGCGGGCGGGTTTTCGCAGCTGCGGAGGGCGCTTGTCCGTACAGCAACTGCGCACCCCGCGCAAACCGACATCTGCAAATCGATATCGACACGCCGACATCGACGTGGTTTGCGTACGCGGCCTATACGCGGTATTGCTTGAGATCCTCTTTTGAGATGCCGCAGGATTGGCGCAGCTCGCGTATCTTCGCGCCGCTTTTCGTGAACTCGATGCTCGCGGTGCCGCCGACGATGGCAAGACCGAACGCGATGAGCATGGTAAGCGCACCGGCGACGATGCCGTTCGGATCGATAACGCCCTGCGAGGCGAGGAGCTGCTTGCCGGCGACTACGACGACGATGATCGCCAAGGCGGCGGCGCACTTGATGACGTCGCGCCTTCGGCGGGCCCGCAGTTCGGCTATCTCGTCGAGGCAGCGCGCTTTGCGCTTCGAGAGCTCTCTGGACATGGATCGGTTCCTTCCATCCTATCGTGCGAAGCGTCCAAGCGCTCCGCACGGACGCGGTTACTGCGATGCCGACGACCGGCGTTTTTCGAGCATGGCCATATCGCGGTTCCAGATCTTGGAGAACGGCAGCACATTGATAGTTGCAGCTACCGAGAGCACGGCCATGACCGCGAACACGGCCAAGCGGTTCTCGGCGCCCCCGACCGCCGAGCTCACGACGATGTTGAGCAGCGAGCCGAACGCGATGGCGAAGTTGGCGAGCGAGAGGTTGAGCGGATAGTTCTTCGATCCGAAACGCTGGCGCGAGAACGCAGAGGCGACTACCGGTACGCCGCCGTAGCAGAAGCCGCAGCAGAACGTGCCCGCGATGTAGAGCGCCGAGATGCCGGTAACGAAGGCGCCGACGATGCAGAACGTCGCTGCGACCGCCACGAGGCCGTCGATGAGCATCGTCGTCTTGACGTTGGTCTTGTCGTAGACGATGCCGATGACGATGCGGGCGAGGCCGTTGCAGGTCGATACGAGGCCGACGAGCAACGTGGCGAACGTCGCATCGATGCCGACGAGCTGGGCGTCGGAAGCGCAGTTGCCGATCGTGGCAAGCCCGATGGCGATGACGATGATGGCCCATATCCAGTACACGTAGAACGCGGGGGTCTTGAGCGCCGCGTCCTCGTCGCCGGGGTCGTAGCCCGAAGCGGTCGCCTTCTCGGGCGCCATGACGGCGACGATGGTTGCGGGAGGTCGGTTGAGCAGAAGCGCGAGGGCGAACACGACCACGGCCGTGACGATGCCGATGGCGGCGAATACGGTGCCGAGGCCGAACGAGGGGATCAGGTTGACGGAAAGCGTCCCGAGCACGAGCGACCCCAGTCCGAAGCCCATCATGAGCACGCCCGAGGAAAACCCGACCTTGTCGGGAAACCAGACGTTGGTGGTGGCTACGATGGTGTTGTAGCCGATGCCGACGCCGAGGCCGCCGAACGTTCCGTAGAACAGGTAGAGCACGACGATGTTCCCGTCGCCGAACAGCCCCGTTCCCGCGAACCCGAGGAAGAACAGCACCGCCGCTACGATGAGCGATCCCCTCACGCCCATCTTCGCATCGATCTGCGATCCGACGACCGCGCCGATGCAGAATGTGATCATCATGATATTGAACGTGAGCGCCACCGCCGCTTTGTCGAGGCCGAACGCCGAGGTTATCGGGCCGGCGAACATCGAGAACGCGTAAATGAGGCCGAGAAAGAGCAATGCCAGCGTAGAGAGCGCAAGATACAGCCTGCGCCTGCCCTTAATCTGGCTTACTGTCAAATCAGACATGGAATCCCTCGCTTCTGTAGTTTTCCGAAGAGGTGCGGCGCGAGCGCGCCAAGGCAGGTTCGATTATAGGGAAGGGCTTCGCCTGTGACCCTATGCCAGCTTCGGTATCTTGCATGCGGCTGTACGCGCGCGTATGGCCGCGCGTACTAGATCGCCGTTTTTCATACTCGATGAGGTATACCGCGCTTCAAGCGCGGTGGTAGCGTGCAGAGCTTGGGACGGCGCGCCCGAAGCGCGCAGGAAAACGCGAAAGGCGGCAGGTGCGAGGATGGATGTGACAACAGAGGAGCTCGACGGCGGGAAGCTCGTTTTGACGGTGGCGCTTGCCGCGGGCGAGATGGGGGAGCGCATACGGAAAGCGGCCATCGCGATCGCCTACCGGGAGCATATCGCCCCCGATCCCGCCACCACGCCCGAGCGTGCTGTGGAAGAGAAGCTCGGGAGTGAGGAATACGAGGCGCGCATGGCCGAGCAGATCATGGACGATGCCGTGCCGTTCGCGCTCGATAAAGCCGGCTTGGATATCGTGGGGTTGCCGACCTATCTGTCGGCTCGGCCGGCCCGGGCCGGCCGAAGCTTCGAATTCACCCTCGAGTGCGTGCGCGTTCCCCGCATCGAGCTTCCCTCCTACGATCCGGTCGAGATCACGATCATGCCCGCCGAGTTGAGCGCCGATCTCGTTGCCGAGCGGATCGATGCGCTGGCCCGCCAGCATGCCGTCCAGGAAATCGATGCAGCCAAGCGTACGGTGAAGCGGGGCGATACCGTAGAGCTTGCGATGGAGACGGTGAAGGACGGCGAGCGGGTGCGCGGCCTGTGCCGTCCGAGGAACCGCTACACGACGGGTTCGGCTGCGATGCCCGACGGGTTCGACGAGGCTGTCATCGGCATGACGGTGGGCGATACCGCCGATATCGAGTTCGAGGGCCCCGGCTTCGGCGTCGACGGCAACGGCGATCCGATCATGGAGCGCTACCGGTCCACGGTCACCGTGAAGGGCGTCCTCAAAGAGGTCGTTCCCGAAGTGACCGACCAGTGGGTGGCTTCGACCGTTCCCGATTGCTCGACGGTGGCCGAACTCGAATCCAAAGTCGAGCAGACGCTCGCCGCGCAGCTTGAAGGCGAGCGTTTTCGGCAGAAGGAGCTACTCGCAGCCTCTGAATTGGCGAAGCGATTCGATGCGAAAATCGAGGATGCCGTATACGATGCCGCCATGCGCGAGGCCAAGAAGGGCTTCTTGGACGAGCTCGAGCGCCAGAACACGACGCTCGAGGCGTTCCTCGAACAGGAGCATATGGAAGAGCAGCAGCTGGGCATCGCGCTCATGATGCAGGTGAAGGAACAGCTCGTGCGGCAGCTATCGCTCGAAGCTTTGGCCGACCACCTCGACCTCGAGGTCGAAGAGACCGACCTCGACNCCGGCGCGCCAAGGCGACCCGCTACCTCGTCGAGCACGCCGTGATACACGAAGCTCCCGTTCGGTAGCGCGCATTCGTGGCCGCTTCGGGGAACAGGGCTTCGATTCTTCTGGTCGGCGTTGCGACGCTGCTCATGTTCGGCACGATCTACGCCTGGTCGATCTTCATCGCGCCGCTCGAATCGGAGTTCGGATGGACGAGGAGCCAGACGTCGCTTACGTTTTCCGTCGCGATGATCGCGCTGTCATTCGGCATGCTCTCGATCGGGTGGCTATCGCGGGTCGCGCCGCTCAGGGCGTGCTTCGTCGCTTCGACCGCCCTGGTTGCGGCGGGGCTGATCCTGTGCTGCTTCATCGAAGACCTGTGGCAGCTTTACGTGTTCTACGGCGTGCTCTGCGGTTTCGGCAGCGGTATGGGCTATACGGTGTGGACGACCAACGTGCTCGCCTGGTACGGCGACAGGGTGGGCTTCGCGAGCGGCGTGCTCGTCATGGGGTTCGGCATGGGGGCGGCCGTGCTCGGCTCGCTCGCCTCGGCGCTCATCTACTCTCCGCTCGGGTGGCGCGCGGCCTTCGCGGTCATCGCGCTCGCCGTGGTGGCGGAAGGGCTCGCCGCCCTCTGGTTCATCCGCACGCCGCCCCCGTCGGTGAGGGCGCTCGAACCGAAGCGGGATCGCATCGGCGTGAGCCTGCCCGCCTCTCGCGTGGTGCGCGAGCCGTCGTTTTGGCTGTTCTGCGTTTGGAGGAGTTTGGTGATGGGCATCGGCGGAGCGGTGATCGCCGAGGCTTCGGTCATGATGACGGGGATCGGATCCCCGGTAGCGCTTGCGACCCTTGCGGCGTGCGGCCTCGGCGCGGCGAACGGGTTCGGCCGCCCGATCGGGGGCATCCTGTTCGATGTGATCGGCCAGTACAAAACCCTGGTGCTACTGCCGCTTCTCGCGCTCGCCGCCTCTGCGGCGATGGCGGTGTCGTATTGGATGGGTGCGCCGATCGTCTTTGCGGGTGCGCTGCTTGCCGAAGGGCTGCTCTACGGCATGTTCGCTGCTATCAACACCTCGTATATGCGCACGACGTTCGGGCAGGACCACCTTGCCGCCAACACGGGCGTCAGCGCCGTGGTCCTCGCTCCGTTCAACCTCGTGTTCCCCTTGGCGGCAGCCTGGGTGTTCGAGGCGACGGGCGGCTACGGCGGGTTCTTCGCCGCGGTGCCGCTGTTCGTTGCGGTGTCGCTTGCCGCAGGCGTCCTGTGCAAGCCCGCGAACGAGCGTATGGCGGCGCGTTGGGCGGGGAAGGGCAGGTAGGGCATGGCCTGGAACGAGCAGTGGATCACGAAGGTGGCCGTTTCGGCGGCAGGTGAGGATTACGCCGCATTCGAGGCGATCGGGCTGCAGGCGATCGGGGACGCCCGCGTGCTCGACGTGGGCNGACGCCTGCGCAGGCGGACGGTGCGGATGACGAGGGCGCGCCAGCCGGGTACGCCTCGGTGAGGCCCATGCGGGAAACCGACATCCCGGCTGTTATGGCGATCGAGATCGATGCGTTTCGGGATCCCTGGACGCCGCTCGCGTATCTTGCCGAGCTCAGGTACAACCCCGCTGCCCGCTACGAGGTGCTTGAAGACGAGACGGAGACGGTTGTGGGATATGCGGGCGTTTGGCGCAGCGCCGAGGGAATCCACCTTGCGAGGATCGCCGTCGATGCGGCGCAGCGCGCGAAGGGGTACGGAAGCCTGCTGCTCGATGCGGTGTTCGCGTACGCGCTCGAATGCGGGTTGCCGGTCGTGACGCTCGAAGTACGTTCCTCGAATCGCGCGGCCCGCGCGTTCTACCGCGCGGCGGGCTTCGAGGAGGCGGACGTGTGGGAGCGCTACTACGCCGATCCGGCCGACGATGCGATCGTCATGGCGAAATCGCTTGCATGAGCCGATGCGAGGCGGTTCCCGGTTCGGATGGAACCACCTTTCCAAGCGATAGGACCACACGCTGAAGCCACCTTGAAACGCAAAGGCGGGCTCCGTGTGTGCCCCCACGAAGCCCGCTGTGTTTCAGACCGATCCTATTATAAGACATAATCTAGTAGTTGGCAAGAGCTGTAGGGCGCAAACCTTGATGGTCGCCTTGTCCGTGCGCTGCCCTGCGTTCGTTGCTCCCAATCAAGGCGGCGGCGTAGGCCTTGATCGCGCTCGGCGCGCGGCTTCGCGCCGAGTATTCGGGTCGCGTCGGGTCGCGATTCGAAGCTGCGCTGGCGCCACCCGTTACTCGTAGCGCTCGGCTGCCAGCGCGAGCTGGTCGATGATATCGATGCTCTGCGGGCACATCTGCTCGCAAGCGCCGCATTCGATGCAGGTCGATGCAGGACCCGCGGCTGCCTGCCAGGAGTAGAGTCCCTTCACGAACTCGCGGTCCTCGACCATGAGCTCGAGGTTGAGCAAACCCATGATCTCGGGAATCTTCACGCCCTGGGGGCATTCCTTCGCGCAGTAGCGGCAGTTCGTGCACGGTACGGTGGGCACGCTCTTCAGCGCGGCGACGGCTTCGTCGAGTGCAGCCTGCTCGGCTTCGGTGAAGGGCTTGTCCGCCTTGAAGCTCGCGGCGTTGTCCTTCACCTGATCGAGCGTCGACATGCCGGCAAGCACCGAGATCACGTTCGGCAGATGCCAGCAGAATCGATACGCCCACGAGGCCAAGCTTGCGTCGGGTGCCGCTTCGTGCAGAATTCGGGCGGCGCGTTCGGGCAGGTCGGCCAGGCGACCGCCGCGCACCGGTTCCATGATGACCACGGGTACGCCGTGGCGTGCAGCCACTTCCATGCAGGCGCGTGCTTCCACGACCGGATCGTCCCAATCGAGGTAGTTCACCTGAAGCTGCACTAAATCCATGTTCTGGTGCGCGGTGAGAAGGGCGTCGAGCGTCTCTGCTCCGTCGTGTATGGAAAAGCCGACGTTTTTGATGAGTCCCTCCGCTTTCTTCTGTTGCACGAAATCCCACATGCCGTATTCGTCGAACCGGGCAGTGCGGTTGCCTCCGACGTTGTGGAGCAGGTAGAAATCGACGTAATCGAGGCCCAGGCGCTCGAGAGAGACGGCGAGGTTCTGCTTAGCCTCCTCGGCGCTCTCGATCGCCCAGGCGAGGCATTTGGTTGCCACCGTGTAGGCATCGCGGGGGTAGCGGTCTACGAGCGCCTCTTTGAGCGCGCGTTCCGATGCTCCCTGGTGGTACACATGCGCTGTGTCGAAATACGTGCCGCCTGCGCCCATGAACTCGTCGACCATCTTCTTGAATTGGTCGATGTCGATGCTCGTCTGGTCTTCGGGATCGGTCAGCGGCAGGCGCATGCACCCGAAGCCGAACTTCGGGATGGATTCGAATTCTTGGTTCATGAGGCTCCTCTCGTAATGTTGCCCGCCTATCCTACGTCTTGGAGCGCACTCTAAGTCAAGAATGAATTTGGGAAGAATTCCGCCAGGCGCCGATGCGCGCGAGCGGGCGCATAGCTCAGATCGCGAACCTCATGCCGTCGAGCGCGACCTTGACGCGCCCGTCGTACTGCTCGACGTACGCTTCGAGTTCGGCGAGCGTGACGGGCTCGTCGTAGTGCATGGCGAGGTGCGTGAGGTAGACCGTGCCCGCATCGAGCGCAAACCCCTCTTCGATCGTCTCCTGCACGCTATGGTGGTCGTTCGGGTTCCAGTTGCGCTTCCAGAACGTCGCATCGAGCACGAGGACGTCGACGCCGCGTACGGCTTCGACGGTTTCGGGGGGCAAGGGACCGGTATCCGATGCATAGAACAGCTTCGTCTTCGGCGTTTCGACCAGATAGCCGAAGGTGCCGGGGGCGTGGGTGACCGGCAGGGCGGTGTAGCGCACCCCGTCGTATTCAACGTTGTCGAACGGTTCGAGCACGTGTTCGTCGAGACAGTACGTCATGTAGTGGAACTCCCGTCCGATGCCCTCGAGGGCAAGCGCGCTTCCGTACGTCGGGAGCGCTTCCTTCGTCACGAGCTGCACCATGTACTCGAGTTCGCCGAGGCCTCCGATGTGGTCGAANGACGGGGGGGGGGGGGTATGCAGGGGTGGCGGGGGTTGCGGGTAAACGGGTGGCGAGAGCGGCGGGTGTTGCGGACGGGGCTGTTTCTACGGGTTTTTGACGATTATGCTGCGTCCGGAGCCCGCCTGCAAGCCGGCCGGCTTCTTGCTCTCATCATATTGCCTGGTCGCGGGGCTGTCCCGATTCGACCTCTTTCAAGGCCCGCCTTCAAGGGCGTCGAAAGCCGCCCCAAAGGGTCTTGAACGCAACATAATCGGCAAAAACCCGTAGACGAGGGCGATTCCGCCGTTGAACCAGGATCGACGCGCCCTCGCGGAGCGCCCGACAGCGGGCTGGCGTTCCGAAGTCGCACGCGGGCGCATGTCGATATTGGTTTAATAGCGGAATGCGCCGATTCGGGCACAAAATTCGAGGTTTGGCAAAATATACTACCTTATACATTTTGCGGACGAAAAACGCATCGCGCTGAACAGGCATTTCCCGAGCGCCTTAAATGAATGACCATCCCTTTATTGATAATAATTGCCAAACCTCCAATTTTGTGCCATTCCGTTGTCGACCGATGNCCCGCAGCCACCCGCCGTCCCGTACTCCGCACGGCCGCCCCGTGTGCGGAACGCCCGAAAACGACTCTTTATCGGACGATGCCCACCAGTCACGGGAGCAGACGTTGCTCTTTTGTTGATTCTTGACTCGGTGCTATATAATGGATGCCGTCCAATAGGAGTATTGGTCGCATAATGGATTAAGGCGAATGTGTCAGGAGGAAAAGAAAGGCGAAGGTCGCGCGCGATCCGATTGGCGGGGGCGCCGGATGTCCGGCTGCAAGGCGAAACCAAGACGCGAAAGCCCGGTTCGGGGATCGAGCGGGCGAGCGGTGGGTCTCGTTCCGTCAGCGGCGTGGTCCGAAAAGCGGGAATTCCGAATTAGTACCGATAGGCTTACCTCCCATACTGGATTAAATCTTCTAGTGTGATGTATGCGGTTCGGGGCTCCCCTAAACTGGGCTCTGCGATCTGTATGAGGTTGCTCTTTTCCGCGTTTCATATGTCCCAATGTGCGAACGAAAATGTCAAGACGAGTAGTAGAGGGGAAGGTAGATGACAGAAATCGATATCCACGCCGATGGCGTCGAGATGGTCAAATCGCTGTGCTATTTCTGCCATGCGAACTGCGGCGTCCTAGCCTACGTCAAGGATGGCGACGTGATCAAGATCGAAGGCGATCCTGATTACTCCAACCATGGCGGTCTGTGCTGCCGCGGCACCAGTGCGCTTCTGCATGTCAACCACCCCGCCCGCATCAACCACGCGCTCAAGCGCGTGGGCGAGAAGGGCGAGGGCAAATGGGAGAAGATCCCATACGACCAGGCGATCCAGGAAGTGGCCGATAAGCTCAACCAGATCAAGGCCGAAAGCGGCGCCGAAGCGGTGGCAACGGCCGGCGGTACCACGCGCACCGACGACTGGGCGCGCCGCCGCTTCCTCAACCAGTTCGGCTCGCCGAACGGTTTCCACAACGCGCTTCTGTGCTGGATCCCCACGTTCATGGCCGAAACCTGCGTAGCGGGTTGGTCGCCGTTCGAGACCGATCTCGGCGGTGCGAAGTGCCTGATCCTCTGGGGCATGAACCCCGGCGCTTCGACGCTTGGCGGCATGGACGGCTACACCGACCTGCAGAAGGCGGGCCTCAAGATCGTCGTCGTCGACCCGCGCTATTCCGAAACGGCTTCCAAGGCCGATCTCTGGGTGCCGCTGCGCCCCGGTTCGGACGCGGCCCTCGCGCTTTCGATGCTGCATACCATCATCTACGAAGGCCTGTACGACTACAACTTCGTCAACGAATGGTGCGACGGCTTCGACGAGCTGCGCGAGCACGTGAAGGAGTACACGCCCGAGTGGGCCGCTCCCATCACCTGGCTCAAGCCCGAGCAGATCCGCGAAGTCGCCCGCATGTACGCCATGAACCGCCCCGGCTGCATCCAGTGGGGTTGCACGTGGGACCAGATCGGCCGCGCCTCCACCACCGGCAGCCATGCCATCGCGCTCATCCGCGCGGTTTGCGGCAACCTCGACGTTCCCGGTGGCGACGGCATGCCCGGTCCCTCGCTCGGCTTCTTGACCGACGAGGAGATGGAAGCGAACGAATGCCTGCCCGAGGAACAGAAGGCCAAGCAGATCGGCTCCAACAAGTTCAAGCTCACCTCGTGGCCCGGCTACCAGCTCATCTCCGATAACGCGAAACGCACGTGGGGCAAGACGCTACCTACCGAGTGGTTCTGCGAAGCCCATGGCCCGAGCGTGTTCAAGGCCATCATCACGGGCGATCCGTACCAGGTGCGCGCTCTCATCGTGAATGCCACGAATCCCGTGAACTCCTACGGCGATGCGAAGATGACGCTGCAGGCGCTCAAGCAGTGCGAGTTCTTGGTCACCGTCGATTACTGGATGACTCCCGCGGCGCTGTTCTCCGACTACGTGTTCCCGGCGGCAGGCGCGCTCGAGCGTCCGACCATCGTTACCCATTACGGTGCGACCGACTCGTTCATGGGAGGCAGGCGCGCCATCCAGCCCAAGTACGACCGTCACACCGACATGACGTTCTGGCGCAAGCTCGGCCTTGCATGCGGGCAGGATCCCGAGATGTGGCCGTGGGAGACCGAAGAGGAGGCCTACTACCACATCCTTGAGCCCCTCGGTCTGTCCATCAGCTGCTACAACGATTTCGTCGATTACTATCGCATGTACTATCCGCCGCTGCACCAGAACAAGTTCATCACCAACGGCGGCTTCTGGACGCCTTCGGGCAAGGTCGAGTGCAACTCGTCGATCCTGCGCCAGCTCGGCTACTCGGGCATGCCCACCTACATCGGCTGCATCGAGAACGAGATCGACACGCCCGAGATCGCCGAAGAGTACCCGATCGTGCTCACCACGGGCGGCGGTTTCATGCCGTACCACCATTCCGAGCACTTCCAGATGGAGGGCATCCGCTTCCTCTATCCCGACCCGTACTTCTCGATCAACCCCGAGCTCGCCGAGAAGCTCAAGATCGCCTACGGCGACTGGTGCTGGATCGAAACCCGTCGCGGCCGCATCAAGATGCGCGCGAACGTGGAGCCCGAGGTGGCCCCGAACGTGGTGTTCGCGCCGCGCGGCTGGTGGTTCCCCGAGCGCGACGGCTCTGCCGACCTGGACAATCCGTTCGGCTGCCTCGAATCCAACGTCAACGTGCTCACCTCGGTCGACGATTGGGACTGCGACCCGATGGGCGGATCGTGGGCGAACCGCGGCCTCATGTGCAAGGTGTACAAGTGCGGCGAGTTCGACAAGGACTACAAGCCCTCCGACACCCAGTTCTCTATTCCGGGCTCGTCGAAGGAGCCGGGCGTCACGGTCATGCCGAGCGATCAGCATCTGGCTCGCGAGCCCATTCCGTTCGAGGTTCCGCAGCCTCCCGAGGAGGTTCCCGAGGGATACGAGTGGGTGTGGCAGAGCGGCAACCTGTATACGAAGGACACGCACTTCCGCCTCGATGAATCGGGCTGGCTCATCAACCCGAGGACCAAGGGCTATCACGACGCCTACACCGGTTGGCGCTACGATGCGGCGGGCGAGTGCCTGGTCGACGACGAGACCGGCAAGATGTACACGATGGACCGCGAGGAGATCCCGTTCGTGGCCGGCATCCGCTGCTATCCGGGCGCCGAGGCGGCACCGTACGAGGTTCCCGAGAACCTCACGTGGAGCGTTGAGCGCGGGCATGCCGTGCTGGGCGATCTGGCTTACGTGTACGATCCCAACAGCGGATGGCTCATCGATCCGGAGACCGGCGCGTTCCATGACGCGTACTACGGTTTCGCCTACGATGCCGAGCGCGGATGCTTGGTAGACGGGGCAACCGGCAAATGCTACGACATGAGCTACAACGAGCTTGTTGCCGAAGATCCCGAGCAGGCCGCATCCGAGGGCGCGGCCGCGACCGAGGAAGGAGAATAGACATGACACGGTACGTGATGGTCATCGACAAACGTCGCTGCATCGGCTGCCAGTCGTGCACGGTTGCTTGTCGTACGTGGAACGACCTGCCGTTGGATATTGTGTACAACCCGGTTGTCACCGAGGGAACCCAGGGAACCTGGCCCAACGTGCATCGCGACTGGACGCCGCTTCTGTGCATGCACTGCGCCAATCCCGAGTGCGTTCCCTGCTGCCCCACGGGAGCGAGCCAGCAGGACGAGGACGGCACCGTTTGGATCGACTCCAAGAAGTGCATGGCGTGCAAGGTGTGCGTCAACGCGTGCCCCTACGGCATGCGCGACGCCTCCCATCTCGAACCCCGTCTGCACCGCTTCGTGCGCAAGTGCACGTTCTGCCGCGATCGCAGGCAAATGGATCCGAGCGCGAAGCCCTACTGCGTGGACACCTGCCACCAGAAGGCACGCATCTTCGGCGATATCGACGATCCCGAGAGCGAAGTTTCAAAACTCATCGGTTCGGTGAAGACCGAGCGTCTGTTCACCGAATTCGGAACCGACCCGCAGATCTACTATATTCCCGAGTTGGGAGGTAAGGCGTAATGAAACATCATTATTGGGAGATGCCCATCGTCATCTATCTGTTCTTGGGTGGCCTTGGCGGCGGCATCATGTTCCTTTCCGCCATCTTCGACTTCTTCATCACCCCGGGTGCGGGCGTTCTGTTCGCCTGGCCGATGTTCATCGCGCTCGCCGCGCTCGCCGTAGGTTGCTTCTTCTTGGTGTTCGAGCTGGGGCAGCCGCTCGTGTTCTGGCGCGTGTGGACCACCGCGACCGCCATCATCAAATGGGGCGCGACGCTCCTGGTCATCGCCATGGTATTCGGAGCGCTCTGGTGGGTGTCGTATCTGCCTTGGGAGTGGATCAGCGGGCTTGCCGGCGCTCTGGCCGGCGCACGCGGTCTGTTCCTCGGCATCGCCGGGTTCGCGGGCTTCGGCATCATGGTGTACACGGGCGTTATGCTCTCCACGCTGAAGGCCCATGCGTTTTGGGCGACTCCCGCGCTTCCGGTCCTGTTCACGATCTCGGCTATCTCCACCGCCTGCGCGGCCATCGCGCTCGGCCTCGGTGGATGGCCCGTTGAGTTCAGCCTCGAAGCCGTGTTCGTCACCGAAGTCATCCACGAGATCCTCCACATCGTCGATATCGTGCTCGTGTGCGCCGAGATCGTCGTGCTGCTCATCATGGTGCTTTCGTTCTTCGGTGCCGGCAACGTGACGGCCAAGGCCGTGGCGACCCGCTGGGTCAAGGGCAAGACCGCGCCTTTGTTCTGGATCGGCATGGTCGGCTTCGGTCTGATCATCCCGCTTGTCCTCTACATCGGCGGTGCCGGTTCCGCCGCTTCCTCGGTTGTTGCTCCCGTACTCGTTCTGCTCGGTGGCCTGCTGCTTCGCTACCTGTGCGTCTACTCCGACGAGCGTGCCGAGATTCCCGGCGAGAACCGCTATTACAACCGCATCGCCAAGGGCGACGAAAAATTCGTGTCCGAGTGGCGGGGCAAGGAGAATCTGTACTAGAGTTATAGCCTGAACGATTCAGAAGGCCGCCGCAGCCCAGTGCCGCGGCGGCCTGTCGAGAACTTCTCACAGCACGATGAAGGCGCCGAATCGTTTCGGTGCCTTCTGACGGATAGGAGATAAAACCGTGGGCCGCACGATTATGCGAGACGCATTGACGGGAAGCGCCGTGGCGCGCGATGGCTATGCGTACGCTCTGCTCGACGAGGCAGATCGTACGCATGCCCATGCTTCCGTGCGCTCGCTGTTCTTTCCGGGCTGTTCGGTTGTCAACTTCGCCCCCTCGCTCATGGACAAGGCCTATGCAGCGCTCGCCGAGGCGGGCGAGGCGGACGGCATCTCGCTTCTATGCTGCGGGAAGCTGCTCGCTTTCGAGCCCGAAGCGGATACCGTATGCCCTGCGTTCGAGGCGAATCTCTGCGATGCCCTGGCGGCAATCGGGGTAAAGCGCATCATCGCCGCCTGTCCCAACTGCGCAGCCGAGCTGCGTCGGGTGATGGCGAAAGACGAGCGTACTGCGACCATAGAGGTAGCCGCGCTGCCCGAGGTGCTCGCTTCGTGCGGGGCCGCAATAGACGGGGCGNGATTTCTGCGGTCTGGCGGATGCGGCGGACGATCGGCGCAAGGGATGCTGCGGCGCTTCGGGCGACGCCGATGCCGCCGTCGGCCCTGACGGCACACGATAGGAAACCCATGGATACCCGTGAACTGAAACCTACGAACTGCCACTTCTGCGGCTACCTCTGCGCCTTCACGGCTACGGTGGAAGATGGTCGGGTGATCGATCTCGAACCCGACACGTCGCGCTATCCGTACGATGAGAAGATCGTGCGCGGATGCAGGCGCTGGCGCATGAACCTCGACGTGCTCGACGATCCGAACCGCATCAACTGGCCGCTGCGCCGTAAGGGCGAGCGCGGGTCGAACGAGTGGGAGCGTGTGAGCTGGGACGAGGCGCTCGATGATATCGCTGCGCGCCTGAGCGCGCTCGCCGAAGAGCACGGACCTGCCACGCTTGCAAGCGCCATCGGCGGCCCCCATGCGTCGTTTTGGCCGCTGCACCGGTTCATGAGCCTGTTCGGATCGCCCAACAACATGGGCATCGGGCAGATTTGCTGGAATCCGCGCATCTGGATGGATGCGCTCACGTTCGGGTGGACCGTGGAAGCCGACATCGATCCGAACGTCACCGAAGCGGTGTTCATCTGGGGCACCAATCCCGCGCAGTCGGACAACTCGGCGTTCTGGCGCTCGCTCATCGGGATATCGAAAAGCGAGGTGCCTCTTGTGGTCGTCGACCCGCGGCGTACGCAGGTGGCGGCTCGCGCCGATCTGTGGCTTGCCGTGAAGCCGGGAACCGATTGCACGCTGGCGCTCGGGCTCGCACACGTCATCATCGCCGAGGACCTCGTAGACCACGGGTTCGTCGAGCGATGGTGCCACGGCTTTGACGAGCTCGTCGAACACGTGAAGCCCTACACCCCCGAAGCGGTCGCGCAGGTGTGCGGCCTCGACCCTGACGACATCGTGCGCGCTGCGCGCATCTTCGGCAAGGCCCGGGCCTCCGTGCTCGTGTCGGGCCGCGGCGTCGATCAGGTCGGTCCCGACGTAGCGCCGACCCATCGGGCCATCTGCTGTTTGCGCGCCATTACGGGAAACGTCGACAAGCCGGGCGCTTGCGTGCTGGCCGAGATGAGCGATTTTACGCCCGAGGTCGATCTCGAGATGAGCGCGTCCATGACCGATGAGCAGAAAGCGGCATGTCTGAACACGCCGTATACGCCCCTGCAGTGCTACGAGGGCTACGAGCGGGCTTGCGCGCTGACCGAGCGGCTCGGCAGGCGGCTTCCGGTGCGCTATCTCACCTCGGCGCATCCCGACCTTGTGCTCAAGGCCATGCTCGAGGGCGATCCGTACCCGGTGCGGGCGCTTATCGTCGAAGCCACCAATCCGCTCGTCACCTACGCCGACACCCATCGCGTGTTCGCGGCGCTCTCGTCGCTCGACCTGCTCGTCGTGATCGAATACTACATGACCCCCACGGCGAGCTTGGCCGACTACGTGCTGCCCGCTGCGGGTGCCGTCGAACGTCCGACGTTCCAAGCGCACGGCGGTGTGGCCAACATCGCTTACGGCGGGCCGGCTGCCGTCGAACCCTACTACGAGCGCAAGACCGATTACGACGTGTTCCGCGAACTGGGGCTGCGGCTCGGTCAGGCCGACTGCTGGCCCGATGAGACGCTTCAAGGGGCATACGCCCGCACGTTGGCCGATGCCGGCGTAACATGGGAGCAATACTGCGCCACGGGCCTGTATTGGCGTCCGCCCGCTTTCGCCAAGCACGAGCTTCTGGGCGAGGACGGCAAGCCGGCGGGCTTTGCGACGACGACGGGCAAGATCGAGCTTGCGTGCGAGATCCTCGGCGAGCTCGGCGGCGACCGTCTGCCGACGCCTTCGCCGCGGGCGGCGATTCCGCCTTTGCGCGGGACGGCCGACGGAGACGACGGCACCGAAAGCGTTTTGGCGGCAGCAGACGATGCGGGTGCTGCCGAAGCGGACGGCGCAGATGCGGCCGAGGGCCTCATTCTCATTACTGGGGCGCGCAAGCAGCCCTACAACGCTTCGATGTTTCTCTCGAACCCCGATTTCCGTGCGGGCTACCCCGACCCGCTCGTGGAGGTAAGCCCCCGAACCGCGACGCGATTGGGGCTTGCCGAAGGCGATAGGGTGGTGCTCGCGAACGAAAAGGGCGAGGCAAGCTTTATACTGAAAACAGCGCCCATGCGCGACGATGTGGTAAGCGCCGATTACGGATGGTGGTTTCCCGAACGGGAGCCCGGCGCTCCCGGTTTCGGCGGCATATGGGAATCGAACATCAATACCCTAACCGACTGCTCGGTGGCAGGCGGCGAGGCGATGATAGGAACCTGGTCGTACAATGCGATTCACTGTACGATCAGGAAAGACGAGGGGTCGACGGCATAGCGCCGATCGGCCGCAAGGAAACGTAAGGAGTCATGTCATGGCGGAAAAGAAACACGCCCTGCTCTTGTTCAGCAAGCCCCCGGTACCCGGCATGGTGAAGACGCGCCTGGTGGCGAGCGGCCCGTTCTCCGACGAGCAGGCCGCCGAGTTCTTCAAGCGGAGCCTGTTCGACGTGTCGGAGCTCTGCATGCAGGTGCTGCTCGAGCTGCAGGCCGAAAACGACGAGCTCGTGGCGGGCGATCCCGAGGCGACGAAGATCACCTACGACTTCTTTGTTTCGACCACCCCGGCCGATAACGTGGAGATCATGAAGGCCACCTACGACGAAATCGGCCCGTGGCCGATGGAGATACACTACATCACCGACAAGGGCGCCACGTTCGACGACCATTTCGACGATGCGTTCGCTCAGATTTTTGCGCTCGGCTACGAGAGCATCGTATCGGTCGGCGGCGACATCCCCACCATGCCGCGCACGCATATCTCGCAGGCGTTCGGGTGGCTCGATTACTACCAGGCGATCGGCACGCCGGGCTTCGTGCAGGCGCCGTGCCAGGAATGCGGCACGTCGCTCGTGGGGTTCAGCTACAACACGCCGATCAATCACCAAGGCGTGTACTACAACACGGGCGGGCGACCCGCGCTCGACGGCTACGTTGAGAAGCTCCAAGAGAAGAACATCCCCTCGGCGTTTCTCTCGCCGGTATCCGACGTCGACGAGATGGAGGATTTGGCGCACACTGTTTCCTGCATCCGCGCGATCGCCGAAGCCGCCAAGTCGCAACCCGGCATCTACGTGCCGCAACGCGTGCTCGACTGGGTCGATTTCATCGGCCTTCGCATAACCACGCCCCCGAACGACAACCACGATCCCCGCCAGTACATCGACGAATAGAGGTCAGCTATGGATCAGGCAGTCGGCCGCACGGCCATACATACGACGACGGCGCTCTGCCCGCAGTGCTTGCGCGAGCTTCCCGCCGAGGTGTACGAAGATGAAAACGGAGCCGTGTGGATGGAGCGCACGTGCCCCGAGCACGGCGAGCTCGCCACGCGCATGTGGCCCGACGCCGATCACTACCGCTGGCTGCGCTCCGAGGCGTTTTCCAAGGTCGCTCCTGAAAACACCATAGCTCCCACCGCCCCGTGCCCGTACGGGTGCGGCACGTGCAGCCGCCATGAGCGGCGCGCTACGCTGCTCGAGATCGAGGTCACGAGGAACTGCAACCTGCATTGCCCCGTGTGCTTCGCAAGCGCCGTGGGTGGCGAGGACGATCCGACGATGGACGAGATCTCCACCATGTACGACGTGATTGCGAATGCGGTCGGAACCGACGGTGCCGTGCAGATCACCGGCGGGGAGCCGACGTGCCGTAAGGATCTGGCCGATATCATCCGCATGGGCCGCGACAAGGGATTCTGGGGCATCGAGGTGAATACGAACGGCCTCGTGATCGCCGCACGCGACGGGTATCTCGAGGATCTTGTGGCAGCGGGCCTCACCGGCGTGTATCTGTCGTTCGACGGCCTGACCGGCGATGTGTACGAAGCGACGTGCGGACGCGACATCCTCGACATCAAGCTGCGCGTGATCGAGCGGTGCCGCGAGGCGGGCATCCAGGTGGTGCTCTCCGTCGCCGTCGTTGCCGGCTCAAACGATAAGCAGCTCGGCGATCTTCTGCGCTTTTCTCTCGAAAACGCCGACGTTGTGGCGGGCCTTGCGTTGCAGCCTGCGTTTACGTCGGGCCGCTTCGAGGCGAAGCGCGCCATGCCGATGTCGGCAGGCGATGTGATCTTCCAATTGGCAGGGCAGTCGGACGGGCTGATCGAACCCTACGACATCTGGCCGCTCGGGTGCTCGAACCCGCTGTGCGATACGGGCGTATTCCTCGTTCATGGCGAGGCGCCCGAGGGAGTGAAGCCCCATCCGTCGGGATTCTATCCGGCCACGCGCGCCATGACCGTCGAGGAGTACCACGGCGGATACAGCCCGGACAGCCCCCAGGGGTCGGTGTTCCTCGATATCCTGGCAGCGCGGGGCGTTGAAGTGGAAAGCGGTTTGTCGATCATCATCATGAATTACATGGATGCCGTGTCGATGGACACGCAGCGTTTGCGCGAGTGCAGCATGATGGTAACCGTGCCCGACGGGCGCGCCATCCCGTTCTGCTCGTACCACCTGACCGATGCCGCGGGCACGCGCGTGTATCCGCCTTGGGGGAAAGAGGAGCTCCGGTAACTCCCGCGGTTTACGTGCTCCATGACGAGAAAGGAACTGTGTCCGATGACCAACATGAGTGAAAACGAAGTTGGCTATATGATCCATATCAACCGCGACCTGTGCACGTCGTGCGGGTTGTGCGAGGCGTTCTGCCCGGTCAACGTATTCGAAATGAACGACGGCCCGCAAGCCGTGCGACCCGAAGACTGCTGGGGATGCGAGACGTGCGCCGGACAGTGCCCCGTACACGCCATCCGCATCGAGGCATCGTCCGCCGCGAAAGCGGCGTTCGCCGACCGCGAGAAGGCTGCGCCGCTCGATCCCGAGATCAAGGTCCGGTACAAGGAGTGGTCGCGCGTTTTGCGCGACGTGCTCGGGTTGCGCTGGCATCCTGTGGCGATATCGCTCGTCAAGGCGGGCGCGCCGCTTCCCGATGTGCCGATTCCCGAAGAGCGCTTGCGGTTCTGCCAATCGCTCATGGCGGCCCGCCGCGGCCGTTCGCTCATGATGCCCGCGAACCGCCACGCCTGCCCCGACGGCACCTCGATCCTCGGTCTTACGCCTATGCCCGAAAAGCTTGCGAGCGGCGAGCTCTACATCCTGTTCCACAAACTCGATTCGGTCGAGGCGGCCAAGCGCATGGTGCACGAGCGCCCCTGCCTCGAGCCGCGCACCGTGGACGCCACGGTGGTCGCACCGCTCTCGGAGGCGGCGTGCGAGGCGGAGGTCGTGGCAATCGTCGCCCAGCCCGAGCAGATCATGTGGCTCTCGATGGCCACCTCGTACTACACGGGACATCGCCATGATTTCCATGCGAGCGGCTACAACGCCCAGTGCGTCGAAACCACGCTTCTGCCGATGACCACGGGTGAGATCAACATATCATTCGGCTGCTACGGATGCCGGGCGAGCTCGGATGTGGGCGACGACTGCATGATGATGGGAATTCCCGTGGAGCTCATGCCCCAGGTTATCAAGGGCCTCGAAGAACTCGGCAAGAAGGCCATCCCGCAGTCGCGCGACAAGATCTACCTTCCCCCGTTCTAGGATGCGCCATGGAAGAACTGGTGACTATACGAGATGCCGAACGTGACGACTGTCCGATCCTGACGGCGTACTCGGAGCTTGAGGGCATGGGGCCGATCGAAGCGAGCGATACCGTACGCGTGGCGGTGAACGGCGACGGCGATATCGTGGGATTCATCCGGCTCGTGCTCGACGCCGATGGCGTCTGCCACGTGAATCCCGTCGTGGTGTACTCGACGTGGCGGGGTTACGGGGTGGGCCGCCTGTTGATCGAGGACGCACTCGAAAAGTACGGCGAGCTCAGGCTCGTATCGCGTGGGTCGAGCCGCGCGTTCTACGAGGCGCTCGGTTTCGAGCCTGTCGGGTGGGAGACAATCCATCCCCCGATCGCCGCCGAATGCGACGAATGCGAGATGTACGAAGAATGCGCCCCGCTTCCCATGGGGAAAAGGCGCTAGTCCGGCAGGTTTTCCGAAAGCCGGCCGATCGACTGATGCGATCGGCCGGCCGATGCGACGGGTTGGCTCGCTTACCCGAAGAACGTCTGGTTGAGCCAGGGGCCGTACTCGCCGGTCCACATCGATCCGAGCTGGTCGAATATGAGCGCCCAGTCGATCGGCTCGCCGAACAGAAGCTCGAGGTAGTGACGGTTACCGATACCCTGTTCGGGATCGACCCCCAAACAGGCTTGCGCAACCGTATAGGTGCAGGTGGGACAGGCGGTCACAAGCGTATGCGCACCGGTTGCGCGCGCCTCTTCGATAACGCGCCATACCCTGCGGTTCGTGATGTCCTCGTCATAGGTTGCTACGGCGCCGCCCGCTCCGCAGCAAAGCGTCCCCCGGCCATGGTGATCGAGCTCGTGCTGCGAGGCGTCGGGAAGATAGCGTTTCGCCAGCTTGCGGATCGCCCTGCCGTGGCGTCCGTCGGCGCGGTCGTGACAGGAGTCGAAGAACGTGAGGCTCTCTTCTTCGAGCGGCGAGAACCCGCTCGGCTTCCCTGCGGCTTCGAGTTTGCCGCTTCCTTCGAGCAGCACTTCCGGCAAGGGGACGATTTCGATCCCGGTACCTTCGAGATACTCGGAGAACTCGTCTCCGCAACCGGGGCAGACGGTGATCATCCGCGTGATTCCCGCCGCGCGCATCTGGTCGATGACGCGTTGTCTGAGCGCCGCGGCCCGATCGAACAGGCCGGCGCTCATGAGCGGGCTGCCGCAGCATTCGTCGGAGAGCGCCCATGCGATACCGGCATCGGTAAGCCAGTTTCCCACCGCTCGGACGAGATGGGGCGTGTAGCTCACGAGCGAGCAGCCGGGGAAGAACAGGGTGTCGACAGTGCCGGGTCCCGCCTCGGCGGCTTGCGGCAGCGAGACGAACTCCGGGTAGCCGATGCCGTATACGGCCCGATACGCGCTGAAGATATGCCATTCGTTGTCGACCATCACGAGGCGCGAATCATCGGGGGGCATGTAGTTCGCCCGCATGAACAGTTCGCGCCAATCGCGCATTCTGTCGGAGGCGAGCACGTGCGTTTGGCAGGTTGCGGTGCAGTATCCGCAGAAGCAGCAGCGCCTGAGCGCGATGAAGAGCTCGGGGCTCTCCTGCACGAGCTCGATGACCGCTGCGGGCTGATCGTCCAAGGGGAGTGCGGAGATCTGGCGGTAGCGCTCCTCGACGATTCCCACGTCGAGCCCCGGCTGGTCGAGCACCTCGCATCTGGTCGTGCAGCGTTTGCAATGGGAGCAGGTGAGGCGCTTGTTCGCCCAGGCTGCCAACGCGTTGAGGATAGGTGAATCGAGCTGCGCTACGGAAGCGAGCTCCTCGTCCGTCAGTTTTTGCGGCTTCATCTTCGAAAACTCCCGTCTCTCAGGATAGTAAGTGTAGCGCAGTCTGCCCGTTTAACGGGGGAAAACGGGCAGGCGAGCAGAAGCGTCGCCCCGTGGCAGAATCCGCTTCGCCCGGTGCGGCGTGCCATGGTCCTGCGACTCAGAGGCAGGGAAAAAACAGGGGCGGTCTGCCTACCCCGCGCAGCGCGGGGTGTCGGGCAGATCGATGCCGAGGGCGTCTGCGGCATCGGAGCGCAGTTCCTCGAGCGTGAGCTCGTAGCAGGCGAGCGCATCGATCCAGCGGCGCAGACACCGACGGCCCTTGTCGGTCAGCGAGAACATGCGCTTGGCCGATCCCTCTTCGGGAGTATCCCACTTCGAGGTGACGAGCTCGTTTTCCTCCATGCGCTTGAGCGCACGGTAGATGCCGGTCGCGTCGGGCTTCTTTCCGCCGAACATGGGGGATTGGGCTGCGAGCTGCACGATGATGTAGCCGTGCAGCGGTTCATCCGAATTCGCGAGCAGCGTGAGGATGGTCGGCTGGGAAAGGCGGTTGAGCGATTTGCCGAGCTCGGCGCACTCTTTGAGATCGTCGTCGGACTTCGGATTGCAGCTATGCCACATGGTGTTCCTTCCAATTGGATACGATAAGGTTATCATCCCATAAATAGTTGCAAACTGCCAGTATTTACAGCGGAATAATGGGCAATGGGTATTTCATGCGATGCTCATGCGGAAAATCTGCTCGCGGGATGCTCGCACGAGAGCAGAGGTTACGGAAATGCGCGATGCGTTTCCCCGAAACCCGCATCGGAAACCTTGCGAAACCGTCCTCGCCCATAAAAAAGGGCCGTCTTGCGACGGCCCCGAGTATTCCGATGCCGGGGTTTTGNGTTCGAGGCGGCCGTGCGCTGCCAGGGCGGGCTCTTCGGCAAGTGGTTCGAGAAGGGCATTCAGGAAGAGCGCGGGGCCGGCGCGCCGCGCGACAACATTTCGGCGGGTGCCGGCTACTACGAGTGCAAGGACGGCGAGGGCGTCTACCTCTTCACGGCCGGGCAGGGTCCGACGAAAAAGGCGCTCGACTTCTTCGGCCTCGAATACGGTTCGGAGCTGTTCCCCGAAGGCATTCCGTCGGTCGGCATCGATACGCCGGGAGCTCCGGTGTTCGACGGCGCCATCGAAGCGTACTGCGCCGAGCACACGGCGGCCGAGTTCGCCGACGCTATGGCGAAGATCGGCATCCCGTGCTCCGTCGTCATGAACTACGAGATGATGGAGGAGCATCCGCACTATCTCGCCCGCAACACGTGGGTTGAGTGGGATACCGTCGACGGCAAGACGGTCAAGGGGGTTACCTCGGTTCCGCGTTTCAAGAACAATCCGTCGACGATCTGGCGCGGTTGCCCCTCGCAGGGTATGGACAACGACGACATCCTCTCCGAGATCGGTTTCGACGAAAGCGAGATCGCCGAGCTCTACGAGAAGAAGATCATCCGCAAGACGGATTACGTGGGCGGGCTGTGATCAACCTCGTCGACATACTGGACGAATCGGCGCGGGCCCATCCCGATAAGGTTGCCGTGCGCTTCAAGGGGCGGTCCTTCACGTACGCATGCGTGAAGGACCGCGTCGACCGGCTCGCGGGGGCTTTGGCTTCTCGCGGGGTGGAAAAGGGCGACCACATAGCCGTGATCTCGCCCAATTCGAGCACATGCATCGAGCTCGTGTTCGCCTGCGCTCGTCTGGGTGCGGTGTGCGAGCAGTACAACATCCGCCTTTCGGCCCTGAACACCGCTCGCCTGCTCGCGCAGTCCGAGGCCGAGATCGTGTTCTTCGCACCCGCCGCCTATGCGGCCATGCGCGAATGCCTGGGCGAGGTCGGCCGGCCCCTGCAGGCCGTTCTGCTCGAACAGGGCGCCTTCTGCGATGATGCGGTGCTGTTCGAGGATATGATCGCCGAAGCCGAGCCTCGTTTGAGGACGGCCGACGTGGCCGCTTCGGACGATGCCGTCATGCTGTACACGAGCGGTACGACGGGCTTGCCGCGCGGGGTTCTCTTGTCGCACGGCGCGCTTTTGACCCGCATCGAGATCGATGCCCGCGAGCAGCGCTTCGTCCACGACGACGTGCTGCTGTGCGTGCTGCCCCTGTTCCATGTGACGAGCGTCTGCGTGTACGTGACGCTGTTCGTCGGCGGCGAGCTGGTCATCGCCGAATCCCGCAAAGCCCCCGATATCGTGGCCGACATCGAGCGCTACGGCATTACGCGGACGGGGCTGGTTCCGTTCATTATGCGAGGCCTGGTCGATTATGTCGAAGAGAGCGCCGGCGCAGTCGATCTCGACGGGCTTCGCTACATCGTCTACGGCGGCGAGCCCGTAAGCCCCGTGCTGCTCAAGCGATGCAGGCGGTATTTGGGATGCGGGCTCATGCAGGGCTACGGCATGACCGAGACGGCGTCGGCCATCGCCATGTTGACCCCCGAGCAGCACGGCGACGACCGGCTTCTGTCCACCGTCGGCAAAGCGGTCGGCGGCATGGAACTCAAGGTGGTGGACGAATCGGGCAGCCCGTGTCCGAACGGAACGCCGGGCGAGGTGGCGGTCAGAACGAAAACCCTGATGACCGGTTATTACCGCGATGACGAACGCACTGCCGAAGTGGTGCGCGACGGTTGGTACCTTACGGGCGACATAGGATTTCTGGACGACGAGGGATACCTTTCGGTCATCGACCGCAAGAGCAACATGATCATCTCGGGCGGCGAGAACGTCTATCCGATCGAGGTGGCCGATTGCATCAGGAACATGGGCGACGCGGTGCTCGACGTGGCGGTCGTCGGCATCCCCGACGAGCATTGGGGCGAATCCCTGGCCGCCTTCGTGGTCCGGGCGGAAGACTCGCCGCTCAAGGCGGCCGATGTGGTTGCGCACTGCGCCCGCGAACTGGGCGGATACAAGAAGCCGAGCAAGGTCCTCTTCGTCGACGACCTTGCCCGCAACGCCTCGGGGAAGATCCCGAAGACCCATATGGAAGATTTGAAACGACAACTGCTGAAACAGCAACGTGATTAGGGGGCGAACATGGCAGATTTCGATGCGATAGTCGTCGGCGCCGGATGTGCCGGCTCTGTTGCAGCATGCGTCTTGGCCCGCGAGGGCAAGAGCGTGCTTTTGATCGAGCGCGGCGGCGATGCCGGCTCGAAGAACATGACGGGCGGGCGCATCTACACGCACTCGCTCAGACCGGTGTTCCCGGACTTCGAAGACGAGGCTCCGCTCGAGCGCAAGATCACGAAGGAGAGGATATCGCTCGTTACCGAGAGCGAGAACACGACGGTGGAGTTCGCTTCACCCGAGTTGGGACGACCCGAGAACAGCTCGTATTCCGTGCTGCGAGGACCGTTCGATCGTTGGCTCGCTTCCAAGGCGGAAGAGGCGGGAGCGGAGTGCATCTTCGGAATCACCGTCGAGGATCTTGTGTGGGAGGACGGCCGTATCGCGGGTGTCCGCGCGGGGGAGGACGAGATAACCGCCGAGGTGACCATCCTCGCCGACGGCGTCAACTCGCTTCTGACCGAAAAGGCGAAGCTTGCGACCAAGCCGAGCGCACACCAGCTTGCGGTGAGCGTGAAGGAGACCATCGAGCTGCCCGAGGAGGTCATTGCCGATCGGTTCCAGGCTGCGCCGGGGGAAGGCGCGGCTTGGCTGTTCGCCGGCGCTGCGACCCATGGGCATGTGGGCGGCGGTTTTCTGTATACGAACCGCGAGTCGATCTCCATCGGCTTGGTGGCAACGCTTTCCGATCTCTGCACATCGCAGGTGCCGATTTACCAGATGATGGAGGATTTCAAAAACCATCCATCCGTGGCACCCGTGCTGCGCGGCGGCAAGCTCATCGAGTATTCGGGACACCTCATCCCCGAGGGCGGCTACGATATGATTCCGACGCTCTACGCCGACGGGTGCTTGGTCACGGGCGACGCCGGCATGCTCTGCATTAATCTCGGATACCAGGTGCGCGGTATGGACTATGCAGTCGCGTCGGGCGAGATCGCCGCACGGACGGTGCTCGAAGCGCTTGAGGCGGGCGATACCTCGTCGGCGAAGCTCGCGTCGTACCGCGCGAAGCTCGAAAACAGTTTCGTGCTCAAAGATCTGCAGGCGTATCGCAACTTCCCCGCGTTCATGGAAGGTACGCCGCGTATCTTCAACGGTTACCCCGAGATGGCCGCGGGCATCATGAAGTCGATGTTCATCGTGGACGGATCCCCGGTTGAGCCCATCAGGAAGAAGGCGATGGCGCCCGTCAAGCAGATCGGCGTATGGACATTGCTCAAAGACCTGCGGAAGGGAGTGGGTGCGCTATGATCAACGAGATCACGGTCAACGTCGACGAGAAGCTTGCCGTCGACAAGTTCAACGTGGACGAAGCAAACCCGCACATCGTCTTGAAAGCCGACCCCGATGCGAGCGAGTTCGACAAGCTGATCCTTTGCTGCCCGGCGGGGCTCTACAAGCGCGACGCCGACGGCCAGACGAGCTTCGACTACGCGGGATGCCTCGAATGCGGGACCTGCAGGATCCTCTGCGGGGATACCATCATAGAGAAGTGGGAGTATCCCCAAGCGGGAATGGGCGTCTCGTACCGCTACGGGTAGGGCGCACCTGGCAAGGTGCGGCAAAGAAGGCCCGATCGACAAGGTGCTTTAACTCGAGCGGAAGCAAGGTGGACAGGCGATTGCCCGGCCGCTTTTGCGCGAGACGCATCGACTCTGTCGAGGTGCAAAATGCGACCTACCCGCGTAGCTGGTAAGAAGCATGCGCGCGCTGCGCTTTCCAGTCGGACAAAACCGTGCCTTCCGGGCGGCACGCTCCGTCCCGGTGGGTGTTTGTTGCCTGTTCATGTCCTCGTTGGGTGCGATGCGATGCGAACCGAAACACATGCATTGGTAAGCCATACATGGAGCTGTGCGCTGCCCGATGGGGATCTGTTCGTCGATGCGGGCGAAGGATTCTTCGTGAGCACGCCCGAGTTCTGCTTTCTGCAGATGGCAAGCAAGTTGACTTTGGCAAATCTCATTCAACTGGGATTCGAGCTATGCGGCACGTATTCGCTGCGCAAGGACGGGTCCGCAGCTCCCCGCAAAAAACCGCTCACATCATCGGACAAACTGAAGGCGTTCGTTGCGAAGGCGGCGGGCGCACCGGGGTGCAAGAAGGCGGTGCGTGCGTTGCGCTACGTGCTAGACGGCTCCGCTTCGCCGAAGGAGACCGAGCTTGCGATGTATCTTTGCCTGCCGTACGCGCTCGGCGGCTACGGGATCGAGCGACCGCGGCTCAACTACCACATCGATGTTCCGCCGAGCATGAGAAAGTTTTCAAGTAAGAGCTATTGCGTGTGCGATCTGTGCTGGCCCGATGCGAACCTGGTGTTCGAATACGATAGCAAGCTTCATCATTCGGGCGAAGGGCAACGGGCACGTGATTCGAAGCGAAGCAATACGCTTATCTCGCTGGGGTATACGGTTGTTTCGGTAACGAGCATTCAGATCGGTAGCGGCGAAGATGTGAATAAGCTGGCACAGATAGCGGCAAAGTTTACAGGTAAGCGTTTGCGCTACCGCGATCCGGGTTTCACCCGAAAGCATTGGGAGCTGCGCGCCCTGCTGAGCAAACCGCCCATTTGATTCCGGGCTGCTCTTGGACCGAGCGCTATCCGGATTCGCCGTCTGCTCGCATGGTCTTCGTGCGGGACTGCGCTTCGAAGCGCAAGGGCCGCGGCTGTTTGGGCGGGGCAGGGCGAGATGACAACCAGGCGAGGCGGGGCCGTGCGGGATGGCAGCCGGGTGGAAGCGATCGGGGAAGGGTCGTTGTGGGTTCGATCAATCGTCTGTTCGTAGAGGAAGGCCGCCCGCAGGCGGCCTTCCTTGCTTTGCGCCCGAGGGCGCAAAGCAGACGTTGTTTCTCGGANCCGGTGCACTTCTGCGGGATATCGAGCTCCTCGTTGTAGAAGATCGCGCCGTAGGGGCACGCGTCGACGAGCCCGCGCATGCCCTTGGCCTTCCCGGGGTCGACGACGACGAGGCCGTCGTCGCGCTTGTAGACAGCGCCGGGGGCCGCGTCCATGCAGGGTGCGCTGTCGCAGTGCTGGCACATGCGAAGCGTGTAGGAGACCTTCACCTTGGGCACGCTGCCGCGCACCTCCTCCTCGATGCGGCACCAGAACTGGCCCGTGTCGGGCTGGGGCTCGGCGTAGGGCGGCCACGCGTTGTCGACGTGCTCGTCCTTGCAGGCGATCTGGCAGTTGCGGCAGCCGTTGCACTTGGCGTGGTCGTAGACGAATACCTTTCCCATCTCTATGCTCCTTCCACGATGCGCGCCGTCGCGACGAGGCCGCAGTCGGGGTCGTAGTCGCGCCCGAACGCCTCGGGGTACTCCTCGGCGAGCGCGAACACGTCGACCTTCTCGATGTTGACGAGGAAACCGCTCGTTACCTCGCCTACGGTGTTTTTAGACGTTGTGGGGATCGGTGCGATCAGGTTGTTCGCACCACCGCGGTCGAGGCCGCCTTCGCCCATGACGATTGAATCGACGCGTGCGCCGTGATCCTGGTAGATCGCGCCGGGGATGATGCGCTCGGAGACGATGACGCCGCCGAGTACGCCACCGCGCTCGTTGTATATCTTGGCGATGTCGCCCGATTTAAGGCCGAGCTTGCCGGCGTCGATCGGGTTCACCCAGATGGGCTCGTACTTGTAGCCGTCGGGGCCGGTCACCTTGCAGGTTTCGATTTCGCGCAGCCACGTTACGTCGTCATGCTGGGCGTGCACGCGGAAATGCGGGTGGTTCGATACGAGCAGGAACGGATACTGGCGGCCGCGCTCGAGATACTGGCGCTCCTGGTGCAGCGGGCTCTGGTCGATCCAGTGCGGCACCGGGGGACGCTCTTCGTCATCGGGGAACGTGGCGGCGAGGCCTGTCGAGTAGTACTCGAGCTTGCCGGTGGGCGTGCGCAGCGGATGACCCTCGGGATCCTCGTAGAACTCCCTGAGGCCTGCCGGGATTTCCTTCCAATCCTCGCGTGTCGGGAACGGATAGTATCCCTTCTCCTTGAACTCGTCGTACTCGAGATCCTCGGGAACGCCGGAGGTCTTGAACCCGACCTCGATCCACTCCTCGTCGGTCTTGCCGCCGAGATAGCGGTTGTACAGGTCTTCGTAGGCACCGCCGAACTTCTCGAGTGCGCGCGCCACCTCGGCGACGGCTTCCTTGTCGGACTTCGATTCGCCGACGGGCTTGATGGCCTGCTCTTCGTAGAAGATGACGTTCCATTGGCCGGAGTCGTTGTCGGTGCCGATGTCGGCTGTTTCGAACTTGGTGTTCGTGGGCAGGATGATGTCGGCGAAGTAGCAGTCGTTCTCCATCCAGGGATGCTGCACGACGATGCACTCGATGCTCTCGTGGCGCAGGGCGTCCTGCATCGCGTTGCCGCCGTTCCAGCACGTCTCCCAGCACGGGGAGTCCGACCAGACCATGTGCAGGCGGTCGTGTCCTTCGAGCGGGAACGTGAAGGGGCCGGTGAACTGGTCTTCGCGGGGTAGGCCGGCGGAAACGTGGCCGTACCACTGCACGGGCGGATTCGTGATGGCCTCGGGTATCATGGTCTTGGGGATGAAGCTCGGAACCGTGCCGGTAACCCAGCCGCGATAGGCGGCGCCGATGCTCGGGATCGCCGTCGAGGGCGGCAGGGGCGTGACGGTCGGGATGCCGAACAGCGTCCACTCCATGAACTTGAACTGGTTGGCGCCGGGCTTGCCGACACCCTGCATGCCGAGCAGCGCCACTTCGAGGCGGGCGGGCTCGTGCGCGAAGCAGGAGCGGATGTAGGAGCCGCCGTTGCAGTGCGCGNGGTGTGCAGCAGGTAGATGAGCGCGAGCATGAGCGCGAAGGCCGCGAAGAAGCCGAGGTCCATGACGCCGGAGCCGGCGATGGCGCCCGCGAGGAAGGCCGCGCCGCCCGTCGCCTCGACGACGGCGCCCATCGACATGATGGTGCCGCACATGAGCACGATGCCCCACGGCACGGAGTCCTGGAACTCGCGCCAGGTGAGCAGGCTCATGCCGGGCAGGAACATGACCGTGAGGCCGATGAGCGCGACGACGGTCGCGTTGAGGACCGGCACCCAGTTGCCCGCGATCCACAGCACCAGCAGGCCGACGATGACGACGAGGGCCTTGACCTCGTGGGGCTCGACCTTGGTGGCCGAGGCGGCCTGGTCGCGGATGCCCTGCAGCGCCGAGTCGGCGATGGGCTCGGGCTTGATGAGCTGGGTGATGAAGAACCACGTGATCGGCGTCATGACGATCACGACGGGCAGCGCCACGACGACCCAGTCCAGAAACGAGACCGAGGTGCCGGTGGCCTGCTGCAGGATGTTCATGGCCACGACGTTGAACGAGGAGCCCGCGGGGGTGGCCATGCCGCCGGTGACCGCGGCGATCGGGATGCCGATCATGAGGCAGCGCCCGAGGTTGGACTGCAGGGGCTTGGCCCCGGTGGCCTTGAGGATCGTAAGCGCGAAGCCGAGGAACAGCACCGTGCAGGGCACGTCGGACATGACGGTGGACACGAGGGTCGTGGCGATCATGAAGCCGAGGACGAGCTTGCGCGAGCTCGTGCCGGTCCAGCCGATGATCATGTTGATCAGGCGCACGCCCCAGTTGGTCTTGAGCATGATGACGGGCAGCGAGAACACCGCGATGATGAAGAAGAGCGCGGGGCTCGCGAAGCCCTTGATCGCGTCGCCGAGGCTCGGGACGATCCCGAGCACGGGGCACATGACGATGATGAACAGGGCCGTGACGCCGAGCGGCAGGGCCGAGGTGACCCACAGCGACACGAGCGCGAGCATGAGCCCGAGGGTCTTGACGCCCTCGGCCGAGAGCTGCTCGGAGCCCGGTATGAGCAGCGAGGCCACGATGCAGAGCGCCGCGAGCCCGATGCCGACCAGGCGCTTCGACATGGGAACGTTGGTGTTTTCCATTTGGCTTGTACCTCCTTGTGTTTAAACAGACATTGATTCGAACCGAATGATGTCGTCGTACCTCCTTATCTTTATTCCCCTTTTCCTGAGTTATGCTTTGGGATCTTCACGAGTGCGCCGCATACGGCGCAGACCGCAATGATTGCCGCGGTGATGTAGAACGCAAGCGTGCAGGTCCCGGTTGCGTCGAAGATGGCCCCGCTCATGACGGGAAGCGTCGAGGCGACCACCGTGGTGATCATGATGCCGGTGCCGAGGTTCTTCGAGAACGAAGACGCTCCGAAGTAGTTCGCCATCGCTGTCGGGAATACGGCGTTCACGCCGCCGAATCCGAAGCCCACGCAGACGTAGAACGCGTACACCATGATGGTGTTCTGCGCTGCTGCACCGGCTATGACGCCGATGAACAGTACCACGGTCGAGCCGACGATGAGCCTGATGGGCTCGATGCGGTCGGACACCATGCCCAAAAGCATTTTGCCCACAAGGCTGACGCCTCCCATGATGGCGACGCCGCCCACGATAAGGCCGTGATCGAACCCGAGCGAGGTGAAGTGGATCACTCCCTGCGCCGTCGACAGCGTGTAGGCGGCGAATCCCCCCGTAGCAGCGAGGGAGATCAGCCAGAAGTACTTGTTCCTGATCACGTCTTTGAAGGCGATTTGGGCGGTGTTCTTATACACCTTGAATCGCTTGCCCTCGCCGGCAAGCGAACCCGCATCGGCTGCGCCGTCGGGGTACTGGCCGATGTCGGCGGGCTTGTTCTTGACGAACAGCAGCGCGACGGGAATGAGGATGATGCTCAGGGCGACCAGCAGATACCAGCCTCCGCGCCATCCGCCGCCCGTTGCGTCGACGATGGCGTTGACGACCGGGGGTCCGATGAACGACGCGCTCGCGCCGATGACCATCATGGCCGTCATGGCCATGCCTCGCCGCGCGATGAACCAATCGCCGATGGTGCTTTGGACCGCGAGCTGCCCGACCATCATGGTTGCGGCGCTCGTCACGATACCGAATGCGATGAAATAGGCGATCGGCGAAGACACGAAGAATATCAGCGCGAGCATCGCGACGAGCATGAGCACCGCTCCCGACACCATGCTGAACCGCGCCCCTTTGCGGGAGATGAGTCCGCCGACCAAGGGGGCCGAAAGACCCTGTACGAGCACGAACAGCGAGAATCCCGTTCCGAGAATCGTCGCGTTCATTCCGAGCGACTGGTCTTCGAGCATCAGCGGATTGACGATCGTGGCGGTCGGCAGCACGATTCCCGACGAACAGAAATACATGAAACCGAGGACGACGATCAGCACGTATCCGTAAAACAGCTTCTTGGGCTTAGCGCCTTGCTTTTGACCGGGCGCTTCGGCGGCGGCTTCGATGCCCGCTACCTCCTGTGGTGCAATGTCGCTCATGCGTTACTCCATACTCATATAGTGCGGTCTTCGCCCGGGAAACCGGGTCGGGCAACCCGGACGAAGATCATATCGATTGCGATTGTCGGNAGCCCGAGGGTCTTGACGCCCTCGGCCGAGAGCTGCTCGGAGCCCGGTATGAGCAGCGAGGCCACGATGCAGAGCGCCGCGAGCCCGATGCCGACCAGGCGCTTCGACATGGGAACGTTGGTGTTTTCCATTTGGCTTGTACCTCCTTGTGTGATGCAGATCGATTGGTGGAACATGGATGATGCGTGCTTTTCCGATAACCCCCTATCTCGACGCAGCCGCTCATCCCTCGGTTCTGGTGCGTCCCTCAAACGAGCACCAAGCTGCCGAAAACGTTGTCGAGCACCTGCAGGAACGAAGCGGGATGCAAGCGGGCTGCCCGGATTCGCGTCTTCGGTATGGTTCGAAACGGATAATCCTTGCATACAGATCGTAGATGGCCAATTCTGCGCGATGGGCGCATGGATGCGTATCGCTGAATCGGGGTAGTTGATCTCGGTCATCTATGAGCCACATGCGAAAATTCGCGCTCCGACCAACCTGGTGCATACCTCCTCTCGTTTCGGGAGACGTACCATGCCTGAACTGTGGCGGCGTCAATGCTACCGCCTTCTTGTCGGCATTATAGGAAGATGTTCGAGTATGGGGCAAATACGTATATTGCACGGTCTGTTGCGCACGGATGTTTATCCATCCATTCGTTTTTTGCAATATCAAATAACGGATTGTGCATACAAAGCTCGCATAAAGGTCTGATCAGGAGTTCTCGAAGTGTGTCGCGGTACCGGCGTACGGCTGATCGGTCGTACGTGTGCGGGGCAACGGTGCGAATGCGCCCGGCAGCGGCGGCATTCGCATGCTCGACCGGCGTTATTCCGGGTATATTTCGGCGTAGAGGCGCTCGGCGTGCTGCTCGAGCTGTTCGGCGAAGAAGTCGAGCTCGGCGCGACCCGAATCCTTCTTCATGAACGCGTAGGCGTCGACGTAGCGCTTCTTGTCCTTGAGGGCGAGCACGGTGACGTGCTGCTTGAGCAAGTCGGAGATCAGCGGCTTGTATTTGCGGTCGACCTTGGTGAGCAGATGAATGCCGTCGCCGGGATCGGTTGCATAGAATTCCAGGGGGTTGTCCGATGGCACGAGCGTGATGTTCGGGTAGAAGCCCACTTCCGAGCACATGCGGATGAAATCCTCCCTGAACCGTTCGCTGTGCCGGTTCGCTTGGAGGATGAAGCGCGATTGGGAGAGGTCTTTGAGTCCGAGGTCGGTGCGCGATGCCAGAGGCGAATCCTTCGCAACGCCCACCACGAGCTCGCCGTGGAATTCGGGAATCCAGATGGCCTGCACCGAGTCGGGCAGGTTGGGGTTTGCGGGGGAGGAATCGGTTATGACGGTCTCGAACGAGATGTCCACCTTGCCCGCCTCGATCATCTGCTGGGCGCTCAGTCCGCTGCTGTCCAAGTTGAGGAATTCGATGCGCAGCCCGGCGAAGTTCTTCTTCGCAAGCGCCATCGCCTCGTTTATGCCTATATAGAGGGCATTGGTGTGAAGCAGGTCGAGGATGAGGATGCGCCCGCTGCGCGAGGTGGGCAGGGTATGCAGCTCGGCGAGCATGTTGGCCTGGTCGCCGATGATCTTGCCGGCGTACTTCAGAACCACTTCGCCCGCTGCGGTGAGGCTCAAAGGCCGCGTTTCGTAGAAGAGCTGGCATCCGAGATCGTTGGAAAGGGCCGCCATATGGCGGCTCAAAGAGGGCTGCGACATGTTGAGATCGCGGGCGGCTGAAACGAAGCTCTTGTGGGCGGCGAGTACCATAAATTCCCTATAGGTTTCGATGTCCATCAAGAAGCCTCCAGTTTTCCTCTTTGTCCTTGGTTTATTTGAAATATGAATTGTTCGAATTCGAAACGAGCATAAACGGATAAACGGTTCTGCACGATGGGCTGTACAACATACGTATTTGTTTCATACTCGCGCATGTTCCTATAATACTCGAAAAGGCAGCATCCATGTAGGTCGTGGGATGGATATACGGTCGCTGCCCTTCGATCCTCAATTGCGCTTCACGTGAATATGGTCTGACAATCCGCCGAACTAACGAAAAGGAGCACGCGATGGACTTCAAGAAAACCGAGGAGCAGGAACTTTTGCTCGAAAGCCTCAAAACGGTTATGGAGCGGGGTGATTTCGAGAACTACTTCAAGGAATGCGACAAGAACCACGAATACCCCCAGAAGGCCATCGACGCGCTCGTCGAAGCGGGCTTCTCGACGCTCGGCATTCCCGAGGAGTTCGGAGGCACTCCCACCGATATCCTCACCCAGATCATGGTTGCCGAAGAGGCCCATGCCCTCGGCTACCCGTCGCTTGTCTGGATCAACTTCGCTACCGAGGTCGACGACATCCTGACCTTCGGCAACGAAGAGCAGCAGAAGGCCGTCCTCGATTACGCGCTTCAGGGCATCAAGCCCTTCACGCTCGGGTTCACCGAGCCCCAAGCGGGCTCCGATAGCGCCGCCATGGCCACGACGGCGACCAAACGCGACGGCAAGGTGTACATCAACGGCAACAAGACGTTCAACACGAGCGCCGACCGCGCTCCGTTCATGCTCTGCGTCTGCCGCAGCGGCATCAACGAGAACCCCTATAAAGACTTCAGCATGTACCTGTTCCCGATGGACCGCCCTGGCATCACCATCGAGAAGCTCGACAAGATCGGCAACAACATGTGCGGCACCTACGAAGTCCACCTCAACGACGTCGAGTGCGAAGAGACCGATATCGTCGGCGTCGAGGGCAAGGGCTTCTACCAGCTGATGAAGAACTTCGAGGTCGAGCGCTTGACCATCTGCGCCGCCAACGTGGGCATGGCCCGTTGCGCCTACGACGAGGCCGTGAAGTATGCGGGGGTGCGCGAGCAGTTCGGCAAGACCATCGGGTCGTTTCAGCTGATCCAAGAAAAGATCGTCGATATGAAGATCAAGATCGAGAACATGCAGAACATGCTGTACAAGGCCGCATGGAAGAAGATGAACGGCGAGTCCATCCAAATCGACTCCTCGCTCGTCAAGCGCTATACCGGGCAGGCCGCCTTCGAGGTCATCGACGACGCCATGCAGATCATGGGCGGCATCGGCTACACGCACGACTGTCGCATCTCGCGCCTGTGGCGCGATCAGCGCGTCTACCGCATCATGGCCGGCACCGAGGAGATCATGGTCCATACCGCCGGGCGCGCGCTCATCAAAGAGGCCCAGTAGGCCCACGAGAAAGGATGAGGCGAACAATGAATACCGTTGCATGCTACAAAGTGGTTCCCGATGCGCAGGACATCGACGTCAACCCCGACAAGACCCTGAACCTCGACAAAGCCGAGATGATTCTGGGCGAATACGATCTGGTGGCCATCGAGGAGGCGGCGAAGCTCGCCGAGGCCACCGGGGGAAGCGCGGCGCTCCTTTCCGCGGGCGGCGAGAAGCTCAACGATACGAAGCTCGTCAAGGCCGCCCTGTCGCGCGGCGCCCAGGAGCTCTATTGCGTTATCGATCCCGTCCTCGATTCGTCGGACGCGTTCCAGACGGCCTCCGTGCTCGCCGCTGCCCTCGGCAAGATCGATTACGATCTCGTCGTGTGCGGCGAGGGATCGGGCGATCTCTACGCACAGCAGGTGGGGTCGCTTGTCGGGGCTCTGCTCGGCGTTCCCGTGGTGAACGCCGTGAGTTCTATCGAGGCGAAGGACGGCGCGGTTGTGGTCGAGCGCACGCTTGAAAACGAAGTCGAGGTGCTCGAGGTTACGCTCCCCGCCGTCGTTTCGGTGACGACCGATATCAATCTTCCGAGGATCCCCCAGCTCAAAGACATCCTCGCGGCTGGAAAGAAACCGGTTGTCAAGTGGACGCTCGACGAGGTCGGGGGGCTTCCCGAAAGCCCTGTCGAGACCGTCTCGGTGCTTGCGCCCGAAAACATCGAGCGCAAGCACGTCGTGTACGAAAGCGCAACCGATGAGAACATCGGCGAGCTGGTAACCAACATCAAGGCTTCCTGGTAGGGGGTGCGGATAGGATGAACATGCTCAACAAAGTATGGGTTCTCGGCGAAACCCCTGAAAGTTACGCCGCATTGATCGCTGTCGGAAGAAGGATCGGCGAAAGCGTCGAAGCGGTGTGCATCGGCGATGCGACGGTCGGGGCTGCGCAGGGCGCGGGTGCGGATGCGGTTCTCGTCGCCGCGAGTCAGGGCGAAGGCCTCGTCGAAGATGCGGTTGCTGCCGTTATCGCTGCCGTCGGGGATCGCAAGCCCGATGCGGTTCTCATCGCAACGACCAAGCGCATGCGCCTCGTTGCCGCTCGGATCGCGGCTGCGCAGAAGACGCGCGTCGTCAACGACGCCGTGCGCGTATGGGTCGAGGACGGCGCTTTGCTGGCCGAGCATATGGTGTTCGGCGGCAGCGCATACAGCGTCGAGAAGGTGAACGGCGGTCCCGCCATCGTGCTTTTAAGCGACGGCCTGCTCTTGAACGAATCGCTCGAAGGCCTGTCGGCATCCGATGCTGCGCCCGAGGAGCTGCCGGCTGTCGCCGCCGCTTCGGGCATCACGCTCGTCGAGAAGAAACCCCGCACGATCGAATCGGTGAACCTCGCCGCCGCCCGTCGCGTGATCAGCGTGGGCCGTGGCATCGAGAGCGCCGAAGACCTGCAGATCGTCGATGGCCTCGCGCAGGCTCTCGAAGCCGAAACGGGATGCACCCGCCCCATCGCCGAGGGGCTGAACCTGATGTCGAAGGAGCGCTACATCGGCGTGTCGGGCGTCATGCTCAAGCCCGACCTCTTCGTCGCCGTCGGCCTTTCGGGCCAGGTCCAGCATATGGTCGGGGCCGTAGGCGCCAAGACCATCGTCGCCATCAACAAGGATAAGAACGCGCCCGTTTTCAAGCAGGCCGATTACGGTATCGTCGGAGATTTCCGCGAGATTGCCCCCAAGCTCGCCGCCGGCCTGAACGCGTAACCGATCCGATTCGAACACAAGGAGCAATGCAATGGACGAGAACTTTTTCAAGGAACTGGCTAAAAACGTCAACGACGGTCCGACGCCCTATATCAACCTTGCCCAGATGAAGGCGGAGATCGTGGAGGAGCGCCACGTTCGCCTGCTGCTTCCCTTAACCGAGCTGCACAGAAACCACGTCGGCATCGCGTACGCGGGCAGCGAGTTCGTGCTGGCCGAGATCGCAGGCGGTACGCTGTTCATGGCCACCTACGGCACCGACGAGTTCGTGCCGATCCTCAAGAGCGTCGAGTCGAAGTACCTCAAGCCCGGCACCAAGGATCTCGTCGTCGAGCTCTCGCTGACCGAGGACGAGGCGGCCGAGAAGATCGCGCCCGTTCGGGAGCGCGGTCGCGGCGACTACTTCCTCGACGTGCCGGTGTTCGACGTGGACGGCGAGCAGGTGGCGCTCATGAGCTTCAACTACTACGCCCTGCCCGCGCAGCGGTAGGGCTCGGGCGACTGACGGAAGAGCGCGCTTCGGGCGCGCAACGCGACGAAGGGAAAGCACATGAAGCACTACGATGCTATCGTTATCGGAGCCGGCGTCGGAGGCCTAGCCTCCGCGCTGCTCCTCGCACAAAGCGGCAAGAAGGTCGCCTTGTTCGAAAAGCGCATGCAGCCCGGTGGCCGCATCGGCTCGTCGAAGCGCGACGACTTCACGGTCGACTTCGGCGTGCACCTGATCTCCCGCGGAGAGAAGGGTCCGCTGATCCAGCTGCTCGACCGGTGCGGCGTCGAATCGAACATCGAGTTCACGAAGGTTCGCCCCATCCAGTCGACGGGCGGTGAGAAGTTCAAGTTCCCGCAGGACCTCAAGGGACGCGTTTCCGACGAGGATTTCGAGGCCGTCATCAAGATGGTCACCGACGTCAAGAACATGACCGACGAGGAGACGGGCGCGTTCGACGGCCAGACGCTCGAGGAGTTCCTCGACACCTACACCACCGACCCGTTCGTGCACGCATGCGTGAGCCAGATCGGCTTCATCTACTGCTGCATCCCCGAGTACCGCTTATCGGCGGGCGAGTTCGCCCGTTGCCTCAAGTGGGAGGCTGAAGCCCATGCTTCCGGCTATCCGTCGGGCGGCTGCGTATCCATCCTCGCAGCCTATATGAACGGCCTTGAGAAGTACGGCGTCGAGACGCACTTCGGCAAACCGGTCGAGAGCATCGTCGTCGAGGACGACCGTGCCGTCGGCGTGATCGTCGATGGCGAGGAGTTCCGCGCCGACATGATCGTGTCGAACGCGGGCATCCAGGAAACCGTACGCGATCTTGTGGGTGCCGAGCACTTCGATGCCGAGTACGTCGAATACGTCGAGGGCCTCGAGATCTCGTTCGTGTCGATCATCGCGCGCTTTGCGCTCGATACCGTGATCAGCCCCGAAATCAAAATGCTTTCCGGGTTCTCTTCGGTTCCCGTCAAGGAGTACAACGACAAGCTCATGGCGGGCGAGGTGCCCGAGGAACTCAACTCCTTCATCGTCGTTCCCTCGAGCTTCGACCCCTCGGTTGCACCCGAAGGAAAGCAGCTGGTCATGATGACGACGGCGGTTCCCGCGGGCATTCCCGACGAGCATTGCCCCGCCATCCTCGAAGCGCTCATCGACATCGCAGAGGAAAGCTTTCCCGGCCTTCGCGAGCATGCGATTTTCGTCGAGAAGGTATTCCCGGCAGACGCGGCGCGCATTATGGGCGAAGATGGAGCGGGAATCGGCATCGCCCAGCAGGCGGGTCAAGCCGGCAAAGACCGTCCGGCGATCAAATCGCCGCTTGCGGGCCTCTACATCGTCGGTGCCGAAGCCGGTGGCGCGGGGGTCGGCACGGAGCTGGCTGCCAACAGCGCGATCGAGTTCTTCGACACTTACGTAGCGTAGTTCCGAAAGGAGATGGCTTCTGTGGCAAAGCATACCGATATTCCCGCATTCGGAAACCTCCAGGGCGTCAAGGTGGTGGTATCGGCCGTCTCGACGGCCGGACCCTTCGCGGGCGAGCTGTTCGCCGAGCAGGGCGCCGATGTGATCTGGCTCGAATCCCCCAAGGGCATCGATCCCTTGCGCTGGACGCAGGACGGCTGGGGCGTGCAGAACGAACGCCGCAACATGCGCACCCTCATGCTCGACGTCGTGTCGGGGGAGGGACGCGACGTGTTCCTCAAGCTGATCGAAGGCGTCGACATCTTCATCGAGGCTTCGCGCGGCGGGCAATGGGACAAGTGGGGCTATTCCGACGAGCTGTTGTGGGAGCGCAATCCGAAGCTCGTCATCGGCCACATGTCCGGCTACGGTTCGACGGGCGATCCGGCCTACGTGAACCTGCCCGGCTACGATTTCACCGTAAACGCGTTTTCAGGCCTCATGTACCTCAACGGCTACAAGGACGNGCCTGCTGCAGGATGTTCATGGCCACGACGTTGAACGAGGAGCCCGCGGGGGTGGCCATGCCGCCGGTGACCGCGGCGATCGGGATGCCGATCATGAGGCAGCGCCCGAGGTTGGACTGCAGGGGCTTGGCCCCGGTGGCCTTGAGGATCGTGNGCCCAGTAGCGGGCGAACGCCTTGATGGTGTAGGAGGGCACGCCGCAGATCTTCTCGGCCCACTTCGGGGTCTTCGGCACGCCGTCCTCGCCGCCGAGCACGTAGTAGCGGAAGTGGTCGAAGCCGACCGCGTGGGTGTCGAGGTACTCCTGGTCGTACGTGCCTTCGGTGATCCAGGTGTAGGCGATGGCCAGCTGGAGGGCCGCATCGGTGTTGGGAAGCACGGGGATCCACTTGTCGGCGTGCACCGCGTTGGTGTAGTTCACGTCGGGCGAGATGTGGATCTGCTTGATGCCGAGGTCGGTGAACCAGAAGCACAGGCGGCTCGCCATGTAGCCGCCCCAACCGAGCGGGGTCGTCTCGACGTCGCAGCCCCAGAACAGCACCGCGTCGCCGTTCTCGGCGATGTCCTTGATGACGTTGTTCTGGAATGATTGCTGGCCGAGCGGATCCATGCCCCAGATGTGCTTGGCGCCCCAGTACCAGCCCTCCCAGCTGTCGGGCTGGCGCGACTGGAGGGTGAATCCTCCGCATAGCTCGAGCATCTTGGTTACGCAGCCGTGCGCGGCGTGGACGACCTTCGTCTCGCCGTGGCCGTCGACCTCGCAGAGGATCGAGTACGGGCCGTACTCGTCGTGGATGCGCTTGATTTCCTTGGCGACGATCTCGGACGCCTCGTCCCACGAGATGCGCTCGTAGCCGCTCGAACCGCGGGTCTCGGGGTGGCGATTCCCCTCGGGATCCCAGTCGACGCGCTTGAGCGGGTAGGGGATGCGGTTCTTGGAGTAGACGCGCTTCTTATAGCAGAGCGAAAGGGGCGACATGAGCGTCTTGAACCCCGGTTCGAACGTCTGGCCGCGGGCTTCGATCTTCCAGGCGTTCAGATCCTCGGGCGTATAGTGCTCGTCGAAGTGGAAGGGCCTGATGCGGAGAATCTTGTCGTTCTCCTCGTCGATGTCGACCGTGCAGGCGTTGCTGCCCAGGCCGAAGCTGTCGAAGCCCAGCCCCTTGATGATCGGTTTGCCGGTAACGTTGTTTCCCATCTTCTAATCTCCTCACTGTGTAAGAGCTGTGCGGTCGGTCTTGCAAGCGGCCGCGGTGGTTCGGCCGCCCTGCAGTCGCTCGCTTCGGACGCGCAGGGCGGCTTAGTCCTTGAGGCTATGCGTTCGGGGCCGGCGGCTTCGGTGCCGAGGGGGCGCCGGGCGCTCCGGGGGCTTTGGGTACGCCGGGAGCTTTAGGGGCTCCGGGGGCGCCGGGCATGGGGGGTACGCCGGGGGCCGGGGCGGCTTTCGCGCCGCAGCTCGGGCATTGGTCGAGCGTGGGATCTACCTCCGCGCCGCACTGGGGGCACTTGACGGGACCTGCCTCAACAGTTGGTGGTCTGAAGCACATGATGTCGTCCTTTCTGCGGTTTTACCGCATTGCGTGAAACGTATCTATGCACATCCCGAATCGAGCTCATGCAATATCTGTTTTCGCTGTCGAAAACAGCCTGCGAGACCTCGGCCCGGGTAGGTACCGATTGGAATAAACCATAATTTATCAGGGGAAATAAAGCTAATATGCAAGCGGTGCGTACCCCCGTGTTCGCCGCTTGCTGCGCTATGGATACAGTATTGTCGGTTGACCGAATTAATCTACAACTGCTAATGTTGAAATCGGTTTTTTTGGTAAATCCGTATCATACTGAGATGTTGAGAGGGCCGTTTCATGGGGGAAACAGACGAGTCTGCAGAGCCGAAGCGCACGAGGACGCCGGGCGATCTTCTGAACACGTACATCCTCGCGGGCATCGGCTTCTCCTGTCTTATCGGATGGGAGCTTTCGGCGGTTTTCAGCCCCTCGCTCGTGCTGCTCGACTTCTGCGACATCCATGAGGGCGTGATGCTCCGCATCGTTTCCATCCTCACGCTCGCCGCATCGTTCGCTTTCTTCATCGTCAAGCAGGATTGGATATTCGAGCACCGCAACAAGCTTTTCACGGTAGGGTCGCTGCTCGCGCTCGTGGCCGTGGTCAATACGATGTTCAACGCATCGTTCGAGTGGATGCCCATCTGGGTATCGGCGATCGCGTGGGGCTTGTTCGGCATCGCGCAGGCGAGCAGCATGATGTACTGGTGCATCTTCTTCAGCCTCATACCCACGCGCCGTACGGCGGTGACCATCTGCATCGGGGCATGCGGGGGAACGATGCTGTTCGTGTTCGCGAACGCTACCGGGGCGACGTGGCTCGGGTTGCTGGAGATATCGCTGCTCATCTTGGGTTCGGTGGGCCTTGCGGCGTTTCTCTCGACGCGGATTCCGGGCGAGAGCATCCTTCCCGTCAAGGAATACCGCCGAAGCGCGCTCTTGACCGTGCCGTCGATGCTCTCGGTCGCGTGCCATGGCGCCGTGTACGGTTTCATGTCGATCCTCATGTGCTCGATGGGCCCGGTTGCGGCGTTGGTTTGCGGTGCGAGCGGCCTTATCGGCTCGGCGCTCGCGTTCGTGTGGGGCTATCTCGGCCCGAAGGTCGAAGTCGATACGGGTATAGTCCAGCGCATCTCGCTTCCGATGATCATGATGGGGCTTTTGCTGTTTCCCTTCGCCGACGAGGCGGGAAAGATCGTGTGCGGCTGCTTGGCGAACGTCGCGCTCGCCCATTCTTCGGTGATCGCGTGGTATTCGACGAGCATCGACAACGCCGAATTCCAGTTGCACCCCGTCGACCGGTTCGCGAATCGGCAGGCTCCGAGTTGGGTCGGATTCTTCCTCGGCTCGATCGGAGCGTATCTGATCGTATTCGTCTTCGATCTTTCCGATTGGGCGTTCTGCCTCGTTGTGGTAGTGTTCGCGCTCCTTGTGATCACGGTGTTCTCGATATACGGGGGAGACGAGTCGAAAACGAAGAAGCGCTTGAACGATCTTCTGACCTCCGCTACGGCGGTGGAGGCCGTTGCAGAGGAAGACGCTGCCGATAAGCACGTGAACACGTTCAGGCAGCGCTGCGATCGGGTGATCGACGATTACGAGCTTACGCCGCGCGAGGCCGAGGTGTTCTTCCTGCTGGCCAAAGGGCGCAATGCCGAGTACATCGGCAAGCAGCTCGTGGTAAGCAGCGCGACGGTCAAATCGCACATCTACCATATCTACCGCAAGCTCGGCATCAATTCCCAGCAGCGGCTCATGACGATCGTCGACGACGAGACTAAGTAGCGCGGGACACGGCGCTTCGGATGGCGGCCATGACGGCTTTGATCCCGCTTTGCCGTTCTGCCGAGAACAGATCGGCGAGCCCGGTTTGCTCGAGGAACGTGAAATCGGTGGAAAGGATATCCTCGTCGGAGCGGTTCGAGTAGATCTGCACGATGGCGTTCAGTACGCCGCGCACGATGAGCGTGTCGCTGTCGAGCGCTATGGTCAGACGTCCTGTGTGCCCGCGGATCACCCGCAGCCAAACGCGGGATTGGCAGCCTTCGACAAGCGCCGCCAGCTCTCTTTCCCCGTCGGGCATCACCGGCAGCTCGGCTGAAAAGCCGAGCAGGTATTCATAGAGGGAAAACGGATCGTCGGAGAACTCCGCGAAGTCGGCGACGAGGCGTTGTTGTGTTTCGGCAGCTGTTTCCATGATGCTTCCATTATACCGAGCGGGTCAACCGCTGTACAACGGCGGAGCGCTCGCCTTTGTACAGCGGTCGGCGAGCATTTTGCCGCCCATGCCCGGTTTGCGAGGCGGAAACCGGAACCGCGCTGCCGGGACGCCCAGCTGGCCGGTTGCCGTCAGCGGCGCGTTCGGTACGATTCGCCCCATTCGCTGCTGAACGACGCGAACTGCGAAGCCGGCATCGGGCGGGCGAACAAGTAACCCTGTCCGATCGCGCAGCCGAGTTCTTCGAGTGCTTTAGCCTGATCGTCCGTTTCAATACCTTCGCACACCGTGGTGATGCCCAAATCGTTCGAAAGGTCGATGATGCTTTCGAGTATCTTCGTTTCGCGACCCGTTGCATGCTCTTGCGAGATGAAGCGTCGGTCGAGTTTGAGGACGTCGATGGGCAGCTTGCGCAGCAGGCTCAGTGACGAGTATCCCGTTCCGAAGTCGTCCATCGCGATGAGGAAGCCGGCGCTTTGGAGGGCCTCCACGATGCCGATCACGGCGTCTTCGTCCACGGAGAATGCGGTTTCGGTGATCTCTATCTCGAGGGCGCTGCGGACTATGCCGAACCGTTCAACCGTTGAGGCCAGCGTGTCGGCGAAGTCTTGCTGGATGATGGTGCTGCGCGAGAAGTTGACGGCGAACGTGGGTGGAGCCGCATCGAGCGAGGAGAGCTCAGCATAGGATTCGCAGGCCCGCTCGAGCATAAAGTAGTCGAGTTCGACGATGCGCCCGTTTTTCTCGAAGAGGGGAATGAAGCTGTCGGGTGCGAGGAAGCCGAGCGTTTCCGAATCCCAGCGGCAGAGCGCTTCGGCGCCGACGATCTCGTTTGTCGCGAGATCTATCTGTGGTTGCAGATAGAGCTTGAACTCGCGTTCGCTTATGCCGACGGACATGTGCCTGACAATGTCGTTCTTGCGTTTGATCAGGTCTTTGAAGGCATCATCGTACCACGCGACCCCATCGACGAGCCCACCTTCCTTAAGGACGGCGGTCGCGTTGCTGATCGCTTCGGTGACGGAGGAGCCTTTGACGACTCTGCATGCGCCGAGACCGTATTTGAGCACACCCGAAAAGAACAGCCCGTCTTGGTCCTTCAGGTGCTTCTGCAGCGCGTCGGCCATGTGCTCGACTCTTCCGGGGCGGTCTTCGAGCAGCAAGACGAAGTGGTCGGCGTTTGTGTGCGCGCAGATCTCGTCCCGTTCGCAACAGCTTTCAAGCAGTTCGCCCGTCGACACGATGATGCGGTCTCCCGCATCGTGGCCGTACGATTCGTTTATGAGCCTGAAATTGTAGATGTTGCTGTAGACAACGAGGTAGGAGCTGGATCTCCCGTTTGATATCAACGCGTCGGCCTCCTCCTCGAACGCGGCGAGATTTCTCCCGTGGGTGAGAAGATCGGTGCGGTAGGCCCGTTTCTCGTGGCGCAGGCTGCTGCGCTCCATGAGCAGCACCAACGAGGTGACGGCGAGGATCAGAACGAGTCCCACGACGAACGAGGTGAGAAAATCCTGTTCGGCGCGCGCCTGTGCGGCAAAGACCATCTCGTCAGCCAGCTCGAAGTGCCGCTCGCTCAGTTCGAGCAGACGTTCGGGCGAACCTTCTCCTGCGTCGAGCGCCGCAATCTCGTCTTTCATGAGACCCCACTGTTCGCGCGTCGCATCGATCTTCTCGATGAAGTTGCGCGTCGCCTGGCTTTTGAGGGGTCGCGATTGCTCGCCGGTCGATATCTCGTCGAGCAGCGCCTCGATGCGCTGCGCGGTTTCGTCGGCGTGTTGGCCGGCCAGCTCCATCTTAGCCACCCGTTGCGTGCCGCCTCGTATGACGCCCGCGTCGTTGATGATGCCGGCGTAGCTCTGCATCTGGAAGAAGAGGAAGAGAAGGAGAATCGCCCCGAAGAACCAGGCGGCTATGACGATGAGGTTTCTCCGTTTCACGGGCGGGATCCTTCGGGTGGCCGAATGCGTACATCGTATCAGTATAGCCTTCCCGCCGTAAAAGATAACAAGATTGATCATTGAAACTTTGCTTTGTCCGTGGTGGTTCGGTTGACATTCGGGTAACGGTGCTTGCGTCAGTCTCTCGTGGTGCTATACTTCCGCTAAAATAAAACTGACTAGTCAGTCAAAAAAGGAGACAGGAATGACAGGGCAACCATACATGGCGGCGCACGGTCTCGAGTTGAAGACGCTTGCGGGCTATGCGTACAAGGGAGTCGACCTCGAGGCTTCGCGCGGCGAGCTTGTGGCGGTGCGCGGACGCAACGGAAGCGGGAAGACGGCGCTGCTCCTCACGTTGGCCGGCCGCATGAAATCGACGGGAGGCACGCTTGCGGTGGGCGGTTTCGAACTTCCCCGGCAGCGCGCCAAGGTGGAGCGCAAGGTGGGGCTCGGCATCTTCGCCGGCCTCAACGAGCTGCAGGAGAGCCTGACGGCGGTGTACGCGGTCGGCGCCGAGTTCGAGCTGTTCGGCCGCAAGCCGAAACGCGAGCAGGTGCTCGCGTACATGCGCGCTTGGGAGATCGACGACATCGCCAACGTGCGCATCAAGGACATCTCGGCCGAAAAGATGGCGCAGCTCGGTATCGCGCTCGCATTCGTGGGCGAACCCGAAGCCGTTGTGATCGACGATATCGAAGATCAGCTTACGATGTCGCAGTCTGAGGGTCTCATGACCATGCTCCACCGGGCTGCGCGCGAGCAAAGAGCCGCCATCGTCGTCGGCGTGGTCGAGCGGGGCCTTGCCGACATGGCCGATGCGAAGGTATTTCTTGCGAAGGAAGGTGAGTAGCATGGCGTTCAAAGGATTGCGATTCGCCGGACTCGAATGGAAGAACATCACGGCATCGAAGGTGATGTGGGTGGTCATCGCCGCTATCGCCATCATGCCGCTGCTGTACGGCGCGCTGTACTTGGCGGCGTTCCAGGACCCCTATGCGCGGCTTAACACGGTGCCCGTTGCCGTGGTGAACGAGGACGCGGGCGCGGTGATCGCGGGGGAGAACCGAACGCTCGGAAACGATGTGGTCGACGAGCTTAAGGGCACCGACGACGGGCTGCAGTGGAACTTCGTGTCGGCTGAAGAGGCGCAGAAGGGCCTCGAGGACGGTACCTACTTCATGGTGTGTACGATTCCCGCCGACTTTTCCGAAAGCGTCGCCTCGGTCGACGGCGATTCGCCGCGCCGTGCGCAGCTCAAGATCGAGTACAACCAGAGCGAGAACATGCTGGCCTCCCAGATCGGCGAGTCGGTTTGGAAGGAGGTTCGCCAGCGCGTGAGCGATACGGTGGCCAACGAATACTGGACGACGGTGCTCGATCGCGTGGCCGATTCGGGCAAGGACATCAAGACCGCCGCCGACGGGGCAGGCGCCCTCAAAGACGGCCTGGTTACGGCGCAGGACGGCAGCTCGACCATCACGACGAACCTCGGTACCCTCAAAGACGGCGCCCTTTCCCTCGATGGCGGGCTTGCCACGCTGGCGAGCGGGGCGGATGCTCTCGAAAGCGGCATCGGCACGCTCCAAGCGGGCGCCGACCAACTCAAATCGGGCACCAGCANATCAGCTTACGATGTCGCAGTCTGAGGGTCTCATGACCATGCTCCACCGGGCTGCGCGCGAGCAAAGAGCCGCCATCGTCGTCGGCGTGGTCGAGCGGGGCCTTGCCGACATGGCCGATGCGAAGGTATTTCTTGCGAAGGAAGGTGAGTAGCATGGCGTTCAAAGGATTGCGATTCGCCGGACTCGAATGGAAGAACATCACGGCATCGAAGGTGATGTGGGTGGTCATCGCCGCTATCGCCATCATGCCGCTGCTGTACGGCGCGCTGTACTTGGCGGCGTTCCAGGACCCCTATGCGCGGCTTAACACGGTGCCCGTTGCCGTGGTGAACGAGGACGCGGGCGCGGTGATCGCGGGGGAGAACCGAACGCTCGGAAACGATGTGGTCGACGAGCTTAAGGGCACCGACGACGGGCTGCAGTGGAACTTCGTGTCGGCTGAAGAGGCGCAGAAGGGCCTCGAGGACGGTACCTACTTCATGGTGTGTACGATTCCCGCCGACTTTTCCGAAAGCGTCGCCTCGGTCGACGGCGATTCGCCGCGCCGTGCGCAGCTCAAGATCGAGTACAACCAGAGCGAGAACATGCTGGCCTCCCAGATCGGCGAGTCGGTTTGGAAGGAGGTTCGCCAGCGCGTGAGCGATACGGTGGCCAACGAATACTGGACGACGGTGCTCGATCGCGTGGCCGATTCGGGCAAGGACATCAAGACCGCCGCCGACGGGGCAGGCGCCCTCAAAGACGGCCTGGTTACGGCGCAGGACGGCAGCTCGACCATCACGACGAACCTCGGTACCCTCAAAGACGGCGCCCTTTCCCTCGATGGCGGGCTTGCCACGCTGGCGAGCGGGGCGGATGCTCTCGAAAGCGGCATCGGCACGCTCCAAGCGGGCGCCGACCAACTCAAATCGGGCACCAGCAAGCTTGAAAGCGGTGCCGGTTCGGTGGTCTCGGGCGCATCGAAATTGAAAAACGAAGGCACGTCGGCCGTTGCCGAGGGGGCGAGCCAGCTGGCGCAGCAGACCGCCGGACTGCCCGGGCAGGCAGCGCAGCTCAACGAGGGAGTACAGCAGATCGTTGCAAGCATGAACGGGCTTTCTGCCGCCATCGGCGCCGATGACTCCCAATCGAACCAGGAGCTCATCGGCGGCGTGAACCTCGTTTCCGGCGGTCTGAGCCAGGTGTCTGCGGGCGCATCGAGTTTGGCATCGGGCCTGCAGGACGCATCGGCGGGGGTCGCCCGGATCGGCGGTGGGGTAAACGGATTGAATGCGAAGGCGAACGATGCCCTCTCGGCGATGGCGGGCGCTTCGAGCGATGCCGAAAAGGCTGCGATAGCGGAGCAATACCTGACCGGCATAGCGAATGCTACCGATTCTGCGTCGGATCTCGCCGTCGGGGCGGCTACCTTGCAGCAAAAGCTTACGAGTACCGACCCGAGCAACCCCGGCGCCATCGCCGCCGCGCAGTCCATCGCGTCGCAAACGGGCGACGGATCGGCCTTGCAACAGGGTTTGGCCGGGGTCAAGGGCGGGTTGTCGGCGGCCCGCAGCGGCATCGAGAGCAGCCAACCCCAGCTCGAGAAGCTCTCCGATGGCACTTCGGCGCTCGCAGCCTCCGCTCCCGCGCTGGTGGGCGGCATCAAGAGGCTCGACTCCGGCGCGAGCGAAGTCGATGCCAACATGTCCTCGCTGGTATCGGGTGCGTCGCAGGTCGCTTCGGGAGCCAGTCAAGTCAACGAGGGGGTTTCGTCGGCGGCGTCGGGGGCCGACCAGCTGAGCGGGGGCGCTTCGCAGCTTGCTGCGGGGGCGCAGTCGGCCAAGGACGGTTCGTCGCAGATCGCTTCGGGCGCTTCGCAGCTCGAGGGGGGCTCGGCGACGCTGACCGACGGTCTTGCCGACGCCGTTGACGGTTCGGGCGAGCTTTCCGAAAAACTTGCCGAGGGAGCCGAAACGGCGGCCGGCCAGACGACGAACGTCACAGCCAAAGCCGATGCCATGTCCGACCCCGTCGAGCTTGCAAGCGAGTACTACACGACCGTGAAGAACTACGGCACCGGGTTCGCCCCCTACTTCATGGCGCTCGGCCTGTGGGTCGGCGGCCTCGTTGCGGGCTTCGTGTTCAAGCCGCTCAACCAGCGCCTTATCCTCTCAGGCGGCAATCCCGTCATGGTGGCGTTCGCGAACTTCATGCCGATGGCCGTATTCGCGATCATCCAGGCGACGCTTTTGATGGTGGTGCTTCAGTTCGGCTTGCAGCTGCAGATCGACAACGTCCCCGCTTTCTACGCTATGGGCTACCTTACGGCGATCGTGTTCGCAGCCATCATGCAGTTCCTCATGGCAACGTTCGGGTTCCCCGGCAAGTTCGTCGCCATCATCCTGCTCATGCTGCAGCTGACGGCGTGCGCCGGCACGTTCCCCATCCAGACGACGCCGCCGTTCTTCCAGGCGATCAATCCGTACATGCCGATGACGTACGTGGTGTCCGGCATGCGGCAGATCATGACCGGACTCGATTACGGCATCGTAGCCTTCGATTGCTTCGTGCTGTTTGCGATCGGTGCGGTGTGCTTTGCCCTGACGAGCGTGGTAGCATATCGGAAACGCACCGTTCGTATGGAGGATCTGCATCCGGTGCTCCAGCTCGGATAGGGCAGTTGCTTCGGGTCGAGATGCGCTCGGATAGGATGGCGAGATGGTTGGGATGATAAAAGCGGCGGTTTCACAGCGGGGGGAGAAGGGCGGCAAGGCGCGGGCGACGCGCGCCTTGCTGCTCGATGCGGCCGTGAAGGTGATCGGGCGCAAGGGCTACACGGGCGCCACCGTCGACGAGATCGTCGAGGAGGCGGGCGTATCGAAGGGCCTGGCGTACTACCATTTCAAGAGCAAGGCCGAGATGGCGTCGAGCATTCTCGACGACGGGATCGGCGAGCTTGCCGACGAGTTCGTCGCGATTGCCGAGGCGGCTGACAGCGGGCCGTCTGCCCTGATCGGCATGATCGAGCGCTTTGCCGTGAAGATATTCGAGAACAAGGAGTTCGGGCGCTTTTTCGTATCCGAGCTATGGCGCGAAGGGCGCGTGTGGTCGGGCTCCATGCGCGAGAACGAGGAGCGCCTGCTCGGCCTCATCAGGGAGCAGTTGCAGCGCGCGAAGGACGGAGGCCTCATCCGTCCCGAGATCGACGTCGATTTCGAAGCGGTCGCCCTCGTGGGCATGGTGCTCACGACGTCGCTCTACTACATCGACGAGAAAACCGATGTCAGTGAACGAGACTTCATCGACAACATCATCGATTTCGTGCGCCATGCAAACGTATGTCCCGAATGAGGGGCACCTCCGATCCGCTGCGTTCGAAACGTCCGGGCAACGTGATTTTGTTGATTGGGCGAGGCTAGAGCGCCTGCGCGCCTCCTGCGCTACAATATTCGGCATCAATGCGGGCCGGTGGCGGCCCTCGGTTCAGGCAGCCGCTCGGCGGCTGCGTTCGACGTAAGGGAGTTTGCGCCTATGTGCGGAATTGTCGGATACACGGGCATCGAGCCCGTCAAGGATATCCTCATCGAAGGCCTGAAGCGCCTCGAGTACCGCGGGTACGATTCGGCGGGCGTCGCCATCGAGAACGATGGCGAGCTCGAAGTCGTGCATTGCGTGGGCAAAGTCGGGGAGCTGGCCGACAAGGTTGCCGACAGGAGCATGCCGGGCACGTGCGGTATCGGGCACACCCGCTGGGCCACCCACGGGCGTCCGAGCGAAAAGAACGCCCATCCCCACACCTCGTGCGACGGTCGCATAGCCGTCGTCCACAACGGCATCATCGAGAACTTCGCCGAGCTGCGCGAATCGCTTATGGCGAAGGGCCACGTGTTCACGAGCGAAACCGATACCGAGGTGCTCGCCCACCTCGTCGAGGACGCCTACGAGGGCGACCTGCTTCATGCCGTTCATGCTGCCACGCAGCGCGTGATCGGCGCTTACGGCCTCGCCGCCGTTGCGGCCGACGAACCTGGCACGATCATCGCCACGCGCAAGGATTCTCCTATCGTCATCGGCAGGGGCGAGCACGGTTCGTACGTCGCCTCCGACATCATCGCGCTCATCGACGCAACGCGCGACGTGGTCATTCTCGGCGACCATCAGTTCGCCAAGCTCACGGCCGACTCGATCGAGTACTTCAAAGAGCCGGGCGAGCGTTTCGAGCCGGAAGTCACCCATATCGATTGGGACGTCGACCTGGCGGAGAAAGGTGGCTATCCCGACTTCATGCTGAAGGAGATACACGAGCAGCCGCGCGTTGTGCGCGATACGCTTGCCGGACGGATGGCGGGCGGTATGCTCACGATCGACGAACTCGATTTGAGCCATGACGAGCTCAACCTGATCGACCGTATCTACGTGATCGCCTGCGGCACGAGCTACCATGCGGGACTCGTGGCCAAGCAGCTCATCGAGGGCTGGGCGCGCATTCCCACCGAAGTCGAGGTGGCAAGCGAGTTTCGCTACCGCAACCCCATCATCACGCCCACGACGCTCGTGGTCGCCGTGTCCCAGTCGGGCGAAACGGCCGATACGCTTGCGGCCATCCGCGATGCGCGCGTGCGGGGCGCCAAAGTGTTCGGCATCACCAACGTGGTCGGCAGCCCCGTCGCCCGTGAAAGCGACGGCGTGATCTACACCAAGGCGAACAAGGAAATCGCCGTCGCGTCCACCAAATCGTTCCTCGGCCAGGTTGTGAGCCTTACGCTTTTGGCCATGCTGCTTGCGCAGAGCAAGGGCAAGCTGACGACGAGCCAGATCAAGCTTTTGTTCAAGGAGCTCGCCGATACCGCCGAACAGATCGAAACGATCCTCTCGGATACGGCCGCCATCGATAAGGCGGCGCTTGCGTGCAAGGACGCCTGCTCGTCGCTGTTCATCGGTCGCGGTCTCGGTGCGGCCATCTGCGCCGAAGGAGCCTTGAAGCTCAAGGAGATCAGCTACCTTCATGCCGAATCCTATCCGGCGGGGGAGATGAAGCACGGTCCGATCGCCCTTATCGACGACGGCTTTCCCGTTGTCGCCGTAGCCACCCAGAGCCCGACCTACGAGAAGACGATCTCGAACCTCCAGGAGAGCCGCGCGCGCGGAGCGCTGATCGTGGCGATCGCGACCGAGGGGGACACCGAGATCGAAAAGCATGCCGATTACGTGATCTACATCCCGAAAGTGCGCGATTGCTTCTCGCCGATTACCGCGAGCGTGCCCTTGCAGCTGTTCGCACGCGCCATCGCGGTTGCCCGCGGGTGCGATGTCGATCAGCCGCGCAATCTCGCAAAGTCGGTAACGGTCGAGTAGGGGTGCGCATGGCGGCAGGAGACGAGACGGTGGGGGCGGCACGCGGCGCTGAAGCTGCGCCGGGGCGAAGGCTGCGGACGCTCGAGGAGGTCGGCCTCGGCGTCGACATCGTCGAGATCGAGCGCATGAAGAAGATACTCGCGCGCACCCCGAGCTTCAGGAAGAAGGTGTTCTCGGAGGAAGAGCAGGCCTATTGTGACGGCAAGGGCGTGCCCGAGATCCACTACGCCATGCGCTTCGCCGCCAAAGAGGCGGTTCTGAAGGCGCTCGGCACCGGCTTTTCCGAAGGCATCGGCGCCCGGGATGTCGAGGTCGTGCGCAACGCGAAGGGAAAGCCCACGGTCGCGCTGCATGGCCGCGCCAAGGAGGTCGCAGCGGATCTGGGCGTCGTGGAGCTGCCGCTTTCGCTTTCGTACACCCATACCGAAGCCGTCGCGTGCGCCATGGCGATAACCGCCGAATCGGTGAAGGCGGCCGAGAAGCGCGTCGATCCGATGGAGGAGCTCGCCAAACAGTTCAAAGAGGCGCGCGCGATGCTCGACGAGATGGATGCGAAGCCCGAACCTGCGGCCGATGGGCTCTCGTCCGGCGGAGCTGCCGCCGAACAGCCGACGCCGGGCGATTCCGCGTCGGGCGACCCTGCATCCGGCGAACCGCCGGCAGACGGTACCGTATCCGATGAATCCGTACGAATCCCATAGGCTGCGCGGGCTGCTCCCGTATCCCGATCGCGAGGCGAACAAGTACTCGCGCGGGCATCTCGTGCTCGTTGCGGGCAGCGCAGCGTATCCCGGGGCGGCGTGCTTGGCTGCGTTAGCGGCGCAGCGCATGGGAGCCGGCTACACCGAGGTGGTAACCGATCCTTCGGCGCTTCCGATCGTGCAGTCGTTTCGCCCCTCGCTCGTGGTGAGAAGCGATGAAACCTGGCTCGCCGGCGAACCGCTCACCGCTTCGCCGGCGCGTCCGGGCGCCTGCGCGGTGGGCTCGGGGTTCGATCCTGGCGACGAGCGGTCGAAACGCCTGCTGTTTCGCGCGCTCGATACTGCCGATGCCCCTGTGCTCGTCGATGGGGGAGCGCTCGCGGCCCTTGCGACCGATGAGGGTCGCAAACGATGCAGGGAGCGGTTCGTCTGCGGCTTGCCGACCGTCGCTACGCCCCATGGCGGCGAGGCGGCTCGCTTGGCGAAACTGCTCGGCTTGCCGACCGACGACGCCCGTTCTCTCGCGCGGTCGCTTTCGCTTGCGTACGGTATCGTCGTGGTTCTGAAAGGCCCCGTTACCTGGATCTCGGACGGCGAGGCCGAGGTGTGCATGGACGAGGGCACGCCCGCCCTTGCGAAAGCCGGGACAGGGGATGTGCTTGCGGGGATGATCGGATCGCTTTTGGCCCAGGCGCTTGCTCCCGTCGATGCCTGCGTGCTCGCGGCAACGCTCCATGCGCACGCCGCCCGCTTCGCTTCCGATGATCTGACATCGGTTTCGGTGACGCCGGAGGACGTGCTCGACTACGTGCCGCGCGCAATCGCTGCGATGGGTTTTCGCGATGGCGCTTCCCGCTGACGTGCGGGCATCGGAAGCACCCTCGGCCGCCTTTCGTTCCCTGAGAGCTGCGCGTATGGTTTTCGCTGAGGTGGCGGCCGCGTAACCGCTTCTTCACGAAATGCGGTTCTCGCTTTTTCGGCGGCCCGAAAAAGGCAATACTCTTATCGGTGGCGGCGGTTTGCGGTCGGCCGAGGCAGGCCCTGCTCCGTTGCCGCGCGGACAACGACAAACGAAGGAGCTGCGCTATGGAGACAACGAAAAAACGGGACTGGGGATTGGTCGTTGCGGGCATACTGCTCGTTTTATGCGGAATGTTCTTCGTGTTCGCCCCGGGTTTGACGCTGGTTACGATGACGGTGTTCGCGGGCGCGGCGTTCCTCGTTTCGGGTATTTTCGACATCGTTTCCTACATCCGCTTCAGGAAGGTGGCGAACATGTCGGGCTGGGCGCTCGCCTATGCCATCCTCGACATCGTCGTAGGCTTGATGTTTCTTATCCATCCGCTTGCGCTTGCGGCTGTCATCCCCTGGCTCATCGGGCTGTTCTTCATCATATTCGGCGTGTTCGAGATCGTCGGATCGTTTAAAATCAAGGGCACGGGTTCGAGCCTGTGGGGCTGGATGCTGTTTTCCGGCATCATCGGCGCTCTGTGCGGCGTGCTGTTCTTCGTGTTCCCCGCGAGCTTCGTCATCTACATGGCGGTGTTCGTGATCATGCGCGGCGTGTCTCTCGCGATCTACGGAGCGTCTTCGCGCACGATCGCGTAGCTAGACGTGTTCGGTGCGGGTGTCGCCGTGTTTCCGAACGGTGCCCGCATCGCCTTTCTGCGGGCCGTCCTTCCCCTTCCATCGGTATTGTGACTTCTTGTTTTCGGCCGGTGCTTTTTGCTGGCGAACCCGACGCTTTGGCCTACAATAAGTGCCCGAGGCCGTTGCGGCGCGCGTGCATCCATGCGCGTCGCCGACCCGTGTTCCGAAACCGACGAGAGCGAAGGCGAAGGCGCTATGGCAGACCCGAATACCGATAAGCTGTTCGAATCCGACGATCCCGAACAGGCTGCGGCCGATGCGAAGGATCGTATCGATGCGTTGAGGCGCGAGATCGAACATCATACCTATCTGTATTACGCGAAGGATGCCCCTGAGATATCCGATGCCGCCTTCGACTCGCTCATGCGCGAGCTGCGCGAGCTCGAAGCGGCCCATCCCGACTTCATCGACCCCTCGTCGCCAACCCAGCGCGTCGGCGGCTACGTGGGCGAGCAATTCGCTCCCGTTACCCACGAGCGGCGTATGTATTCGCTCGACAATGCAATGGATTTAGACGAGCTCGACGCATGGCTCGAGCGTGTGGTGGAGGCGTTCGGGCGTATGGTGCCGGTGGTGTGCGAGCTCAAGATAGACGGGTCGTCCATCGCGCTCACCTACGACGACGGCGTGCTCGTCCGCGCGGCTACGCGCGGCGACGGCACGACGGGCGAGGATGTGACGGTGAATATGCGCACCGTGCGCGACGTTCCTTTGCGCCTGCGCGAAGCCGCCATGGCCGGCCTCGTCGATGCGGAAGCGGCGATCGAGCTGCGCGGCGAGGTGTACATGCCGAAATCGAGCTTCGATTCCCTCAACGCGGCGGCCGTCGCGAACGGCAAGAGCGCGTTCGCCAACCCGCGCAACGCCGCCGCGGGGAGCCTCCGCCAGAAGGATGCGAAGGTCACGGCCGGACGCGACCTCTCGACGTTCATGTACGCAGTCGCCGACGAGGGCAAGCTTGCCGCAACGGGGCAATGGGAGCTGCTCGCATGGCTGCGCGAAGCGGGCTTCCACGTGAACCCCGATGTCAAGCGCTGCGAGAGCGCCGAGGAGGTCCACTCGTTCTGCGAGACCGCGCTCAAGCGGCGTGAAGAGCTGCCCTACGAGATCGACGGCGTGGTGGTGAAGGTCGATTCGTTCGCCATGCAGGAATCGATGGGCTATACCGCCCGCGCTCCCCGCTGGGCTATCGCCTACAAGTTCCCGCCCGAGGAAAAGACCACGCTTCTGCGCGATATCACCGTGCAGGTTGGTCGCACCGGTGCCTGTACGCCGGTCGCCGAACTCGAGGCCGTAGTGGTCGCCGGCTCCACGGTGGCGCGCGCGACGCTTCACAACATCGACGAGGTGCATCGCAAGGACGTGCGCATCGGCGATACGGTGATCGTGCGGAAGGCGGGCGATGTGATCCCCGAGGTGCTCGGCCCCGTGCTGAGCCTGCGCCCCGAGGGGGCCGAACCCTGGGAGATGCCCACCGTGTGCCCGAGCTGCGGCTCCCCGCTCGTGCGCGAAGAGGGGGAGGCGGCGTACCGCTGCATCTCCATCGACTGTCCCGCGCAATCGCTCGAACGCCTGCGCCATTGGGCGAGCCGCGGGGCCATGGACATCGAGGGCATGGGCGAGGAGATCATCTCGCGGTTGATAGAGAGCGGCCGCATCACCGACGTTGCCGATTACTACAGCCTCGACGAGGTCGAGCTAGCACTCCTCGACATGGGCAGGGTGAACAAGGACGGCGAGCCCATCAGGCTCGGATCGACCGTGGCGGCGAAGCTCGTGGCGGCCATCGAGGCGAGTAAATCACGCAGCTTCGCCCGCGTGCTGTTCGGTCTCGGCATACGCCATGTCGGAAAGACCACAGCCGAGTTCATCGTGGGCGCGTATCCGACGATCGATGCGCTCGAGCAGGCGAACGAGGAGGACCTGGCGGCCATCGACGGAGTCGGCCCCGTCATAGCGAAGAGCATCTGGACGTTTCTGCGCACACCCGACAACCTGGCGGTGATCGAGCGCTTGCGCAAGGCGGGCGTGAACCTCGAGGAGCATGCCGTTGCAGGCGAGGAATTGCCCCAGACGCTCGCCGGCCTCACGTTCGTGCTCACCGGCAGCCTCGTGAAAAGCGGTATGACGCGCGATGAGGCGGGTGCCGCCCTCAAGGCACGCGGGGCGAAGGTGTCGGGCAGCGTGTCGAAGAAGACGAGCTACGTGGTTGCCGGGGAAGCGGCGGGGTCGAAATACGACAAGGCCGTATCGCTCGGGGTGCCCGTACTCACCGAAGACGATCTGCTTGCCGTTATCGAGACGGGCGAGGTTCCCCCATCGGCATAGCGGGCGGGCTTCGAATGCGCCAGAGCGCCTCGAGGTGGCAGAATAACGAAGTTATTCGTCGCTCGAAGGCCTCGCGCAGGCCGCAAGACGCCGCAAGTCGCAGACCCGTTTCTCGGACTTCGCATCGACCCAGTTCAGCGAATCGGCGATAAACGGGCTGCAGAAGACCGTTCTGGGCGATGACGAATAGCTTCGTTATTCTGCCAAAAAAAACGGCATAACGCGTGCGCGGCGGTGAGATCGCGGCGGGGAATCGCACTTCCGGCTCCACGCTTCGGGCTGAACGGCTGAACGAGCGGTGGCCTGCGACTGCATCTCGTCAACCAGCGTGCAGTGTCCGGTCGGAACCGCTCCTGTCCGGGCGACGCCGTTCGCCTGAAAAAGTTACGGTTTTAAAATTCGTAACACCAAAGGATCCATTCTCTGGTATTCTGTGTTACGCAACAGTAATTCGTAACACTATGCTGATGAAAGGCGAATCGCGCAGAGGGCGATTGCACTCGTCAGCGTTTGAACGGAGGATGGGATATGGCGGTTTACACGCGTCGCACGTTCGTTAAACTGGCGGGTATCGCAGCGGCGGGCACGGCATTGGGCGGGGTTCTTTCGGCATGCGCATCGAACGACGGCGTGCCGACAGCGGATTCGCAGGGCGGCCAGGCAACCGACGCGGCTGCAGCCGATCAGGTGATCGTGGCGATGAATACCGGCAGCGAGCCCGCGGCGGGCTTCGATCCGTTCGTGTCCTGGGGCTGCGGCGAGCACGTTCACGAACCGCTCATCCAAAGCACGCTCATCACCACGAATACCGAGATGGAGTTCGTGAACGACCTTGCTACGTCCTACGAGATCAGCGACGACGGCCTTACGTGGACGTTCAAGGTTCGCGACGATGTCGAATTCAGCGACGGCGAGCCGCTGACGGCCGAAGACGTCGCTTTCACCATCAACGGCATCCGCACTGCCGATGCAGCCGAGGCGGATCTGAGCATGGTCGACGATGCCGTTGCGCTCGACGACACGACGGTCGAGCTCCACCTCAACAAGCCCTTCAATGCGCTGCTTTATACGCTTGCGGTTGTGGGCATCGTTCCTGCGCATGCGTACGGCGAGGGTTACGGCAGCAATCCGATCGGCAGCGGCCGCTACATGCTCGAGCAGTGGGATAAGGGTCAGCAGGTTATCCTCACGGCGAACCCTGGTTACTACGGCGATGCGCCGAAGATGAAGCGCGTGGTCGTCGTGTTCATGGAGGAGGACGCAGCGCTCGCTGCCGTGAATTCGGGTCAGGTCGACATCGCCTTCACCTCCGCTACGTACAGCGAACAGGCCATTGCCGGCTACGAGCTGCTCGCGTGCAAGACGGTCGACAGCCGCGGCATATCGCTTCCGACGATCGAGCCCGGTGCGACGAAGGAAGACGGCGGCACCGAATACGCTGCGGGCAATGCGGTAACGAGCGATCTGGCCATCAGGCGCGCCATCAACTATGCGGTCGATCGCGATGCGATGATCAAAAACGTGCTCAACGGCTACGGTACGCCCGCATACAGCGTTTCCGACAACATGCCCTGGTCTTCCGATGACATGAAGATCGCTACCGACCGGGAAAAAGCAAAGAGCCTGTTAGCCGATGCGGGGTGGGTTGCCGCTTCGGATGGTATCCTTGAGAAAGACGGTACGAGGGCGGCGTTCGACGTGTGGTATGCTTCGAACGATTCGGTGCGCCAGGCATTGGCGGCGGAATTCGCCAACCAGATGAAGGAGATAGGGATTGAGGTGTCGATCAAAGGAGGCAGTTGGGACGATCTGTATCCCAACCAGTTCTCGAGTCCCATCCTCTGGGGCTGGGGATCGAACTCGCCGACCGAGGTCTACGAGCTCAACTACTCGAGCGGGTGGGGCAATTATGCAAGCTATGAGAGCGAGACGGTCGATGGGTACCTTGACGAGGCGCTCGCCCAACCCGACATTGCGGATTCCTACGAATTCTGGCAGAAGGCCCAATGGGACGGCAACGAGGGCATAGCTCCGCAGGGTGCGGCCACGTGGGTGTGGCTCGCCGATGTGGATCACCTGTATTTCAAACGCGAAGGCCTGCACGTTGCCGACCAGAAGCCGCATCCGCACGGGCACGGGTGGTCGCTCGTGAACAATATCGACGAATGGAGTTGGGCGTAGTCCTTCCGACCGCCCGATATGCATGATGCCCCGGTTCATCCTTAAGCATATAGCGAAGTTCGTGCTGCTCATCATCGCGGTGAGCATGGTCACGTTCGTTCTCGTGAGCATATCGCCCATCGATCCGGTGCAGGCGAACGTAGGCCAGGCCGCCTACATCAACATGAGCGAGGCGAAGCGCGCCCAGCTCGCAGAGTACTGGGGCGTCAACACGCCCTTGTGGGAGCGCTACGCGAATTGGATCGGAGGTTTTTTCCAGGGGGACATGGGCACCTCGCTTCGCTACAATGCGCCCGTGGCCGATGTGATAGCAACGCGGTTCGTCAATTCAGCGGCTCTCATGGCGGTTGCCTGGGTGGTGTCGGGCGTGCTCGGGTTCGCGCTCGGCGTGGTGGCCGGAGTGTATCGGGGCAGGTTGGTCGACCGGATCGTCAAAGGGTACTGCTTTCTTTTGGCATCGACGCCGACGTTCTGGCTCGGGCTGGTGTTCCTCATCGTGTTCTCGGTGTGGCTCGGGTGGTTTCCGTTCGGATTCTCGGTGCCCATCGGGGTATCGGCTGCCGATGTGACTCTTGCCGACGCACTGCACCATCTGGTGCTCCCCGCGCTGACGCTCTCGGTGGTCGGCGTTGCCAACATCGCGCTCCATACGCGCGAGAAAACGATCGACGTGATGGGCAGCGAGTACTTNGCTCGATGTGGCGGCGCACGAAGCGGCGCGCCATGCGGCGGCCCACGTCCATCATGGCCACTCCCATGCCGCCACCTCGCATCATGCAGACGGGCATCATCTTTTGCAGGTGGAGGATCTTACGGTTTCGTTCTCGATGTACGATCCGGGCGCCCGTTCCTTTTTTGGAGCGGAGAAGGTCGAATCGCACGTGATCGAGCGTTTGAGCATATCGGTTCACGTGGGGGAGATCGTTGCGGTGGTGGGCGCGTCGGGATCGGGTAAGACGCTTCTCGCCGATGCAATCCTCGGCCTGTACGAGCCGAATGCTTCCGTGAGCGGGCGCATCTGGTTCGACGGCGTACTGCAGGATGCCGAATCGCTTGCCGCGCTGCGCGGCAACGGCATCTCGCTTGTTCCCCAAAGCGTCAACCACCTCGATCCGCTCATGAAGGTCGGCCGACAGGTATGCGGGTTCACCGGAGATACCGAGGCACGCGAGGCCGAGCGGAACCGGCTCTTCGCCCGATACGGCCTCGACGACGCCGTTTGCGATCTCTACCCGTTCGAACTTTCGGGCGGTATGGCCCGTCGCGTATTGCTGACGTGCGCGCTCATCGAGAATCCGAAGCTCATCGTTGCCGACGAGCCGACCCCTGGCCTCGATCTTGATCTGGCGGTCGCGGCGCTCGACGACTTCAGGGCTTTCGCCGACCAGGGGGGCGGGGTTCTGCTCATAACGCACGACATCGAGTTGGCGCTCTCCGTCGCCGATCGCGTGGCCGTGTTCAAAGACGGAACGGTGGTCGAGGAGACGGCGGTTGCCAATTTCGCCTCGCCCGACACGCTCGCGCACCCCTTCAGCAGGGCGCTGTGGCACGCGCTTCCCGAGCATGGATTCGAGGTGNGGTTGCTTGCCGCCGGGGCTTCGTCGGTTATCGCGCTGGCGCTCGGCGCGGCGGCGGCGCTGGGAGGCAAGAAGGTCGATGCTGCCGTTACCTGGCTCATCGACCTTATGATGGGCGTGCCGCACATCGTGCTGCTCATCCTCATATCGTTTGCGATCGGCAAGGGCTTTTGGGGTGTGACCATCGGCGTCGCGCTCACCCATTGGCCGAGCCTCGCCCGCGTGGTGCGCGCCGAGATCCTCCAATGCAGGGAATCGACGTTCATCGAGGTGGCGCGCAAGCTCGGAAAGAGCCGCACGAGCATCGCCGTGCATCACATGCTTCCCTATGTGCTGCCTCAGTTCATCGTGGGCCTCATCCTTCTGTTTCCCCATGCGATCCTGCACGAGGCCGCCATTACGTTTCTGGGCTTCGGCCTGCCGCCCGAGCAGCCCGCCATCGGTGTGATCCTGAGCGAATCGATGGGCTATCTTTCGGCTGGCATGTGGTGGCTTGCGGTGTTTCCCGGACTCGCCCTCATCGCAACCGTGCTGCTCTTCGATGCGGCGGGTTCGAATCTGCGCAGGCTCATCGATCCGCACAGCTCGCAGGATTGAGGGTTGGCTATGGCTGGCGAGTACGAAGGGAAAACGGTGACGATGGCGGAATCGGACAAGGCGATCGGGCAGGGGACAGCGAGCGTTTCGGCATGCGAGCCGCTCGATGTGGCGGCGCACGAAGCGGCGCGCCATGCGGCGGCNATCCGCGCATGCGCCTCGGGCGCACGCTCGCCGAAGCCGGACCGGTCGATCGGGCGCTCGTGGACGGTCTCGGCATCAGGGACGAGTGGATGGACCGCTTTCCCCATGAGCTTTCCGGGGGGGAGCTGCAGCGTTTCTGCATCGCGCGAGCGCTTGCGGCAGAGCCCCGGTTCGTAATCGCCGACGAGATGTCGACGATGCTCGATGCGCTGACGCAGGCGCAGATATGGCGCTTCCTCATGGATGAGGTCGAACGGCGCGAGGTGGGCCTCGTGTTCGTGTCCCACTCCCCGGCGCTCACCGAGCGCATCGCGACGGATATCGTCGAATTGTAGGCGCAAGCGGCTCCGCTATCCGCAGCTCTATCGATGCGGGCGGTGCCTGATGCCGGCAGGCCTTATTGCGCGGTGGTGATCCATCGGGCTTTTCTCGGTGCAACGATGCCGAAGTGCTGTTCGAGCAGCGCATGGAACTCGTCTTCCGAACCGATGATCCGCTGCTCTTTGACGCCTCGCCCCGTTCGCACGAATCGGTCGGCGGTGACAGACACGCTGCCTTCCCCGGTTCTCCGATTGATCATGCGCTGCTGCGTGAAGATGGAGTTGGGGTGCGTCGAGCAGTACAGCGAGAGGGCGACGAAATCCACTTCGTGCTGCACTGCGTCCATGAAGGCGAGCACGGGCTCGCGCTTCGGCTCGGCCGACGAACCGCTTGCGGCCGCCCCATCCGAGGATGCGCGCCCGCAGTAAAGGATGCGCCACCACGGGCTTTCCATGCGCTCGATGCGGAAAGTCTGCCCGCACGACGAGATTTCGGCGCCGTCCTCGAGCGGTAGAGCGCAGGCGGGCATGGGGCCGCCGTATCCGACGTCGCAGAACACCCGCTCTTCCCCGACAGCGACGATGGTGCCGCGGTGGGCGACGGGTTGGATGTATCCCCTGTCCTTGAGGCTGCGGGCAAAACACGGCGCAACGGCGAAGCCCGCATCGGCGAGCAGCGCGGTGAACAGCGCATTGAGTTCGAAGCAGTAGCCGCCTCGTCTGCCGAGGACGATCTTTTCGAACAGGTCGCCGATGCCGAGCGAGATCGGCGTTCGGTAGTCGCACGCATCGAGGTTCTCGAACGGGATGGCGCATTGGTGGGCGTAGACGATGCGATCGAGGCCTTCCCGATCGGGCGAAAGCCCGCAACGATCGATTCCCAGGCGGTTCCAGTAGCGCGCGGGGTCGGGCAGCGGCTCGTAGAGCTCTTCGAACACGGCATCCTCCTTGCTTGCGGCTTTCGTGCCCAGGCTGTTCGAGCACGGCGTTCGCCGTCGGTTTCACTGCACCGATTCTAGGGCGCAGGATCGGCGGCCGCATCGCCCCAGCAGAGCCATTCTGGGCCATCATCAGCGGTGACGGTCGGTTTTCCCGGACAGGCGCGCGCGGAGGTCATACCGGCGTGGCGATAAAAATCGGCTCGGCCTAGTACGCAGGGTTCGAGGCGGGCCCGCGCGTGCTCGTTAGACTTGGTGCATCCGTTGCATATCGAGGACCGTACGGCGTTGCGAGCCGATCGCAGGCTCGTGGATCGGCTGTTCGGCGAGAAGGGGGTTTTCATGCCAGACACGACTACCGAGTACATCAAGAGCAGGCGGCTGCTCTACCTTGCCCTGTCGACCGCCGCGCTTTTGTTTCTCGGGTTGATCTACGCGTTTTCCATGTTCTCAGCGCCCATGAGCGCCGCATTCGGGCTCGACAAGGCCGCCGTGGGCCTCACGTTCAACATCATGATGATTACGTTCTGCTTCGGTGCGATCGCCGGATCGCAAATCGAGAAATCGGTGGGTACGAGGGGCGCCCTGTTCGTATCGGCCCTGCTGTTCCTCTGCGGGTTCGCCGGAACGGGGCTTTTCGGAAACGGAAACATCGCGGTCGTGTACGCATGCTACGGGGTGCTCGGCGGACTCGGCGTGGGCGTGGGGTACAACTGCATCGTTGCAACGACGAACATCTGGTTTCCCGACAAGGTGGGATTCTCATCGGGCGTGCTCATGATGGGGTTCGGCCTGGGTTCTCTTATCCTGGGAACCTTGTCGGTGAACCTCGTTCCGACATTCGGCCTAAGCAGCGTGTTCGCTGCCATCGGCGTTGTTACGTGCGTCGTGGTAGTCGCGCTCGCGCTGCTGCTTAGGCGTCCGCCCGCCGATATCGTTTCGCGCATGGCCCCCGAAAAGGCCACCGGTACCGGTTTCGATCCGGGCGAGCAGGACGCGGCGCTCAAAACCCCGACGTTCTACGTGTACTGGATCTGGGCCATCATCGTGATCGCCATCGGGCTTGCCACCATCGGCAACTGCGCCTCGGATGCGCAGGCGGTCGGACTCGACGCCGGGTTCGCCACGCTGCTCGTCGGTCTCGTATCGACCTGCAACGGCCTTGCCCGCGTCGTCATCGGGCTCATTTACGATAAAACCAACGTGAAGGTTACCATGCTCGTCGACGGCTTCATCGCCGTTGCGGCTTGTGCGTGCATCATCGGCGCGTTCACGACGGGTGTCGCGGCTCTGTACGTAGTGGGAGCGTTCTGCTGCGGGTTCTGCTACGGCGGTGTGCCTGTGGTCGCTTCGGCGTTCGCCCGCCAGCGTTTCGGGGCGAAGAGCTATCCGCTCAACCTCTCTCTCGCGAACTTCGCCATCATGTTCGGTTCTCTTTTGAACATCGTGATCCAAGCGGCGGTGGGCGGCGCCGATAACCGCCTTGCGGTGTTTGCGGTCATGGGGGCTCTTTCGCTTGTGGCGGCGTTCGACGTGCTGCCGTTCTCGAAGCTCTGGAACAAAGATATGCGCATGCTCGACGAGCGTAGGCGCAGCGTCGAAGCCGACGGTGCTTAAGCCATGGGCGGCGGAAAGCGGAGCGCCCGGAAAAGCGCAGCGCTCGAAGAGATCGGCTCCCTCAGGGGGAAGCGGCGGGCCGACATCGTCAAGTGCGCGTTCGCGGTCATGGTGGTCATCGTGGTTATCGCAGGCAAGCCCTTGCTCGAATCGATGGGGGTCATTCCGGCGGGAAACATGGTGACGGCGGCTGCTCTGTTTTTGACAGCCGTGGTTCTGGCGGTGTTCGCCGGATCCGCGAGTGCCGATTACGCGAAAAGCGGGCGGCGCATCGACGAGCTCTGCGCGAAGCACGCGATTACGAAAGAGGACATCCGGGCTTACGAGCGCTTGTAGGCTCGGGCGGTATCCGGGCATTCGGCTTTGCACGCTTGCGATCGGGTGCCTGCGAAGGCGCTGGGCGCACGCCTGCTGCTTGGCTGCGTCCAACGCCCGATTCGCGTTCGCTACGGGTGCCGGTTCTGGCCGAACGATCCTCGCAGCGGATCCGGGCGGGCCGTCTCGTCGGCCGTTTCCTCGACCATGAGGAGCAGCTCCTGCTGGTTGTGTATGTTGAGTTTGCGATAGATGTGCCCGATATGGGTTTTCGCCGTGCTCTTCGATATGCAGAGCTTGTCTTGGATGTAGGCGGCGTTGTAGCCCTTGGCCAGCAAGAACATCACTTCCGTTTCGCGCCGTGAGAGCAGGTACCGATCGGCGATCGTCTCGCACTGCGCTCTGAAGCGTCCGCTTTTGCGGGCGTTGTCGGCATCCCCCGCAGCCATCCGCACCGAGACGTCCGGCTTTGCGGCTTCGTGCGCTCCCGCATTCCCGATTCCCGCTCGCGCGGGCGCTGGCGGCCCGAACCCGTCATGGGTGCTGCGCGGCGCCGTGGCGGGCGCTTCCGCCTGTTGTAAGCTCCCTTGCGAAAGAGCCTGGTCGCGGTACATGCGCCCCGAAGCCTTGAGAGGTGCGGGCGGGACGTGCCGAACGGTGTCGCTTGACACCGCATCCCTCGCGCCTGGCAATGCGGCGTTCGGGCGCGCGTCGCTTGCGGTCGGCGCAGGATCGGCATCGTCCGGCGAAGCGCCCGCCCCGTGTGGCCCCTTTGCAGCGAGCTCGGCCTGGCGGTTGAACGAGGCGATGGCGGGATAGCCTTCCGGTTCCGGCTGGATGACGATGCGCTTGATGTCGCGCACGCGCGGCAGGAGCGCGTAGGCCATCACCATGACGAACATGATGAGCACGGCACCCCCCGCTTCGCCGAACGGTGTGAGGGAGGACAGGATCGAGGGATCGGCAACGGAAAGCGACCCGGCAAGCGAGCCGAGCGCCAAGCAGCCCCGCCCGATGCCGAACACGAAGATGGGGGAGAGGCGGAACTCCTGCGACATCTCGCCGAAGAAAACCCACATGAGCGCTTCGAAGCACATGTAGCCGGTTAAGAGCACGAGCGGTTCGAGCACCGAGCTTCCCAGCGAGAGCGTGGGCAGGAAGAACAGCGTGACTGCGATGAACGGGATGAGCGGGCGAAACAGGAAATCCCAATGGCTGCGCTTGTCGAGGCAGAACGAGGTGACGAGCAGCAGCACGGTTGCCGCACCTCCGGCGAACAGGGCGAGCAGCTGTGTGGTCAGATCGGATGACGGCAGGATGATCTGCGTGGATATGGAGCGCAGCGCCCCAAGGGCGAACCCGAACAAAAGCGTTGGGAGCGCGAGCCTGATCGAAAACGGCATTTTGCGAACGGGCAGGGGGTTGAAGATGGGAATTGCGTGGCGCACTGCGTAACTGACCGGGGTAAGCCGCCACAGGAGGGGAAGCTCGAGCAACGGCAGGCAGCCGGTGAGGATGCCTGAGAACGGCGGCGGGATGATGTGGAGCACGCACGAGTAGAGGGCGATGGCGATCACGATGGCCACGGCGGTGTTCATGACGATGGTCGCAGCGCCGTGCCGCGAGAATGCGATACCCCAGAACAGCAGCAGCAGCGCCGATCCGATGCCGGTCGATACCCCTGCGAATAGCGTAGCCGCAAAGCCGAGCACCCCCGGCACGTTGACGGCGAACACGGCGAACGTGCCGATGGCGGTGAACGCAGCCGCACCGATGATGGCGCGCTTCGCGGTATAGAACTTCAGCAGCTTCTGGTCGGTTGCCGCGGCGAACAGAAGCGATAGTCCGAACACCACGATGGAGATGAGGAAGACGAGCGATATGGACGATTCTGCGTAGGAGCCGAGGGCTTGGGGTGCATGGAAGATGGTCGTCGTACCGAACATCGCGGTGTAGATCCAAGCTTGGTGGATGCCGAACCCAAGTGCGAGGATGTTCAGCTCGCCTTGCGTTCCCGTGCCCCGATCGTCATCTACCGTGATACTGATTCGCGGAAACGTAATGGCCATGAATGAAACCTCGCTTTTCCCCAATTGACGCGGTCATGTGATCGCTCAGCGCTGCTCGGTTGGCGTTCGGTCCTTTGCGCTTCGAGCCTGCTTGCGTGTTGTTTCGATTGCCCATAAACCATTGGTGGTCATCATAGACGGAACCCCCTCCCTATTCAAATAACGATAAACCAACAAATAAGCCTATCATCAGGAAAAACAATGATCATCCTGCTGTGAGATCGATGAAAATCAACCTCTCGGGCCGATGGGTTTTCCTGCGAAAACGCATTTTTACCGCTTCTCGGCATAGGGCGTCGTTGTTTTGCTTCCCGGGTCTCGGTACCGTTTTTTTTTCGCCGCGACCGACCGCCTTTGCCCAGCTGTTTTGGCGCAGCTTTCATAAATCGATCCCTGGGGCCGATGATGGGGCTCTAAAGCGTCCCCATGAGACGATGACCGCCTAATCTGTGTTCCGTACCCTTCGATGTGCTGATTCTTTCGCCGCGGATCGATTGCCTTTTCAGGCGCGCGAAAGAACGACGAGGCCTGACAGACAAGAATCGTGGAAGGAGGACGCGCGCAGTCGTTTCTTCTGGGCGATGCGCGATGTTGCGGGTTGCGAGAGCCGTTTCGGCGGCGATCGAAACTACGGAAGCATCCGTTATTTCGGTTCGATGGTTCGCGAAATACTGAGGCGTCCGTAATTTCCCGTTACCGTGCGCGGGACTCGGTCTTGCCATTGCGCTTAATAGGGATTTCAAACCGAAGGGAGGCCCTTGCCCGTTTGGCGGCAAGCGCTCACCATAACGAATTCACATTGAGGGGAGGAACTGATGGATAAAAAAGAGTTTACGATCTCCGAGGTCATTGACTCTATTGGCATCAGCTCACACACATGGATCGTCTTCGTGCTTCTGGCGTTCGCTATGATTTTCGACGGATACGATTTCATGATCGTCAACTCGACCAACCTGTTCGTGGCCCACACGTTTTGGCCCGACAACGCGAACCCCGGCGCTCTCATGGGTTCGCTCACCACGTGGGGCCTGCTCGGTATGGTTATCGGCGGTGCCGTGGGCGGCATCATGTCTGACAAGCTCGGCCGCAAAAAGACGCTCATCGCGGCCGTTATGTTCTACGGCTTGTTCACGCTGCCGCAGGCGTTCGCGAACGACCTTGCGTTCTTCGCCGCATTCCGTCTGATCGCCGGATTCGGCGTCGGCTCGTGCATCCCCGTGGTAACGACGGTGTTTTCCGAAAGCATGCCCTCCAAGCAGCGCGGCGTGTTCGTGACGTTCGGCATGGCGTTCATGGTCGTCGGCTGGGTGCTCGCGGGGCTTATCGCGAACCCCATCTGCAACGCTACGACGCCGCTGCTCGGCGAGTTCACGAATCAGGTTACCTACATGACCGCAGACGGCGGCACGGCAACCATGTTCGCGAACTGGCGTCTGTGCTACCTGATCGGCGGCATTCCGCTCATCTACGGCATCGTCCTCATCTTCACGATGCACGAAACGCCCCACTGGTACGCCAACTCCGGTAACAAGGCAAAGGCGTGCGAGCGTCTCACGCAGATCGAGCAAGCCACGCGCCACACTTCGCATACCTACGATCCCAACCTGCTCATCGTACCGCCCAAGCCCGCAAAGACCGGTCCGGCGGTTCTGTTCTCAAGCAAGTTCATCGTAGCGACATGTGCCATCTGGGCCGCGTACTTCGTCGGGCAGTTCTGCGTATACGGTATGAACGCCTGGATTCCCACGTGGTTCGTGGGCCTCGGCTACTCGGCGACGGACAGCGTCGCTCTCCAGACCTGGAATAACGTGGCGGCTATCGCATCGAACATCGTGGTCGGCTTCGTGTCTGACAAAGTGGGCCGCAAGCGCAACCTCGCGTTCTCGTGGCTGTTCTGCATCGTGGCCATCATCCTGTGCTCCATCTTCGTCGCCCCGAACAACATGATGCTCTGCATCGCGCTCATGCTGCTGTTCGGCTTCGCGCTGAACTACGCCATCACGGCCGTTCAGCCGCTCATGCCCGAAAGCTATCCGACGGCTATCCGCAACACCGGCACGTCGTGGTGTCAGGCGTTCGCCCGTTTCGGCGGCTCTGCCTCGTCGATCGTGCTCGGCGGCATCGCGGGCATGGCGTTCTTCCAGACGGCGGCAGGCACGACCAACTGGAGCACCGTCGTGCTCGTGCTCATCATCCCGTTCGCGCTCGGCTTCGTCTGCACGGTGCTGTTCGTAACGGAGACGGCCGGCAAATCGATGGATCAGCTTGCAGCCGAGGAAGAGAAGCTCGGCGCTTCCGAGAGCGATGGAAACGTACGGTTTATCGCGATGCTCGTCATCGTGGCCATCCTGGCGGTGCTGTGCATCGTCTGTCCGCTCGTCGTCGACAATTGGTCGAAGCAGCCCTATGCATTGCCTCTGATGGCAATCGGCCTGTTGTTGCCGTTCGCGTACTTTTTCGTCTTCGGCGGAAAGCAGCTCGCTAAGAACAAGAAACTGCGCGCATAGCATTCGCGCCTTAAGCCGCACGCAAGCGCAGAAGAGCCCCCGACGATCGGGGGCTCTTCTGCGCGCGGCTCGGTTGGCGCGATCGGGAACGACGGTTTATGGTCGGACAGCGTCTTCGGCAAGCAGCTGCTCGTAGGTTTTCCCCTTGCCTGCGGTAAGCCATCGTTTCGCTTTCGCGAGCTTGGACGCTCTCGGATCTTCGACGCCCTCGCTCAGGCCTCGGTATTCTTCCTTGATGCCCATTGCGATCACGGTCGCGACGGCTATGCGCAGCTTTGCCACGTCTTTTGCCCGTATTTCGAAGCAATCGCCGTGGCCCTTGAATGGGACAACGCGTACATGCACGTCTTTTTCCTGGTTGTCCTCGTTTATGAAAAAAAGCGGCGGCTCGCTGAGCGTGCCGCCGATCTGCCAGCGCATCCCGTTCACGTAGTAGTCTTGGAATATGCGGCGCGTATGAAAGACGTACTCCCAGCGCTCCAGCTTCAGATAGTACGTAAGCGCCTTGGCGTCGGGCTTTATCGCGCCCATCTCGCCGCCCATGCGTCCGAAAACGGACACGCTATCGCGCTCGCTCTGCCATGCCCCTTTGATCCTTAAGAATAAATCGCCATCGGCGTACCACACGTCGAAATCATTGTGACGTGCAAGTGCGTCAACGGGCATATACGCTTTGTTGTTCTTCACCGAACCCCCTGAGAATGCGGTTTGACGTTGGCGGGATTATAGCGCATCGGGCTCGCAACGGCAGGGCAAGCGCTTATGTGAATTAACGATCTACCAGGCACGACGAAAGACACCAACCTCAAAGGTCGAGGAAAATCAACCCATGGGGCCGATGGATCGGGCGATAAAAACGTCCTCGTGATTCGATGCGGCAACCCGTGCGGTCCGTAAGCTGTGAATCGCCAGCTTCTTTTTAACCCGCCCGCTTCCCTAAACGCAATCGTGCGGGCGAGCGACAACATCGAAGGTCTCAGGCCGCCGCCCTGTGCGGCTGCATGCGACCGAGCAAGCGAGAGAGAGGTTTTCTATGTGCTTCAGACCAGCAGATGCAAGCGCCGGCTCCGGCGTGAACAAGTGCCCCGAATGCGGCAAGACCATCCAGTCGATGGGTGGCGTCACGCTTAAGAGCTGCCCCTTCTGCAAATGCGATTTCACGCCGTACCTCGATGGTACGAAACCGCTGCCGAACGCGGCGCCGAGCGCACCCGGGGCTCCCGGCGCACCGAAAGCGCCCGGAG
>NZ_LT964679.1:1665628-1686195 GCF_900240215.1 Raoultibacter timonensis | reverse complement strand
GCGCACCGAAAGCGCCCGGAGCCCCTGCGGCACCCGGCGCACCGAAAGCACCCGGCGCACCGAAGCCGCCGACGCCGTAAGGCAGGTGTCTCGCAGCCAAACGGCATGCAGCGTTTGCTCAGCCGTTGATCAGGGGATAGCGCAAGGAGGTGGTGCCGCGATCCGGGAGGATCGGATATCGCTCACAGTGTGTGCGAGACGTTTCTAAGGTTTTATTGAGTGAACCAAAGAAAGAAGGAAGGAAAACATGGCATACGGTAAACAATGGCAAACCGTGATGGAGGATGGAACGGTCGTAACCCGCAGCAATACGTGGTCGCCTCCGGGAAGCCATCCTGTCGGATACGGAGTCAAGGTCGTGACCAAAGACGGGGAGCTCATCCGCGTCGAGGGTGACGACGACAACCCGATTACCACCGGTCGCGTCAATGCGATGAACCTCGCCCTGCGCGAGTACACCTACGCTCCGGAGCGCATCATCCACCCGATGAAGCGTGCTTACGAGGATCGCGGCAAGGACAAATGGATCGAAACCACGTGGGACGAGGCACTCGACACCATCTGTGAGAAGGTGCAGTACTTCAAGGACACCTACGGCCCCGAGTCCATCGTCGTCTTCGGCGGCACCGGCCGTGAGGCGTGCATCTTCTATTACGCGCTTACGTTCTCTGTTCTGCAGTCGCCCAACTGCTGCTACACGCAGTCCGGTTGGTCTTGCTACGGACCGCGCTGCTCGATCGCCGACTACGTGCTGGGCGCGGGGTATCCCGAGCTCGACTATGCCGGTCATCTTCCGGGCAGCTACAACGACCCGGCCTACACCGTTCCCAAGTGGATCGTGGTATGGGGTAAAGAGCCCCTGCCCTCCAACGGCGACGGCTTCTTCGGCCACTGCCTCGTCGACCTGATGAAGCTCGGCACCAAGATCATCTCCATCGACCCCCGCATCACGTGGGTCGGCGCGCACGACGGCAACATCAACCTGCAGGTTCGCCCGCAGACCGACACCGCCCTTGCGCTCGGCATCATGAACCTCATGTTCGAGAGCGGCGAATACGACAAAGAATTCGCCGAGAAGTGGATATACGGCCTCGACGAGATGAAGGCCCGCGCGGCCGAATACCCGGTCGAGAAGGTATCCGAGATCACCGACGTTCCGGTCGAGGACATCAAGCGCGTTGCCCACATCGTAGGCACCGAGCGCCCGATAGGCTGGGCATGGGGTCTCGCATTCGACCAGAACAAGAACGGCGTGCAGCTTTCGCAGGCCATGATCATCCTCGCAGCCCTCTCCGGATCCATCGACCGGCCGGGCGGCCTCACCCTCGGACCTCCGTCGGCTCTTCTCGGCAAGTGGCGTATGGAGCAGCGCGGCGCCATGGAAGACGACGTGTGGGCAAAGCGCATCGGCGCCGCTGCATGGCCGGGCCTTTCCACGGGTATGGCGACCACCCAGCCCGACGAGACGCTCAACACCATGGAAACCGACGAGCCCTACGCGCTCAAGATGGGTTGGTTCAACAGCTCGAACTTCCTGACCCCCACCTGCTCGGCTCAGCCGAAGCGTTGGCACAAGGCTCTCCAGAAGCTCGAGTTCGTCGTTGTCCAGGACCTCACCATGACCCCGACGGCCATGGCGGTGGGCGATTACTTCCTGCCGATGGCAACGTGGGCGGAGCACAACGGCATCGTACTCACGCACTACGGCCGCAACACCGTGTTCATGGGCCCCATGAACAAGGCGCTTTCGGTGGGCGAATGCAAGTCCGACGTCGAGATCTGCCTCATGTTCGGTCAGCGCCTCAACCCCTCGTGGTGGCCCTGGTACAAGCCTGCCGACGGCAAGTCGCTCGACCTCGACGCCCTCGCGGTTGCGGTCGAAGATTTCTACAGCGATCAGCTCAAGGAAATCGGCTACGACTGGAACTCGTTCAGGGAAGCCGGCCTCTATCAGCCCGGCGCCCATGGTTTCGAGTACGAGAAGTACGAGAAGGGCCTGCTGCGCTTCGACGGCGAGCCCGGCTTCAACACCATCACCGGCCAGATCGAAGCCTACTCGATCCTGTACGAGTCCTGGGGCGAAGATCCGCTGCCGTACTACGAGGAGCCGAACTACAGTCAGATCAGCCAACCTGATCTCGCTGCCCAGTACCCGCTGTTCTCCACCTCGGGTTCTCGTCGCTACAGCTCGTTCCATTCCGAGCATCGTCACGTGCCTTCGCTGCGCCAGATCGATCCGTGGCCGTGGGTTCAGATGAATCCCGAGACCGCTGCGGAATACGGCATCACCGATGGCGACTGGTGCGAGGTGGCCAACATGTTCGGCGAAGCTCGCTTCAAGGCCGAGATCACCCCGGTCATCAAGCCCGGCATCCTGAATTGCGCTCACGGCTGGTGGTTCCCTGAGCAGGACGGCGAAGAGCCCAACCTGTTCGGCGTGTGGAAGTCTAACTTCAACAGCCTCGTGCCCCACTTCAACGTCGGTAAGCTTGGCTTCGGTGCTCCGTACAAGGGCGTTATGTGCAGCATGCGCCGCGTCCGTAGTCTCGACCAGGACTAACTGAAAGGAAGTGGCATAAAATGGCAGATCAGAAATACGCTTTGCTCGTCGATTACACCTACTTCTCCGGCAACCATGCCGCAGAGATCGCCTGCAAAGAAGAACTCGGACTCCCGATCGACCAGTTCGGTATCAAGGAAGTCGAGATCGGCCCCTTCAAGAAGGGCGAGGGCAACGACGGCGACGCATGGGAATGGTTCTACCTTCCGTGCCCGACGTCCATCTTCTCCGAGCACTGGGGAACGGGCGGCGATAAAGCCGGCCAGCGCCCCTTGGCTGTCCAGGTAGAAGAGTCCGCGTCCATGTACTACGGTACCCTGGAAGACATGCAGGCTAAGATGGCGGAGTTCGATCGCCCGATGGTTCTGTTCCAACTGTAGGTTTTCTGTAAGAGACGGATGCCGTGGTCATCGGTCGACGAGGTCGATGACCATGGCGTCCGAGTTGAGAGACTGACAAGGAGGGCACTATGACCCGAGACGAGTTTTTGGAGCTCGACGCTCCCGAGGCGGCTGAAAAGCTCAACGCTCTTCTAGCTGAGGGCAAGAGCCAGGAAGAGGCCATGGCCGCTTGCGGAGTTGAAAAATCCGACCTCATGAAGGCCCAGATCTTCTTTGTGAAGGACAAGTACATCGCCCGCGCTTGGGGCGGCTACACCTCGACGAAGCGAACGGGTAACGAAGGCGCCGGCGAGCTTGGCCTCGGCGGCAGCTTCAAAGACATCAAGCCGGTGAGCTAAGCTTTAGGCGATACGTTTGCACAGAGGTACAAAGAGGACTCGCTTGTTGCTCGAAGTGAGTCCTCTTTCAAAATGGTGAGCACTGCGGTGCCGGCAACGCTTTACTGGCGAGAAAGCCTTACCGGCACCGTATTGGCAACGAGACAACCATGGGAAACGTGGATACCGAATCGCACAAGGAGGCAGACGCTTATGGGAACCGAGGACATCATCAAAGCCGAGATCGAGGAAATGGGCCGTTTGACGCCTGAGCAGGAAAACATCCTGTACAACATATCTTTGAAACAGGATGAGCTGGGTCGGGAATCGGTGAACCTTTTGCTCGAGAAATTGAAGGGGAATCCCGTGTACGAGCCGTTGCTTGAACGGAAGTACCTGACCTACGATGTGTTCAACCACGGAGGCAGCCACGAGATTGCGTGTTTGTACGTTACGCTCAAGGGACTGCGCTATTGCATTATGTTCGCTGACGAGCTTTCTCGCCGGCGCAAGCTCAATCCTGCGGGGGCGCCTTGGCAGGATGCGGAACTGAAGCGAGGGGCATAACATGGAAATCGGATCAACGGTAACGCTTACCTATACGGGCAAGCTCGATGACGGTACCGTATTCGGTTTCGCCACGCAAGACGAGCCCATGAGGTTCCAGACCGGCATGGATGCGGCCATAGACGGCTTCGAGAAGGCCGTGCTTGAAATGAACGAGGTCGGCGAGAAGAAGACCTTTACGGTCGGCGAGTACGAGGCGTACGGCGAGTACCTCGAAGGCCATACGACGAAGATCCCGCTCGAGCAGATTCCCGTCGACAACGTGACCGTTGGAAAACGGATCTGGCTCTCGAGCGCCGAGGACGGAGCTCCTACGCCCGCAACCGTGCTGGGAATCGAAGGCGGCATGGTTACGTTCGATCTTAACCATCCGCTCGCAGGGAAGGACCTTATATTCGAGGTCGAGCTGCTTGAGATCGAAGATGCTCCCGAGAATTTCGTCTCGGCGGCGGAGAAGGCGGCGCACTTGAAGGAGCAGTCGAAGCTTCTGGGCGGCGACCAGGGAGACGACTTCCGCTAAGCGCGCTTTCGGCATCCGAACGCCTTCCTCCGCACGCCCGAACGAACCGTGAAAGGTGAATGCCATGTGCTGGTCATGCAACCCGATATGCGGTGGCTGCCGCCCGCCGCGCAAACGCCCGGTCAAGTGTCCGGAATGCGGCGCGTTCAACGCAGTCGACCTCGAGCATATGGCTGCGTCGAACCCCTGCACCAAATGCGGGTTCGATCTGACTGAGCTCGCCACGCCCGAGTCCGTAACGTGCACGATCTGCGGCGAGATTTGCTACAACCCGTGCCGCAAGGGCAGAACCGAGCAACCCGGCGGCGAGTCGCAACCCTGCAACGTGCGGGTGTCGAAGCCGCTGTAGTTTTACGCTGACATGCTGCTGCGACGCCCTGCGGCTTCGAGCGCGCTTCGCGTCGTATGCGCCCTCTCTTTCTTGCCGTGTCGGACGACGGCTTTTCCATGCATGCTCGCACATGTGCGCCGGAGTCGGTTCGTATGGACAAATTCTTGCCAGGATTTCCCACACCGAGGAAATGGCCTAGAGGCGGGCTTCCGGTAATCTCAGTTCAGAACCATGCATCATTGGGGATGGTTTAGGTGCTCTGCGGAAGATCATCCATATGGAGCGATTCTTGACAAAGGTAATCGCGTCGGCTGCTCGGTGGACGGCGCGAACGGCCGGCGCTTAGCCGCCTTTTCGATTGAGTTCATTATGCATAAAACAGACGAATTGTCGTTGACTATATACTTAATAAAGGATAATATTGGGCAGCGTCGGGACGAAAACCGACCTATGAACTAAGGGAAACAAGGAAGGGAACGCATGAAGAAACACGTACGCATTTTGCTTACCGCCGTCCTCTCGTTTGCGCTCGTGGGGGCGTTCGCATTGGCCGGCTGCTCCTCTGCGCCCGCAGAGGAGCCTAAGCAGGAAGGGAACACGCAGGCCCAGGAGCCCGAGCCGACCCAGGAGGCCGTCGAGCTCCAGATCTTCGCCGCGAACTCGCTGTCGAAGGCGATGGAGGAAGTGCAGGACCTCTACATGAAGGACCATGATTGGGTGACGTTCGCCGACGCCCAGTACGAGGCTTCGGGCACCTTGAACGAGATGCTCGGCGCGGGTTCGTACGCCGACATCCTCATTACAGCGTCCAAGGGCACGATGGATACCGCCGTCGACGAGGGCTACGTCGACAAGGCGACCCGTTTCGACATGTTCACCAACGAGCTCGTCATCGTGACGGGTGAGAGTTCGGATCTTAAGGACATCACGCTTGCCGACATCGCAACGGGCGACTACAAGATCTCCGTCGGCGACGACAACGTTCCGGCCGGCAATTACGCCAAGCAGTCGCTGTCGACCACCGATCCCGCATGCTGGATCGATCCCGACGGCAAGACCGGCGCCGATTCCGCGGGCAAGGGCGGCACGTTCGAGGGCACCCCGCTCGCTGGCATGGTGACCGAGGGCTCGAGCGTCGGCAACGTGTGCTCGTACGCCAATTCGGGCGACGTTGACCTCGCGATGGTCTACAGCTCGGACGTGTACCGCTTCGGCGGCGTGAAGATCGTCGGAACCGTTCCGGCCGATACGCACAAGAACATCATTTACCCGGCCGCCATCTGCGCCGAGTCTGCGAACTCCGATGCCGCCAAAGAATTCCTCGATTGGGCCTTCACCAACGAGGACGCCATCAAGATCTGGCAGGAATGGGGCTTCGAGTTGGCTGCGTAAGCCGCCGTTTCACGGTATGATTAAGCGCGCCGCGCTTTCGACGGGAGGATGGAAGGCCGAGCTTTCCATCCTCCCGTCGTACGCGAGGCTTGCCTGACGATGGGAACGCGAGAATGGAACATAGGATGGGAAAACGCATAAGCGCCCTTGCGATGGCTTTTGTGCTGGTATTCGCTGCGGCATGTCCGGGTCTTGCCTTTGCCGACGACGCCTTCCTGGACGATTCCCCCGAAAGCGCAGATCCCTCGTCTGATAAGGCGGACAGCTCATCTCCGGACGAATCGACGGTCGTCGTCGACGACGTCGTCGTTTCGGCCGAAGGCGAAGCTGCCTTGATCGAGGGAGCTACGTTCGCCGTCGACGATTTCAGCCGAGCGCAGAAGGGTTCGAACCGCGAGCTCGACGGGCAGTACCTCGGATACAGTTATTACCAGGGCTCGACGGCCGACTACGCCGTCGCCGTCGCCACCGAGAGCTATGTGCTCGTCTACGTGCCGCCCTCGGCGCATGCGCTGTGCGATGCGGGCGATGCAGGTTCGCAGGAGACGCTCAAGCGGTACTTCCTTGCGCTCGACGAGGTATCGCTGACGGGCGGCATCGTTATGGACGATACGGTGCCGTGGTACTTTACGAGCGAACCGACCGAGACGGTCGAGGGCATCCGGTACAGCTTCGCCGTCGAAGCGGGCGAGGGGAAATACTACGTGTGCGCCATCGGGGAAGACGGCAGCGACGTGGTCTCGACCGCGGTCGAGGGCCTTACGCGTCCCACCCACGTGGACTTTCTGAAGATCGTCGAACCCGATGCGGTCGATATCGTGGCCGCTTCTACGGGATTCGCAGCGTTTACCGAGTTCTTGGGCGGCATCGACATGTCGCCGTTGTGGGTTACGCTCAAAACCACCGGTACCGCCATCGTGTTCATCTTCGTGTTGGGCTTGGCTGCGGCCTACTTCACCCTGCGCATCTCGAAGCGCGCACAGGATATCTTCGACACCGTCTTTACGATCCCGATGGTGCTGCCGCCGACGGTATGCGGCTTTCTGCTGCTTTTGCTGCTCGGGCGCAACACCGCGCTCGGCCAGTGGTTCATCGATATCGGCTTCCCGCTCATCTTCAGCTGGCAGGCAACGGTTATCGCTGCCGTGGTGGTGGCGTTTCCGCTCATGTACCGCAGCGCGCGCGGCGCCTTCGAGGGCCTCGATCCGAACATGCTCGATGCGGCGCGTACGCTCGGCTGGTCGAACGCGAAGATATTCTTCAAGCTCATGCTTCCTTTGTCGTGGAGCTCGATCGCGGCGGGAACCGTGCTCGCGTTCGCCCGCGCGCTCGGCGAGTTCGGGGCAACGCTGTTTCTGGCCGGCAACTACGTCGGTATTACGCGAACCATTCCCATCGCCATCTACTTCGAGTGGATGAGCGGCAATATGGACGTGGCCCTGTTCTGGACGGGGGTCATTCTCGTATTCAGCTTCATCGTGATCCTGTTCATCAATCTGTGGAGCAGGCGTACGACCAGATACCGTAAGGGGGCCTCCGAATGAGCCTCGAAGTTTCCATCAAGAAGCGGTTTTCGGGCTTCGAGCTCGATGCGGCCTTCGCTGCCGAAGACGAGACGCTCGGATTCCTCGGCGCATCGGGGTGCGGCAAAAGCCTCACCATGCGCTGCATCGCGGGCATCGAGAAGCCCGATGAGGGCCGCATCGTAGTGAACGGCCGGGTGTTCTTCGACTCCGAGGCCAGGATCAACCTGACGCCCCAGCAGCGCAAGACCGCGCTTCTGTTCCAGAGCTATATGCTGTTTCCGAACCTCACGGTGGCGGAGAACGTGGCGGCGGGCATCGGAAAGGATGTGGCGAAGGCCGACCGCGACGCCGTCGTGCAAAGCGAGCTCAAACGCTTCGGACTCCAGGGCTTCGAGAAACGCTATCCTGCGCAGCTTTCGGGCGGGCAGCAGCAGCGCGTAGCCCTTGCGCGCATGCTTGCGGCGAAGCCGGGCATCCTCATGCTCGACGAGCCGTTCTCGGCCCTCGACGCCCACCTCAAAGGGGTGCTCGAGCAGAACCTCGTGAGCCTGTTCGACGCCTACGACGGCACGATCCTTTACGTGAGCCACGACATCGACGAGGCGCTGCGGTTCTGCGACCGCATCGCGGTGGTGGAGGACGGCCGCATCGTGGAAGAGGGCACGGGTGACGATCTCGTGAACCGACCCCAGAGCCAGGCGGGTATCAAGCTTTCGGGCTGCAAGAACGCAACGCCGGCCGAATACATGGACGATCACCGCGTCCATCTGCCCAAATGGGGCATCTCGCTTTCAACGGAGCAACCCGTGCCGAGGGATGTGAAATGCCTCGGCGTACGCGCGTTCTTCTTGGAGCGCGTCGAAGAGCCGGGGGAGAACGTGTTTCGGGTGAGGGCGGACCGGGTGAGCGACTCGCGCTTCGACCGTACGGTGCTGCTGGGGTTTCTCGAGCGCAACGAGGCGGAGGCTCCGATCGTGTCGGCCGACGAGGACGATATGAAGTACCTGCATCAGCATGTGTTCTGGCGGGTGAACAAGCTGTCGGTCGCGCCCGGGAAGCTGCCCGAGGAGGGCGACGAGCTGCTCATCCGCATACCCAAGGACAGGCTCTACCTGGCAAGCAGGTAGCTGCGCCGGGCGAGCGGGCTCTATGCCGGGCAAAACCGGTCCGCACTGAGGCGAAACAGGGCGAAACGGTACGAAACATGACAAAAAGCCGATCTGTTTTGCTGTTATGCCCCTGATTGCGCATGGGGATTGCTATAATATCCTCAACTGAGAAGAGAGGCGATCGGCATGAAAGACTCGCATGGCCGTACTATCGATTATCTGCGCATCTCGTTGACCGACCGGTGCAACCTGCGCTGCATATACTGCATGCCCGACGAAGGCGTGGAGCAGATGTCGCATGAGGACATTCTGCGCATCGAAGAAATCGAGGAGGCCGTGCGCGTCGCCGCCACGATGGGCATCACGCGCGTGCGCCTTACCGGCGGTGAGCCGCTTGTGCGCAAGGGCGTGGTGGATCTCATCAGGTCGATCAAGAACACGCCCGGCATCGAGCATATCGCCATGACCACCAACGGCGTACTGCTGCCGCGGATGGCCGACGAGCTCAAGGAAGCCGGCCTTTCGCGCGTCAACATCTCGCTCGACACGCTCGATCCCGCGCAGTTCTCCATGATCACGAGGCGCGGCAAGCTCGAGGACGCGCTTGCGGGAATCCGGGCCGCGCTCGATGTCGGGTTCGATCCGGTGAAGATCAACGCGGTCACCGTTCGCAGCCTCAACCAGGATTACCTTGCGTTTGCCAAGCTCTCGATCGAAAACCCGCTTCACGTGCGGTNCATTCCGGCCGGCGGCGCCCGCCCCGAGGGCTGGGGGCCGGCGCGGTACTATACGTTCGAGGGCGCATTGGGAACGGTCGGGTTCATTTCGCCGCTTTCACGTCATTTTTGCTCCGAGTGCAACAGGCTGCGTCTGACCGCCGACGGGAAACTGCGCCCCTGTCTGTTCTCGGACGTCGAATTCGACCTGCGGGATGCCTTGCGTGCGAACGACACGGAGGCCGCAAAGGCGGTGTTTGCCGAAGCGCTCGGCGCAAAGCCCGACGACCACCACGACAAAGTGGGTACCGAACGCGGTATGTCCCAAATAGGAGGCTAGAGCATGACCGATCAGAATCTCACGCATATCGACGAGAAGGGCGAGGTGCGCATGGTCGACGTGTCGCAGAAAGCCGACACCGAGCGCATCGCCGTGGCCGAGGGCTTCATCGCCATGAACTCCTCGACGCTCGATCTGATCGTCGAGGGCAAGGCGGCGAAGGGCGACGTGCTCGCCTGCGCCCGGGTAGCCGGCGTCATGGCGGCGAAGCAGACCTCCGCGCTCATTCCCATGTGCCATCCGCTCAACATCACGAAAGCAAAAGTCGATCTGGAGCCGGTGTTCGCGGGCGAGCGCGAAGATGGCAATGTGGGCATTCACGTGCTCGCTACCTGCGGTGTAACCGGTAAAACGGGCATCGAGATGGAGGCGCTCACCGCTTCGAGCGTTGCGTGTCTGACCATTTACGATATGTGCAAGGCGGTCGATCGCGGAATGGAGATCATGGACGTGCGCCTTCTTAAGAAAGACGGCGGCAAATCGGGCCTTTGGGAGCGCGGCTGATCTCGATGCACGCAAATTGTCGGCCGAAAAACACGGTTTTCGGGGCAATTCCGTGTTTTTCGGCCGACAATGTTCATAGTGCGTTCGACGTCGGCCCCCACGCGCTACGAACGGATCGCTAGCCGAGATCGCGGCTAGCGAAGCGGAGCGCTTTGGCGCCGGCCGCGCAAGGTCAGCCTTGTTCCTCCGATGCGATTCGCTGCATCTCCTCGACGAACAGCCTTCCGTTTTCGGATGCGGCGAACCCGTCGGTGTACACGGCGTAGAAATCGGTTTCGAGCGGCAGGTCGTCGAGCGAAAAAGCGCGGCATTCCTCCCGTGCGTCGATGCCGAACCGCGGAACGAGCGTGGTCGGCACGATACCGAACATCTCCTGGAAATCGTAGGAAAAGTACTCGAAATGGTCGGCGAAGCTCATTGTCTGCAGCGCGATGCGCGCCCCGCATGCGGCGAATCGGTCGGCGACGCCATCTCGCAGGTAACCGTGATAGATGTCGGGCGGTAGCATGATGGTGGCGCCGTCGAGATCGGCGGCGTTGATCGACGACGCTTCGAAGAGGGGGTTTCCTCTGGTCATGAGGAGCTTGATCTCCTCGGTACGCACCTTGAACCCCTGCATGCCCTCTGCGAGCATCTGCCGTTTCGGGCTGGCCACGTAGCTCTTGCACCCCGCTACGACGATGTCGTTTTGCTGCTCGGCGAGCGCGTCGGTCGTGCTGCGCGGTCCGCTGGCGGTGACGATCTCGATCTGCTTTCCCGGGTGCTTCTCCTGGACGGCCCGCCGTGCCTTGTAGAGGATCGATTCGAGCCATGGCAGGTTGGTCTGCGCGATCGTGACGGTGAGGAGATTATCGGCGATGGCGCGATATTCCCCGATGATCGCTTGAACCGATTCGATCAGGTGCGTCCCCGTTTGCACGAACCGCTTCCCGGCGGGCGTGAGCATGGCCTTTCCCTGCTGCTTGCCCACAAGCTCGCATCCGAGTTCGTCCTCGAGTTCCCTGATGTGCTCGGAAAGCGTGGGGCGAGTGATAAACAGGCGTTTTGCAGCCGTCGAGTAATTGAGCTCTGCGGCGAAAACGAGGAACTCCTCAACATGACGCGTATCCATCGATGCCTCCCATACAACGATGAGCGAGTTGTAAAGTTTATTTTACAGCATTGTACGTTCTTTTGGTATCGTGTTCGGTTTTTCGTCTTCCCGATAAAAAGGTCTCCACGGTTTCGGGCGGTCCTCAGCTGAAAATGGCAGTGCAATCGGTGTTCGGTTGGATGGCCGAACCCAAGGAGGAAGGGGATTGTCATGGAACTTGATCGCAGAAGCTTTCTGAAAGGTGCGGCGCTGCTCGGCGGCGCGGGCGCGCTTGCCGGCATAGCAGGCTGCGCGCCCGCTGCCGACAAGGCGTCGGGTAACAAAAACGCCGAGGCGGGCGATTCGTCCGAGCGTGCGGCGTTCGAGGCCGCCGCTGCACCTATCGAGCCGGCGGAGCCGCCTTCGTCGTGGGACGAGGAGGCTCAGGTGGTGGTAGTCGGTTCGGGGGCGGGCGGCATGAACGCGTCGATCCGCCTTGCGCAGGCGGGCTATCGGGTGCTCATGCTCGAGCGAAGCGAAGAGACGGGCGGCAATTCGAAGCACTCGTCGGTATTCTCGAACATCGGCGGCCATCGCCAGGCCGAGGATCTCCAGTGGGCCTATCCGTCGTATCCCTACGACGTCGACAACATCGTCGAGTACTTTATGGATTGCCAGCAGATGACGGGAGATCCCGATCTTTTGCGGGCGATGGCAACCGAGGGGCCGAAGTGCATCGATTGGATGAACGAGAAGGCCGGCGCGAAATGGGTGCCCATGAACCCGTCGCCCGCAGGCGCAGGGCTGCTCGAGTGGGAGGGCATGTCGACGCCAACCAACGGCATCAACGTGAACCTCATACCTTTTCAGGAGCTCGAGAAAACGGCGGTCGGGGCGGGCGTCGAGATCCGCACGGGGTGCACGGTCGACACGCTTGTTTTCGACGGCACGGCGGTGCTCGGGGTGAAGGTGACCGAACAGAAAGAGGAGAAGTTCATTCGCGCCGACCGTGCCGTCGTGCTTACGGCGGGCGGCATGGAGATGAACCGCGCCATGATGGCGAAGCATGCGGCGACGTGCTTGCACGGCATCGCCAACATCGCTACGCCGCCGAACGGCACGGGCGAGTGTATCCGCATGGGGCAGGGTGTCGGAGCCGATCTTTCGGGCTACGATTCCACCGGCGCTTTTGACGGCGGTGTATGGTGGCGCGACTACAGCGAGTTCGACACCATGATGGATTCGCATATCAACAAAGACGGCAACCAGGCGCTTCGCCAGCCGTGGTTGCGCATCAACCGCGATGGACAGCGCGTGCCCTTCATCTCCACGTCGGCAACGAGCTACCCGTACTCCACCGATGCCGCTCCCTCCTCGGCGGGACTCTGCGATACGGCCGCCATCGAGATGAACCAGCCGGGCGGCAAGACCTACTGCTGTTTCGATTCCAAGTTCGACCAGCTGGTAACCGATAACTTCTTCGGACAGATCATCTGCCGCAAGGCGAAGATCGTTGCCGACGACGATCCGTACATCGACCGCGTGCCCGAATGGCTGCGCGATTGGCACACCGGATTCCAACAGATGGTCGATGCGGGAGCCATCGCGAAGTGCGATACGATCGAAGAGCTCGAGGAAGCGCTCGGGCTCGAGGGCGGCGTGCTCGCGGATGCCGTTGCGCAGTGGAACAAGGCGTGCGCGGCGGGCGAGGACTATGCGGCGTCGTACAAGTACCCGCCCGAGTGGATGATCGCCATCGACGAGCCTCCGTTCTACGGGGCGAAGCTCGGCGGCCATGTGTTCGGTTCGAAGACGGGGCTGCGCGTGACCCCCTCGATGCAGGTTGTGAACACCTCGGGACAGGTCATCCCCGGCCTGTATGCGGGCTGGCATACGGCAGGCGGTTCGTCGGGCGAGGGCAATCCCTCCGGCAAGCCCCTCACGGGCATGTACGCCGATCTGGGGCTTGCGTTCGTCGGCGGCTATATGGTCGCGGGCGGCATCATGGGGGAGGACGGCAAGGCCGACGCGTAGGTTTGCGGAGCGAAACTGGAGCCGTCTGACGGCGGCTCCAGTCGGTATGAGGTGCGGTGCAGGCAAGGATATGCCGAAACCCGCAACTGCCGTTGGCTTCCCTGTCGATAAATCCCTTTTTGAAATATAAGGTGCACCTTGCTTTTCGGTTGGGCCGTACTGCCGCCCGACGCACGGAGGCGCTCGGGTTGTCATCCGGGACAGCGTTCAGGGTGGCGTTCGAGGGAATGATCGTGGGCGATCGGGACAGCGCTCGGGGCCTTGCGATTCAGGAAACCCCCTCGCCAAGAAGTCGTTGCTTTCGTCATCCTGCGCCCATCCGCAGCGCGTCTCAAAGTGTGGTTTATCCTGTGCGTCGCGCTTCCGCATCTTTTCGCAAGAGGTTCGCACGTGGTCGATAAAAAAGTTCTTGTCAATTAATAGACTAAGTCCTATACTTGTTCTGGTCTGAAACACAGGAAGAGCCGCATTCCCCCAATGCGGCTCTTCCTGTGTTCGGCGCGGTTTCGCCTTTGGCGATTGGGCGGCGGATCCCCTGCGATCCTCAAACGGAGCTCTCGCATTGCGGGGCGTGTACGGGGCCGAGGGAGGGACTCGGCCCCGTACACGTTTGCGCGCTACTTCGACAGAATGTCTCCGAGCAAGTACCCCCACGTGAGGGCGCGGCCGTTCGAGTTGCCTGCCATGTTGATGGGGTAGTCCACTGCGTAGATGTCGCCCGAGGCGTTGCCGGTGGCGTACAGTCCCTCGATCGGCTGCCTGTTCGCGTCGAGCACCTGCATGTCGGTGTTGATCTTGAGGCCACCGACGATTGCGAGCAGCGCCACACCGACTTTCGCCGCATAGAACGGCGCTTTCTCGACGGGGAAGAGGTATTCCTGCTGCTTGTGGAAATCGTCGTCGGAGCCGGCCGCTGCGATCTCGTTGTAGCGGGCAACCGAGGCCTTGAGCTTGTCGGCGGGGATGCCCGTCAGCTCGGCCAGCTCGTCGAGGGTGTCGGCTTTGAACACCTTGCCGTCATCGGCTTCGAGCCCTGTGTTCACGAAGTCGATGTAGTCCTGCGCAACGAACGGAGCTCCCACATCGCCGCCCATGGTGTCCCAGAACATGCCGCCGCCACCGGAGAACTCGAGCGCCTTCACGTTCTGCTCGCCGAAATCGGCGTCGAAGATCGACCAGGCGATGTCGTCGGTCTGATGCATGACGTTCATCGACTTGCCCTGCACCCAGGTGGCTTCGTTCATGAAGCGCTCGCCTTCCATGTTAAGGAACATGAACGCGCCGTGGAACTGCAGGCCGGCTTGCGGATGGAGCATGAGGGGGAAGGGGCCGTCCTGCACGGTGCCGCCGGCCCACAGCCCCATCTTGATGCCGTCGCCGGTCGAGTAGCCTACTGGGGTGTTTTGGCATTCGAGCACATGGTGCACGTTCTCCTCGCAGTAGTAGTCGACCATCTCGGGATCGTCGTGGATGCCGCCCGTAGCGATGACGACGCCCTTGCTCGCCTTGAAGAGCAGCACGTTTCCGTCCTTATCGGTTGCGAACACGCCCGTGACCTTGTCGCCTTCTTTCAGAAGCTGGGTTGCGGTCGTCTCGAACCGGTAGGTTGCGGGTTTGTCGTGCTTGCTGGCATCCTGGGAGTCGACGTAGAGCACGTTGGTAGCCTGGAAGTAGCTGCACTCGGCCGGCCATTCGGGCGTGGCATCGGTTTTGTGGAACTGGTGGTAGGAGAACGATTCGGGAATGATGGCCTTCGGCGCATAGGCGCGGAAAGAGTCGGGTTCGACACCGTACTCGGCGGCCTTGTCGATGAGCCAGTCTCCCGCTTCGCCGGATTTGTTGAACCACAGCGATACGAGTGCTTCGTTCACGCGGCTTCCGCAGCTGCGAACCCACAGGTGCTGGGCTTCGGGGATGTTGACGGTAAGGTCTTGGCCGATGGATTCACCGTAGGATTTCGTGAATTTGGTGTTGCAAAGCCCGATACCGCCTCCGCGACCCTGGACGGTGGGCAGCTTTTCGAGCACGATGGTCGACAGGTTGTGATCGGCGCACGATGCCGCCGCTGCGCAGCCCGCGTTGCCTGCGCCGAGCACGATGACTTCGGCTTCTTGCACCTCGGTCGCGTCGCTTTCGGAAAGCGCCTGCGGTGCCGTCATGAACGAGGGGTTCTGGATGCGGCCGTAGCCCATGGTGGTATTGCCGCCACCGCCGCCGAATCCGATGGCTTCCGACTGTTCCGCGGCGGCATCGCCTGCTGCGCTCGCCTTGTCGCCCGAATCTGTGGGGGCGGGTGAGCATCCCGCGAGCCCTGCGGCTCCGGCGGCGATGGCGGCGGTTGCGCCCAAACCGATAAACGAACGCCTCGACAGCGTGTTCTTCTTTGGCATGAATCCTCCTTTGACGGTGATGCGAAGGTGCGGCGCACCTTCCGCGGCTCCCTTCTGGCCGCAATGCCACGGTATCTTCGGGAGGATGCAGAGCGCACCGTATGAAACCTGCCGTTTTCCGTTTTCGTCAAAAATAGGAGGTTTCCTGCTATACGTGAGACGGGGAAGAATCGCCCGCATGTAGTATGCTGTGCCGATGGGTAAACGAGGGGAGTTTCATGGGAGTCGGCAGTGCAGAGAAAACCGAGACCGGGGATTCCCCGTTTTCGTTTCGACTGCTCGGTATCGGGTTTTGGCAGGCTTGGTGGATGCTCGTGCTCTGCACGACGATCGTCGTGCCGCCCGATCTCTCGTTTCTCGGCGTCAGGCCGAGCGTGTGGACGCTGCTGTTTACCTCGATTGGATTTGCGATTGCGGCGATCATCGCTCCGCGCGTCGGTTCGTTCATCGAGCGGGGGCGCATGTTCGGGGTTGCGGCGCTTCTGTGCACGGTTGGTACGGGAGTCTGCTTGGTCATGCGCGCGCTTCCGGGCCACGACGCGTTCACCGGCTTGCTACTCGCTTTCTTGATGATCGCGGCATTCGGCAATGCCTTGCTTTTGGTTATGTGGGGTGAGCTTTGGGCTACACTGGCCACCGATCGCGTGAGCCAGTACCTGTTCTCATCGTACGCGTTCGCATTCGTTTTGTTCTTCGGGGTCCAGCTTTTGCCCGAGATCGTGACGGCTGCTGCGGTGTGTCTGCTTCCTCTCGCTTCGTGCGCTATCCTGTATTCGTCTCGCGACGAGACGCGGCGCGCTCCGTCGGCTGCCGTCTTCGCCGTCGACAGGCCGCTTGTTGTAAAGGCTATGGGCGCCGTTGTGGTAGCTGGCCTCGCCTACGGCATCGCCCAATCTTTCTACGCCAGCATGGCTGCTCCGCATATTGCAGAAGGTCGCCCCGACCTGCTCGTAGCGGGTGCGTGCTTCATCGCGCTTGCTGCGCATATTGCATTCGAGCGGTCGGCCGCGGCGCCGATTGCGATGTTTCGCCCCATCGTTCCGGCTCTCTCGATAGGGTTGATCCTGTTTGCAGTCCTGCCGATCGCCTACGGTTATTTCGGCAACGGGCTCGTCATCGTCGGAGGCTACTGCCTCGATATTCTCATCATGCTCGTTTCGGCCGACCTTGCATTTCGGGCGAAACGACCGGTTGCCCTTTTCTTCTCGTGCTCTATCCTCGTATTGCGCTTGGCTACGATTGCCGGCTTGGCTGCCGTCGACCTCGCCGCGGGGGTCGGGCTTGTCTCGCCCGACAGTCAGCTGCATCTCTTGATCGCGCTTGCCGTACTGGTCATATTGGTGGGGACGCTCGTTTTTTCCCAAAGCGAACTGCAGCGGTTCTACCGGCCCCAGCCTGCAATACGTCAGAACCGCGATCTCGAGGAGCATTGCGCGGTGATGGCGGAGCGCTGCGGGCTGACCGCGCGGGAAGCCGAGGTGCTCATGCTGCTAGCGAGCGGACGAAACGTTCCCTACATATGCAAAGAGCTCTGCATCGCGGAAAGTACGGCTCGCCATCATGTGGGCGCCATTTACCGCAAGCTCGGCGTATACGATCGCCAGGGCATGATCGATGTGATTCTGCAGGGATAGCGGGACCTGCTTCGATCTGGTGCGATACCGATCTTTCGAAGGTTTTACCTGCGCCTTATCCCGGCTTGACAGGACGGCGGTACAGTGAGCCTGAAACGATGCGAGGCAGATAGGAGATCGTATGCGGGTAACGGGTGTGATATTCGATTGCGACGGAACGCTGCTGGATACCATGGGGGCATGGCGCGGCGCCGAGCGCGAGCTTGCGGGCCGAGCCGGAGCGAAGCTTTCATGCGACGACGTCGCGCTGCTCAATACGCTGACCGTCGATGAGGCGGGCGAGTTCTTCCACGGGAAGTTCTCGGTCGGCGCGAATGCGCGCGAGGCGGCCGACCAGCTCCAGAATCTCGTTGTCGGGCATTACGCGCTCGCCGTGCAGCCCCGCAGCGGCGCGCTCGAGTTCGTACGTGCCCTCCGCTCTCTCGGCATAAAGATGGGCGTGGCTTCGTCGAGTCCGAAGCACCTGCTCGAGATCGGGCTCGGCCATGCCGGTCTGCGCGAATGCTTCTCGATCGTCGCATCGACCGACGACGTGAACGCTTCGAAGCGTTCACCCGACGTGTACGAGTACGCTCGGGCTTTTCTCGGTACCGCAAGGGAGGAGACGTGGGTGTTCGAAGACGCATCCTACGCCTTGCGAACGCTGGCGCGTGCGGGATACCATACGGTCGGCATTCACGACCGCGACGATTCGGGTACGTTCGACGAACTTTCCGCTCTTGCCGATTTGGCTATACGGGGATACGAGGACATCGATCTGATCGAGTTCGTGGCAGGCCGCTATGCACGCGAAAAACCTGTGTGCGAAGCGCTGGTCGGCGTTCGGTAGCTTCAAGGCTTCGCCTGTCGATGATGCCCAGCCGTAACCTGCGCGACATGCCGCAGGCACGTATCGGCAGCCGCCAGCGCCTATTATGGAGAGCGTTCGCATCGAAATAGGCAATCGGTGCAGGTGTGATACAATAATCCGCTGGAAATGCATCAGAGAGTTAGGGTAGATATATGTCAGGGCATTCAAAATGGGCAACCACGAAGCATCGTAAGGCCGCGCAGGACGCAAAGCGTTCGGCTTTGTTCTCCAAGCTGTCCCGTAACATCACGGTGGCAGCCAAGGAGGGTGGCGACCCGAACCCCGACAACAACGCGTCGCTTGCGGCCGCAATCGAGAAAGCCAAGGGCTACTCGCTTCCCAAAGACAAGATCAAAACCGCCATCGACAAGGCGTTCGGCAGCGGCAAGGACGCCGCCAACTACGAGACGGTCATCTACGAGGGCTACGGCCCGGCAGGCGTAGCCATCTACCTCGAGGCGCTCACCGACAACCGCAACCGTACCGCCGCCGACGTGCGCAGCGCGTTCTCCCATGCCAACGGCAGCCTGGGCACTTCCGGATCGGTGGCGTTCCAGTTCGAGCGCAAGGGCCAGATCATGGTTCCCAAAGAGATCGAGGGAGACAAGAAGGAGGGCATGAAGGCCAACGGCGCCGCGGGCGACGAGGAGGAGTTCATGCTCGCCGTAGCCGAGGCGGGCGGCGACGATTACGAGGACGCCGACGAGGAGTGGATCATCTACACGAGTCCCACCGATCTCATGGCCGTCAAGAAGGCGCTTGAAGAGGCCGGCCTTGCCACCAAGGGTGCCGAGCTCATCATGGAGGCCACTACCCCCACCGAGGTAAGCATCTCCGACGCAAAGAAGGTCATGCGCCTCATCGACAAGTTCGAGGAGCTTGAGGACATCCAAAGCGTGTACCACACAATGGACATCACCGACGAGATCGCCGCCGCCCTCGACGAGTAGGGCTTGTACGATAGATTCGATTCGGTACGGGCGCGCTTTCGGGCGCGCCCGTTGCATGCACGCGATGCGGTTCGCCTTCGACGTGCATTCTGCTCGGCGTGTTCCCTGTGCGGCTGCTGGGTTCCGGGGGTCAGACGGCGTGCCTATCGGTTGGATCGACTTCGGTCGATTCGAGCAGTGCCATGAGTTCGGAGTGGGAGTGGATGCCGAGTTTTGCGTAGATGTTGCGCGAATGCGAGCGCACGGTATTGAGCGATACCTGAAGGTGGTCGGCAACGTACTTGCGCCCATGACCGCGCGCGAGCAGCATAAGGACCTCCTGCTCCCGCTCGGTTAATCCGTAGGTCTGCGATACCGATCGGGAGCGTACGCGCATGCGATCCTCCGCGTCGAGCGATCCCGCCTTTCTCTTCGCCATGTCGATGACGTCTTCGTGCGAGACGGGCAACATGAGCCTATCGAGCTGTTTTGGGGGAGAAACGAGCAGGGCGAGCAGGATGAGGGCGTACGCTGCAATGAGGAACGGCGTGGAAGAGAGGTTTTCCTCCACAAGCAAGGGGGCGACGTTTCCGCCGATGAGGTAGCCGATCAGACTGCCGAACAGGACGGCGGAGTACCCTAATCCGAATATTCTCAGCGGCGATGCCTTCGATTGGAAGCAGATGTAGGCGAAGATGCAGAAGGCAACATTGCCCGTAATGCCGCTGAGAGTGCCGTTCAGCGCATAGAACAGGGGTATTTGATCTTCGAACAGCGGGAGGACAACCAGGATGATTGTTGTCCCGACGAACAGGAAATAGCAGACGCGCCCATAATCGACCTTCTTGCTGGCATTGAACGCGTAGCAGATGAAAACGAAGGCGACGAGCATTTTAAGGAGAATGTTGCCCGCGACGCCGAGCTCGATCGCCTCGGAAGTCTGAAACGTTGCGAGCAGCGTTTTGATGTAGTTCGAGCAGAAGCGAAACGCGAAAATCATGAAAACGAGTCGCGCGAAGGTTCTGCCGAACGATTTGGCGGCTTTGGGCTGCACCGAAGGATTGCTTTTTGCGGGGATCAGCGCAAAGGTTACCGCTCCGAATGCCGGCAAAAGGCAGAAAAGCGCAGTGGATATCGGGGTGGGGGCAACGGTGATGACGAGGTACAGGCATGCCGCCACAAGCTGCGATGTCATGAAGAGAAGCATCGCCCTCCAGGGGGAAAGCGCACTGTACAGGATCCCTGCTTTGACGAGCAGCGCCGCAGCGCCGAGCCCTGCAAGAAGCGCCCCGGCGTGCAGAAGCACCGGACTCGATTCGGGGACGAGCCACGATGTTGCAAGGCACACGTCTCCGGCAACCGCCATAGCGGCGGT
>NZ_LT964679.1:1656202-1665399 GCF_900240215.1 Raoultibacter timonensis | reverse complement strand
AAAGTTTTATACCCGCCCTTGAATGTTGTTGTGTCGGATTGCGCCGTTGTCCTTTAAACCCTTTTAGTGTTGAAAAAGAGACAGTTGTTGAAAGCCCCCCGCCCCCGGCAACCGCCATAGCGGCGGTTACGGGGATGGCTCTTCCGCTCTCGAACAACTGCGAGAGTTTGTTTCCGAGGATGGCGCAGCCGATAAGCGCGGCGATAAGCACCACCCGCGTTTCTACGTAGGCGGAGGAAAACGTCGACTCGGCACCCGATGACGGCGACAGCCAGTCTTGGACGCCGCTTGTCGAGAGAATCCATGCCGACCAGAATGCGATTCCGAGATAGCCGAGGAACGGCGCCTGTTCGTTCACCGATTCGAAATACGATGCGATTCGTTGTTTAACGGATTCGACCAAAGCTCCCCATATCGTAATCAGCTTGCCCCGTTCAGCAATTGTAGGCAATGTGGCGCATGCGCACAAGGATGGTTCTGTAAGAGCTTGCCATGGGTGGTATTGCCGTCTCACCCCGAAAAGACTAGCCCCGTTTTAAGCATATCAACTGCGAAAACAGGATGTTTTGATCCTGTTTTGACGTTCTTGTCGGGCTTCTTGCGAGCTATCGTGTGAGTCGTCGAAGAGACAGAGGGAACAGATGATTAGGAGGAATCAATGGGAAAGATGGCAACGAGGCGAGACTTCGTGGCGGCAACGGGTTTGGGTGTCCTCGGCTTAGCGGGAGGCGCAGCCTTGGGCCTTGCGGGTTGCGGCTCTGGAACCTCGCAGGGAAATGCGAGCGCGCAGGCGTCGGAGGTTTCGTGGGACGAGGAGTACGACGTGATCGTCGTCGGCGCGGGCCTCGCCGGCTTGGCTGCGGCGATAACGGTGGCAACCGAGGGCGACGGGGCAACCTGCCTGCTTCTCGAGAAAAGCGATCAGCCTGCCGGCGGCGGCAACAGCCAATTCTCTTCGGGCAGCGTAACCTACACCGACGATGCCGAGGCGTTCGGAAGCTACCTCAAAGAGCTGCGCGGCGACTACACGGGCACGCCCGACGATATCCTCGAGGTGTTCGCGCAGCGCAGCGCAGAGCTTCGCGATTGGGTTGTCGGCCTCGGCGCCGATGAATCGGACATGAAGTTCACGAACGAAGACGGATCGAAGAGGGGCGAGTTCGGCGAACTCGAGAACTCGGAATCATATCGCTATATGAGCTTCAACAAGAAGGAATCCAAGAGCTTCACCCACATATCGCACTTCGCCCTGTCTGTTGTCGAAGCCCATGCCGACGTCATTACCGAAAAGACGAAGGCTCCGTTGACGGATCTCGTGTGCGACGCCGAAGGCGCGGTTGTCGGAGTCGTGTACGACGAGCGTGGCAAAGAGATGAAGGCGAAGGCGAACAAGGGCGTCATCATGTGCTGCGGCGGCTTCGAAAACGATACCGTCATGCGCCAAGACTACCTTTCGGCGCCGCATGCCCATCCCGTAGCGGGCATCAACAACACCGGTGACGGCCATCGCATCTGCGCGAAGATCGGCGCCGATATGTGGCATATGCATTCGTGCGCCGGCTTCTGGACGAACGCCGTTTCGCTCGACGGCGAGAAGTACTGCGCTTACCGCAAGATCAACAAGCAAAACGGCATTACCGTCGGCATCAACGGGCGCCGATTCTATATGGACTACGACATGGCGGTTTCGGGCTGGCCCCAGTCCGACGAGCTCGTCAGCCTCGAGGGGGATGTCGGCTGCCGTCACGGGCATCAGCAGTTCGGCGGGGAGTGGCCCCTGCTTCCCCTTCCCTCGGTCATGTGGTTCATCTACGATCAGGACCATGCCGAAGACGCCTACACCGACGGCACCGGCGATCCCGTCGCCGACGGATTCGCCGTGTCGGCTGATTCGATCGAAGAGCTGGCTGCGCTCATCGACGTGCCCGAATCCGAGCTGACGGAGACGGTTGCTCTGTGGAACTCTTACTGCGAGGGAGGCAAGGACCTGTCGTTTCATCGTCCGCCGTCGACGCTGAATCCCGTTGCCAACGGGCCGTTCTATGCGATGAAGTGCTGCTGCGAGCTGCTCAACACCGATGGCGGACCGCGCCGCAACGCCAAAGCCCAGATTCTCGATACCGCAGGCGAGCCCATCGCCAACCTGTATTCCGCAGGGGAGTTCGGATCGTTGTGGGCCCATCTCTACCAGGGTTCGTGCAACCTTTCCGAATGCTTGGTGTTCGGTCGCCTCGCCGTGCAGAGCGCCCTTGGCATAGCGTAGACGCCTGTCTTTGGATTTTCGACCGCCTGCGAAACCCGCCTCGTCAGGGTTTCGCAGGCGGTTTTCGGCGTTGGGGACGTGCGGGTTTTCAAACCGTGCTGCGATCGTGATGATTGCATTTGAAATGCTGCTGCAGCTGTCGGTTGTGGTATCATCCGAACAAGTGTTTGTTGATTTTGCCTGATCTCGATCGGCGACTGTCCGCGTGGGCTTGTCCGATCGGGCGGTCGGAATACGGAAAGGGTTGTATGTCGTCGGTGCGCCGCGTTGTTCTCGGGATCGATCCGGGGCTGGCCAATACGGGTTGGGGAGTGATATCCCAGCAGGGAACGAGGCTCGCATGCCTCGCGTACGGCTGCGTGTCGACATCGAAGGACATGGAGCTCGCCCAGCGGCTGAAGAAGATCCACGATCAGATGGGTGCCGTGATCGCGCGGTTCGGGCCCGAGTGCGTCGGTATCGAGACGGTCTGGTTCGGCGAGAACGTTACGGCGGGCATCGGCACGAGCCAGGCGCGTGGCGCCGCGCTCGTCGCCTGCGCAACGGGAGATCTTCCGGTCGGAGAATTTACGCCCCGGCAGATCAAGCTCGCCGTCGTCGGGACGGGGTCGGCGGAAAAGGAACAGGTGCAGTATATGGTCAAGCAGCTGCTTTCGCTCGAATCGGTGCCCCATCCCGATCATGCGGCCGATGCGCTGGCGGCGGCCATCTGCTATACGACGCACGAAGGAGTGCTATGATCGCCTTTCTCAACGGAATCCTCGCCGGTAAAACCCAGGATACGGCCTTCATCGACGTGGGCGGCATCGGCTATGCGGTGGGCATGGCGGCAGGCAGTCTCGCCAAGCTTCCCGAAACGGGGGAGCGGGTGCAGGTCCATACCCACCTGTACGTGCGCGAGGATGCGATTTCGCTGTTCGGTTTTCTATCCGTCGAGGAGAAGAACCTGTTCCTCCGCTTGAACAGCGTGTCGGGTGTCGGGCCGAAGGTGGCGCTTTCGGCCCTCTCGGTATTTTCGCCCCAGCAGCTTGTTGCCGCCATAACCTCGCAGGATGTCGCGCTCGTGTCGAAAATTCCCGGTGTGGGCAAGAAGACGGCATCGCGCATCATCCTCGAGCTCAAGGGCTCGCTCGACGCCGATTTGCTCGGAGCGGCTGCGGGCGCGGCTCCGGTCGGCGCGGGTAGCGTATTACAGGGCGTTGCCGACGCCCTGTTGTCGATGGGATTCACCTCCGCCGAAATCGAGATCGCGCTCAAGGGCGCCCCGGAAGATGCGGACGAGCCCGTCCTGTTACAATACGCATTGAAGCGCTTGGGCGAATAGCGCAGTGCACATCGTTGGTACGAACGGCTTTCAGAACGGGCGGTAATGGGTAACGAAGGAATAGAGATAGAAGGATTGGTGTTCTCGGCGGCGGAAGCCGACGGGGCCATCAGCGCTTCGCGTACGGTCACCCCCGATCTCACCGAGGACGATCTGGCGCTCGATCGCAGCCTCAGGCCGAAGTTGCTGGTCGATTATGCGGGCCAAGAAAAGGTGAAGGACTCCTTATCGGTTCTCATCGAGGCCGCCAAGGCGCGCGGCGAAGCGGTCGACCACATCCTGTTCTCGGGACCTCCGGGTCTCGGGAAGACCACGCTCGCAACCGTTGTCGCCAACGAGCTCAACGCGAGCATCAGGACTACGAGCGGCCCGGCTATCGAGCGCACGGGCGACCTTGCGGCGATACTGACGAACCTCGAAGAAGGCGACGTTCTGTTCATCGACGAGATCCATCGCCTGAACCGCATGGTCGAAGAAGTGCTCTATCCCGCCCTTGAAGACTTTGTGCTCGATATCGTCGTGGGCAAAGGGCCTGCAGCGCGTTCGATCCGCCTTGACCTGCCGAAGTTCACCCTCATCGGGGCGACTACCCGGACCGGCCTTCTGACGGGCCCCTTGCGCGACCGCTTCGGTATGCTGTTCCGCCTCGATTACTACACCCCCGACGAGTTGGCCACCATCGTGCGCCGTTCGGCGGCGATCCTCGATATCGGTATCGACGAAGACGGCGCGCTCGAAATCGCCCGTCGCAGCAGGGGCACGCCGCGGTTGGCGAACCGCTTGCTCAAGCGCGTTCGCGATTGGGCGCAGGTTCGCGGCGACGGAACGATCGACGAAGATGTCGCAGCCCAGGCGTTGAGCTTCTTCGAGGTCGATTCGCTCGGCCTCGACATCATGGACAACCGTATCCTCGAGCTTCTGGCCGTACGGTTCGCCGGCAGGCCGGTCGGGCTCACCACGCTCGCATCGGCGCTCTCGGAAGATCCCGAAACGCTCGAAGACGTATACGAGCCGTTTCTGCTGCAGCAGGGTCTGATGATCCGCACGCCGCGGGGGCGCCAGGCAACCGAGAGAACCTACGACCACCTGGGAATCCAGGCACCTACGGCAGGCTAAGCGCCGACGCGCATGCATGCCGCCATCTGCGATCGAAAGAAGACACCATGTTTCAGCAAGATTATCTGATGCGCATATTCCTCCAGTTCGCCGAAGCCATCAGGCGCAGCATGCTCAAAGCGAACGGCGAGAACGATCCGGCATCGGCTGCCGAGATGCTTGAAGCGGCGGTCGGCGAGGCGACGGAGCTCGACGGGGAAGTGTTTCTGTCCCTTGCTCCCGAGTCGATGACGAGCATCCTTGCTGTTTCAGGAACCGATCCACGGGTTGTCGAATACCTTGCCCGCAGCCTCATGCTCGAAGCGGAATACCTGAGGGAGGCCGATCAACCCGAGAAGGCTGCTCTTCGGGCCGAGCAGGCGGCTGCGCTCGCGCAATCGTGCGGCATCAGCTTGTCGGAAGAAGCCATCACCCCCGAAGAGCTCGATGCGTTTTTCGAAGAGACCCAAAAGGGTTTGAAGTAGGCAGACGGCCCGTTGACCTCGGTTTCGCGAGACAGTGGGGGTTGCTCGTAAAACCGCAATTTCGGGGCACGGCCGTATTTCTGGTCTCGTTTCGGGATGCCGCAGTCGTCACTGGGCCCCGCCGCCGTTCCCGAACGCTATCCCGATCTTCGGTCGCGGCAGAAAACGGAGGTAATTCGTCGTTGCGGAGCGGGTAAGAGTCCCAAGCGGATCATCTGCCTTCAAGTGGCTGCATTGCTCCGGGTGAGAGACGCGCTCGCATTGCCCTTGCTGCAGACGGGCTCGTGTTGCGACGAAAACCTTTCGTTTTCTGCCATCTTTGGGTCATCTGCTGCAAAACTCGGATCAGGGGCCGATCGGCATGCGTTTGCCGGCCCCGTCCCTTACAAAACGCCACCCAATGCCTTACGGAGCGGTAAAAAAACGCGAATCCCGATAAATGAGGGGCGCAACCGCATCACTTTAGTGTAAAGTGGAACAAAGCCCCAGCAATGGGGGCCAAGTGTTGCCGCCATGCAGCACGAAGAGTGACCTTCCCCAGGATGGGGAAGAGGAAAGAGGAAACAATGGCGGAAGGTACTGTTAAGTGGTTCAACCCGGAAAAAGGCTATGGGTTCATCTCCCAGAACGATGGCGAAGATCTCTTCGTCCACTTCTCTGAGATCAAGATGGATGGGTTCAAGACCCTCGACGAAGGAGCTGCCGTGCAGTTCGACGTCACCACCGGCCAGAATGGCAAGCTCCAGGCGAGCAATGTGACGAAGGCCTAACTTTCGGGTTTGTCTTTCATATGCCAGAGACGACCCCGCGCAAGCGGGGTCGTTTTTTATGAGGGCCCAACCCTTCGCGTAGGCGAGGCGCTTGCCGGATTCGCGCGGGAGCGCGGATGTCAATCGCTCGATCCTGTTTTTCGGCAGGAGCGCCGAAGGAGCGCATCCGAAAGGATAAGCGCGATAAAACTTGCGGAGATGAGGGGGGCGAGGGCACCTGCCTCTAAGCCGTCTGCGGTTTTGGCAAGGGATCGAGCAGCTTCGCTTTGCTTGTCGTTTTGGTCGTGATCATTCGTGCCGAAGGGAGGCGATTCGATTGTTCCGGTGACAAAGGTATGGCCTTCGATGGGCACCATTGCGTTGCCGACGAGATCGACGAACCCCGAGACCTGTACCGTGTAGGTGGCATCGGAACGAAGTTCGCCGAGCGCTACGGTAAGGATGGTGCGTTCCGGGTTCCATTTGCTCGCATCGGTGAAATCGGGATTTCCTTCGATCGCGTTGGGGGAAAGGACGACTTTTCCGCCTCGAGAAGAATCGATGGGCTCGCTGAATTCGATGGCGAGGCTCGCCGTGCTTGGTGCAACCCCGGTACCTGCAGGCGTTATGGTCGCAGTGGGCCTTTCTCCATCCACGCTGAGGACCGCATAGTCGGAGAGGGCTTCGGGCTGGATGCCGTTAGACGCGACGCAGCGATACCATGTCTTGTTTTGCTCGGCTTCCAGGTCGGAAAGCACCAATCTGGTGTCGGTGGCATTCGCGATGTCTTCCCAGTTTGCTCCCTCGTTTTGAGAGAATTGCCACCTGGGCGAGGGTGCGGGCGACCCCTCGGCAGCGGCTTCGAATACGACCTCGCCGCCCTCTTTGCTCGAACGGTCTTGCGGGTGCCCTGTGAACGACGGCGCGATAAAGGATTCGATTCCGACGAAGGTCCACCCGTTCACGGGTGCGCCGAACATGCCCGGGTCGTAGTTGGCTGCCGCTTCGGCGGGGTGGTATACCGTGCCCTCGTCGGGCGTATCGGCGAATGCGCTGCCTTTTGCGCCGGTGGGCGGCGAATCGCCCAAGAACAGAAGCGCATCTATCTGCGTGCCGGAAAACGCACTCGTTCCGATTTTCGTAACGCTTTGGGGGATGGCAAGCGAGCCGGAGAGCTTCGTGTCCCGAAACGCGTGGGCGCCGATAGCAAGCGATCCCGTTTCGGGTAAGACGAGCTCGGTGAGGCTCGTGCCCGCAAACGCGCCTGGTTCGATGTTCGCAACGCTCTGCGGGACGGTGAGCGAGCCGGAAAGCCCCGTGTCCATGAACGCACCCCAGGCGATGCTCGTGAGGTTCGGGGGGAGGGTGAGCGTACCGGTGAGCCCCGAGTCCCTGAATGCATTATCCTCGATTGAGATTAGATTCGATGCGTTCGAAAAATCGATGCCGGTTACGTTCGCTTGTTCGAAAAAGGCATCGCCGCCTATGCTTACCACACTGTAGTCGTCTTCGCTGTCGCTTGCTGTTGCCGGTACGGTTACGGTCGTCTCTTCGCTCGGATCGTTTTCGAAGCCGACGAGTTCGGCGGTTTTCTCGGGATCGCTCGTCAGCACCTTGTACTCGAGTCCTTCGTCTACGAACGTGTTGCCGGGTGTGGTTTCCCGTGGCTCGATACCGTAGGCTTGCGCAGGTGCGATGCCGATCAGGTTTGCGGCAAACGCGAAGGCCAACAGCCCTTGTGCCGCTTTGCTCGGTATCCTCATGCCGATCTCCTTCCGAAGGCGGTGGGAGGCGGCCTTTTGATGCTCTTTGCGCCGCATCGCTTCTTTCTCTATTATACTTCCGATGCCCGTTTCGCTCGGTTCTGTTTTATTGGCTTCGTTTCCGTTCGGGCAAGCGTCAATTCCCTCCTGGGATTATCCGATGCGGGCGGCGATCGGCTAAACGATGAACATCGCGTCGCCGAACGAGAGCAGGCGGTATTCCTGCTCGATTGCGTGCTCGTAGGCGGCCATGATGTGCTCGCGCGTCGAGAATGCGCTCACGAGCATCATGAGCGTCGATCGCGGCACGTGGAAGTTCGTTACCAGCGCATCGACAACGCGGAACTTGTATCCCGGCAGGATGTAGAGCGAGGTGGCTTCGCGGTCCCGCGCCCTGAGCCCGCCCGCTTCCTCATCCCATGCGCTCTCCAGGCTGCGAACGCTCGTGGTGCCCACCGCTACGACGCGCCCGCCGTGCTCTTTCGTGCGACGAACCGCGTCGACGACGCGCTGGGGCACGGTGTAGTATTCGGTGTGGATGCGGTGCTGTTCGGGGTCGTCCTCGTCGACGATGCGAAAGGTATCGAGACCCACTTCGAGTTCGACGGTTTCCCAATCGACGCCCTTCTCTTTGAGCAGGGCGATCAGTTCGGGGGTGAAATGAAGGCCTGCCGTGGGCGCTGCGGCCGATTTCTCACGATTGGAGAACACGGTTTGGTAGAGCTCTTCGTCGCCCGCGTAGTTTTTGATGTAGGGGGGCAGGGGCGTATGTCCAACTGCATGCATCGCTTCGTCGAGGGTGCCGTAGGCTTCGGTGACGAGCCGTGCGAGCCGTTCTCCTTTTTCGGCATCCTCCACCCAGTCGACGATTTCCGCGGTGAGCGCCACGGTGCCTTCGCTGTCGGTGAACTCGACCACGGCGCCCGGCTTCAACCGTTTGCCCGGACGCACCAGCACTTCCCAGTAGGCGGCGGTGTTCGAGGTCTCGCCATGACCGAACGATTCCCGCAGCAGAAACACTTCGGCGGCACCCCCGGTGCCCCGCTTTGCGCCGAGCAGGCGTGCGGGCATTACACGCGTTTCGTTGGCGATGAGCAGGTCTCCCGGCTCAAGGTAGTCGGCGATGTCGCGGAATATGCGGTCTTCGAGCGATCCTGTCGCACGGTTCATCACGAGCATCTTGCACCCGTCGCGCTCGGCGGCGGGCTCTTGGGCGATGCGTTCTTCCGGAAGGGTGTAATCGAAATCGCTGGTCTTCATCGATGCATTCTTTCCTCGGGTGGCGTGCGGTTCGTCGCGCGGACTGGTTCGCCGTGCGGATTTTGAGCCCGGTTGCCGGGCGTCGGGTTGCCATTATAGGCGTTTCTGGCGCGATCGGCTCAGTTGCTTTGCTTTCCCCGCATCTCTTTGAGGATGCGCCGCTTGCGTTCCTGCTTCGCGGCGTAATCCTGCCGCTCGCGCTTCTTTTGGACCCGAAGCGCTTCGGCCGCTGCGATCTCGTCTTCGTGGGCTGCGCGC
>NZ_LT964679.1:1630529-1656136 GCF_900240215.1 Raoultibacter timonensis | reverse complement strand
CCGCTTCGCGTTTCGCCGCTCGGGCCGCCTTGCGCTCGCGGCGCTCCGCTTCCGCTTCGGCCTGCGAGATGCGGCAGCCGCAGTAGTTCTGCCGGTACATGCCGAGCTCCCTGCTGCGGCGCGTAGCTTCGTCGTAGAGGGGGCGGAAATCTTCGAACAGCGAAGCGATTCCGTGAGCTCCGGCCGCGCGTTTCAGCTCTTCCCGGATGATATCGGTGTATTGGTAGGGGCTTACGGTGAGCGTGGTGGACACGCCGTCGAACCCGTGCTCGGAAGCGTAGCGGGCTGCCTCTTCGAGCCTCATGCGGTAGCATGCTCTGCAGCGATCTTCGCGGCTCGCGTAGGTATCCGAAGCCACCGTGCCGACGCAGCCCTCCCATGCGCGAACGTCGTAGGGTCCTTCGACGATGGGGAGGTTCTCGCGATCGGCCCAAGCGCGCAGGGTCGAGAGCCTGCGGTCGTATTCCGAGGCGGGGTGTATGTTCGAATTCATGTATGCGATCGTGATGTCGTGCCCCTCGTTCGCCAAGAACCTCGTCGGCTCGAGCGAGCAGGGGCCGCAGCATGCATGGAGTAGTAATTTCATATGCTTCTCGCACGCTCCTTTTCTCCTGCTTTATACTACCATGCGAACGTATACGCAACCTGATACATAAGGATTATCACATGGAGCAAACACCCTATCGCGCAGTGTTCTTCGACTTGGACGGTACGCTGCTTCCGATGGATCTCGGCGAGTTCATGCAATCGTACTTCGAGCGTCTCGCCGCTTACGTTGCGGCGCGCGGCATCGATCCCGAGATCTTTACCGCAGGTTTGAAGAAAGGCATCAAAGCGATGGCGGCCCACGATGACGGACGGTTGAACGCCGAAGCCTATTGGGACGCGTTCTTCGAGGTCGTCGATCAGGACGCTACCGATTGGGCAAAGCTTGTCGGCGAATTCTACGAACACGATTTCGGCGAGATCGGCAAAAACGTCGTGCCCGACCCGCATGCCGCCCGCGCGATCGAGACGCTTCGCGCAAAGGGGTATCCGCTCGTGCTCGCCACTATGCCCATGTTCCCGCTGCGGGCGGTCAAGTGGCGCCTGTCCTGGGCGGGCATCGACGCCGACGCATTCGCGCGCATCACCAACTACGAGAACTCGACGTCGGTCAAGCCGAAGCTCGATTACTATGCCGAGAACCTTCGGGCGGCCGGTCTGAAGAGCGAAGACGTGCTCATGGTGGGCAACAACACCCACGAGGATCTTGCATGCCTCGATCTGGGCATGGATGCCTACCTCGTGACCGACCACCTGCTCGACCCCGTGAAGTTCGACCTGTCGCGCGTCAAGCACTCTTCGATGGCCGAGTTCGCAGCTTGGGCGGAAGCGCTTCCCGCCTGCGAGCATCCCGCAACCGGCATCGATGCCGGTCCGATCGCGCGCGAATCGTAGGTCTGCGATGGCCCTGTTTGATTTTACCGTCGAGGGGACGAGCGGCCATGCGCGCGCCGCAACGTTCGAGACTGCGCACGGTACCGCCAAGACGCCCATGTTCATGCCCGTGGGCACGCACGCCACCGTCAAAGGCGTCACGACCGACCAGCTTGCCGATCTCGGCGCTCAGGTCGTGCTTGCCAACACCTACCATCTGTCGATGCGTCCCGGAGCCGATCTTATCGCCGAGGCGGGGGGACTCCACTCCTTCATGCAATGGGACGGGCCGATTCTCACCGACTCGGGCGGGTTCCAGATATTCTCGCTTGCCGATACGCGCAAGCTCGACGACGACGGTGTGTGGTTCCAGTCGATTTACGACGGATCGAAGATCCGGTGGACTCCCGAGAGCAATATGGAGATACAGCAGAAACTCGGAGCCGACATCGTCATGCAGCTCGACCAGTGCGCCCCGTATCCCGCAACCCGCGAGTTCGTCGAGGGCGCCGTCGACCTCTCCGCGCGCTGGGCGGCTCGTTGCCTGGCTGCGCATACGAAGGCGGATCAGGCGCTTTTCGGCATCGTGCAGGGCGGCATGCACCTCGACCTGCGTCTTCAGTCGGTCGAGCGCCTGCTCGAGGCAAGCCGTGCGAGCGTCGAGGCGGGTCACAAGGATTTCCAGGGATTCGGCATCGGCGGCTATTCGGTGGGCGAGGAGCACGACGTGATGTTCGAGACGCTCGGGCAGGTCGCCCGGGCTCTTCCCGACACCAAGCCGCGCTACCTCATGGGGGTGGGCAATCCCACCACGCTCGTGCGCGCCGTTCGCGAGGGAGTCGACATGTTCGACTGCGTGCTTCCCACCCGCACCGCCCGCATGGGCACCGCGTTCTCGTCGACCGGCCGCATGAACATGCGCAACGCAAAGTATACGCGCGATTTCGGTCCGCTCGACGATGCGTGCACCTGCCCGGTCTGCGCGAAGTACTCCCGCGCCTACATTCGCCACCTCGTTAAATCGAGCGAGATGCTCGGCGGGATGCTGCTTTCGGTGCATAACCTCCACTACCTGCTCGATCTCATGCGCCGGGCGCGCGAAGCGGTGCTGGCGGGCGCGTACGAGGAGTTCTACGAGGAGTGGATGGCGTCTCCTGCGGCTAACGACTATTGATCGGGTAAAGGTTCGGCATCGACTTTGTGGGCCTATCTGGTTCCGAGGATAAACTTGTGGCACAATGTGAAGGTTCACGCGCAGCCCGCCCGTTCAGGGTGGCTTGCGGCGCGTACGAGGCAATCGGCTCCGTGTGGGCGTACGAGGAAGAAGACTCAGCATGGCGGTACAGACGAAGAAAAAGAAGAAGGGCTCGACCGACAGGCGCAATATATGGCTGCTTGTAGTTACGACGCTTCTGGTGGTGGGTTCGATATTCCTGTTCACGCCTCCTGCGGAGAAGATCAACCAAGGGCTCGACATCCAGGGCGGCCTTTCGGTCGTGCTGACCGCGAAGAGCACCGACGGGGGAGAGATAACCACCGAGGACATGGAGGCCAGCCGCGCCATCATCGAGAGCCGCGTCAACGCGCTCGGCGCTTCGGAGGCTACGGTCCAGGCTCAGGGAACCGACCAGATCCTCGTGCAGATCCCCGGCCTGTCGGATACCGAATCGGCGCTTAACACCATCGGGAAGACCGGCAAGCTCGAGTTTGCCCGTCTCGATTCGTTCACCGATGAGACGGTGAAGACGAAGATCGACAACGGCCAGTACATCACCCAGGAAACCTATACCGACGAAGCGGGCAACTCGCTTCCGTCCGGCAAGACGAGTTATCTCGAGGTGGAGCCCGGCACCTATACGCCGCTTGTCTCCGGCACGAACATCACGAACGTCTCGATCGGTCAGGGCAAAACCACGTCGACCGACTACGTGGTCAACGTGCAGCTCGACAGCGAGGGGGCGGCTGCGTTCGCCGAAGCCACCAAAGAGCTCGTTTCGACCAACGGAAAGATCGTCATCATCCTCGACGGCGAAGTGCAGAGCGCCCCCACCGTCGATTCCGAGATCCCCGACGGCAACGTGTCCATCTCGGGCAACTATTCGCTCGACGCCGCCAAGGCGCTCCAGACCGTGCTCCAGAGCGGTTCGCTGCCCGTGAGCTTCGAGTACGCGCAGAGCCAGGTCGTCGGCCCGACGCTCGGCCAGGAAGCGCTGTACTCGGGCGTACTCGCCGCTGCGATCGGCCTTCTGGTCGTCATGCTCTACCTTTTGTTCTTCTACCGCGGTCTCGGGCTCATCACGGCCGCGGCCATGGCCATCTTCGCGATCATCTACCTCGGCATACTCGCTGCGCTGTCGGCATTCGGGCTGTTCAGCCTTTCCCTTGCGGGCATCGCGGGCATCGTGCTCACCATCGGCATGGCGGCGGACTCGTCGATCCTTACGCTCGAGCGGTTCCGTGAGGAGATCCGCATGGGGAGAAGCGTCCGCGCTTCCTCGATCACCGGCGTGCGCCATGCGATCGTGACTTCGGTCGACGCCGACCTCGTCACGCTCGTTTCGGCCCTGTCGCTGTTCTTCCTCGCCTCTGCCTCGGTTAAGGGCTTCGGGCTTACGCTTGCGCTCGGCATCCTCTGCGACATCGTCATGATGCTCTTGTTCAAGGCTCCGCTCATCCGCTTGCTCGCACCGCGCTCNCCATGCGCCGGGCGATGTGACGACCGGGGAGATGCGCTCGGCATTCGACGAGGCTGGCGAACCCGACGCGGTCGTTCAGACGACGACGGCCGATGGCGAGGCGGGCTTCCTCGTGCGCACCACTACGACAAGCGCCGAAGAGGCCGCCGCAACCGCCAACAAGGTTGCAGGCGAGCTCGGGCTCGAAAGCGATAGCTTCGAGGTGACGACGATCGGTCCCGACTGGGGTACGAGCGTCATCCAGTCGTCGATTATCGCGTTTTTGGTGTCGATCATCCTCATCATCATCTACATCGCCATCCGGTTCGAATACAAGATGGGCGTCACGGCCATCATCGCGCTTCTCCACGACCTCGTGCTCGTGATGGGCATCTACGCGCTCGTGGGCCGCGAGGTCAACCCCAACACCATCGCGGCGCTGCTGACGATCCTGGGGTATTCGCTTTACGACTCGGTGGTCGTGTTCCACCGTATCAACGACAACATGCAGGAAACCGATATCAAGTGCACGTTCATGACGATGGCGAACCATTCGATCAACCAGGTGCTCGTGCGTACCATCAACACGACGCTCACCTCGCTGATCCCCGTTGTCGCGATGCTCCTGTTCGGCGGCGAGACGCTCAAGGACTTCGCCTTCGCCATGACGATCGGCCTCGTGTGCGGTTCGTACTCGTCGATCGCCGTCGCCACGCCGCTTTACGCCATGTGGAAGACGCGGGAGCCGCGTTACGCGAAGCTCGCGAAAAAGTACGGACCCGAGATCGGCCGTTTCGAGTTCGCCCACCCGAGCGTGAGCGCCCCGGTCGTTGCCACCAAGAAGGCCGAGGGCCCGAAGGCGGCGAAGGGAGGCTCGAGCGCTGCGGCCAAGAAGCCGTCGAATACGGGAAAGCAGGGGGCGAACGCAAAGAGCAACCATCGCTACCGTAAGAGTAAGAAGAAGCAGTAGCGCGTCGGAGCCGATTGCGCTGTTCGGGTGCGCGCCGTCCCGCGCGTGCCCGAGGGCTTGCATAGCGATTGAACGAACGCGGGCCTGCTGATGCGGGCCCGCTTGAGAGTGCGGCCCGCCGGTGCGGTCCGCATCTACGACTCGGAAGGAGCCGAATATGAGAGAGGGAAGCGCCCCGAATTTCTGTCCGCCCACCGAAGAGGGCATTACGTTCACGTTCGAGGACGAAGAAGGCGAGCTTATCGACCTCGAATTCCTCGGGTTGATTCTGCACGAGGATAAGCGCTACGGGTTCTTCTTTCCCGTCGACGAGGAGAACCCCGCCTGCTCGTCGGGCGAGGTCGTGCTGCTCGAGGTGACCGAGCTCGACGACGAGGACCAGCCTGCGGCGTTCGAGCTCGTCGAAGACGAAGCGATCGCTGCCGAGGTGTACGAGGATTTCCGCCGAGCGACGGCTGATCTGTACGATTTCGAATAGGGCGCCGTCAGGATCTCGGGTTCGGCGTACGGGTGCGGGATTCGGGCTGGCGCGCAGGTGTGCAGGTGCGCGGGCGCGTGGGCCGCATGTAGGATGCGCTTCGTCGGATGACGCTGGATGTCCGGCGAGCGCAGGCTTCCGGAAGCGCCAAATGTCCGCCAACCGCCTCCGTGCGAGGTATTTTTGATCCATGAACATGGGATGGCGTTCCCTATGCCTGATCGCTTGATTCGGTGCTGCTAGATGGCTGAGAAAAACCTCGCACGGAGGCGGTTGGCGGACATCGAGAAGCGAAGATGGGTGACGATCGGGCGGTGCCGGCGGGTTTCGATGATCGGGCTTGCCTTCTCCGTTGGGGCTTCGGGTGCGCGGCACTCGGACGCCAGTGCCCGAGTGCGCGGCGCGCTGCCGAACGCTTAGAACTCGATAGGCACCCAGCTGCCGTCGATATCGCACATCCAGGCTTGCGGCTCTTCGACCGAGAAGAACGTGAGCACGGGATCGTTCTCGCCTTCGTAGGTTTCGCCAAGGCCGCACATATGCTCGTATCCCGCACGGCGAACCTCTGCGTTCGCCTTATCTTCGAGTCCCGCTTTGCCGCGCAGGATGATCCAGCCGTGGCCCGGGTGCCAGCCGGAAAGTTCGAACTTGGGGTTCGCTTCGAGTTCGCGGTACACGTCTTTGGTGGTGGCGGTGCAGAACCAGATCTTGCCGTCCTGCTCGGCGGCGAAGCTGAACGGGCGCACGTGGGGTTGGTCGCCCTCGCAGGTAGCAAGGTACCAGGTGGGGATGTTGGTGAGGTAGTCGAGAACCTGTTCGTTTCCGGTCACGGTCTGTTCCTTTCTCGAGGGGCTTTCTGCCCGCTTCTCGTGTGGTCGTGCGTTCTGCTCGGCTCGCGCGCGGCCCGCCTGGCCGCGCTCCTCCTTACAGCGGGATGAAGTTCGTAGAGAACACGACGGCGAACATGGCCGCAAGCACGATAACGGCGTTGCGGTCGAGCGCGCTGTAGTGCAGGGGTTTGAGCCGCGTGCGCCCCGGGCCTCCGTGGTAGCAGCGGGCGTCCATGGCCAGCGACAGCGTTTCGGCATGTCTGAAGGCGCTCGTGAACAGCGGGATCATGAGCGATGTGAGCATGCGCAGACCTCCCCTGAACGGGCTTGCGGCAAAGGTCGCCCCGCGGCTGATCTGCGCGCGGTAAATCGTTTGGAGCTCGGTTGTGAACTGGGGAAGGAACCTGAGCGCTATTCCCATGATCATCGAGAGCTCGTGGGCGGGAACGCCGATGCGCGCAAAGGGCTTGAGGAGGTACTCGAACGCATCGGTGATATCGAGGGTGGCGGTGGTGAGCGTGAGCAGGCTCATGCTCGAGAGCAGCAGAAACAGGCGTACGGCGATGAAGGCGGCCTGCACAAGACCCGCCTCGCTGATCTGGATGAACCACCATTGGAAGTACACGGTGCCGCCCTGCACGAAGAACACGTTCAGAAGCGCCGTGATGACGAGGATGAACGCAAGCGGCGCAATCGATCTGACGGCTTTGCCGAGCGGTATTTTGGCCAGCAGGAAGAACCCGGCCGTGAACGCCGCGCATACGGCGAGGCCGATGAACGATTGCGCGACGAAGATGTTCGCCATCACCACGAGCGAGAGCAAAAGCTTCGCCCGCGGATCCATCCGATGGACGGGGCTCGTCCCCGGCCAGTATTTGCCGAACATGGCTATTTCGGGCACGGTTCCTCTTTTCCCCCGCCGGTTCGAGCAGCCGTTCGGGTCTCGCCTTCGCCGTCCAGGGAAACCGGTTTCCCCTCGGCGCCGCGGTAGAGCGCAGCCAACGCGTCGGCGAGCGATGCGGTGTCGTAGAGCCTGCCGTTCAGGCCGATGCCCGCGTCCTTGAGGTCGTTTGCGAGCTTTTGGGCGTAGGGGACTCCCAGGCCGATCTCGCGCAGTTCGGAAGCGCGCGAGAACACCTCCTCGGGGGTGCCGAGCGCGAAGAGCGATCCTTCTTTGAGCACGAGGATCCGATCGCAATAGCGTGCAAGGTCGTCCATCGTATGGGAAACCATGACCACCGTGAGGCCGCCTTCGTGCAGCTCGGATATCAGCTTGAGGAAATCATTGCGCGCGGCGGGGTCGAGCCCTGCGACCGGTTCGTCCAAGATGAGTTTGGTCGGGCGCATGGCGAGCACGCCCGCGAACGCGACGCGGCGCTGCTGCCCGCCTGAGAGCTCGAAGGGGCTCTTGTCGCGGATATCGTCGAAATCGAGCGAAACCTGCGCGAGCGATTCGCGAACGCGCGCATCGACCTCGTCGGAGCCGAGTCCCATGTTGCGCGGCCCGAACGCCACGTCGTCGTAGACGGTGGCGGCGAACAGCTGGTGTTCGGGGTACTGGAATACGACGCCCACGTTGCTGCGCGCCGCGGCGGCCGCTTTCTTGTCGGCGATGTCGACGCCGTCGACGAGCACGCGTCCCGAGGTGGGGTGGATGAGTCCGTTCATGTGCTGGATGAGCGTGCTCTTACCGCTTCCCGTGTGGCCTGCGATGCCGAGGAATTCCCCGTCTTCGAGCGTGAAGGTGATGTTGCAGAGCGCCCACGTTTTGCCTTCGGGGTTTCCCCAGAGCGGTCTCGGGGCGTTTGACGCGGCGGCGTTCGTCGCATCTGCAGCGCAGGGCGCGATGTCGGCATCCGTCTGTCCGAGAGCCGGGGCGTCGCCGACGGCGGGGATCTCGGCAGCCTTTTTACCCCGCTTCTTCTTTGCGGGTGCGCTGTACGAGTAGCTTACCTGTTCGAAAGCAATTGGCATAGCTCCTCCTCAAGGCTTTGGTCGTCAACGTGCGTCGATACGGGCACGCCTCGCTTCTGGAGCTCGCGCGACAGCTCGCAGGCGAACGGTACGTCGAGGTTCAGGTGGTCGAGCTTTTCGGTTTGGACGAGCACCTCGTCGGGTGTGCCGTCGAGGGCGATCGTGCCTCCGTCGAGTACGACGACGCGATCGGCGAGCCCCGCCTCCTCCATGAAGTGGGTGATCATGACGATGGTCATGCCGCGCTCGTTGAGCTCTTTGCACACGCGCATGAGCCCGCGGCGGCCGCGCGGATCGAGCATTGCCGACGCCTCGTCGAGGATGAGGATCCGAGGGTTCATGGCCAATACGCCGGCGATGGCGACGCGCTGCTTCTGGCCGCCTGAAAGCGCGTTGGTCTCGTGTTTCTCGAACCCCTGCAGACCGACCTCGTCGAGCGAGAGCGTTACGCGTTCGCGCAGCTTGTCGGTGGGCACGCCGAGATTCTCGGGGCCGAACGCCACATCGTTTTCGATGAGGCTCGCAACGAGCTGGTCGTCGGGGTTCTGAAACACCATGCCCGCATTGCTGCGGATGAGGTAGGTGGCGGTCTCGTCGCGCGTATCGTGCCCGAGTATGGTGACGGTGCCCTCGTCGGGTACGAGCAGCGCGTTGATATGCTTGGCGAGGGTCGACTTGCCCGATCCGTTTCCGCCGAGTATGCAGACGAACTGCCCTTGGGGGATCGAGAGCCCGATGTCGCGCAGGACGAAGGTCTCGCCGTCGTAGGTGAAGCCCGTATGTTCGAATTCGATCATATGATTTCTTTCGGTTCGTGCGCGGCCGCCGCTCGGGCCGCCGCATCGATTGCTCTACTTGCCCTTTATCTGCTTCTTCTTCGGGGTGATGAGATTCGAGATGCTCTTGTACACGATGAGTGTCAGCACCGAGTTCAGCAGCGCCTTGAGCAGGTTGAAGGGAGTCAGTATCGGGATGATCATCGCGATGACCGCATCCATAGGAACGCCGAGCCACGCCGGGGTGATGATGAGGTTGCCGAGGATCGCGGCGAGCGTGGCGCAGACCGACGAGATCACGAGACCGACGATGGCACCCTTGAAGTTGTGCACCTTTTTATAGACGAGCGCGGCGGGTAGGATGTAGCCGGTGACGACGATGATGTTCATGACCGCACCCGAGAAATCGCCGAGCATTATGCCGTGGATGACGGCTCCGATGATGCCGACCGACAAGCCGGCAGCAGGACCGTAGGCGAATCCGCACACCATGGCGGGCATGGCCGACGCGTCGTATTTGAGCCAGGTGACGCCGGGAAGCAGCGGGAACTCGATGAACGAGAGGAGCACTCCGATCGCGCAGAGGAGCGCCATCGTCACAAGCTGACGCGTTTCCCATTTGTTCGTGTTGGTGAACTGGTAGCCGTTCGCTTTTTCTGCCATAGCAAACCCTTTCTCTTGCGAGCCCCGTACAGAGCAGGTATCGATTCCGGGCCCAGAAAAGAAACGAACCTGTATGAATTCTTTCATACAGGCTTCTCGGGTTTACAGGAACGCCCGCCTCGAAGCGATCGTCCCTGTAAGCTCTGCCTCTTCCATCCGGACTATAACCGTTGGTTTTGGAATCTCACCAAAATCAGCCTGCATACCCGATTACCGCGTTGCCGCAGATAATCGGTACCGCAGGGTCGCGGACTCTCGACGCGTTACCGAAAACCGGCTCGGTCGAATTACCGCCAGTGAGGAATTGCACCTCGCCCTGAAACAGAATTCATGGCCTGTATTGTATAGGGAGAGCGCCCGATGCGCAAGGGGCGTTCTCGATTGCGCAAGACGCTGCGCCCGTTCGCGGGTTTCTGGGGAATTCAACAGGAGAATATGTATTCTTTGCCCCATTCTATGAGCTGTTGTATGATGGCACGAACGTAGATTAAACGCACCAGGAGTCTTCCATTATGGCTTTTGACAACGATTCGAACAATCAGGGCGATCAACCGGTAGGCCGCCACGCGGCCGGCAACCATGCCCGCAGGCAACCTCAACCGACCCAGGGCATGCCGCCGCAGGGCAATGCCACGCAGCGCCGTCAGCAGCAAACGGGAGCGTTTTCGCCCGTCGTGAGCGCAGCGGACGTCAGCCGCCCCGGCAGGGGCAAGGGCAACGGCCAAAACCCTTACATGAACCTCGGCCCGAAAAAGCGTTCGGGTGTCAAGGTCGCCGTTATCGCCGTGCTCGTCATCGTCGTGTTTCTCGGAGCTCTTGCCGGTCTCGAGTTCGGCCTCAACGACGGCAAGGTCCACCACGGCGTCAAGGTGCAGGGCGTGGAGATCGGCGGCATGAGCAAAGCCGAGGCGACAAGCGCGCTGCAGGCCGCCCTCGATTCGAAGCTTGCAGGTGCGAGCGTGCGGGTTACGCCGAGCGCCGATGTCGTCAAGCGGCTCGAGGAAAGCACCGTCAACGATACGAGCGGCGAAGCGTCGGGCGAGGCCGAGCCGCCTGCCGACGATGCTGCTGCCGACGGGGCGCAAGGCGATGCTTCCGACGCGGGCGCAGAGGCTCTTTCCTGGTCTTTCTCGGCAGCCGACCTCGGTGCGCACGTTGATGCCGCCGCCCTTGTCGACGAGGCGATGAGCGTGGGACGCATCTCGGGTCTCGACGATTTCGTGAGCGGAGCGGGCGAGAGGATCCAAAGCTGGTTCGGCCAGGTCGATATGCCGGCTACCGTCGAGTACGATCAGGCGGCGCTCGAATCAGCCCTGGCCTCCATCGACGACGCCATCGGCGTGAGCATGGTGAACTGCGGCATCTCCATCAACGCCGACGGCGTTGCGCAGGTAACGGCCGGGCGCGTCGGCGAAAAGGCCGATCCCGAAGCGTTCGCCCCCAAGGCGACCGCCATGCTGCTCGGCACGTCGACATCGCCGTTCGAGGTCCCGATGACCGATATTCCCCTCGATATCGATTCCGGCGAGGCGCAGGCTGTAGCCGATTCGATCACGGCGGCAATTGCCGATCCCGTAACGTTCACCTACGGCGACGATTCGTGGCAGATCTGGGCTCCTATGCTCGGCGAATGGACGAAGGTCGAGGTCGAAGGCGAAGGCGACAACGCGAAGCTCGTTGCTTCCATCGACGCGGCCAAGGCCTACGACGGCCTGCAGGGGCAGATGGGGTCGGTCGGCTACGGCACGGCGGGCAATGCGACCTTCGACGTGTCGAGCGGCGTGCCCGTCATCACGGGCGGCACTCTGGGCATCGGCCCCGACATCAAGACGGGCGTCCATACGCTCGACGGCATGCTCTACGGCGGCAGCGAGGCGGGCGATCGCACGATCGCGCTCGAAGAGGCCGAAGTCGAGCCCGAGATCACCGCCGAGGATGCCGAGAACATGGGCGTTGTGGAGCTCATCACCTCCTACAAGCTCGGCTACGGATCGAACGGCGGTACGAACCGCGAGTATAACATCGAGCTGTGCCTCGATACGCTCAACGGATCGCTCATCGCTCCCGGCCAGAATTGGAACTGGAACGAGATCGTCGGCAACTGCGACGAGGCGGCCGGCTACAAGGAAGCCAACGTCATCGTGAACAACAAGTACGAGAAATCCTCGGGCGGCGGCATCTGCAATGTGGCGACGGGCGTGTTCAACGCTGCCTACGAGGCGGGCCTTCCCATCGTCGAGCGTACGAACCACAGCCTGTACCAGCCGAACTACCCGCTCGGGCGCGATGCCGCCGTATCGTGGGAGTACCCGACGCTCGTCTTCACCAACGACACCGATCACTACATCCTCGTGACCGCCTCCTACGATGGCGTCGATATGACGATCAGCATCTGGGGTACGAGCCCGCACCGCACGGTGGAGAGCGTGAACAGCGATTGGTCGGGCAACGACAAGGACGGCAAGTCGATCACGAACTACCGCACGGTGAAAGATGCCGACGGCAACGTGATCTCGGAGGATACGTTCCCTTCGTACTTCCCGCCCGTACCGGAGGAAGACGACTAGGAAAGCTCAAGTATCCGAACGGTTTCGGGTTGGCAGCAGGTCTGTGAAGACCTGCAGATTCCGCTGCCGAATCGCCGCCGTTCGGGTACAATCCTCAAGCTATGATCGAATTACTCAACACTATCGACAGCTTCGTGTGGGGGCCGGCAATGATCGCGCTTCTGCTCGGCAGCCATCTGTTTCTCACCGTTAAGACGGGCTTCATCCAGCGTAAGCTGCCGAAGGCCATCAAGCTCTCGTTCACCTCCGATGCGGGTGCCGAGGGCGATATCTCGCATTTCGGTGCTTTGGCAACCGCTCTCGCTGCAACCATCGGCACCGGATCGATCGTGGGCGTGGCGACCGCCATCCTCGCGGGCGGCCCGGGCGCGGTGTTCTGGATGTGGCTCACCGGCGTATTCGGCATCGCGACCAAGNCCCGCGGCCTGTTCTCCAACGAGTCGGGCCTGGGCTCGGCCCCCATCGTGGCTTCCGCTGCCGCAACGCGCAATCCCGCCCAGCAGGCGCTCGTCGCCATGACCGGCACGTTCTGGTCGACGGTGGTCATCTGCGCGCTCACCGGCGTCGTACTCGTTTCCACGCTTGTGGCCCACCCCGATATTCAGGCCGAGATCCTTGCGAACCCGACGCTGTTCACCGGCGCGCAGCTTGCAAGCACGGCGTTCGCGAAGATCCCCTTCGTGGGCACCCCGATCCTCGTATTCGGCATGGTGGCGTTCTCCTATACGACGATCCTCGGATGGTCCTACTACGGCAACCGCTGCATCACGTACCTGTTCGGCATGAAGGCGATCGTTCCCTACGAGATCCTTTACGTGGCCGTGGCGTTTCTCGGAGCCATCGGGGTGGGGGATGTGGTGTGGACCGTATCGGACATCGGAAACGCGCTCATGGCCATCCCCAACATCATCGTCGTGCTGCTGCTTTCGGGGCTCGTTGCACGCGAGACGCGTCACTACGTATACGAAGGCAACCTTGACGAGGTGGACGAAACTCCCATTCCGGTGGTCGCGGGGAAGTAGTTGCGCAGCATGGCGGGCTGTTCCGCCCGACGGCCCGCGCCTTCGCCCACTGGCGCTGCATTTCGATCGAAACGGAGCTGCATGTCGCGCTTTCGCCGCCCGTATGGCGCCGTTCCCCCCGTACTTGGGTACGAATTTCGACGTTGTTAACAAACCGCCATGTGGTGACTGTCTATAATGTGCGCTATTACTTTAGCGCGGAAAAGTGCTTATACCGAAACGGTATTCCCGGCTTGTCTCAGCCGATGCCGGCAATCGGTTTCGGCGTCGGCTCTCTTCGCGTTTCTGTGGGGAAGAACGCAATCGAAGAGAAAGGGGTCTGCATGGACATCGTTCAGCTTATCAACGATATCGACGCAGCGGTGTGGGGACCTCCCATGATCATCTTGCTTTTGGGGTCGCATCTGTTCCTGACGTTTAGGACCGGGTTCATCCAGCGCAAGCTTCCGAAGGCCATCAAGCTTTCGGTTACCAAAGATCCGGATGCGGAAGGCGACATCAGCCAGTTCGGCGCCTTGACGACGGCACTTTCGGCAACGATCGGAACCGGCAACATCGTGGGCGTGGCGACCGCCATCCTCGCGGGCGGCCCGGGCGCGGTGCTCTGGATGTGGCTCACCGGTGTGTTCGGCATCGCCACCAAGTACTCCGAAACCTACGCGGCGGTCAAGTACCGCGTAAAGGACCACAACGGCAACATGCTCGGCGGCGCGATGTATGCGTGGCGCCGTGCGTTCGAGAAGAACGGCAAAGCCCCGTGGTGGGCTCTGCTCGGGGCGGGGGCCTTCGCCCTGTTCGCCGCCATTGCCTCGTTCGGCATCGGCTCGGCTGTGCAGTCGAGCGCCATGACCGGTATCATCACCGCCAACATGCCCGGCATCCCGACGTGGGGCATCGGCCTCGCCATCGTCATCATGGTGTCGATCGTCATCTTCGGCGGCATCAAGATCATCTCGAAGGTGTGCGAGAAGCTCGTGCCGTTCATGGCCATCGCCTACGCGTGGGGCTGCATCGTGATCATCGGCATGAACTGGGAGTACGTATGGCCCGCTATCTGCCTGATCTGCGAGTGCGCGTTCACGCCGAAGGCCGCCTTCGGCGGCGCGGTGGGCTCGGGCCTCATGATGGCGCTCCAGTTCGGCTGCGCCCGCGGCCTGTTCTCCAACGAGTCGGGCATGGGCTCGGCTCCCATCGTGGCTTCCGCGGCAACCACCCGCAACCCCGCCCGTCAGGCGCTCGTGTCGATGACCGGCACCTTCTGGGATACCGTCATCATCTGCGCGCTCACCGGCATCGTGCTCGTTTCGACGATGATCGCGAATCCCGATATCATGACGAGCGGCCAGATTACCGCGGGCGCCGATCTGACGAGTGCGGCGTTTGCGAAGATCCCCTACATCGGCACGCCGATCCTCATCTTCGGCATGGTGCTCTTCGCCTACTCGACGATCCTCGGCTGGTCCTACTACGGCAACCGTTGCGTCACCTACCTGTTCGGCAAGCGCGCCATCCGTCCGTACCAGGTGCTCTACGTGGTTGTCGCCTTCCTCGGCGCCATCGGCATCGGAGACTTGGTCTGGACCATCTCCGATATCACCAACGCGCTTATGGCCGTTCCCAACATCATCGTCGTGCTCGCGCTTTCGGGTCTCATCGCACGCGAGACCAAGCATTACGTGTGGGAGAACAACCTCGAGGAGAAAGACGAGACGCCCATCCCGGTGCTCGACAACAAATAGGGAGCGTTTCGCGGCGCTGCTGCCGCGAAACGCGCTAGGCGTCGGCCGTCGGACTCAGGTTCGGCGGTCGACGCTTGTGTTGCGGCTTCATGGTTGCGCGTACAGCTGGAATCGGCATGCAGCCCTTCGGGTGCCGAGCCGGGTCGGCACGCCTGCGGGGCCGCTTGGCGCTCAGGGCCCGAATGGGCGCATTTCGATGGCGGCTCAACGGCTAAGCCAGGCTAACATACGGGTTTTTGCTCATTGTGCTGCTGATTTGAGTCCCACGGGGCAGACTGCCGGCCCGAAAACAAGCGTCAAAACAGCTGTGAAGGTGCGTAAAGCTTTGAGCAGGCAATACGCTTGTAGAGAAAAAGACTCGACAGCTTGTCCATTTCCATAATGCAACACAACGAACAAAAACCCGTATCCGGCTTGTCTGCTGCTGGGAGTCAAAGTCGACATACTATCATTTTCGGGACGGCTGCAAACGCCGTTTTTCTGAGAACAAGCGCCGCCCGATGCGGCGCATCGGTCTGCACCTCCTCGTTTCGCCTGATCAAAAAGCCCTCTACCCAACGCGGTATGAGTATCCTCAAACAAAAATGAATAGCGGTATTACCGCGCTTCGTATGACCTGGCTTTCGAAAGTTCATAGGGGTCATGGTAAGGCCGGTGTCCCGATGATCCTATGCTCCGTCTCGTCCATGAATGAAACGTGGACGCACGGTTCGAGTTGCATGGACTGTTCCATGCACAAGAGGCGAGAGGAGCATTATGTCGATGAAAAAGGAATGGAAACGCGTTCAGGATGATGGCACCACCATCTTCAGGACCTGCGCCTGGTCTCCTCCGGGCGAGCATCCGGTCGGATGGGGCATGGAGCTGACGGTCGACGCAGAGGGCAACCTCATCAAGGTCGAGGGGGACAAGGAGCATCCGATCTACCAGGGGCGCCTGAACGCCACGGGCCTCGATTTGGTCGAGTACGTGAACCATCCCGACCGCATCATCTATCCCATGAAGCGCGCCCGCGAAGACCGCGGCAAAGACAAGTGGGAACGCATCACGTGGGACGAAGCCTACGATATCATCGAAAAGAACGTCAAGGAGATCAAAGCGAAGTACGGCGCCCGCTCCATCATGGTGCATGGGGGGACGGGCCGCGAAGCGGTCATGTACAGCTACCCCCTCGCGTTCTCCGTGCTGCAAACCCCGAACTATTGCTATTCGCAGTCGGGCTGGTCGTGCTACGGACCCCGGACGACGGTATCCGACTTCATCCTGGGCGCCGGGTATCCCGAGATCGACTACGCGGGCTTCTTCGAGCAGCGCTACGACGATCCGCAGTACGTCGTGCCGGACTACATCGTATGCTGGGGCAAGGCGCCTCTGGCGTCGAACCCCGACGGCCTGCACGGCCACGCGCTCGTCGATCTCATGAAGCGAGGAACCAGGATCATCTGCATCGACCCGCGCGTCACGTGGCTCGGCTGCCGCGAAGGCAACTGGACGATCCAGATCAAGCCGCAGACCGATACGTGTCTGGCGCTCGGCCTCATCAACATCATCGTCAAAGAGGATCTCTACGATCATGACTTCGTCGAGAACTGGTGCTACGGCTTCGACGAGCTCGCCGAGCGCGCCGCCGAGTTCCCGGTCGATTACGTGTCCGAAGTGACGTGGATCCCCGAAGACCAGATTCTGGAACTGGCCCGCTACCTCGGTACGCATCATCCGGGCGCTATGGCTTGGGGCCTCGCCATCGACCAGCAGTCCAACGGCATCCAGGCGGGTCACGCCATCCTCGCCCTTGCGGCCATCACGGGCAACCTCGACGTTCCCGGCGGGCTCACGGTCGGCGCACCCAACAGCTTCATGGGCAAGTGGCGCATGGACAGCCGCCAGTTCGTCGCCGAAGAGGATTGGGCGCAGCGCATCGGCGCCGAGGAGTACCCCGCGCTCGCCTACACCCATGCCACCACCCATCCCGACGTAACGCTCGACGTGCTCGAGACGGGGGAGCCGTACCAGATCCACATGAGCTGGTTCAATTCGACGAACCTCATCGCCCCCACCAATTCGGCTCAGCCGCATCGCTGGTACGAGGCTCTGAAGAAGGTCGATTTCGCGGTATGCACCGACCTGTTCATGACCCCGACCGCGATGGCGTTCGCCGATGTGTTCCTGCCCCTGTCGGCCTTCCCCGAGCATGACGGCATCGTGCTTCCGCACTACGGCCGCAACTCGGTGTTCTTGGGCTGCATGAACAAGGCGTCGAAGCGCGGCGAGTGCAAATCGGACCTCGAGATCGACCTCGAGCTGGGCAAGCGCTTGAACCCCGAGGGCTGGCCCTACGATTCGGTCGAGGACTTCTTCGATTCGCTCTTGGTACCCGAGTACGGGTTCACGTTCGACGACCTGCGCCAGATCGGCTGCTACCAGCCGAGCTACACGTACAAGAAGTACGAGAAGGGTATGCTGCGCCCCGACGGCGAGCCCGGTTTCAACACCGTGACCGGCAAGGTCGAACTGTACTCCATCGTGTACGAGGCCTGGGGCGAGGATCCGCTGCCGTACTTCGAGAAGCCCCGATGGGACGAGACGAGCCATCCGGAGCTTGCCGAGGAGTACCCGCTCATCATGACCACCGGCGCCCGCGACTACGCTTCGTTCCATTCCGAGCATCGCCAGCTGGCCCAGATGCGCGAGATCACGCCGTGGCCCGTTGTCGAGATCCACTCCGAGACCGCTGCGCGCTACGGTGTCGAAGAGGGCGATTGGGTCGAGATCGAAAGCCCGTTCGGCAAGGCGCGCGAAAAGGCGCACATCACCGACATCATCGACCCGCGCGTCGTGCACACCCGCCACGGCTGGTGGTACCCCGAGCAGGACGGCGAGGAGCCCAACCTGTTCGGAGTGTGGAAATCCAACATCAACGAGCTGCTCCCGCACAAGGAGATCGGCAAGTTGGGCTTCGGCGCTCCCTACAAGGGCGTGATGTGCGATATCAAAAAAGTTGACGGACTGAGCGACTAGACGGAAGGAGAAGCAGATGAGCAAGGATTTTGCACTGCTTGTGGACTATAAGTACTGCTCCGGCTGCCATAGCTGTGAGGTCGCGTGCAAGAACGAGCATGGCTTCGAGATCGGCAAGTACGGCATAAAACTTCTCGAGACCGAGCCGATGAAGATAGGCGAGGGCGCAGTAGACGCCTGGGATTGGATCTACCTTCCGGTTCCGACGGCGCTCTGCGACCATTGCGCAGCGCGCTTGGAGAAGGGCGAAGAGCCGACGTGCGTGAAGCACTGCCAGTCGTTCTGCCTCGAATACGGCAGCTTGGACGCCATGCAGAAGCGTGCGGCAGAGCTCGATCACAAGGTTGCCGTGTACCTGCCTTAAACCGAGAACGGAGGAATGTCATGACGATTGATGAGTTGCTGGAACTCGACGACGATGCCCAGATCGAGTATCTGAACGGCCAGTTGGACGAGGGTAAGTCGGTTGACGAAATCTGCGCCGACCTCTCGACGAACCGCATGGATATGGCTCGCGTTGGATTTTTCGTGGTGAAGAACCGGTTCATGCTGAAGCCGACCCGCGGATACGCCCGTACGAAGCCTACCAAATTGGGCTGATCGGCTGGCAGTTTTTGCAGCAAGCGCTGCGCCGGACCGAACCGGGTGCGACGCAGCGCACAACCGAAACTCCCGAGAGAAAGGTATATACTTACCATGTGTTTTAGACCCGCTGACGCATCCGCCACAGGGCCTTCCGCGTGCCCCAGTTGCGGCAAGACCATCCAAAGCATGGGTGGCATAGCTTTGAAGAAATGTCCGTTTTGCGGGGTGGAGCTCTCCGCCGCGCCCGAGCCGCAGAAGCCGGCTCCCGCGGCACCTTCTTCCGCTCCGTCCGCTCCGTCCGCTCCGAAAGCGCCTGGTGCCCCCGCCGCGCCTTCGGCTCCGAAGAATACTCAATAAACGCGGGCGGCAAGGCTATTCAGGTTAGGAGAAGCCATGTGCGGTTATTCGTGTACCGGCTGCGGAGAATGCAAGGGAACCGGAAAGCGCAAACAGATCGTTCCAAGGGGATTGTGCCAACACTGCGGCACGCTGAACGGACCGCGCGCTCTGGTATGCGCTGCCTGTGGGAGAAAGCTTCCCCCCGCGCAGGGGCGCACGGGAGAGCCGCTGCGTTCGAAACCGCACTGAGCTTCGACGTTTACCACTATCTGCTTCATTTGATTGGAAGGGGATTTGTATGGAAATGACCAGTGGCAAGGCTGCAAAGCCTGTCAAAGAGGCTGTTCCGAAAGGCGCGTGGGCGATACTGATCGCTGTCTGGATCGTGGCGATCGCGGCACCTCTGAACATGTTCAAGCCTGCGACGATCTCGGTCGAGATCATCCAGGCGCTCAGCATTCCGGGATCGTCGTACGGTTGGATCATGTCGGTGTTCTCCATCATGGGTTTGATCCTGGCTTTTCCCGCAACGGGGCTCGTGTACCGTTTCGGGTTGAAGAAGTCCCTGGCGGTTTCCGTGATATCGCTGTTCGTGGGATCCCTGATGGGCGCATTGTCGACCAGCTTCGAAATGCTGCTCGTATCCCGCGTCATCGAGGGCTGCGGCATGGGCTTCATCGGCGTGGCGGGCCCAACGGCCATCAGTCTGTGGTTCCCGAAGAGCCGGCAGGGCTTTGCGGTAGCCGTGTTCCAGACATGGATGCCGCTCGGCACGCTCATCACCATGAACCTCGCTCCCGTGATGGCGGCTTCGATGGGGTGGAAGTCGGTATGGTGGCTCGCGTGCGCGTACTGCGTGGTCGCGTTCATCGTACTCATGGTGTTTTTCAAGGAGCCGTCCAAAGAGGTCATGGCGGCGACCGCCGGAAAACGCATCGAGGATGTGGGCAAGGGCAACAAGTTCGCTGCGTTCAAGAACCCTTCGCTGTGGATCCTCTGCATCATGTTCCTCGTCTTCGCCCTCACCACGACGGGCACCACGAGCTCCTATTGGTCGCTGTACCTGCGCGAAGTGGCGAGCATCGACGCTTCCGTCGCGGCCTTTGCGGTAAGCCTCTGCACGGTGCTCGGCGCCGTCGGCATCCCGTTCGGCGGATGGCTCTCCGACAAGCTCGGTACGCGTAAATGGATGATCGTCGCGGCGTGGGTCGTCGTGCTCGTGTTCCTCTGGTTCGCGTTCTCCACGGTCGATCTGACGCTCATCTACGTGATCGCGGTCGTAAACGGCTTCTGCCAGGGCTGGATTCCCGCCATGGTGCAGACGTCCATCCCCGAGATCCTCGAGGATCCTTCGCAAAACGCGATGGGTATGGGCCTGATGAACGTGTTCCGCAACGGCGGCAACATCTTGGGCGGTATGGCGCTCGGCTACTTCGTCGGCCCGTTCGGCTGGTCGCTCGGCTCGCACATCCTGTGCCTGCCCCCGATCATCATCGTTGTTGCGCTCATGCTGATCATCACGCGTAAGACCCTTCGATAACGCAATTCGGCGCGGCTTCCGCACCCCTGTGCGGAAGCCGCGTGCATAGCTGACAACTAGTGTGGGGGTGAAAAGACTATGTTGAAAGACAAGTCGGTAGCTGCACGGATTGCATGCGTTCTCGTCGCCATCGGCATCATCGTCATAGCGTTGGCGCTGCCGTTGCCCGAGGGGCTTTCGTTTCCAGGAAAAATGAGTCTCGCCCTGCTTATCGCGGGCATCATCTTGTGGGTGGCCGAACCGGTCCCCTTTGCCATAACCGGCATCGCCATCATGATATCGCTGCCGGTGTTCGGCATCCTCCCGTTCTCTGCGAGCGAGGGAACGACGGTATGGCTCGCGTGGGTGAGCAGCGTCATCTTCTTCGTGCTCGCCTCGTTCGGACTTTCGGCGGCTCTGTTGAAAACCAAGATACCGATGCGCATCGTCTCGTTTCTGCTCAAGTTCACGAAAGGCAACGAGAAACTCGTCATCTTCGCCTTCATGGCGGCGACGTTCATATGCTCGATGTTCATATCGGATTTGCCCTGCAGCGCGCTTTTCGCGGGCATCGCCTCGAGCAGCATTCTGCAGATCGAGGGTGCCGAGCCGGGGAAGTCCCGTTTCGGGCGGGCGCTCATGATAGCCATCCCGTACGCCGCCTGCATCGGCGGACAGGCCCTTCCGTCGGGAAGCTCCATGAACATCATGGCGATGGGGATGCTCGAGGCGAGTACGGGCATCCAGATCTCGTTTCTCGATTGGGCCGTCATCTGCACGCCCATCGCGCTCGTGCTGCTGTTCGTGGCGTACTTCTCGGTCATTGTGGTGCATAAGCCCGATCCCCTGTCGCCGAACACGCTCGAGCGCATTGCCGAATTCTCGGCGAACAAGGAGAAGTTCAATGCGCTCGATTGGAAGGTGCTCGCCATCTTCGTGCTGACGTTCGGTCTGTGGCTCGGGAGCAATTGGACGGGTTGGGATCTGACCGGCATCGCGCTTCTGGCGCTCGTGCTGTGCTTCGTGCCGGGCATCGNCCGCCTTCGGCGGCGCGGTGGGCTCGGGCCTCATGATGGCGCTCCAGTTCGGCTGCGCCCGCGGCCTGTTCTCCAACGAGTCGGGCATGGGCTCGGCTCCCATCGTGGCTTCCGCGGCAACCACCCGCAACCCCGCCCGTCAGGCGCTCGTGTCGATGACCGGCACCTTCTGGGATACCGTCATCATCTGCGCGCTCACCGGCATCGTGCTCGTTTCGACGATGATCGCGAATCCCGATATCATGACGAGCGGCCAGATTACCGCGGGCGCCGATCTGACGAGTGCGGCGTTTGCGAAGATCCCCTACATCGGCACGCCGATCCTCATCTTCGGCATGGTGCTCTTCGCCTACTCGACGATCCTCGGCTGGTCCTACTACGGCAACCGTTGCGTCACCTACCTGTTCGGCAAGCGCGCCATCCGTCCGTACCAGGTGCTCTACGTGGTTGTCGCCTTCCTCGGCGCCATCGGCATCGGAGACTTGGTCTGGACCATCTCCGATATCACCAACGCGCTTATGGCCGTTCCCAACATCATCGTCGTGCTCGCGCTTTCGGGTCTCATCGCACGCGAGACCAAGCATTACGTGTGGGAGAACAACCTCGAGGAGAAAGACGAGACGCCCATCCCGGTGCTCGACAACAAATAGGGAGCGTTTCGCGGCGCTGCTGCCGCGAAACGCGCTAGGCGTCGGCCGTCGGACTCAGGTTCGGCGGTCGACGCTTGTGTTGCGGCTTCATNCGCGGGCGCGTTGCCGGGCGACGGCCGAGTTCGGGTATAATGGTGTTTCAGCAACCTTGAGGGAGGGATTGCCATGAGTTCAAACGCCACGCGCGCCGATGTGCGCTCGGCTGTGAAGACAGGCAGGATCGGATACCGTTCGAGTGATGGAAAAACCCAGATCAGAGCTTTAACATGGGAACCCGAGAAAAATCCCGGCATTGCGCCTGCCGGCATCGTGCAGATCGTGCACGGCATGTCCGAGCACGTCGAGCGCTACGACGAGTTCGCCCGCTACCTCGTGAGCCGCGGCTACATCGTGTGCGCGAACGACCACATCGGGCACGGCGAGAGCGTGGCCGATCCGAGCGAGTGGGGATGCCTTCCGAGCGTCGGCGGCAAAGAGGTGCTCATCAACGACGTGCACGAACTGCGTAAGACGGTCGCCTCGCGCTACGCTCGCCAGACGCCCTATATCATGTTCGGCCACTCCATGGGAAGCTTCATCGTCCGCGCGTACCTCGCGCGCTTCGCCGAAGGTTTGGCCGCTGCGGTCATCTGCGGAACGGGGCAGCAGCCCTTGCTTCTCTCCAAGTTCGGCAACCTCGTCGCCCGCCGCATCGCCGCGTCGAAGGGCGACGCGTACAAGAGCACGTTTCTCGACGGGCTCGGCGCGGGCTCTTTCGCCAAGAAGATCGACAACCCCCGCACCGAGTTCGATTGGATCTCGACCGACGATGCGGTCGTCGACGCCTACATCGCCGACGAATCGTGCGGTGTCATGTTCTCCGCAGGCGGGTATGCGACCCTTACCGATCTGACCGGCGAAGTGGTTACGGCCGCGGCAGCGGGGGCGGTGCCTGCCGACCTTGCGCTCCTCTTCATCGCGGGCGCCCTCGATCCCGTGGGGGACATGGGCAAAGGCGTCGAGCGCGCTGTCGAGCAGTACCGGCGAGCCGGCGTCGAAACGGTCGACCTCAAGCTCTACGAAGGCATGCGCCACGAGATACTCAACGANGCTCGGCGAGCTGGTTTCTGCAGGCGTCGATCGGCAAGCTCGCGGTGGGCACGGGGCTGCTCGTGGTGGCGACGGCGGTCGTGGTTCCCCTCATCCGCCTGTTCATACCGGTGGGGCCGGCGCTCATCGGAACGACGCTTCTGCCGCTGTGCATGATCGGCGACGCGTTCGGCATCAGCCCGGTGTTCTTCACGATCGTAGTCGCCATCAGCGCCTCAACCTCGTTCGCGAACGGCTTGGAGAGCGCGAGCATGGTGGTGCACAAGTACAACTACTGGACGCTCGTGGACTACTTCAAATCGGGCATCATACCGACGATCGCCCTCATGATCCTGCACGCGACGGTACTGCTTCCGTTGGTGACGATGATGGGGTACTGATCGGGCATGCGCCGCGCCGCACGGTAGCGGACCGCATCGGATCGGTGGCGTTTCTGCTGTATTGTTTTCAGGGGCTTTGTCCGAATGCGGGCAAAGCCCCTTCGCTTCGGCGGGTGCCGCATACCGCGGCCGCGCTTCTAGCGCGTGGGGCTCGCGGGCTGGCGGTCGATGGTGTCGACCAGGTCCATGAGCTCCTGCTGGCTGTGCACATCGAGCTTGCGGTAGATGTTGCGCATGTGGGTTCTCACGGTGCCCTCCGATATGACGAGCTCCTTTTGCACGTAGGCGGCGTTGCGGCCCTTCGCCAGCAGGCAGAGGATTTCCAGCTCGCGCTGCGAGAGCAGAAACGTGTCGGCCACGAGATGGCAGCGCTGGGTGAACGGGGCCCGGTGCGCTTTCGGGCTGTCCGGCGAGGGGGTCTCTTCGGTTTGCGCGGTGGCGAGCGTTGCGATCTCGCGCATCTGGTCGTTGGTGACAAGCGATAGGTAGCCCAAGAGGAGCAGCACGATCCGCGCGAGGGTTATCAGGTAGTAGGGGATCGCTTCGAGGGGGAGAAACGCGTTGACGGCGAACACCGCGAGCAGCCCGAGCGTGAGAAAGCCGTTGAAGAACCCGAACGTGATCATCGACGATACGCGGTAGCGCATCGTGAGCTCGGCCGGATAGAGCCAGAACACGACGCTCGCCAGCGCCAGCAGCGCCACGCAGGCGTAGTTGGGGCTTCCGGCATCGAAGAGGCCTTGGGAGCACGAGAACAGCACGAACACGAGGAGGAAGGGCACGAGCTGGTGGGAGGCGTACGAGCCGTCCTCGTGGCGGTACGGCCAGAAGAAGAGCCCGGTGAACAGCAGCACGGCCATGAGGGGGCACAGCGTTTCGACGGGGAAATCGTTGACGAGGGGCGTTTTCCACAGCAGCGAACGGTAGCCCTCGAGCAGAAGCGACCCGTACACGATGCCGAACGGAACGGCGCTCTTGCCCAGCCTGAGCGCGAAGGCCCGCTTGCTGATGCGCAGGTTGTGAAACGTTTCCACCCAGGCTTTGCCCTCTTTGGCCCGCGTGGTCCCATCGGGCAGGGTAACGAACTCCTGCGGCTTGAAGTAGCTCTCGTTGTCGTGCTGCGTCTTGTAGACGAACACGACCGAGAAGAGGGGGCACATACACGCGACGATCACGATGCCGAGGGTGCCGGCTTCTGCGAAGTAGGCCAGGGCGAGGATGAACGCGAAGGCCAGAAGGAGCGAGAGGATGGTTGCGATCGCCAGGATGCTCTGGTCGCGCCGCCGCGCCGCTTCGCCCCATAGCAGCGTCGAGGGGGCGCAGGCGAAACTCGTGAGCACGGCTCCTGCCAAGGCGAGCGCGAAGGGGGCTTCGCCTCCTGTCAGCATGATGCTGCCCGTGCCGAGCATGCCGACTGCGCCGCAGAGGCCCATGAGGAAGTGGACCGATTTTTTCCGGAGGTATTTGGTAACCCGGTCGCGGTAGTACCCGATGGCAAAGCACGTTGCGGGAAACACGACGAGGAAGGACAGGCTCAGAAGCGTGGAGCGGGACTCGTCGAGGTAGTGGTAGCCGTCGAGAAAGAAGGGCGCCTGGAAAAACAGGATGAACAGCCAGAGCAGCTGAATGGCGAACCCGACGACCAGCGGACCTTCTATGTACAGGGCGTAACTGAGGGCAGTGGCCTTGTCTCGAAGTGAACCCGCTATCGTATTTATCATGATGCCCCCTGACGCCCATGCCGGGCAAGCTCTCTGCCTTATCGCGCACCCGATCAAAACCCGTTGCCCCCGCCGCCTTAGCATTATAGGGCATTTGGCGCATGCGGCACCGCGGCGGGTTCCGCCCGTTTGCAGCCGTGCGGCGCGAGGCGCGCG
>NZ_LT964679.1:1627060-1629329 GCF_900240215.1 Raoultibacter timonensis | reverse complement strand
CGGCCTGCGCGCAGCCGAGGCCCTCGCGGCCGAACTCGCCGAGACGCCCTAGACGCCCATCTCCTTCTTCCAGTCGATGTCGGGCGGCGGTGCGAGCCGATCGGCGTCGGGCTCCCAAAGGCAGGCGTCCATATCCACGCGCATATCGTCGAGGAACGCGACGCCTTCGCTCTCGAGAAGCTCTCGCTGCGCATCGGGCCCGCCGAACGCGTAACCCTCGCAGATGCGGCCATCTTTGAAAATCACCCGATGGCACGGTGTGGCCACGGGCTCTTTGTTGCCGCGCAGCGCCCAGCCGACGTAGCGCGCCGACCGCGGCGATCCCATCATGCGGGCGATTTGCCCGTAGGTTGAAACCTTGCCCTCGGGGATCTGCCTCACAATATCGAAGACGCGTTCGGAAAACGTCGGCATGAAAACCCTTTCGTGCACGGTAAGCCTTTCGGTGACGGTTTCGTAGGATACCACAGATATCTGAAGCGGTTGCGCGTCCGTATAGCGGGCGTCAGTGTATAATCTGCCGAACGAAAGAAGACGTCTCGATCGAGGGAAGCCGGGTGAGATTCCCGCGCGGTACCGCCACTGTGACGCGGATGCTTATCCGTTCAGTCAGAACACTCGTCGGGAAACGTGTTTGCGCGTGCAGCGAGTTACTGCAGGCGCAACCTGGGCGCCGCAATGCGGCCTCGGCTTGCCATGCGGACCCGAAGCGGGTAGCGGTCGAGAGACCGCAGAAGCGATGCTGTCTTCTTTTTTCGGTATTGGTTGCAACGGAAGGAAGGCAGTGAATCGAACCGCTTATTCGGCTTCGTCGCCGATTCGCTCGAATCAGACCATCTTGATGAGGCTCGGGGCTGTGATTCTGGCTCTGGCGCTGTGCGTGGGAGCAGTGCCGGGAAGCGCCTTTGCCGAGGGCCCGGGGATTTCTGCTGCGGCAGACGAACAGGTTGCGGGAACCGCAACGCTGACGATCGTGTACGGGCTCGGCATGGACGGTTCTCCGACCATCGTCGTGAACAAGACGTACGGTTTCGCCGACGGCGCGACGGTCGATGATCTGTTCGCGGCCGCAAAGGCGGCGGGGGATATCAAGGACTACACGTTTTCGGGGGGCTATCTGTCTTCGGTGACGACGAGCGGAGGCGCAACCGCTGCGAACGAGGCCGACTATTCGCTGTATTGGGCAAGCTATAAAAACGAAGCGTATGCCTCGGGAACCGATGCGCAGGGATCGGAAAAGCTCGTCGATGCGGTGAGCTACCAGTTCGCGTGGGCGAGCAGCCCCACGGCAACCGCGCCCGCCGATTGGCAGCCCCTCGTCGACGATGCAACCGAGAGCTCGCAGGTGGCGGGCGGGTCGGTGTCGACCGGCGACGCGGCGACTCTCACGATCGTCGGCGGCATCGGCTACGATGGCGAGCCTATCGTCGTTGCGAACAAGACGTATCGATTCGCCGACGGCGCGACGGTCGATGATCTGTTCGCGGCCGCAAAGGCGGCGGGGGATATCGAGGACTACGAGTTCGAAGATACAGGGTACGGCCCCTCTCTCGTTGCGGTTACGGCGAAAGGCGGCTCCGAGGTGCATAATGCATCGAACGGCTCTCTGTATTGGGCTGCATACAAGGATTGTCGCTATGCGGGGGGAGTCGAAGGCCAGAAAAACGAGGCCCTTGTCAACGAGGTGACCTATCAGTTTGCTTGGTCGAGCTACCCGACCGCGGTTGCTCCATCCGACTGGGCTGCCATCGTGGCTGCAGCCGGCGAAGGCTCGGGCGTCGCGACCGGCAGCGGGTCGGGCGACGAGGCGTACTTTCCGATCGATCTCGACAGCGCGTCGTACGGTCGGCTGTTCGGCTCCATCGCCGCTTCGTTTGCGGGCACGGCGAATCCGTGGGAGGCGCTCGATCTTGCCGCGATCGGCAACGGCTCGGCGGTCGATCGCGAAGGCCTGATCGCCGAAGCGAGAGCAGCGCTTGCATCTCCCGACCGAACCAACATCCAAAAGGCTATCCTTGCGCTTACCGCCCTCGGCATCGACGCTTCGACGATAGCCGATGCGGACGGCACGAGCCTCGTCGACGCGCTCGGATCGACTCCGATGGCGACGGAATCGATAAACGGTAAGTTGTTCGCCTTGCTTGCCTATCGCGCGGTAGCGCGCGGAGCATCGGCGGATGCGACGCTTTCGAGTGCCGCATCGACGGCGTCGGGAGTCGAGGAAACGCTTCTCGAGGAAGTGCTTGCGAGCCAGAAGCCCGACGGCGGG
>NZ_LT964679.1:1534809-1625805 GCF_900240215.1 Raoultibacter timonensis | reverse complement strand
GGACAGCGCCGGAGCCGGAACCCGCTCCGGCGCCCGCCACCATCACCGTGTCGGTGTACGTTGACAGCTCGCGTGCCGCGAGCTTCGGCTATGCGTCGTGCATGGCCTCGACGTCGGTTACGCTGCAGCAGGGGGCGAGCGTCTACGACGCGCTGGCGGCCACGGGCGTTTCCATCGGCGGATCGAGCACGTACGTCAGCTCGATCAACGGGCTCTCGGAATTCGGGTGCGGCAGCAGCACGAGCGGTTGGCTCTATTTCGTCAACGGGGTTTCACCCGGATACGGACCCGGATCGTACCGCCTTAACGGTGGCGAGAGCATCACGTTCGTCTACACCCTCGATATGGGAAACGATCTGTAGGTCGATGCCGATGGGCCCTCGATCCGACAGCGGCATTCCGACAACCGTTTTCGACCGGTACCACCCGGTTGTCGCCCTCGTTTATTTCGCTTCGGTGCTCGTATTGGCCATGGCGGCCATGCAGCCGGTGTATCTTGCGCTCGCGGTTGCTGCCGCGTGGCTGTGCAACGCATGGCTTAAAGGCTGGCCGTCGGCTTTGAGAACCGCGGCGTGGCAGGTGCCTGTCGTGCTGATCGCCGCCGTGCTCAACCCGCTGTTTTCGTCGACGGGCTCAACCGAGCTTTTCCGTATCGGCTATCGGGCGGTCTACCTGGAATCTTTCGTCTACGGCATATGCATGGGCCTGATGCTCATGGCGGTGCTGCTGTGGTTCTCCAACGCTTCGCGCGTCCTGACTTCCGACAAGGTGATGGCCCTGCTCGGCAACGTTGCGCCCACGGTTGCGCTCATGCTCTCGATGGCGGCGCGGCTGGTGCCCCAGTTCGTCGGGCGCGGTGGAGAGATCGAGGCCGTCCAGCAAGCGTGTTCGAAAACGCGGCCTGCATCGTTTCGCGATCGCGTGCGTTGGCGCGGGCGCATCGTTACGGTGCTCATGGGATGGTCGATGGAGGATTCGCTCGAGAAAGCCGATGCCATGAAGGCCCGCGGCTGGGCCTCGGCGGAAAAGCGGACGCAGTATCGGCCCTATCGGTTCAGGGCGGCAGACGCCGTTGCCTGCGCCGTGCTGGCCGCGCTCGTGGCCGGCAATGCGTTTCTAGCTTGGATCGCCTGCTCGCAATATCATTTCTATCCCGTTGCGAGCACCCTTGTCGCATGGTGGGGCTACGTGCCGTATGCGGTGCTCGTGTTCGCGCCGCTTGGTGCCGATGCGTTCGACCGCATGCGTTGGCGGCGCATCGAGCGCAGGATGCGCGCCTATAGGGGGTCGTCGGATGGAGGCGCTTAGGCTTCGGGGCTTCGGGTTCGCCTATCCGGGCGAGGTGCCGGTGTTCGAAAACCTCGACCTCGCCGTCGAGCGGGGGGCGTTCGCCCTGCTTGTCGGAAAAACAGGCAGTGGCAAGACCACGCTTTTAAAATGCTGCAAGCAAGAGATCGCGCCCGTGGGCACGCGGTGGGGCTCCGTCGAGGTGCTCGGGTGCATGCCTGACGGCGAGGGCACTCGTGCGAAAGCGCTTGCGGTGGGCTACGTGTTTCAGAATCCCGAGAACCAGATCGTCTGCGATACCGTGCTGCACGAGCTCGCTTTCGGGCTTGAGAACCTCGGCGTCGATCCCGACGCGATGAGGCGGCGCGTTGCCGAGGCTGCGGCGTTCTTCGGCATAGAACCGTGGCTGCACGCCGAGACCGCCCGCCTTTCGGGCGGGCAAAAGCAGCTGGTGAACCTTGCGGGAATCCTTGCCATGCAGCCGCAGCTGCTGCTGCTCGACGAGCCGACGGCCCAACTCGATCCGATCGCCGAGAAGAACTTCCTCCATGCCCTGTTCCGTATGAACCGCGAGCTCGGCATCACCGTGGTCGTGGCAACCCATGCGCCCGAGTCGATGACCGATTACGCAACCGAGGCATTCGAGCTTAACGGGGAAGACGGCATCGAGCGAATACCCCTCGACGGGCTTTCCGGGCGTCCGATGGGGAAAGGTACGGCGGATGCGCGGCGTACGGCGGAAGGCGCGGCGGCCTCGCCGCGCCTCGATGGCAGGCCGTGCATCGTCTGCTCCGATGCGTTCTTCCGCTATGCGCGCGATCGCGCGTGGGTGCTGCGCGGAGCCGACTTGCGCGTTCGCGCAGGCGCCATCCATGTGCTCGTGGGAGGCAACGGGTCGGGCAAATCGACGATGCTGCGGCTTGTTGCGGGCGTGCTCGAACCCGAACGGGGAAAGGTGGAAAACGGGCTTCGCCGCCGTCAGGCGCTCTTGCCCCAGGACCCCAAGGCGTTGTTCGTGTGCGATTCGGTGCTTGACGAACTGCGCGAATGGCAGAAAGCCTGCGGTTTCGACGATGCCGCGGTCGACGCGGCGGCCGAACGGTTCGGTCTCGCCGATGCCCTCGGGCGCCATCCGTTCGATTTGAGCGGCGGTCAGCAGCAGGGTCTCGCCTTTGCGAAGCTTTTGCTGACTGGGCCCGATCTGCTGCTGCTCGACGAACCTACCAAGGGGCTCGATGCGCCCTCGAAGGTTGTGCTGGCGCGAGAGCTCGAACGGTTGCGCGATCGGGGCGCTACGATCGTCGTCGCCACGCATGACCTTTCGTTCGCTTCGGTTCTCGCCGACGAGCTGTCCATGCTGTTCGACGGCGAAGTCGTGAGCACTGAGCCGACCGAGGCGTTCTTCTCCCGCAACCTGTTCTACCGCTATCGGGAGGACGGGTTCTTGCGGGCGTGGGCTGCCTCGTCTTCTGACGGGGGATGCATCTGACGTGATCGCCCGCGTTCTCCCCAAGCTCGAGATCCCCGCGCTCGCTGCCGTCCTGGCGGCGTTGGCGTTCGGCGCTGTCGCGCAGTTCGATCAGACCGCGCTCCTCTCGCTGGGCGTCGTCGTCGGTGCCCTCGTCGTGTTCTTCGCGCGATTCGAGACCTCCAAGCCGGCGCTTCGCCAGATCATGCCGACGGTCGTGCTTGCGGCGCTCGCTGCGGCGGGGCGCATCCTGTTTGCGGCTCTTCCCGATTTCAAGCCGGTGTCCGCCATCGCGATCATCGCGGGCGCCGCATTCGGCAGGCAGGCGGGGTTCATGGTGGGCGCACTGGCGGCACTCGTCTCGAACCTGTTCTTCGGGCAGGGTCCGTGGACGCCGTGGCAGATGTACGCTTGGGGCCTTATCGGGTACTTTGCCGGGGTTCTCGCCGACCGCGGCGCCTTCGAGAAGCGACCTGTGCTCTACGTGTACGGGTTTGCGGCGCCCTTGCTCTACGGGTTTCTGCTCAACAGCTACTACATCGTGGGGTTCGTCCATCCCCTTACGTGGCAGACCGCGCTTCTCGCCTACGGGGCGGGGCTTCCGTTCGACCTCGTCCACGGTGCGGCGACGGTCGTGTTCCTCGCCATCCTCTATCAGCCGTGGCGAAAGAAGCTCGATCGCATCAAGCGCAAGTACGGCATCTGAGCGCGTTGGCGGGCTTGCAGATGCGGGGCTGCCGGAATCCTCGGTACCTATGCGCATCGGGCCTCGGCGACGGCTCGGTTCTCGGCGGTGCTGCGCGCCGAGCCCTGCTTTGCGACGAATGCCTTCCGTTCCCTGCCATCTTTTCCGCCATCGCCGAGGGCGTCCACTGCAAAACCGAGATCGGCATGCGGCCGTATGGAGCCCGACGGTTGGCTGGTATTTCAGGGTCCTGAACGAAAGCGCGACAATGATTTGACGGCGGTCAACGTTTTTCTGCCGTCTCGCGCTGTCGTGCTACAATGCTTGCCCGGCATCGGGTCGTACGGCGGCCCTGCCGATTTTCGAACAGTGAGGCGGACGTTGATCCGCTTGTGCAAACGATAGGATGCGATGCGATCATGGAGTACGGCGAGACGAACGAGCGGGATCTCACGAAAGCGGTTGCGGCCCTGTCTGCGGGACTTCCGATCGTGTTCCCGACCGATACGGTCTACGGCCTTGGCGTTGCCGTCGGCATGGCGCAAAGCCCCGAGATACTCTACGACATCAAACAGCGCGATCACGGAAAGCCGGTGGCGTGGCTCGTGGGCAATCCCGAGGCGCTGTCGCTGTACGGCAAGGTGGTTCCCGATCTCGCGCTCGCCATCGCACGGACGTTCTGGCCCGGCCCTTTGACCCTCGTGGTGAAGGCGGGTACGAACGTGCCCGTGCCGTTCCGCGCGCCGAACGGCACCATCGCGCTGCGCATGCCCGACAACGGGCTTGCGCTTAACCTCATCGAGCGCGTCGGTTTCCCGTTGGCTACGACGTCGGCCAACATCAGCGGGCAGATGCCGCCGCGGATGTTCGAGGACATCGATCCGGCTCTGCTCGAGCGGGTGTCGGTTGCCCTGCGCGACGATGCGGAAAAGAGCGGNAGCCCCGTCCGTGTCGGGCGCCCGTTTCGGGAGCGCGCCGCTGCGCGAGACGAGCCCGCCCCGGGCTTTGTCGAGCATGGGCCAAGGCCGTCTTGCGCTTTGCGCGCCGTTGCGCGCCCGCCGCCGTTTGCCTATCATGGGATGCGCTAAACCGAACGGATCGAAAGGTGCACGTCCATGTCCAAGAAATACGTCGTCGCGCTCGACCAGGGAACCACGTCGTCGCGCGCTATCCTGTTCGATCGGGCAGGCAGGCTCGTCGATATGGTGCAGCATCCCTTCGAGCAGCTGTACCCCGAGCCCGGTTGGGTCGAGCACAACCCCCAGGATATCCTGTCGTCGCAGCTCGCGGCTTTGACCGAGCTGCTCGTTTCACGCGATGTCGGCCCCGCCCAAATCGACAGCATCGGCATCACGAATCAGCGCGAGACAACGGTGGTGTGGGATCGCGAAACGGGCGCGCCGGTGTCGAACGCGATCGTATGGCAGTGCCGCCGCACCGCGCCCATAATCGAAAAGCTCTGCTCGGCGCCCGAAGTGTCGTCGCGCATTACAGCTAAGACGGGGCTTCTTCCCGATGCGTACTTTTCAGCGAGCAAGATCAAGTGGATCCTCGACAATACGCCCGGCGCCCGCGAGGCGGCCCGTGCGGGCAGGCTCGCGTTCGGCACGGTCGACAGCTGGCTTGTCTGGTCGCTTACCTACGGCAAGGTGCACGCCACCGACGTCACCAACGCGAGCCGTACCATGCTCTACGATATCCACGAGAACCGATGGGATCCGTGGCTGCTCGATCTGTTCGACATACCCGCATCGATGCTGCCCGAGGTGAGGCCCTCGTCGTCGTACTTCGGCGAAACGGCCCATCCCGGCGTGTTCGGAGGCATCCCGCTTGCAGGCGTCGCGGGAGATCAGCAGGCCGCCCTCTTCGGGCAGTGCTGCTATGCAGAAGGCGAGGCCAAGAACACCTACGGTACCGGGTGCTTTCTGCTCATGCACACGGGGGCCGAAGCGTGCTCGTCGTCGAACAACCTCGTGACCACCATCGCCGCCTCGGCGCCCGATGTCGGGCATACCGAATACGCGCTCGAGGGCAGCGTGTTCGTCGCGGGAGCGCTCGTCCAGTGGCTGCGAGACGAGCTCGGATTGATCGATTCCGCCGAAGAGACCGAAACGCTTGCCCGCTCCGTTGCCGATACGGGCGGCGTGTACGTGGTGCCCGCATTCACCGGACTCGGCGCCCCGTACTGGGATGCGGAAGCGCGCGGGGCGATCTACGGGCTGACGCGGGGCACGTCGCGGGCCCATGTGGTGCGTGCGGCCCTCGAATCGCTCGCCTTCCAGGTGCACGACCTCGTTCACGCCATGGAGGCCGACGCGGGCAAGCGCATGCGCGTCCTCAACGTCGACGGGGGAGCGTCGGCGAACGATTTTCTCATGCAGTTCCAATCCGACCTCTTGCAGACGCCGCTTGCCCGCCCGCAGAATACGGAGACGACGGCGCTGGGCGCCGCGTATTTGGCGGGATTGCGCACCGGGTTCTGGAAGAACACCGGCGAGCTGTGCGACAGGCGGGCGGGCGACACGACGTTCGAGCCCGACATGCCCGATCAGGTGCGCGATGCCCTGCTTGCGGGCTGGCATAAGGCGATCGGCAGAACGCGGACGGCGTAGCGATGCGCGCAGCCGAGCGAAACGGGCAACCACGGGCGATGAAAGGTTTACGATGAGGATTTCGATAGCAAGCGACCATGCGGGATTCGAGCAGAAGCAGCAGCTGGTCGATTATCTCGTGTTCCGGGGGCACGATGTTGCCGACCGCGGCCCCGATAGCGACGATCGCGTCGATTATCCCGATTACGCGGTGCTCGTCGCGGGCGATGTGGCCGAAGGACGCGCCGATAGGGGCGTGCTCGTATGCGGCACCGGCATCGGCATGGCCATGGCGGCCGACAAGGTTGCCGGCGTTCGCGCAGCAAACATCGTGACCCCCGAGTTCGCCGCCCTGTGCCGCGAGCACAACGACGCCAACGTGATCGCGCTGTCCGGCAGATTCGTCGAGCTTTCCGAGAACGAGAAGATTCTCGATGCGTTTCTCGAAACCGCGTTCGGCGAGGGCCGTCATGCGGGCCGTGTCGAGAAGATCATGGCCCTCGACGAGTGCTAGCCGAGCGTCTTTCTGAGCGGGGTCGTCGGCCGAACGCCTTCCTTGCGCCGCCGTTCGCCGACGGGCGCAAAATGGTATAAAGGTAGGAACATAAATTTTCTACTTCGTCGCTCCCTTGTATACAACATCTTGTATACTGGCAAGGTGTACGTGTACGGTATTTGAGGAGGGACATTGGAAACTGCAAGGAAATCACTGACCAAGTGGGCGCTGCTCGTGCTCACCGCCGCTTTGGCGGCGACGATGCTCGCAGGGCTTACGGCGTGCGGTGGAGAATCGGCCGAAGACGTCATTCGCAAGGGCGTGACCGAAGAGCTCGAGAGCATCAAGAACCTCGACCAGGCAGCGCTCGATGAGATCATGGCGGGCGCAGGTGCCGCCGATGCCGGTCTTGACGAGTACGGCATCGACATGGAGGAGTTCTGCCGCACCTGGCTTACGGGCTTCGACTATTCGGTCGACAACGTGACGGTCGACGGCGAGAAAGCCACCGTGACGGTAACGATCACCTGCAAGTCGCTCATGGAGGGCGTCAACATCTTCATGGACAAGGTGACCGCGCTCACCGAGGATCCCGAGGCGATGAGCCAGTCGATGGACGAGCTCAACCAGCAGATGGGCACGATNGCGCGAGACGAGCCCGCCCCGGGCTTTGTCGAGCATGGGCCAAGGCCGTCTTGCGCTTTGCGCGCCGTTGCGCGCCCGCCGCCGTTTGCCTATCATGGGATGCGCTAAACCGAACGGATCGAAAGGTGCACGTCCATGTCCAAGAAATACGTCGTCGCGCTCGACCAGGGAACCACGTCGTCGCGCGCTATCCTGTTCGATCGGGCAGGCAGGCTCGTCGATATGGTGCAGCATCCCTTCGAGCAGCTGTACCCCGAGCCCGGTTGGGTCGAGCACAACCCCCAGGATATCCTGTCGTCGCAGCTCGCGGCTTTGACCGAGCTGCTCGTTTCACGCGATGTCGGCCCCGCCCAAATCGACAGCATCGGCATCACGAATCAGCGCGAGACAACGGTGGTGTGGGATCGCGAAACGGGCGCGCCGGTGTCGAACGCGATCGTATGGCAGTGCCGCCGCACCGCGCCCATAATCGAAAAGCTCTGCTCGGCGCCCGAAGTGTCGTCGCGCATTACAGCTAAGACGGGGCTTCTTCCCGATGCGTACTTTTCAGCGAGCAAGATCAAGTGGATCCTCGACAATACGCCCGGCGCCCGCGAGGCGGCCCGTGCNATGTGCTCAACGGTAACACCTGGGAGCCCGGCGCGGGCTTCGACACCGCGCTCGGCCAGGCGTTTGCCGGCGGTGCGATGTAGCGTTGATCGCGCCGTCGCGTCGCGACGGCGCATCCCGATGCGTTTTGTCGCATTGCGAGGGCCGATCCGCCAAGCGGATCGGCCCTTTTTCGTGCGTTGGCTGCGGCAGATGCGCACGTTGTGCTAGCATGGGAAAAATCATTTACCGGGTATGCTGAAAGGGGTATGCGCCATGCCGCTGCATTACGTTTCAAAGGAAGATCCACAGGTTGCCGATGCCATATCGCAGGAGCTGGCACGCCAACGCGGCAGCGTGGAGCTGATCGCATCGGAGAACTTCACTTCGCCGGCGGTTATGGAGGCGGTCGGCAGCGTGCTTACCAACAAATACGCCGAGGGCTATCCCGGCAAGCGCTACTACGGCGGCTGCGAGAAGGTCGACATCGTCGAGGACATCGCCCGCGAACGCGCCTGCGAGCTCTACGGCGCCGGATTCGCCAACGTTCAGCCCCACTCGGGTGCCAACGCGAACTTCGGGGCGTACACGGCTCTTATCGAGCTCGGCGATACCGTGCTCGGCATGAGCCTCGATCAGGGCGGGCATCTCACGCACGGCTCCCCGGTCAACTTCTCGGGCAAGTTCTACAACTTCGCGGCGTACGGCCTCGATCCCGAGACCGAGACGATCGATTACGACGACGTGCTCCGCATCGCCAAGGAGGTGCGCCCCAAGCTCATCGTGGGCGGCGCGTCGGCCTATCCGCGCACGATCGACTTCGAGCGCATGGCGGCCATCGCCAAGGAGGTCGACGCCTACTTCATGGTCGACATGGCGCATATCGCCGGCCTTGTGGCCACGGGTGCCCACCCGAGCCCGGTGCCCTACGCCGACATCGTCACTTCGACGAGCCACAAGACGCTGCGCGGACCGCGCGGCGGCTTCATCCTCGCCAACGACGAGGACATCGCCAAGAAGATCGACAAGGCGGTGTTCCCCGGGGCGCAGGGCGGTCCGCTCATGCACGTTATCGCCGGCAAGGCGGTTGCGTTCGGCGAAGCGCTGAGGCCCGAATACGCGACCTACATCGAGCATGTGGTGGAAAACGCCAAGCGCCTCGGCGAAGGTATGATCGACGGGGGATTGCGCCTCGTATCGGGAGGCACCGACAACCATCTGTGCCTCGTGGACCTCACGCCCGCCGACGTGACGGGCAAGGACGCCGAGAAGCTCCTCGAGACGGTCGGCCTCACGGTGAACAAGAACTCCATCCCCAACGAGCCCCGCTCCCCGTTTGTGACGAGCGGCATCCGCGTCGGTTCGGCCGCCGCTACCACCCGCGGCTTCACGGCGGAGGACTTCTATCAGGTGGGCCAGCTCATCGCGACGACGGTATTCCACGCCGAAGACGACGCGATGCTCGCCGACGTGCGAGCAAAGGTCGACGCGATGCTCGACGCTCATCCGCTCTATCCCGAATACACCTGCGCATAAACGTTTCGGGACCGGCCGCGAAGCGTTTATGCCCGCGACCGGCCCCGAAACTTGCACCGATCCGTACATCCGACTCGACGAAAGGGTTTTTCAGCATGGCTACCGAATACGAACGCGTGACGCTTGTCGATCATCCGATGGTGCAGCACAAGCTCTCCATCCTGCGCGACAGGGACACCTCGTCGAAGAAGTTCCGCGAACTGGTCAAGGAACTCGCGTTGTTCGAGGGCTATGAGGCGACGCGCAACCTGCCGCTCGCCGACGTCGAGGTCGAAACGCCGCTGTGTAAGACGACGTGCAAGAAAGTCAGCGGAAAGAAGCTCGCCATCGTGCCGATCCTGCGTGCGGGCCTCGGTATGGTCGAAGGCGTTCAAGAACTCATGCCTGCCGCCCGCGTAGGCCATTTGGGCATGTACCGCAACGAGGAGACGCACGAACCGGTCGAATACTACGCGAAGCTTCCCGAGGACATCGCCGATCGCGAGGTCATCGTCGTCGATCCGATGCTCGCCACCGGCGGTTCGGCAACGGCCGCCATCGGATATCTGCGCAAGAGGGGCGTTTCGGGCACGATCAAGCTCATGGTCATCGTGGCGGCGCCGGTCGGCATCGAGACCGTTCTCGCTGCAGACGACGATGTGCAGATATTCACCTGCGCTATCGACGAGTGCCTCAACGACGCGGCCTACATCGTTCCAGGGCTCGGTGACGCGGGCGACCGTATTTTCGGAACCAAGTAAGGGGATCGTATGAGTTACGACGACCGTCCATCCTGGGACGAGTACTTCATGAAGCTCGCAACCGAGGTTGCGACCCGCACGACGTGCATGCGTCGCGGGGTGGGGGCCGTTATCGTCAAGGACCGCCGCATTCTTGCAACCGGTTACAACGGGGTGCCCACGGGTCTGCGCCACTGTGCGGAGACGGGCTGTTTGCGCGCCGAGCTCGGTGTTCCGAGCGGCCAGCGCCACGAGATATGCCGCGGCTTGCACGCCGAGCAGAACGCCATCATCCAGGCAGCGCGCTACGGCATCAACATTACGGGCGCGTCGATCTACATCACCACGCAGCCGTGTGTCGTATGCGCGAAGATGCTCATCAACGCGGGCATCGAAGAGGTCGTGTACCAAAACCCGTATCCCGACGAGCTTGCCATGTCGATGCTCGAAGAGGCCGGCATGCAGATACGCGTTTTCGAGGAATAGGGATTGCGCGTCGCGACGCCGTCCGTGGCGCGCAAACTTGTGAATAGGGGTTTTCGAGCCGGGCGGGCAGCCGCGCCGAAGCCGTCGGCGAACGGTTGCCCCGGCTCGTTTCCGCAGATGCGGTTTTATGCAAAACCTCACAGGCGTTTCCGCACATCGGAGCCTTGCTTGCACGGCTTTATACAGTTTTTCTGATCAATCGGCTCCATTTACCAAGTTTTTTCTTCATTTTCGCCGCTTTCTCGCGGAAGGTTGTTGAAGTTCCGTTACCATACTGATGGTTTTGTATGACTAGTACACGTTTCTGGATAGAAAGCAGAACATGATACTTCCGATTGTGCTCGGAGCGGCTTGCGGGGTTCTCGGGTTCGCCCCCTTGATAGTGGGATTAAGGCTTGCCCGGAAGGCTACGCCGACCAGCAATCTCGGTCATGCGGGCGCTCTGCTCCTAGGGGTGTTCGGATCGTTCGTGCTTCTTGCGGGAACGCTTATCGTCTGCATCGTGGTAGCTCGCGATGCGGTTTTGCCGTTTACGCTCGCCGAGGTCGTTGCTTTGATCGTCTCGGCTGTCGTGTACGGCGCGAGCAAACTGGTTAAGAAGTAAACAAGGAAAGGGTTGATACGTGGACGCTCTTGCAGAACTCTCAAAAGGGGCCGATCACCTCGTGCATTCGTTCGATTCGGCGTACATCGTCGGATCGGGTGCATTCGGACTTACTCAGTACACCTTTTGGATGATCATCTGTCTCATTCTCACGGTTGTCGTGGTTTTGGTGGCCTCGAAGCGGCTCACGCTCGTCCCCAACAACAAGTTCGTCAACATGGTCGAGTACGGCTATCAGTTCGTGCGCAAGGATATGGGCGAAGACCCGATCGGGCATGGCTACAAGAAGCACATCCCGTTTCTGGCGACGCTGTTCTTCTTCATTCTCATCAGCAACTTCGTCGGTCTTATCCCCGGCTGCAAGACGCCGACCGGTTCGATCAGCGTCACGTGGGCGCTCGCCATCATCTCGTTCGTGTACTTTAACTATTGGGGCATCAAGACCAAGGGTGGCTTGGGCTACCTCAAGTCGTTCGCCCCTTCGGGCTTGCCCGTGGTCATGGTGCCGGTCGTATGGTTCCTCGAGCTCTTCTCGACGATCCTGCGCGCACTCACGCTCGCCGTTCGACTTTACGGCAACATGTTCGCCGGCCACATGGTTCTCGGCATCTTCGGACTTGCTACGAGCGTTTTCATCACGGCGGCTATCCAGAACGCCGATTTCGTCATGGCGCTTCCGGCTATCGGCTGGATCGCGTTTTTGCTGTGCATGTACGCCCTCGAGGTGCTCGTTGCCTTCTTGCAGGCATACGTGTTCACCATCTTGAGCGCCGTGTACATCGGTCTGGCTACGTCGGACCACTAAAATTGGGTTTCGCCGGCGCTTCCACTGCCGGTCGAAGATATGTTGCTAAGTGTTTTTGAGAGCAGACTCAAAAACGGTTAAAGGAGGAAATTGTGGAAATTACACTTGGACTTGCGGCCTTGAAACTCGTGGGCTACGGCCTCGCAACGTTCGGCCCCGGCCTGGGCATCGGCATTGCCTGCTATGGTTGCTGCATGGCTACCGCGCGCCAGCCCGAACTGCAGGGACGTCTGTTCACGAACTTCATCATCGGCGCAGCCCTCGCTGAGGCCCTCGGCCTGATCGGCTTCGTTCTCGCGTTCATCGTCTAACTTCTGGCCTTTATTCGGAAATCTAGCCGTACAAAAGGCTTTAAGGAGGAAAGCAAGTGAAAGCAGGAGCGAAAAAAGCAATAGCTCGCACGGGTGTGGCAACACTCGCTGTCAGCGGCATGTCTGTTGCTTTTCCCGCACTCGCGTTCGCGGCTGAGGAAGAGTCCGGCGGCATTTCGGCGATTCTGCCCAATATGGCAGAGTTCGTCCCCATGCTCGTCTGCTTCATCATCCTGTGCGTAGTGCTGGGTAAGCTCGGCTGGCCGGCTTTCGCCGCAATGCTCGATAAGCGTGAGAAGACCATCAAGGATTCTCTTGAGAAGTCCGAAGCCGCTCGCATCGAGAGCGAGCGCGTGCTCGAAGAGTACAAGCAGCAGCTCGCCGAGGCGAAAACGCAGGCAGCCCAGATTGTTGCCGACGCCAAGAAGACCGGTGAATCGGTGAAAGCCGACATCACGGTCAAGGCGCAAGAAGAGGCGGGCGACATGATCGCGAAGGCGAAGGCCGCCATCGAGGCGGAGAAGAAAGCCGCCATCGCAGAGCTTCAGGGCTCGGTCGCCGACACTTCGATCGCCGTCGCGTCGCGTTTGATCGGAAACGATCTCAACGACGACGAGCATCGTGCGATCGTCGAGCGCTATGTGAACGAGGCAGGTAGTTTCAATGCCAACTAATCGTCTTGTCATCAAGGAAGAAGTAGCCACCTACGCGAGCGTCCTTCTCGACGCCGCGGCGGAGGCCGGTGGACAGGACGCCGTGCTCGAGGTGCGCGACCAGGCTGAACAGATCGTCGGCTTTATGCGTTCGAACATGGATCTTTCCAACGCTCTGGAAGATACGAGCTATACGGCCGAGCAGCGTGAACGTATCGCACGGGGCGTGTTTGCCCCTTACGATCCGGTGCTGGTCGACGTACTGGCCGTTATGGCGGAGCGCGGGGATATCGCGTTGTTCTCTCGGGTTCTTCGGAGCTACGAGGAGCAGATCGAAGGCAAGCTGAACATCGCTGTAGTGGACGTCACGACCGTGGTGCCCCTCGACGACAGCTTGCGCGAGGTCATAAAGAAAAAAGCCGAAGCCGATCTGGGCAGCGAGGTCGTGTTGCGCGAGCATATCGACAAGTCCATTTTGGGCGGCATTATCATGAGTGCAAACGGCAAGCGAATCGACGCAAGCGTCCTGTCGCAGCTCGAAAGCGCTCGCAGCGTGCTAAAACTATCAACAGATGGAGGTGAATGCTAGTGACTGAAATCACCGCAAAGTCTATTGACGAGGCACTGCGCAAGCAACTCGATGCCCTCAATACCAGTGTCGAATCGCGCGAGGTCGGAACCGTCATCCAAGTGGGCGACGGTATCGCACGTGTCGACGGGTTGAAGGACGCTATGGCAGGCGAGCTCCTCGAGTTCGTGGGCCAAAGCGGCCAGGTCGTCTACGGCTTGGCTCAGAACCTCGAAGAGGACGAAGTCGGCGCCGTGCTCCTCGGTGACGTCACCGCAATCAAGGAAAACGATCAGGTCAAGACGACCGGTCGTATCGTGGAAGTACCCTCCGGCAAGGCCATGCTCGGCCGTGTCGTGAACCCGCTCGGTATGCCCATCGACGGCAAGGGACCGATCAAGGCCGACGGCATGCGCCCGGTCGAGTTCAAGGCCCCCGGCGTTATTTCGCGTCAGCCCGTGCATGAGCCCATGCAGACCGGTATCCTCGCTATCGACTCGATGATTCCGATCGGCCGCGGACAGCGCGAGCTCATCATCGGCGACCGTCAGACCGGTAAGACCGCCATTGCAGTTGATGCGATCATCAACCAAAAGGGCAACGACATGATCTGCATTTACGTCGCCATCGGTCAGAAGGCGTCCACCGTTGCGGGCATCGTCGAGACCCTTGAGCGCTACGGTGCCATGGACAACACGATCATCGTGAGCGCCTCGGCGTCCGATTCCGCTCCGCTGCAGTACATCGCGCCTATGGCCGGTGCTGCGATGGGCGAGTACTTCATGTACAACGGCGATGACGGCAAGCCCGCGACCGCCGAGAATCCCGGTCGTCACGTGCTCGTGATCTACGACGACCTGTCGAAGCAGGCTGTGGCCTACCGTCAGATGTCGCTGACCCTGCGCCGTCCTCCGGGACGCGAGGCTTATCCGGGCGACATCTTCTACCTGCATTCGCGCTTGCTCGAGCGTGCGGTCAAGATGTCCGAGGAGAACGGCTCCGGCTCGATGACGGCTCTGCCGATCATCGAAACCCAGGCGGGCGACGTTTCGGCGTACATTCCCACCAACGTGATCTCGATCACCGACGGCCAGATCTTCCTCGTGACCGACCTGTTCTACCAGGGTCAGCGCCCGGCAGTCGACGTCGGCATCTCGGTATCTCGCGTTGGCGGCTCCGCGCAGATCAAGGCCATGAAGCAGGTTGCCGGATCGCTGCGTCTCGACCTCGCGTCCTATCGCGAGCTCCAGGCGTTCACCCAGTTCGGCAGCGATCTTGACAAGGCTACGCAGGATCAGCTGAACCGCGGCGCCCGCATGACCGAGCTGTTGAAGCAGGGTCGATACAACCCGATGCCGGTCGAGGAGCAGGCTGTGTCGATCTACGCAGGCAGCCACGGCTTCTTGGACGATATCCCGGTCGAGGACGTGGTCCGCTTCCGCGGCGAACTCCTCGAGTACCTGCGCGCTTCGCATGCTGAGATCTTTGCGAACATCGTGAAGGAGAAGAAGTTCACCGATGCGATCGAGTCTGACTTGAACGGTGCCATCGAGGCGTTCAAGAACCAGTTCTCGCCCTCTGCTTCGGCGTAAGGCAGGTAGATTATGCCCAACCTTCACGACATAGAAAGACGAATCAAATCCGTCTCTTCGACGAAGCAGATCACGCGCACCATGGAAATGGTTGCGGCTGCCAAGATTCGCCGTGCCACCGAGCGCGTCGAAGCGGCTACGCCGTACTCCACGTCCATGGTCGAGATTCTCGCGAACGTCGCCGAGCGTGTAGGTGGCTCTGAAAACGCACTGCTGCAAAAGCATGACGAAGTAAAGAACGTGCTTGTTGTGGTTGTCGTGTCGGACCGAGGTCTTGCAGGCGGGTTCAACAGCAACGTGCTGCGCCACGTCGAGCGCCTCATGAAGGAAAAAACAGCCGCAGGCGCGCAGGTTCACATTGCCGCCTGCGGTAAGAAGGCCATCGGTTATTTCAGCTACCGCAAGATCAAGCCGGTGCTGGAGTTCAAGGACCTTTCTGCCGATCCGACGGTCGAAGAGGCCACTGCATTGGCGACCTACGCCATCGCAGGGTATAAAGAGGGAAGCCTCGATGAGGTTGTCGTCGTTTATAACCATGCGAAGAATGCGGCCGAACAAACGCTCCGCGAGGAGCTGGTGTTGCCGGTCGACACCGCGTCTCTGATCGAAGAGATGGCGGATGCCGCAGCTGAGCCTGCGGCGACCAGTTCGAAGGACGAGCCCGCGCTATCGGGCGACGTCGTGTTCGAACCCGATGCGGCCGCTGTGCTCGATAAGCTGCTTCCTGCTTACGTGCGCACGACGCTGTACCACGCGCTGATCGATTCGGCTGCCGGCGAGCAGGGTGCCCGCCGTACGGCCATGAAGTCGGCAACCGATAATGCTAACGAAATGGTCGATTCGCTGACCAGATTGTACAACCGTGTTCGCCAGGGCGCCATCACCACCGAAATCTCGGAGATCGTTGGCGGCGCCGCGGCATTGGAGGATTAAATGGCTGAAACAATGAATAATGCATCGGCCAAACAGGGAGCGGTGGGGCGCATCGTCCGCATCGTCGGCCCTGTCGTTGACGTTGAGTTTCCGCCGGATGCGATGCCGGCGATCTACAACGCCCTGACCGTGCATGCACAGACCCCCATCGGGGAAGTGGACACTGTACTCGAGGTGCAGACGCACCTTCCCGGCGACCTCGTTCGCGCGGTCGCCATGTCGTCGACCGACGGTTTGATCCGCGGTGTCGAGGCTGTCGACACCGGCAGTCCGATCATGATGCCGGTCGGCCCCAACACCCTGGGTCGTATCTGGAACGTCATCGGCCAACCCGTTGACGGCAAGCCCATGCCCGAAATCGCCGAGTGGATGCCGATCCACCATCCGGCTCCCGATTACGATACGCTGACGACCACCACTGAGATCTTCGAGACCGGCATCAAGGTCATCGACCTCATCGAGCCGTTCGTCAAGGGCGGCAAGACCGGCCTCTTCGGCGGCGCAGGCGTCGGCAAGACCGTTATCATCCAGGAACTCATCAACAACCTCGCCCAAGAACACGGTGGCACTTCGGTGTTCACCGGCGTAGGCGAGCGTACCCGCGAGGGTACCGACCTGTACCTCGAGATGAGCGAGTCGGGCGTTATCGACAAGACCTGCCTCGTGTACGGTCAGATGAACGAGCCTCCGGGAGCCCGTCTTCGCGTGGGCCTCGCCGGCCTCACCGAAGCGGAGTATTTCCGCGATCAGGGCCAGGACGTGCTGTTGTTCATCGACAACATCTTCCGCTTCACCCAGGCGGGTTCCGAGGTATCGGCCCTTCTCGGCCGTATGCCCTCCGCTGTTGGCTATCAGCCCACGCTCGCTACCGAGATGGGCGACCTGCAGGAGCGCATTACCTCGACCGAGACCGGTTCGATCACGTCGGTGCAGGCAGTGTACGTACCTGCTGACGACTTGACCGACCCCGCTCCGGCAACGACCTTCGCCCACCTCGACGCGAAAACGGTTCTTTCCCGTGCCATCGCCGAGCTCGGCATCTACCCGGCCGTCGATCCGCTGGAGTCCACCTCCCGCGCGCTCGATCCGGAGGTCGTCGGCGAAGAGCACTACCGTGTGGCCGTCGGCGTTCAGGAGATCCTGCAGAACTACAAGGACCTTCAGGACATCATCGCGATCCTCGGTATGGACGAGCTTTCCGAGGAGCAGAAGCTCGTCGTGAACCGCGCCCGTAAGATTCAGAAGTACCTGGGCCAGCCGTTCCATGTGGCCGAAGTGTTCACGGGCAACCCGGGCATCTACGTCAAGATGGAAGATACGATCCGCTCGTTCGCCGAGATCCTCGACGGCAAGTGCGACCATATCCCCGAGCAGTGCTTCGTGTACAAAGGCGCCATCGAGGACGTGTACGCTGCCTACGATAAGATGACGAAGGAAGACTAATGGCGAAGTTGATATGCGACATCGTGACTCCTGCGGCTAAGCTTTACTCCGACGAAGCATATATGGTGGTCGTACCCGGCGTCGAAGGCGAAATGGGTTTTCTGCACGGCCACGTGCCGCTGGTTTCGGCGCTCGCGGATGGCGTTGTTCGCATCCAGAGCGACAGGGAAGCCGACAAGCAGCGCTTTGCGCTGCAAGGCGGTTACGTCGAGGTGACCGGCGACAAGGTCATCATCCTTGCCGACCGTGCGCTACCGGTGTCTGATATCGACGCGGCTGCCGCCCGCGCGAAGCTGAGCGAGCTTGAAGCCCAGCTTGCGGCGCTCTCCGAAGAGGAAGCCAGAAGAACTCCGATCAGCTCGGACATTGCATGGTGCAAGGTGCAGATTGCGGCCGTCGAGGCGTAAGGGCCCCAACGGCGCGATCCGCTAGCATTACATCGGTTGAAGGCCCTGGGATCGTCCCAGGGCCTTTTTACGTGCAGGATACGGACGATGCGTCGCTCAGGTGCGCGGTTCGCCGATGATCCAGGCTCGGTAGTAGTCGTAGCGCTGGCCGCCGGACGGCTCGGTTGCGCTCAGAAGATAGCTGCCGACAAGGCGAGAAGGCCGAATGCCCTGCCTACGCGCCTCTTCGAACAGCGATGACGCGGTGCTCTCGCTCGCGTCGAGCGATACGCGCAGCAGGCATTCGAGGCACGGACGGTGCGCAGCTTCGGGTGTTTTCTTCCAGAGGGGGGAGGCGTCGGGAAGGTCGGTATCCGCAAGGGCTTCGACTATGGTTTCCGGGTGAGCCGCTTCGATGAGGATGCCGTAGCGCCACGGCTCGCTGACGAGGAGCTGCCAGATCTCGGGCATCCGATAGTCGAGAGCGCGCAGCTGCGTTACGGCAGGGGCGCTGAATCTCGCACCGTGCTCCGCAAGATCCTTGGCGATCGCATTGAGCTCCTGCTGCTTTTCGAGTTGGAGCTTCATGGAATCGAGTTCGGCGATGCGTCGCGCAAGGTCGGTTGCCGTGCGCTCGAGCGTATCGTCGAGCGCTTCGATGGTGAGATCGTGGTACCCTTTGAGCTCTTTTACGGAAACGCCGAGTTTGCGGTAGAAGGCTATCTCGCTTGCGTCGATAAGGCTGTGCAGGGAGTACTGGCGGTAGTCGTTTTCGGGATTGCGCTCTGTCCGCACGAGCCCCTCGCTTTCCCAGTAGCGCAGCGTCGAGGGCGCAACGTCGAGGTAGCGGGCGGCATCCCCTATATCGTAGCGCTTTGCGGGCTCCATGGCATCCTCCTTCGATTTGGAGATTTCGAGAACCCCGGCAGGTTCTCCCTTTACCTTCAAGCAACTTAAAGGTTTAGAGTATCATCTGGCAAACGGCAAGGCAAAGGATTAAACGGAGCGCATCATGATAACGAAATCCATGGTCAGGGAGTATTTGAAGTACATCGTGCCGACGATGCTCACGTTCACGCTTGCGAGCGTGTACAGCATCGTCGACGGCGTTTTCGTGGGACATGCGGTCGGGGATGCCGGCCTTGCCGGCATCAACGTGGCGTTTCCGCTCGTTGCGCTCGTCATGGCGGTGGGTACCGGCATCGGCATGGGCGGCGGCGTCATCTCGTCGATTGCGCGGGGTGCGGGCGACGATGCGAAATCGCGGCGTGCGGTCGGGACGACGTTTCTCATGCTGATCATCGCCGCCGTGCCCATCATGGCGGCGCTCATCGTGTTAGCCGAACCGATTCTCACGGCGCTCGGCGGCAGGGGAGAGACGCTCGATCAGGCCGTCTCCTACATTTCGGTCATCGCGTGGGGCGTGCCGTTCCAGATATTCGTGACCGGTTGCACGCCGCTCATCCGCAACCAGGGTAAGGTTGCCTACGCTATGGCCGTCCAGGTGTTTGCCGGCCTCATGAACGTGGCGCTCGACTTCGTGTTCGTCATCCTGATGGGATGGGGGACCGCCGGTGCCGCGGCGGCGACGGTCGCCTCGCAGATCGCCGCCTTCGTGCTCGTGGCGGCGTTCTTCCTCCTGAAGCGCAACCGCATCGCGATGGCCGACCTGCGAATCGACAAAGCGATAGCCGCCCACGTGCTCAAGCTCGGTATGGCGCCGTTCGGGCTGACGCTTCTGCCCGAAGCGACCGTGGTGGCCATCAACGTGAACGCGGTCGCCTACGGCGGCGAGACGGCGGTAGCGGCATATGCGGTCATCTCGTATACCGCCTGCGTGATCCAGATGCTCATCCAAGGCGTCGGCGACGGCAGCCAGCCGCTTATCAGCAAGCACTACGGGCAGGGGGATGTCGACGGGGTGAGACGGTTCCGCAATACGAACTACCTCATCGCCGTCAGCATCGGCATTCTCGGGCTTGCGGCCATGTTCGTCTTCCGCGAACAGATTCCGCATTTGTTCGGCGCTTCGGGGGAAGCCGCATCGCTCATCGCATGGGCGCTGCCCATCTTCTCGGTGGCGTACGTCTTCTACGGGTTCACCCATGCGTCGACCTCGTATTTCTATGCGGTCGACGATGCGCGGGCCTCCAGCATCATCGTGTACGGGGAGGCGGTGCTCGTTGTGCTCGTCGTGTTCGGCATGGCCCGCATCGCCGGCCTCGACGGCATCTGGGTGTCGGTCACCATCGTGCAGATGGTGCTCGCCTGCGTGGCGGGGGCGCTCTTGAGAAGGCGCCATCGCAGCCGTGCTTCCCGGGCGAAGATGGAGCCCGCGCTCGATCGGCCGTAGGGGCTATTCGCCCCTCTGGGCGCGCTTCTCCTCTTCGATGATGTCGAGCAGCTCCTCGCGCGATCCGACGTTCATTTTACGGTAGATGTTGTACGTGTGCGTTTTGACCGTGTGGCTCGAGATGTAGAGCTTGTTTTGGATGTGCTCGATGCCGCGGCCTTTCGCAAGGTAGTAGAACACCTCGGTTTCACGCGGGGAGAGCGCGTAGCGCTCGGCGAGAGCCGCACAGCATGCCCTCCAATGCCCCTTCTCGTGTTCGGCCTGCCGCTCGGCGGCTTCCGCGGCACTCTCCCCGGTTTTCGCCGCGGAAGCGCCGTTCGCCGGGGCGGGTTCGACGGGCGCCGGATCGTGTATCAAAGGCTCTATCGGCGCGAACGTAACGAAGGCAGCGAGCAGGACCACGAGACCGAGGGCGATTCCCGAGAGCATCGAGAGGTTGATCGCGCCGGTGGCCGAAGCGGCGAACCCGAGTCCGTATCCGATGACGAGGCCGCCCGACAGCGCCGTCTGGCTGGTTCCGATGAAGAACAGATACGACGCCTTGCGGTTGCGGGCCGTCTGAAGTTCGAATGCGATGCTCGTGAGGAGCACGAACACGTAGGCGCCCAAAAGCAGCAGATTGCACAGCGTGTAGACGACGTCGGACATGAACGACATGGGCACGAGTGCGATCACGAGGAAGGGAAACACCATCCGAAGCATGTTGCTCTGTTCGATACGGCCCGAAAAGCGCCTCATGAAGGCGAAAGCGGCGAGCGCGCCGAGAGCTGCGAGCGCCGCGATGCCGACGAACAGGGTCGCATCGCCCGCTATCTGGGTGACCGAGCCCGATCCAAGGCCGAAAACGATGCCGTAGATCACGTAGATCGCCCCGAATGCCCACGACAGACGCGCGTTCTTCTTCGACTCGGTGAGCGGGATCGCCTCGAGGTTCGTTGCGTTTTCGACGGTTTGATCCGCTGAAAGCGCAGGCCCTGCAGGCGCGCTGTCTGCGGCGGGCGGGTTTTCCGGCTCCCTCGGAAGGGTTTTGAGGATGCCGAGGCTGATGAGCGGGCAGATCGCCAGCATGGCGATGTTGAAGGGCGAGGGGAGCATGGTGATCACGAGATAGAAGCCGCAGCCGCATACGACGGAGAGCGCGAGGCATTTCACGATCGACGATTGCGAGACGGCGGTCACCGTTTCTATCCAGAGGAAGAACAGGCAGCAGAGCCCCGTTCCCGACAGGCCCCACACGATGAAATCGAATGCAAGCGGATGGGCCGTCTGCGTGACGAAGTACGATGCCGACGAGCCCGCCGCGATGACCGAGAACAGGATGGCGAACACCGTCATGATACGACGCTGCCCGGTTCCGATGGCTCCTTCGGGTGTTCGGGACAGCCCGAAGCTGCAGGCTCCGAATCCGATGAAGAAGGCGATTCTCAACACGAGGTGATACCAGAGGTTCTCGATGTCCACATCGAGAAATGAGTTGCGCATCAGCATGGAAAGAAAGACTGCCCAAAAGAGGGAAAAGCCCCCGACAGCGACGAGCAGGAATGCAGATGATGCCGATTGACGTGGGGAAACGTTTTCACTCATGCTTTTTTCCATAGGCTCGTCTTGCATGTTCCCCCGTTAAAACCATTCGATCGGTCGATGGCATTCATGATAGACGGTCTCTAGAGTAATGACAAGTTGAGGGTGCGCAGCGGCGGATCTGACGATCGGCCGCTTGGGCCTTCGGATTCGAGGCGATCCGCGCCTGCGGGGGCCTCGAAAATCGTGCAAGACGAAGAAGGAAGCTTGAGGAGGTAGGAATGGAAACCGATTACAGACTGGTAGACCATGAAAAGCCGTTCCGCTATCGCGAGGGGGATTACGACGTCACACGCGGATGCGCATGGACGGGCCCGGGTTGCCATTTAGGCTGCGGCGTCATCATGTACACCGATGCGGATGGCAAGCTCGTCAAATGCGAGGGCGATCCCGAGGATCCGTGGACCGACGGACGTCTGTGCATGCGCTGCCTCGACGTGCCCGAGGTGACCAACCACAAAGAGCGCTTGCAGTATCCTATGAAGCGCGACCCCAAGGACCGCGGCAAAGATATCTGGGAGCGCATCACGTGGGATGAGGCCTATGAGCTCATCACCGAGAAGTTTATGGACATGAAAGAGAAGTACGGCGCCGAATCCGTCATCTTCGCGCAGGGAACCGGCCGCGACATCGCCGCCTACATCACGCGTCTGTGCTGGTCGTTCGGATCGCCCAACTACACGGGTTTGCTTTCGGGCCAGGCATGCTATCTGCCGCGCATCGCCGGCATGGCTGCCACGACGGGCCATCCGTGGATTCCGGATGCCGCTCAGCAGTTCCCCGAGCGCTACGATCATCCCGATTACGAGGTGCCCGAGGTCATGTTCATCTGGGGTAACTATCCGCTCAAGTCCAACATCGAAGGCTTTTACGGCCACTGGGTCATCGACCTTATGAAGCGCGGCATGAAGCTCGTGACGGTCGATCCGAAAGTCACGTGGCTCGCTTCGAAATCCGAGCTGCACCTGCGCGTGCGCCCCGGTACCGACGCTGCACTCGCCCTCGGCATGATGAAGGTCATCATCGACGAGGACCTCTACGACCACGAGTTCGTCGACGAATGGTGCTACGGCTTCGAGGAGCTCAAAGAGCGCGCCGCCGAGTTCGACGTGAAGCGCGTTTCCGAGATCACCTGGGTGCCCGAAGATCTCATCATCAAGGCGGCCCGCATGCTCGGTAACGCGAAGAACTCGACGCTGCAATGGGGCGTCGCCGTCGACATGACCCGCGAGGCCATGCCCGCCGGCCAGGCAATCCTCGCCCTCTGGGAGATCACGGGCAACATGGAGCGCCCGGGCGGCATGATCGTGGCTCCCGAGATCCTCTCGGTTGCCGGCGGCTGGGGCCGCGAGGTGCTGGGACCCGAGCAGGAGGCCAAGCGCATCGGCATCCAGGATTACCCGCTCTACAACTTCGGCTTCGCGGTATCGCAGCCCGACGAGACGGTGAAGACCATCGAGACCGGCGTTCCCTACGAGATCCACGGCGCCTGGCTTCAGACCACGAATCCCATCGCCTGCATGGGCGCCGATCCGCAGCGTCTGTACCACGCGCTCAACAAGCTCGACTTCATCGTGGTCGTCGACCTGTTCAAGACCCCGACGATCGCCGCATTGGCCGATGTGGTCCTGCCTGCCCAGACGTTCCCCGAAAGGAACGGCATCGCGTTCGTATCGGGCGCGCAACGCGGAAGCACCATCAACAAGGTGACCGATGTGGGCGAGTGCAAATCCGACATGCAGATCAACCTCGAGCTTGGCAAGATGTGGAACCCCGAGGCTTGGCCGTGGGACAACGTCGACGAGATGTACACCGACATGCTCAAGCCTACCGACATGACGTTCGAAGAGCTGCAGGAAGTGGCTCCGGCCTACCAGCCCATCGAGTACTACCGCTACAAGACCGGCAAGCTTCGCGCCGACGGCAAGCCCGGTTTCAACACGCCGACCGGCCGCATCGAGCTGTGGAGCAACTTCTACAACCAGGCCGGCCTCGATCCGCTTCCGTACTTCGAGGAACCCGAGCCCGGACCGACGTCGACTCCCGAGCTCATGGACGAGTTCCCCTTGGTCATGACGAGCGGCGCGCGCTTCTGGGGTATGTTCCACTCCGAGCATCGTCAGATCGAGCGTATGCGCCACTACCGCCCCTGGCCGCTCATGGAGATCCATCCTGAGACCGCCGAGAAGTACGGCATTAAAGACGGCGACTGGGTGTGGATGGAGGGCCCGATGGGACGTGCCAAGCGCAAGGCGAAGCTCACCCCCATCATGGATCGTCGCATCGTGTCGTGCGACCACGGTTGGTGGTTCCCCGAGGGAGATCCCGAGAAGTTCTACGACGTGTTCGACCTCAACATCAACAACACGCTGCCCTGGATCCCCGGCAAGAGCGGATTCGGATCCAATTACAAGAGCTCGATCTGCAAGATCTACAAAGTACAGGACGGTGAGTAATCATGGCTAAATTCGGAATCCTCGTGGACGCCCAGTGGTGCTCGGGCTGCCACTCCTGCGAGATCGCCTGCCAGATGGAGCATGGATTGCCCGTCGGCCAGACCGGTATCCAGGTCGTGAAGATCGGCCCGTGGCCCATCGGAGACGAAGCCGACAACAACTGGCAGTTCTCGTATCTGCCCATCCCGACCAAGCAGTGCGACACGTGCGCCGCACGCCGGGGGCTGGGTAAGGTGCCCACCTGCGTGCAGCACTGCCAGTCGAAGTGCATCGAGTTCGGCCCGCTCGACGAGCTGAACCAGCAACTTGATGCGAAGCAGAAGACGCTCTTCGTGGTCGCATAGGCTCGAATGCGCGCGATCGGGTGCCGGACTTCGGTTCGGTGCCCGCACGAATGCCCCGGGCGCGGCGTGCCCGCCGAGCCTGGGGGTCGGGCGATGCGTCCAGGCCGTTCGGTTCGGGCGCGGCGCATCCCGTCAACGGATTTCGGATGCGGAAACGACCGCATCCGAGGACAAGGAGATCGGCGATGTACAGCAAGAAGTACTATATTTTCTACGGTCTGTTCTTCTCCCTGATCGTTGCGGCGATACTCTGCCTTGCGCTCACCTTTGCGCAGGGAATCGCCCACATCGATCCCATGTTCTTCCTCATGAGCTTTGCGATTGCATTCGTCACCTCGTTCGTGGTGACGGCGGTCATCCCGCTCGCCCGCATCGCGGGTGCCGCGGCCGAGTACTACGATGCGAAACCCGGCACACTTGGCTTCCGCATCGTCCAGAACATCTTCTTCAGCACGCTCATCATGTTCGTGCTCGGCATCGTCATGACGGCGTTCATGACGGGCGTGGGCATTACCGAGGCTGTGAACCCGATGACGGGGCTTGTCGATCCGGTGAACCTGTTCGACCGATTCGCAGCGCTCTGCATTCAGTTCTGGCCGACCATCGTGATCGTGGCGTTTCTTTCCGATCCTGCGGCAGGCGGCTTGGCCAAGCTCTGCGTGAAACCGGCCGACCGCTTTGCCAAGACGCCCGATGCAGTAACCGACGAGGCCGTCCATGCCTGATCGGCTGCATATCGATACGGCTTCGGGTGCAGCCCCCGCGGATTCCAGGAATCCCGCGCGTGGTGCGGCTTCCGCAGGTTCTGCAGGTTCCGCGGCTGTCGAAGCCCCTGCGGCTCCCTCTTTCGAGCGGGGGCCGCAGGGCGCGCTCGGGCCGCGGGGCAATGAGGCCGATGCCGAGATGGGGCTAGAGCGGTCGAAAGAGAGCCTCGTCAACGGGTCGAACGCTTCGGAGGACGAGGTGCAGGACCTGATCGACGCCGTAGCGGGTGCGACGTGGAACACGCGCAACCGCATTATGGAAGAGCGCTTTCTCGCAGCACTCGACAAGGGAGAATCGAGGGTTCCGGCCTTCAAACCGCCGGGAAGCTCGTTGGGAAGCGCGTAGTTCGGGCGGCGTGATGCCGCCCGAAACCGACTTCGGCGTGCTGAGCTTGGCGTATCGGGCTCGTTTTACGGCATATGCGTAAATTCGCCGCCAAACCGATATCGGCATGCGCCCGCGTGCGACTTCGGAACGCCGGCCCGCTGTCGGGCGCTCCGCGAGGGCGCGTCGATCCTGGTTCAACGGCGGAATCGCCCTCGTCTACGGGTTTTTGCCGATTATGTTGCGTTCAAGACCCGTCAGGGGCGGCTTTCGACGCCCTTGAAGGCGAGCCTTGAAAGAGGTCGAATCGGGACAACCCCGCGACCAGGCAATATGCTGCTGGCAAGAAGCCGGCCGGCTTGCAGGCGGGCTCCGGACGCAGCACAATCGTCAAAAACCCGTAGAAACAGCCCCGTCCGCCCCCGAACCGATATCGGTATGCGCCAGCTCGCGCTTGCCTCGCGAGGACGGACGCGCAGCCGAGAAAACCGTGCTGTTCCAGATCTTGCAAGACGGAGACGTTCCGACGGGCCCTGACGTTTTCCCTACGTCGGCGCGCCTACCCGATGTTGAACAGCACGATGTAGAGCACAGCGGCGCTTGCGATGAGCATGCAGACTGCGAAAGCGACGAAGGCCAGCACATCCGAAGTGCGGCTTCGCGCACTTGTCTGCCGCCGCAAGAATACGCGGTACGCGCAGGCGAGTACAAGGTTGCTCGCCGCCATGATCGCGGCGAAGAGGAACACCTGGGTTCTCGGCGCCCATCCATCGGGTCCGCTTGCGTCGAAGTGGACGGCGACGGTGTCGGGCAACGCGCCGAAACCGCAGGCCGCGATGATGAGAGGCAGGACGCACAGAGCACCGAACAGGACTTTCCGGGCGGTGCTCATAGGGATTGCGACGCTTGCGGGGGCGGCGGCGGATGCGGACGGCGTTGCTTCGTCGGGAAAGGTCGACGCTGCGGCGTCGCTGGGGAACAGCTTTTTGAGATCCCGCTCTACCACGGGGATGACGGCCACGATGCCGACGAGCGGTACCCCCACGTACAGAAACGACGCTACGGCGAAGCCCGCATCGGTCGTCGTGAGCGGCGTGGCGGCATCGATCACGGCGGTGGCGATCGACAGCGCGAGGCCGACAAGGCCGACGATGGCCATGAGCGATCCGGCTTTCCGGTTCGCGTACGCCCACGCCTCGGGACTCTGCATGGAGCGCGTCGTGCGGTAGCCGAAGGCGGGGTTCGGATCGAAGGCGGTATAGCGCATGAGCGCGCCAAGGCCGATGAAGAGCAGGTCGATGATGAGCGCACCGAAGAGCACGAGCGTATCCTTTCAGGATGAGGAAGATTGCTTGCAGCTCGATTATATACCGGGGGGGGGCGTGTCCACTGCCTTTTCGGCGGGTTTCGGCTTGCGCAGCGGGGCTTGTCGAGACGGAGTGGGGCACGACAAGCCGTTGCGGTCCCGGGGCGAGGCACGATGGGTCAGCGCGGGCCGAGTGCGCCTACCCATCGTGGACGGCTGTGCTAGCGGTAGTTCGTTTTCAGGAAGTCGACCCACCCGTCATAGAGGGAGGCTTCGTCTTCGCCGAACGCATCGAGATAGTCGTTCGTTCGGGCGAACGACACGACATGCTCCCACCCGAACGTCTCGTCCAAGTATTCGATGTAGGTATAGGCGAAATCGTAGCCGCCGACCTCGTTGAACTCGACGGGGTTCAACGTATGCGTTTGCTCGATGCTGGGAACGAAGTAACTCGTGCTGTAGAGATCGTCTCGGGGGTCGCCGTTCGCCAGGTAGAGCGCGAGGCCCTCGTTGACCCAAAGCGACATGTCCTTGTTCAGCAGCGAATTGTAGGCATGCACCATTTCATGCGGCCCCGAGTTTTTCACGCTGTCGTAGGTGTGCGCGCTGCCGGGGTTTGCGGGGGAGGTCAGCAGCACGTTCGTTCCCCGATTGTCCCCGATGTACCAATCCATGTTCAGCAGCAATGCCACCAGGCCGTACTTCTTGGTTTGGAATGTGCTCTGATCGTCGTATACGTACACCTTGATGTCTTGTGGGGAATCGAACCCGAGCATTTCTGCAATATGCTCGCTCTGGGCATTCATCAGGGTGAAAACATCCTGTGCCGCCGCTTCCTCCCGCTCGTAATACACGGTTACGTACGCGCCCCCTATCGATTTCATACCGGGCGTTTCGGGGGAGAGCGTCGGGATGAGGGTTGCGAAAGCGGCCAATATCGCAACGCCGAGCACGAGCAGGGCGATTCTGAGTCGCTTGCCGACCTTCGACCCGTTCGATTTTTCTTTCACGAAGCCCTCGTTCCTACTGGCAAATTGCGCGTCGTTTCCTCATATATGAGAGTACCATTTCGGGGGTGATGTGCCTACCGGTAGGCGGGCGGTCGGGGATTTGCCGCCCGCGAAGCGCGGAGACTCGCCCGCACTTCGCGGTTTCCTCGTGCGTCGCCCTTGCCATTCAGCATGCAACCTGTTACCATATGCGGTCATAAGATTCACTCACGAACGCGTAAACGCTAGAAAAGGATTGCTTGATGTCGGCGGTTATAAAGGTCGCTTTCCTCTAAAACCTCATACCGAGGATGATCCGCGTATGCCCGAGAACGCTCGGCGCGCCCATCCACCGCCTTTTGCATCCCTGTCGCGTTTCCCGCATCGCAGGCGCCCGCTGGCGCTGCGCATGCATCGAAGACACCCTGAGTATACCGACGATCTCGTCATACCCCTTGCGAAGGCAGCGGTTGCGGGATCGTTTTGTATGAGGCCCTGGAAAGCAGCATTCGAAAGGAACGACGTTGAACGCAATGCTAGTGAATCTAGGAGCACCAACCAATGAACATACAGGATTACGGGTTCGACCCACGCTGCCGACCCGAGAACATACAGGGAATACCCGCACGAATCACCGCAGTTCACAGAGGGCTGTTCGAAATCGTCTGCGATAAGGGTTGCGGCCTGGCACACCTCAAGCAGGGCTCATACCGCACATCCGAGGCCGACTATCCCACCGTCGGCGATTTCGTCATGGTGGATTGGGCGGGCGACGGTGAAAGCAGGATACGCGAAACGCTGCCGCGCTCGACGTTCTTCGCGAGGCGCGACCCCTCGTCGTCGGGTCACGGCGAGCAGGCTATCGCTGCGAACTTCGACTACGTTTTCATCATGCAGGCGCTCGACCGCGATTTCAACGAGCGCAGGCTCGAGCGCTACCTGACACTTGCGTGGCAATCGGGTGCGGCGCCGGTCGTCGTTCTCACCAAGGCGGATTGCGTCGGCGACGCGTCGACGCACGTGCAGATTGCGGAGAGCATCGCTTTCGGCGTCGACGTGTGCGCCATCAGCGTCAAGACGGGTTCGGGTCTCGGTGCGCTCGACCGCTACCTCGAACCGGGGAAGACGATCGTGCTGCTCGGATCGTCGGGCGTCGGCAAGTCGAGCTTGGCGAACGCCCTTTCGGAAGACGAGCTTATGGCCACAGGCGAGATTCGCGAAAGCGACGGACGGGGAAGGCATACGACCTCGCATCGCCAGTTGATGCTTCTGGAAAACGGAGCCATGCTGATCGACACGCCCGGTATGCGCGAGCTTGGCATGTGGAACGCCGACGAGGGGTTGAGCCAGGGCTTCGCCGACGTCGAGAGCTACTTCGGCCAATGCCGGTTCAGCGATTGCCGCCACGACGGCGAGCCGGGCTGCGCGATAGCGGAGGCCATACGCGATGGAAGCCTTGCGCCCGAGCGCTGGGAGAGCTACTTGAAGCTCAAGATCGAAACGCGCCTTGCCGACGACAAGGAGGGCTTTCTGCGAGACAAACGGCAGTGGGAGAAGAACCTCTCCAAGCTCGTACGCCAAATGAAGCAAGCCGACCGTACGGCACCCAAGACCGGGCGCCCGCCGGTACGGATCGACCGTGCTCCAGCGCAGATCGAACACGGGATGTCGGATAGCCGAAACGCGCCGAACGCCGAACGCGTATCCCGCGATCGGCCCGATTACCGTACGCAGGCCTGCACCGAGAGCTTCACCTGCGCGGTGTGCGGAAGCGTGGTGGTGCCGGAACATGCAGGAAGCGACCATCGCAACCACTGCCCGCATTGCCTCTCGAGCCTGCATGTGGACAACCGGCCGGGAGACCGGGCATCGCTGTGCAAAGGCGTCATGGAACCCATCGGCGTTTGGGTGCGCAAGAACGGGGAATGGGCCCTCATCCACCGCTGCTCGTCGTGCGGCAAGATCGTGTCGAACAGGATTGCCGCCGACGATAACAGCGTACTTCTGATGTCGATCGCGACCAAGCCGCTCGCCAATCCGCCGTTTCCGCTGTGGGACATGGGCGCTGCGACGGCGAGCGGATAAACTGATGCGTTGCGCCGTCCGGTCTTGTATCATGGGATCGTGGCCGTTGGGCGCGATCCCATGATCGGCCGGTATCTAAATCGGAAAAGAACGGAAACGAAGGGCGGAGTCGCATGGAGCAGTACAAGCAGGAGTTCATCGAGTTCATGGTGGAAAGCGGAGTGCTCAAGTTCGGCGACTTCACGTTGAAGAGCGGGAGGAAATCCCCGTTCTTCATGAACGCGGGAGCCTACGTGACCGGTTCGCAGCTCCATCGTCTCGGCCGATGCTACGCTCGTGCCATCCACGATGCGTTCGGGCTCGAGTTCGACGTGGTGTTCGGTCCAGCGTACAAGGGCATTCCGCTTTCGGTCATCACCACGATGGCCATACACGAGCTGTACGGCGCAGAGGTACGGTACTGCTCGAACCGCAAAGAGGTCAAGGATCACGGGGACACGGGCATTTTGCTCGGGAGCAACCTGAAGGACGGCGACCGCGTCGTCATGGTTGAGGATGTGACCACCTCGGGCAAGTCGATCGAGGAGACCTATCCCATCCTCAAATCGCAAGCCGATGTCGACATCAAGGGACTCATGGTGTCGCTCAACCGCATGGAGGTCGGCAAGGGCGGCGAGGTGTGCGCGCTCGACGAAGTGCGCGAGCGCTACGGGTTTCCCACCGCAGCCATCGTCACCATGGACGAGGTGACCGAGTACCTGTTCAATCGGGAATGCCAGGGCAAGGTCGTCATAGACGAAACGGTGAAAGAGGCGCTCGATGCCTATTACGAGCGCTACGGAGTTCGGTAAGGAGGCGATGGCTCGCTCAAACGGGCGCGCCCTCGGCGTTCGGCGCACCGCTTGGGTCCGGCATCCCTCGACTCGACGGTGCTTCTCGTGCGAACGAAAGGAGCCGCAGCGTGCATGCTGCGGCTCCTTGACGTTGCCTGCGTTTTGCCGGGCTGCCGATTGGGGTCCGATCTAGTGGTTGCGGCGCCTTACCATCGCGTAGGCTCCGCCGCCTACAAGCAAGCTCGCGCATGCTGCGGCCGCGAAGGGGAGTATGCTCATCTCGTCGCCTGTCCGAGCCATCTTTGCGTAGCTTCCCGTTTTGCTCGAGGTCGGCGTCTTGCCTGAGGGGTCGCTGCCGGGCTTCTCGGGATCCTTCGGATCGGGGTCCTGCGGGCCGCTGGGGTCGATCGCCTTCCAGATGGCATAGAGATCCACGTCGTTGGCCGGCATGGGGAACGTACCACCGGGGCCGTACAGCGCCGTTGCGCTCGCCGGGTCGGTGTGCCATCCGACGAACTCGTAGCCGTCGCGCACGAGCGTGTTCTTGCCGGATACCGTGACCGTGTCCCCTGCGGCATGCTGGCTGCTTGCGGGCGCGTCGCCCGCGCTGTGGCCGTTTCCGTGGTAAGTCACGGTATAGAGGACGGGAGCCTTGGCCTTCCAGATGGCGTGGAGGTCGACATCGTTGGCAGGCATGTTGAACATGCCGGTGGGCGAGTACAGAGCCGTCTCGCTCGTCGGATCGGTGTGCCATCCAAGGAACTCGTGGTCGGTGCGCTCAAGCGTGTTCTCGTCGAGTACGGTGACGGGCGTTCCCGCGGCGTACTGCGCGCTCGGGTGCGGGTCGCCCGCGCTATGGCCGTTTCCGTGGTAGGTCACCGTGTAGAGCGTCGGGGGCGTCGCCTTCCAGACGGCGTAGAGGTCCACGTCTCGTGCCGGCATGGGGAACGTGTCGGTTGCCTCGTACTCCGCATCGGTTGCGGTAGAGGAGGTGTTCCATCCGAGAAAGTCGTGGTCGGTCAAGGTGAGCGTACCCTCGTCGGACACCGTTACGGTGACACCCGCAGCGTAGAGCTGGCTCGGCGGAGCTTCGCCGCCGTTGTTGCCGTTGCCGTAATACGTCACGCGGTAGACGTTCGTGGGGGTGCCGCCGGTGAAGTTGATGTCGTAGTTGTTGAGCGGGTGGTAGGGAACGAGGCCGCCGATGCTGATGCTCGCGAACTCGATCGAGGGGTAGTCGTCGAACACCGTCGTCGGCGGGATGTAGGCAGCAGAAGCGGTGTTGCGCTCGAATACGGTGTCGGACCCGATGACCATCTGGCCCCAGTACGGCTCGTTGCTGTAGATGCCGCCGCCGTGGCCGTTGGGCGCCGCGTTGTCGACGATGACCGCGTCGCCGCCGATGGTGAGTGTGACGCTTCGATCCGACTGGCCGTCGAAGAAGATGCCCCCGCCGCCCTTAACCGAGCCGAGCGCGGTGTTGCGCGCAACCGTACCGCCGTTCATGACGAGCGATGAGGGGTTCGTTGTTGTGGCGGCCGAGTACTCGGTGAAGATGCCTCCGCCGTTTTCCGCCGCCGTGTTGTCGACGACGGTCGCCTGGTCGTTCATGACCATGCCCGCTCGGTTGGATACCGAAACCCCGCCGCCGCTCGAGGTGGTCGCGTTGTGGTGCACCGAGCTTTCGTCGTTCATGGTAAACAGCTCGTTGCTCCAGCAGGCGATGCCGCCGCCCCAGCCCCCTGCGGTGTTGTGGCGGATGGAGGTTTGGTCGTGCATCGTGAACTCGGTGGAGATCGAATCGACGCCGCCCCCGCTGCGAACTGCGGTGTTGTGGTGGATCGAGCTCTTTCCGTACATGTCGAAGGTGGTCTTGGTTCCGCCGCTCGTGTACACGCCGCCGCCGACATCCGCATGGTTCTCGGTGATCGTTGCGTTGTCGCGCATTTCGATGGTCGCGCTCGCCGTATTGTAGCGGTTGAGGCCGCCGCCCTGCTCGGCGGTGTTGTTCTTGATGAGGCTCTCGCCTGTCATGGTGAACGTTATGTCGCGACCCGACCAGTCGGCGTACAGGCACACGCCGCCGCCCGATTCCGCCGTGTTGGCGTCGGCAGCGCTGTCGCCGCCGATGACGCCGCCGTTCATGATGAAGCTGCCGGCGCCGTTCACAAGCACGCCGCCGCCATGGATGCCGGCGATGTTCGCACGTATCGTTCCGCTGTTCATGGTGAAGGACGATCCGTCCTGCAGCACGTTGACGCCCGCGCCGCGGTCGCTCTCGTTTTTCTCGATAAGGCTTTCGCCGCTCATGGTAAACGAGCTGCCTCCAGCAACGAGTACGCCGCCGCCTTGGTTGACGGTGCTCGTGTTGCTGCTGATAGTACCGCCCGTCATGGTGAAGGTGGAGCTGCTCACGAGGTTGATGCCGCCGCCGTTGCCTGCGGTGTTGCTGCCGACCAGTCCGCTCGACATCGTAAGGGAGCCGTCGGTTACGTATATGCCGCCGCCCCCGACGCTGCGGTCGCTGATCGTGCTCTTGTTGTTGCTGACGGTGCCGCCTTCGATCACGAGTGCACCGCGATTCACGCGCACGGCGCCGCCGGCGACGTTGCTCGTGCAGTTCTGGATCGTGGCGCCCGCCTTCAGGGTGAGCGTGCCCCTTTTGCCGTCGACGAGCACGCCGCCGCCGACGGTGCCGCCGTCGAGCACGACGTTCTCGAGGATGAGCGACATGTTGTAGGTGGAGCTGCTGCCGTCGACTTTGAAATGGCGCGCATTCGCCGTTGCCTGCGTGATGGTAAAGGTGTTGCCGTCTTTCGAGGTCAATGTGACGACCCGATTGAAGGGGGCGTCGATGGTGCCCGATATGGTAAAGCTGTTCTGCAGCTCGATGGTACCTGCCGTGCCGACGGGGATGTCCCACATGGCGTCTTGGAGCTCGGTCTGGTTGGNTTCCGCCGCTCGTGTACACGCCGCCGCCGACATCCGCATGGTTCTCGGTGATCGTTGCGTTGTCGCGCATTTCGATGGTCGCGCTCGCCGTATTGTAGCGGTTGAGGCCGCCGCCCTGCTCGGCGGTGTTGTTCTTGATGAGGCTCTCGCCTGTCATGGTGAACGTTATGTCGCGACCCGACCAGTCGGCGTACAGGCACACGCCGCCGCCCGATTCCGCCGTGTTGGCGTCGGCAGCGCTGTCGCCGCCGATGACGCCGCCGTTCATGATGAAGCTGCCGGCGCCGTTCACAAGCACGCCGCCGCCATGGATGCCGGCGATGTTCGCACGTATCGTTCCGCTGTTCATGGTGAAGGACGATCCGTCCTGCAGCACGTTGACGCCCGCGCCGCGGTCGCTCTCGTTTTTCTCGATAAGGCTTTCGCCGCTCATGGTAAACGAGCTGCCTCCAGCAACGAGTACGCCGCCGCCTTGGTTGACGGTGCTCGTGTTGCTGCTGATAGTACCGCCCGTCATGGTGAAGGTGGAGCTGCTCACGAGGTTGATGCCGCCGCCGTTGCCTGCGGTGTTGCTGCCGACCAGTCCGCTCGACATCGTAAGGGAGCCGTCGGTTACGTATATGCCGCCGCCCCCGACGCTGCGGTCGCTGATCGTGCTCTTGTTGTTNGGGCGCGAAGCCAGGGCATCGGCGTCGGCCCCGGCCGCGGTTCGGCCGCTGGCGCCATCGTGGCCTACGCGATGGGCATCACCGACCTCGACCCGCTTTCGAACGGGCTTCTGTTCGAGCGCTTCCTTTCGCCTGAGCGCGTGGAGATGCCCGATATCGACGTCGACTTCGAGGACGAGCGCCGTGGCGAGGTCATCGAGCACATCAAGGAAGTGTACGGCGAGGATCACGTGTCGGGCGTCATCACGTTCGGCAAGCTGCAGGCGAAGAACGCCGTGCGCGACGCCGCGCGCGTGCTCGACTACCCCTACGGCGTAGGCGACCGCATCGCCAAGCTCATCGGCGACGAGCTCGGCATCACGATCAGCGACGCCCTCGCGAAGAACCCCGACCTCAAGAAGGCCTATTCGACGGAGGAAGACGTCAAGCAGGTGCTCGACGCAGCCCTTTCCATCGAGGGCCACGTCCGCGGCGAAGGCGTGCACGCGTGTGCGACGATCATCTGCCGCGATCCGATGGCCGACCACGTTCCCATGAAGCGCGACACCAAGGGCGGCGGCATCATCACGCAATACGATGGGCACTACACGCCCGATCTGGGCCTTCTCAAGATGGACTTCCTCGGCCTGCGCACGCTCGGCGTTATCAGCCGCGCCTGCCGCAACATCGAGGCGCGCTTCGGCGAGCATATCGTGCCCGAGGAGATCCCGATCAACGACGAGAAGGCGTTCGAGCTCATGCGCTCGGGCAACATGGACGGGCTCTTCCAGGTGGAGGGCGCCCTGTACGTGAGCCTGTTCGCGCGTCTTCCCCCGAAGCGCTTCTCCGACATCGTCGCTTCGATCGCGCTCAACCGTCCGGGCCCGCTCGAGTCGGGCATGGTCGACGACTACATCAAGGTGGCGAGCGGCAAGACGTCGGTCCACTACTACGACGACCGCCTGCGCCCGATCCTCGAGGAAACCTACGGCACCATGGTCTACCAGGAACAGATCATGCAGATTTCCATGGCCATGAGCGGGTTCTCGGCGGGCAAGGCCGACAAGCTGCGCAAGGCCATGGGCAAGAAGAAGCTCGACATCATGCGCCAGCTCCAGGAAGACTGGAACAACGGCGCGGTCGAGAACGGCTTCTCGCTCGATATCGCCAAGCAGATCTGGGAAGACGCCGAGAAGTTCGCCAAGTACGCGTTCAACAAGTCGCACTCGGCGGCCTACGCCATCCTGGTCATGCGCACGGCGTTTTTGAAGGCGTACTACCCACACGACTTCATGGCCGCTGTGCTTTCGTCCTACATGGGCAACTCGGACCGCCTGATCAAGTACATTGCCAGCTGCAACCGTTCGGGCATCCCGGTTTTACCCCCCGACATCAACGCGTCGAACCTCGAGTTCACGCCGACCGACGAAGGCGTGGTCTTCGGCTTGGCGGGCGTGCGCGGCGTCGGCGAGAAGGTGGCCGAGGAGATCATCCGCGAGCGCGAGAAGGGCGGAAGGTTCTCGTCGCTCCACGATTTCGTGAACCGCATGGATTCGAAGGCCTACAACCGCAAGACGCTCGAAGCGCTCATCAAGGCCGGCGCGTTCGATTCGACGGGGTACACCCGCAAGCAGCTCATGTACTTCATCGAGGAGACGCCGCTGCTCGAGGGCGCCTCGAAGCGGCAGAAGGACCGCGATATGGGACAGGTGAGCATGTTCGACCTGTTCGCCGACGACCCCGATTCGGATTTCAAGGAGGAGATTCCCGAGCCAGACAACGTCGAATGGGACAAGCGCACCAAGCTCGCCTACGAGAAGGAGATCCTCAAGATCTACGTGTCCGACCATCCGCTGCGCCCGTACGAGGGGCTCATCTCCAGCATGACGAAATTCTCGCTGGGCGACCTGGCCGATCGCGAGAAGGATATCGCGAGCGCGACGTTCGTCGGCATGGTGTCGACCGTCGTGACCAAGCTCACGAAGCGCGGCACGAAGATGGCCACGTTCACGCTCGAGGATACGACGGGGCATGTGGACGCCATCTGCTTCAAGTACGACGACAACGCCGAGGCGATCCAGGAAGACGCGATCGTCAAGGTGAAGGGCAAGTTCGAGCACAGCGATCGCGGCAACCAGCTCATCGCCTACGAGATGGAGGTCATCGAGCTTTCGGAGGACGATGTGCGCCCCTCGCATCTCGAGCTGAAGATCGCCTCGTCGGATTTTGACCAGAACACGTCGATGCGCTTGAACCGCATCCTGAAATCATATCCGGGTCGCGACGGGGTGGTGCTGTTCATCAGCCAGGCCGACGGGCGAAAGTTCAGGGCGGAGCTTCCCGTTACCGTGGACGCCCGCAGCCAGGTCATGCGTTCCGAGATTCAGGATCTGTTCGGAAAGCCGGTCTGGATGGCGTCGTAGGTCGCTGTGCGCCCGATGCCGGGCGTCGATTGTGCGCGGGCGGGATCGAGTTGGATACGCCCCTCGCCGGCGCGTGTCGAGCGGCGCTGTTCGGGTCTTCGAGAGCCGTGTGCGGGTATATTGGCATCGCTGCCATCACAAAATGCTGACGATTCGGCTGTTCCGCTATGTGGGGCAGCCGTTTCTTCTATACTGGAAAGATATGGAAAACGTTATGGAACATACGGTTGCGCTCGAGGTCTCCTATGACGGGGCTCCGTTTTCGGGCTTCGCCCGCCAGCCGGGGCAGCTGACCGTGCAGGGGTCGATCGAAGACGCGCTCGCTCTTTTGTACGGCCGGCCCGTCGAGACGACGTGCGCCGGCAGAACCGATGCGGGCGTGCACGCGCGCGGTCAGGTTGTCAGCTTCGATCTGAGCGGAGACGAGTTCGCTTCGCGCCCGCTTTCCGCGTTGTCCCGCTCGCTGAACGCCCTCATCGACGATCGCGCGTCGGTCAAGCGCATCGGGGAGGCTTCCTTCGGCTTCTCGGCGCGCTTCGATGCCGTCTCTCGGGAGTACCGGTACTTCATATACGAGGGAGCCGACCGCCCGGTGCTCGTTTCCGACCGCGTGTGGCACCTGAAGCGGCGCCTCGACATCCAAGCCATGGCCGAAGGCGCCTCCTATCTTGTGGGTGAGCATGATTTCAAGAGCTTCTGCATGGCGGTGTCCGCCGAAGGGAAGCCTACCTGCAGAAACGTTTCCGAGATCACGATCGGCCGCGAAGAGCTGCTCGGCGAAGAGGTCGCGGTCGTCAAGGTGATCGGCAACGCGTTTCTCCACTCCATGGTGCGAACGATCGTAGGCACGCTCGTCGCNCGAGATGGGCCCGGCGCGCAGTTCGGCTTCGGTGCCTGTCTGGTCGTCGTCTGCGGCCAAAGCCGTCGCTTCGTTCGAGTTCGCCTCGGCGGGGCCGGCAAGGCCTTCCGCATCGATGCCTGGAGCGCTGTCGGCAGGCGGTGCCTGCTCGGGGTCAAGCGCCGTCTCGCCGGACGGGTTCTCGGTTGTATCGTCTTCTGCTTCGCCCGGTTCGCCTTCAGCCTGTTCGCCGAGCGCTGCTTCCTCGGTTGCCGAGGGGTTCGGAGCCGCCGGCGCATCGGTCGAGGCCAGTGCGGATCCGCCGGAAACGCCCCAGAATGCAAGCATTGCAGCAAGGGCTATGAGGAGGAGCTTTGGGGGTCGTTTGATCGTCGGCATGTGTCTCCTTCGTCGTATGTACACCGCATGCTGTGCATGCACAAGCGAAGAATATAACATCTTGCATATATAAAGGCAAGATGTTTCATAGTTTGCCACAAATCAACATCTGAAATGGGGTTATGAAATAGAGAAAGTAATATAATAAACTATATATCATGATGAAGGGGAAGACCGCAACGCGGAAGCGGGCGTTGAGATCCGGGATCGGATGGGCAGGGCATCACTGCCGGCAAGGGCACGTTGTCGGTTGGGCGCGCTCCTCTCTCGGCAGCCGGGCGGATGCCGGTTGGGACACGCTATGCTGTCGAGCGCCTTGCACCATCGGTTGATCGGATAAAAATCCACGCTTTATCCTCAGCGGTTGCGACGGTAAGCTGCTATCATGGTGACGACACCAGAGAAGGCATGCGAGAATTTACAGAGGCACAAGATATGGCATTCGTTCACCTGCACAATCACACCGAATACTCCCTGCTCGACGGCGCAACGCACATCAAAGATATGGTGCGCCGCGCCGCCGAACTCGGCATGCCCGCCGTTGCCGTCACCGACCACGGCGTCATGAGCGGCGTCCCCGAGCTGTGCGATGCGTGCGATGCCGTCGAGGCCGAGACCGGCATCCGCGTCAAGCCCATCTACGGGTGCGAGGTGTACTTCACGACCGACGAGGAGCTGCGGAAGGACACCAAGCCGAAGCTCTACCATCTGCTGCTGCTCGCCAAGACGAACGAGGGGTACCACAACCTCGTGCGCCTCGTATCCGAGTCGCACGTCGATAACTTCTACTACAAACCGCGCACCACGTTCTCGATGCTCGAGAAGTACGGCAAGGGCATCATCGGCTCGAGCGCGTGCATCGCGGGCATCATCCCGAAGATGCTCGACGACCGCCGGTTCGACGATGCGGTCGAATGGGCCAAGAAGTTCGCGAGCTGCTTCGAGCCGGGCGATTTCTACATCGAGCTGCAGAACCAGGGCATCGTAACCGACGCAGGCCTTACGCAGACCGAGCTCAACCACCAGCTTACGAAGGTCGCGCAGACGGCGGGCCTCAAGACCATCGCCACGAACGACTTCCATTACCTCGTGCAGGAGGATGCGCGCGCGCAGGACATCATGCTGTGCATCGGCACCGGCTCGGCGGTCAACGATACGAACCGCATGAAGTTCGAGAACGATCAGTTCTACATGAAGACCGAAGAGGAGATGCGCGAAGCCCTCAAGGATTTCCCCGAGGCGTGCGACACCACCGTCGAGGTTGCGGAGAAGTGCGATGTCGTGCTGGAGCGCGATTCGATCCTGCCGCGCTTCCCCTTGCCCGAGGGCGAGACCGAGGAGAGCTACTTCAAGAAGCGCATCCAGGAGGGCCTCGTCAAGCGCTACGGTGAGCCCATACCCGCCGAGGCGCAGGAGCGCGCCGACTACGAGGCCGGCATCATCATCCAGCAGGGCTTCCCGGCCTACTTCCTCATCGTGCAGGAGTACATCGAATGGGCGCGAAGCCAGGGCATCGGCGTNAAGCCGGTCTGGATGGCGTCGTAGGTCGCTGTGCGCCCGATGCCGGGCGTCGATTGTGCGCGGGCGGGATCGAGTTGGATACGCCCCTCGCCGGCGCGTGTCGAGCGGCGCTGTTCGGGTCTTCGAGAGCCGTGTGCGGGTATATTGGCATCGCTGCCATCACAAAATGCTGACGATTCGGCTGTTCCGCTATGTGGGGCAGCCGTTTCTTCTATACTGGAAAGATATGGAAAACGTTATGGAACATACGGTTGCGCTCGAGGTCTCCTATGACGGGGCTCCGTTTTCGGGCTTCGCCCGCCAGCCGGGGCAGCTGACCGTGCAGGGGTCGATCGAAGACGCGCTCGCTCTTTTGTACGGCCGGCCCGTCGAGACGACGTGCGCCGGCAGAACCGATGCGGGCGTGCACGCGCGCGGTCAGGTTGTCAGCTTCGATCTGAGCGGAGACGAGTTCGCTTCGCGCCCGCTTTCCGCGTTGTCCCGCTCGCTGAACGCCCTCATCGACGATCGCGCGTCGGTCAAGCGCATCGGGGAGGCTTCCTTCGGCTTCTCGGCGCGCTTCGATGCCGTCTCTCGGGAGTACCGGTACTTCATATACGAGGGAGCCGACCGCCCGGTGCTCGTTTCCGACCGCGTGTGGCACCTGAAGCGGCGCCTCGACATCCAAGCCATGGCCGAAGGCGCCTCCTATCTTGTGGGTGAGCATGATTTCAAGAGCTTCTGCATGGCGGTGTCCGCCGAAGGGAAGCCTACCTGCAGAAACGTTTCCGAGATCACGATCGGCCGCGAAGAGCTGCTCGGCGAAGAGGTCGCGGTCGTCAAGGTGATCGGCAACGCGTTTCTCCACTCCATGGTGCGAACGATCGTAGGCACGCTCGTCGCGGTGGGCACGGGCCGTCGCGAGCCTTCGTGGGTCGGCGAGGTTCTCGAAGCGCGCGATCGCCGCGCAGCGGGCGAGAACGCCCCGGCCGCAGGGCTTGTTTTCTGGCATGTCGATTACGGCGACGCCGTATCGGCGCCTATGCGAAAAGAGGGAAACCGTGTTTAGGAAAAGCGCCGAACAGCAGATCATGCGCGAGGCCGACAGGATCGTGTCCATGAAGGAAGACGTCGACGCTATGTCGTGGGGTCGCGTGACGGAGATCGCCAAGCTCCTGCAGGCCGACCACACCGAGGAGCAGCGCTTGGAATGGGCGCGCGAGCTGCTTTCCATCGCGCGTACCAACTCGTGGGTGCTCGACAAGTTCGGCGTTGCTGCTGAAAGCATGACAGGTCAGGTCATACCCTCGGGAATCGAGATCCAGCAGGGTGATCGCTACCTGAACGAGATGGCGGCGGGCGATCTTTCGTCCGTGGGCGAGCAGCCGTCGGCGGCGGATGGCGCAAAGTCCGATTCGCGCGTATTCGCATCGACGGATCCTCTGCAGCCTGAGCCGGGTGCTCGCATATCGTCCGATGCGGCGTGTGATGCGTATTGCGCGTGCGAGGACGCCGAGCCGAAGCCGACGGCGGATCCCGCCGCTTCCGCTTCCGGGGGGACCGCCCCCGAAGCGATTGCGCCCGAAGCATCCGTTATCGACGGGTCCTTCATCGAGACCAAGGGCATGCTCAGGAAGAAGCGCCGCGCCGAGAAGCGCGCCCAGCGAGAGCAGCGCGATGCGGAGGCCTTCATCATTCCGACCGCTCGTCCCGCAGACGATGCGGTATTCGGTTTCGAGCAGATCGCCACCCCCGCTTTGGGGCAGGATGCAACGAGCCTCGACGAATTAAGGGGAGCGAAACCGCAGGTGCAGGCGGAATCTGCTTCGATGCAAGCCGAGGAAAGCGCGTCGGAACACCCCGATTCCATCGATCCGTGCTCAGCGGGTCGATCTGAGCAAACGGCGGACGGTCGGTCCGAGGAAGCTGCTCCGGGGCAATCCCCTCAGGATTTCGCGCGGTTCAAACACCTCTATTCGAACAAGAAGGGGAGCCTGTGTCTGTACGAGGATGCCGATGGGCATCTCGTTGCCGTGGATCCTTCGAGATTCGCATAGACATAGTCAAATACTTGCTGTAATCTCATATTAATCGAACCACCACTATGGCGCGTAGCGCCGATGCTCAAACGCAAGGAGATTTTCATGAGCGGCTGTTCTGCGGCAGGCGGCAAACGACGCAACTTCAAGGATGCGGGCAGGGTCTGTCCGATCGACTACCGGCTTGATCCGAGCCTGTTTCGAGCCGAACCCGCGTTTTCCTGCGACACGCTTTTCGTCGTGGGGGGCGTGTACGGCAATCCGTTCGCACTCGATGCGCTCGATGCCCTTGTTTCGGCTGAGTCGGGGGAGGTTCGCGCGGTTTTGAACGGCGACGTTCACTGGTTCGATCAAACGGCCGAGAACTTCGAGATCATCGAACGCCGTGCAGCGCGCTACGTGCCGCTTGCAGGCAACGTCGAGGCGGAGCTTCGCAGGGAGACCGACATCGGCGTGGGATGCGGTTGCTCGTATCCCGATTGCACGCCGGATGCCGATGTCAGCCGCTCGAACCGCATTCACAAAATGCTGTCGACGGCGCTGTTCCACCGCCCCGAACTTCGCGATATGCTCCAGGACCGCCCTGCCGCCTTGACGGCGAAGGTCGGATCGCGGACGGTCGGAATCACGCATGGTGACGAGCGGCTTATCGGGGGTTGGGGATGCTCGCGCGAATCGCTGCAGGATCCCATCAGACAAGACGAGCTGTCGCGATGGATGCGGGAAAGCGGTATCGATGTGCTTGCCACAACGCATACGTGCTCGCCGGTTGCGATGGCTCTTGCCGACGGCGTCGTGATCAACAACGGGGCGGCGGGGTTGCCCAACTTCGCCGGCCAGAACTTCGGCATCGCTACCCGCGTTGCGACGACCCCCGCAGCCGACGCGCTGTTCGGCGCTCAATACGAGGGGCTCTACATCGAGGCCGTGCCGCTCAGGTACGATCAGGATGCTTACGTGAAATGGTTCGATGGATTGTGGTCGGAAACCAGCCCGGCGGCCGTTTCGTACAGGGACCGCATCGTGGCGGGTCCCGACGACTACATCGAAGACGCCCTTCTCGGCGGTTTTTCGGTTCGTCCGACGTATCGGGCGGAGTCTCGCCGTCCTCGGACGCGGGCGACGGCGCATGACGTCGAGCTGGCGCTCGCGCGACTCATGTACTTCGAAGACATGCTCGAACCCGATCATCTGAAAACGGCTCCCCGTCTGAGTACCGTGCAGGCCAACGTCGGCAAGCTGTGCAATCTCGCCTGCGAGCACTGCCATGTCGAAGCGGGGCCGGGCAGAACCGAGCTGATGAGCCGCGCATGCATGGATGCGATTCTCGACGTGATGGAGTCTCGCGGCATCGAGACGCTCGACATAACCGGCGGCGCACCCGAAATGAACCCCGATTTCGAGTGGTTCATCCGCGAGGCGGCCCGGCGCGTCGGGCACGTCATGGTGAGGAGCAATCTGGTCATTCTGCTTGAACCGGGATACGGGCACCTGATTGATCGGTATGCGGAGCTCGGCATCGAGGTGGTCGCGTCGCTGCCGAACGTCAGTGCTGCGCAGGTGGATAAGCAGCGCGGTGCGCGGGCGTTCACCGGATCGCTCGACGTGCTGAGGCGGCTTAACGAGAAGGGGTACGGAAACGGGGAGGGGCTGGTGCTCGATCTGGTGTTCAATCCCCAATGGCCCGTTCTCGCCCCGAAGCAGGACGAACTCGAGCGGGTGTACAAGCATCGGCTCGCAAAGGATTTCGGTATCGTGTTCGATAAGCTGTTCGCTGTTGCGAACAACCCGATCGGGCGTTACGGAGCCCACCTTATGGCAACCGATCGATTCGACGGCTACATGGACCTGCTCATGGACGCGTTCAACCCGGAAGCGTGCGAGGCGATGATGTGCCGCCACCAGATCTCGGTCGGCTACGACGGACGCATCTACGATTGCGATTTCAACCAAGCCGTCGGCCTCGTGCAGAAGCGCGACGGGCGCGATCTGACCATCTTCGATTATGCTGACGATTCCGCTTTGCCGCTTACCCGGTTGATCGAGTTCGGCAACCACTGCTACGCGTGCGCTGCGGGGTTCGGATCGAGCTGCGGGGGAACGCTCGTTCAGGAATAGCCGTTCAATCGGGTGCGAGCGATGGACCGGCGCTCGAGGTAGTCACGTCGCACGCTGTGCGAAGCGGATGGGCGGCAGCACGTAAAAGATGTAATCTTCTATTGGCAAAACAATATTATTAGATATAATCCAATAATAATATGAGCAGCCGTGATCGGATTTTCGCGGTATCCGGCGTCGGGCTTCCGAAACGCGATGACGGCTGTTCATCCCAGTCTGCAGCAATAAGGAAGGGATGTACGGAATGGACTCGACAACCGGAATATTCTTCTGGGGATTTCTCATCGTGTACGGCATCGTCATGTTTCTCCTTTCTCCGAAAACCGTCAGCTTGGGCGGGTTCTTCAAAGGGGAAGACAAGCACGGACGCGCCGCCAATCCGTGGATGATCACCGCATCCATCTTCATCGCATGGATCTTTGCGAAATCGGTCACCAATGCGGCCAACATGGGTGCGCAGTTCGGCATTGTCGGAGGCATCGGATACGCCATGTACTGGCTTTGCATACCCCTGACCGGTTTTGCCCTCTATCGTTTGCGCCGCAGGTTCGGGGCAACGGGAACGGTGAGCTTTCTGACCAAGCACTACGGTGTCGCGGCGGCGTTCTGCTTTTCGGCGGCCATCCTCGTGCGCCTCTTCAACGAGGTGTGGTCGAACACCTCGGTCGTGGGTGCCTACTACGGCGATTCGGGTTCGGCGCCGTTCATCGTTGCGGCCCTGCTGTTCACCGCCATTACGGTGGGGTATTGCTGCTGGGGCGGCATGCGCGGCTCCATCATCACCGACATCGCCCAGGCCGCGCTGTTCGCCGTGCTGCTTATCGTCGTGCTCGTCTGGGTCGTGCCGCAGGACAATCCCGTCGACTACGTCACCTCGGGCGTGTGGTCGCTCGAGGGCGGTGTCGACTTCATCATAGGCGCGGGGCTCCAGTGCCTTTCGTACGGCTTTCACGATGCGGTACTCACCGATCGCGGGTTCATCTGCGAAGAGAAGAAGATGCTCAAGTCGTTCATCGTGGCCGGGCTGTTGGGCTTCGTGGCGATCGTGCTCTTCTCGCTGATCGGCGTGCACGCCTACGTCAACGGGATGAGCATCGCGGGCTCGAGTGCGCCGGTGGTGGTGGCGCAGAGCCTCGGCATCGTCGCGTTTTTCCTGATGGCCGTCATCATGATAGCTACGGCGGGCTCGACGCTCGATTCGACGTTCAGCTCGCTTGCGAAGCTGACCGCGCGTGACCTTCCGGGCATTCTCGGCGTGACGCCCCAGACGAACCCGCGTATCATCGGCATCATCTTCATGGTCGTCTTCGGCATTGTGGGCAACCTGCCGATGATCATGGGCGCCAACATCATCGCGGCGACCACCATCTCGGGCACGATGATCATGGGATTGGGCCCGATCTTTCTCATGCACGGCGTGGTCAAGCCGACGAAGGTCGGTTTCCAACTGGCATTTTGGATCGGCATGGTGCTCGGCATCGTCGATACGGTCGCGCCTGCGTCGCTCGGTTTCATGAACATCGGCCAGGGAACGTACGCGAATTTCCTCGGCGTGAACCTGTGGGGTGCGATCGCCTGCTGGGCGGCCTATATCGTTCCCGGTCTGATATCGCAGTCCAAGGACAGGAAAAACGGTGTCGAGCCCACGTGGAAGGGGCTATCGAAGGAAGAGATCGCCCGCCTTGATGCAGAACGCGCCAAAGGCGGCTGCGGCGAAGCTATGCCGGAAGCCGACGAACTTGCTCCAACGGGGGCGTAGCGCGGGCTTTCGAGGCGAGCTCGCCCGTTGCGTGTGCGCCCTAAACGCCTATTTGCTTGATGCTGCCTACAGGACGCTCGGACGCTTGCCACCCGATGCTCGGACGGTTGGATGCCCGGTGGGCGGCGGAAGGATCCGCCCCGTTCGCCCGTCTCCTGATGCCCGGTTGGCAGGCGGGGCTTCTCAGGCTCCCGGCTTGTCGGGAAGAGGCGGCGGGAGCTTCGCGCCGCATGACGGACAGGTTGTTGCTTGCCTGTCGGCTACTTCGGCGTTGCACGATGGACACGGTCGTTTGCCCGCAAGTTCCTTCAGCTTGCTGACCTTTCCGCACGCATCGCACAGGTCGCAAACATAACACATCGACATAAGCGGTCTCCTTTCTACGGTACATTTGTTTAGAATAGCTGGCGCATTCGCGGTCCTGCGGATTGTTCGGCTGTTTCCGGATCACTGCTGCGAGGCGTTTTCCCTCCAGTGGAACCGATTCAGGTATCGAAGCGCGATGGCGACGAACACGAAGCAGAGCGCAAGAAGACCGAGCCCGATTACAAGCGTTCCGTAATAGCTTCCGCCTATGTCGTAGAACACGGCGATCATCGTCGTCGTTATGCCGTTGGTGAGCCCTTTGACCGATTGGATCGCCCCGTAGATCTTGCTATGGTCTTTAGGCCCGAAGATATCGCGGATGAGCAGAGGGATGGCATTTCGCATGATCGATCCGTTGAAGCCGTAGAATGCGGCGGCGACGTAAAGGCCGAGAGGCGATCCGCCGAAGAAGAGCATGGTGATGAAAAAGCAAGAGTAGAGACCGAGCCAGATGTAGAGCGCGGGTTTGGTTCCGAATCGGTCGATCACGACTCCTATGGTAATGTTGCCGAGGAAGTCGAACACGCAGTCGACGGAAAGCATGATCGCGGCGATCATGGCGGCATCGGCCATCCATCGCGTTCCCGCCAAGAATTCATCGGCAAAGCCGCTAAAGCTCGATTCGTATCCGCCCCCGGTCGAGAGCAGCAGCACGATGATGATGATTACGAAAAACGGAACGCTTCTGCGGGCGGTTTTGAAGGAGACGCCCCGATCGAGATCGGCATCGACAAGCAGGGCTTCGTTGTCGGTTTTGAGCCCGAGGGGTCTGAGCCCCATTTCTTTCGGCGTTCTCACGTACACGAACAAAGCCCACGGCAGCATGAACACCGCTGCCATCATAAACAAGAACAGATATCCCGCACGGTAGCCGAAGTTGTTGATGATCAGCTGAATGATGATAGGCATGACGATGCCCGCGATGCCTTGAAAGCATACTGCGATGCCCATGAGCTTTCCGCGTACGTTCGCCGCAAACCAGTTTGACGAGAACGTGGTTGTTGCGAGGATCTTCGTTCCCGTCATGCCGAGAGCGTTGAAAACGCCGGCGGCGTAGAGCATCCAGGGAGTCGTTGCCGTGGCAAACAGGATGCAGGCTATTAATACGCACGAAACGCCAGTGGTCATGACGGCGCGTATAGAGACGTTCTTGTTTTGAAGGAGGCTTCCCCAGAGCGGGGAGGCGATGAAATAGGTTATCGCATAAAACGTCATGAACAGGAGAACGGCGGATCGGCTGATTCCCAGCGCATGGGCGAGCGGTAGCACGAACAGGCTGTTGTATGCCGTCTGGTAGCATGCGAACTGGTTACAGCAGATGGCGATAAAAATGAACCAGCCGTAATGTATATTCCCATGGAGTAATCGCAAAACCATGGTTCCTTCCAATCCGATTGCTTGTTATTCGTTCGATTGGGAACAGTCCGAACGCCGATTGAGCATCGCTCGAAGCGAAGAAGCGGCGCTGCTGCTGCTTCTTCGCTTCGCCGAGCGATTGATCTAGGGACGAATCAAACCCAAGTCGTTATCCTTGCATCCGAACACGGTAAGATGCTACTTTACTACGATAGCGTGCTGGTTTCGCCCTTCGGTTGGCCCCAATCGTACTTGCCGACGAAACGAGTGGCTACGAAATAGAGTATGTAAATGATGGCGGCCATGATCATACCGAAGATCAGGATTCCTGAATAGGTACCCGAGAGATCGTAGGCGAACGCTATGCAGGTTGCCATAACGCCAGCGGTCCAGGGCTTGATGGCGTTGCATACGCCCCAGATGGAACCGAAATGCTTATTGCCGAACAGCTCGCGTATAGTGAGCGGTATCGGTGTGCGCAACAGGCATCCATTGAATCCGAAGCATGCGGCTGCGATATAGAATGCCCAGATCTGATTCTCGAAGAGAAGCAGGATGACGAAAAAGAGCAGGAATATCGTCAATCCTGCGAAGGCTGCTTTCATGGGACCGATCTTATCGGTGACGGCGCCGATGAGAAGGTTGGCAACGAAGTCGGTGCCCGACGCGATCGAAACCATGATAGCGGCGACCATGGCAACGTCTTCTTCTCCCATCATGCCGCCGAGACCTTCAAGCGCTATACCGCTGAAGTTCGATTTGAAGCCGTTTTGCATGCCGATGGCGAATACGATGATCAGCATGGCCCAGAAGGCGATGGTCTTCATCGACTGCTTCAATGTCATGCCGTACAGGTTGGCGGTCTTTTCCCTCTCGTCGCTCTTGCCCTCGCGATAACCCAGAGGCAGCAGGCCGACATCCTGGGGCGTTCTCTCGAAGACGAACAGCGTGAAGGGCAGCACGAGCACGACGGTGACGGCGATGAGGAACCAGTAGCCCGCTTGAAAGCCGAAGGCGTTGATGATCAACTGGATGATAACGGGCATCGCCATGCCGCCGAGGCCTTGGAAGCATGACGAAACGCCGATGAGCTTGCCGCGGATGCTTTTGTCGAACCAGTTAACTGCGAAAACCGAGTTTCCGATGATCTTGATACCCTGCATGCTGAACGGGATGAGAAAGCCCGCAGCGTATACCATAAACAGGTTCTGCGCGTATGCCCAGAGAAGATACGAGCAGAGGCTCAGGATGACGCCGATGGTCATCGACACGCGAACCGGAATCTTTGGATTCGAGTACAGGGCACCGAACATGACCGAAGCAATTGCGGCGCCGAAGGCGTATACGGTGGTGAAGAACATGATCGCGCCTCGGGTAACGCCGAGCGCATTGGCCAGAGGCAAGGCGAACAGGCTGTTGAATCCCGTTTGGTACAACGCGAAATTCGCCAGGCATAGGCCTGCGAAAATAAGCCAGCCGCGATGGAGCTTTCCGTCGGGCGTTTTCAATAATGAGGTGACTTTCATAGATGCTATCCCCCTTTGTGAATGGATAGACGAAGGCTGGTATGACTGTGTTCGCTATGTTCGGATGAACGCTCGTCTGACGATCCCCTCGACGTCGTCGACCGTTGGTCCGCCGAGTAGCCAGAGGTTGGCGGACCGAACCTGCGCCGAAGCGTTCGGCGCAGGTTAACGCTTCGGCGGCTAATCTCCCTTTGCGGTAAGCAGCGCCCAACGGGTTTTGCCGTCCATCTTCTTGGCGAGATCCTCGACTTCGCCGTAGTACATGCACCATGCTTGGCAATGCTGCACGCACATGGGCATCTTTCCTGCTTCCACGCGGTCCTCGCACAGGTTGCATGCCTTGGTGAGCGTGGGGGCGAAATGCCATTCCCAGCGATCCTTCCCTTTGCCGGTTCCGTTTTCGATTTCGTACGGACCGACCTCGTTGATCTTGATGCCGAACTCGCCTTTCGGCAGGTGCAGGTATTTCTTGCACGCTACCTCGCAACTATGGCAGTTCGTGCAGTATTCGTAGTTGACCAGAATGCCTTTCATTGGTTCCTCCTTCGGGGCGGCCGGCGGCTAGTTGTTTTCGATGCCCTGCTCTTTCCACATGGTCCTGCAGGCTTCGCGGCGCTTTTGCTGCAGGGGGAATCCGCCCTTTTCGAGAACCTGCTCTGTTGGAGTGATGTCGCCGGGGCGCACGGGATAGATCGTGCATACGCTCGTCTTGTGCGTATTGCCGACACCGTAGGGCGATACCTCGTCGAAGGAGAGCATGTTGTTGGCGTTGGAATCGAACGTGCGGTACAGCGTCGGTTCGTTCGAATCGTCTTCGGGATACCACCATCCGGCTTCGACGGAGATGCAGTAATCCTTCATGGTGGGTACGATGCAGGCTTTCTGCATGAACCGGCCGATCGGACTCTCGATCCACGTCCATTCGCCGTCTTCGATGCCGAACCGGTCGGCGACGTTTTGGTTCATGCACACGAGCGGCCAGGGGTGGAACTCGCGCATGGTTTCCAGCTGGCGGTGCTCGGAATGGAAGAACTCGTAGGAACGAACGCCGTTATTGCAGATGAGCGGGTATTTCTCGAACTCCTCGGGATTGCCGATGGGGCCGTGAATAGGCTCGATGTACTCGGGCAGGGGAGGAACGCCCCAAGCCTGGTAGGTGAGCGAGTACAGCTCGATGCGGCCGGTGACGGTGTTGAAGCCCGGCTGCCCGTCGGAGCGCAGAAGGCCCTTCTCGTACTTGTAGTACGTGCTGCAGAAGTTGTCGTACACCGGCGACATTTCGACCAGCTGGTCGAACGTGATGTTGTGATCCCATTCGTCGGGGGAGGCCACGGCCATGTTCTGCCGACGGTTGAACACCTTCTTGGTTTCCTTCTGCTCTTCGCCTTCCTTCGCCTCCGCCTCGACGCTCTTGCGGTTGAGCGAGGCGTTGCGGGCGAAGGTGTCGTCGCCTTTGAGGCGCCAGTTCATGATATCCTTGCCCTCTTTGATGTAGTCGTCGAGCACGCCGGGGTTCAGGCGGTTGATGAGCTCGATGGCGATATCCTCGTCCGACTTGCATTCCCCGTATTCGGTGATCTTGACGTTGGCGCGGACGGGCGTCCACCAGGAGCGGAACGTGTTGCGCTCGATGGCCATCGACATGGGCAGCAGGATGTCTGCGAATGCCGAGAGGGTCGGGGTCAGGAACGGATCCATGCCCACGACGTATTCGGAGTTCTTGAGCGAATCGTAGATGCGCGGCCCGTCGGGGCAGGCGTTGGCGAGCGGGTTCGACGATTCGTAGATGGACATGCGAATGCGGCGCGGGTCGTGGTTCTCCCAATCGTACATGGATTGCCGCGTATCGCCCCATACGGCTCCGGGACCGACCTCCGCGCGGGTAAGCGCCTTCTTTTCGGGCGACAGATACCCCTCCGAGACGTGATGGGGGAACCCGTAGGCATCGCGGACGAGCACAGCGCCGCCGGGAACGTCGACGTATCCGCAGATGGCGATAAGGTCGAGGCAGATGAGCGTGCAGCTCAGGCATCCGTCTTGCTGGCAGAGGGAAAGGCCCCACTGGATGGAGCCCGGACCTTCGGTGGCGAACATGCGGGCAGCGCCGCGGATGTCCTCGACGTCGAGGTCGCAGATCCCGGCGGCGCGTTCGGGCGTCATCTCGGCGCAGGCCTGCACGAGCTCTTCGAAGCCGTAGGTCCATTTCTCGACGAAGTCGCTATCGTAGAGGCCCTCGGAAACGATGTAGTTGATCATCGCCATGCCGAGCGCAACGTCGGTGCCGGAACGCAGCTGCAAGAAGTAGTCGGCGCGCGCTCCCCACCAGGTAAGGCGCGGGTCGATCGAGATGATCTTCGTGCCCATCTGCATGCATTCGACGAGCCAGTGGCCCAAGTACCCGTCGGCGTTCGATTTCAGGGGTTCGTTTCCCCAGATCATAACGACTCCGGGTACCTTCCATTCTGAGTTCAGGTACCGATCTTCGTGGGTCATCGAGGCGTCGACGATCCAGTAGTCGCCGAAGTTGCAGTTGGACGGTACGCAGCGGGGAGAATAGCATGCGAAGCCGGTCATGAACTGCATGTTGAAAATCGGGGTCTGGATGCCGAGGTACGAAAGCAAACCGCCGCCCCAATCGATGTCGCGCCCGGTGCCGCGCACCACGTTGATGGATTGCTCGCCGTACTTCTCACTGTACTCCTTGATCTTGCCGGCGACCGTGTCGAGCGCCTCTTCCCAGGAGATGCGCTCCCATTTGGTGTTGTCGCCGCGGTGCTCGCGGGCGCGTTTCATGGGGTACATGATGCGGTCCGGATGGTTGGTGGCTTCCGCCATATCGAGGCAGCGCATGCACAGCTTCCCGTTGGAGTACGAGCTGAGCGGGTCGCCTTCGACGTGGTCGAGCAGCCCATCTTTCATGTACATGAGGCAACCGCAAGAATCGTGGCAGCCCGGAGGCGACCACGGGTGGGTGCGATATACGGTAAACCCGTCTTCTTCCCAACTCGTTTCTCCCTCATGATAGGCCGCCCTATCGAGGTTCTTGAGGAATTCTTCGTAGTTGTTCATATAACCTTCCTCTCTTTTTCTTCGAGCACCGCATCGCCGCCCCGATGAAGCCTCCGGCGATCTTTGCCGAACGAGAATCGCGGACGGATACCGCCTTGCGTATCGGGTGTGATGGTGAATGGGTGGTGCCCCCTGATCGGCTCCTTCCGATCTTTGGCCATTGAATCACGCGACGATCGAGAACGAATCGTATAGCGGGGCTTAAAGTCGGCTTGCGCGCCGCGTCGGCCGTTTTTCCGACTATCGATCTGAACGGGTCGATCTTTAGCATCGAGGGGCTTAATTTCTTGTATCCGCGGGCCTTCCGATGATTTCAGACTCTGGGTACTAAGGGGTTTCCTATTTCAGCCCTAAAATAAACGGCTGTTGAAACCTGTCGGCTAGCGTGGGCTATTACAATGTGCGCATCGGGCAGCGGTTTGCCTTTGACGGGGTTCCCCGGTTTCCATCGAAATCATCAAAGCATGCGCCCGCGCCCGATTGCGACGCAGCTGCAAACCCTGATTGAGAACAGAGAGAAAGGACGAAGACGATGTGTTTTAGGCCGCCAGATGCGAAGATCTCGAAGACGTGCGAGAAATGCGGGGAAGAAAACGATTTTACGGCTACCGTATGCGCCGCGTGCGGGGCAGAACTGCCGGAGGGGATGAGCGCGCCCGGAGAGCCGTCGGCTCCGGGGATGCCAGGTGCGCCGGGTATGCCGAAGGCCCCCGGGATGCCGGGCGCACCCGGTGCCCCGAAGGCCCCGGGTGCGCCGAAGGCTCCCGGCCTTTAGGCGCCTGAGCGGGTGGGACGAGGTTGCATGCGGGACCGGAAACGGCAACCTCGCACCGCTTCTCCGGCACGGTGCGAATGCGGGCTTACGATCGATTGGGGGACAGATGAAGCGAAGGTACGGCATTGCGATGGTGATTCTGACGGTGGGTCTTGCCGTGCTCATGGCGTTGTCCGGGTGCGCTTCGGTGTATTCGCAGGACGAAGACACGAGCAACGCGAAAGAGCTCGGCGAGAGCGTCGAAGTGGACGTGGCGTTCAACTTCCTGGTGTTTTACGAACGGGGTCCCTACCGGCTCCGGATCACGCCCCGAGAAATCGTCCATACGACCATGAACGGATCGCCGACGGATTGCGTCAAGGTTGATTACGAGATACTGTCCACGCCGGACGGGAAGCCGGCGGAGTATGCGACCTGCACGACGGCGATCAACCTGCTGACCGAGGGTTATGGCGAGGTCGAGTTCGGGATATGGTGCTCTGACGAGCAGGGAACCCAGATGGATCCGAGGAATTCGGAGCTCGAAGCGGGCAAGACGTACACGTTTTACATCCCGCTTGTTTCGTCGTTCGGCTCGAACGAGAAGCTCAGGTATCTTACCGTGAGCGACAGAAGCGGGTTTTATTCTCGATCGGGGTCGACGTACTGGTATTCTTATTGACGAAGATCTGCCGTAGCATAGGGATATCGTTCGGCATCGGGGGTGCTCATGGGGGATGGATCGACGCGGTTCGCAAAGGCGATAGGCGCATATGCGTCTATAGGGGAGAAACGAGACGATAAGGAGGAAGGCGGCTCAGAGAAAGGGTCCGGTCTGTTTGGGTTTACCGGATGGTGCTGCTTCAAGGTGTGGCAAGCGGCTCTGCTTTTTTTTCCGACATCGCCCTTCTACGGCTATTTGGACAATCGGGTTTCCTTGATGGCGGCTGTAGTTGTTCTCGTTTTGGCACCCTACGGCCTCACTATGTTTGCAACCGATAGGCTTTCGTCGAAGAAAGGCATCTCGGTCGCCCTCGCCATCGCGTGGCTTTGCCTTATTGCCGGGCTTTTTCTGCAAATGGCCGTTCCCGGTGCGGTCATCCTGCAGCTTGTATTGCTCTCTGCGACGATGTGGGGGATACATTTGGCGTGGCAGCCGTATGCGGCGACGCTGAAGGCTCTTCGTCTCGTCGGCGCTCGCGGGCTTGTCGCTTCGGTTGCTTTCGTCGTTTTGGCCTTCGTCGATGCGGCAACGATGCGGATTGTATTCTGGATACTGCCGTTTCTGTCCATTGTATCGCTGGCCGCTCACCAGTCGTTCGAACCTCCCGAGCAGGTGCGGTTTGCAACAAAAGAGGAATCGAAGAGCCATATCGATCTGTTCATTCACAACCCCATGTGGAACATCTGGGAATCGGTTCTGCAGGGAATAGGCATAGGGCTCATGTTCGCTGCGGGCATTTCCGGAGGCGAACACCTTCTGTTTCTCGGCGCAGCCATGTTCGTTGCGGCATTCCTCTTGATCGCTGGTTCGAAATACCTGCTCGAGTTCAACAAGGCAGCCGTTCTCATCGTCGTCATTGCGGTTATGGCTCCGTTGCTGATTGCGGCTGTGTTTTCGCAGGGATACGCCCTTGCCGCCATCGGGGCGGCGGCGTTTCTGATCGGGCGATTTCAGCAGGGGATTGATGTACGCGAGCGGTTCAGCAAACCTTACCTGGAGATATACCTGTTCGGCCGGCGTCATTTTCTTGAGATGTTCGGCATCATCGTTGGAGTGGTGGCGGCGTATGTGGCATTCGATCCGGGCAGCTCGTTCGAGGTTCGGCTTGCCTTCGCCCTGACGGTCCTCTACGTTATGGCGCTGTGTACGCTCGTGTACTATTTCAAAGTGATCGCGAACTACGAGAACTTCATTTACGAAGAGGAGAGCAAAGAGCATCAGGTTAGCCAGGCGCTTTTGGAGGGTGCCGAAAAGAATCGATGGATACGCAAGGTCAACGCGGTAGCCGCATCGGCGGATCTGTCGCCGAGGCAGGTTGAGGTACTGAAGTACCTGTCGTACGGCCGCAATGCGGAAACCATCAGCAAGGAGCTCTTCATTTCGCGTTCGACCGCGAAGTCGCATATATATACGATCTACAAGAAGGTCGGTGTTCATACGCAGCAGGAGCTGCTCGACCTCATTCAGGAGCAATCAGCCTGAACCGGTTACCGTATGCGGTTGATCGATTGTTCCGGCACGGTGCGCAAGGCGTTAGCCTGCGGGAAAGAAGGCGTTTCTGCTATGTATACCTATGATAGCTTCATAGTGTCAGAAGAGAACCGCGAGGGATTCGACGCCATTGCGGCTCTGATCGACGGAAGAACCCGACAAGACGTTTTTCTGTACGGCGTACCGAAGTCGGGTAAAACGCACCTGCTTCACGCTGCACAGGAGAAGACGGGCAATGCGGGCATGTACTGCGCAACGACGGATTTCATGCTGCGTCTCGATTTGGGCGCGGACGACGCTTTCTTCGACCGCATCGGGGCCGTGCCGGTTTTGTTCGTCGATGCGTTCGAGAGGCTCTTCGAGCACGATGCGGCACCCGAGCTCATGCGGCTGCTGCTTGCGGAGCGTGATCGGCTCGGGCTTTCGACCGTGATCGCCTCGCGCTTGCCCCTTTCGGGTTTCGATCTCGGCGAGCTTGCCGAGCCTTTGTCGAGATTCGCAGAAAGCGAGCTCGCGCCACTCGGGATCGACGGGATGTCGGACGCGGTGCGAGTCTACGAGAGCCGTTACCGCACCGATGAGAGCCCCTCTCTTTCCGAGGATGCCGTTCGTGCCATCGCGGGAGGGTCGAAGCGCGTCGCCGATGTCGAAAACGCCGTTCAGTACCTCATGGTCGGGACCGGCAGAAGCGGTTCCGACACGTTGGGGGGCGACGACGTCCGCCTGTTGCTTTCGCTTTAGGGAGCGGCGGTAGGCGCGATGCTTCGGGTCCTTACGAAACCGCAGGCTTCTCGGGCACGGTCTGATCGACAAAGAAGATCCTGTACCACATGAGGAACATGTAGACGATCCAGATCTTGCGCGTGTTGTCGGCAAGGCCTGCCCGATGGTCGTCGAGCAGCCGCATGAGCTTGTCGACCTCGAAGAACCGCGCGGCCTCCTCGCCTGTGAACCAGGCTTTCACCTGCTCGTAGTAGCGGTCCTGCTTGAGCCACGACTTCACGGGGACGGGGAAGCCGAGCTTCTCCTTCTGAGCCCATTCCGCAGGGATGGTGCGCATGGCCGCTTCGCGCAGCGTTATCTTGGTCTGCTCGGCATCGGCTTTGAGCGGCGTCGGAATCGTGCGGGACACGTTCCAGACGTGCCTGTCCAAAAACGGCACGCGGCTCTCGAGCGAGTGGGCCATCGACATCTTGTCGGTTTTCAAGAGAATGTCGCCTACGAGCCAGAAGTACAGATCGACGTACTGCATGCGCGTCGTCTCGTCGAGTGCGGCGACTTCGGCGTAGATCGGCGCGGTGAGCTCTTGGGGCGAGGGACCCGCAACCGGGCGCTTGAGGATCTCGGCGCGCTCGGCGGGCGAGAACGCCACGCCGTTCGCGTTCGTGTAGTACCAGTCCTCGGCCGTCTCCGATGCGCGCTCGAGGTAGTTCGCGCCGCGGACGCCGAGTGTGCGTGCGATTCGCGACGCTCCCTTGAGCAGCGGCTTCGGGCACCAGGAGAGCTTCTCGTTGGAGAACGGCACCTGGTAGATACGGTAGCCGCCGAAGAACTCGTCGGCGCCTTCGCCCGAAAGCACCGCCTTCACCTTCTTGGCGGCCTCCTGATCGACGAAGTAGAGCGCGACGGCGCTCGGGTCGGCGGAGGGTTCGTCCATGTGCCACTGCACACGCTCGAGCACGTCCCAGAACTCGGCTTCGGTGATGGTTTTGGAGTTGTTCTCGATATCGAGCTGTTCGGCCAGTTCGCGCGCCCACGCGATCTCGTCTTTAGCACCTTCGTATTCGGCGAATCCCACGGTGAACGTTTTGATTGCGGGGTTCTCTTCGGCAAGGCAGGCGGCCATGTAACTCGAATCGATGCCCGAGGAAAGGAACGATCCCACCTCCACGTCGGCGACGTTATGGTAGCGCACTGAATCGTGCATGGCCTCGTCGATGGCCTCGACCGTATCCTCGCGGCTGCGGCTTTCGTCGAAGTCGTAGGTTGGAATCCAGTAGCGCTCATCTTCGATCGAGCCGTCGGCTCGCACCGTCAGGCAGTGCGCGGGGGCGAGCTTGAAGATGCCTTTGAAAAACGTTTCGGGAAGCGCTGAGAACTGGAAGCACAAGTACTGTTCGAGCGCCTCCTCGTTGAGTTCTCGTTCGTAGGCGGGGTGCTCGAGGATGCACTTGATCTCGGAAGCGAAGATGAACGAGCCGCCCGCAACGGTGTAGTAGAACGGCTTGATGCCGAAGAAATCGCGCGCGCAGAACAGCTCCTGCTTGTTCGCGTCCCAGATGGCGAACGCGAACATGCCGCGCACCTTCTCGAGCAGGCCCTTGCCCCAGGCCAGGTAGGAAACGAGCAGCACCTCGGTATCGGAATTCGTCTTAAACTCCCAACCCTGCGCCTTGAGCTCGGCTTGGAGATCTTGGTAGTTGTAGATCTCGCCGTTGAACACGATGGCGAACTGGCCGCGGGTGTAGGCGTTTGCGGGTTCGGTTACCGGCGAGGTGACGGCGGCATCCTTCTTGCTGCTTGCGCGCACCATGGGCTGGTTGCCGCCTTCGAGGTCGATGAGCGAGAGGCGCCGGTGCCCGAGGGCGATTCCCGTGTCGATGTACTGGCCTTCGCCGTCGGGGCCGCGATGGGCCATGATGTCGCACATGGATTTGAGGATGGAAGCATCGTTTTCGCCAGCGCCGGTGAAGCCGCAGATACCGCACATAGTAGTCGTTCCTCGCAATCGATTGCCCNAGGACGCACTGATCGATAAAGGAGGAACCATGGAAGAATCAAACGGACAAGGGAAGAGCCTTTCGAGGCGCGGATTTCTCTCCGGTGCGGCGGTTGCCGGTGCGGCTGCGGCGTTGAGCGGTTTGATCGGCTGCTCGCCTGCCGGGGCTTCGGCGGAAGGAGCCGGCGGCGCCGCGGGAAACGGCGCGCAGGCACCGACGGGCCAGCCTTCGTTCATGACGGCGCCGACGGCGATAGCGGATGGCGATATCGCAGAGACCGTCGAAACCGAGGTGCTCGTGATCGGCGCCGGCTATTCGGGTCTTGCCTCTGCCTTGTCGGCCGCCGAAAACGGATTGCAGGTAGTCGTTGCCGAGAAGACCGCACAAGCGAACGGCCGCGGGGCGGGAACCGGCGTCATCAACTCGTCGTACGCGGTCGAGCAGGGCGCGGAAGTGACCGATAAGGCGTCGGCGGCGTTCCGCTGGATGCAGACATGCGGAAACCGCGCGAACGAATCGCTCGTCAGCCTCTTCTTCGAGGAGTCGGGCAAGGCGATGGACTGGCTGCTCGAAAAGGCCGAGCCCTACAACGTCAAGGTCGATCTCTGGGACGGCTATTCGCGCAATCCGCTTCTGCCCGACGAGCCGGGCTACCATATGCTCTCCGTCGACGCTGGGGCTGCGGGCGTTGCCGATTTCGATCAGAACGCGTTCTTCACCGTCGAGTTGCTCTATCACCTCGTGCAAGACGAGGGGGTCGAGTTCTTGTTCGAATCTCCGGCCGTACAGCTCGTGAAAGAGGGTGACCGGGTGATCGGCGCGATTCTCGATACGTCCGACGGGTACAAGAAGGTCGTCGCATCGAAGGGCGTCGTCCTTGCGACGGGCGACATCGCCGGAGACGAGGAGATGGTCGACTACTACTGCCCCGTCGCGAAAAAGGCCCAAGCCATCTACACCCCCGTCGGCGTGAACACGGGCGATGGCCACAAGATGGCTCTTTGGGCTGGCGCCGCGATGCAGGACGCCCCGTTTCCGCCCATGCTGCATCCGCAGCGCTACTGCGACAAGTCCTCCAATCAGCTCCAGGGTCCGTTCATGTTCGTCAACCAGGGCGGGAGCCGGTTCTTCAACGAAGGCACGTGGGTCCAGCCGAAATCGCTTCAGATCATGCAGAACACCGACGACGGAATAGCCTACACGATATTCGATTCGAACTGGCAGAGAGACCTGCTCGACAGCCTTCCCCATGGGGGCGGGATGTTCTGGGACAGCTTCCGCTACCTCGGCACATCGAGCTACGAGGACACGATTTCGTACTACGAGAACTCTTTGCAGGAATGCCTCGAGATGGGCACCGCCTTCCAGGCGGATTCGATCGAGGAGCTCGCCGAGCAGATCGGCGCTCCCGCAGACGTGCTGAAGGCGAGCGTCGAGCGCTACAACGAGCTGTGCGCTGCGGGCGAAGACACCGATTTCAACAAGGACGCCCAATTCCTCTACCAGGTAGCCGAGCCGCCCTTCTACTCGACGAAGGTCGGAGCCTGCCTGCTCACGATCGTCGGGGGCGTGAAGGTCGACAGGAACCTCCAATGCCTCGACGGAGAGAACCAGCCCATCGAAGGCCTGTACGCCGTCGGTAACGCTTCGGGCAGCGTGTACGCCGTCGNGCGGCATCGCGCCCTCGGGTTCGTGTGCGGCCGGTCAGCGCGGCATCGCGCCCTGGTCCATGAGGCGGATGCAGAACGAAGCGAACGCCCTCTCGTGCGCCGACAGCGCGCGCCCTTTTTTGTAGGAGAGGCCGAACCGCCAGGGCAGCTCCGGCATGGGGCGGGCGGTTATCGAGCGATCGTCGCCGAACAGCTCTGCCTTGTGCCGCACGGTGAGGGAGAGGCCTTCGCCCGTCCCCGCCATATGGTGCAGCCAGTCCATCTCGCCCGAAACGGTGCTCTTCCCGAGCCGGACGCCCTTGCTTTCGAGCAGCCTCTGCAGCTCGTTGTGCCCCTTGTATTCGGGCCCGACCGAGTGGAGGGCCTTTCCCTCGAGGTCCTCGATCGCGACAGCGTCCTTCTGCGCAAGCGGGTCGGTCGAGGCCATCCAGATAAAGTGGCTGTCTCGGTACAGCTCGGTGGTTTCGAACTCGTCCGCGTAAGGCCAGAGCGTGAACGCCATGTCGTAGTACCCGTCGCGAAGCCGCTCGTCGCACAGGTAGTCGGGGATGTCCTCGCGCTCGACTCGCACGTTGGGGTAAGCGGCCTGGAAATCGTCGAAAACGGAGAAGGGGACCACGCCCATCACGCCGATGCAGGCCCCGATGCGGATCACTCCGGAGCGGGAGCGCCGGATCGTATCGAAATCCGCATGCAGCTCGCGTATCGATTGGCGGTGTTCGAGCGCGTAGCGATAGAGGCGCACGCCGTACTCGGTTGGGATCTGGGCGCCTGTCGAGTTGTCGAACAGGGGAGCCTCGAGCTCCTTTTCGAGCGATCTGATGGCTTTGGCGAGGCCCTGGGGAGAAATCGGTATGAGCTTCGCCGCCTGGGCGAAGTTATGCTCCTCGTATGCGCGGGCGAAATACTCGAGAGTCCTGCCGTCCATCATTCCCCATATCGAACGCAGCCGTTTTCTTGCCAGTATATCGCTTTTCGCTCAGGCGGGCGGCGCTCGTTGCCGCCGGTTCTCGCAAGCCCCTGCCACCGCTCGCTGGGATCGCTTTGACGGGGCGGTGCCGATAAGCGTATGATCGTGGCATGCCACTTCTGAGAAAACAGTTGGATCCCAAGGTCGTCTTGGGGATCATGCTCACGGGGACGTTTTTCGCATCGGTAAGCCAAAGCATGCTGACGAGCGCCCTTCCCACGATCATGCACGAATTCGGCATCAATGCGACGCTCGGCCAGCTGCTCACCACGTCCTACATCTACGTGCTCGGCATCGTGGCCGCTTTCTCGGCGTACCTTATCACGCGCTGCAACGTGCGCCGGCTCTTCCTCGGCGCTCTGGCGCTGTTCTGCGCGGGATGCGCGGTGGCCTACCTGTCGACCGGCTACGGCGCGCTCCTCGCATCGCGGCTCATGCAGGCGTGCGGTACGGGCGTGCTGATGCCGCTCATGCAGGTGATCGCGCTCGAGCTGTATCCCAAGGAGCGCCACGGCCATGCGCTCGGCCTCGTCGGGCTCGTGTTCGGATTCGCGCCCGTCGTGGGGCCGACGCTTTCGGGCGTGATCACCGACATGCTCGGATGGCGCACGATCTTCGCGATCCTCGGATGCGGCGCGTTGCTCTCTTTGGCGGGTTCTTTGTTTGCGGTTCGCGATGTGGGCAAGCACGAGCGCACCGTTCTCGATGTGCCCTCGATGCTGCTCTACACGTTCGGACTCGTCGTGTTCATGGTGGGGGTGACCGGTCTCGAGCAGTTCGGCTTCTTCGACGCTCGGGCGTTCGGACCCACGCTTGTCGGGGTCGTGCTCGTCGCGGTTTTCGCGGTTCGGCAGCTGCGCGTCGACCGTCCGTATCTTAAGCTTGCCCTCTTTCGCAACCGAACCTTTGCGACGGGGGTCGTACTTTTGGTTATCGCACAGATCGTGATGATGTCCTCGGCTCTGCAGGTGCCGCTGTGCATACAGGAGATCCATGGCTACACGCCGACGGAATCGGGCCTGATCCTGCTTGCGGGCGCGCTGTGCATGCCGCTGCTCAATCCGGTGACGGGCCGTCTGTACGATCGCTACGGCGGAAAGCTCAACGGTACGATCGGCTTTTTCCTCCTCGTTGTGGGCACGGGCTCGTTCGTCTTCTTCTCATCGGACATCAGCCCGCTGTGGATCGCGGGGATGTACATGGTGCGCATGGTGGGCATCGCGTTCGTGCTCATGCCGATGACCGCCTACTGCATGACCGATCTCGAGGGGGCAGACGTGCCCCAAGGCGCCGCTATCGTGAATTCGTTTCGCCAGATATGCGGCTCGCTTGGCTCGTCGGTCATGATGGCCGTGGTCACGTCCGTCTCCGTCGATGCGGGCAGCATCGACGTGAGCATGGTCGGATTCAGCGTATCGTTCGCGATCCAGGCGCTTTTCGCCGCCGTTGCGTTCATCTGCGTGCTTCTGTTCGTGAGGGGAAAACGCCAGACCCGCAAGCCGATGCCGTCTGCCTGAAAAGGATTGTTCCGCTCCCAAGGCATTTCTATACTATAATTATCGAGTTTATTTCGCAGGTCTTCGCATCGTTTTCGATGCGGTGATCGTCTGCGATGGGTTCCGCATGGTTTAGCCCAAGGCGCTTTCCTACGGCAACTATGCGATACCCAGGGGTTTGTACCGGTTGCGGCGCGTGTTCGCCGCTGACACAGGAGGAGTTATGACAACTTCGGATAAGCCCGCCCGTTCCGCGTGGTCGGGCAAGTGGGCGTTCATCCTCGCTGCGGCCGCATCGGCCGTCGGCTTGGGGAACATGTGGCGTTTCCCGTATCTTGCAGCAAAATACGGCGGTGGAACGTTTCTGTTCACCTACTTGGTGCTCGTGTTCACCTTCGGCGTATCGCTTCTGCTGCTCGAGACGGCGCTCGGCCGCAAGACCGGCCAGTCGGCCATCGGCGCGTTCAAGGCGTTCGGCAAGAAGTACGCGTTCATCGGAATCCTGACCTCGGCGATTCCGTTCATCATCGTGCCGTACTACTGCATCATCGGCGGCTGGGTGACCAAGTACACCGCGTCGTATCTGACCATCGGTCCTGAAGCGCTTGCCGACGGCGGCGGGTTCTTTACGGGCTTCATCACGAGCAACACCGAGAGCTACCTATGGATGCTCATCTTCATGGCCATCGTGTTCATCATCGTGGCCCTCGGCGTCAAGGGCGGTATCGAGAAGGCGAACCTCTTCATGATGCCCGCGCTCATCGTCATGGCCGTTGCGATAGCGATCTATACGATTACCATGCCCGGGGCGCTCGACGGCGTGGCGTACTATCTGACGCCCGACTTCAGCAAGTTTTCGCCCGAGCTGGTCATCGGGGCGTTGGGGCAGATGTTCTACAGCCTGTCGTTGGCCATGGGCATCATGATCACGTACGGTTCCTACCTCAGCAAGAAGGACAGCCTGACCCAGAGCGTGACGCGCATCGGCGGCTTCGATCTCGGCGTTTCGTTTCTGGCCGGCCTCATGATCGTGCCCGCGGCGTTCGTCGCCATGGGTTCGGGCGATGCGGTTGCTTCGCAGGCAGGCCCCTCGCTCATGTTCATCACGCTGCCGAGCGTGTTCAACGACATGGGGGGAGCGGCCTCGATCGTGGGCTTCCTCTTCTTCCTGCTTGTGCTGTTCGCGGCGCTCACGAGCGCCATCTCGCTCACCGAAACGTGCGTGTCCATCATCGCCGACGGGGCGGGCTGGTCGCGCAAGCGTTCGCTCGTGACGGTCATGATCGTCATCGTGGCGGCGGGCGTGTTCATCAACGCCGGCTACAACGGCCTCTCGTTCATCGAGCCGCTCGGCCCCGGCTCCTCGATGCTCGACTTCTTCGACTTCATTTCCAACTCGGTCATGATGCCGATTGCCGCGTTGCTCACCTGCGTGTTCGTCGGTTGGATCATCAAGCCGAAGGTCATCGTCGACGAGGTGAAGCAGTCGAGCCCCTTCAGGTTCGAGAAGGCATGGACCGTTATGATCAAGTACGTTGCGCCCGTGCTCGTCACCGTGATCCTCGTCGCGTACGTTGCGCAGCAGTTCGGCCTGTTCAGCATGTAGTATTGACGCTGGCTGCCCGAAGGTCGGCGGCTGCGGATGGAAACGTACTCGAAAGCGGGTGCCGGCATCGGTCGGCACCCGCTTTTTCGCAAGGGGCCGAAACTCCGCAAGGAGCTGAAACGCTATGTTTCTACGTGTTTTTCTTCGTTGTGTTGCGTTTTTGCGCCTCCGATGGACGGCATTGCGATTTCAGGGGCGATATCGGCTCTAGCAATGGGCGGCTCAAGTCTGTGATCAGGCCTTATGCAGGCGGTGAAAGAGACCGCTGCTTCTGGGCGTCTTCGCAATGCAGCACAACGAAGAAAAACATGCAGAAAGGGGGGTTTCCGTGTTCCCAAGGCCCCGAGTTTCCAGATGTTTCTGAATCCGGGGTTTCGGGTGATCTGGGGTTCCAGTGCTCCGAGGCCCCGAGGTTTCGGTGGTCCGAGGCCCTGGGGATCCGAGATCCCGGGGTCCCGCGTTTCCTGATTTTCGAGTGCAGCAGTCTGGTTGAAAGCGCGAGCGTCGTTTATCGGGAGTGCATTACTTGTCAACGGTAATATTTCTATAACATTTCGATAAGGAAAAATGCAGGGAAGCGGCATAGAGGTTCCGCGGCGGGGTATTTAGACTAGTCAGTGGCTAGAAACCTATAGAGGAGAGAAGTTCCCATCGGGAACTCCGAAAGGGGGAAGTATGGTTCAGGAAGCCGCTGGGTCGACGTTACGGTCGCCCGGAATCAGCCGCCGCTCGTTTCTCGCGTGGTCCGGTTTGCTCGGAGCAGGTGTAGCACTCAGCGGGTGCGCGCCTCATGTCGAAGACGAGAAGGCGAGTACGGAGGAACCGGCTACCACGTTCGAGTACGATACCGTCACATGGTCCGGTTGCCATGTGAACTGCGGCAGCCGCTGCCCGCTCAAGATGTACGTGAAAGACGGTACGGTCGTGCGCGTCGGCAACGACAACGACGGTACCGACGACTTCGAGCCGGGCGGCATCTACCAGATGCGCTCGTGCGTGCGCGGTCGCACCAACCGTCAGCGCATCTACAACGATACGCGTGTCCAGAAGCCGCTCAAGCGCGCCGAGGGCACCAAGCGCGGCGAAGGCGTGTACGACGAGATCTCGTGGGAAGAGGCGATTCAGACGATCGCCGACACCATGAAGGAGATCAAGGACGAGTACGGCAACGATGCCTTCTACATCCAGTACGGCACGGGCCAGCTCGGCGGATCGGTCGCCAAATCATGGCATCCCGACTCGACGGCGTTCGCTCGCCTCATGAACCTGTGGGGCGGCTACCTGCGTCACTACTGCGATTATTCGACCGGTCAGATCAACTGGGAGCTTCCGCTGTTCAACGGCGATGCGTACTCCAACAACGAAGTGACCGACCTCGTGAACTCCAAGAACATCATCCTGTTCGGCAACAACCCCGCCAACACCCGCATGAGCGGTTCGGCCATGCAGTACCTCATCACCCAGGTGCGCCTGCAGAATCCCGAGGCCAAGATCGTGGTCGTCGACCCGCATCTGTCCGATACCGCCGTCGGCGTTGCCAACCAGTGGGTTCCCATCCATCCCGGCACCGACATGGCGCTCGTTGCGGGCATGATCCACTATCTGCATACGAACGGCAAGCTCGACGAAGCGTTCATCCGCGACAAGTTCGTCGGCTTCTACAGCGATACGTTCATCGAAGACGTGAAGCAAGCCGAGCCGAAGGATACCACCTTCATGGGCTTCGATAAGGACGGCGCCCTCGAGATCACCGAAGATTTGTCCTACGAGGCCTACCTCATGGGCACCGGCGCCTATGCCGGCTCGGGCGAGAAGACCCCCGAATGGGCGGCGGCCATCACGGGCGTGTCGGCCGACACCATCCGCGAACTCGCCGACCTGTTCGTCGACGGTCCGACCGCTACGATCCAGGGCTGGGGCCCGCAGCGTCACAGCAACGGCGGCAACAACGCGCGCGCCATCGCCATGATCGCCACGCTGACGGGCAACGTCGGCATCTCGGGCGGCGGCACGGGCGCCCGAGAGGGTACGGGCGGCGTTCCCTACAAAGTGGCCACTGCGATCCCGACCTTTCCCGAGAAGAACGGCGTCGACGTGTGCGTCTCCTTCTTCGATTGGTACCAGGCCATAGAGGACTACCAATCCATGAACGACGCCACGTGGGGCGTGCGCCACATCGACGAGACCGGCACCACCTCCTATGCCGAGACGCCGGGCGAGATCACGCTCAAGGCTCCCATCAAGTTCATCTGGAACTACGCTTCGAACGTCATGATGGGCCAGCATGCCGACATCAACGAGTGCCTGCGCATCTACAACCTCCCCGACGAGAAAGATTCGGGCGTGCGCATGATCGTAACGGTGGACTGCTACCTCACGCCCACGGCTCTAGTCTCCGACATCATCCTGCCGGGTACGACCGCGTTCGAGGAAGACGACATCATCACGGGCGGATCCGCATGGACGGGATTCGTGTGCTGCGAAACCGCCGCCATCGATCCTTTGTTTGAGGCGAAGCCGGTCTACGAGATCTGCACGCTCATCGCCGACAGGCTCGGTATCAAGGACGATTTCACCGAGGGCAAGAGCCAGCTCGATTGGGTGAAGTGGTGCTACGAGCAGGGCGTCGAAGCGGGCGAGGATCTGCCGGCGACGTTCGAGGAATTCCGCGAGCAGGGGCTGTTCAAGAAGACCGACGACCACACGCCGGCCATCGCCAAACCCGAGAAGATCGCTACGCCCTCCGGCAAGTACGAGGTGTTCTCGAAGCAGGCCTACAACCTCTCCCAGCAGTGGGACCTCACGTGCGGCGGCTACGTCCCCGACGACGGACGCGACCAGATCACCGGCCTTCCCATCTACTACAGCAACGTCGAGGGCTTCGGCGACGAGGAGACGAAGGCGACCTATCCCTTCCAGCTCATCGGCCATCACACCAAGACCCGCACGCACTCCTCCTACGGCAACGTGGAGTGGCTTAAATCGGTTGCTCCCCAGCAGTGCTGGATCAACGAGCAGGATGCGGCCGACTTGGGCGTGAAGAACGGCGACGACGTCGTCGTGACCACCGAGCGCGGCCGTACGCAGCTTTCGGCCAAGGTTACGCCGCGCATCATGCCGGGCGTCGTATCCATCCCGCAGGGTGCCTGGTACGATCCCGAGACGCGCGATCCCGAGACCCTCGGAAGCAAGGACGTACTCGACAAGGGCGGCTGCATCTCGGTGCTCACCTCGATGAGGCCCACGCCCATCTCGAAGGGCAACGGAGTCCACTCCAATCTGTGCAAGATCGAGAAGGCGTAAGGGGGCGTAAACGATGGAACAGCACGGATTCTATGTCAACACCGATATCTGCACCGGCTGCAAGGCGTGCATGACCGCGTGCTTCGATCGCAATGATCTCGAGGTGCCGCAGAAGTTCCGCAAGGTATGGGAATTCGGCGGCGGCGAGTGGGAGAAGGGCGACGACGGGGCCTACACCTCGACGGCGTTCACCTACTACGCCTCGCTCACCTGCAACCACTGCGATAATCCGGCGTGCGTTTCGAACTGCCCGACCGGTGCCATGCAGAAAGACCCGGAGACGGGCATCGTCAACAACGACAAGGACGTCTGCATCGGCTGCATGACGTGCGAGAAGACCTGCCCGTACAATCACCCGGTCCAGCTGGCCGACGGGCTTTCGCACAAGTGCGTGCTCTGCAGCGACGAGAACGCCGAGGGCGTACCCGACCCGGTCTGCGCGAAGGCGTGCCCGGTGCGCGCCCTCGAGTTCGGCAAGATCGAGGAGCTTCGCGAGAAGTACGGCGATAACTCCGAGATCGGCACGCTTGAAGACAGCACGGCGGCGAACGTCGTGATCGGGCTGCNCGCCGTTTTGCCTGCTGCGGCACCATGCCCGGCGGGTGCGGTGCTCCGACGGCGCGACGGCGGGCAGGGTTTCGCCTGCTTCGCAATCGGCGTCTTGTGGGGTATCATCTGGACAGTCCGGTCTATCGAGAGGAATCCCTATGGCCACCGAATCTGCAATGACGGGCGATGCGGCGCAGGCGTACCGTGTGCTCTGCGACTTCTGCTCGACGATGCTTACCGAAAGCCCTTCCGGCGAATTGCTCGGCCGGCTGATCGATCAGCGCGAGCTTCTGCTCGAAGAGCCGTTTTCCGCGGTTGCCCTCGAGGCGGCAACGGGTTTGCACGACCTGCTGGCTTCGGCCGACAAGCAGGGGCGCGAGGATTTCGAGACGGCTGTGAAGCGGGATTACACCTACCTGTTCTACATGGTCGGCGCAAGCCACACCTCGCCGTTCGAGTCGGTCTACCGCACCGACGATCGCACGATGTTCGGCCCCACGACGCTCGAGGTGCGCGAAGCGTACCGCGCTTGGGAGGTGCAGGTCCCCGAATTCGGAAGCACGCCCGACGATCATCTGGGATACGAGTTCGCATTCCTCGCCCATCTGCTCGGTGCGGCCGCCGATGCGCAGGGCGTTTCGGAAGACGATGCCGCCAAGCGGGCTTTCGCCGATGCGCGTACGTTTCTCTCCGATCACGTGCTCGTATTCGCACGAGTGTACCTAAAGAACGTGAAGGCACGGGCGAAGGAGCCGTTCTACCGCCATGTTGCCGGCATCGCCGAGGCGACGGTGGCCTCTCTCGCAGATGCACTCGATGCGCGGGCTGCCGACGAGATAGACGAAGCTGCCTACCTGCTTGCAAGGTAAGCCGTATAATGGCACAGGATTCGAGGGATGCGCTTTCTTAGCAGCGCGGACGAGGCGGTGCATGGTGGCTGGGCGGAAAACCAATATCAGCATGAAAACCAAGATCATCGGCATGCTGTCGGTGGTGTTGCTCGTCCTGCTCGCCGTCGATATCGTATGGACGTACGAATCGCAGAAGGAAGCGACCGAATCCATGCTGCTCGAAGAGAGCAAGGTGCTCGTCAAAGAGATGGATGCCGTGTGGGATTTCATCTCCATCAACCAGGACACGATCAACTACACGCTCGACGGGGAATACGAGTACAAGGGGCTCCATTGCGCGATTGCGGGAAAGTCAGTGGCGGCGTTCTTCTCGAAGGACAACGACTACAAGATCCGCTTCACCAACACCGAGCCGCGCAACCGCCACAATGCGCCCGATGAGTACGAAAGGGCTGCGCTCGGCGAATTCGCCGACGGATCGGGAACCGAGGAGTACTACGGGTTCGACGAAACCGAAGACGGCGAAACGGTGTTTCGCTACGTTTCGGCCATGAAGGTGACCGAGCACTGCATCGAATGCCACGGCAAACCGAAAGGCGAGATCGATCCCACGGGCTATGCGAAAGAGGGGTGGGAGACCGGCGATTTGGCCGGGGCGGTGAGCGTCGTCATCCCCACCGAGATGCCCTTCGAGAGCATGCGCGCCGCCGTGGTGAACAACGTGCTGTTCTTTCTCGGAATCATGCTCGCCATGGCCGCTATCATCTACGTCGTGCTCACGCGTTTGGTAACGAATCCGCTCGAGAGCCTGCAACGTTCCTTTGCCAAGATGTCGGACGGTTCGCCGAGCGAGCCGCCCGAGGTGCCCGAAGACGTGAACCCGGTGTACTCGACGCGCGAGATCGACGAGCTGTTCGGTCGCTTCGATGCCATGGCGACGAGCCTCTCGTCTTTGTACGCGAACCTCGAATCCGAGGTCGACGAGCGCACGATGCAGCTTTCCGAGGCGAATGAGGAGCTCGAGCGCCAGCGCGCCCACGTGGAAGAAGTCAACGACAAGCTCAAGCGCGAGAACCAGTACAAATCCGATTTCCTCGCCATCGTGAGCCACGAGCTGCGCACGCCGCTCACCTCGATCCTCGCGTTCACCGATCTGATGGCCGATAACGTTTCGTCCGAGAACGCGCTTGTGCGCAAGCAGCTCGAAGAGATCGACAAGAACGGTCGCATTCTGCTCGAAATGGTGGATAACGTACTTGAAACGGCGCGCATTCAGGCGGGGTCGGAAAAGCTCAACCTCGAGCTCGTCGACATCAACGATGTGGTCGGCATGGTGGAGGCTTCGAGCGAATCTCTCGCCGTGAAGAAGAGCATCGCCCTTTCGACGCGCGTTGCGCCCGATGTGCCGCTCATCGTTTCGGATTGGGAAAAGGTAAGGCGCATTCTCGTCAATCTGGTGAGCAATGCGATAAAATTCACCCCAGAGAACGGTTCCGTCGAGGTGCGCGTACGCTACAACGAGGGCGAAAACACCGTTGTCGTCGAAGTGATCGATGACGGCATCGGTATACCGGCAGACAAACAGGATCTCATTTTCGAGAGGTTCGCGCAGGAGAACATGTCGACGGTGCGCCGCTATGGGGGCAGCGGCCTCGGGCTTTCGCTCGTGAAGGATCTGACGGACATGCTCGGCGGCGCGGTGTCGGTTGAGAGCGTGCTGGGCGAGGGGAGCACGTTTAGCGTCGTGCTGCCGGCCGAGCTGCATACAGAGGAGAACGATGACGAAGATAATGCTGATCGATGACGATGAGAGCCTTCAGGTTCTCATCGGGCAGATCGCCGAGCGCGACGGCTACGAGTACTGCTGCGCCGCCAACGGAGCCGAGGGTCTGTCCATGCTGCGCGCCGAGCGCCCCGATTTTCTCATCCTCGACGTGATGCTGCCCGATACGAACGGATACGACATCTGCGAAACCATACGCGGCGAAGGTCGAAAGATTCCGATCATGTTCCTGTCGGCAAAAGGCGATATCGTCGATAAGAGCATCGGGTTCAAGATGGGTGCAGACGATTATCTCGTCAAACCGTTTCAGCCAGAAGAGCTGTCGCTGAGGGTGAGGGCGCATCTTCGTCGCAAGGGGTCTTCCGGCGAGGAGGAGCGCACACCCGCTCCCAAGAAGCACCGATCCTATCAGGTGGGCGATCTCGAGCTTATGTTCGGCCGCTACGAGGTTCGCCTCGAGGGGAAGCCCGTTTCGCTTTCCTCCCGCGAGTTCGAGCTTTTAGAGCTGCTCGCATCCGATCCGGGCAGCGTGTTCACACGCGATCAGATCATGGAGCACGTCTGGGGCGACAAGGACGCCACCGACCCGAACAGCGTGACCGTGTTCGTCCGTAAGATCAGGGAGAAGATCGAAGAGGATCCCTCCAAGCCCCGCTACCTCATCACCGTGTGGCGCGTGGGCTACAAGATCGCAGATCGTGCGCTGTTCGAAAGCGGAACCGAATCCTGATCCCGTGCCGTTGGATTACGGCGGCGTTACGGTCGGCCCGCGACCGTGCCGTGCCCGCCGATTCTATCGTATGATGTCTTCGAAGCTGCGGAGTCCGACCCGCGGCTTCTTCTCGTTATGCGCGAATGCCGCACCGCCCTCGTTGGGTGCGGGTTGCAAGACGGTGTCGTTTCGTACTCCTCGCGGCTTGCTTTCCCGTGGGCGAGCGTTCCGTTTGCCTGCGGCTTGCGTGTTGATCTGAGGTATCGGGGGTTGCGCTTTAGCTCGGCATTCAAATCCTCTATAATGGCTTCTTGCTATCGTAGAAGGAGCCTGTTCAATGTCGCTATCCATCGGAATCGTCGGCCTGCCCAACGTGGGTAAATCAACGCTGTTCACCGCGCTTACCAACAAGGGGGGGCTTGCCGCCAACTACCCGTTCGCTACGATCGAGCCCAATGTGGGCGTGGTGCCGGTTCCCGATACCCGTCTCGACGCCCTCGCGAAAATCGACAATCCGGCGCGCCTCGTTCCCGCGACCGTCGAGTTCGTTGACATCGCAGGCCTCGTCGCGGGCGCATCGCAAGGCGAGGGGCTCGGCAACCAGTTCCTCGCGAACATCCGCGAAACCGATGCGATCTGCGAGGTCGTACGCTTCTTCAGCGATCCCGATGTGGTTCACGTGGCCGGCAGGGTCGATCCGCAAAGCGACGTCGAAACGATCAAGACCGAGCTCATCCTGGCCGATATGGCAACGGTTGAAAAAGCGCTGCCGCGCCTCGAGAAGGAAGCCAAGCGCGACAAGGCGGGCGCGCTCAAGCTCGAAACGGCCAAGAAAGTATTCGCGGGGCTCAACGACGGGCATCGCGTGGCGCGCATGGATCTGACCGAGGACGAGATCGCGAGCGTGTACGACCTGCATCTGCTCACCGTGAAGCCCATGCTCTACATCGCCAACGTCGACGAAGACCAGTTGAGCGCCGAACTGCCCGAGATCGACGGGTGCGCGCCGGTGCCCATTTGCGCCAAGGTCGAAGCCGATCTGGCCGAACTCGATGCCGAAGAAGCCAAGGAGTACCTCGAGGCTATGGGACTTGAAGAAAGCGGCCTCGCCCGCTTGGTGCGCGAGGCGTATCGCCTGCTGGGGCTGCAGTCGTTCTTCACGAGCGGCGAGACCGAAACGCGCGCATGGACCATTCCGATCGGTGCGAAAGCGCCGCAAGCCGCCGGCGTCATCCACACCGATTTCGAGCGCGGGTTCATCAAAGCCGAAACCGCGAGCTTCGAGGACTATGTGGAGCACAACGGGGAAGCGGGCTGCCGAGCAGCCGGGCGTTTGCGCCAGGAGGGCAAGGAGTACGTCGTCGCCGACGGCGACGTCATGCACTTCAAGTTCAACGTGTAGAAAGCGCCATCCGGCTATATCTTCACGGTGTTTACGGTACGGGATGGCCGCTGTCCTCGCGGCATCTGCGCGCTACTCCACGCCGTCGAACAGTTCCGATAACGTGAGGTCGAATCCGTCGGCGATCTTCTTCAGGTTGTGGAGCGAGACGTTGCGGTAACCCGATTCGATCGAGGCGAGGTACGTTCGATCCATCTCGATCTTGTTCGCGAACTTCTCCTGGCTCAATCCCGTCTCGGCGCGCAGCGCCTTGATGCGGGTTCCTAAAACTATCTGCAATCGTTTATCCATTCCCCCATACTGGGGAATTGTTTTATATATAACAACGGATTCTATACAACAATCTGTGCTACAATAGCGCCGTATTGATGACTATATACAACATCGATACGAGCGGTATGCGCGTAAGCAGGGGAGCGATCGGCGCATATCGCCCAGCTGTCCGTGCGGGCCATGCAGCGCCTGCGTTCAGCGGTTTCGCTGCATGGCCGAGAGGGAAAGGTCGGGGTAGATGGGGCACATGAGGGGATCGGCACGGCTCGTGCTGTGCGCAGCATGCGTTGCGGGGGTGCTTGCGTTTGCGGGATGCGCGCCCCAAGCACCAAGCGAAGGGAGCCGGCCGGATCGATCGACGCCGGTAGATGTCGAGTTCGCGTGGTCGGCAGAGGCCGACTGCTCGATGTGTCATGCCGATGAGGCTGATTCGATGACGATGGCAGGCTATCCGGCGGCGACGCACGAGGCCGAGGGAGAAACCTGTGCGAGCTGCCATGCGGATAACGCGGCGCTCGCGAGCGCGCATGAGGGGGCGTTGCCGTCGTCGACGATGCCGAAGCGCCTGACGAAAACGAAGGTAGACGATACGTTGTGCCTGGCGTGTCACGACCAGGAGGAGCTTGCGGAGAAAACGGCTGCAAGCACGGTGCTCGCCGACTCGCAGGGGCTTGTCGAAAACCCCCATGCGCTTCCCGAAACCGAAAACCATACCGCCATCGCCTGCTCCGATTGCCACAAGATGCACTCGCCCGAAACGGCAGCTGAAACCGCCAAGGCGAAGTGCCTCTCGTGCCATCACGAGAACGTGTTCGAATGCAACACGTGCCACGAGGAAATGTAGCTCTGCATCGGAGCCGTAGCTTCGCATCGAGGGGTTTCGCGGGCAACCGCCCGCAGCTAACGAGGAAAGGGGAGATTATGGGAAGCGATGTGACAAGAAGGGGATTTTTGGCGGGTGCCGCGCTTGCGGCAGCGGGAGTTGCGGCGGGAGGTCTGGCGGGGTGCTCGAGCGAGTCGTCCAAGGGCGCGACGTCCGAACCGTCCGCTCCTGCAAGCGCGGGCGTTCCCGCAGCGTGGGATGAGGAGTACGAGGTTATCGTCGTCGGCGGCGGCGTCGGCATGGCTGCGGCAATCGAGGCGGCTGAGGCAGGGGCGGGAGTGGTCGTGCTCGAAAAGGGCGATCATGCAGGCGGCTTGTGGATGACCGCGGGTGGAAGCTGCACGATGGGAGGCAACCACGTCGTGCAGCAACGTGAGGGCATCCAAGACGATGCCGATTCGTGGTTCGAAGCCGAAATGCACAGCTGCGAGTACCGCGGCAATCCCGAAATCATGCGCATGCTCGTCGAGAAGGGCCCGGATACCGTGAAGTGGATGGAGGACCTGGGTATGATCTGGGGTCCGATGACCGCTGGCGTGCTCGGCGGCGACGTGAAGCGCGGGCTTGCTCCCGATCCGAATCCGGGCGTGTACGAAGGCGGTAAGGGAACGCCGAACAGCGGTATCTGCTGGACGCAGCTTTGGGAAAAGAAGCTCGCCGAGCTCGACGTCCCGATTCTGCTCAACAGCCGCATGACGCGCGTGTACCGCGAGTGGGATGGGCCGGTCGTCGGCGTCGAAGTTGAAACGCCCGACGGCATCAAGAACCTTAAAGCCGCCAAGGGCGTTGTGCTCTGCACCGGTACATGGACCGATAACGCGCGCATGGCAGCGGGTTGGGATCCCCGTATCGTCGGGCCCGACACGTACGGTGACGGCGGCATTCCCGCCGAGAACCTACTCTACGTGAACAGCTCGGGCGACGGTCATCTTGCTGCATCGAAGGTGGGGGCGGCATTTGCCGACATGTCGTTCGTATCGTATCTGTATCTGTTCTTCGGAGCGCGTTCGTACTGGGGCTGGGGAGAGGATCCGCTCGACTGGACGACCAACGAGAACTATGCGGCGGGCAAGGGCCTTTCGAGGACGGCCGATCTGTACCAGAAAAGCATCATCGTGAACGGCAAGGGCGAGCGCTACGTCAACGAGGCGTCGGCTGCCGATAAGCTGCCCGAGGGCATGGGCGCGCTTTCGGAAAACCCCGAAATGCCGTTCATGGCCGCGTATCTGGCTCTCGACCAGCCGCGCAACGTGTGGCTCATCGCCGATTCGGCAGCTGCCGAGGAAATGAAATGGCCGATGGACCAGATCGAGAATCCGAATCCGAAGACCGGGAACATGTTCGATCCCGCATGCCTCGCCAAAGCCGATACGATCGAAGATCTTGCGAGCCAAATGGGCGTCGATGCCGCGGCGCTCAAGGCGACGATCGACGCGTACAATGCCGATGCCGACGCGGGCGAGGATTCGGCGTTCGGTAAGCCGGGCCCGCTCAGCAAGATCGAAACGCCGCCGTTCTACGGTGCGAAAGCGAGCCTCATTCGCCATACGCAGCGAAACGGTTTACGGGTCAATACGAAATCCCAAGTCATCGATGCATGGGCCGATATTGCCGACCCGACCGTTCCCGTCTCGTCGATCGACGAGGAGCCGGTCATCCCTCATCTGTATGCAGCCGGCGAACTGGGCGATGCGCTCGGTTGGCGCCGCGTCCACAATTCCCTCGGGCATTACACCACCGCAGCGCGCAATGCGGGTGCGAATGCTGCGGGTGAAACAGCGGTATAAATCTGAGGCATCGGGCATTTGCGCATACTTGGGCGGTTCCTTTCGGAGCCGTCCTTTGCCTTCGCGGATCAAAAACGCCTACAATACGGTGTGTGCGAAACAGGCGTTTTTCTCGACGAGACAAGGAACAGCGATGACATATACCGGTGGGAATATCCCGAAGCTCGGATTCGGCTTCATGCGGCTTCCCGTGATCGAGGGCGACGAGAACGCGACCATCGATATCGAGCAGGTTAAGCGGATGGTCGATGTGTTCATGGGTGCGGGCTTCACGTACTTCGATACGGCTCGCGGCTATCACGGGGGCAAATCGGAGGCGGCCTTGAAGCGGGCGCTCATCGAGCGGTACCCGCGTGAGAGCTTTCAGGTTGCAACGAAGCTTCCCGCATGGATGGCCGCCGATGCCGAAGAGGCTCGGTCGATGTTCGAGACGTCGCTCGTCGAAAGCGGCGCGGGGTATTTCGACTTCTATCTTCTGCACAACCTCGGCGAAAGCAGATCGGCGCTCTTCGAGGATTACGGGTTGTGGGATTTCGCCCGCGAGCAGAAGGACGCCGGGCTCATCAGGAACCTCGGCTTCTCGTTCCATGACAAAGCCGACGAGTTCGAGCGCATCCTGGAAGCGCACCCCGATGTCGATTTCGTGCAGCTGCAGATCAACTACGCCGATTGGGACAGCGAGTCCATCGAGTCGCGGAAATGCTACGAGATCGCCCGCTCTCGAGGTTTGCCGGTCGTGGTGATGGAGCCCATCAAGGGCGGCTCGCTCGTCAAGCTGCCCGAGAGCGTTGCGGCCATCCTGAACGAAGCCGATCCGAGCGCGTCGCTCGCTTCGTGGGCGTTGCGCTTCGCAGCATCGCTTCCCGGTATCGTTACCGTGCTTTCGGGCATGTCGACGCTCGATCAAGTGAAACAGAACGTCGAGATCATGAAGGATTTCGCTCCGCTCGACGAGGGGGAGCGCGCTGCGGTGGACCGTGCACGCGAGGCGCTTGCGAAGCTGCCCGTCATCCCGTGTACCGATTGCCGCTACTGCCTCAAAGGCTGCCCCGAGGGCGTGCGTATTCCCGTGGCGCTCGCCTCGCTCAACATCCTCATCGCCTTCGCCGACGAATACCGTGCGCAGGAGAACTACGATTGGAACGCCGAGGGAGGGGAGGCGTCGAAGTGCATCGAGTGCGGTGCATGCGAAGACGTCTGCCCGCAGCATATCTCGATCATCGACGAGCTGAAGAAAGCCGCAGAGGCGTTCGAGTAGCCAGGTCTTCTTAGCGAAGCGCCCGCCATCGGGGTATGGATGGCGGGCGCTTTTTGCTTGCTGCGGGTTTGCGAGCGAGTGCGGTTGGTGCCGATGCCGCTAGGCGGCCGCTCGCGCGGTTGGCGCTGCCGGGGCGGCAGGAGCTTCGGGGGCCGATGGTGCCTCGGGTGCTGACGGTGCCGAGGGGCTCGAGCCGTCCGAATCCCCTCGCGATTCGCCGCCTCGCGAATCCGACGGTTCTCCGGCTGCGTCGAGCATCGTGAGGCGAATCGATCCGCTCGATGTGACCAGCGACAGATGCTTGTCCGCATCGAGCGCGCCGCGAGGTGCGTTGATCGATCCGCTCGAAGACGAGGTCATGATTACGTACTCGCTTTCGATGCCTTCGATCTGCGCTGTGATATCGCCGCTCGAGGCTTCGAGCGCGATGACCTCGCCCGAGCATCGGGATACGTCGATGTTTCCGCTCGATGTGCCTGCGCCCATCGACACCGTGTCCGTATCGGCGATCCGCACATCGCCGCTCGACGCGTTGGCGGCAAGGCTCGTGGCCGTGGTGCCGGTAATCGAGATGTTGCCGCTCATGGCCGAAGCGGATAGTCCTTCCGCCCGCAGGCTGTCTGCCTCGATGCGTCCGCTTGACGTTTGGATCTCGATGCTGTCGGCATCGATGCCGCGCAGGGCCACATCGCCGCTTTGAGCCCTTACCGTTACCCGGCCCGCGAGGGCGGTATCCGCTATCCGCACGTTGCCGCTTGCCGTTTCCACGGAAACGGAGCCGGTGTAGGAGGCGGGTATTCTGATGACGGTCGTCCGATCCTGAAGATCCATCATGAATATCTTGAACACCGGTTTCGACACCCCCTCGATCGACAGCACGCCGTCTTTATCCGCTACCTCGAAGTGCTTGCCGTCGTTCTCCCAGTACTCGATTTCGATCGAGTCGGAGGAGGTGGATTCGACGCGTACGTTCTCGGAGCCGTCCCGTACGACGATCTCGGTGTGCGCTGCCTCCGATTCGGGTGCGAGCGTATCGGTGATCTCAACCCAGTCGCGGGTGGTGGAGAGGTTGCCCAGGTTGAAATCGGCGAGCGCGAGTACGGTAAAGGAGAGTCCGAGGCCGCCGACCAAAAGAACCGTTGCGACGACGAGGGTGATCTTCTGAGCATTAGACATGGTAGGGTGCTCCTTCCGCCGTGCGCGGATCGAACGGTTCGCCGCTTCTGCGGTTTGCTTCCACGCCGTTTTCCCGGCGCTTAACGAACAGGCTTTTCACCCATTGGGCGAACGAATGCGTGAGTTTGACGAGGCCCTTGCTTGCTGCGAGCACGCCGAACCAAGCGAACAGACCGACGCCGGTTCCCGCGAGCCCGCATCCGAGAATGTAGAGGCCCGGAAGCTGATACCCGTTGACGTAGCACCAGACGAGGCCCGCGATGCCGATCGGCGCGCACAGAAGCAGCAGCACGACGGTGGCCCAGAGCGCGATGACGACCATCCATATGGAAAGATAGACCATGAGCGCTGCCATGGCGAGAGCAAGCGCAAGGGGTACCCAGATGGGGGAGAAAACGGCCAAAAGCACGATGTTCAGGGTACGCGAGCCGGTGTTGGCCTTCGCGATGGCTTTCGGGATGGCCGGGGTTTCGGCGATGATCTGCGCCGCTATGGCTTCGACCGATCCGAGCGCCGCAACGGCATCGGCTTCGGGCATGCCGTCTTCGATGCGGTCATCGATCATCTCGGTGTAGAACGTGATCGTTTGCTCGACCTCGTATGAGGGAAGCTTGCCGAGCGCGCGGCGTAACGCTGCGAGAAATTCGACTTTGTTCATGCGGTGGCACCTCGTTTCACATATTCGTAGACGGCTGCGATGTCGTCCCATTCTTTTAAAAAGTCGTTGAGATAGGCGATGCCTCTCTCGGTGATGCGGTAGTACTTGCGAAGCCGCCCGTTGTGCTCGACGGAGTAAACCGTCAGCATGCCGGCGGTCTCCAATCGCTTGAGCAGGGGGTACAGCGTCGATTCTGTCAAGTGCAGGCTCGGGGGCACGTCCTTGACGATCTGGTATCCGTACGAATCCTGACGGTTGATCGAGGCAAGTACGCACACGTCGAGAAACCCTCGTTTCAGTTGTGCGTCCATATATACCTCCTTTCGCAAGATACTATATGACACATAGTATATTGTGTCAACGGGTATTTGCGGCGAATAAACCGATTTCGTGGGAGCATGTTTTCACATGCAAGGCCTCTGTGTGAAAGAAATCCAAGGAGCGGCTCTCTATACTGACCCCGTAAACCGCGTGAAAAGGCGCGGATGAGGGAAAGGGGCTCGCATGGGAATTCTCTACCAAGCTGCCGATATGTCGTATTGGGTTATCTGGCTGTTCGTCCTGTTCGCCTTGATGGCCTTTAACGAGCTGGGAAGGACATCGCTGTGGGCGGGCATCGCCCTTTTTGCGGTCGTTCCCGTCTTCCTGACGATCTTCGTCTGGCCCGAAACAGCGGCTCCCGGCAACGAGTACGGAACCGGCACCTGGTTCAACTGGGTTAAAACGTATTCGGCGCTTGCGGGGTGTCTCGGGTTCATTGCGCTGCGGTTTGTGAAGTGGCGGGGCAAGGACGGCACGGTCCATCATCTGTACGAGAAGAAGTGGGCGCTCTGCTTCCCTCCGCTCATCCTTGCCGTCAACATCGCCGAAGCGGTATTGCGCGACTTCCAGGTGTTCAGCTTCGGCTTGTGGTCGGGCGGTGTGGTCGAGAACCTGTGGACGATCTCGGGCCCGTGGAACATCATGAACGGCATTGCGGGCATCCTGAACATCCTCACGATTTGCGGATGGTTCGGCATCATCATCTCGAAGGATTCGTCGAAGGACATGATCTGGCCCGACATGATATGGGCGTGGATCATCGCGTACGACCTGTGGAATTTCGCCTACACCTACAACTGCATCTCGGACCATTCGGCCTACTGCGGGCTTGCGCTTCTACTCGCCTGCACGATTCCGACGTTCTTCATCAAGAGGGGCGCGTGGCTGCAGCACCGTGCGCAGACGCTCGGGCTCTGGATCATGTTCGTCATGACGGTCCCGCAGTTCGCCGACGTGCTCGCGCCCATCCCGACGACGCACAACCCCGCGGCGTTCTTCATCGTAAGCCTGCTGGCTCTCGCCGCGAACGGCGCTCTTGCCGTCTACCAGTTCAACAAGATCCGCAAGAACAGGCTCAATCCGCTCAAAGACGAGCTGTACGCCGATACCGAGGCGTATAAGCGGGTCCTCAAGGAGAACGAATAGGCTTGCCGCTGCCGTGGAACAGCGCGAACAACACCCTGTACCGTATAATGGACCTGCCCGGACATCGTTGCCCGGGCAGGTCCATATCCGTTTCGGTGCGAGGGGGCATGCGATGCGACTCGGAAACCGGCAAACCATCTATCAGCCGATTCGAAGCGAATGCGGCCGATCGCTCACCGAGAGCAGAAGGATGTGCGGTCAGGCAGGAGAGATCGTGCTCGCAGCGCGCAAGCTCTTCGAAACGAAGGGTGTTGCGGCGACTACGGTAAAGGATATCGCCGAAGAGGCGGGCGTGACCCGCGAGCTCGTATACTACTATTTCGAGAACAAGCGGGCGGTAACCGATGCCGTGCTCGACGATTACGTCGAAGATCTGGTCGAAAGCGTGATCGTGTGGAACGAGTCGCGCGAGTTCGGCGACACGCCGGGCTCCCTCAAAAAGTGCATCGCGGCCTTTCGCCGCGCCCTCTACGATTCGAACGGTCCGCGTCCGATGATAGGCGTGCTCGAAGAGCTCGGGGTGCGCGACGAGTTCGATGTGCGCGCCGTGCGCGAAACGGTCGATTGCATCAACGCCCACATCGTCACCGAATACGCCGCCTATCACGAAATCGAGATCGAGCTCGTGTACGAAATGTTCTGCGTCGTGATATTCGGGCTGGTCGGACTTGTGAAGATCAACCCGAATATCACCGACGACGCGCTCATGAAAGTGGTTGAGCAGACGCTTCACCTCGATATGGTTCCGCTTGAAAGCTGATGTGCAAGCGGGCGATGCGTGCGGTATGCCGTCTGCGTTCTCAGAACGTAACGGTGCGGGGTTTCTCGGTGAACGAGCAGAACGCTGCCTGGGCGTTCTCGAGGAAGAGCACTTCGCAGTTGCCGTCGTCGGCTGCATACAGCGATTGGAGTTCGGGATACTCGTCGAGCACCGCTTGGCGCGCTTCGAGCCGATCGTCCTGCACGGCATCGGCGACCACGCGCAGCCACGTCGTCCCGCCTGCGTTCGTCGCCGATATGGCGATGCGCGGGTGGGCTTTCATCTGCTCGAAAACCGCTTTCGAATTGCCGGTTTGGATGTAGAGCCTGTCCTCGAACTTCGCAATCGTGCCGAACGGGCGAATATCGGGATCGCCGTTCTCGTCGACGGTTGCGAGGAAGTAGGTCGGGTTCTCTTTCAGATAGGCCAGCACTTCGTCCATGGTGCCCCTTTCTCGTGCAGATATACTATCCATTCGTCCATTGTATACTCATGCAAGGATATTCGGAACGGTTCTTTTCCATGCTGGCGCCACGCTCGGCGGGCGCGACGTCGATCGACTATCGGGGGAAGCGATGAGGACAGCGGTTATCGGATATAGCGGAGCGGGGAAGTCGACGCTAGCAAAACGGCTTGGCGAGCGGTACTCATGCCCGGTACTGCATTTCGACCGCATCGGCTGGACCGAGGGGTGGGTGCAGCGCGATAAAGAAGAGGGAAAGGCCCTGACGGCGAGATTCCTCGATGAGAACGATGCGTGGATACTGGAGCGGTTGCTGTAACGGCTTTTCCGTATACGTGGATTCCGCCTGTCAAGCATAGCCCCAGAACAGGGGGCTCAGTAGAAATTGCGTAAAGCGTTTTAGGCGGCTTTATTACGTAATTTCGGCGCTCGCGACGTAGCTCCTTCAGTGCCGATACTGGTTTCGAGGGAAGCCGGATCGGCGGGTCTGGCTTCGGAAGCAAACCATCAAAGAGGGAGCGATAGCATGGAAGAATTACTGCAATCAAGGCGCGCTTTTATCAAGACGGCGGGTGTTGCGCTCGGCGGCATTGCTGCGGCAAGCATGGTAGCATGCGCCCCTGCTGCGACGGCGGGCAACGATACGGCGGCGTCGGTGAACGAAATCGACTGGGATGAGGAGTACGACGTCATCGTCGTGGGCGGTGGATTGGCCGGCATGGCGTCTGCGGTTACCGTGGCAACCGAGGGAGAAGGTGCGAAATGCCTGCTCTTGGAGAAGGGTCCGCTTGAAACAGGCAACGGTAACAGCGCCTATGCGGCGGGTATGGTGTTGTGGACCAAGGAAAAGGACGATTTCGCCGAGTACGTGCGCGAACTGCGCGGTGCGATGGACAATACGCCCGACGACGTGATCGATGCGTTTGCCGAGGGGATCGCCGAAAACCTCGATTGGCTGAAGAGCCTGCCGGGCTACAGCGACGACGAGGTTACCATCACCGAGTATTTCGAAGAGGGGACGGGGGAGAGCTGCTATCCCGAGCACAGTGAGCTGCCCCATGCCTATTCGCTCGGCCGCATTCGCTGGAATTCCGATAATGCAAGCGGCAACACCCAGGTTACGCTGTTCATGAATTCGGTTAAGAACAGTTTTTCCGATTCGATCACTCACAAGACCAACGCTCCCGCGACAGCGCTTGTGCAAGATCCCGAGACGAAAGAGATCCTCGGTTGCGTATACACTGACGGCAGTTCGAGCAAATACGCCAAAGCGACGAAGGGCGTTATCATGTGCTGTGGTGGTTTCGAGAACAACGCCCAGATGAAGGCCGACTATCTGAGCGCTTCGTGGGCGCGACGGATTGCGGGTGCCTGCAACGACGGCGACGGCATTACCATGTGCGCCAAGGTGGGTGCCGATATGTGGCATATGAACAGCTGCGCAGGCTTTTGGACTTCGATGAGCGCCATCGACAGCGACATCTGCCTGATGAGAACCCCGAAGGAGGAGGGCATTACGGTCGGTGTCAACGGCCGCCGCTTCTACATGGACTGGGATAAGGATGTTGCCGAAGACTGGGATACGTTCGCCGAGGGAGATCTCTCCACGCACGTGGGTTCGCGCCATGGGCATATGCAGTTCGGCGGCGAGTGGCCGCACCTGCCCATGCCCGAAAAAACCTGGTTCATCACCGATGCTGAAGGCTACCAGTCGATCCTTGATAACAAGATGATGGCCATCGACTTCGACCCGATGGACGGCTGGGGTTACACCGCCGATACGATCGAGGGTTTAGCCGAGCTCATCGAGGTTCCGGCAGACGAGCTGGTTCGCACGGTATCCCAGTGGAACGAGTGCTGCGCAAACGGCGAAGACGTTTACTTCCACCGCCCGGCTTCGACGCTCAATCCCGTTGAGGGCGCTCCGTATTACGCGCTCTTCTGTCCACCGACCATGCTGAACACCGATGGCGGTCCCCGCCGCAGCGCGAAGGGCGAAATCCTCGACCTCGAAGGTCAGCCCATCCCTCATCTGTACAGTTCGGGGGAGTTCGGATCGATCTGGTCGAACATGTACCAGGGCGCAGGAAACCTCGGCGAATGCCTGGCCTTCGGACGCATTTCAGCGAGGAACTGCCTCGGCATCGCTTAAGCTTGCCGGTTCCGCGCAAGGGCGCGTGTTCTGTGGGCGAAGATCCCCGTTGCGGGGTCTTCGCCTTGGCTTTTGCTGCGGATGGCTTTCCGGTTTGCATTCGCTCGATCGGCGCAAGGGCACGTGCTATCCTAGAGGTGAATGAGGTGGCGCTGCACGCAAGGAGTATGGGATGCTTCGTTTTCTTCGGTCGAACAGGTCGATGGTTCTCGCGTTGCTCGGTCTGAGCTTTCTCTGGCCGTACTACCAGCGGTCCTTTTTTCGCGTTACCCTGTTTCACCAGCTTGGAGATCTGTCGGAATTTTTCTTCGGCCTGTTTCTCATCGTGTTTCTTGCGGGCTCGCTTGCTTTCGTCGTGTTTCATCGGAGGCTGGGCGATTATCTAGCGAAAGGCAGGACGGCGGCGTTGGTGTTCGCCGCACTATCGCTTATTTCCACCATATACCTTTCGGGCTTGGTTTCCCCCTCTGCCGAGGGGGGCTCGGTCGCTTTGCTGTTCGGATGCTTGGCCACGGTGGGCTATGCGTGCTCGCTGCTTTTCGTATCGATGCTTTGGGCTGTTATGCTCATGCGCATCGTGTATGCCACGGGCCTGTTCCATGCCGTCAGCGTTCTTGCGGCATCGAGCATTCTTGGATTTCTGCTTTCTCCGACGTTCGTTGCATCGAGCCTGTCTATGGGCTTCATGCCGGTATGCGGCGTCTTTGCGGCTGGGGTGCTCGTCTGGATCGAACTCGGGCTTGTCGAAGAGGATGCCGACTCTTCGCAATTCCAGCCCCTATCGCAGGCTCCCTACGTTAAAGCCTGGACAGCGCCTCTGATCGCTTACCTGCTGTTTGCTGTTTCGCATGCGATAGGCTATGCGAACGGTACAAGCCGCGAAGTGCACGTGACGGACGGGCAGCTTATGGCGGCGACGTCCTCGTTCGTCGATTATGCCGTCTTCCTCGTTTTTTCAGCCGTCATCCTTGCGGCGGCGGTGAGGTCGTGGCGCGAGTCGCAGCATTACCAGGAAAAAGCAACGTTTTGGGTAGCGAGCATGGGCGTTTCGATCGGCCTGTTTTTCGGGCTGTTCTTCGCCGATGCGATCAGCCAGCCCGCCTTCAGCGCGTTTTCGGTCATGTCGGCGATCAGCCCCTGCTTCCCGATACTCCTTGCTTTCATTGCGCTGCTTATGACGTATCAAAGCCGTCTTTCTCCGCTGCAGTCGTTCGGGTTGTTTTTCTTCGCTATGCTCGCCGTCGAAAAACTGCTCGCTTACGTTGTATTGACACCGGTTTTCGAGGCGCTGGGAACGTTTCCGACCGAAATCACGCGGGCCATCGATGTTGCAATCGGGGCGGTGTCGCTGATTTCGCTGCTCGTGTTCTTTATCAAATTCTGCCAAAGCAACACGCTGCGCATGCTCTTTTCGGCGGCCGACGGCCGGCCTCATGCAGACGAGGGGTGCAGTGCAGCGGTTCCGCATCATGCGATATGCCTTTCGCTTGCTCGCGAACACGATCTGACGAAACGGGAACTCGATATCCTCAACTACCTAGCGCTTGGCTACAGCGCAAAGCGGATCGGAGAGATGCTGTTCATATCCGAGCGAACCGTGCAGACCCACACCCGCAACATCTATCGAAAGCTCGATGTGCATACGCGCCAGGATGTCATCGATCTGGTGGGTGCTGGGGTTGTTCGGTAGCGATCCGCGCCGTAAAGCGGGTTCTCGAAAAACGATGCAAGATGGGTTGTCGTCGGCATGTTGCTTGCCTCCGCATCGCGGTAGCTCGCCTGACGCGTTTTGTTTGCAGTGCTTTTCGTATAGCGGAAGGCTCGAACCCGTCGGTTTTCTGCAAGCCCATGGCGGTATCCCAACAGCGTTTGCGAGGGGTCCTGCGCGCACTGGGTGCCGGTTGATCGGTTCGTGCAAGAGTGGTAAACTGTTCAACAGGTAAACGGTTTACCATGGAGGTGCGCGATGGTTGATTCTGCAGCGGAGAAGCAGGCTTCGGGGAAAGAGGCCTCGAAGAAGGCTCGCGGCAAAAAGGCCCCGGGCGCTGCTGTCGTACGACCACTCGTTCGCAAGATATCGAGCAAGGGGCAGGTGAGCATCCCGAAGGCCTGGTTGGGGGACGGGGGCTTCAACGAGTACGCCACCATTGCCTTCACCGACGAGGGTATTTTGGTGAAGCCTATCGAGTTGTCAGACAACGACGAATTCGATGCGCTCATTTTGAGGGAGCTCATCGCGCAGGGCCTCGAGGGGGATGAACTCGTCGATGCGTGGGCCGCCGAAAAGCAGGTGCTTCGCGAGGGTGCTGCCGCGTTTCGCAAGCATGTGTTTGAGTCTCTCGATGATCTGGAAGTCAACCCGGACCTCGAATCCGCCTTTGGATGATAGGCGTTCATATGGAATATCGATTCTGGCCATCGTTTCAAAAGGATTTGAAAAAGATACGGCAGAAGAATCTCAAGGAGAAGGTTATCGAGGGGATTGAAGCGGTAAAGCGAGATCCCCTGTCGGGCGATGGCAAGGCAGGCGATTTAGCGGGCTTTTCGACGTATGAATTTCATGTTGCAGGAGTGTCCTATCGAATCAGATACGTGTACTACGAAGAGTTCGATGAGCTCGTTTTTATTCTTGTCGATTCTCGCGAGAGTTTTTATAGTCGCTCCCGAAGGCTTTTTGCGAGTGTCAAGCGGCTAATGGGTTGATTCGAGCTAAGTCTGCAAACCGCATTGGTCCAACAGCACACCTCGTGTAAATCCTCTGTGACGAAAACGGGTTGCGCGGTGTTGCGGACGCGCGCCCTTTGCTATCATGTACGGCGAATGTTTTTGCCGCTCGTTTCTGAAATTCCACAAGGGAAAAGCGAAGGAAGTCCAATGCCCCAACACGTGACCGAAAAGGATGTGCGCGATATCGCGACCTACACGCGGATCGGCCTCACCGACGACGAGGTTTCCCAGATGACCGTCGACCTGAACGAGATCATCGAGAGCCTGGCTCCCATCACCGAGTACGATTTGGATGGCGTCGAACCGACGTTCCATCCGATCGGGGCCTTAAGCAACATCATGCGCGAGGACGAGGAGCTTGGGAGCTTCTCGCAGGAAACCGCGCTCGAAAACGCACCGAAGCAGCAGGACGGATGCTTCCTCATCCCCTCGATTCTCGGGGAAGGGGGCGATCGCTGATGACGAACTACGCCGAAATGAGCGTACGCGCCATCCGCGAGGGTCTCGGTGCGAAAGAGTTCTCCGCTCGCGAAATCGCCGAGGCGTCCATCGCGCGCATCGCCGCCGTCGACCCCGCTATCCACGNTCGCCGCGGGCCTTGCGGCTGTGACGCTCGGCAGCGATACCGGCGGATCCATTCGTCAGCCGGGCAGCTTCTGCGGCGTCGTCGCCGTCAAACCCACCTACGGCGTGGTCTCGCGCTACGGTGTGGTCGCGTTCGGCTCGTCGCTCGACCAGGTGGGCCCCTTCGCGAAGACCGTCGAAGACGCGGCGTACGCCCTCAACGCCATCTCGGGCCGCGATCCGCTCGATTGCACGAGCCAGGATATCACGACCGACTTCACCGCGAACCTCGAACAGGGAGTGCGCGGCATGAAGATCGGCATCGTGCCGGCGTTCATGGAGGCCGAGGGCCTCGACGCGGAGGTGAAGGCGAAGGTCGAGGAGGCCGCCGCCAACCTCGAGAAGCTCGGTGCCGAACTCGTCGAGATCGATCTGCCGAACGCGCAGGCTGCCATGAGCGCCTACTACGTGCTCGGCCCCTGCGAGGCGTTCTCGAACCTCGCGCGGTTCGACTCCGTTCGCTACGGATACTGCGATCCCGGGCATGCCGACCTCGGCAGCCAGTACGAGGCCAGCCGTGCAGGCGGCTTCGGTCCCGAGTCCCGTCGCCGCATCATGCTCGGCAGCTACCTCTTGTCTGCGGGCGTGTACGACAAGTACTACTATCCCGCCCAGCAGGTTCGCACGCTCATCACCGAGGACTACGCGAAGGCGTACGAGAAGGTCGAATGCATTCTGGCTCCCGTTTCCCCGCGTACCGCGTTCACGTTCGGCGAGGTATCCGATCCGACGTCGATGTACCTTTCGGACATGTTCACGATCTCCATCAACATCGCGGGCAACGGCGGCATGAGCCTGCCAGTGGGCCTCGGTGCCGACACGGGCCTTCCCGTCGGCGTGCAGCTGATCGCACCGCAGTTCAAAGACCAGAACATGTTCCGCGTGGCGGCTGCGCTCGAATCCTGCTACGAGATCGAGCGCATCGCCCCCGCTTTCGCCGACGGTAAGGCAGGTGCCTAAATGAAGAAGCTCGAAGAAGTCCTGCAAGATTGGGAGGCTGTGATCGGCCTCGAGGTCCATGCCGAGCTCACCACGCTCGAAACCAAGATGTTCTGCGGCTGCAAGCTCGAATACGGTGCCGATCCGAACACGCACACCTGTCCGGTTTGCTTAGGGCTGCCCGGTGCACTTCCCGTGCCGAACAAGGCGGCTATCGAGTCGATCGTGCTTGCGGGTTTGGCAACCAACTGCGACATCGAGAAGCGCTCGATGTTCTACCGCAAGAACTACATGTACCCCGACATGTCGAAGAACTTCCAGACCACCCAGGGCCCCGTTGCCTTTTGCATGCGCGGCTGGCTCGACCTCGAGGTCGACGGGCCGGCGGCCAAGGAGCGCATCGATCTGCCCGAGGCGACCGAGGCGGGCAGCTACACCGCGCACATCGGCATCACGCGCATCCACATGGAAGAGGATGCGGGCAAGATGAACCACATCGGCGGCTCCGAGGGGCGCATTGCCGGTGCAACCCATTCGCTCGTGGATTACAACCGCTGCGGCACGCCGCTCATTGAGCTCGTGACCGAGCCCGATCTGCGCACGCCCGAAGAGGCGCGCCTGTTCATGCAGAAGCTCCGCCAGATCTACCTGACGCTCGGCATCTCGGACTGCTCGATGGAGGAGGGGTCGCTGCGCTGCGACGGCAACGTGAGCCTGCGCCGGCGCGGAGCAACCGGCCTCGGTACGAAGACCGAGCTCAAGAACATGAACAGCTTCAAGAACCTCCACGACGGCCTCGCCTTTGAGATATGCCGTCAGGCCGAAGTGCTCGAAGAAGGCGGCATCATCTACCAGGAGACCCGCCATTGGGACCCGTCGGCCAAGCGCACGATCGTCATGCGCGTCAAGGAAACGGCCGACGACTACCGCCTGTTCCCCGAACCCGACCTTGCTCCCTACGACCTGTCCGACGGGTTCATCGAGCGCGTGCGGGCGAAGCTTCCCGAACTGCCCGATCAGAAGGCCGCGCGCTATGAGGCCGATTTCGGCCTTTCCGCCTACGACGCCCGGCATTTGGTCGAGCATCGCAGCACCTCGAGCTTCTTCGAGGAATGCATGGCGCAGGCAAGCGACCAAGCGCTTGCCAAGCCGCTTGCGAACCTCATCATCAACGACGTGACGGGCTACCTCAACGCCAACGACGGCGTCGAGTTGGCCGCGACGCCTCTTACGCCCGCTCGCGCCGTCGCGCTCGTGAAGCTGCTTGCCGAGGATGCCGTGTCGTCCAAGCAGGCCAAAGAGGTGTTTGCGGCGATCATCGACGAGGACAAGGACCCGGCGGCCATCGTCGAGGAGCGCGGTATGAAGCAGGTGTCCGACACGGGCGCCATCGAAGCTGTCGTCGACAAGGTGCTCGCCGACAATCCCGACAAGGTGGAGCAGTACAGGGCGGGAAAAACCGGCCTCATCGGCTTCTTCGTCGGCCAGTGCATGAAGGAGATGCGGGGAGCCGGCAACCCGAAGGTCATCAACGAGCTTTTGGCTCAGAAGCTCGGCTAGCCACGGTTGGCTTTGCCTGCGCCGGCGCGTTTGCCGGGAAGCAATGGCGGATGCGGCGATCGCGGCGGGCGCCGTTCGATTCGCTGGTTTCGACGGCGCTAGATTACGGGAAGGCAACGAATGCGGGGCGCTTCGGGCGCCCCGTGCGATACGCGATACGATTTGCGGAAGAGTTGCAGATCGATCGCAGGAGGAGCTCGACATGACCGATGGGAACCGCAGGGCGGGGGATTGGCAGCATAAAGAGCAGCGAAAAGACGCCAACGATCTGATGCGCGATCCGAACGAGAAGAAATGGTCCAAGCAGACGTTCTGGATCGTCTTCTTCCTTTTGATCTTCTGGCCGGTTGGCATTGTGATCTGCTGGAGAAGCGATTGGCATATTGCCATCAAGATCATCGCCACCGTCTACGTGGCCTTTTGCGTCTACATGTCGTGGAACATGTGGCAGATCACCATGCAGATGGGAATGTAGGCTCGTCTATCGCAGCGGAGTCCGCATCCGCGAAAGCTGTTTCAGCGGCTCCGATCGATGCGGAGCCGCTGCCGTTTAGATCGCTCGCCCGTCTTTCCCCGTGCTTACGCGGTCGGTTTCGACAGGATGATCCAGTGGCCCTCGTCATCGTTGTTGATGATGACGAGATCTGCGTCGGTATGTGCGAAAAGCGCACGGTACTCTTCGTCGGCAAGCGCCTTCGAATTCTTCCTGTCGAAGCAGCGCGGCCCTTCGCCGCCGGTTGCATTCCGGGCTTCGGCCATCGCGCGTTTGATCTCGTCTCCGAGCTGCGCATTGCCGAGGCCGCCGCCGATGTACGCCCAGCCGCCGGGGGCGAGTAGGTCGTAGATGCCCGAAAACGCTGCGATCTGATCATCCCAGAACGGCATGCTGCCGCGTGATACGATGAGGTCGAAGCTCTCTTCGGGCAGGTCGAGCGCGCGGGCGTCCTGTAGGCTCGTTTTCATGACGGAACCGAAGCCTCGTTCGAATCCGCGCCGCTCGGTCGCTTTCAGCGCTTCAGGGTTGGCGTCGGCGAACACTGCGGTGGAATAGTTTCCGCGTTTCAGCAGCTCGAATCCCAGATGCCCCCCTCCGCATCCGAGATCGAGGAGCCGACCGCTGCCGATGCCGGTTTTTTCGAGGATGGCTTCGGCGATAACGGGGTAGATGGGCGAGAAAAACTTCTCAGCGATTTCGTCGTAGGGGAATCCCTCGGTCTCCATGGCTCTCCTTTTATCTATTTTCAGGATAATTACTAGTATATACCGAATTCGGGTCCGGTTGCTGNGTGCGACGTGGGCGGCACGGCGTGGGCGATGTGGGGTGAGCCAGGTGCGGCGTGGACGGAGCTGAGTTCTCGGCGCACCATGCGGCCCTTGGCTGTTTTGCGGAAAAAGCCTCGTTGTGTTGCGTTTTGGGGTCTTCGAAGCTGGTCGAAGGGCGCCGGCTGGAACCTGCGGCTGCGAGCAAAAACTCTGCGGCGCACTGACCAGGCGTTATTGGGAAGGGAAAAGAACGAAGGCCGCTGGCACTCTCGCGAAGTGCAACACTTTCGTGAAAAACACGCGGAACGAGAGCGTGGAGGTTTCTCGGGTTCGGTGCGCAAGGCGCACGCTGCTCGGTTTCCGAGAGCGGCGTTCCCTGAAAGCGACCGTAGTGCTCCTTGCGAGCTTGGATGTTTTGTAGCGGATGAAAAAACATGTTGCTTTACTACTCTACTGTGCTAAAGTACATTGGGCAACGTGAAGAATGCGAAGCGGCCCGGAGCGCCTGCAGCAACCTGGGCACGCATCGCATCCCGGAGCTCGATGCGACGGCGTGCCGCGTTTCGCGCTTCAGCGTGACATGCTTCGGAACATGACGACCTCGTGCCGAATGGGCGTGCGGGGTCCGCATTGGAATCGTTGCAGGTAGAATTGGAAGATACGATGGGATCCGATGGCCGATCGCCCGTAGGGCGGCATACGGCGAGCATCGGTATATACGAGCGGACAGAGGAACGAGACATGAATTTCGTCACCCCGGCAGGGTTCAGGGACGTGTTATCCGACGAGGCGCGCGTGCGCGAGGAAATGACCCGCAGCGTGCAGCGCTGCTTCGACGAGCGGGGCTACGTGCCCATCGAAACGCCGACGCTCGAAGTGATGGACGTATTGCAGGCGGGCGGCAGGATGCCCGCTGCTCCGTTCAAATTCTTCGATTCCCAGGGCGACTTGCTCGCCATGCGGCCCGACGTTACCTTGCAGGTGGCGCGCATGTGCTCGACGCGCCTCAAGGGGCAGCCCGGGCCGTTTCGGTTCCGCTACACGCAGCGCGTCTTCCGCGAGGCGGAGTCGGAGATGCAGGCGGCGGCGCGCGAGCTCACGCAGATGGGCATCGAGTGCATCGGCGAGAGCGGCCCTGCGGCCGACGCCGAGATGGTCGGCCTGCTGGCCGAAGCGCTGCGTACGTGCGGCGTCGGGGGATTCAAGCTGGC
>NZ_LT964679.1:1531291-1534736 GCF_900240215.1 Raoultibacter timonensis | reverse complement strand
TCCGCGTTGTGTTCAGTGTCGCGGCGGCCACCGAGATCTACGCGGTCGGGGGAGCGCAGGCCGTGGCTGCGCTCGCCTACGGCACCGAGTCCATCGAGCCGGTGTGCAAGATCACCGGGCCCGGCAACGCGTACGTGGCCGCCGCCAAGAAGATCGTCTCGGGCGACGTGGGCATCGATATGATCGCAGGCCCCTCCGAGGTCTGCGTCGTCGCCGACGAGACGGCAGAGCCCGCGCTCGTCGCCATCGATCTCATGGCCCAGGCCGAACACGATCCGCTCGCGAGCTGCTATCTCGTGACCTTCTCCGAAGCGTACGCCGATGCGGTCGAGGCGGCGGTCGAGAAGCACCTGGCGTCGTCGACCCGCGCCGAGATCACCACGGCATCGCTTGCCGACCAGGGCCTCATCGTCGTGTGCCCCGACATCCCGAGCGCGATGGAAGCGGTCAACGTGATCGCGCCCGAGCACCTCGAGATCCACATGGACCATGCGTTCGACCTGCTCGGCATGATCCGCAACGCGGGAGCCATCTTCCTGGGCGCTTGGACGCCCGAAGCCGTGGGCGATTACGTCGCGGGGCCGAACCACACGCTGCCGACGGGCGGAACCGCCCGCTACGCCTCGCCTCTCTCGGTCGACGAGTTCGTAAAGAAGTCGAGCGTCATCCAGTACTCTTCCGCCGCGCTCGCCAACGACGCATCGGCGGTGATGACCATCGCCGAGCACGAGGGGCTGTGGGCGCATGCGAAGAGCGTCGAACTCAGGTGCAACCTCATGAGGACCGGAAACCTGTACGGAATCGAAGATGCCGATGAATAACGTCAGACCGTCGTGCGAGCGCATCGCGCCGCTCGTGCCCTACGATCCGAAGTACCTTCCCGCCGAAGCGTACCTCTCGGCCAACGAGAACCCGCAGGACGTGCCCGAGGAGGTGCGCCGCGAGATCAACCGGCGGCTCAAGGCCATGAGCTTCAACCGCTATCCCGATCCGCTGGCCAACGGTTTGCGCGACAGGATCGCCGAGGCGAACGGGCTCGAACGCGAATGCGTGCTTTTGGGCAACGGGGGAGACGAGCTCTTGTTCAACATCGCGCTCGCCTGGGGCGGCCCCGGCCGCACGTTTCTGAACCTCCCGCCGACATTCTCGGTGTACGAGCAGAACGCGCGTTTGACGGGCACCGAAATCGTGAACATCCCGCGCCGTGACGACTATTCGATCGACGAGGAGGCGGTACTCGCGCGTGTGGCCGAAGGCGGCATCGACTACCTTATCGTTGCGAGCCCGAACAATCCCACCGGCAAGCTTGCCAGCGAAGAGTTCCTGCTCGCGCTCCTCGACGCCACCGACGCGCTCGTGATGGTGGACGAGGCGTACTTCGAGTTCTCCCGCATGACCATGCGGCCCTACCTTGCCCGCCACAAGAACCTCGTCATCCTGCGCACGTTCTCCAAGGCCTTCAGCCTCGCGGGCGTGCGGCTCGGCTACATCCTCGGCGATCCGGCCATCGTCACCGAGTTCATCAAGGTGCGCCAACCCTACTCGGTCGATGCCGTTTCTCAGATCATCGCCGAAACCGTGTACGAGAACCGCGCGAGCTTCGAGCGCGGGATCGTCTCGATCATCGAGGAGCGCGCTCGCCTCATCGAGCAGCTGCGCAAGCTCCCCGAGGTCAAGGCGTATCCGTCGGACGCGAACTACATCCTGTTCAGGGCGGAAGGCGCCGGCGAGGTATGGCGGGCGCTCTACGATCGCGGCATACTCGTACGCGACTTCTCGGCTGCGGAGCACCTGGCCGACTGCCTTCGCGTCACGGTGGGATCGCCCGAAGAAAACGAGCGGTTCTTAACCGCATTGAAAGAGGTTCTGATAGAAAGGCGGAAGGCATGACCGATCGCATCGCCTCCCTTACGCGCACCACCAAGGAAACCGATATCGCGCTTACGCTGAACCTCGACGGGACGGGTGTGACCGACATCGAGACGGGTGTGCCGTTCTTCGATCACATGCTCGATGCCTTCGGTCGCCACGGTCTGTTCGATTTGACCGTGCGGGCTCAAGGAGATATCGAGGTCGACGCGCACCACACCGTGGAGGACGTGGGAATCGTGCTCGGCCAGGCGTTCGCGCAGGCAATCGGCGACAAGCGGGGTATCGTGCGGTTCGGCTCGAGCTACGTACCCATGGACGAGGCGCTCGTGTTGGCCGCCTGCGATATATCGGGGCGCGGTCAGCTCCACTACGCGGTGGACCTGCCGATCGAGATCATCGGCACGTTCGACACGACGCTCGCCAAGGAGTTCATGATCGCGCTCGCCACGAACGCGGGCGTGACGCTGCACATCCGCAGCGTCACGGGCGAGAACGCGCACCACATCGTCGAGGCCGCCTTCAAGGCGAGCGGCCGGACTCTCTGCGATGCGACGCGCATCAACCCGCGCATCGCGGGTGTACTCCCCTCGACGAAGGGCTCGCTGTGATNTCCCGCCGAGATCGCGCGCGCCGATGCCATCGTACTGCCCGGCGTGGGCGCCTTCGCCGACGCCGCATCGACCATGCACCGTATGGGGCAGACGGCGGCCCTGCGCGAGCGCATCGCAGCGGGCGTGCCGTTTCTGGGGATATGCTTGGGGCTCCACCTCATGTTCGAAGAGGGAACCGAAGGCACCGATTTCGAGGACGACGAGGCTGACAACGCGCACGGGCTTTCCGTGCTGCCAGGCGTGGTGGGCGCCCTTCCGCGCACCGACGAGCAGGGGATAAGCTACAAGGTGCCCCACGTCGGCTGGAATTCGATCGAGTACGACGACGCCGAACCGAAAGCGCTGCTTGCGGGCATACCCTCGGGCGAGCACTTCTACTTCACCCACAGCTTCATCGCGCCGGATACCCCTTGCACGGTGGCGACCACCACGCATTCGGTGTCGTTCCCGAGCGTGGTCGCCTACCGCGAAACCGCGTTCGGCGTGCAGTTCCACCCCGAGAAGAGTTCCGATGCGGGAATGGCTCTGCTCCGCAACTTCGTCAGTATCGTACAGCACTCGAAAGGCGTGTGATCCCATGTATCTGCTTCCCGCGATCGATATACTCGACGGTCGCGCAGTGCGCCTTGCGAAGGGCGACTACGCAAAGGTGACCGTGTACAACGACGATCCTGCCGATCAGGCGCAACGCTTCGAGGAGGCGGGTGCGACGTGGCTGCACGTGGTCGATCTCGACGGGGCAAAATCGGGCGTCCCCGAAAACATCGCCATCATCGAGCGCATTCTGAGAAAGACGCTGCTCAAGGTGGAGGTGGGCGGCGGCATCCGTTCGCTCGAAACGATCGAGCGGCTCTACGAGGCGGGCGTTTCCCGCGTGGTTCTCGGCACGAGTTTGGTGGCCGATCCCGCATTCGCCGAGGCGGCCGTCGCCCGCTACCAGGGCACGCTTGCGGCCGGCATCG
>NZ_LT964679.1:1462174-1530813 GCF_900240215.1 Raoultibacter timonensis | reverse complement strand
CGCGCCGTGGACATCCCGGTCATCGCCTCGGGCGGCGTCGGCTCGATCGAGCACTTCGCCGAGGGGATCATCGAGGGCGAGGCCGACGCGGTGCTCGCCGCGAGCGTGTTCCACTTCGGCGAATTGACGATTCGCCAGGTGAAGGAGTACATGGCGAGCCAGGGTATTCCGGTTAGGCTGTAGGCCGGGCAAAGCTGCGCAGGCGCGGCTACGGGTTGAAGCTGCTGCAGATGCGTGCGGCAACATCAAGCGAAGGGATCGATATGGACGCGGTGGAACTGAAGTACAACGAGGCGGGCCTCATTCCCTGCATCGTGCAGGATGCGGAAACCAGAGAGGTGCTCATGATGGCATGGATGAGCGCCGAGTCTCTGTTTCTCACCATGGAGGATCGCACCATGTGGTTCTGGTCCCGCTCGCGCCGAGAGCTCTGGCACAAGGGTGCCACGAGCGGAAACACCCAAAAGCTCGTCGAGCTCCGCTACGATTGCGATGCCGATACGCTGCTCGCACTCGTCGAACCTGCTGGTCCCGCATGCCATACCGGCGAGCGCACCTGCTTCTATCGGGCGTTCTAGGTTCGATGATTCTGACGCGGGCCGCTTTTGCGATTGCGGCGAACGCGAATGCGAGTCAACCCGATTCGCGCACAGGGGCTGCGCGCAGGTTGCGTCCCGTGCCCTTTCGCGCTCATGTGTAAAAACTCCCTTGAAAGCGCAGGCCACATACGCTACCATGAATCGCAGTTCTTATATCTCTTGAAAGAAAGCCTATTTTCAAAGATCAAAACCCCATTATGAAAAAAGCGCGTTTCGCCGCGCCGTATGTCTTGAGGCCTGAATAAAGGAGGACCCAGGTGAAGTTTTTTCTGGATACCGCTGATCTGAACGAGATCGAAGAGGCGGCGAGTTGGGGTGCGCTCGCGGGCGTGACCACCAACCCCTCGCTGTACGCGCGTGTCGGTGGCAAGCTATCCGATTTCCATAACCACATCAAGCGCATCTGCGATATCGTGGACGGGCCGGTGTCGGCCGAGAGCGTTGCGATGAGCCGCGACGAGATCGTGCGCGACGGCCGCGAATTGGCCGCCATCGCCCCCAACGTCGTCGTCAAGGTTCCCACCATGGTCGAAGGCCTGGCCGCAACCCATACGCTCGCCGCCGAGGGCATTCCCGTCAATATGACGCTGTGCTTCACCGTTCCGCAGGCGATCCTCGCCGCGCGCGCCGGCGCCCGCTACATCAGCCCCTTCGTCGGCCGCTTCGACGACATTTCCGAAGACGGCCTCGGCCAGCTCGAGAACGTTGTGGCCGCCATCAACAACTACGATTTCACCCCCAACACCGTTAACGGCGAGCAGGTTGAGATCATCGCGGCATCCATCCGCAGCGCAAACCACGTGACCCAGGCGGCGCTCATGGGCGCCGACATAGCCACCGTGCCCTTCGGCGTGCTGAAGAAGATGGTTGCCCATCCGCTTACCGATCGAGGCCTCGATGCCTTCATGAAAGACTGGGAGAAAGTTCAAAACGCATGAGTGATACCGAAACAACCGTAGCCGATCAGGCTGCTCCCGCCGAAGAAAAAGCTCCGGCAAAGCGCAAGCCGCGCGCACGCAAGACGGCAGCCGCATCCGAGGCTCCGGCGTCTGCCGAGCAACAAGCCTCCGATACGGCGAAAGCCCCGGCGCCCGCAAAGGCATCCGAAGCCTCAGAAGCAGGAAGCGCCTCCGAGGGCGAAGGGAAGAAGCCCGTTCGCAAACCGCGCGCAAAACGCGTGGTCGGAGAGACGGGCCCTGCTGCCAAGCCGAAGGACGAAGCGTCCGTCGAGCAGGCCGCCGACGAAGCGAAGCGCCCCGCGCCCAAGAGGAGGGCGGCGAAGCAGGCCGCCGAGAAGCCCGCCTCCGAAAACCAACCCGAAGAGCAGTTGGCCGAGCGCTCGCAGTCCGAGCGACAGCCCGATCGGCAGGCCGAGCGCCAGTCCTTCGAGAAGCAGGATTCGCAGCGCCAGCGGCCCCGCCAGAACAACAAGCAGCAGAACAACAACCAGAATCAGAACAAGAACAAGCAGAACAACAAGCAGCAGAACAACCGCCAGCAGAACGGCGGCAGCAACAACAACGCCAATCAGCGCAAGCAGCGCCGCCAGCATCAGGGATCGAACCGCGAACCCGCCGTTCCCCAGACGACGCGCGAGGATATCGAGAAGCTCAAGGTTGCCGAGCTGCGCGCCAAAGCCGAGGAGCTCGGCCTCGACGTGGGTGGTCTGCTGAAAGCCGACCTCATCGAGAAGGTGTACGAGGCCTGCGTCAAGGCCGAAGGCTTCATCGAGGTCAAGGGCGTGCTCGACATTCTCGCCGACGGCTACGGATTTTTGCGTACGCAGGGCTACCTGCCGAGCGAGACCGATGCGTACGTGGGCCTTTCGACCATTCGCCGCAACGGGCTGCGCAAGGGCGATTTCGTGGTGGGGCAGACCCGTCCCCCGCGGGAGAACGAGAAGTACGCCGCCGTGCAGAAGATCCTCTCGATCAACGGAAAATCACCCGATGAACTCGGTAAACGTGTCCGCTTCGCCGATCTCACGCCGGTCTATCCCGACGAGCGTCTGTGGATGGAGCACGGCAAGAACACCATCACGGCACGCGTCATCGATCTGGCCGCCCCCATCGGCAAAGGCCAGCGCGGCCTCATCGTCTCGCCCCCGAAGGCGGGCAAGACCACGGTCCTCAAGGATATCGCGGCTTCCATTTCGGCCAACAACCCCGAAGTGCACCTCATGTGCCTGCTCGTCGACGAGCGCCCCGAGGAAGTAACCGATATGGAGCGATCCATCCGAGGCGAGGTCATTTCTTCGACGTTCGATATGCCCTGCGAGAACCACATTGCGGTTTCCGAGCTCGTGATCGAGCGCGCGAAGCGCCTCGTCGAAGACGGTGCCGATGTGGTGATCCTGCTCGATTCGCTCACCCGTCTGGCGCGCGCCTACAACCTCGCGCAGCCTGCGAGCGGGCGCATCCTCTCCGGCGGTGTCGATTCGACCGCCCTCTATCCGCCCAAGCGCTTCCTCGGCGCCGCCCGCAACATCGAAGGCGGCGGCAGCCTCACCATCCTCGCATCGGCTCTGGTCGAAACGGGGTCCAAGATGGACGAGGTCATCTTCGAAGAGTTCAAGGGCACGGGCAACATGGAGCTCAGGCTCGATCGCAGCCTGGCCGACCGCCGCATCTTCCCGGCAATCGACCCGGTCTCTTCGGGTACGCGCAAAGAGGATCTGCTGCTCGAGCCGCAGGAGGCGCCGCTCATTTGGGCCGTACGCCGCATCCTTGCGAACATGAACAGCACCGAGCGGGCCATGGACATGCTGATCAAGTCATTGAAGCAGACCAGCACGAACCAGGAGTTCTTGCTGCGCACGGCCAAAAAGGCCCAGATGAACAAGTCCGACGACAACTTCGAACTGTAAGACGAAGCCGATACCGTAAAGGTTCTGTAACGAAGGGTCGTCGCACCGACTTATATAATGGAAACCGCGCATGCACTGCGCGGTTTCTTCCCTTTGGGAAGACGATCAGGCGGACGATAAGGAGACAGCATGTCCGATCAGAACAACTGGCAGCAGCAGGTGTGGCAGCAGCCTCAGCAGCAGCCCCAAGGCTATCCCCAGCCGCAACCCCCGTATTACGCGCCCGAGCCGCCGAAAAAAGGCAAGGGCTGGATCGTCGGCTTGGTGGCCATCTTGGCGATATTCTCGATAATCATCGTCGGCATGATCTCGTGCACGAGCATGTTCACCTCCTCGGTAGGCTCGTTCTCCTCGCTGTCGGGCGCAACGGTCAGCGATGTCGATTACCTGACCAGCGATGCGGTCGGCATCATCAACATCGATGGGACGATCCAGTACGACGGCACCACGTCGAGCCCCGAGGGCCTCAAGGCCCAGCTCGACAAGGCGGAGAACAACCCGCATGTGAAGGCTATCGTACTGCGCGTGAACTCGGGCGGCGGCACGGCGACGGCAGGCGAGGAGATGACTTCCTACCTCAAAGATTTTTCCAAGCCCGTCGTGGTTTCGAGCGCCTCGATGAACGCGAGCGCCGCCTACGAGATCTCGTCGCAGGCCGATTACATCTTCACGGCTAAGACCACCTCCATCGGCGCCATCGGCACCGCCATGCAGATCACCGACTTGTCGGGTCTCTACGAGAAACTCGGTATCCGCATCGACGACATCACCTCGGCCGACAGCAAGGATTCGAGCTACGGCAACCGTCCTCTCACCGAAGAGGAGCGCGCTTATTACCGGGATATGGTCGACCAGATCAACGAGACGTTCATCGAGACGGTCGCCGAGGGCCGCTCCATGTCGGTCGAGGAGGTCCGCGCTCTCGCAACCGGGCTCACCTTCACCGGCATGACGGCCGTCGAGAACGGGCTCGCCGACGAGATCGGCACGCTTGAAGACGCTGTGGAAAAAGCTGCCGAACTGGCAAACGTCACGGCGTACACCACCGTTACCCTGCAGAACAACTCATCGCTCGACATGATGGATCTGCTCGATATCCTCGGATCCTCCTCTTCGACCGATGACCTTTCCGCCGCGCTGAAGGAGTTGGGACTCGATGGTGCCATCACCCGATAAACCGAGCTGGCCCAAGCGCGCCGTCGTCACGGCGGGCATGCCCTACGGAAACAAGCCGCTCCATTTCGGACACATAGCCGGCGTGTTCGTGCCGGCCGACTGCTACGCCCGTTTCCTGCGCGACCGTATCGGGGCCGAGAACGTGCGGTTCATCTCGGGTACCGATTGCTTCGGTTCGCCCATCAACGAGGGGTACCGCAAGCTCGTCGAGGCGGGCGAATTCGACGGAACGATCGCTCAGTACGTGCAGGGAAACCACGATGCGCAGAAGAAGACGCTCGATGCCTACAACATCAGCCTGTCCATCTACGAGGGCAGCGGCATGGGGCATTCCGGCGAGGTGCATCAGCAGATCAGCGAGGCGTTCATCGAGAAGCTCTACGAGAACGGCTATCTGCATAAGCGCGCGACGCTGCAGTTCTACGATCCGGAGGCGGAGACGTTTCTGAACGGCCGCCAGGTAATGGGCCGCTGCCCCGTGCAGGGCTGCAAGAGCGAGCACGCCTATGCGGACGAATGCGATCTGGGACATCAGTACGCCCCCGAAGACCTCATTGCTCCCAAATCGTCCATCACCGGCGTTACGCCCGAGATGAGACCCGTGGAGAACTGGTATTTCGACCTGCCCGCCTTTGCCGGGTTCCTCCGCGCCCGTACAGCCGAACTCGAAGCCGATCCCGAGGTACGCCCCGTCGTGTACAACACGGTGAAGGAGTTCTTGGCTCCGCCCGTCGTCTACATCAAGAACGAGGCGTACGACGAGTACCTCGCCATTGCCGACGAGCTGCCGGTGCATTCGTACCGCGAGGCCGAGAAGGGCAAGCAGAGCTTCGAGATCGAGTTCGCCACCATCGACGATCGCGATGCGGCGCGCGAAGCGCTTACGCGCGCGGGGCTGCGTTTCCGCATGGGCAAGACGCTCACGCCGTTCCGCATCACGGGCAACATCGAATGGGGCGTGAAGGCTCCGGTCATCGACGGCCTCGAGGGACTCACCGTATGGTGCTGGCCCGAGAGCCTGTGGGCGCCCATGTCGTTCACGATGGCCGCGGGCGACAAGATGGGTATGCCACGCGGCAGCTGGCGCGATTTCTGGTGCTCGGAAGACGCGCAGGTGTACCAGTTCATCGGGCAGGACAACCTGTACTTCTACGGCGTGGCCCAGCCGGCGCTGTTCGAGGCCATCCGGCCGGGCGATATCCTCAAGCCCGGCATTGCCGAGCATCCGCTTCGGCAGACGCAGCTCATCGCCAACTACCATATCCTGTTCGGCGATAAGAAGGCATCGTCGTCGGGCGCGGTCAAGCCTCCGACGGCCGACGAGCTTTTGGACTACTACACGCCCGAGCAGCTTCGCGCCCACTTCCTCGCACTCGGTCTCGATCAAAAATCGGTGGGATTCAAGCCCAAACCGTTCGAGCAAGACGAGACGAAGCGCGACGATCCGCGTGCGGCCGATCCGGTGCTCAAAGAGGGAGCGCTGCTCACCAACGTGTTCAACCGTTTGGCGCGCAGCTGCTTCTACGAGGCACAGAAGAACTTCGAGGGCTACATGCCGATCGGCGCCGTGTCGCCCGAGGCGGTCGAAAAGGTGCATGCGACGCTTTCCGCGTACGATTTCACCATGCACAAGGCCGAGCTCCATACGATCATGTCGATCATGGACGAGTACATCCGCTGGTCGAACAAGTACTGGACCGAGCGGATCCGCGAGGTCGAGAACGCCGCTTCGGCGCTTGAGGAGAACGGCGACGTTCGGGGTGCAGCTGCCGACGAGCTGTTCGCCAAACGCCGCCAGGTGCTCGTGGACTGCTTCTTCCTCCTGCGCATCGCAACGCTGCTCATGCATCCGGTGGTACCTGCTGGAACCGAGAAGATCTGCGATTACCTGAGCTTCGAGTTCGACGAGTTCTTCAGTTGGAACTACGATTTCGAGGACAATGCCGAGCTGTGCGGAGCGGGGGAGATCACCGAAGGGCGCCATCGCATCCGCGAGCTGCCGCCTCGGACCGACTTCTTCGAACGGCACCCGAGCCAGTTCAAATAGGCGGAAGCCGGAGGCGCGCTCATTCTGAGCGCCCAACGCGTGATGCGGATATGCGGAAACAGTGCGAAGGGCGCCCCTGGGCGCCCTTCGCTTGCATGGGGGTGCGGTGGAAACGGTCCGATCGACACTTTTTTGCCGTAGCGTTTCGGCTGCTTTTGGCTGGCAGGTGCCGTAATTTCCAGCCGTTTCCAAAATGCCTGATCGCAGCTTCCCGTCGGATTGTCTGTGGCTTGGATTTCAGCTCCGGACTGCCGACCGGCTTGCCTGTGGGCACCGAATGCAACGCAAAGGGCAAAAACGGGCGCAGCGGAGTCCGGAAGCCTCCATGCGCAACGCGACCGGCGGAGGTGCGCAGACCTGGGATCCCTCTCGCCCCGAGCTGGAACCGGGCGATGCAGGAGGCGGCGCGACGTTACGGCAGGGGGCGCGTCCGAAAGGCGCCTCGTTGTTCTTCGGCGCGTGCCGAACATTTCTTCTTGACAAATCATAGTTAATACCTATGATTAATGATCACCATGAACGGGACGAATCGACATAGCGTGTTGCGGGGAGATTTCGCAACCGGCTTCGGCTGGCTTGGCCTCCCGTCGGATACCGCCTTCGAAACAGATCTCTGCAGACTCGGCATAGGCGGCAGATGCTTCGACGGCGGGCTCTTTTGCGCTGCCGCGCATCGTGCCCCTCATTCGTTATGCGTCATGCGCATGCTCTAGCCCAGGCTCTCGACTCGTCGTCTGTGCGATGAGAGCCGCCTGGGCTCACTGCACCCGCCGCCCTGCGGGCGGCCTTCGGCTCGCAATCGGGTTTTACGTCGGCTCGACGGCACCCGCTGCGCGCACCGCTCCCGCGGCCCCGCGGCCGCCATCATCCGCATACGCATACAAGGAGAATCGTCATGACGAAATTCGATACGCTCGCCATCCATGCGGGCACCCGCCCCGATCCCGGAACCCACGCTCGGGCGCTTCCCATCTACCAAACGACCGCTTACGCGTTCGACGGCGCGCAGGACGCAGCGGATCTGTTCGCGCTGAAGAAGTTCGGAAACATCTACGGGCGGCTGACCAACCCCACCGTCGAAGCCATCGAGAAGCGTCTGTCGGCGCTCCATAGCGCGAGCTACAGCGTTGCCGTCGCATCGGGCCATGCGGCCGAAGTGCTCGCGCTGCTCAATGTGGCGAGGGCAGGCGATACCATCATCGCATCCGACTCGCTGTACGGCGGCACGTGGAACATCTTCCTCCATACGTTCAAAAACCTCGGCATCGAGGTGCGTTTCGTCCACGCCGATGCTCAGAGTTTCGCCGAGGAGACCGATGCGGTCGAATCGGCCGACGGCCGCAAAGCCGTGAAGGCGTGGTATCTCGAGACCATCGGAAATCCCCGTCTCGACGTGCCCGACATTCCGGCCATTGCAAAAGCGGGTCGCAACCTCGGGATCCCCCTGTTCGTCGACAATACGTTCGCAACGCCGTATGTGTGCCGGCCTGCCGAGCTCGGGGCGTCTGTCATTCTCGAATCCTTGACGAAGTGGATCGGCGGCCACGGCACTTCGCTCGGCGGCGCGGTCATCGATGCGGGGACGTTCGACTGGGCGAGCGATCGCTTCCCAACGCTTTCCGAGCCCGATGCGAGCTATCACGATCTGGTTTTCAGCGAAGCGTTCGGCGCTGTTCCCGATTTGGGCAACGTGGCGTTCGGTTTGCGCGTACGCGCCCAGATGCTGCGGGATTTCGGCCCGACGCTTGCTCCTCTTTCGGCGCACGAGATAGGCCTCGGCATCGAAACGCTTTCGCTGCGCGTGCAACGCCACTGCGACAACGCGCTCGACGTCGCGCGCCACCTCGAGGCCCACCCGAAGGTCGCATGGGTGTCGTATCCCGGACTCGAGGGCCACCCGTCGCATGAGGTTGCGAAACGGGTGCTCGAGAACGGCTTCGGAGGCGTGGTCGTGTTCGGCGTGGTCGGCGGGCGGGAGGCTGGCATCGGCTTCATCGAAGGCCTCGAACTGTTCTCCAATCTTGCGAATGTGGGCGATGCGAAGTCTCTCGTCATCCATCCCGCTTCGACAACGCANATCCATGCGCGCCGTCGAACCTTGTCGGCGACGGCTCTGCGTGTATCGGTCGGCGCCGCCCGCGCTGCGCTTGGTCCTGTTGCAGCGCGGGCGAGCGGTGCTGCTTACGCGATTTCGAACGTCAGCGTCGCTTCGAGGGGGGATACCACGCCGTCGGCGGTTTTCGCCCGCACGGTCATGCGGTAGTCGCCCGTCTCGTCAAACGAAGTGGTGAACTGCCAGTTCACCCATTTGTCGGCGGTTGCGCCGTCCGTTTCGCAGCTCGTCCAGGTGGCTCCGTTGTCGAAGGAGAACTCGATCGCGGTGATGGGGCTTCCCAGATCGTCGGCCACGCCTTCGAACGTGATCTCGTCACCCGCCTTGAACAGGCACTCGTCGGCGTTGTTCATGATGTTGATCTTGTTGCGGTACGCCGGATCGACCTGCTGTACGTCGGGCACCTGCTCTTCCTGGGTCAACTCGATCTGCACGATGCTGCGCGTGAAGTAGCGCGCAACGGTTTCGGGCATGAACAGCTGCAGGCTCGATCCCGAGCCCGTGGTGGTGAGCTCCTCGCCGTTGACCTGGTAGACCAGAAGTGCGTTCTTCTCGAGCGCGTATTCGAGCGGAAGCGGCTGGCCGAATCCGTCGGCGCCGTAGGCCGTTACCGTGTTCACGCCGTCTTCCAGATCGGCCATTTCGACTACGGCGGAAAGCGGCACGCCCATGACGGCGACCTGCCCGAAGGGAGACCCCGTCGCGCACGAGCAGGCCATCATCGCCTGATCGCTGACGTCGTCGGAGAGGTCTTCGACGTTCACCGTGAAGTTCTTCTTGATGTTGCCGCCCACGTTGACGTAGTAGTTGGCAACGCCGCCCTGTTCCTCGGCGAGTTCGGCCGCCGGCTTCGAGCACATGCTCGTGAGCGCGGCACCGAAGATGTTGAACAGCTCGTCGTTGGGGGTCACTCCCTCCTGGTTGAAGGCGAAGGCGCCCTGGGCGTTCGCCACCTTCACGTAGGGGCTTTCCTCTTCGCCCATCCAACGGGCGAAGATCTCGCGGTCGCCGACGGTGTGGGTGTTTGCCTGGGGCTCGGCGTTTTGCGCGCCGTTTTGCGTTTGCTGGATCGGCGAGGCGATGGCCGTAGCCGTTCCGAAGAGAAGCAGGGCGGAGCTGGCCACACCCGCTGCGATCTTTTTCGGTGTGTTGAATGACATCGTGGTCCCCCTTACTTATCTTCCTCGTTGGCGGCTTCGGCACTGACCTTCGGTGGGATGAGCGATCCGGAGGTGAGAACCGTGGTCTCTTCGGCCGCAGGCAGCTTGTCCTTGGCGTTGATCATGACGGTCTGGGTCTCGAAGCTCTCCGCTCCGCTCTCGGTGGTGGCGCGCACCGTGAGGCAGTAAGCGCCTTCGAGCTCGGGGGTGTAGGTGAAGCTCCACCAGACCATCTTGTTGCGGTCGGTATCGCCGAGATCGTACTTGGTCCAGGTAGCGCCCCCGTCCATGGAGAACTCCATCGAGGCGATCTTCTCGTCGTAGGCGTCGACGTAGCCTTCGAACGTGAAGGGCTGCCCGTTTTGGATGACGAGTCCGTCGGGCACGCCTAAGATGGTGGCGTTCGGCTTGTTCATGGGAACGTTCGCTTCGTTCTGCCATCCGTTGGGGTTGCCCGCCCACTTGTCGGTGTAGTCGATATCCTCGTTCGTTACCTCGTAGGTGTCGATCTGCTTTGAGTTGATCTGGGCGTCGACGCCCTCGACCCAGTTGGTGCACGGGTAGCCGCGCGTTGCGTCGAGGTACTCGCCGCCGATCTTGTACACGAGCAGCGCTTCGTCGCTGTCGACCTTGTCCTTCGGGAAGGCGCGCTTGGAGCTGCCGTCGGCGCGAAGGGCGCGCACGCCGGTCGTATCGTCTTTGTAGCCGCCGGCCTTTTCGATGAGCCAGCTCACCGGAATACCCGTGATCTCGGTGTTCGTCACGCCGCCGCCGCCGACCGGGTTCCAGTTGCAGACCATCTTGGAGGTCTTCTCGACTACGGCGCCCGCTTCTTCAGCTTCCTTGATGAGGTCGGGGAGCTTGGCGGTGTACTCGTTTTCGACGTTGCCCGAAACGGTGATGGTCCACTCGTCGAACAGGCTCTGCGGCATTTCGAGGTTCAGGCCGTTTACGCCTGCGCCATGACGCATGTTGTCGTAGTACGCGTGCATCCAGTCATAGGAGAACACGCCGTCTTGGTCCTGGGTCTTCTCTTGGTCGATCTTGAAATCGCCCTGAACGTCGGCGACCTTGTTGATGCCCCAGAGGCGGTCGTACTTGGTGAGGTCCCACAGCTCCAGACCTTCGCCGTTCTCGGTGGCGTTGTGGCAGGACATGCAGTCGCCCTGGAATTCGGTGGCGAATTCGGTCTTGTTGCGGGTGCCGAAGTGGATGCCGTGCATGAGCGTTCCGAACTCGTACTGCTTGGCGATGTAGCCGGGAGCGTACGAATGGCAGAACAGGCACTGCTGCAGCGTGGTCTTGTTGTCGAGCTCGTCGTTCCACGCGACGGGATGCTCGTAGGGCAGGTTCTTCAAAAGCGAGTTCATGTCCGGGTGGCACGATTCGCATCCGCGGTTATCCGCGTCGAGCCAGTACGTGTTGTACGAATTGCTGCCCGCTTGAATTTGCCAAGCGTCGGGATTGACCTCGTACTCGGTGGGCGTGCGCTGCACCATCTGGCCGTTCGGGAGCGTGCGGATTTCGGGAGCGTATTCCTCGGCTATCTGATCCCAGCGGTCCCACAGGCCGTTGAGGTATTCTTTGCCGGGATAGAGCTCCTCGTTGATGTCTTCGTTGGTGGTGCCTTCGGCGCCGTCGATGATCGCCTGTTGATCGGGCGTGAGGCTTTCTTCGGATGCCGGTTTCGTATCGCCTGGCTCGCTGCCGCCCGAAGACGGCTGCTGCGCTTCGTTGCTCGGCGAGCAGCCTGCGATCAGACAGAAGGTGCATGCCAAGCACATCGTCGTGATGACGAGTCGCTTCTTGACTGACATAGGTCCCCTTTCTCTCTACTCCTTGTATGCGGATTCGGCTTCGGTTTGCATGGCCGGCCGTCTCAACCCGCTTCGTCCTGAACCCGTGGCGTCCGCCTCCTTTCCCCGTTGCTTTGTTTTGCGCCTATGGGTTGAATCTGATGGTATTCACGTTGGGCGACGCACGCCATCACCTAAAGGTCCGATTTGATAAATGCAGGTCATCGGTGCATCGGCCACTTTGGGCGATGTTCGGGTCCGCTGAACGACAGGGATGAATTTGCCTTCTTGGCGCCGTTTTATGATGCGCGGGGATGGGCAACGTGCCATAATGGTTTACGATGCGCGAGGCGGGTTGAGCTGCGGCGCGAGGGATGTGTTGGAAGGCGGGGAGTAACAGGCGAATGCGCATGCGCGGTGTGCATATGAATAGGTGTGCGGTGTTCGCGGCCGTTGGGTTGGGCCTCAATCTCGTGTGGTGTACGCTCATGGGCCACACGATGGGGTTCATGTCTTCGGCCGTCGGCATCGAAGCATGGGTCAATCCCCGTATATTCTTCTTGGCGGGCATTCTGGTTATTTCTGTCTTGTACGTGGTCGTTCCGCGCACCCTCAAACGGTCCGATCGGGTGCTGCGCTATGTGCTTCCGCTTCTTTCGGCATTCGGCACGGCCTGTTTCGGCCTCTCGTACCATCAGACGTTTTTCGATCCGAGCGCCCTTGCCGTGGGCGGCTTGTTCGTTGCAGGGATCGGGTATTTTTGGCTCGTCGCCCGCTACAACCTCATGCTCGCCCGCACGCAGGGGTTCTCGTGCGCGGTGTGGTCGGTCACGGGCGGCTTGATCGTCAAGCTCCCGATCCTGTTCGCGCTCAGTATGCTCATGGGTCCCGAGTGGCAGGTGGTCGTCGCCATTTCGCTGCCGATCATCTCGGCTCTGGTGTTCGAGGTCGCATGCGCGCTGGTCCGAACCGACGCAGAGCACGACGAGCACGCCGCCGGAAGCGAAGAAACGTCGAAGGTGCGCACCGTATACGGCGTACGCGCTAAACCGAAAACGGTCATGCCCGCATCGCAGACGTTTCGCCGCAACACCTACATCATGATGGCCGTATCGGCCATTCTGCTCGCCGTGATCAGATCGGTAAGCTATCTGGGCGTATGGGGGAACACCAATGCGAACATATCGCTCTCGACGCCATGGCTCATGGGCTTCATCGTGCCAGCGATCTTCCTTGTCGCATTCGCGTACTTTGCGCTCATCCGCATGGCGGACTTCACTCTGACCATGCGCTTTCAGCCGGCGATGCTGCTCATCTTGGTCGGCCTGTTCGTCGTCGCCCTGCAGGCGACGCCCGACAGCGAATCGCTGCCGTTTTTGACCGATGTCATCCAGATCGACGAGTTGTTCGCCCACCTGCTGTTCTGGACGGTCGTCATCACGGCGCTCGACGCCCTCGACACGCCCTCGTATCGGGTCATCGGCATCTCGGGCACGATATACGCGGCGGCGTCCATCGCGTGGGTCCTGATTCTCGGCAGCTCGGATATCATGAACAACATTTTCGTTCTGCTCGTCACCTATGTGGCTGTGATCGTCGCCATGTACGTGACGTGGCTCGGCGGCAAACGTCGCACGGGCGATTCTGCGGGGGCGTTTGCCGTCGAAGCTGCAGGAGCCGTTGCCGATGCCGCCCCCGGTGCTGCCGGCGGCGCGGGATTCGACGCTTCGCCTGCCGGTGCTTCGGCACGCCCGCCGCTCACGAAGACCGTAACCGACACCTGCCTGGCCATGGCGAGCCATTACGCGCTTTCGCCGCGCGAGACCGAGGTGTTCGTGCTGCTTGCCCAAGGGCGCACGCGTGCGTTCATCCAAGACGAGCTCGTGCTGTCGAGCAGCACGGTGAAGACGCACGTGAGCCACATCTACGCGAAGATGGAAGTCCATGACCGCCAGGAGATGATGGACCTCATCTGGCAAGGGGGCCGCACCTAAGCTTCTCGGTCGCTGTAGGCGGGGCTTCGCGCCATCGCAAGACTGCCGTTGGCGCGCCTCCTCGGGGCTCCTGGCGGCAGCTTGGCGCTTCGATGTTCGCTTCGCGATGCCGGGCGGTCGGGGCGTTCGGGCTGTTTACGAGACGGCTTCTTCGATGCGCTTGCGCAGCTCGTCGATGCCCGTGCCCTTCTCGGCGGAGCAGGGGATGACCACGTGGTCCTTTGGCAGGCGGAGCTGCTTGCGCAGCGCTGCGACCTGTTTGCCGCGCTGCATGTTGGAAAGCTTGTCGGCTTTGGTGAGCGCGATGATGAAGGGAAGTCCCGTCTCGCTCAAAAACTCGACCATGCCCACATCGAGATCGGTCGCGGGATGGCGGATGTCGATGAGCGAAACCACGAGGGCGAAGCGGCGCTCCTGGTTGAAGTATCCCTCGATGAGCTCCGACCAGCGCGCCTTTTCCGATTTGGCAACCTTGGCGAATCCGTATCCCGGCAAGTCGACGAAATCGACGTCGTCGACCGAGAAGAAATTGATAGTCGAGGTTTTGCCCGGCACCGAGGAGACCTTTGCGAGGGCCTTGCGGTTGAAGAGCTTGTTGAGAAGCGACGATTTGCCGACGTTCGAACGCCCCGCAAACGCCACTTCGGGATGCTCCGAGGGCGGCAGCTGCGAAGAGGTGCCGTAGGCGGCTTTGAATGCTGCGGTGTTGTAGTTCATGTAAAACCCTGTTCTGTCTGCGCGCTCTTGTGCTCGCCTCGACCGTTTGGCGGCCGTGTCCTGTACCGTGCTCTATGATACAGGATTTCGGGGTCGCATGCGCATCGGTTGCGTATCGTCGAAAAAGCGCGGATGGCGCGGGTTTCCGTTAACTTCGCTTCCCTTCTCGCGTTATCCGCGTGTGCTTGCAGCGCCAGTTTCTGCGCCGCACGTGTCGTCCGCATGTCGTCTCTTGCATTCCCGTATATCGGTGGTATACTTTGCAAGTTTCTAATTACACATGCGTATGCGACCCGGCACCGCCAGTGGCCACCTCGAAAAGGCTGCGGGACTGGGGATGACCATGCGCAGAGGACTAACGAATGGAGAGAACATGACTAAGGTCAGCATTAAATCGCTGCTTGATGCAGGCAGCCACTTCGGCCATCAGACGCGCCGTTGGAACCCCAAGATGAAGCCGTACATCTTCGGCAGCCGCGGGGATATCTACATCATCGATCTCAAGCAAACCCTCATCGGGCTCGACAGGGCCTACACCTTCATCTCCGAAACCGCGCGCAAGGGCGGCACCGTGCTGTTCGTCGGCACGAAGAAGCAGGCGCAAGAGGCTGTGGCCGATGCGGCGAACCGCTGCGGCATGCCGTATGTGAACGCCCGCTGGCTCGGCGGTATGCTCACCAACTTCGTGACCATCCGTTCCCGTGTGACCCGCATGGAGGAGCTTGAGGCCATGGAGGCCGACGGTCGCATGGAGCTTCTGCCCAAGAAAGAGCAGATCCTGCTTCGCAAGGAGCTTGCCAAGCTGCAGACCAACTTGAACGGCATCCGCAACATGAAGAAGGTCCCCGAGGCCGTGTTCGTCATCGACACCAACCGCGAAGCCATCGCGATCCACGAGGCCCGTCGTCTCGACATCCCGGTCGTGGGCACGCTCGATACCAACTGCGATCCCGATGACGTCGATTACGGCATCCCTGCCAACGACGACGCCATCCGTTCGGTCAGCCTGCTCGCCGAGTTCATTGCCGACGCGGTTATCGCCGGCGGCGTTGTGCCTGTGACCGTAGCCGACATGGCGGGCGACGCTCAGGGAGCTGCCGTTGAGGCCGAAGCCGTTGCAGCCATCGCCGAAACCGAGGCTGCGGCCGCAGTCGAAAAGGCCGCTGCCGACGCCGCCGTCGCCGAAGCCGCTGTCGAGGTTGCCGTCGAAGCCGAAGCTGCCGCCGAGGTTGCCGAGGAAAAGGCTGCCGAGTAACGCGCTTTGCACGACCGAAACGATACGACCAGAGCGCGGGCTCTACCCGCGCACCGTTTGATCGAGAAAGGAAACCACCATGGCTGAGATCACAGCATCTATGGTTAAAGAACTCCGCGAGATGACCGGCGCCGGCATGATGGAGTGCAAGAAGGCGCTCGTCGAGGCCGAGGGCGAAATCGAGAAAGCCGTCGACGTTCTGCGTACCCGCGGACTCGCTGCCGTTGCCAAGAAGGCCGGCCGCGCCACCAACGAGGGCACCGTTATGGCCATCGTCTCCGATGACTGCAAATCGGGTGCCGTTATCGAACTGAACTGCGAGACCGACTTCGTCGGCATCAACGACAAGTTCAAGGCCTATGCCGAGAAGATCGCCAAGGCCGCGCTTGCCGCCAAGCCCGCCGACCTCGACGCTCTCAAGGCCGCCGACGCCGAAGGCGAGACGGTGGAAGAAGTCGTCACCGACGCCATCCACACGCTCGGCGAGAACATCCAGCTTTCGCGCTTCGCGGTTGCCGAGGCCGGTGCCGTTTCGTCCTACATCCACGGCGGCGGCAAGATCGGCGTGCTCGTCGAGTTCGACGTCGAGGGCATCGATCCCACGTCGGCCGAGTTCGCCCAGTACGGCCGCGACGTCGCCATGCAGGTAGCGGCTGCGTGCCCCGTTGCCGCGAACCGCGACGCCGTCGACCCGGCCGTTGTGGAGCACGAGAAGTCCATCTACATGGCCCAAGCCGCCGAGTCCGGTAAGCCCGAGGCCATTCAGGAGAAGATGGCGACCGGCCGTCTGGAGAAGTTCTTCAAGGAGAACACGCTCACCGAGCAGGCTTACGTGAAGAACCCCGACCAGAGCGTGTCCGAGTACACTGCCGAGGTTGCCAAGAACCTGGGCGGCGAGATCAAGATCGTGAACTTCACCCGTTTCGTGCTCGGGGATGCCGAGTAGCTCTTAGGCGAAACGCAGCGCTTGAGCACCGTATGTCGATTCGAACGCCGGCGGCCGTTGTGCCGCCGGTTTTTTATTCCGATGGCGGATTACCGGATCGCCGGACCGTCGGACTGCGGGATCGCCGAATCGCCGGTTCGCTGGATCGCCGGATTGCCGGATCGCCGGATTGTCGGTGGCGATCCGTAGTGGTTTTCGGAAAATTCCGAAAATACGTCCGGTTCTGGTTGAGATTTACGATTCTGATCCGCTGAAGGTAAGATACGGTATTTCTGACCTGCGATTCTGCGCAGGCGCATACAATTATCGGTTTCGGATGCGTCTGAAAACCAGCTTTTGCGGGTCAGAATCGCAAATCTCAGCCAAAGTTAGGCGATTTTTCGAAATACACCTGTCGGCGACCGCCGAAGGAGCTGGCGACCGCCGAAGAGGCCGACGGCGGTGCAGCGCATCCGTCGAGTTTCGCGACCGTGCGCGTAGCCGTGCGGTCACGCGCAACTGCGCGTTGAAACCCTCTGCTTTCGTTGTGGATGTTCGATGGTAGGGCATGCGCATGCGCGTGCCTTCTTTTATGGTGGATACGGACTATTCCAAGCAGAAAGACGGGGTTATGCCAGAGGAAATCATCATCGTCAGGGGAAACTCAACGCTTGCGGGTACGGTTGCCGTATCCGGTGCCAAGAACTCGGCGCTCAAGCTCATTGCGGCGGCGATTCTCGGTCAAGGGGTTTCGGTGGTGCATAACGTGCCTCTCATCTCCGATATCAACATCATGGCCGACGTTATCAGACGTCTCGGCGCCACCGTCGAGCGCGACGGCCATACCCTCACCATCGATGCGACCGATATCGCGAAATACGAGACTCCCTACGAGCTCGTATCGAAGATGCGCGCAAGCATATCGGTGCTCGGCCCGCTCGTCGGGCGCTTCGGGCGCGCGCGAGTCGCCATGCCCGGCGGCTGCCAGATCGGAGCGCGTAAGATCGATATGCACATGATCGGCCTTGAGGCCCTCGGCGTGCATTTCGAGATCGAGCACGGATTTCTTGAGGCTACTACACCGAACGGCCTGCACGGTGCCCATGTCGTCCTCGAGTTCCCGAGCGTCGGCGCTACCGAGAACATGGTTATGGCGTCGGTCGTGGCCGAGGGAACCACGGTTATCGAAAACGCCGCGCGCGAGCCCGAGATCGTCGATCTGATGAACATGCTCAATGCGATGGGCGCGCGCATAAACGGAGCGGGCTCATCGATCATCGAGGTCGAGGGCGTACCGCTCTCGTCGATGCATCCGTGCGAGCACACCACCGTCGGCGACCGCATCGAAGCGGGCACGTTCCTTGCGGGCGCGGCGCTCGTCGGCGGTCCGGTTACGGTTACCGGTATCGATCCGTCGTTTCTGCGTATGGCTCTCATGAAACTCGAGGCCATGGGCTGCGATATCGAGGTAGACGGCGACGCCGTTACGGTTTCGCGCACGCGTCCCATCGGAGCCATCGATATCCAGACTTTGCCCCATCCCGGGTTTCCGACCGACCTGCAGGCGCAGTTCATGCTGCTCGCGGCGCTTGCCGAAGGAAACTCGGTCATATCGGAAAACGTATTCGAGAACCGGTTCATGTTCGCATCGGAGTTGGTCCGCATGGGTGCCGACATCACGATCGAAGGGCATCACGCGCTCGTCCGCGGCGTCGAACGGCTGCAGGGCGCTCCGGTTTCCTCGACCGACCTTCGTGCCGGTGCTGCGCTCGTGCTCGCGGGCATTGCGGCGGAGGGCGAAACCCATGTACACGAGATATCCCATATCGACCGAGGCTACGAAGACTACGTGGGCAAGCTGCGTTCGCTCGGAGCCGATGTCGTAAGGACGGTTCTTTCGTAAGAACCCGTCTGCCATAGACGTTAGGACCATCGTATGGCGTACAAGCCGAGGAAGGTTTCAGCTTCCCACTCGAACCGCACGTCGCGCAAGCTGCGCGATGCGACCATAGGCACTCACGTGCCGTCGGGCACCCGACGGACCGCCAACCGCGTTAACGGGGGAACGGTTCAGTTCTCGAACCCCCGCAAGTCAACGCGCGCCAAGCGGGGCGTCGTCGATCATGTGCTGCCCAGCACTTCGACGCGCGAGAGCGATTCCGCGTACTCGAAGCGCGTTTCGAGCCGGGGGTTCGCAGACGGTATACAGCGCCAGGCGCGCATCAGGGGCATTGCCATCGTAGTCGCCGTCGTACTGCTCGTTGTCTGCGTGGCGGGCGGCGTCGGCGTTGCCGCGTACTTCGGATCGGTATCGGACAAGATGGGACTCGGCGACTCGAACGCCAAAGGCGCACTTGTGTCTCCTGCAGAGGGGAAGGCGCCCTACGTGCTGCTCGTCGGCGAGTTCTCCAAGCCGGGGCAGGCTTACGACGGCCCCGATATGCTCATGCTCGCCCGCATCGACTCAGACAACAAGCAGGTTTCGCTCGTGTCGATACCCGCGAATGCGCAGGTATCCTTGAGCGACGGAAACGTGCACCGCATAGCCGAGGCGCAGCTTCTCGGCGGCGACGAGTACCTCGTGTCAACCGTTGCCGCCTATACGGGCGTGAGCGTTTCCCATCTCATCAAAACCGATGCCGATGGGCTCGGGGATCTGGTCGATGCCCTCGGCGGTTTGACGATCGACGTGAGCCAGGAGGTCGACGACCCGAACGCGGGCGACCTCTACATCCCCGCTGGCGAGCAAACGCTCGACGGCGATGCCGTGCTCACGCTGTGCCGCGCGCTCAACTTCGCGGAAGGTGACGAGACGCGTGCGGAGAACCAGCAGAAGGTCGTTCTTGCGCTTGCGGGCAAGCTGCTCGATACGAATGCATTCAGCATCGTTCCCACGCTCGATACGATTGCGGGAACGGTTCGCACCGATTATTCCGCCTCCGATGCCATGGGCCTCATCGATTCGCTGCGCGGCATCGACCTGACGCAGGTGCATGCGGTTCGCATGCCCGGATACCAGCTTACGAGCTCGTCGACGGGCCAGGAGTACTTCATCGCTTCCGACGACGAGTGGACGGCCATGCTCGCCGCCATCGAAGCGGGAGAGGATCCGACGCCGGCGGAGAGCGAGGGGCCGACGGTGGATCCCGCGAGTTTCACGGTCACCGTGCGAAACGGCTCGGGCATCACGGGTGGCGCGCAGCAGATGAGCGACGCGCTTGCCGAAGGCGGCTTCAACGTAACCGAAACCGGCAACGCCGACCAGTACGTGTACAACGAAACGTTGGTCGTCTACCAGGATAACAACTTCAAGGAAGCGGCGGAATCGATCGTGAATCATCTGGGGGCGGGCAGAGCCATCGCCTCGAACGGGTTCTACACGTTCGAGACCGATGTGCTCGTCGTACTCGGAAAGGATTGGCAGCCGCTGAATTGATCCGCTTGCCGCATCGCGAAGTGCAGCGCTTGCGGTATGCTACAATCGATCGGAACATTCTTCGAAGAAGGGATTTGCATCATGGTAGAGAAAAACGATGTGGCCGCAGTGCTCGAGCTCATCCGTCCGAGCCTCCAGGCCGATGGCGGGGATGTCTCGCTCGTCGACGTTGCGGAGGACGGCACCGTGACCGTCGAGCTGCAGGGTGCCTGCAAGGGCTGCCCCATGTCGCAGATGACGCTTGCCAACGGCGTCGAGCGCATCCTCAAGGAGCGCGTGCCGGGCGTAACCAAGGTAGTGCCCGCGATGTAGCCCGAAGGCTACCGCGAGCGATATAACGAGAAAGGTCGGCAGGAACATGGCTGTATGCTGGGAGATGCGGGGCTGCGACGACGAGATGCAATCGCGATGCCCTCACAACCAACCGGGCGAGCCGTGTCCTGCCGACTGCCATTATGCGGCATGCCATCGCGAGACGCATGCCGTAGCCACCGATTTCGAGCTTCTGCTCAATCCCGAACTCGACTACGAGGCCTCGGTCAAAGAGGTCTGCCGCTTCTGCGAGTTCTTCCTGTCGAGGGGTCCGGCGCTCGCCGACCGCGCGAGCGATGTTCCGCGTCAAGGAAATCCCAACCGTTTCCTTCTCTGAACGATCGTTCTGCTACAATGTGCTTGAGAGCACAGCACGCAGCGACGGCGAACGGGAGGAGCAGTGAGATCGATGACGGATAACCTGACCTGTCCCGCTTGCAAGGCAACCGATCTCGACGTATGCAAGTACGATTCCATGATGGTGCTGAGGAAGGATACGGCGCTGTTCTCGCTGCGCTGCCCTCATTGCGGCGCCTCGGTTTCTTCGGTTCATGCGATCCCCGCCCAGCTGCGCGAGGAGATCAGGTTCGCGGCCATCGAGGTGGGTGCTGGCATGGGCGCGGGGGAGTAGGACGTGCTCTTTTCGGCGTGATGCGCTTTGCGCGATACGCGTCGGCGAAACGGTGAAATGCGACGGCGCGCCGCTTGAGAGCGGCGCTTTTTCATGGAGGATGCATGCTCAACGACATCTATCAAAGCCTCGATCCGATAGCGTTCTCGTTCGGGCCCATCGTGGTCAGATGGTACGGGATAGCCTATGTGCTCGGCTTCGTATGCGCTGCGCTCGTGATGTACCGGGTCTCAAAGCGCTGGAAGGTCCGCATCGATGCCGATTCGCTCATTACGATTATGTTCTGCGTGATCATCGGCGTGATCATCGGCGGCAGGCTCGGATACGTGCTGTTTTACGGCAACGGCGAATACCTCAAGAACCCGCTTGAGATCCTTGCGTTCAGCCATGGCGGCATGAGCTTCCATGGGGGGCTTATCGGCGCGCTTGTCGCGGGCATCGTCGCAGCGAAGCTCACGAAGATCCCGTACCTGACGCTTGCCGATCTCGGGTGCATCGGAGCGCCGATCGGCCTGTTCTTCGGGAGGTGCGCGAACTTCATTAACGGCGAACTGTGGGGCGCGCCTACCGATGTTGCCTGGGGCGTGGTGTTCGGCGGCAGCGCGGGAACGATGCCCCGGCATCCGTCGCAGCTGTACGAAGCCCTGCTCGAGGGCGTGATCCTCTTTGCCGTACTCTATTTCCTGTCGCGCAAGCAGCCTCCTCGGCGCCGCGGCACGTTCCTCGGTCTGTTCCTCATTATGTACGGTTGTTTTCGGTTTGTCATCGAGTTCGTCCGCGAGCCCGATGTGCAGCTAGGATATCTGTGGGGCGGATGGCTCACCATGGGTCAACTGCTCTCGGTGCCCCTGATCCTTGTGGGTATCGGTGTGCTGGTTTATGCGATTAAGATGAAGCTGCCCCAGCAGGGACTTCCAGAATTGCTACCAGTAGAATAGCATATAAAGAAAGACGAAAACCACCGAGGAGGAAACCATGGACGTCAAGTTCTATCATTGCACCCATTGCGGAAACATCGCCGTGAAGCCGTTTGATTCGGGAGTACCGCTGGTCTGCTGTGGCGAGAAGATGGAAGAGCTCACCGCTAACACCGTCGACGCGGCGGTCGAGAAGCATGTGCCCGATGTGAAGATCGATGGTGTGAACGTTCATGTGCAGGTGGGAAGCGTGCTGCATCCCATGACCCCGGAGCACTACATCACCTTCATCTGCCTGGTGACCGAGAACGGCTACCAGATCGCCGAACTGACCCCCGAAAGCGCTCCCGTGGCCGATTTCGCCATCGCCGAGGGCGACAAGCCGCTCAAGGTGTACGAGTACTGCAACCTCCACGGTCTGTGGGTTGCCGAGGTGTAAGCAGCTCGATCCTGCTCGCTGCGGTGCTGCCGTAACGGGCGACAGGACGTCTGGCGAAAGCGCCGGACGAAATCGCGTGCATGAAAGCCGATGGCCTTCGGGCTGTCGGCTTTGCTATTCGAGGGAGCCTCGCCGCTCTGCGCCATACGCTGTATGCAGGCTTTGTGATGGAAGACGACGAATGGGCATCCGAGGGAAACGCTGAGCGCAATCGGTCGCGCTTGTGATATTATATGAAAGCTTGTCTTCGCCTTGGTCGGAAACCAAGGCCTGTAAAGGAGAAACCAATGAAACAGGGAATTCATCCGGATTATGTGGACTGCACGGTTACGTGCAGCTGCGGGAACACTTGGCAGACCCGCTCAACCAAGCCCGAGCTGAGGATCGACCTCTGCAACAAGTGCCACCCGTTCTTCACCGGTCAGCAGAAGTTCATCGATACCGGTGGACGCGTCCAGCGCTTCGCCGACAAGTTCGGTTCCGCCAAGGAAACCGTGGCAGCACGCGAGGCGGCAAAGAGGGCCGAGCGCCAGGCAGCTATCGAGGCAGCCGAGGCCGCCAAGAAGGCCGAGCGCGATGCGAAGGCAGCCGAAAAGGCCAAGCGCGCAGCCGAGTTTGCCAAGAAGGCCGAAGTTGACGCCGTCAAGGCAGAGCAGGAAGCCGTAGCTGGCGAGGTAGAGGCAGCCGAGGCCGCCATCGCCGAAGCCGAGGCAGCTCCCGCAGCTGAAGCCGCTCCTGCTGAGGAAGCCGCTGAGTAAGCGCGCTTCGACTGGTTCTTTCAAGCTCCAAGCTTGAAGGCCTCAGGTACTTAACGGTACACGAAAACGAACGCCGACGATTGAGTCCGTCGGCGTTCGTTGTTTCAGGGGCGAGCCCATGGTAGCGCGTCTCCGTGCAGGCGTAGGGCGAGAACACCCGTATCAGGTTCGAAATTGCGGGTGAGCGAAAAGGGTTGCGCGCGTGCGCGCAACCGATGGCCGACGGGATTTTCGTCAGGCGCGGCGCACCGTCATCATCTGCAGCGCTTCTCCGAACAGCTTGCCTGCCCCCGACATGACCGCAAAGCGCGTTTTCTCGGGGTCGGCAACGACGCTGCCCGCGAGGGCTTCCACGCCCCAGTCGAACAGGAAGGGCGAGGCTACGACGCTCGGGCCGACCATGACGGTTGCGGCGCTCTTCGTCAGATCGAGCAGCCTCGGCGCCGTCTTGTTGATGATCGTGACACCGGTGATGAACGCGAAATCGGTCGAGGGGAGCACGTATTCGCACGCAGGGTCGGGCGTATCGAGCGCTTGGGAGCAATTGCGTTCGAGCACGGTGAGCTCAGCGGTTTCGCCGATGCGCTCGACATGGGGAAAGTGCCCGATCACGGTAACCTTCTTGCCTTCCATGCGGGGAAGGTACACCTCGAAGGCGTCCATCTTGCGCGTGGTGCCGTCGGGCAGTTCGACCGCTTCGTCGTACACGGCACCGAGCGGGTCGAGCAATTCGGGACGCGAATACCATGCGTTGAGCGCGGCCACCCCGAGCGACGCCTCCTCGAAGCACCATGACTTCGAGAGTTCTGCTACGGCTTTGAGGGGCATTCCCCTCAAATCGCAGGTGTAGGAACGGCGTGCTCCTCCCTTGCAGGTAAAGCTTACGCCCATGCCGCACTCGGCTTCGACGTAGGACCAATGCGTGCCCAGGCAGTAGTCGGTAACGCGGATATCGTCGGGGATGCAAGCGATCAGATGGTTGTAGAACTTCCAAGGCGTGGCATGGTCGTAGGTGTCCGGAAAGGCGATATCGGTCTGGGTGGGGTTTGAGGCGCAGCAGTCTTTTTCGGGGCAGCCCATCGGTTTCTCCTGTCGTTTCGTTGTGCTGAGCGCCGGCATGAGCAAGGCGCATTGTATCCAATGCAGTATAATACTCCGAAAACGATGCGAGAGGAACTCTTCGATGCTCTTTATCCTGACGGGAGGCGTGCAAACCGGCAAGACCCGCTGGCTCGAACGCCTGGTTGCCGCCATGGCCGAGCAGGGCGTGCCCTGCTGCGGCGTGCTGGCTCCCGGCGTATGGCGGGTTGCCGATGCGGCGACGGAAACCGCGCTTGATGGCGGCGCGCCCGAGCGCGAGAAGATCGGGATCGACAACGTGCTGCTTCCCGGAGGCGATCGCGTGCGCTTTGCCATGCGGAGGGATTCGCTTGACCGCTCGCATAGCGGTGCGCTTCGGGCAGGGGTGGCCGACGATGCGGGGGCGGTGGGCGCTGCCGGTCTTTCGAAGGCCACCACGCAAAGCGACAAGGCTTCTCTGGGTTGGGCGATTTTCGATGACGCGCTCGCATGCGTCAACGCGCATTTCGAATCGTTGGCTTCGGAGTCCGAATTGATTGGGAGTGCGCCATCGGAATCGGCGGCGCCATGCGGTTTGCTCGTGGTCGACGAACTCGGCCGCCTTGAGCTGCAGGGTGGCCGGGGCGGTGGACTCGAAGCGGCCTTGCGCCGGCACGACAAGGGGCCGACGCCGCGGTTTCCCCACGCCCTCGTCGTAGTGCGCGACTGGCTCGTCGGCGAGGCCGAACGGCGTTTCGAACCCGTTTGGGGTGCACCGCGCGTCATCGTTCCCGATAAAGCTGGCCGCGCAGCCGTCGAGACGGCCTTTTCGATGCGCGCCTGCGGCTGGGGGCAAACTGCCGATCGGGGGTAGTTCGCCGGCTAACGTTGCCGGCTTTGTTGGCTCGCGGCAGCGGGATGGGCGGGCACCGAGGGGTCGGCGTCCTTTACGCCGACGAGCGGAATACCCGAACGCAGCAGTGCGAACCACGAGATTCCCGCGACGGCCATCGAGAGCACGATGATGGCGCCCACGCCGACGATGAAGTTCGGCCAGGGCAATACGGCGAGCACCATGCCGACGCACCCGATCGCCGTATGGGCGAAGTTGATGAGCGACGCTGCCGCACCCGTATCGCCTTCCTGTTGGGATAGGAGGATGTTCGTGCTGTACGGACGCACGCACGCTTCGGTGATGGCGAACACGAGGAACGTCGCGCAGAACAGGTACGGCGATAGCTCGCCGAGCGCAAGCATCGCAACACCGGAAACCAACGCGACGGCGATGATGATCGTCGTGAAGCGCCGCGTGCTCGTATAGCGCGACGCTTTGAGCCAGATGAGAGGTCCTGCGGCAGTGAGCAGGGCGGCGATTGCGAAGAAATAGCTGTACTCGAGTTCGCTCAACCCGAAGAACGTGATGTAGATATAGGAGCCTACGGCGATGTAGGCCATGAACGGCAGGTTGTACAGCCCGACGATGCACAGAAACGAAGTGAAGCCCTTGTTCTTGGCGACGGTGCCGAGCTGCGCGATGCTGCCGAAAACCGTACCTTGGTACCGCGCTTGCGCAGGAAGCGTTTCTCGGTAGAGCAGAGCGAGCACGGCGCACACGAGTCCGATTCCCGAGAGAACCCAAAACGTCATGTGCCAATCGGCAACCTGGAGGATCAGCGCGCCGATAACCGGTGCGAGCACGGGTCCGACCACGAACATAACCTGCACGATCGAGAGGATCGCTTCGCGTTTTTCGGGGATGATCGCGTCCTTGACGNGAGACCGGGTCCGACCACGACCATACCCGGCGCGATGGAGAGGATCGCTTCGCGTTTGTCGGGGATGATCGCGTCCTGGACGATGGCGGTCGAACCGGCGCTGCCCGCTCCCGCCCCGAGCGCCTGCACGACGCGCATGCCGATGAGCACCCAGATGTCGGGAGCCATTGCGCACAGGGCGCTCGCCGCCGTGTAGGCGACCATGCCGGCGACCAGCACGGGCTTGCGGCCGTAGCGGTCGCTTGTCGGCCCGAATACGAGCAGGCCGATTGCGAAGAAGAGGTAGTATCCCGCAAGCGTCAGGTTGACGGTGCCCGCGTCGGTTTCGAAGTACTCGGTCATATGGGGCACGGCGGGCGTGTACATGTCGAGCGAAAGGGGCGTCACGAGGCTTGTGACGACAAGCAGGGCGACGAGCCCGATGGGTCCGAGGTATTTTTGTGGTTGGACGAGCCACCGGTTCAGGTTCATAGAACATCTCCTCCTGTTCATAGAACGCGACCCGATTAGGGGATTACAAGGGAGGTACTTTAGCGAAACGTTGCGCCGACGCCGCGCAATCTGCCGATCACCATAAAGACACCATTTCTTCATGGGCGGTAAACGGGCAGATGAGAGACTTAGCACCTAAAGGAATATCTTCGGTTCGTGATAGAATAAACGACGGATTGCCGGCGGGCACGCAAGGGGGCGCAGCAGTGAAGAAACTCGGAATACTCGGTGGAATGGGTCCCGAATCGACGCTTATGTACTACAGGGAAATCGCCATGCGCTACAGGGAGCGTATGGGCGCCGACGAGTTTCCCCGCCTGACCATCGAGGCGCTCGACATGTACCGAGCCGTTGGTTTGTGCAAGTCCGATAGGCTTGACGAACTGGTCGAATACCTTGTCTCAGGGTTGGAGAGCCTCGAAGCGGCCGGAGCCGATTTTGCGGTGCTCGCGTCGAATACACCCCATGTGGTGTTCGATAGGCTGCAGGAACGCTCGTGCATTCCCCTCATCAGCATCGTCGAGACCGCATGTGACGCTGCGGCTTCTCAGCGGATCGGCAGGATCGCCTGGCTGGGCACGGGGTTCACGATGGCGCATCCCTATTTCGAAGAGGCGTTTCGCCGTCGTGGCATCGAAGTCGTGTCGCCGAACGAGGAGGATCGCATCCGCATCGACGGAATCATCGCCGACGAGCTCGAGTTCGGCATCGTGCGTGCTGAATCGAAGCGCGCGATCGACGCCGTACTCGAAGCCCTACGTGACGAGCGGGGCATCGAAGCGGCGGTTCTCGGATGCACGGAGCTTCCGCTCATGTACGACGGCGCATCGGCACCCGTCCCCCTGTTCGATACCGCACGGCTCCATATCGAGAGGATCATGGACGTTTTGTTCGAAGGGAATTGAAAGGACCAGCATGATTGACGTCAACGCGTTTCGCAGCATCTCCTATGGGCTCTATCTCATAGCTTCCCATGGCGACGGTGGACGAGCGGGGTGTACAGTGAACACGTTTGCCCAGGTTACCTCGGATCCTTTGCAGGTGAGCGTAGCGGTGAACAAGGATAACCACACCGCTTCGATCATCGAGCAGGCCGGCAGGTACACGGCGGTCAGCCTGTCTCGAGACGCGTCGATGGACCTTATCGGCAAATTCGGGTTCTTCTGCAGCCGCGATGTCGACAAGTTCGAGCCGTTCGCGGTCGAAACGGATGCCTCGGGCTGCCCATACATCGCCGAGCAGGCAGTGGCGCGCTTCTCGGTCGAGGTGACCGATTCGGTCGATCTCGGCACGCATATGCTGTTCATCGGAACCGTGGTCGAAGCGGAGCGGCTTTCCGACGACGAACCGATGACGTACGCGTACTACCATGCGGTCAAGGGCGGGAAAACGCCGCCGAAGGCATCGAGCTTCATAGCCGATCGCATCGAGGACGCCGTGCCCCCGTCTGCTTCCGGCGATGCCGACGCGCATGAGGACGCTCCGAAAACCCGCTACGGGTGGCGGTGCACCATCTGCGGCCACGTCGAAGAGGTCGACGAGCTGCCCGATGGTTTTTCCTGTCCGATCTGCGGGGTGGGCAAGGAGCTGTTCGAGAAAATCGAGCTGTAGACCGTCCGATCGAGCTGAAGATCGTCTGGAAAAGACAGGCCGCCTTCCGGGCGGCCTGCAAGCGGTCTGCATCTTATCGACGAGCGGTGTCCCATGCAAGAAACGCCCAGGTTACGATGCGCGTGCAATCGAGCTTGAACGGCTTTTGCGGCACGCCCTTCTTGTCGGGTTCGCCCGCCTCGGGATTGGCGACGAGGTGCTGTTCGGTCCATGTGCGAAGGCGGTCGAGCGCTGCGGAGGTTTCGGGCGACTCCTTGTCGGACACCGCGTCGAGCACCATGCGCGAAAAGCTGTCGTAGGCGTCGTCGAAGCTCTCGAACGTGTCGGTTCTCGTGCTTTTGATGTAGCTCACCTCGGGCATGATCCCTTCGCCGACGAGGATGTTGAACGCGTAGAGGAAATCGTTGCCGAACTCGTTTTTCACACCGATGTCAGAAAGGATGCGCTCGTCCATCCGCGGCGAAGAGCCGGTCGAGAGCGTGATGCACACGCGGCGGCGCGCTACCGAGGTCAGGCGCATGAGCGCGGCCTTCATGTCCGATACCGCGATCGAGCGCGATGCGATGGCCACATCGGCCATACCCTCGCGCACGCCGTGTGCCTCCCAGTCGTCCTCCCAGCTCATGAGTTTGGGGAACACGGTCGCAATGCCTTTCTCGGCGAGTTCTTCGTCGAGTATGTCGAGCATGCCCTGCGAGAAATCGGCGGCGACCACCTTATGGCCCTCGCGTCCGAGGGGGATGGAGAGCGCGCCTGTTCCGCATCCCATGTCGAACACCGTTTCGCCCGGTTCGATGCGGGCGAGTTCGAGGAAGCGGTTGACGTAAGCGTTCGGGGCGTCTTTGGTGGAGAACGTCTTCGAGCGTTTGTCCCAATACGCGGAGTTATCCGCTTTGCGTCGGGCGATCTGCAGGCGCTTCCATTCTTCGTTCCAGTCGGTCGTGGAAAGCAGAGGTGTGAAGTTTTGCGTCATGGGGTCCCTTTCGCCGTACGGAGCATCCAAGTTCAAGTACTATACTAGCAAACTGCGATTCGGTTCGCGCTCTCGGCGGCCGAACAATCTCTCGAACCGATTGGAGCGTACGAGCTAATGCAAGTCGAGCTTCTCTACCATACCCCCGATCCCGAGCGCGCCATCGCAACGGCGGCGCGGCTGTGCTATGCGCCTGTCGGCGCGTCGGAGCTCATGGAAACCATGCCCGAGGATCGGGTGAAAAGCGTGCTCTCGACGATCATGAAGAGCGGTCATTTCTCGACGCTCGAGCACGCCAGCTACACGTTCGCCGTTGACGGCGTGTCCCGTGCACTGACCCACCAGCTCGTGCGCCATCGTATCGCGAGCTTCAACCAGCAAAGCCAGCGCTACGTGAAGTACACCGAGGGCCTATCGGTTATCAAGCCCGAGAGCGTTGTTGCCGACGCTGCAACCGAGCGGGTTTTCGACGATGCCATCGCCGCGTCGCTTGAGGCCTATGCGACGCTGCTTGAAGCGGGCGTTCCCGCCGAGGACGCCCGCTACCTTCTGCCCAACGCCGCCGAGACGAAGATCGTCATCACCATGAACGTGCGCGAGCTTCTGCATTTCTTCGGCTTGCGCTGCTGCAACCGCGCGCAGTGGGAGATACGCGCGATGGCCGACGAGATGCTCGCGCTCGCGAAGCCGACCGCGCCCTACATCTTCATGGACGCCGGTGCGCCCTGCATCCGCGGAGCATGTCCCGAGGGTAAAATGACCTGCGGAAACCCCTATCCGCGCGTAACGAGGGATTAACATGGCCGAAAAGAAGAGCGATCTTTCGCGCGCGTTCAAGGAGGACGGCGCGCTCAAGACGCACGTGGGCGGCCAGGCGCTCATCGAGGGCATCATGATGCGCGGCAAGTACAATTGGTCGGTTGCTGTGCGCGAGCCGGGCGGCGACATCTACACCGAGGAGCACGATCTCAATTCGGGCAAGCAGAAGAACGGCTGGATGTACAAGCCGCTCGTGCGCGGGTGCCGCGCGCTCGTGGAGTCGCTCGTGCTCGGCTACAAGGCGCTCGAGATCGCCGCGCTCCACGCGTTCGCGGAGGAATCCGACGAGAAGGAAACCGACAAGGCGATGCTGGGCGACGAGTCTGCTCGGGCGGCGGAGCTCGCCGAAGCAGACGGGGAATCCTCGGGCACGGCGGCTGTCGATGGCGCCGTGGCGAAGGCGGATGCAGTATCCGATGCCGATGCCCCGCTCGGTGCCGACGGCGAAAAACCCTTCTCCTGGAAAGACGATTTCGGACGTCCCGATACGATGATCGACGCCTTGGGCGCGCAGGCCGAGCTCAAGGTCGAGCGTATCGAAGAGTCGGCTGGCGCGCGCGAAAAGCGCGCCGAGGAGATGGCCGCCGCCGAGGGCGCGCTGCTCGAAGGCGAGTTCTTTGAGTCCGATCGGGAGCAGAAGAAGTCGTTCATGGACGAGGAGGTCGAGTTCGGCAAGAAGGAGATGGCCATCTCGATGGTGCTCGGACTCGTGCTCGGCGTCGTGCTGTTTATCGTGGCCCCTGCTTTCATCACCAACCTCATCGTGGGCGAGTACGATCAGAACACGCTTCTGTGGAACGTGGTCGACGGCCTGCTGCGCGTGGCGGTGTTCGTGTTCTACATCTGGCTGATCGGTCGGATGGGGGAGATCAAGCGCATGTTCGGCTACCACGGCGCCGAGCACAAGACGATCCACTGCTATGAGCACGGCCTTCCCCTCACGCCTGAGAACGCGCGGAGCTTTCCGCGCCTGCACGTGCGCTGCGGCACGGCGTTTCTCATCATGGTCATGGTCATCGCGATCATCGTGTACACGATCACGCCCCTGAACGCGCTCATCGCTGCGCTCGGTGTACCCGACGGTGCGCCGAAGCTCATCCTGGTCATCTTCGTGCGCATTCTGCTTATGCCCGTGATCGCCGGCATCTCCTACGAGATCACGGTGAAATGGGCGGGCAGCCATCCCGACAATCCGCTCGTGAAGGTCATATTGTGGCCGGGCATGCAGATGCAGTACCTCACCACGAACGAGCCCGACGACGGTCAGATCGAATGCGCTATCGCGGCCATGCAGCTCGTGCTGGAGCGCGAGCGGGCCGAGGAAGCCGCGCTCAAGGGCGAGGCGGCGCCGAGCGAAAGCAAGCAGGCGGATGAAGCCGTTGCCGTGCGGGAGCCTGCCGAGGTTCGCGCCTGACATGCGGGTTCGCCCGATCCCGAGCGCGAGATGGCGGCGGACTGGGTGACCGAGGTTCGCGCCTGGCATGCGGGTTCGTTCCCGCGCAAAGCTCGCATGCGACGGTGAGCGTTTGCCTGCGGGAAAACCCGTGCGACGCGCGGGCTGCTGCGGAAGCGAGGGCTCGCGTCTGACGGCGTCCGTTACATGTACGAGGCGATCTTGCGCGCTTCGGCGAGGTCTTTCGCGAAGCGCGCCGCGTTCTTGGCGGGCAGCCCGTCGCGGTTGAGCCAGATGGGTTCGATGCCGAGCGAGGCGGGGCAGCGGTAGTCCCCGTCGACCGAATCGCCGATATGGACGACTTCGTAGGTCTTCAAACCGGTCTGATCGAGGGCGTAGCGGAATATCCGCGGGTCGGGCTTCGCGTAGCGCGCCTGCTCGCTGGTGAACACGCCCGCGCACGCGATGCCGTGGGCGGCCATTGCGGCTTTAACGTATTTGTCATCGCTGTTGGTGACGAGGTACACGGGCACATCGACGCTTTCGAGAAAGGGTTTCGCGTCGTCGTACAGCGGCGGTGCGCACCAGTGCTCCACCATGAGATCGCACAGTTCGGCGGGATCCTCGTCGGCATCGAAGCGCTCGACGGTCTCCTCGAAGCTCTTGAGCGCAAGCTCGTACTGCGGGCGGTAGGCGTCGCCCGAGAATTCGTCCATAAGCCGGTGGAACGAACGGTGCCAGTACCTGACGATGTCTTCGGCGCGCTCGGCGTTCCCGCTTTCGAAGACGCGGTTGATAACCTCGTAGGACTTCGGTCCGTTCTCGTGGACCAGCGTACCGTAGAAATCGCAGAACACCGCTTTAACCATTGCCATCCTTCCCTCGGTGCGACCTTTCGCATTGTACGATAAGGGCGCCGATCCGCAAAATCGACGCTGCGCGAGCTCGATCGGCGCTGCCGTCCGAGAGCGCCCGCCTATGCGGGGCAGCTGGTGGTTGGCTGGCGTTTTACTGCGTCGAACGGACGCGTGTCGGTTCTGGCTGTGCAGCAAAGGTGAATCTGGCAGAAAATTCGACCTGTGTCAATTATGGAACCAGCTACCATGCTATCGATACGGCAAATCTTCGAGAAATGCCTGGTCGCAAATTTTGCATGTCGTGAGCGGCAGATACTTACCCTATTATATTTTGACACAGGTCAAATTTTCTGCCAGATTCGGGCATCTCGCGGCTAAACCGCCATCGGAGTACGTCCTTTCGAAGCGCGAGATAGCTTTCGGGCGTTGCGGGGCCGTCGGCGGCGGTTTGCAACGGTGGGTGATTTTTCGAAAACCGCCGTCGCCGCGCGCCAACAAGGGCAGTATCGGCATTGGCTTAACGACGGGAGATCGACAACGGGAGCTAGCGAAGGGGTCCCTGAGCAGCGCCTGCATCGGGGGCGTCCCGATTCGGCAACGTAACCGTCAAGCCGCCGTTACCAAACGTGTTCCCTTGCAGCGCTACAATACGTCCATGCATTTTCGCTGTTTGGCGGCATGCCGCGTTTGGAGGCGGCTGCCGCGATTGCGGCGGTTTCGCCATACGGGCGTGTCGGACGAGTGTACGGGAGCAACCATGATATCAGTTCGCAACATTACGAAGAACTTCGGCAGGGTCGAGGCGCTCAAAGGCGTTTCGCTCGAGGTCGAAGAGGGGGAGAAGGTCGTCGTCATCGGCCCGTCCGGCTCGGGCAAGAGCGTTCTCATCCGCTGCATCAACGCTTTGGAGGTACCCGATTCCGGGGAGATCGTCGTCGACGGCATGAACCTTTCCGACCGCAAGGTGAATTCGCGCGCGCTGGCGCGCGAGGTCGCCATGGTGTTCCAAAGCTACAACCTCTATCCCCACAAGACCGTGCTCGAGAACGTAACGCTCGCGCCCGTGAAGGTGCTCAAGGTGGATAAGGCGGAGGCCGAGAAAACCGGTCGCGCCTACCTCGAGCGCGTGGGCCTTTCCGACAAGGTCGACAAGTACCCCGACCAGCTTTCGGGCGGCCAGCAACAGCGCGTGGCCATCGCCCGCGCCCTCAACATGCATCCCAAGATCATGCTGCTCGACGAGCCGACGAGTGCGCTCGACCCCGAGATGGTGCAAGAAGTGCTCGACGTCATCAAATCGCTCGCCGAAACGAACATGACCATCGTGATGGTCACCCACGAGATGGGGCTCGCGCGCGAGGCGGCCGACAAGGTCGTATTCATGGAGAACGGACTGGTCGTCGACCAGGGCACCCCCTCCCACATATTCGACGAGACAGGCAACGAGCGCATCCAGAGCTTCCTGTCGAAGATTCTCTAGGTGATGCGCATGCTGACCAGGAGAGATTTCATACGTTTTTCGGCGCTCGCCGCAGGAGCCATAGCCGTCGGCGGGGGCCTTGCGGGATGCGCGAGCGGTGACGTGCTGCGCGTGGGCACTAAGATCGACGTGCCGGGCTTCGGCTTCCAGAACCCCGAATCGGGCAACATCGAGGGCTTCGAGGTGGACATCGCCCGCGAGCTCGCCGCCCGCATCAAGGGCGACCCGAACAAGCTCGAAGTGACGGGCGTGAACGTGACCACCCGCGGCATCATGCTCGACAACGGCACGCTCGATGCGACGCTCGCCACCTTCACCATCACCGAGGCTCGCAAGAAGAGCTACAACTTCTCGCAGCCGTACTTCACCGACCACATCGGCGTGCTCGTGAAGAAGGATGCGGGCATTACCGAACTCGCCGACCTCGACGGCAAGACCGTCGGCGTGGCTTCGAGCGCGACGACGCGCGACAAGCTCACCCAGGCGGGCGACGAGATCGGCATCCACATGCAGTTCGCCGAGTACGCCACCTACCCCGAGATCAAGATCGCGCTCGTGACGGGGCGCGTCGACGCGTTTTCGGTCGACCGTTCGATACTCATGGGCTATCTCGACGATTCGACGATGCTGCTCGACGCGCAGTTCGCGCCGCAGGAGTACGGCATCGCCACCAAGAAGACCAACACCGAGCTGGCCGGGCAGATCGACGATGCGCTCCAGGACATGATGGACGACGGCACCCTTGCCGCCCTCGAAGAGAAATGGGGGCTCGAAGATGCTTGATGCGTTCGCACCGTTCAAATGGGAGGCGCTGTTCGCCCGTTGGCCCGAGATCCTCTCGGCCTTCGGCACGACGGTTCTCATATCGTTTTTCGCGCTCATCCTCGCGCTTGCGCTCGGCGTGATCTTCGGCGTGCTATCGGTTTCCCGCTTCGCGCCTTTGCGTGCCATCACGCGCGTCTACGTGGAAGTGGTCCAGAACGTGCCGTTGCTTCTGCAGGCGTTCGTGTTCTACGCGCTTCTGCCGCTCATCGGCATCAACATGACCACCATGTACATCGGCATCTTCGCCATCGGCATCTACCACGGCGGCTACATCTCCGAGGTTGTGAGAAGCGGTATCGGGTCGATCCATCGCGGGCAGTTCGAGGCGGCGAAGAGCCAGGGCTTCAGCTACTGGCAATCGATGTTCATCATCATCCTGCCCCAGGCCATGCGCATCATCCTGCCGCCTTTGGCCGTGCAGGCCGCCAACCTCGTGAAGAACACCTCGATTCTGGCGTTCTTCGTGGGCGGTGAGATCATGTACTTCTCCAACTCGTTCGCTGGATCGACGAGCTACTACGGCCCGGTGTATTTGGTGGCGGCGGTGCTGTACTTCATCATCTGCTTCCCGCTTTCGCGCTTGGCGCTGTACCTCGAGCGGCGCACTCGCTCGCACAAGCACGTGACCACGGGCGATGCGACCGAGCACTTGGCCACCGACCCCACCGAGGTTACGCCTGGCTCGCACGACATCACCGGCCATACGGCTGCCGAGAGCTTGGCGGCGGGCATCCAGACGATGCATGAGACCGTCGACATCGCGCCTGCGGTCGTGGCCCCCTCGCCGCGCCACCCGCTCCACGTGATCGTCGATCCGAACGACCCCGATTCGATCCGCCGCGCCTATCCGATCACCGGGCGGCGAGCTGCCGAGATCGCCGACGAGATCGGACGCGAGCTGCAGCAGCAGATCGAGGACGAGTGCGACGGCGACGAAGCGTGCATGCGCCGCAAGACNGCACGGCGGCGACGGCGGCTCCGCCTCGCGCGGCACCGACGGACGAGGGGAGGCGAGGTAGCTATGGCAGAGCTCTTTACCTGGATCAACATGCGGTTCTTGCTGCAGGGCCTCGGCATGACGCTCGTCATTTCGGCCATCGCGATCGTGTGCTCCATCGTGCTCGGCACGGTCATCTCGATCATGCGTACCTCGAACAACCGCGTGCTCTCAGCCATCGCGACGGTGTACATCGAGATTTTCAAGAACACGCCGTTGCTTCTGTGGATCATGTTCACGTTCTTCGTGGCCCAGCTGCCGCCGCTTGGGGCAGCGGTGCTCGCGTTCACGCTCTTCACGAGTGCGAGCGTTGCCGAGATCGTGCGCGGCGGCCTGGCGAGTGTGCCGTTCGGCCAGTACGAAGCGGCTAAGAGCCAGGGCTTCTCGATCGTGCAGACTTACGTGCTCATCATCCTGCCGCAGGCGCTGCGCAACATGATTCCCGCGCTGCTCTCGCAGTTCGTGACCACCATCAAGGACACGAGCTTCCTCTGGGGCGCGATGGCGGTCCAAGAGCTCATGGGTCGCGGCATGATCCTCATGAACAGCTACAACTCAACCGAGCAGATCTTCGCGATCTTCGGCATCATGGCCGTGCTGTACTTCATCGTGTGCTTCACGCTCTCCCAGATCGTGCGCGCCTACCAGCGCAAGCTCAAAAGGGAGCGCACGAGCTAGCCGCGCTGCCTGGAATCAAGCCAGTCGCCAAGCACCGCTCGGGCATTCCGGGCGGTGCTTGGCGTTTCTGCACGTATCCACCTACCGAGTGCGGGCTGGGCTTCGGCCGATGTCCGCGAAGGGCTTTCGTGCGATGTTTTCGAATGTGAAAACACCTTCTCTGACGGCATAAAGCCTGGTCGCGATTTTCGAAAGAGCGATTTTGCGTGCAAAATCGTCGCACGAAAGCCCTTCGCGGACAGCGAGCGGTGCGCGGCAGGCGGCTGGTGATGGGCGATGTGCAGCGAACGATGCGCTGCAGGTGATGCGCCGCGTCCGCCGCGTTGGGGTGACGATCGGGGCCTACGCCGCCTGGTCGAGGTACTGCTCGGCGTATTGCAGGTAGGGGAGGTAGGCCTGTGCCGTTTCGGGGATCTTCATGGTGACGTTTTGGCCGTAGGCGTTGACGGTGATGTACTCGGGGTCGTCGTAGTAGGTGATCGTGCCGTCGAGGCCGGCGTAGCTGCCCGAAAGCGAGCCCAGCTCCTCGGCGCTGTTCGGAAGCACGGCTGCCTCCCAGTTTTGGATGTCGAGGCTGTAGACGATCTGCGCGCAATCGGCCTCGCTCAAGCCAGTTGCCGCCGAGATGGTGTCGAGGTTGTCGTGAAGGGCGTTGGCTGCCTTGTCCTTGAGGCCGCTCATGTCGATGAAGGCGTTCATGCTGGCGGCCTTCACGCCGGCCAACGGGTCGTTCTCGTCGGACGAGGCCACCGAGGGAACGAACACGATGACGAGGATGCCGACGATGAGGAGCATGATAAGCCCGGTGAAAGCTGCGATGACTTTTTTCACGGTGTGCTCCTTTCGAGTCCGGCCCTGTACGGTTTCTGACGGGTGCCGCCGCTAGTGCATGTATGCGTCGTCGATGCTGCTGTTGTTTCCGGGATGCGTTCTGGCTGTGTTTGGCAGGTCGACGGCTTCCCGTGCGTCTAGGGTAATCCAAAATGGAGCGATCCACGAAATGTGCGCCGTATCTTCAACGGGTGCGGACAACATCTCTACGGATTAACCAAAACTACCCGATAAAAAACAATGCTGTCACACGGCTCGAAAATCGTGTATGCTAACAAACTGTTTTGGCTCCGCTGGTGTACCCGCCGTCCAGATTCGATCGGAATCGGCGTGTCCGGACCGAAGCGAGCACCATCCCCGCACACGTAAATAAACGAATGGGGCATCGTGTGGACGAGAGCGCCGGACGGTATCCGGCCGCAAGAACAGGAGGAACCGCGTGAAGCTGGTTGTAACGGAGAAGAACGACGCGGCCCAGAAAATCGCCGACTTGCTCGGTGCGAGCAAACCTAAAGCCGATAAGGTGTATTCGACGCCGGTCTATCGGTTCGAGCTCAACGGGGAGGAATGGGTGACGATCGGCCTGCGCGGCCATATCCTCGAACCCGATTTCGCGCCGTCGCTCGTGTACAAGAAAACCAAGGGCTGGCAGGGCGTGACCGAGGAAGGCGAGGTTATCCCCGCTGCGATTCCTGCGACGCTCGCCAAACCGCCCTTCAAGAAAAAGAAGCCCTTCACGACCGACGGCGTCGAGCTCAAGGCGTGGAAGATGGAGGCGTTGCCGTATCTGGTGTACGCACCCATCGAGAAGCTCCCCAAGGAAAAGGAAATCATCCGCAGCCTCAAGAACCTTGCGAAGAAGGCCGATTCCATCGTGATCGCCACCGACTTCGACCGCGAGGGCGAGCTGATCGGTTCGGATGCTCTCTCCTGCATCCAGGAGGTCAACTCGACCGCACCCGTCTCGCGCGCCCGCTATTCGGCGTTCACCAAAGAGGAGATCACCACCGCGTTTTCGAACCTCGTCGAGCTCGACACCGACCTCGCGTCGGCCGGTGCGTCGCGTCAGGACATCGATCTTATCTGGGGCGCCGTGCTCACGCGCTACCTCACGCTCGTGAAGTTCGCCGGCTACGGCAACGTGCGCTCGTCGGGTCGCGTGCAGACGCCCACGCTCGCCCTCATCGTGGCGAGGGAGCGGGAACGGCTCGCGTTCGTCCCCGAAGACTACTGGGTCATCAAGGGAGCGTTCGGCGAAGGCGACGATGCGTTCGAGGCGCCCCATGAAACCGCGCGCTTCAAGGTGGAGTCCGAGGCGCAGGCCGTCATGGCCCACATCGAGGGCAAGACCTCGGCGGTGGTGGCGTCCATCGAGAAGAAGAAGCGCACGGTTGCGCCGCCAGCCCCCTTCAACACCACCTCGCTCATGGCGGCGGCCTCCGCCGAGGGGCTCTCGCCCGCGCGCACGATGCGCATCGCCGAGAGCCTGTACATGGACGGCTACATTTCCTATCCCCGCGTCGACAACACGGTGTATCCCTCATCGCTCGATCTGGCTGAGACGGTGCAGAACCTTGTGGGCAACCCCGCCTACGCGCCGTACTGCAAGGAGCTGCTCGCCAAGGGCAAGCTCACGGCGACGCGCGGCAAGAAGGAAACGACCGACCATCCGCCGATCTACCCCACGAACTCGGCGACGCCCGACGATCTGCCGGCTGCGGAGTACAAGCTCTACAACCTCATCGCGCGGCGCTTTCTGGCCACGCTGTCCGAAGCCNCCCCACACGCCCCAAGAACGCACACCGCGCCCCCGCCCGCCACAGGCCGGCCCACCCCCCCCAGGGGGGGGGGCGTTTGGGGCCTGGAACCAAAACCGCCCCGCCACTCGATCATCGAGCGCCTCTACGCCGTCAAGTACATCATGAACGATCCGATCGAGCCGTCGCAGCTCGGTATGGCGGTCTGCGACGCGCTCGACAAGTTCGCGCCGCACATCACGCATCCCGAGATGACGGCCGAGCTCGAAAGCGAGATGGACAACATCGCAGCGGGCTCGACCTCGAAAGACGTGGTCGTCACCAACTCGCGCAACCTCCTCTCCGAGCAGCTCGGCGAGCTGATTCCCCATTCGGAAGAGGTCAAGGAGGCGCTCGCCGATGCGGTGGCTGCCGACGCCTACATTGGGAAATGCCCGAAATGCGGCAAGGATCTGCAGCTGCGCGCATCGCAGAAGACCCGTTCGATGTTCATCGGATGCTCGGGATGGCCCGATTGCGATGTGACCTACCCGGTGCCCAAGGGCAAGGTGGAGTCGGTCGAGGAGCCGTGCCCGACATGCGGTATGCCCCAGATCAAGGTGACCGCATTCCGTTCGAAGCCGCGGACGCTCTGCATCGATCCTGCGTGCGAGACCAACCAGGAGCCCGATGTCGAGGTGGGCGAGTGCCCTGCCTGCAAGGCGGCAGGCAAGACCGCGAAGCTCATCGCGCAGAAGAACCCGCGCACGCTGAAGCGCTTCATCCGCTGCGAGAACTACGAGGAGTGCAACACGGGCTATCCGCTGCCGCAGTACGGCAAGCTCACCGCCACCGACGAGGTGTGCGAGCACTGCGGCGCGCCGATGGTCATCGTCACGACGAACCGAGGCCCCTGGAAGCTCTGCCCGAACTTCGACTGCCCGGGCAAGGAGCAGGACAAGGACAAGGGTGCGAAAAAGGGCGCTTCGGCGAAAAAGGGCACGAAGAGGAGCACCGCGAAGAAGAAATAGCGGTACAATTCTGTATCGATAAGAACCGAAAGGCGGATGCTTTGGTGCTTCCGCCTTTCTCGTCATGGGCATGCGCCCTGACGGCTGTTGGCAACACGAACCCAGAGGAGCGATACAATATGCCCAAGGTAACCATTGTCGGAGCAGGCAACGTCGGAGCGACGGCGGCCCACATCATCGCGTCGAAGAACCTTGCCGACGTCGTGCTCGTCGACGTCGCGGAGGGCCTGCCCCAGGGTAAGGCGCTCGACATGATGCATATGCGCAGTGTCGAGAAGTTCACGGTTTCCGTTACCGGCACGAACGACTACGAGGCCACGAAGGATTCCGACGTGGTGGTCATCACCGCAGGCATCGCCCGCAAGCCCGGCATGACGCGCGAGGATCTGCTCGGCGTGAACGCCGGCATCATGTCCTCGGTCATCGACGCCGCGCTCGAGGCGTCTCCCGATGCCGTCTACATCTGCGTGACGAACCCGCTCGACGTGATGACGTACCTTGCGTACAAGAAGTCGGGCTTGCCCGTAAACCGCCTCATGGGCATGGGCGGCGTGCTCGACTCCTCGCGTCTTTCGTTCGCCGTGTGCGAGAAGCTCGGCTGCATGCCCGAAGACGTGGTCGCCTGGGCGCTCGGCGCGCACGGCGAGGGCATGGTGTGCTGGCCGCGCTACACGACGGTTGAGGGCACGCCCATCACCGAACTCATGAGCGAAGACGACGTGGAGGCTGTCGTCGAGCGCACGGTCAAGGGCGGTGCCGAGGTTGTGGCGCATCTCAAGACCGGCTCGGCCTACTATGCGCCCGGCGCCTCTATCGCCAAGATGGTCGAAGCCATCCTGACAGACAGCAAAGAGGTCATGAGCGTGTGCTCCTACATCGACGGTGAGTACGGCATCAAGGACCTCTACATGAACATCCCGACCCGCCTCGGCAAAAACGGCGTCGAGGAGATCGTCGAGTTCGATCTGACCGACGACGAGCTTGCGAGCCTGCAGGCTTCGGCCGAGAGCGTGCGCGCGGGCCTTGCGAACCTGCCCGAATAGGGAGCAGCACGTGGCCAGAACCATCACAGCGCACGAGGTGGCCGATGCGGTATACGCGGCCATCCCGCGCCTTGCATGCGTGCTGCCGCCCGATGTGCTCGCCGGTCTTGAGGCAGCGCGAGAGGCGGAAGGCGATCCGCGCGGGCGCATCGTGCTCGACCAGCTCGTGGAGAACGCCCGCATTGCAGAGCGCGACCAGGTGCCCCTTTGCCAGGATACAGGAACGGTGTGGGCGAGCCTTGAGATCGGCCCCGACGTGCTCGTCGCAGGCGACGTGCTCGCGGGCGTCGACGATGCGGTCGCCCGTGCTTACGACGAGGCCCTGCTTCGCAAGTCGGTTGTCGGAAACGCGATCTTCGATCGGACGAACTCGGGCGACAACACCCCGGCGTTCACCGATATCCATCCGGTTTCCGAACCCGGCGTCGCACGGCTGCACATCATGCTCAAGGGCGGCGGTTCGGACAACGCGAGTCGCGTGGTCATGCTCGTTCCCGGGGCGGGCAGGGCGGGCATCGTCGACGCGCTTGTGGACTGCGTGCGGGAGAAGGCGGCCAACGCCTGCCCGCCGCTCGTTATCGGTATCGGCATCGGCGCGACGTTCGACAAGGTGGCGGGGCTCGCGAAGCGCGCGCTCATGAGGCCGATCGATGCGGACGCCCCCGACGAGGAGACGAGGGCTCTCGAAGGGGGGCTGCTTGCCGCCGTCAACGCGACCGGCATCGGAGCCGCCGCGCTCGGCGGTGCGCATGCGGCGCTCGCCGTACGCGTGGAGACGGCTCCCTGCCACATTGCAGCGCTGCCCCTTGCGATCAACATGGGGTGCTCGGCTATGCGGAGGTGCACCGTTGATCTGTAGGAACCTGCCGTGCGGCGGCGTGCATATCTTCAAAAGCCCGTTATGCGGAGGTGCGTATGAACTATAGGAACCTGACGCTGCCGCTTGCTCGCGAAGACGCTGCAAGCTTGAACGCGGGCGATGCCTGCAAGCTGTCCGGCCCGATGTACACGCTGCGCGACGCCGGCCACATCCGCCTTATCGCCGAACTCGAGGAACGGGGATCGCTTCCCTACGGGCTTTCCGGCCAGACGATCTTCTATGCGGGCCCCACGCCGCCGGCTGCGGGCAGGCCGTTCGGTGCCGTGGGACCGACAACCGCTTCGCGTATGGACTTTGCGGCTCCCGACCTGCATCGGGCGGGAATCGTGGCTACCGTTGGCAAGGGCGTGCGCTCGGCGGCGGTACATGAAGCCTGCAAAGAGACCGGTTCCGTTTATTTTGTGGCGTGCGGCGGCGCTGCCGCGTTTCTGGCGCGCTGCGTGGAAAGTTCGGAAACCATAAGCTATGATGAACTTGGTACGGAGGCGCTTCGCCGCATCGTGGTGAAGGACTTCCCGGTATTCGTGGGCATCGACGTCCACGGCAACGATATCTACTCGCTGTAATCAGCGGTTTACAAGAGGAACGCATTCGTGGAGCAAGGGAAACGACATGACGGGGCGCATGCCCCCGGTATCTTCATAACGTTCGAGGGAGGCGAAGGCGCCGGCAAATCGACGCACATCCGCTTTTTGGCCGAAGCGCTCGAGGAGCACGGCCGCGAAGTGCTGTGCCTGCGCGAACCCGGCGGCACGGCGGTCGGCGAACAGCTCCGCTCCATCGTGCTCGACCCCGAAAACGCCGCGCTGTCCGACGAGGCGGAGCTGCTGATCTACGAGGCGGCCCGCGCTCAGATCGTCTCGGAGGTGATCGCTCCTGCGCTTGCGCGGGGCGCCGTGGTGCTGTGCGATCGGTTCTACGATTCGACGATCGCCTACCAGGTGTTCGGCCGTGGGCTCGACCGTTCGTTTGTGGAATCGGCCAACGAGTTCGCCTGCCAGGGCGTCCATCCCGATCGTACCATCCTGCTCACCGTGGGGGATTCTGCCGAGAAAGGCTTGGAGCGCGCTACGCACCAAAGCGCAGCCGATCGACTCGAGCTCGAAGGCGGAGCGTTCCATTCCGAGGTCAATGCGGGCTTCATGGAGATAGCCGCCTCCGAACCCGATCGCATCCGCATCGTGGTTTCGGCTGACAGGAAGTCGGATACGGCACGCAAGGTGTTCTCGGAGCTGTCCGACATCTTTGCATGGATGGCCGATCCCGCAGTGGCCGATGCGGCGTTCTTCAGCAAAATCGACAAGGGCTATTACGGCAATAAGAAAGCATCCGCGTCCCCTGCTCGCGAAGCCGAGCGGACCTGCGGGCGGTGATCGGATATGGCTGACGCGTTCGAGAACATACTCGGCCAGCCCCAGGTGCGCGAGTTTCTGCGCGCCACGATAGCGGGCGGCAAGGTGAGCCATGCCTACCTGTTCACCGGTCCCGCCGGATCGAACAAGACGCTTGCGGCCTATGCGTTCGCCCAATCGATACTCTGCAGCCAAACGGGGTGCGGCGAATGCGACTGCTGCCAGCGGGTCATGCGCAAGAAGCATCCCGACGTGCGCTATTTCGCCCCGGGGGGTGCAGGCGGCTACCTGGTCGATCAGATTCGCGATATCGTGGCCGATACGTCGCTCGCGCCGATCCGCGCGCATAAGAAGGTCTACATTCTCGACCGCGTCGATCTGCTGGGATCCTCCTCGGCCAACGCGTTCCTCAAAACGCTCGAAGAGCCTCCCGACGACGTGGTGCTCATCCTCTTGGGCCGTACGCGCGAAAGCGTGCTTCCGACCATCGTGTCGCGCTGCCAGGTCGTGCCATTTCGCCACATTCCGGCAACGGAGGCTGCGGGCATCCTCATGCAGAACACCGGCTCGACGAAGATGGCCGCCGAGATCGCGATACAGGCCTGCGACGGCTCGATCACCAAGGCGATCGAGTTTCTGAAATCGAACGAGCGCATGACGTTTCGGTCCCGTATCCTCGAGGTCCTCTCGTCGCTTGCGCTTGCCGACGATTGGGACGTTCTCACCTACGCCGAGGATCTTGTGGTCCGTGCGAAGGCGCCGCTCGACGTGGTGCGCGCCTCTCAGGAGGAGGAGCTCGCCGAATCCGCCGACTTCCTTGCGAAATCGGCGATCCGGCAGATCGAAGCGCGCAACAAGCGGGCTCTCACCGCGAAGAGCTTCGAATCGCTCCGCCAGATGACCGCAATCATACGCTCGTGGCTCCGCGATGTGCTGGCGGTATGCGCGGGCGTGCCCGAACTTGTCATCAACGCCGACGTGCGGGCAAGCATCGAAGAGGCCGCTGCGAGGACCGACGAGGCTCGTGCTGCGGCGGCGCTTGCGGCCTGCGTCGAAGCCGACAGGGCGTTGACGTATAATGTATCACCTGAAACATGCCTCGATGCGTTGCTGTTCGAGATAAGGAGTACCCTCTATGGTACGGGTAGCACCCATAAAGCTGCAGTATAATCCGAGGACCCTGTGGTTCGATCCGCAGAACCTCGAGATCGGCAAAGGCGACCCGGTCGTTGTGAAAACGGCTCGCGGCACCGAATTCGGCCATGCCGCCGACGACATCATCGAAGTCGAGGAAGCCGATATCAAGAAGCTCAAAAGCGAGCTCAAGCCCGTGGTGAGAATCGCAAGCCCCGAAGACGAGTCGAAGGCCGCTGAGATGCAGCGGAAATCCGACGAGGCCCTGCCCGTGTTCAAGGAGATGGCCGCCGAGGCGAGCGAGGACATGCATCCGGTGTCAGTCGAGTACCTGCTCGACGGCGATAAGGCCGTATTCTATTTCGAAGCCGAAGAACGCGTGGACTTCCGCGACCTCGTGCGCAAGCTCGCCTCGCATTTTCATGTGCGCGTCGACATGCGCCAGATCGGCGTGCGCGACGAAGCCCGCATGGTGGGCGGCTTGGGCCATTGCGGCCAGGAGCTGTGCTGCAAGCGGCTCGGCGGCGAGTTCTGCCCTGTCTCGATCCGCATGGCCAAGGAGCAGGACCTCTCGCTGAACCCCCAGAAGATATCCGGCGTATGCGGCCGCCTCATGTGCTGTTTGCGCTACGAGTTCGATGCGTACAAGGAGTTCAAGTCGCGTGCTCCCAAACAGAACGCGATGATCGAAACACCCGAGGGGCCGGCGAAGGTCGTCGAGCTCGATATGCCCAAGGAACTTGTGAGCCTGCGTACCCAGGAGGGTAAAACCGTCAAGATCCCGCTTGCCGAGATGGATACGATCGACGGCGCTACGAGGCCCAACTCGGTGAGCGCCGACGTATTCGACGCGTACGCGAACCGCACGGTGCTCGATGCGCTTACCGATTCGCTGCTCATCACACCGCACTTCACGGGCGAGGACAAGCTCGGCGATGCGAAGGCGCGCAAATCGTCGAAGGGTTCCAAGAGCCGCTCGGGCGCATCGAAGCAACGCAAGGGTTCCGAGCCGGCACCCGAAACGCGCAAGCCGCGCCGCAGACGTTCGACGACGGTGGGCGCCGATGGCGAATCTTCGGCGGGCGAAGCCAAGAAGCAGAGCGGGTCGGGACAGCAGAAGAAGCGTTCGGGTCAGAGAAAGAAGCAGGGCCAGGGGCGCGGACAGAACCAGAGCCAGAACCAAAATCAGAACCAGAGCCAAGGGCAAAGCCAGAACAAGGGGCAGCAACCCAAGAAGCAAGGCCAGCGCCAAGCGAACAAGCAGGGCCAGCGCCAGGGCCAGGGTCCCCGTCCCGGCCAGAAGTCCTCGGGCCTGCGCAACGCCGAAGGCGCGCAGGCCAAGAATGCGCCCAAGCAGCAACCGCGCACTCATTCGGACGGGGGCGAAGGAGCCCATCGCAAGACGAGGCGGCGCAGCCACAAGGCCGGAAGCGGCGAGGGAGGAAACCCTGCGGGAGGCGGCAATGAATAGCGGCGAATCCTACGAATACGCGCTTCTGACCGACCTCTATCAGCTGACGATGGCGCAGGGCTACTGGGAGTCCGGCAAAACCGACGACATGGCCTGCTTCCATATGTACTTCCGCGAAAACCCGTTCAAGGGCGGGTTCGCGATAGCGTGCGGTATGGCTCAGCTCGCCGAAATGGTGGAGACGTTCTCGTTTTCGGATGACGATATCGAATACCTCGCATCGCTGCCGGCTCCGGGCACCGGGATGCTCTTCGACCCCGCGTTTCTCGAGTACGTGCGCGCGCTCGAGCTCGATGTGGACATCGATGCGGTGCACGAGGGTACGGTCGTGTTCGCGGGCGAGCCGCTCGTGCGCGTCATGGGCCCCANTTGCGCCGCCAGCCCCCTTCAACACCACCTCGCTCATGGCGGCGGCCTCCGCCGAGGGGCTCTCGCCCGCGCGCACGATGCGCATCGCCGAGAGCCTGTACATGGACGGCTACATTTCCTATCCCCGCGTCGACAACACGGTGTATCCCTCATCGCTCGATCTGGCTGAGACGGTGCAGAACCTTGTGGGCAACCCCGCCTACGCGCCGTACTGCAAGGAGCTGCTCGCCAAGGGCAAGCTCACGGCGACGCGCGGCAAGAAGGAAACGACCGACCATCCGCCGATCTACCCCACGAACTCGGCGACGCCCGACGATCTGCCGGCTGCGGAGTACAAGCTCTACAACCTCATCGCGCGGCGCTTTCTGGCCACGCTGTCCGAAGCCGCCGTCGTCGAGGGTACCAAGGTGGGCCTCGAGGTCGGGGGAGAGATGTTCGTCGGCCGCGGCGATGTGCTCGTGAAACAGGGCTTCCGCGCCATCTACCCCTATGGCCTCAAGAAGGACGAGCAGATGCCCGCGCTCGCGGAGGGCCAGTCGATCGCGTTCGGNGTCGCCTGGGCGCTCGGCGCGCACGGCGAGGGCATGGTGTGCTGGCCGCGCTACACGACGGTTGAGGGCACGCCCATCACCGAACTCATGAGCGAAGACGACGTGGAGGCTGTCGTCGAGCGCACGGTCAAGGGCGGTGCCGAGGTTGTGGCGCATCTCAAGACCGGCTCGGCCTACTATGCGCCCGGCGCCTCTATCGCCAAGATGGTCGAAGCCATCCTGACAGACAGCAAAGAGGTCATGAGCGTGTGCTCCTACATCGACGGTGAGTACGGCATCAAGGACCTCTACATGAACATCCCGACCCGCCTCGGCAAAAACGGCGTCGAGGAGATCGTCGAGTTCGATCTGACCGACGACGAGCTTGCGAGCCTGCAGGCTTCGGCCGAGAGCGTGCGCGCGGGCCTTGCGAACCTGCCCGAATAGGGAGCAGCACGTGGCCAGAACCATCACAGCGCACGAGGTGGCCGATGCGGTATACGCGGCCATCCCGCGCCTTGCNTCCAAAGTTGACGACAGCATCCTGTTTCTGGAAAGCTTTATCGGCCCCGTTATCGGCAGTCATGTCGGCCCGGGGATGATCGCCGTGGTATTCTGGGGATACGATCAACGCGAGGAAATGTCGGTTGCCGATAAGATCGCGCGTAGGGTTAAGGGAAACTAACGCTCGGCTATCGGGTCGAAGCGATGTAAGGGGTGCGATGATGGGCAAGACGTTTGTGTTCGCGGGCGATACCGCTATCGGGGCCGTGCTGGCCGACAACTTGGTGAAAGCCGGATACGAGGCCGCTTGCGATGTCTCCTCCGCCGACGTGGTTTTCACGTTCTGCGCTTCGCAGACCGATCTCGAGGACGTGTACTTCGATTCCGAAGGACTTGTGCAGATCGCGGGGAAAGGGGCCTGGCTCGTTGATTTGAGCCCCTCGACGCCCGGTTTCGCACGTGAGCTCAACGCCGTTGCCATCGTGAGCGAACTGCATGCCATCGAAGCGCCGCTCGCCGTGCGCGATGCGACTATCGAGCGCGCCTACTCCGACGCCGCGAACCTCATCTGCTTCGTCGCATCCGAAGACGAAGCAGAGATCGCCGAAATCACACCGATGCTTAAGGCGCTTGCCGGCACGGTCGAGCCGACCGGTACGCCCGGGTCGGCGCAGCTAGCCCGCGCGACGCTCACGCTCAATACCGCATCCCAGCTCGTTTCGGTCATGGAGGCCGATGCGCTGTGCCGCGCCTCGGGCGCGCAGAGCTCGGGCGCATTCCGTTTCGCCCGAGAGCAGGGATTCATCACCGAGGCGGCGGCGCGGCTCTACGGCGCCGTAGTCGAAAAGCGCTTCATGGGCGAGTATTCGGTGCGCATCTGCATGGCGGAGCTTTCCGCCGCGCTCATGGCTGCCGACGATATCGATCTTATCCTGCCGGGAGCCGAGGCCGGCTTGCACCTGCTCGAGCTGTTGGCGGTCATCGGCGGTACCGATATGGCGGTTTCGACGCTCAGCCTCGTGTACGGCGAGGAAGCGGCCTGCGCAGCGCAGGGCCTCGATTGGACGCGAGCCGAGCAGGCGTACGGCGATANTGCCCGAACTTGTCATCAACGCCGACGTGCGGGCAAGCATCGAAGAGGCCGCTGCGAGGACCGACGAGGCTCGTGCTGCGGCGGCGCTTGCGGCCTGCGTCGAAGCCGACAGGGCGTTGACGTATAATGTATCACCTGAAACATGCCTCGATGCGTTGCTGTTCGAGATAAGGAGTACCCTCTATGGTACGGGTAGCACCCATAAAGCTGCAGTATAATCCGAGGACCCTGTGGTTCGATCCGCAGAACCTCGAGATCGGCAAAGGCGACCCGGTCGTTGTGAAAACGGCTCGCGGCACCGAATTCGGCCATGCCGCCGACGACATCATCGAAGTCGAGGAAGCCGATATCAAGAAGCTCAAAAGCGAGCTCAAGCCCGTGGTGAGAATCGCAAGCCCCGAAGACGAGTCGAAGGCCGCTGAGATGCAGCGGAAATCCGACGAGGCCCTGCCCGTGTTCAAGGAGATGGCCGCCGAGGCGAGCGAGGACATGCATCCGGTGTCAGTCGAGTACCTGCTCGACGGCGATAAGGCCGTATTCTATTTCGAAGCCGAAGAACGCGTGGACTTCCGCGACCTCGTGCGCAAGCTCGCCTCGCATTTTCATGTGCGCGTCGACATGCGCCAGATCGGCGTGCGCGACGAAGCCCGCATGGTGGGCGGCTTGGGCCATTGCGGCCAGGAGCTGTGCTGCAAGCGGCTCGGCGGCGAGTTCTGCCCTGTCTCGATCCGCATGGCCAAGGAGCAGGACCTCTCGCTGAACCCCCAGAAGATATCCGGCGTATGCGGCCGCCTCATGTGCTGTTTGCGCTACGAGTTCGATGCGTACAAGGAGTTCAAGTCGCGTGCTCCCAAACAGAACGCGATGATCGAAACACCCGAGGGGCCGGCGAAGGTCGTCGAGCTCGATATGCCCAAGGAACTTGTGAGCCTGCGTACCCAGGAGGGTAAAACCGTCAAGATCCCGCTTGCCGAGATGGATACGATCGACGGCGCTACGAGGCCCAACTCGGTGAGCGCCGACGTATTCGACGCGTACGCGAACCGCACGGTGCTCGATGCGCTTACCGATTCGCTGCTCATCACACCGCACTTCACGGGCGAGGACAAGCTCGGCGATGCGAAGGCGCGCAAATCGTCGAAGGGTTCCAAGAGCCGCTCGGGCGCATCGAAGCAACGCAAGGGTTCCGAGCCGGCACCCGAAACGCGCAAGCCGCGCCGCAGACGTTCGACGACGGTGGGCGCCGATGGCGAATCTTCGGCGGGCGAAGCCAAGAAGCAGAGCGGGTCGGGACAGCAGAAGAAGCGTTCGGGTCAGAGAAAGAAGCAGGGCCAGGGGCGCGGACAGAACCAGAGCCAGAACCAAAATCAGAACCAGAGCCAAGGGCAAAGCCAGAACAAGGGGCAGCAACCCAAGAAGCAAGGCCAGCGCCAAGCGAACAAGCAGGGCCAGCGCCAGGGCCAGGGTCCCCGTCCCGGCCAGAAGTCCTCGGGCCTGCGCAACGCCGAAGGCGCGCAGGCCAAGAATGCGCCCAAGCAGCAACCGCGCACTCATTCGGACGGGGGCGAAGGAGCCCATCGCAAGACGAGGCGGCGCAGCCACAAGGCCGGAAGCGGCGAGGGAGGAAACCCTGCGGGAGGCGGCAATGAATAGCGGCGAATCCTACGAATACGCGCTTCTGACCGACCTCTATCAGCTGACGATGGCGCAGGGCTACTGGGAGTCCGGCAAAACCGACGACATGGCCTGCTTCCATATGTACTTCCGCGAAAACCCGTTCAAGGGCGGGTTCGCGATAGCGTGCGGTATGGCTCAGCTCGCCGAAATGGTGGAGACGTTCTCGTTTTCGGATGACGATATCGAATACCTCGCATCGCTGCCGGCTCCGGGCACCGGGATGCTCTTCGACCCCGCGTTTCTCGAGTACGTGCGCGCGCTCGAGCTCGATGTGGACATCGATGCGGTGCACGAGGGTACGGTCGTGTTCGCGGGCGAGCCGCTCGTGCGCGTCATGGGCCCCATCATGCATTGCCAGTTGCTCGAGACGGCCCTGTTGAATTGCGTGAACTTCCAAACGCTTATCGCAACGAAAGCGGCTCGCGTCTGCCTTGCGGCGGGCGATGCGCCGGTGGCGGAGTTCGGGCTGCGCCGCGCCCAAGGTGCGGGCGGCGGCCTTTGGGCGAGCAGGGCTGCCGTTGTGGGCGGCTGCGCTTCGACGAGCAACGTGCTTGCGGGCAAGCTCTACGGCATCCCCGTTTCGGGTACGCACGCCCATTCGTGGGTCATGTCGTTCTCGTCCGAGCTCGAGGCGTTTCGAGCCTATGCGAAAGCGATGCCCGAGAACTGCGTGCTGCTCGTGGATACCTACGATGTGAAGCAAGGGATCGAAAACGCCGTAACGGTGGGTCTCGAGATGCGGGAGCGAGGCGATAGGCTCGCCGGCATCCGCATCGATTCGGGCGACCTTGCGTGGCTTTCCAAGATGGCGCGCGCCCGCCTCGACGAAGCGGGCCTGTCCGACTGCGGCATCGTGCTTTCCAACGATCTCGACGAGTATACGATCCAATCGCTGCGCGACCAGGGTGCGAGTGTTACGTCGTACGGCGTGGGCACCAAGTTGGCGACCGCCTACGATCAACCGACGCTCGGGGGCGTGTACAAGCTGTCTGCTACGAAGAACGCAGGCGAGGCCGTATGGCGCGATCGCATCAAGATCACCGAGCAGGCGGCCAAGCTCACCGTTCCCGGCGTACTCGACGTACGGCGCTACTACCATGAAGACGGGCGCCTTGCGGGCGATATGGTATTCGACGCGAACCATGGCGTTTCCGAACGGGAGCTCATCGTCGACCCCTCTGATAGCCTGCGACGCAAGGTTCTTTCGGGCAAGCGCTTCGAAACGCTGCTTGCGCCCCTCGCGCGCTCGGGGAAGGCCGTGCTCGAGGCGGGCGACCGCGATGCCATGAGCGCTCGCGAGCGCGCGTTCGCCCAAGTGGCCACGCTCGATGAGAGCCAGAAGCGCATGCTCAACCCGCATTCTTGCCCCGTCGGTCTGGAATGTGGTCTTTTTGAGCGTCGAAACAATCTGGTTGTGCAATTGCGGGGCTTTGAGTAGTTTTAGGGGAAGCGCTTGCGCATCGGATCGGACCCCGGTCCGAGGTTCGATGGGCGGTTGCAGACGAAGACGAGAGGACACCATGATCAAGATCATCACCGACTCGGTAGCATCGATACCCTCTGACATGCTTGCTGGCAAGCCGGTCGAGGTTGTGACGCTCTACGTCAACAGGGACGGCGTCGAGTACGCCGATGCCGCGATGGACCTCGACGAGTTCTACGCCGACATCTACGATATGATCGACAGCATTCCCACTTCGAGCCAGCCTTCGCAGCACACGCTCGAAGAGGTGTTCGAGCGCGCCGCTTCGTCGGGCGACGAAGTCTTGGGCATCTTCATCTCGTCGCATCTTTCGGGTACGTTCGACGGCGCTCTGCGCGCCGCCCGTGCCGTCAAAGCGCGCAATATCGATTTCACCTATCGCATCGTGGACTCCACCTCGTGCGGCTTCGACGAAGGCTGGGCGGTTCTCGCCGCAGCGGACGCTGCGGCGGCGGGAGGGGATCTCGATGCGTGCACCGCTTCGGCGCTCTCCTCGATGCAGGCGAGCCGCTTCCTCTTCACTCCCGAAACGCTTACGTTCTTGCAGAAGGGCGGTCGCATCGGCGGTGCGGCGGCTTTGCTCGGCAACCTCATCCAGCTCTCGCCGGTACTTACCGTGCGCGACGGGAGCGCCACGACGTTCGCGAAGGTGCGCACGCGTAAGAAGGCGCTCGAGAAGATCGTCCAGACGTTTCTCGACGATGTCGAGGCGCACGGGCTCAAGAACGTGGTCGTCCACTACATCGGCGACAAAACGCCTGCCTTGGAGTGGGCGAAAAACGTTATCGAGCCGCTCGTCGGCTCGTCGGTGCGCGTGCTTCCCGTGAGTCCCGTCATCGGATTGCATGTGGGTCCTGCCGTAGGCATCGCCTACGAATGCAAGCAGGCTTTGCAGAGCAAAATCAACGGTTCCGTCCAGTCGCTGTGCGTACAATAGGAGAATGCGATGTGTAGCATGCAGCACCAATGCAATCTGATCATCGATTCATGCTGCGATCTTCCCTTCGAGGTGGTGGACCGCGAAGGCATCGACCTCATCGAGTTTCCCTACATCATGAGCGACGGGGAGCATGCCGACGATCTGTACCAGACCACGAGCGCACACGATTTCTTCCAGGCGATGAGGGACGGGGAAACCCCCTCGACTGCCCAGATATCCGTGGCGACGCTACAGAAGGCGTTCGGGCGCGCCGTCGAAAGCGGTATCCCGACTGTGTTTTTGAGCTTCTCGAGCGGTCTTTCGGGCAGCTTCGACGTTGCTGCTATGGTGATGGATCAGGTGAAGGCCGAAAATCCCGATGCCGAGCTCTACATCGTCGATACGAGGCTCGCTTCGGTTGCCGAGGGTCTGCTCGTCTACGAAGCCATACGGCAGCGCGACAAGGGGCTGACGGCCAAGGAGCTTGCCCAGTGGGCCGAAGAGGCTTTGAACTACGTGGATGCCGAGTTCATGGTCGACGATCTCGAATCGCTCAGACGCGGCGGGCGCATACCGGGTTCGGTAGCCTATGCAGGCTCGAAGCTCGACGTGAAACCGCTGTTGACCATCGACTGCGAAGGCAAGTTGACCCTGTCGGGCGTCGCCCGTGGGCGCAAGAAGGGCATCAAGCAGCTCGTCGATTACTATGAGAAGCGCGTAGCATCGAAAAGCCCCGGCCAATGCGTGGTCATAGCGCATTCGGACTGCCCCAAAGATGCCGAGCGGCTCAAAGACATGCTATCCAAAGTTGACGACAGCATCCTGTTTCTGGAAAGCTTTATCGGCCCCGTTATCGGCAGTCATGTCGGCCCGGGGATGATCGCCGTGGTATTCTGGGGATACGATCAACGCGAGGAAATGTCGGTTGCCGATAAGATCGCGCGTAGGGTTAAGGGAAACTAACGCTCGGCTATCGGGTCGAAGCGATGTAAGGGGTGCGATGATGGGCAAGACGTTTGTGTTCGCGGGCGATACCGCTATCGGGGCCGTGCTGGCCGACAACTTGGTGAAAGCCGGATACGAGGCCGCTTGCGATGTCTCCTCCGCCGACGTGGTTTTCACGTTCTGCGCTTCGCAGACCGATCTCGAGGACGTGTACTTCGATTCCGAAGGACTTGTGCAGATCGCGGGGAAAGGGGCCTGGCTCGTTGATTTGAGCCCCTCGACGCCCGGTTTCGCACGTGAGCTCAACGCCGTTGCCATCGTGAGCGAACTGCATGCCATCGAAGCGCCGCTCGCCGTGCGCGATGCGACTATCGAGCGCGCCTACTCCGACGCCGCGAANCAGGACGAAGGTGCGCTCAACATCAACCTGGTTACGCCGACCCATTACCTTCCCCAGATCAAGTACGCCATCGATGCGGCGCGCGAGCGGGGGCTCGCGCTTCCGATCGTATACAATACCTCGGGCTACGAAACGGTGGCCGCCGTGAGGTCGCTTGCCGGTTACGTCGACGTCTATCTGACCGATTTCAAGTACTGGTCGAGCGGGGCGGCCCGCGCCTATTCCCATGCGCCCGAATACCGCGATGCCGCCGCTTCCGCCCTCGACGAAATGGTCGCGCAGGCGGGGGCGCCCGAATACCGCGAGGTTGCGGGGGAGGACGGCCCCGTTCTGGCGAGCGGGGTGGTGGTGCGGCACATGATGCTGCCCGGCCTTCTTGACGATTCGCGGCATCTCGTGGCGTTTCTCGCCGAGCGCTACGGCGCATCGATCGCGCTCAGCCTCATGAACCAATATACGCCCCTGCGCACGTTTCCCGATCATCCCGAGTTGAACGAGCGGGTGGGCGATGCCGATTACGAGGCGCTGCTCGACTTCGCCGACGAGCTCGGCATCGAGGAGTATTTCTGGCAGGAAGGCGAAGCCGCCCTCGAGAGCTTCGTTCCCGCGTTCGACGGGAGCGGGGTGTAGGGTCCTAGCGCCGCGATCCCGCGATTTCCCTTCCCGGCAGCGTTTCCTTCATCTCGGTGATGTTCCTCCAGAAGCGCTTGGGCATGAACTGGCGGCGCAGCTCGGGGTTGTAGCGCGCTTCGACGGCGACGGTGTCGTAGAAGCGCTTCCAGGCCGCCTGCATTGCGCGTTCCTCGGCGGAGCGCTCGGGCAGCACGAGCTCGTCGGTTTTGACGAGGTACCAATCCTTTCCCTCGTAGACGCCCGCGATGCGGTGCACCTCGTCGTAGATCATGAACGCCTGGGTGTTGAACCTGCCTGCGAACCAATCCATGAGAAGCGGCACGACCGAGGCCAGGGGGTTGCACTGCGCGAACCATACGTCGCCTTCCATATGCTCGAAGCGCAAGAACTGCATCATGCGGTGCCGCTCGTTATAGACCGTGCGGTTGAGCTCGTGAAACGGCGCGACCGACGGATGGGCGATGTCGTTCAAGGCGCTGTTCTTCTGCCCGCGCGTGCACAGTCCCCCGCAGCGCATCTTCCGTGTACATCCTGCGCAGTCGTGCGGCTTGTGCTTGGCCATGGCGTAGCGTACGAAGCGGTAGACGATGCTTCCCGTAGCGGGATCGTCGGAAAGCGAGGTGCTCTTCACGGCATCGAACGCGATGGGTCCGCAGGTTCGGCAGATGCCCTTCTGCACGCGCAGGGCGAACTCCATGCTCGTCTCCACGTCGCGCACCTCTTGGCCGAGCCGTGGTTGGAGATTTTCGGCACGGGCGATATCGCTCGGGTCTTCCTTGTTTGCGTATGCGGTGAAGATGGCGCTCAAAAGGCCCTCGAGCGACCCGTCGTAGGTGTAGGCAATATCGGTCATGCGCGCACGCTCGCGACGATGCGCTCGCGGCCGGCGAAACCCTGCGTGGCGATGCTGCCGGAATCCCACCGAGGCGAGGCGATACGGGAGGGCGATGCGTCCGGCTTCGGCTGGCGCGATACCGCCGGAGCGAACCATTCCGGGATCGAGGTGGCGAAGGGGTCTGCCGAAGCCTGCGGGAGCGCCCGTGCTTCTGTGGGGCTTGCTGCGGACATCGGGGTGTCGGCAAGGTTCGGCGCGTCCGTCGACGCTGCGAGCCTTTGGTACTCGCCCGGTCGCATGATCTTCGGCTTCGTCGTGTCGACCTGTTCGAACAGGCTCAGCTGTCCGGGGATCGCCTTGTCGGCGCGGCGACCGTGACGCCCCCCTTGGATGGGTGCGGCCAACTGCGCACGCAGCCCCTCGCGCGAAAAATCGGCGCCGGTGCCTGCGTAGCTGCCGTTGCAGGTGATGAAGTAGCGCGCCCGCTTGTAGGCGATGCCGAGCTTGCGGAGTTCGGGCTCGCGCAAAGTCGATCGCTTGCGGGCCCGAACGATCGACTTCGCGCCCCGCACGCCGATGCCCGGAACGCGCAGAAGCATCTCGTAGGGGGCGGTGTTCACCTCGACGGGGAAGCTGTCGAGGTTGTTGATGGCCCAGTTCGCCTTGGGGTCGAGCAGCGGATCGAGAAACGGATGCTTTTCGTCGATGATCTCGTTCACGTCGAATCGGTAGAAGCGCAGAAGCCAATCGGCCTGGTAGAGCCGATGTTCGCGGTTGAGCTCGATCGCATCTTTGACGGGAAGGCGCGCATCTTCGTTCACGGGCAGATACGCGCTGAAGAACACCCGCTTGAGCGAGAGCGTGCGGTACAGCGATGCCGAAAGGTTGAGGATGTGGTAATCGCTTTCGGGGGTGGCGCCGATGATCATCTGGGTGCTCTGCCCGGCCGGTACGAATGCGCGGGTTTTCTTCTTCGGTTTGTTCTCGGCCATGTACGTGGTGCATTTTCGCGCGATGGCGCGCGTATCCTTGTCCTCGGCGATGTTCTCCTTGATCTGCTTCATGGGGGCGAGTATGTTCTGCTTGTTCTTCTCGGGGGCCAGAAGCTGCAGGCTCTGGCTCGACGGCAGTTCCATGTTGACGCTCATGCGATCGGCGAGATGGCCCAGATGATCGATTAGTTCGGGCGAGGTTCCGGGCACGGCTTTCGCATGGATGTAGCCGCGAAAGCCATGTTCGAAGCGCAGGATCTCAAGCGTCTGGATCATGAGTTCGGTGGTGTAATCGGGGCTTCTGATGACACCCGAGCTGAGGAACAGACCCTCGATGTAGTTGCGGCGGTAGAACCCGATGGTGAGATCGGCCAGCTCGTGCGGTTTGAACGCCGCGCGGGCCACTTCGTTGGAGCAACGGTTCACGCAGTACGCGCAATCGAACACGCACACGTTTGTCATGAGCACCTTCAGAAGCGTGATGCAGCGCCCGTCGGCGGAGAAGCTGTGGCAGATGCCCGCCGCAAGCGTGTTTCCGAGTTTGCCTTTCTGCGCATCGCGGTCGATGCCCGAGGAAGTGCAGGCGACGTCGTATTTCGCCGCATCGGCGAGTATCTCCAGTTTGTCTGCGATATCCATAGAGCTCCCTGAAACGAATGTTTGTTCGTGTTATGGTATGCAAACGAATGTTCGTTGTCAAGGTTTCCCCGCCTGCTTTCATGCAACTTGCGCGCGTCTTCGTGCAGGATGCGCAGATCCGCTTGCCCGGTACGGCGTCGGCCGCGATACTGGATTGTGCCGCTCGGAGCTCGAACGGCGCATGCGATCGGATCGAAAGGCGGAAACCGTGCAGGTATCCATAAACGAAGAGCGGGAACTCGATGACATCCATGTCGACATCCGCTGCCCGCGCGTGGACGAACGCGTCGGACGCATCGTCGCGAACCTCGAGGCGTTCGACAAGCGGCTCGTGGGAAAACGCGACGGAAGCACCCATCTGCTCGACGCGACGCAGGTCCTTTACGCCGAAGCGGTCGATCGTCGGGTGTTCGTCTATACCGCCGAGGGCGTGTACGAAACGGCTCTGCGCCTCTACGAGATCGAAGACGGGCTTTCTGCGCTCGATTTCGTGCGCATTTCCAAGCAGACGATCGTGAACTTCTCGAAGGTACGCGCGATAAAACCCGACTTCAATGCGAGGTTGCAGCTTGTGCTGGACAACGGCGAAGCGGTGATCGTATCGCGCCAGTACTCGGGCGCCATCAAGCAGAAGATCGGCGCATTCTAGCCGCGTGAAAGGAGCAATGCAATGAAACGGTTTTTCGGGAGGGTCGTCGCTACCGCCTGCGTGGTGTTCACGGCGATCATGGTTGCAAGCCTGCCGTTCGCCTATGCGTTCGCAGGTCCGAGCGAAGGCCTCGACATGAGCGTCGGCATGCTGGTTGCAGCGTTCGCTGCAGCGTTGCTGCAGGGGTTCTGGTTCAGCGGCCATATCCTCAAGCGGATGCGGTATGCGGTGCGGCTGGCGGGGTTCGCACTGACTGCAGCACCTGCGATCTATCTGTGCGGGTGGTTTGCGGGTTGGTTTCCCCGGGATATCGAGTACGCGGTATCGTTTTTCGCCATCTTCCTCGTCCTGTTCGCGGTGATATCGATAGGCTATACTATCTACTTCAAGAGAGTCGCGGGGGGCTACCAAGAGGCGCTCGAGGCCTATCGGCGCCGGGCGGCGGATGAGAAGCGGTGAGCTTGCCTGCCTTAGGCGAGAAAGACGCGTCGGTGCATCGAACTTGACGGGATTGGTTGCATGAGGAAGATGGCGGTTCTTTGCAGCGTGTTGATGAGCATAGCTTGTCTGACGGCATGCTCGGATGCGGGCCCCATGCTCCCGATGCGAATGGTGGAAACGAAAAGGCCATCACCCTGGAATTGGATCGGGACTATGATAAGGTCGATCCCTTCGTTAACGAAAAACTGTTCTGCGTCTCTGAGGATCTCGATGCCTTAACCGCTGAAGGCACGTTGGAGGCGAATGGCGGCAGCGTGGTTTTAGAGATAAAGAACAACAGGACGAACGAAGTCCTATGGAGCAACGCCTGGCGGGGCGACGTTGAATCGGAAACCTTTTCCGTGACGCTTGAAGACCTCAGGGCGGCAGACGAATACGTCGTTTGCCTTATCGGGAGAGAGATGCACCATGCTACGCTGGGGATCGCCTTCGACGGCGCCTTCGTTCGGGAAAGAGCGATGCCTCTGCGATAAAACCGGTGCGTCTGCGTTCCGCGTGCGCCTCGTCGGGTATCATGTTCAGCGTTATTCCGTTTTCGAGCGGGAGCCGAAAGGAACCGATGAATCGCGCCTACCTCTCATATTTCGCCGCCCTCGTGCTGTTCGGTACGAACGGCATCGTTGCGAGCATGATCGATCTGCCGAGTTACGAGATCGTGCTCGCCCGTACGCTCGTTGGCGCTTTGTTCCTTGCGGTCGTGTTCGCCGTGAGCCGCAAGAAGATGCAGATTGTGCGCGTCGGCGGCAAGCAGGTTGCCTGCCTTGTGGTTTCGGGCGTTGCCATGGGTGCGAGCTGGATGCTCCTGTTCGAGGCCTACCGGCTTGTCGGCGTGAGCGTCTCGACGCTTTTGTACTACTGCGGCCCCGTTATCGTCATGGCGCTTGCCCCTGTGGTGTTCAAAGAGCGGATGAGCCTTGCCCTGGTTGCGGGGTTCGCCGCCGTGCTCGGAGGCATGGTGTGCGTGAACGGGTTTGCGCCGCCTTCGGCGGAATCGTCATGGGGTTTTGCGTGCGGCGTCCTTTCGGCGATCATGTACGCCGTCATGGTGATAGCGAACAAGCTGGCCGCAGGCGTGACCGGCATCGAGAACTCCCTGTGGCAGCTCGTGTTCGCCTGCGTGTCGGTTTTCGTGTTCACAGTGGCGAACCATACGGGCGAGATCTCGATCCCTGCCGAGAGCATCGCACCGATCCTGTTTCTCGGAGTGGTGAACACCGGCCTCGGCTGCTATTGGTACTTCTCCTCCATCAAGCATCTGTCCGCGCAGACCGTTTCGATTTTCGGGTACCTCGAGCCCTTGTCGGCGCTTGCGTTCTCGGCGGTGTTCCTCGGCGAGCAGCTCGCCCTCGTGCAGGTTGTCGGTGCCGCCCTCATCCTCGGGGGAGCGGCGTTCGGCGAGCTCGTTGGCAGGAAGAAGCGAATCGACGCCGCGCCGGATGCCGGCTCTGCGAAGTAGGATATCTTCCCTCGCTCATATCGAACCGCCAGCCGGCTTGCATCACTGCGTTCGCGACGGCACCGATGCGTCACCGCCAATTGTTGCTCAAAATCGTATTCAGGCAATTGAACAGCGCATATGCAAATACCCCCCAGAGGGGTGTACTGCTTTTCCCCATACAGGGCTAGGCTCTTTTCGTCAATGCACAAGCCGCGGCATGCGGCCGCGAAAGGAGTGATCGCAATGGGAGGAAAAGCTTCGATGGGAATCAGCCGCCGTACGTTTATCGGTGCGGCAACGGTGGCGGGTGTTCAATTCGCCGTGTTCGGCCTTGCCGGCTGCGCGCCGAGCGCCCAGGGGGAGAGCGGCAAGGCGGGTGGATTCACTGCGGGCACGTATACGGGCGAAGCCGAAGGCAAGTTCGACGCCATCGTCGTCGAGACCGATTTCACGGAGGATTCCATCGCCGAAATCCGCATCGTGAAAAACGGCGATACGGCGCGCATCGCGCAACCTGCTCTCGAGAAGATGCCCGAGCGGATTCTCGAAGCCCAGGGGCTGGGAGTCGATACGGTTACGGGGTCGACGCTTACGAGCATGGGCATCGTGGGTGCGGTTGCCTCGTGCGCAGAGCAGGCGGGCGGCAACGTATCCGCCCTCAAGAAAAAGGGGGCGCCCGAGCCGAGCAGCGAGCACGTCGACCTTGAAACCGATGTCGTCGTCATCGGCGCGGGAGCCGCCGGCATGGGCGGCGCCATTGCGGCAGCGCGGGGCGGCAAGCGCATTGTCGTGCTGGAGAAGAATTCGAACATCGGCGGCAACTGCCTCGTGTCGGGCGGATACCTCGAGTATTTGGCGGCCCCCGATGACGCTCGCCCCGACATGACGCCCGAGCTCGAGCGTTACGTGGCCGACGTTCTTGCGAGCGACATCGCGGCGTCGTCGAACCCCGAAGTGGTGCAGGCCGTACGCGACGAGTTCGAGGCGCATCAGGCGTCGGGCGCAACGAAATTGTTCGATTCGCCGAACTACTATGCGCTCGATTTCGCGGTTACGGCAGGTGAGGGTCTTCCCGTCGAGTCGTACCTTCCCGTGGGGCGCAATATCTCGGCGCTCAACGAGTGGATGACCGAAAACGGATTCGAGTGGATCACCCCCACGTTCGCGATCACGGGATACCAGTATCCGCGTTGGTCGGGTCCTGCCGAGGGCGTCAACGGCGAAGGCTACTTCGATTTCTACGACAAGGTCATTTCGAACGGCACTATGGATGTCGAGATATACCTTGCCGTGGCCGCAACCGACCTGATCGTCGAGAACGGCGCCGTTGTCGGGGTAGAGGCGACCGCCGAGGACGGATCGACCTACACCGTCAAGGCGGAAAGCGTGCTTCTTGCATCGGGCGGGTTCTCGGGCAATTCCGCTATGCTCAAGGAATACAATACCGAGTGGCCCTATCCCGAGAGCACCATTCCGACCACCAACGTCAACGGGCACACCGGCGACGGCATCGCGATGGCGACCAAGCTCGGCGCAGGCGTGGTGGACATGGGCAACCAGATGCTCTTCCCGTTCAACGATCCGGTGAACTTCTCGTTCGAGGATATCATGGGCTCGTTCGGCGACAGCCCGGTGGTCAACCAGAGCGGAAACCGCTTCGTCGACGAAACTACCGACCGCTTCACGATCTCGGCGGCGATGATGGAGCAGACCGACAACCTCGGATTCTTCGTCTGCGATAAGAAGTGCAGCGATTATCCTTCCGAAGAGCGGCAGGAAACGCTGCTGCGCCGCGGCCTGCTCTACAAGGCGGACACGCTCGAGGATCTGGCGGAGCAGATGGGCTGCGACAAGGCGACGTTCGTCAAGACCATCGAGACGTTCAACGAGGCCGTGCACGCGGGCGAGGACGAGGAATTCGGCCGCTACCTCTTCACCGAACTGAGCTCGGTCGAGGAGCCGCCGTTCTTTGCGTCGCCGGTAACGTGGGCCGCCCATATCACGATCGGCGGCCTGTCCACCGACGAGAGCACGCACGAGGTTCTCGATGAGGCCGGGTCGCCCATNGCGGGTTCGCCGCGCGCGGTGCGTCCGAGCTGCGCGCGGCGTGCAAACAACGGCTGGAGGCTGGCACCCGACGGCTGGGGGAAGCGGGGCGAGGCGGAGACCCATGCGGAGACCGCACGGAAACTCGCGCGCCGGATCGCGTACCGATGGCTCGTGCAGAAAAAACTTGCACCGACCCCCGGGTTTTTTCTGCACGAAGCGTTTTCGACCCTGAGAATCCGGGCTTCTCACGCGGCAGCTCCTTTAGTTGACAAGTAAACTTGGCACGAGCTATACTCCATTATGTCAAGAAAACTTGGCAGAATGCACCGGTCGAGCACGAGCCCGCGGTGCAGGGATCGGAGGCGTTCATGGATAAGGAAGAGATCCTCGAGAAGAGCCGCAAGGAGTACGGCATTGCCGATGAGCGCGAGAGGCAGAACGAGACCCGGGCGGCATCGGTCGGAATGTGGGTCACGTTCGCGATTTCGGTCGTATACGCTCAGGTGAAATCGTTTTTACTCGGCCAGCCTGCAAACGACATCATGGGCCTGGCGTTTTTCGGCGCTTCGGCGACGTTTCTCATGTACTTCCGCTATTCGCGCTATCGCGCGCATCTGGCAGGTGGAATTATCTTTGCCCTCGGCGGGCTGCTGTTCCTGGTTGCCTATATCCTGCGTTTGAACGGGATCGATATCTGATGGACGACAAGCTCATCCTCAAGAACAACCTGCCTGCCGCACGCAAGGAGGCGGGGTACTCGCAGCTCGAATTCGCCCGGCTCATCGGCGTGTCGCGCCAAACGATCTCTTCGATCGAGACGGGGCAGTTCAACCCGACGGCCAAGCTCGCGCTCATAATCTGCATCGCGCTCGACAAGAAGTTCGAAGAGCTGTTCTACTTCGATTGATCCCCTGTGCCCGAAACGTGAGAACGGCGGCCCGCGCGGTCGCCGTTCCCTGCATTCTTATCGCGATAGGTCCGGCGCATCACCGGTCGGTACGGGTGGCGTTGTCGGGGTCGATCGACATGCTCTGGAAACGGTGCTCCATAAAGCTGTTGTCAAAATGATCGGCGAAGAACTGCTCGATCGGGGTATCGGGGGTTCTGCCCGCTTCCCGTTCGTACCAGCAGTCGAGCGACATGAGCGTCATGGCTCCGTCCACGATCATGAGCGCCGCAGCCACCGTCGTCACAGCATAGCGCCAGTTCCATGGAATCAGATTCACGACTTTGAGCATCTGCGGCAGCAGCAGCTTGATCCATGCCACGCCGAGGATGCCCCACATGATCATGAACATGCCGTTCGTGCGGCCGTCGATCGAAAGCCAGCTTCCCGTGTAATCCCAGGCGACGATGCCGAAGGCGAACTGCATGAACCAGCTCGTCAGATACTCGAACGCGCCGCCGATGACCGCGCTCACCAAGAAGATCAGGATGATCGGCTTATCGTGGAAGCGGTTCAGGGCAACGGTCATGAGCACGGCGCCGAACCCGTAGATGGGCGAGAACGGACCGAACAGAAGGCCTGCGCGGTCTTCGTACCCGCCGAACAGCATGAAGTGGTAGATCGTTTCGAGGATGAGGCCGAGCACGCAGCACACGACGAAAATCCAGAAGACGTTGAAGAAGTTCAGGGTGATGAAGCCCTTGCCGGAAAGATCGCGGCCGGCTTGGTCGCCGAGCTCTGCCTGCGAGCGGTCTTCCATGAGGCGGAGTTTGCGCTGCAGCTCTCGCTCCTCGGCGAGCGAGGGATCGACGTAGCTCGAAAGCGCGATGAGTACGACGAGGACCACGGCGTAGAAGATATCGTCTTCGTTCAGGCCGAAGAGCATCATGTCGCACAGTACGATGAGGATCGTAAGCACGATGAGCGCTTCGGCGGTCTGGCGCGCTCCGCGCCGCTTGTTGCGCAGGAGCCTCGCTCCGAGCACGATGAACAGCACGGTAAGCGCCGCCATGAAACCTATCTGGGCGAAGAACAGGATGTTCGAGACGATGGAGTCGTCGGAGAACGCGCCCTCTTGAAACGCTTCGACCATCACGAAGCAGACCAGGCCGATGATCGGCAGAACCGCGATACCGCCAAGAAGGCAGAGGACGCCGAATATCTTCATCGGAATGGGGATCTTCTTGCTGTCGAGCGGGGCATCGGGATCGGGCGGGACGTTGTCGGTTTCGGGTTCGAGGTCGTGTTCGCTCGGAAGTTGAGCGTCGTGATCCTGCATTTGGTGCTCCTGTCGATGACTGCATAGTCAAAACGGCCGATCGACCGTTTTGCGTTCGTCGCGTGTGTTCTTTTCTGCAAGAGGTAACTTAAATCCTGAAAACTGTATCACGGCAGTGCTGTTTTGCCAACCGAAACACGGCAAAGCGCATGCTCCGCGCAGCTCGCGGATCGCGCTTCCGCAGTGGGATCGTACCTCGGCAGAAGTACGGAAGAGCGAATCGGTGGAGGTTCTCTGGAACGCATGGCGCGTGCGAAGATCATGGGTTTCCCGACGGTAAGGTGTGTCTTGTCAAAATTACTAGTAAATAACTAGGAATTAAGATACGCCGCCGCGGGAGATTCGGGCTCGAGGGTTTCTGGTCCTTAAAGCATCGGGTTTTTAGCTATGAGCAGCTCGGACGAGCCGGGCGGTACCGATACATCTCGCCGGGAGACGATCGAGCGATCATGCGTCCCGGCATGACCTTTTGGAGGAAACCCCATGAAAGGAATAATTCAGAAAGCGTCTCTGGTCGGCTGCGCCGCCGTGCTGGCTCTTGCGGTTGCGGGCTGCTCCTCGGGAAGCGAAACCGAAGGCAAGTCCGATGCGGCGGGCGCCCTTGGACAAACGGAATCCGCCCAGGGATCCGCAGGACAGCAGGAAGAAACTAAAAACGAGGTGGTCGTCGTCGAATCGGGCTGGTCGGTCGACGATCAGGGTTACGTGCATTACGGGATCGTCCTCGAAAACGAGGGAGATATGGCAGCGATGTTCCCTGCCGTCAAGATAACCGGCAAAGATGCCGACGGCAACGTCGTTTCTTCCGACGAGCAGATACTGATGGGGCTCAAGCCCGGTCAGCGCGTGGCATGGGCGGGGCAGGCCGGTACCGGCACGGCTCCCGCAACCGTCGAGTTCGGCGTAAACGTTTCGGAAAGCAGCTGGCAGAAGGCCGAAGCCGCAGAGGATGCGTTCGAGATCAGCGGGACGACGGCGCAGGAGAGCGGCTTCGGCACGGTCAACTTCGTCGGTGAGATCACGAGCCTTCTCGAGGATGGAGATCTCGGCATGGTTGCGGTGAGCGTCTTGCTTCGCGACGGCTCCGGTGCGATCGTGGGCGGGTATTCCGGTTTCGTGAACAACCTTGCCGCCGGATCGACGACCTCGTTCGACGTTTTGGGCTACGGGGTCCCTGCGTACGAGACGTTCGAGGTGTTCGCCCAGTCTTGGACATAGGCCCGTAAGGCGCATTCGGAGCAATCGGCTCCGTGCGAGCAAAGGCCAGCCGCATCAATCGGCTGGCCTTTTTCTCCGTGGAGCCAGTGACAGGATTCGAACCTGCAACCCGCAGTTTACAAAACTGCTGCGCTACCGTTGCGCCACACTGGCACGTCCGAGGACGCGAAAGCGTATTGTACGACAAACCGGCCGAAAGAAAAAGCGGAAACGCCTGATGCCTGCGCAGGATTGCGCACATGAATGGCACCCATTCCGTTTGGGAATGATTCCCATAGGGTTCCGGTTCGAGCGGCGAAGCGAATCGGAAGCCGTCCTATGCCGCCCCTGCGCTATCGGGCGCGCACATTTGACTTTTTCGTATGCCCCCTTTCCCCTATACAATCGCTGCCCAGCGAGGTTGATCGGCCGTCGGCGCCGCGCTTTTCGAGATGCGTGCAGGCGGTAGGACGGCTTGGGACGAGAGAAGGGAGTGTTGATGAGAAAAGGAATGAATCCTGATCTCTATCGCGAAGAGTGGCAATGGCAAGAGGGGGATGTAACCGTCACGCGCAGCTGCCAGTGGTCGGGCCCTGGTTGCCATCAGGGATGCAACGTTTTGTTCTACACGAAAGACGACAAGCTCGTGAAGATCGAGGGCGATCCTCGTTCACCGGTGAACGAGGGCAGGCTGTGCATGCGCTGCTTGGCCATGGTCGAGGCGGTCAATCATCCCGACCGCATCCTCCATCCGCTCAGGCGCGTGGGGGAGCGCGGCGAGAACATGTGGGAAGAGATCACGATGGACGAGGCGTACGCTATCATCGCCGAGAAGGCCCGCGAAGTTACCGAGGAATACGGCCCGAAGTCCATCGTCACCGGCATCGGCACGGGACGCAACGCCACCTGGCAGACGTCCTCGCTCGCATTCGCCGGATTCCAGACCCCCAACGATACGGCGGGCATGCTTTCGGGAGACTGCTGCTATACGCCGCGCCTGCAGGCCATGAACGCCATCTTCGGCTCCGATTTCATCGCCGACTGCGCCCAGCTTTCCGCCGAGCGCTTCGACGATCCCGAATACCGTCGGCCCGACGTGGTTCTCAACTGGGCGTGCAATCCCGTCGTTTCCAACGCCGACGGGTTCTTCGGGCACTGGATCGTCGATTGCATGCAGCACGGAACGAAACTGTTCGTCGTCGACACGCGCGTCACGTGGATGGCTGCGCACGCCGACATCTTCTTGCAGCTTCGCCCCGGCACCGATGCCGCTGTGGCCCTTGGCATCTGCCACGTCATGCTCGAAGAGGATCTCTACGATAAAGAGTTCTGCGACAGGTGGGTGTACGGCATGGAGGCTTTGGCCGAACGCGCTGCCGCCTACACCCCCGAGGTCGTTGAGAAGATCTCGTGGGTGCCCGCGGAGAAGATCGTCGAAGCAGCCCGCTATCTGGGCAGCGCCGGCACGGTAGCCCTGCAGTGGGGTCTGCCGCTCGATCAGACGAAGTGGGCCGTAGGCGCCTCGCTCGCCGTTGCGGCCGTCGAGGTCTTGACGGGCTCCATCGACGTTCCCGGCGGTTTCGTGAACGTGAAGTACGGCCACGTGCAGTCCGACATCCGCGAGAACATCTGCAAGGGCATGGGCAAGCAGGTACGCGAGGGGCGGCTCGGTGACGGCAAGTACGCGCTGCGCACGGTCGGATTCGGCCCGCACTCCATGGGCGACGACATTCTGCTGGCCATGGAGACCGGCGAGCCCTATCCCATCAAGATGGGCTTTCTCTGCTCCACCAACAGCTTCATCAACATGGCGGGAGAATCCAAGCGCGTCTACGAGGCGTGGCAGAAGGTTCCCTTCGTGGTCGTATGCGATCTGTTCATGACGCCGACGGCTGCGGGCTGCGCCGATATCGTGCTGCCCATCGCCATGGGCTGCGAGCGTTGGGGCATCCGCGCCTGGTTCACGCCGCTTCGGGCCATCAACAAGATCCTCCAGGCGGGCGATGCGCGCGGCGACGAGCAGATCATGCTCGAGCTCGGCCAGATCCTGAACCCCGACATGTTCTTCTGGGATACGGTTCCCGAGATGAACGAGTACGTCATGAAGAACCTCTCCTCGATGCCGTTCGACATCACGTGGGAGGAGCTGCAGGAAAAGACGCTCGTGTATCCGAAGTTCCAGTACCGCAAGTACGAAACGGGCGACATGCGATTCGACAAGCAGCCGGGCTTCAACACGACCACGGGGCGCATCGAGCTGTACTGCACCATGTACGATTCGGCGGGCATCGATCCTCTGCCGAGCTTCAAGGAGCCCACGTGCAGCCCGATCTCCGCTCCCGAGGAGGCGAAGGAATACCCCTTCGTGCTCACGACGGGCCGTCGCAGCTGGGAGTTCTTCCACTCTGAGCACCGTCAGCTCAAATCGATGCGCGAGTTCCACCCCTGGCCTCTGTGCGAGATCAACACCCAGGATGCCGAAGAGCTGGGCATTCGCGACGGCGATTGGGTGTATCTGGAGAACCAATGGGGCAAGATCATGCAGAAGGCCGAGGTGTCGGACGCCATCTTGCGCGGCACGATCATGGCCGAGCACGGATGGTGGTTCCCCGAGCGCTCCGGCAAGCTCGAAGATGGCCTGTACGGCGCGTTCGATTCGAACATCAACTGCCTGACCATCCAAAACGATATGGCGACAGCCGGCTACGGATCGTCCTATAAGACGCAGATCTGCAAGGTCTACAAGGTTGAAGACGGAACCGAGCCCAAGGGCGACATGCCCGAAAACGTCGGACGAAACCAGTTCGAAGTCGTGAATCGATAGAAGGGAGGAAGAGGCATGTTGAACGGTTTGCTTATCAATTACAACTTTTGCACGGGATGCCATAGCTGCGAGATGGCGTGCAAGGTGGAGCACGGATACCAGGAAGGCGAATGGGGCATCAAGCTTACCCAGCAGGGTCCCGACCTCGTTAAGGAGGACACCTGGGAGTTCAACTTCATCCCCACGCCGACCGATCGTTGCGACTTGTGCGCCGACCGCGTGAGGGAAGGCCGCCTGCCAACGTGCGTGCACCACTGCCAGGGCCTCTGCATGCAATACGGCCCGGTGGACGAGCTGGCGAAGCAGATGACGTCGTCGCACATGGTGTTGTTCGTTCCGTGCGAGGAATAGGGGAAGACATGAACAGGGAAGACGTTGCAGAGAAGTACGGCGAGCTTGTGAGCGACTGGTATTGCGTTGAGGCCTACCTCAAGGACGGTGCGCTGTACTACCGCTACGATGCGGCCGATCCGGTCACCGAGCCGGGGCAGATCACCTTCAACAAGATCACCGACGATGCGGGCGAGCCCGTTCAGGTGACCACGGTCGAGTTCCACGAGGCGCAAAAGGGCGACAAGCTGAAGTAGACGAGGGGTTGCGCCCGAAGTCCTTCGGCCGAGGGCGCGGCTTCGCCGATGGTATGGCTGGATCGAGTGCCCTTGCCGGTTGACTCCAACCGGCAAGGCGGGAAAGGGGCTGTGATGGAGCTTCAGGAGATCAAGGAGAGGTACGCCGATCTGCTCGCCGCCGAATCGACGGTGGAGGCGTATCTGCTCGACGGTGCATTGTACTACCGCTACGAGTGGCTCAACGAGGTGGAGATGATGCCCGAGATCGTGTACTACCGCCTCGTCGGCGATGAGGATCCCGCCGAGAGGGGAGAGATCGTTCCTTTGGGCAGGTACTACAAAGCCCAGAAGAACGGGGAGAAAGTCAAGTAGGTGCTCGAGAGGCCGCAGGGCGGTGCGAGCAGGTGCGAGTAAGGAGCAACTTCTATGTGTTTTAGACCGGCTGATGCGCAAACAGCAACGAAGCAGTGCCCGAAGTGCGGGGCTGAGAACAGCTACTTCGATACGGAATGCAAGCAATGCGGTACCGAACTCTCTTCGGGCGGGCCGCGCCCTATGGGTGCCCCCGGCCGCCCTCCCGCACCCAGCGC
>NZ_LT964679.1:1436387-1462161 GCF_900240215.1 Raoultibacter timonensis | reverse complement strand
CGAAAGCGCCCGGCGCACCTGCGGCGCCCGGCGCACCGAAGGCTCCCGGCGCCAAGTAGCACATGGGCGGGATCGGCCGTGCGCATAGGGGCGTGCGGCCGCGCGGGGCGTTGAGCGAGGATCGATAGGGGAGATGTCATCATGGTTCAAGCTGGGTTTACCAAGCTCGCTGCCGAGGAGAAGGACGGCGGCCAGCGCATAGAGGTAGCAATCGAAGTCGAAGCCTCGCGGGTCGACGAACTGCTCGATGAATTCTACCGTTTGATGGCGCGCATCAGGGGGATCGACGCGATGGCAAAAGATCGTACCTCTTTGGCGTCGAGTCTCGAAGAGGCGCTCGGAGCCGAGGAGGTTCGGGCCGCAAGCAGGGACTTTCTTCTCAATCGACTCACGACCGAAGCGGTACGCGAGCTCGGCATCGATACCGTGCTCGCACCGGGCGTTCATGCCGATGAGCCGCCCGCCTTCGGCCACCCCTTTTCCTTCGCGGCCAATCTCACCCCCCGACCCGAACTCTCGCTTCTCGATGCGGGGCCCGTTAGGATACAACGCCCCGTCGTTGCGGTAGAAGAGAGCGACATCGATGCCCAGATAGCCTATTCCGCGCAGCAATGCGCCGAATTCCAGCGCGCCGATCACGAGGACGTTCGCAAGGGCGATTTCGCGCTCATGGACGTCGACATGCTGAAGAACGGCGAGCCCTGCAAAAGCCTTTCGGGCTTGAGGCGTCGCGTTGAGATCTCCGAAGGGCTCCTACCTCGGGGATTCGTCGACAACGTCTGCGGTATGGCCGTTGGCGAAGAGCGCGCATTCGCGTTCGACGTGGCCGACGGCAGCACCGACGGGGGACGCGATCGCTACGAGGCTTCGGTTCGGCTGTACGAAGTGCAGCAACGGGTCGTTCCCGTCGTCGACGACGAGTGGGTCGAGCGCGTGCTGCCCCAGTTCGGCGATCTCGAGGGCTTCCGCTCCCATATTCGTGCCGATCTGGAACAGCAAAGGGGGAAAGTCGAGCGGCAGGAGCTCGTGCTTCGGGTTCGGTCGGCTCTCGAGAAGAGGCTCGTCGGCACTATTCCTGACGAGATGTACCAGGAAGCGAAGGATTCGCTGATGGCATCGACGCTCGATTCGATCGATGCCAAGGGCATGACGCTCGAGGAATACTGCGACGAGCACGGCACCACGAAAGACGCGTTCGCCATGCACGTGTTCATGCAGGCGGCCGAGACGCTCCGTCAGAATCTGGCGCTCGACGCGTTGGCGCGCGAGCGGGGAATCGAGGAGACGAGCGATGAGATCGCCGCAGCGAAAGCGGATCTTCCCCAGGCTCTAGCCAAACTGTCAGACGAGGAATTCGAGCGGCGCGGTTTCAGGGCGTCGCTCGGCGAGAGCATTCGCCGCAAGAAAGCCTTGTCCTGGCTGATGGAAACAATGATTGTCGAAAACTGATCCGATGTCGCGTTTTGTTCGAGGCGCCGCATCCGAGGCGCTGGACATCTCGGCATCAAAACGGGAGGTGGTTTGCGCTACGGGGACTGTGCGCATAAAGGATGCAGTTGACATCGAAGGCATCGCACCTTTGCGTGCGAGGAGGAAAAGGGGTTAAAACATGACCGATACGACGATTTCCGCTCCCGAGCCTCAGGGGGGTGCTGTGGGGAAGATCACGAACGCCATATCCCAGAAAATGGGACTCATGTATGGCCTCGGCATGATGTTCTTCTCCGGGTGGAATCAAATGCTGAGTTCGTATTGGAATTACTTCCTTACGAACGCGGTGGGCATGGATCCTGCGCTGATGGGCACCATGACCACCATATCGAGTTTCATGGCATGGATCATCGTGTTCATTGCCGCCGTCATCATCGAGCGCGTGTGGCTGCGCTGGGGCCAATACCGCTCCTACATGCTGTTCGCACCTGTGTGCGCTCTGATATTCATCATGGGCGCTTGGACCGATTGGACCTGGATCGGTGTCGAGACCGGCAGTGTGGCCCAAGCCGTATTGATCGGCGGCTGCTACATTATCGGCCAGTTCTTCATCAACCTGTTCATGATATCCGCGACGTCGATGATTACGGTCGCGTCGAGGACCGAGGCCGACCGTGCGCTGATGTCCGCCCGTAAAGCTCAGGGCAACCTGATCATCAAGCTTCTGTTCGCCGCGGTTTCGCTGCCCATGATCATCTTCTTCGCCGGCGGCGACGTTGCCTCAAACACCCGCCCCGATACGGTTATCGGTTACACCATCACGGCTTTCATCTGGGGCATCGTTTTCGTGCTCGCGTACGTCTACCTGTTCAAGATGTTCAAGGGCATGGATCCGACCGAGGAGTACTGCCGGCGCCGCTACGAGGCGAAGAAGGCCGGGGAGAAAACCGAGGAGGTCAAGAGCGACATCGAGAAGGTGTCCATCTGGAAGTGCCTCAAGTACTTTTTCACGAACCTTCCCGCATTGGGCCTGTTCATCGGCGAAGTCGGTCGCGCCATCTGGTCGATGCTGCTCGGCGCTATGGCCGTGTACTACTGTACCGTGGTGTTCGACCAGCCCATGCTCTACGCCGGATGCCTTACGCTTGCGAACGCAGCGGGCCTGGTCGGCACGTTCTGCGGCGAGGCGATAGCCCGCAAGCTCGGCAACCGCATCACGTACCTCACCGGCATCGCCATCGTCATCGTTTCGATGGTGTTCGGCTACTTCGGCGCCGCATCGTCGACGTTGATCTTCACGATTGCGATCGTCGTCAGCTTCTTCGGCGGCAACATGATGATGGCCGTCGAGTTCTCCTGCATGGCCAACGCCATCACCTACCAGGAGTACAAGAAGGGCGAAAGCGCCAAGGCGTTCATCATGGGCACGATCCAGTGGTGCCCGAACATCGGCAAGATGTTCCAGGGCGCCATCATCGGCTTCGGCCTGGCATCGATCGGATACAGCGCTTCGGTCGAAGTGGTATCCGAGGCCATGGTCCAGGGCATCACGTTCATGACCTTCATGGTTCCGGCCATCGCCATGATCGTTTGCTTCATCGTCTTCTTCTTCCTGCATCGTCTGACCTCCGCTCAGATGAAAGAAGCGGAAGAGGCGTTGGCTGAGCGCAACGCCAAATAGCTTCGTGCCCGACTTCCGAATCCGGCTGAGCGCCTTTTTGCCGGATTCGGATCGGGCGGCCGGGAGTTTTCCGACGATTCGAAGATGCATCCGGTTTGCAGCGGCAATCGATGAATGAGAGCAGGTCGAAATGATGGACACCATACTCCTTGCAATCGCCGTAATCGTCACCTTCGCGGGTTGTGCGATCTTGTTCGTGGACGTTGTGGCTACCAAGAAAACCGACTTTTGCCAGGAGGCGACCCCTGCGCGCTATATCGGCAAGGAAACGGGGGACCAATCGGAGTCGAACAGGCTATCGGGTTTTTTCGTCCTTGCCGTACCCGAATTTCGCTACGAATTCGAGGGCCGATCTTACCAGGGTAAGAGCGCGAACGTGTTCTTCCATCTCTATCTGGGGCGCGGGCGGCTCGCCGTACCGTTCCTCGATGGCAAGACCTATTGCATATACGTCAATCCCGCGCAACCGACCATGTACGTGACGTCGGGGGAGCAGCGGTTTGCGTTCATGCACCTGCTCGGCTGCTCGGTGTCGGTCGTCGGCATCATGTTGTTGCTGTTTGCTATGGGCGTTTTCTGATGATCTGAAACCTGCCGTCGACCGTTTGCGTGCGTGTTCAGCCAAGGCGGCATGTACCGGACGAGGGGCGGATCCAACGATCGGGGTAAGGGGGTTGCATGCGCGGGCATTGGAGTACGCAGCGCTTTCGCAGAAGGCGCGCAAAGTTCAGGCCTCCGCCTGAGTGTTCGGCGAGGGGCGTCGTCTTTCGGGGCGATGCGAATACGACGAGAAACCAGAAAGAAGGTATCAGAGTTGGCTACTTACATTGATGAACATGCCGCTCCGCGGGTGCGCGTGCTCGAGGACGGCACCGAGGTTCACCGTACATCCCCCTGGTCGCCTCCGGGCTGCCACGGCATGGGGTGCGGCGTGCTTGCCTACGTGAAAGACGGCAAGTGCGTAAAAATCGAGGGCGATCCCGATCATCCCACCACGAAGGGCCGCCTGTGCGTACGCTGCCTGCGCGTGCTCGATCTGATCTACCATCCCGACCGCATCGTGCATCCGATGTACCGCGACCCCAAAGACCGCGGAAACGCCGATGCTTGGAAGGTCGTTTCGTGGGATTGGGCCTACGATAAGATCGAGGAAGAGATCAACAAATGCAAGGAGAAGTACGGTCCGAACAGCCTGACGGTGCTGACCGGCACCGGACGCGAAGCGGGACGCTACATGACGAACACCTCCGCCCGCATCTGCGTGACCACGAACCAGTGCTATACCCAGACGGGCTTTTCCTGCATGGCTCCGCGCGACACGGTGTGCTCCATGATCGGCGGTGCGGGCTACATCGAGTACGACTTCGCCAACGGTCTGCCCGGGCGCTACGACGATCCCGAGTACGTGCAGCCGAAGTACCTGCTCAACTGGGGCCGCGACTCGCTGCGGTCCAACCCCGACGGCACCTGGGGTCATTCCATCATCGAGCTTCTGAAGCGGGGCACCAAGCTCATCAACGTCGATCCGCGTGTGAACTGGCTGTCGACCCGTGCGCTGTACTACATGCAGCTGCGCCCGAACACCGATACGGCGCTCGCCTTCGGTCTTCTGCGGGTGCTCATCGATGAGGATCTCTACGACCACGAGTTTGTCGAGAAGTGGTGCTACGGCTTCGACGAGTTCAAAGAGCGCGTCATGGAGCACACGGTGGAGTGGGCGGCCGAGGTGACCGAGGTTCCGGCCGAGACCATCCGCGCGGTTGCGCGCTGCCTGGCCGAGAAGCCGTGGGGGCTCAACATGGGGCTTGCCAACGACCAGAACCCCAACGGCGTGCAGAGCGTTCACTGCCTGTATGCGCTCGTGGCCATCACGGGCAACCTCGACATCCCCGGCGGCACGAACATCGGATGGAACATTACGCTCGACTTCGGCGGAAACCAGTTCGACAACGTCGACGGCGTGGCGGGCAGCAAGAAGCGCGAGACCGTGCCTCCCAACCCGGTAACCCAGGAGCAGCGCGACAGCACCGTCGGCCTCGACGTGTATCCCATCTACAAGCTTCTGCTCGGCAAAGCGGTGCCCGACGAGTTCTTGCCCACGCTCGAGACCGACGAGCCGTATCCGGTGCGCTTCTGCTGGATCCTGCACACCAATCCGGTCGCACCCACCAACACCGCCCAGCCCAGCCGTTGGCACAAGGCGCTCAAGCGGATGGATTTCGTGGTGGCTCAGGACATCTTCATGAATCCCACCATCGCCTCGTGCTGCGATCTGTTCCTGCCTCTGGCAACCTGGCTCGAGCACGACGGCTACATCACGCAGCTCATGGGCGAGCATCCCGGTCCCGTGGCCGCCATGGTGAAGGCGGTCGAGCCGGTGGGCGATTGCAAGAGCGAGTTCGAGATCGTTCACGACCTGGCTCAACGTCCGGCGTTCCGCGACAACTTCTACGTGGACGGCGAAAGCAAGGTCGAAAGCATCGAGCGCTACATCTCCGAGGACCTCACCAAGGTGGTCGGGTTCGATCACGATTGGGAATACCTCAAAGAGCACGTGCAGGTATGCCGCAAGACCGAATACCGCAAGTACGAGCGCGGCATGCTGCGCCCCGACGGGCAGCCCGGCTTCAACACCACGACGGGCAAGGTCGAGCTGTTCAGCCTCATGTTCGCCGCGTGCGGCGGCGATCCGCTTCCCTACTACGAGGAGCCGATCTTCAGCGAGTACTGGAAAGACGACGCAGACGACCTGCATTCCTGCGCCGCTTCCCGCTTCATGGCCGATTACACGAACGAGCATCCCAACTGGAAAGACGAGTACCCCATCACCATCACCACGGGTGCGCGCAACTGGGCGTCGTTCCATTCGGAGCACCGCCAATCCAAGATGCTGCGCGAGATCAAGCCGTATCCGGTCGTGGCCATGCATCCCGATCTCGCCGAAGAGATCGGCGTAACCGAAGGCGAATGGGTGTGCATCGAGAACCCCTGGGGCAAATGCTACGAGAAGGCCAAGATCACGCCCATCATCAAGCCGAACGTGGTCATGGCCGACCATGGTTGGTGGTATCCCGAGGAGGACATGAGCGAGCCGAACATCGGCGGCGTGTGGAAGTCGAACATCAACGAGCTCATCCCCAACAACCTCGTCGGACACTACGGCTTCGGCGCGCCTATGAAGTGCATGATCGGCAGGCTCAGCAAGGCCGATCACGTGCCGCTTGTCGAGCACGCACCGCAAGACCTTCCGAGCCTTCAGAACTTCCCCGGCTCCATCAAGAACGATCCCGCCCTGCAGAATCTCATGGCCGAATAGGAGGCTGGAATCATGGCTCAGAAATACGGCTTGCTCATCGACAACTACTGGTGCACCGGCTGCCATTCGTGCGAGGTGTCATGCAAGAACGAACACGATTACCCCATCGGCCAATTCGGCATCAAGATGCTCGTCATGGGCCCTTGGGAGCTGATGGAGGAGGGTACGTGGGAGCATACGTACTACCCGCTCATCACGTCGTACTGCGACCTGTGCGCCGACCGCGTAGCCGCAGGCGAGATCCCGGCTTGCCAGCTCCACTGCCTGGCGAGCGCCATCGAGTACGGACCGGTCGAGGATCTGGCGGCCAAGATGGCCGAGCGCGATCGCAGGACCACGCTTCTTATTCCCTAGGGTCGGTTTGCCGGGGCGGCGGGCTATCCGTTGCTCCGGCATCGGCCGAGTCTCGCATGTTCGAGAGAAAGAAGGACTGCCATGTGTTTTAGACCAGCAGCTGCATCGACGCCGAAGACGTGTCCCGCATGCGGCATGATCAATCCCGCTGTGGCGGAGAAATGCGTGAAATGCGGCGTCGAACTTCCCGAGGATCGCATCAAGTGCCCGCACTGCGGCGAGATGAACATCGCGGGTGCGACGGAGTGCTCCGAATGCGGAATCGATCTTTCCGCTGTCGCGGGAGCGGCCCCCGCACCCGCCGCCCCGAGCGCTGCGATGCCCGGTGCCCCGAAGGCTCCGGGTGCCCCCGCGGCTCCCAAGATCCCTTCGGAATAGCGTTGCGGAAACATTCGGTGCGGTCGTAGGCGAGGTGGCGTCAACCATGCATCCCGGCAAACTGTGGAACATCCGATTCGTGCATCTGCTGCTCATCGAAGCGGTGTTCCAATTTGCGACCTATATGATGAACCCGATCATCTCCAGTTACGTGGTTTTTCTGGGCGCATCGCTGGCCGCGGCGGGATTCGTGGCGGGTCTCGTCGCAACCTCGGCGCTGGTGATGCGCCCGTTTACGGGATGGATCGCCGACCGGTTGAGCAAGACTACCTTGCTCGTGCTGGCCGCGGCGCTGTTTACCGCCGCCTCCTTCGGGTGCGCGTTCGCGCCGGATGTATGGTGGATCGGCCTGTTCCGCGTTCTGCAGGGCGTCGCCTTCGCCCTTCGATCAGCCGTGGTCGTTTCGCTGGTCACCGTGGTGGTATCGCACGACTTCCTCGGCCGAGCCGTCGGCTGGGTCGGCGTCGTCACTACGGCGTCGTGCGCCATCGCGCCCTCGGTGGCTGCGGGTATCGGGGCACGTGTCGGGTACTTCGACTGCTTCATGATAGCGGGCGTGCTGTTCGCCGTCGGTCTTGTGCTTGCGGTGCTGTTCAAACTGCCGCGCGACATTCGCACGAACCATCGGGCGATGCGGGAGCAGGGGAAGCGCGTCGGCGCGCACGTGTTTCGATTGCGCGACTTCGTGTATGTTCCGGCTATTCCCTATTCGGTGATGGCCGCTCTGTCCGGGGTGCCCCACGGCATCAACGTATCGCTGCTGCTCGCCGTTGGGGATGCTCGGGGCATCGCGGGCGTGTCGCTGTACTTCACGTTGTACGCCCTGTCCGCGCTCATCGCCCGCCCGCTTGCGGGGCGCTTGTGCGATACGAAGGGGTTCGGTATCGTAATTGCGCCGGTTCTGATCATCGAGTTGGTGGGCTGTGCGGTGTTGGTGGCTATGCATTCTGTAGCCGCCGCCGCTCTTGCGGGGGTACTCGTCGGCATCGGGCAGGGATCGGCGTATTCGGCGCTGCAGGCCGAGGCGGTGCGAAACGCCGAGGTCCAGGAGCTCGGAAGGGCGTCCAACACGTTTTACATCGGGCCGGATATCAATATGGGCATGAGCCCGTTTGCGGGGGGATTCATCATGCAGACCTGGGGAGTTGCTGCAATGTACATAGTTTGCTTCGGACTCGTTTCCGTCGCACTGGTTTTGTTTCTGTTCATGAAAAGACGATCGGGCTCCTTCTCTTCCCGAGGTACAGCGAGCGGGACGAGGGAGACTCGCCCTTAAAAACACTCCTGCTAAGCACCGCTTTGCTTATGCGGCTTGCGGGAGCCGAGTCGATTATCCAATTTTGATTGCCTAGTCAGTGAGGTGGCTGCAATGAAAGAGCTACTGAGGAGCATTGCGGGCTATTTTCGGGTTCAGCATGCGCTTTTCTTGATACCTATTGGGGCTTTTGCCATATACGACAGCGTGTTCTCGGCGTTTTCTTCCGTCTTGGCCGTGCTGTGGGAGATGTATCCGGACGTTCCCCGCGCGGGGATCCAGATGATCCTTGCCGTCCCCTCGCTCGCCAGCATTCCCACCACGTTGCTGGCGGGGGTGTTGACGTCGTACATGCACAAGAAGACCATCGCCGAAATCGCCTTGGCGTTTCTCCTGGTCGGCGGTCTCGCCCCGGTGGCGATCGCGGAGCCCCATATAGGCCTGCTGTTCGCAAGCAGCGCGCTCATCGGCATCGGGCAGGGCCTGTTGCATCCTCTGGCGAGCATGCTCGTGTGCCAGTATTGGGAAAGCAAGAGCGAGCGAAGCCGCGTGCTCGGCTTCAAACAGGCACTCAACTACCTCGGCGCTGCCGTCGTATCGCTTTTGGTGGGCCTTTTGGCCCTCATGCAATGGAACTTCGCCTACCTGATCTACGTGGGGGTGATCCCCGTTCTGATCATTACGGCCACGCAGCTGCCGAAAGGCCAGTTGGAGGATCGCCTGATCGACCGTAGGCATCTGTCTTCCGGCGTGAAGAAGCTGCTCACTCCCGCTTTGATGTACGCATGCTTCATCTTCTGTGCGGTTTCCCTTTTCAACTTCGCCTTCCAGTCGAATATCGCGATGCTCATCAACGAGAAGGGTTTCGGCGATGTGGTGGACACCGCCGTCATCACGGCAATCCTTCAGATTGCCTCGTTCGCGGTCGGCGTGTTCTACGGCCAGATCGTCAAGCTGTTCCGCAGGTACGTGCTCTTGCCGGGTCTGGCTTTGCTCGCGACGGGTTTTCTCATGGTTGCGTTTGCGCCGAGCATGGCGGTGGTGCTCGTGGGGGGAACGGTATTCGGCGTGGGGGCGGGTATCCAGTACGTGACGACGCTGTACAGTACGTCGAAATCGGTAGATCAGCACGTCGTATCCATGGCTCTCTCGCTCGTTCTGGCCTTGACGTCGCTCGGCTTTTCCGTATCGCCCATCGTTATCGAAGGCGTGAAGGACCTGCTGTTCGGACCGGGGGCGGGTGCCGATGTGTCCTTGGCGATCGCAGGCGTCGGGTGTGCCGCGCTGTTCGTCGTCGAGTGCGTGCACTGCCGGTTTTTCGCGAAGGAGGGCCGCCTCGACGACGTGGTTCCCGACGAATTGGTCGATTGAAGATAAAGCGCCCCCGTCTGCTCGCTGGCCGGCAGCTTGGGCGGAGCCGCCGATGGGGTTCGTCGACGAGTGCCGTCTCGGCGGTATGCGATGGAAGGAGTATCTATGCCCGATTGTTACCTGTGCCTGCCTACGTGCGAGAACTGCAAGCCGAAAATGGTGACGTGCTCGAAATGCGGTACGCGTACGCTTCTGGACCTCAAGATGTGCCCGCTCTGCAAAGAGTCCATCACGGGCGAGGACCGCGAGCGGGCCTGGAAGGAATGGAAGACGCGCCGCAACGCGTAGGATCGTCGCATGCGGCAAAGGCGACACCGATGAATCGAAAGGACCGGTTCCATGTGCTACCCATGCGTAAACTGCGGGAAGTGCGGCGCAAAGCTTCCGCCTGCGCAGATTCGTTGTCCGAAATGCAAAGTAGTGCTCACCGAGGAGCATCCGGTGTGCGAGAAGTGCGGATGGCATCTTCCGTTGCCGCCCGGGGCAGCGAAAAGGAAGGATGCCGACAGTCGGCGTATTTGAGCGAAGCAACGCGTGCGCTCGAGCTCGCTCGGCGGAAGCCGGGCGCAACCGGCTTTCTTACTCGATTTCTTTCAGATACGAGACTTTGTCGTGGTGGTCGATGTCGGTGGAGATGACGCATTCGATCATCTCCAAGAACTTATCGATCGATTTCTTCTGATAGTCGGCGCGCAGCACGAGATACGACGTTATGCGCGCGCGATCGTCGTCGATGGGGCGGCTCATCATATTGCGTTGCATGCCCAAGAGGGGAGATGCGGCAACGGCGGAGGTGACGAGGAACACGGCGTTTCGATCATGCGTGTTCATGAAGAACTCGTTGAGCGTCTCGCTCGAGTACGTTTGCAGGTTCGGTCGCACGCCGAGCGCCTTGTTGAAGAGATCGAGGATGGCGAACCTCATGGGGTCGAGGCTGCGCGTCGAGGTCATGTTGATGGGCGTGTGCACGAGATCCTCGAGCGTGAGTGGTTCCTTCGTTGCGAGGGAGTGGCCTTCGTGCATCCACGCGCACAGCGGCTCCTGCAATACGGGGAAGAATATCAGACCCTTTTTCTCGCTGACCTTTTCGATGCGCTCCGTACCGACGCAGTCGATGGTCAACGCGATATCGATTGTGCCCTGTTCGAGCAGTTCGATCGATTTCCGGCCTTTTTCCGAATAGTACTTGGTCATGACGTAGGGGTTGGCAAGCTTGAAACGCGATACCGATTTGAAGAGGATCTCGCTCATCAGATCGACGATGTAGGGCTCTTGTATGGTGAGCGTCTCGATGTTCTGCTTCGATATCTCGCGCACGCGCTTGACCGCGTCTTTGTAGAGGTGGTGTATCTGGATGGCGTCTTTGAGAAACGCCGTTCCGGCGGCCGTCATTTCAAGGTCCTTGCCTCGCGTGATCAGGTCGACATCGAGCTCTTGCTCGAGTTCGGAGATATGCTTGCTCAAGGTCGGCTGTGACATGTTCAGGTTGTTCGCCGCAGTTGTGAAGTTCAAGTAATGCGATAGGACAATGAACTCGTACAGAGATTCGATTTTCAACGCAGATCCCCCGTTCTTCAAGCTGCTCTTGCTCGTTATATTGTAACACCAGAAATGATCGGGGGCTCCAGCCGCAGCGCGGTTCCGATCGTCGTGGCCGATGTCCGCCAAGGCCCCCCGTGCGACGTTTTTATAAATAAAAATGCATCTTCGATCCCTATAATGCCTGATCGCGATTTTGAGCGAGGCGATCTTGCGCGAAATGGCCTCGCACGGGAGCCCTTGGCGGACATCGGAAGCCTTTTTGGCGAGAAGAAAGGCCAGCCGCATCGATGCGGCTGGCCTGCTTGTTTATGGAGCCAGTGACAGGATTCGAACCTGCAACCCGCAGTTTACAAAACTGCTGCGCTACCGTTGCGCCACACTGGCACGTCCGAGGACGCGAAAGCGTATTGTACGACAAACCGGCCGAAAGAAAAAGCGGAAAACCCGAGGGCTCCCGCTTTCGCTGCGTTTTCTTGGCTGTACGACGGCTCGTGCCGCACGCCGCTCGCAGACCGACCTTCTTACACCGTGCCCATTTCCCAGGAATTCATATACTTGAATTGTTCTTCGGTGAGTTCGTCGATCTCGACGCCGAGCGTCGCGAGCTTTACCTTCGCGATCTCGCTGTCGATATCCTCGGGTACGTCGTAGCAGGCGGGCTCCAGATCCTCGGCGTGGGCGAGCATGTACTCGGCGCACAGGGCCTGATTCGCGAAGCTCATGTCCATGACCGAAGCCGGGTGCCCCTCGGCACCCGAAAGGTTCACGAGGCGGCCTTCAGCCAGAAGCACGATCGTACGTCCGTCGGCGAGCGTGTACTCGTCGACCATCGGCTTGAGCTTAAGCTTCTCGGTCGCGTGCTCTTCGAGCCAGGGGATGTTGATCTCTGAGTTGAAGTGCCCGGAGTTCGCGATGATGGCCCCGTCCTTCATGTTCTCGTAGCACGGCTCGTCGATGACGTTGAGGTTGCCCGTTACCGTCACCCAGATGTCGGCGATCTTCGCCGCTTCCGTGCGCGGCATGACACGGAAGCCGTCCATATGGGCTTCGAGCGCCGCGGTCGGATCCACTTCGCACACGACGACGTTGCAACCCATGCCCTTTGCCCTCATGGCAAGGCCCTTGCCGCACCAGCCGTAGCCGGAAACAACGAACGTACGGCCTGCGAGCAGGCGATTCGTCAAGCGGACGATGCCGTCGAGCGTCGATTGGCCCGTGCCGTAGCGGTTGTCGAAGAAGTGCTTGGTCTTCGCCTCGTTGACGGCGACGATGGGGTACTTGAGCGCCCCTTGGGCGGCCATTGCTTCGAGGCGGATGACGCCGGTCGTGGTTTCCTCGGTGCCGCCGATGATGGTTTCGAGCGCATCGGGGCGGCTTTCGTGGATGCGGCCGACTACGTCGGCTCCGTCGTCCATGGTGATCTGGGGCTTTGCGTCGATGATGGCGTCGACGTGACGGTAGTAGGTCTCGGTGTCCTCGCCCTTGATGGCGAAAACCGGCACGCCGAAGTGCTTGACGAGTGCGGCGGCGGTGTCGTCCTGCGTCGAGAGCGGATTCGACGCGCACAGATACATCTCCGCGCCGCCGGCCGCGAGCGTTCGCACGAGGTTGGCGGTTTCGGTCGTGACGTGCAGGCAGGCGCCGATGCGCACGCCCTCGAGCGGTCGCTCGCGCTCGAAGCGCTCGCGTATGCTTGCGAGTACGGGCATGTCGCGGTCGGCCCAGAGTATCCTCTCGAGTCCCGCGTCGGCTAACGATAGGTCTTTGATGTCGTAATTCATGGTTGTCCTCCTAAAACTACAACAGGGTAGCATATGGATCGTCTGCGGGGTCCGCTAATTATGGAGGCGGTGTGCAGAACCTCTGTTGAATCGGGCGATTCGTGCGGTTAAATCGGAAGAAAAGGTAACGAAGAGGTCATCTGGGGGACTTTCCGGGGCGAAGTGACTATAATTTGTCCAGCTTAAACACCCCTCACATGCTCCCTCGGCGCACCGGCACCTTGGATCATCGTGTGTCGGGCAAAGGAAGGCAGGTGCCGTAAGAAGACGGTGCCGAACAAAGGAGCTTAGGAAAAGTGTTCGACCAATTCTTTTCGCAGATATCGTTCGTCGACGTGTTCAACTTCTGCGTGTTCATTACGTTCAGCATCTGCTATACCTATCAGCTCTATTACGTGTTCGTTGTGCTGACGCGCAAGCCTCCCAAGCATGTAGCCGAACGCAACCACAAGTTTGCCGTCATGATCTCCGCCCGCAACGAGAGCGCGGTCATCGGCGATCTCATTCACAGCATCAAGGTTCAGAACTACCCGCAAGAGCTCATCGACATTTTCGTTATCGCCGACAACTGCGACGACGATACCGCGGGAGTGGCGCAGGAGGCCGGTGCCACGGTGTTCAAGCGCTTCAACACCAAGGAAGTGGGGAAGGGCTACGCCCTCGACTACGGGTTTTCCTGCGTGCGCGATCGTTATGCCGACCGCGGTTACGAGGCGTACTTCGTCTTCGACGCCGACAACGTGCTCGACGTGAACTACTTCCGCGAAATGAACGCCACCTTCGATTCGGGCGCCAAGGCCTCGACGAGCTACCGCAACTCCAAGAACTACGACTCCAACTGGATTTCGGCGGGCTATGCCGTCTGGTTTCTGCGCGAGGCGAAGTTCCTCTCGCAGGCGCGCCTGACGCTCAACACGAGCTGCGCCATCTCGGGCACGGGCTTCTTCATCGCCGCCGACATCATCGAGAAGCACGGCGGCTGGAAATGGCATCTGCTCACCGAGGACATCGAATTCTCGGCCCAGAGCATTCTCGAGGGCGTTCGCATCAGCTACTGCCCGACCGCGATTCTCTACGACGAGCAGCCCATTACGTTCCGCGATTCGTGGAATCAGCGCTTCCGTTGGGCCAAGGGGTTCTATCAGGTATTCGCCCATTACGGGGCGAGGCTTGCCAAAGGCGTCGTCGCCAACCCCAAGGGCAAGCGCTTCGCCTGCTACGATATGCTCATGACCATCGCTCCGGGCATGTTGCTCACCATTGTGGCGGTCACGTTCAACGCCATCATCCTCGCGCTTTCGGCGGCGGGGCTCATGTCCACGGGCATCGCTATCGCCTCGTCGGTATCGTCGATCTTCTTCTGCCTGTTCAACTATCTGGTGTTCATGTTCATGTTCGGCGTGCTTACCACGTTCGTCGAGTGGGATTCCATTCATTCCACGACGGCGAAGAAGGTCCGCTATATGTTCACCTTCCCGATCTTCATGCTCACCTACATCCCGATCGCGCTCGTCGCCCTCGTGAAGAAGTGCCAGTGGACGCCGATCCGCCACAGCATCTCGGTGGATGTGGCCGAGCTTTCCGACGCCCACACCCAGAAAAAGGGCGAAAGCATCTAGCGCGCGATCCTGCGGCAACCCGATTGATCCGAACAGCGGCCACATGGCCGCCGTTTGCGTTGGGATCTGCGGTTCGATGCATGTCCGGTGAGGCGCGCTTTCGCGGGAGCCCGTTCGCCCGAGGGTTACCAGACGCGGGCGAACGTGAGGCAGCGTATCTCGGCGCATCCGAGCGCGATCAGGGCGTCGCTCGCATCGGCGAGCGTGGACCCGGTTGTGCACACATCGTCGATGAGCAGGACCCGCCCGCGGGGTTGCGCGTTCGGCAGGGACGAGAACCGTCCTGCCATGTTGCGGGCACGCTCCCTTCTACCGAGCGCGCGCTGGTCTTTGCTGTCCGGGCGGGCGAGCAGCGGGCGCACGGGAATGCCCAGCCGTTCGGCGGTCTTTGCTGCTAGAAGCTCCGCGTGGTCGAAGCCGCGGCGTCTGAGCGCCGCCCCCGTCGCGGGAACGAAGGTCGCAACTGCGGGCTCGTTGCCGTACGGAGCGATCCATTCGGGTGCGACGGCGAGCGCCATCAGCTCGGCCATCGTTTCGGCAAGCCGCTGCTCGCCCCTATCTTTGTAAGCGGTGACGATACGCGCGGCGGCGGTTTCGTATGCGAGCGCACTTGCGCACGATAGGTACGGCAATTCGGCTCGGCCGAGCGAGCCTAGCATGACGGGGTTGCATTCGGTGCAGAGAACCGATCCGAACGGCGCGCCGCAGCGGGGGCAGGTGCGCCAGAAATCGATGTAAGGGAGCGTTCTGCGGCAGCGCTCGCACAGCACAAGGCCCTGTTCGTCGCACACGGCGCAGCGGGTGGGCCAGAGCGTTTCGCATACGGCGCGCAGAATGAAGGCGCCTGCAGCGGCGGCCAGGTTCGATGGGGGTATGTCGTCGGCACGGTTCACCGTGCTAGCGTAGCATGACGGCCTTGCACGGGTTGTGCCGCAACCTTGCGCGGTTTGAGCGCGGATCAAACGCGACTGCACCGACCTTCTCGACGCGGTTCGGGCTTGTCGGGCAGGTGGGGTACGAAGAGCGGCGCGCTGCGGTTTTTCGGTGCGCTCTACTAGCGCGATTTCATTTCTGCTACACTATCAGCTACGCTTCTTTCGAGTCTGTAGTTGCGGGATGATTCCCTAGTCCATGGCAGATGCGGTCGAAAGGATCCACGTAAGTTATCGACGGCACGCCGTTCGGTAGCGAGCATGGCGCATCCTAGATGTAAGTCGTACCGCCCGCTATTTGCGCAGCATACGGTTGCCTCGGGCGAGAGGGTCATGGGTGCAAGCTCATCCCCGGTACGCGGGTGTGGGGGCAAAGACTAGGTCAGTCGAAGGAAGCGCACATGACAATAACTAGATGGAGGCATATCAGTGTTTAAGCGTCTAGGAACGCTCGTGCTCGGGTGCATGCTCGCCCTCGGCACGGCTTTCGCGCTGGCGGGTTGCGCGACCCAGGACTACACACCTGAAGAGAAGAGCCCGACCGTTTCTCCCGATACCATTATCGAAGCGGGAGTGCTCCGCGTGGGAGTCACCACCGAGAACAACACTCCGTTCGCCGGACAGGCGTCGGGCAAGATCGTCGGCCTCGACGTGGACATAGCCGCCGCTCTTGCCGACAACCTCGGTCTCAAGCTCGAGATCGTCGATGTGGGCACCGATGTCGATTCGGCGCTTGCCAACAAGCAGGTCGATATCGTTATGGGCGTAGACAAGACGAGCGCCCAGGTTACCTGCTGGCGTTCCGAGGTGTATGTGGAAAGCGCCGTCGCGCTGTTCGCATCGCCTTCGGTAACCTCTGTACCCACCAAGGACTCCGCTCCGAAGATCGCCGCTCAGAGCTCGTCGATGAGCGCGTGGGAGGTAACGAACCAGTTCGGCGACGATGCCCTGAATGCGACCACCGATCTGAAGGGCGCGTTCGATGCGGTCAGCTCCGGTACGGCTCAGTATGCTGCAGCCGATGCGGTTATCGGCACGTATGCCGCCCACACCTCCAACGTCGACGTTCATATCGTGGCGCTCATGCAGAGCCCGAGCGGGTACTGCATCGGCGTGCTCGACACCAACACCGATCTCAAGACGACGATCAGCGATGCGCTGGCTAACCTTACGGGCGGCGGAATCATTTCCCTCATCGAGAGCAAATGGCTCGGTACGCCGATCAATTTGGCGAACGTGCCGATGACCGAGGGTGCCTCGGGTGCAACGTCTGCGGGAACCTCCGGTGCCGCGGGCGGGGCGGAAGACGCCCAAACCGGGGAGAACGCCGACGAGCAGGAAAGCTCGTCGGGTGATGCGTCGGGGACGGGTGGTGACGGCTCCGATCTCGAACCGGGATCGAATGCCGTCCAGCAACCAGGGGGAACGGGCGATTCCGCGTAGCCGGTTGTCCGAAACCCGACGGCGCCTGGTTCTACGGGACGCAGTACGGGATGCGCCGTTCGTATCGAACGGTTTACCGCAAGAGAAGAGAAAAGCCCGCGCAAGCGGGCTTTTTCATGTGCGCGTCCCAGTCTGGCCGAAGTGCGGCCGGACGAAGGCTAGCTCAGGAAGTCCTCGAGGATCTCCTGCTCGGCTTCTTCCTCGTTGAGTCCGAGGGTCATGAGCTTCGTGATCTGGTCGCCTGCGATCTTGCCGATGGCCGCTTCGTGCACGAGCATGGCGTCTTCGCTCGCCGCCTCGATGCCGGGGATGGCCGTGACCTTGGCCTTGCCCATGATGATGGCGTCGCACTGCACGTGGCCGCGGCTTTCGGCATTGCCGATGACGAGCGGGTTGAATACCTGCACCGAGTTGTCCTGCGCGACGCTGCGCGAGATGACCTGCACGCTCGAACCCTGTCCGTTGAGTTCGATCTTCATATTCGACGTGGCGATCTGATCGTCGTGGGTCAAAAGCTTCTCGGTCAGTACGAGCTTCGTGTCGCGAGCGAGTTCGGCGTTCGTATCGCGCACCGTCGAGGTGACGCCGCGCAGCTGGGTAAGCTCCATCTCGCAGCTCGAGCCGTCTTCCATGTACACGTTCGTCACGGGGTTGAGGATACGGTCTCCTGTGCCCTTGCCTTCGCCGTAGTGTTTCTCAACGTATTTAACGTGGGAATTCTTGCCGCAGTAGAAGCTGTGGATGCCGTCGTGCTCGGAGGCTTGGTGGCTCTCGTTGTGGATGCCGCAGCCGGCGATGATGGTGACGTCGCAATCATCGCCGATGTAGAACGTGTTGTACACGACGTCTTTGAGACCGGCCTGGGTAACGATAACCGGGATGTACACGGTCTCGCCTTTGGTGCCGGGTTTGATGTGGATGTCGATGCCGGGGTTGTCGGTCTTGGTTGCTATCTCGATATTGGCGGAAGAGTGGCGCTCGACGAGCTCGCCGTCTTTTCGGATGTTGAAGGCGCCTTTCGGCATGCCGTGGATATTCGCAATTTCCGCTAACAGCCCCTCGTCGATGGGGGATAAATCGACTGCCATGATTACTCCTTATGAATTAATCTGACGGCTCTAGCACGTCGTCGGTATTTCGGTCAGATGAAGCTCGGGGGGTTGCGTGAAGCTGCAGACGGGATTGCTTTTCGCCATGAGGCCGAGCTTGGGGATGAGCTCCGCTGCGGGGCCTTGCGCTTCAACCTGTCCGTCCTTCAGCCAGACGATGTCGTCGGCAAGCTGTATGATGCGTTCCTGATGCGAGATGATCACGATCGAGCGGCCGTCGCGCGCCTCGTGGATATCGCGGAACGTTTCGGTCAGGCGGTCGAAGCTCCACAGGTCGATGCCCGCTTCGGGCTCGTCGTAGATCGCAAGCTTCGGGTCGCGGGCGAGGATCGTGGCAATCTCGATGCGCTTGACCTCGCCGCCCGAGAGGTTCTTGTCGACTTCGCGGGTGAGGTAGTTAGCCGAGCAGAGGCCGACTTTGGACAGGTACTCGTTGCAGGACAGCATCGGCAGCTTCTTGCCCGCCGCGATGTCCAGGAGCTTCTTCACCTTCATGCCTTTGAAGCGGGCGGGCTGTTGGAACCCGTATCCGATGCCGAGCTTTGCCCGCTCGTCGATGGGCAGTTCGGTGATGTCGGTTCCGTCGAACACGATCGAGCCCGATGTGGGTACTTCGACGCCCATGATGAGCTTGGCGAGCGTCGATTTGCCGCCGCCGTTGGGGCCGGTGATGACGGTGAACTTGTCGTCATCGATGGTGAGCGACAAGTTGTCGATGATGCGCCTCTTCTCGCTCGATCCCTCCGAAACGGGAACTTCGAACACGAGGTCCTTAATCTCTAACATGCTATTCTCCGTCTCTCGTACGATTTGATACTCTACAAGTAACATTATGGGCGGTCACCGTCAAGCACCAAACCGATCAATACGTTTCATCGGATTATTCTACCGTTAAATGCCATAGCGGGCACGGGATTTTACCCAAGCAGGTCAACGATGTCGTAATCCGCCTTCGAACCCTCGATGATGCCGCGGTTGCCGAACGCGCATCGAACGTCGCGCTCGGTTACACGGGCGAGCTCTTCGCCGTGGGCGCGCAAATCGGCGGGTTCGGTTGCGAGCAGCTGTTCGCGCGTCTTCTCGCGGTAGCCCGACGGGCGATCGCAGAAGTAGTCGCCGTCTTGGCGCCGTGCCATGTTGCGCGGTTTGACCGGGGCATCCATGCCCGCCACCGAGCTGATGATGTAGCCGCGCATTTCCGTTTCGTCCGGATCAAACGTTGCGAGCCAGGATGCGGCGCCGTCGAAGCGTGCGATCGTCTCGTCAAGGTTGGGATCGCGGTACGAGTAGAACTGCATGGATCCCTGCCTGAGCGCCCTGAATCCGGCACCGTATGCGCCGCCTTTCACGCGCACCTCGTTCCAGAGGTAGTCGTACGAGAGGGCTTTGGCCGCCACCTGCCAGCTTCCCTCGTAAGGAATGTCGAGAAGCTGCGCGTTGTAGCCCTTCGCCGCAAAGCATACGTCGGCAGGCACGATGAAGGCCTCGTTCTTTACGTGCGGTTCGGGGACGGTCAGGCGAACGGTGTTTTCGACGGGGGAGAGACCGAGGGTTCCGGCGAGTTCCCAGAATCGGTCGCGATCATCCGGCGTTCCCGTGAAGCTCACGATGGTTCCGTCAAGTGCGAATATACGCGCTGCCACGTCGACGAGCCGTTCGACGACGGCATCGAAGGATGCGTCGAAGTCGGCGAGCAGCCCTTTGAGGAACCGGTAGAAATCGACGCCGCTCAGCTGTTCGCGGAGAAGCGCCGTTTCGGAAACGTAGGAAGAGCATCGCAGGAGCGCTGACGAATTGCCCGATGTGGCGTATCCCTGCTCCATGCGAATGCGCGTCTGGGTGAGGATATCGCGAATCTTGTCGGGATCGTTGAAGTCTGTCGAGTTCTTGATCTCGCAGGTGAGGCTTACGGCATGCTCGATGTTTTCGGACAACGCGCTCGTGGCGATGACGAACTTGGGAGAGATGGTTCGGGGATCCTCTTCGCTCGTGTACACGTCGACGAAGAACCGCAGGCTGCCCAGATGGGTCTGCGTGAGCTTGTCAAGCTCTTCGGCGGAGTGATCGCTTGTGTCGAGCTTGCCGAGGAGCATTGCGAGCAGCGTCGCATAGGGCAGATCGTCGAAGGCCAGCCTGTTCATGTCGAAATAGGCGAACACGTAGTCGATGCCGCGCGTAGGCACTTCGTGGTACAGGCAGGGCAGGGGCGTCGAGTCGATTCGCTCCCAGGCTGGTTCGGCCGGAGCTTCGGCGATATCGTCGAGCGTGAGCAGCGGAAGCGTGGCGAGCGCTTCGGGGGAGTCGGGCTCTTCCTGCAGTGCCCTCAACCGGGCGACCTCGTCCATGATGGCGGCGATGTCGGCCTCGTCCATATCGGCCTTGATGGCCGCCAGGCGCGCCTCCTCGCAGCTTTCGTCGAGGGTTTCCACCGGTTCGACGATTGCGAGGGCTTTATGATCGTTTTCGAGGACTATCTCGCGGAGCAGGTCCTCGAAGTACCCTTGCGCCGCGCGCTCGCGCAACTCGGCGAACGCGTCTTCGAAGCGGATGTAATCGGTTGCCATGGAGTCGTCGTACAGCCAGCCCGCCATTGCGCTCATGGCGAGCACGACGCCGTCGGCCGTTCCGAAATCTCGCTCGCGCAAGATGAACTCGGCACGCGCCATGGAGGCTTCGATGCGCTCCCGATCGAATCCCTCTGCCACGATCGTGCGAGCGGCATCTTCGATCGTCTGGCGAAACGCCTCGGCGGTGTTCGGCTTCGAGCCCTTCGTCATGACGAACAGCGCGGGCTGAAGCTGGGCGTCGATGAGGTAGCCGTCGACGTCGTCGGCGATATCGGCTTTGAGGAGGGCCTTTTTCAGCGGCGCCTCGTTGGATCCCAGAAGCACGTCAGCGAGGATGTCGGTTGCGATAACGCGCAGCCGATCGGTTGACGAGCCGACGACGTAGCCGAGGCCCATGCAGGCGTTTTCGGGCGCGGTTTCCATCTTCTTGATCACACCGAGGTTCGTGACGGGCGCCTGCGGACTGAGCGGATTGGGCTCGCCTGCCGGCGGCTGCTCCTCGTTGAGGTAGCGTTCGTCGAGGAACGCGAGCACGCGATCGATGTCCATGTCGCCGTAGAGCACGATGTAGCTGTTGTCGAGCCGGTAGTGGCGTGCATGTTCGTCGAGGAACGCCTCGTAGGTGAGCTCGGGGATGACGGCGGGGTCGCCGCCCGATTCGTACGCGTAGGCGGTGTCGGGGAAGAGCGCCGCCGAAAGCGCGTTGTAGAGCACCGAATCGGGGTCGGAGAGCGCGCCTTTCATCTCGTTGTACACGACGCCGTTGTACTTGAGGGGCTCGTCCACTCCGTCGATCTCGTAGTGCCACCCCTCCTGTTCGAAGATGGCGCGCTTCTCGTAGATGGCGGGGTGGAGCACGGCGTCCATGTAAACGTCCATGAGGTTCAAGAGGTCCTGTTCGTTGGTGCTTGCCACGGGATACATCGTCTTGTCGGCAAAGGTCATCGCGTTCAAAAACGTTTGCATCGAGCTCTTGATGAGGTTGACGAACGGCTCTTTGACGGGAAACTTCCTCGATCCGCAGAGCACCGAGTGCTCGAGGATGTGGAAGACCCCGGTGCTGTCGGCGGGGGGAGTTTTGAACGCGATCGAGAACGCTTTGTTCTCGTCGTCGTTTTGCAGGTAGAGGAGCTTGGCTTTGCTCTTCGCATGGCGGAGCGTATAGGCGTTGCCGTCGATCTCTTCAAGGGTTTGCGCGGACTCGACGGTGAATCCGTGCAGGGTTTCGTCGACGCTGAGGCTGTAGCTGTGTGCCAAGGCAGGCCGCCTTTCTTATGTCGGGTGCGCGCGGATCGACCATCGCAGCGTTTTGCGCTCGGGGGTCGCAATATCGATCACGGGCCGGTTGAGCTCGCCGGACGAGTCGGGCCAGACGCGCTTGTTCGTGTGTCGCCGACTATGATACCGCGAATGCGGGAGCGCTGAAGCGGGGTTCGCGGATCGCCATCGGAACCGTTGCAAACCGGTTACGTTGCCTGCGCTGGTCTCGCGTCGGGCTTGCGGCAAAGCAACGGGCTGCTCGGCGACGCTCGCTTTGCCGACGACCGGCCGGACAGCTGGTCTGTTGGCCGGGCGCGCAGCGGATGGTCGGCGCGGATGGACGGCGGGGCGACCCGGTATCCGGATGCCGGGCAGCGGCGCAGAGATGGGCGGCGGTCCACCTGGGTGAGCGGTGGGCGGTGCCGAAATGGCACAAAATGACGGGTTGGTGGACGATCGAGCACCATTTTCTGCCTGCAGCAACCGGCATCGCGCTAAAACCCCAGGTAAAAATTTAGGATTTCCTTACCTGAATTCGCCAACCCGGCATTTTGAGCCCGATTGCGGCGGATCCGTTGCTGCCCCACCGTTGCCGCGCGCCCGTTGGAACTTCGGAGTGCCGAGCCGTCGCAGGACGCACCGGTGCCGTATCGACCCCGGCTCAGCGGCGCACGAGTCCGATCGAGAGCGCGGTCTGTGCGAGACCGACGATCAGGTAGATGATCGAGGCGGCGTTCGGGAAGTAGAGCATCTCGAACGCGCACCAGCAGATGAGGAGGGCACCCGCGGCGAGCGCCCATCTTCGCGCCGCGCTAAGGCGGCTGAAGAACAGTGCGGTGGCGATGAGGTTGGCCACGCCGTTCACGAGCAGAAGGGCGAGCCCCGGCCAGAAGAGGTTTTCGGTCATAAAGGCGGGAAGCGGCATCGTCTGGATAAGCGGCACGAGTTCCGAAAGGCCCATCGGCGCATCGTTTGCCGCTATCATCATGATCGCCCCGAAAGCGACGGCGCACAGGCCGTTCAGCACGCAGATGATGCGCACGGCCGTTTCGGCTTTGGAATGCGGTGTGCCGTCGGCTTCGGGCTGCTTGCGGTGCGAAGCGTTGCCGCGGATGCTCGCCTCGCCGCATTTCGTCGGACGGGTTTTCTCCATGGTTCCTCCGCTTCTCGGAAGTTTGCTCGGGTTATGCGGTTTACTGGGCTTCGAGGCTGCGGACGCAGGCGATCAGCGGTTCGAGGAGGGTGCGGTCGGTCCCGTCGAATCCCTCGCGCATGGCCTTGTCCATCTCGGCCGCCTTCGGGTCGCTCTCGGCGAGCTTCCCCGTGCGCTTGAAGAACAGCTTCATCATCGTGCGGTCGACCGCGCCGAGTTTGTCCATCGCGAATCCCCCGCGCAGATAGAACCAGGGAAGGGTGGGAAACTCGCTTTCGGGAAACGTGCGGCGGACGGCCTCTTCGATCTCCTCGGCCGATCCTCCTTGTTCGGGCATCGGGCTCGCCCCGGTGGCAAACAGCACGAAGCGCTTACCGGGATGGGCGGCTATCTGCTGCTTGAGCCATTTCGATCCGGGAACGGATGCCGCGTGAAACCAACTGCCGAAGATCACCGTATCGACGTGCGTTAGATCGAGGCCGCTCCGATCGCTGTATGCGACGGCTTCGCAGCCGAGCTCGTCGGCGATCCAATGGGCGTAGCGTTTCGTGTGGCCGGTCTGCGAGCAGTAGACGACGACGGGGTTCATGGGAGCTCCTTTACGGTTGCGTGGGCGAGGTAGAACGATTCGAGGTGCGTCTCGAGAACGGGCTGGGCTTCGGACCAAGGAGTGCCGGCATGCATCATGAGGAACAGCGGGCCGTAGAACTCCAGTGCGAACAGGCTCGCATCGCCCTGTTCGAACTCGCCTGATTTCATCAGGTGCGAGAATACGGTTTCCTGAAGCCTGAGGGGCTGCTCGGCGAAGATGAGGCGGTAGACATAGGTTGCCCGCTCGTTTTCGAACTGGTTGATCACGAGGAGCTTGCGGAGCCGAACCACATAGGGGTCGCAGAAGAGGTACTCGAAGGTGCCCGTGATCTTGTCGCGCAGCGCGGAGAAGGGGATATCGCCGTATATGCTGGCATCGTCGGTCGTGAGAAACAGCGCACCGCGGCGGTAAAAGCCCTCCTTCATGGTATCGAGAGCCTGCTCCACGATAGCGTCGAACATCGCCTGCTTGCTGGGGTAGTGGTTGTAAAGAGATGCGTCCTTGATGCCGACGGCCGAGGCGATGTCCCGTACGGTCGTCGCGCGGAACCCCTGTTCGGAAAACAGCCGCATCGCCTCGTCGAGGATCGCCGCCTTCGTATCGCGGGAACGTTCTTTGGGCATGGGCGTCCTTTCTCTGACACTGCGTACGATTCGTTCAATAAACTAGCGTTCGCTAGTAAAAATACTAGTAGTCGCTAGTTTTGTAAAGCGTCGCGCGGCGGCGAATTTGCACGGCTTTGCGCGATTCGGGGTTGCGCATCGCGCAAAGACGGGTATACTAGCCACCAACCCGAACGAAAGGTTTTCATGTACACGATCAACGGCAACCGCATCATCGCAAACGCGCAGGGCGCGTCGATGAGCTGCGCTTGGTGGTGGACAGGAAAGCAATAATTCGGGTTATCGACAGCTTCTGTTCTCGCTTACACAAAATTTGAGAGCTCTCGGTGATCCGGGAGCTTTTTTGTTGCCCGAAAGCCGAAGCCGGACTCGAAAGACCAAAGCAGGCGGGCGGGTGCACAAGGGCGAAACCGAAGCGCAGGTATGCAACAGCCAAGCAGCAAAGAGGAAAGGATCCGTCATGGAAAACGCAGTACCGCATCGTCTGTACCTCAAAGAAGATCAGATCCCGACGCAGTGGTACAACCTGCGCGCCGACATGCCCGAGCCGCCCGAGCCGATGCGTCTGCCCAACGGGGCCGTCGCCAAACCCGAGGATATCGCACCCGTCTTCTGCGACGAGCTCGTGGCCCAGGAGCTCGACGACGTTACCGCGCAGTTCGATATACCCGAGCCGGTACGCGAGATGTACAAGATATACCGACCCTCGCCGCTGTGCCGCGCATACAACCTCGAACAGGCGCTGGGCACCCCGGCGAGGATATACTACAAGTTCGAGGGCAACAACACGAGCGGCTCGCACAAGCTCAATTCGGCCATCGCGCAGGCCTACTACGCCAAGGCTCAGGAGCTCGAGGGCATCACGACCGAGACCGGGGCGGGGCAGTGGGGCACGGCGCTCGCCGAAGCCGCCGACCACTTCGGCCTCGACCTCGACGTGTTCATGGTGAAGTGCTCCTACGAGCAGAAGCCCTTCCGGCGCAACATCATGGAGACGTTCAATGCCAACGTGACGCCCTCGCCCTCCGACACGACCGAGATCGGCCGCAAAATGCTCGCGGAGCACCCCGATTCGTCCGGGTCGCTCGGCACGGCTATCTCCGAGGCGGTCGAGCGAGCGCTCAACATCCCCGAGAACAAGGGGCGCTACACGCTCGGATCGGTGCTCAACCAGGTGGTTCTGCACCAGAGCATCATCGGCCTCGAATCCTACGAGGCGTTTAAGGAACTGGGCGAATACCCCGACATCGTGATCGGCTGTGCGGGCGGCGGCTCGAACCTCGGCGGCCTTATCGCGCCGTTCATGCGCGACAAGCTCAAGGGGGTCAGGCCCGACACGCGCTTCGTCGCCGTCGAGCCCGCGAGCT
>NZ_LT964679.1:1282071-1436028 GCF_900240215.1 Raoultibacter timonensis | reverse complement strand
CGCTCGCGGCGACGGCCCTCATTCGGCCGCTTCGGTGACGCGCGGGCAACCGCCCGCCTGCGCGCTATGATCCCTTCGGCAATGCCGCTATACTGACAGAAGTGGAAGCGAAGTCGATCGAAGGAGGCAGCCATGGCGGCATCGACGGCGATGTTTGCCGATATCGTGTTCTGCGCGCTGCTTATCGGCGCATGGTGGTGGAACAGGCGGCAGAAATAACGATGACGCTGTTTCGCGCAGAGGGTCTTACCGTGTCGTTTTCCCGCGCAGGCGAACGCGCGGTGCTTTTCGAGAATGCGGCGCTCTCGCTCGAGGAGGCTGCCGTCTACGATCTTGTGGGACCGTCGGGATCGGGTAAATCGACGCTTTTACGCGCATGCGCGCGCATGATCGAGCGCGACGGCGGCGCTCTGTACCTCAACGGCGCGCCAAGCGATGCCGTCGCCTTGACGAAGTGGCGCAGGCAGGTTTGCCTTGTTCCCCAAAAGCCGTCGCTCGTTTCGGGAACCGTACGCGATAACCTCGTGCTTCCCTGGACATTGAAAGTGCATGCAGGAGAGCGGCCGCCTTCCGATAGCGAGCTTGCGAATCTGCTCGATCGGGCTGCCTTGGGGGATGTCGAGCTCGGTCGCGATGTTTCGCAGCTTTCGGGAGGCCAGCTTGCCAGGGTCGCCCTGCTGCGAGCATTCGCAACCAAGCCCCCTGTGCTCTTGCTCGACGAAGTCGATGCGGCGCTCGATCCCGATTCGGCGCGAGCGATCGGGCGGCTGACCAGGCTTCTCGTAGGCGAGAGCATGACGTGTTTGCGCATCAGGCATCGGGCGGCCGACGGGTTCGCTGCCGGCACGTTCGAGCTCAAAGACGGCGCGCTCTCTTACCGTGAAAACCCCTCGCAAGCCGCGATCGGTGGTTCGGCCCCCGGTCGCACGGGATCCGCTCGGCAATCTGCGCCGGTAGCGGCAGGGCGGGAAGGGGGGCTCCGGTGAGCGCGGGGGTCGTCGACATAGGCTACGTCGAGCTCTTCGCGGCGAGTGCCCTCATGCTCGTTGCGGGCATCGTGTCGTACAAGCTCGAGCTGGGGCAGACGCGGCGCATCGCGGTATCGGTCGTGCGTTGCTTCGTTCAGCTTTTGGCTGCGGGGTTCGTGCTCGAGTACCTCTTTGCATGGCAGACGTGGTGGCTTGTACTGCTCGCACTCGTATTCATGATCTCCGCTGCAACTCAAATCGCAACATCGCGAGTAAAAAGCGAGGTCAAAGGGTTGATCCCCGCAGTGTTCGTGTCGCTTTTCGTCTCATCGGTCGCCGTGGGGCTTATCGTGGTCGAGGGCGTGATCCACGCCGACCCGTGGTACAACGCGCGCCAGCTCGTGCCCATAGCGGGAATGATCATCGGAAACGCCATGTCGGCCATCGCCGTTGCGATCGACCGCCTGTTCTCCGATCTTGATTCCCGCTCAGACGAGATGTTCACGCTCGTGGCGCTTGGAGCGACTGCCCGCGAGGCCGCCTTCCCGTCCATCAAAGCCGCGATTGCGGCGGGCATGACGCCGGTGCTCGCCACCATGTCGGCAGCGGGCATCGTGACGATCCCCGGTATGATGAGCGGCCAGCTGCTTGCGGGGGCCGATCCTCTTGCGGCGGCGAAATACCAGATCGTCGTTATGCTCATGCTTTCCGCCGCCAATACCATCGCTATCGTCATGGCATGTTTTCTCACGTACCGCAAGCGTTTTGCAGCCGATGGATATTATTTGGACAAGGGCATCCGGGAATAGAATCAATCTATAATCGCTCTAAACACGAAAGGGTGCTTATGGATCGGGATCAAACATACTCTCTCATATCGGTGAATGCCGACGGTGATGAAGAGATCGTCATCCAGACAGGCGTTTCCCGTCAAGCTGCGGGAAGCGGCCTCGAGCCTGCGCGCGAGCGAGAGCAGGGCGCCGTTGTCGTTTCCGACGGGAGGGAAGACGATGCCGACGGCGCCGTCGAACGCGCAGCGGTCGCAGACGTCGAGGAAAGGCCTGCGGAAGCTGCTCGCAAGCCCCGTTCGTCCCAGCCTCGGTATCGCGAGACCACACAGGAAGACCTCGACAGCGTCGAGCCCATGTCGAAAATGCAGAAGATCGTTATCGCCTGCGTGTTTCTTCTTATCGTTGGTTTCGTCGTCTACTATCTGTTCTTCCGCTGATTTGCGGTAAAATAGCGCTGCTTCTCATGCGCTTCGAGCGCAGATTGCCAGGAAGGTTTACACGATGCCAAAACATGCACGAACCGACAAACGCACTGAAGAATTTCTCGAAGATGAATACCCCGATGCGGTCGAGAGCCTCGAACCCGAGGTCGTAGCTCCTTTGCTGTTCGACGACGAGCGATCCGCCCAGGCGGGCATGGTGGTTGCCGAGCAAACGGGCAAGCGCGGCCGGCACGGCGATCGAGCCGACAGACCCGAGCTTTCCGCCCAGCAGAAGAAGTCGCGGCGCATGCGCCGGCTTCTCATCGTCGTCGTGATTCTGCTCATCGCCCTGATCGGCGCGCTCGGCTACTTTACGTGGATGCTGTTCCAGGAAAGCCAGAATCTGGCAACGCAGCAGGCTCAGCAGCAAAGCGATCAGGAAGTCGATGCGCTGCAGGGAAGCGAGGCGCAGGACGCTTCGACGGCTACCGCTAAAACGACCGAAGTGCCCGATCTCGCGCAGCTGATGGGCATGACCGAAGACGAAGCGGTCGATGCGCTCAAGCGCGGTGCCACCGTGTCGAGCGAGCGGCAGGTCAACGAAGAGGGCAATCCCATGAAGCGCTCGCTTACCGTGGCGCTCACCGACGAGCCGGCCGACTCCCGCTTGGGAACGCCGACGGTGTATCTCGGCCTCGACGAGGACGATGCGGTCGTGATGTCCGGTTACTCTGCGGCGATGTCCGCCCTCGGGTTCGGTACGCTGAGCTTTGCCGATGCGGTGAAGAACGAGAACATTGTGGAGAAGACGCTCGGCGAGGCGGGGATCAAAGTTGAAGCGGGTACGGTGGAGCTTCCGGAAGACAAGGCCGATTACTCGACCTACGCGTCTGACGGCACGACGCTCGTGCAGGAGAAGTGCTCGTTCTCGGGCACCGTCGAGCTCGACGGTGCCGAATACAACTGGTCGGCCGTGCTCGTGTACGACTACAAGCTCGCGAACGCGTCGGGCAACCTCGCCGATACGATCAGGCAGATCTACCTATACTTGGAAACCCCTGGCGCCGAAGCCGAAGAACCCGAGGCAACCGAAGCCGAAGGCGAGGGCGAGGGCGAACCAGCTTAGCCGAAACACCTTGTATTGCTGATTGACCTCGCATAACGGTGCGTGGTAGAGTTCGTTGATATCTGGTAGCGCTGCATACAGGAGGTTCGCGTTGATAGACAAGCGCACGTTGTCGGCCATGCTGTTGGAAAGCGCCGGGCTGCTCGCAACCGAGAGCGATCTTTTGAGCGAGATCGATTCGAAATTCGGGGACGGCGATCACGGTATCACCATGGCGAAGATCTCCAAGCTGATCGAACGGGAGGTGGCCGCATGGGACGACGAGTCCATCGGCGAGTTCCTCGACACCCTCGGATGCAAGGCGATGGAGGTGAGGGGAGGATCGGCCGGACCGCTCTACGGAACGCTCATCGGCGGCCTTGGTTTCGAGCTTGACGACGATGAGGACGAACTTGGCCCCGATGCGGTGAAGCGCATGTTCGCCGGATGCCTAACCGAAATGCAGGACATCACGACGGCCCAGGTGGGCGATAAGACCATGATGGACGCGCTCATCCCCGCCTGCGAAGCCGCAGCCGAAGCCGCCGACGACATCGAGGCCATTCTCGAAGCCGCCGACGATGCCGCCGCCGGCGGTGCGCGGGATTCCGAGCGCTATCCTTCGAAATTCGGTCGCGCCAAAAGCTACAAGGAAGAAACCATCGGCACGCCCGATGCGGGCGCGGTTTCGACGTCGCTCTTTATCCGCGGCTTGCACGAGGGCTACGTGAAAGCCCAGCAGTCGCAATAACGCTTTCGTTGGCATCAACCTGCCGCCCGCTTGGGCGGCAGGTTCTTATTCGGGCCTACAAGTCCGCTAAAAGTATCCGCACGAAGGAGGAGCATCATGAAGATGAAGAAGTTCATCAACGATCCCGACAACCTCACGTCCGAGCTGCTCGAGGGACTGGCCATGGCCAACCCCGACATCCTCGAGCTCGGCGAGCAGAACATGGTCATCAACAAGTTGCTCGGCAGCGCCGACCGCGTGACCATCGTCACGCAGGGCGGCAGCGGACATGAGCCCGCCATCGAGGGTTTCGTGGGCGAGGGCATGGTCGATATCGACGTCGTAGGCGACGTGTTCGCCGCACCCGGACCCCAGGCGTGCGTCGACGCCATCAAACTTGCCGACAAAGGCAAAGGCGTGCTCTACATCGTGCTCAACCATGCGGGCGACATGCTCACGGGCAACATGACCATGAAGCAGGTCAAGAAGCTCGGACTCAACGCCGTGAAGGTCGTTACGCAGGAGGATGTGTCCAACGCGCCGCGCGAGAACGCCGACGACCGCCGCGGACTCGTGGGGTGCATTCCCACCTACAAGATCGCCGGGGCCGCCGCTGCCGAGGGCAAGAGCCTCGAAGAGGTTGCCGCCATCGCCCAGCGCTTCGCCGACAACATGGCCACGCTCGCGGTTGCCGTGCGCGGTGCGACTCATCCGCAGACGGGGACGCTTCTGGCCGACCTCGGCGATGACGAGATGGAGATCGGCATGGGCCAGCACGGCGAAGAGGGCGGTGGCCGTCAACCCATGAAATCGGCCGACGAGACGGCTGCCATCATGGTGAATGCGCTCGTAGCCGACATCGGCATCGAAGACGGCGAGAAGGTTATGCTCATCATCAACGGGTCGGGGGCGACTACGCTCATGGAGCAGCTCATCGTGTACCGCGCTGCCGTGAAGGAGCTTGCCAAGAAGAACATCGAGGTCGTTGCCAATTTCGTCGGCGAGATGCTCACCGTGCAGGAGCAGGCGGGCTTCCAGATGTTCATGGCCCGCATGGACGACGAGCTTCTGCGCTTGTGGAACGCCCCGTGCAACACGCCGTACCTGAAGAAGTAGGGTCGCCATGCTCGCGACGATGAAGGAGGTCCTCGATTGGGCCGAGCGCGAAGGCTGCGCGGCCGCAGCGTTCGACACGCCGAACCTCGAACTGCTCTTGGCCGCCATCGGCGCCGCCGAGAAACGGGGCGAGCCGGTGATCATCCAGCACGCCCAGCTCCATGAAAAGGAGACGCCGATCGAGCTCATCGGACCCATCATGGTGATGCGCGCCGAAAAGGCGAGCGTTCCCGTATGCGTCATGCTCGACCACGGCGAGGACCTCGAATACGTGAAGCGCGCCGTCGGAATCGGATTCACGGCCATTATGTACGACGGGAGCACCGATCCGTTCGCCGAGAACGTACGGGTGACGCGCCAGGTCGTCGAACTCTGCCACGGCCGCGGCATTCATGTTGAAGCCGAGATAGGGTTCACGACGGGGCACGAGGGTCTGGAGAACTCCGACGATACGCGCGAGAACGTCTACACCGACCCCGACGACGCGGAGCGCTTCGTGCGCGAGACGGGCATCGATGCGCTCGCCGCTTCGGTGGGCACCGTGCACGGCTTCTACAAGGTCGAGCCGAAGCTCGATTTCGACCGCATCGCCGAGCTGAAGCGCCGCTTAGGCGTGCCGCTCGTCATGCACGGGGGATCGGGCCTTTCAGCCGAGGATACGCGCCGCGCCATCGCGTGCGGCATACGCAAGATCAACTATTTCAGCTACATGAGCAACGCGGGCGTGCGCGGCGTCGAAAAGGTTTTGGCCGAAGAGCACCCCAAGTACTTCCATACGCTCGCCCATGCGGCGACCGAGGCCATGCAGGCCGACGCCGAGGCGGCCATGGAGCTGTTCTCGATGAAGTGACGACGAGGTGCCGCTTGTCGGGCGGCGCCTGGAAAGCGAGGGCGATATGCCAACTGCAACCTACATGCACATCGGTATTCCGATCACCGAGAAGAAGCCGAATATGACCTACAACGAGGACATGAAGTTCTGGGTGTCCAACGTGGACGACTACGATTACAAGGTCGAGTACCTCAAGTTCGAGGAGGGCACGCCGTTTCCCGAGGAGCTGCACCGCCGCTGGCACGTGGCCTTTGCGGTTGACGACCTCGACCATTACGCCGACGATGCCGACCGCATCATCTGCGGCCCGATGGATGCGGGCCCGGGCGTGCGCCTCGCGTTCGTCGAGAAGGACGGTGCGATCATCGAGCTGTACGAGGACAAGAACTGGTACGCATATGCCAAACGTGTGGCGGGGCCCCGATCGGGGCCCCGCTTGCGGTGAACGCTCTCTCAAATGACGGAAAACGAAAGATTTTCGTCGCGACGCAGACCGCCTGAGGGAAGCGCATAGTTTAGTGCGTCGCTCATCTGGTGAAATGCGGTCGTTTTGCTGCGGATCGTTTATCCGGGGTCCGTCCGGTGCCCCGCGGTGACGAATTCGGCGTGTTTTCTGCCACGAATTTGGGTTCGTCGATCCCGGGTTCGTTTACCCGAGCGAAATCGGTACGGGACCTGCGCGCCGACGCGTCCGATCAGCCTACGCCATCTCCGCAGCGTTCTTTCCGGCCTTTCTTCCGAAGTGGGCGTTGGCGGCCATGGCGGTACCCGAGCCGGGATAGAACGGCCCAACCCAGCCGCCCGTGCACAGGCCCGCAGCGAACAGGTGCGGGATCTGCGAGCCGTCGGGGCGCAGCACGTGCGCTTCGACGTCGATCTTGAGGCCGCCGCACGGACCCATGATCTCGGGGCGCATGCGATTGGCGTAATAGGTTGCGCCTTCGATGCGCTCGAAGCCGCTGATGCGTCCGTACTGGGTGTCTTCGCCGGCGGGCACCACCGTGTCGTTCCAGTACTGGATGGTGTTGGCGAGCCCCGCCGCATCGACGCCGATTTCGGCTGCCAGCTCTTCGATCGAGGCGGCGGCGATGACGGTGCCGTCGGCCACTGCCTCGTCGATGGTGGTTGCATCCCATGCGCGGCAGTTCTCAAGGTTGCTCTGCGCCCATACGGCGTAGCAGGGATGTCCCGTCGAACGTTCCATCTGGAACTGCATACGCGTCTTGTAGGCGTAATGCGCGTCTTCGCACACGTAGCGCATGCCCGCTTTGTTGACGAAGATGAGCCCCCATACGTCTTTTCCCGATGTGAGCTTCAGGTCGAGGATGGCATCCATGCCGCTGCCGAGGTTGCGGATGTCGGCGCCGATCTCCATGCCCATACGGATGCCGTCGCCGGTGTTGGTGGGCGCGCTCAGGCAGTCGGCAAGCTCCATCGCCCATACCTGTTGCGGGCAGAACTGGCGGGCCATTTCGGTGTTGTGGTCGATGTTGCTCGTGGCGACGACCACGCCCTTGTTGGCCTTTACGGTCTCGGTGCCCTTCTTCGTTTCGGCTTCGACGCCGATGACGGCTCCCTCGGCGTCGGTGATAAGGCGGGTCACCTCGATGTTCGTTTCGATTGCGGCGCCGTTCTCCTCGGCTTTCGCTTTCATGGCGGCGATGAGGGCTGCGCCTTCGCCGTCGGGACGGTGGATGCGTACCGCGTAGTATTCGTCGGCGTAGGGTACGTGCGATTGACCCGAGAAGTCGCCGATCGTGAGGCCGAGGTCCTCCACGTACCAGCGGATCACTTCGGGGCAGCCGTAGGCCAGGTCTTTGACGAGTTCTTCATCGACCCATTCTTCGCCGAGGGCCATGTACCACTTGAAGTGGTTTTCAGGAGTGTCGTCCTGATATTCGGTGAACTTCTTCTGATACTCGGTTCCTGCAGCCTGCGTGATACCGGCCGAAAGGGCCGTCGTGCCGCCGACTACGCCGCCCTTTTCGAGCACGAGGGTGTTTGCTCCGGCTCCTGCGGCCTCGATGGCCGCAGACAGGCCCGAGCCTCCGCTTCCGACAACGATGACGTCGACCTCGCGATCCCATGATTCGGGCGCGCCTGCGGCCTGTCCATCCGCTTCGCCTTGCGCCTCGGGTGCGCAGCCGGCAAGCCCGAAGGCTGCCAGTCCCGCCGCCCCGACGGCTGCTCCTTTGAGAAAACCGCGCCGATCCAATCGACCTGATTTCGAAATGCTCATGATGCTTCCCTTCCAACAGAGGTTTCGTTACTGCCGTTCGGCCATCCGACGCGGCGACGCGAGGGACATGCGCTCGTCTGCATCGGATGGTTTCGAACCGAGCACACACCCTACAGCCGAGCGGTTGCGCACGGACGTTTAAACGTGTTTAAACGTTGTGCGCGATGTTTAAAACGGGTATCATCCGTGCATCGTGCATGCGTAGCCGGGCGTTTTTTTTGGAGGTAGTGTCGGTGAACGAAAGCCTCGGGAAGCTGTTTGCGTTCTTTCAGAAGAACGCGCTCATTTTCTATGCGGGTATCGGCATGGGCATATATCGGTGCGCTCACGAATGGCCTCTGTGGTTCAACGCGACGGTGACCCAGGTGGGCGTTTCCCCGCTGTTTGTCGGCGACTTTTTCTTTCTGCTTGTCGACGTCGGCAAGGTCGTCGGCTTAAGCGTCTATCTGATTCTGTGCTACCGCTTCGACCGGTATCGCAGAAGCGGGGTGCTGCTGGTTTTGCCGAGCGCGCTTATCGTGGCCGGGTGCATGGTGCCGCTCGCGGTCGTGCTGGGGCTCGACCTTGGGGATGCCGCGGTCCTTTCGAGCCTCGTTCTGATCGGGGGCGGCGCGGGGATGCTATTCGGGCAATGGATAGAATTCTGCGGAAGCCTTCCGCCCGTGAAGGTGATTCAGGTTTTTGCGATCTCCTTCGCGGCACGGTTCGTGCTGTTGCCGATCATTACGGGGGTCGATGAGCTTCTAAGCACGATTGTCATCATCTGTTTGGCGGGTCTGTCGTTTATCCAGGTGTCGTTTTGCTTCAGCAAGATATCCATCGTGGAGGAACGGCCTCGCGAGGGGTTCGGCGCACGGGGCCTTTCGGGCTACGGCATGCTGTTTCTGTTCGTATTCGTCTTCGCGTTCGCCTACGGGGTGGGCGGCAGCGCAACGCAGCTTTCCCATTCGACGCACGAGACGGGGGTTGGCAACCTCGTGCCCTCTCTCGTCATCCTGGTCCTCGCGTTCAGGATGGGCGATCGATTCGATCGTACGATCCTCTACGCCATCGCGCTCCCGCTCATGACCGTCGGGCTCATCGGCGTGGAGTTCCTCGGCATCTCTCTCTCGTTTTCCCAGGTGATGGTGAGCGCCGCGTACTCGACGTTCGACCTTCTGGTGTATACGATGGTCTGTTCGAACGCGTACCGCAGCAGGACGTCGGCGATGCTGCCGGGCTCGTGCATCAGGATCATCGCGCTCGTCGCCGCCGACCTTGCGATCGTGCTCATGCGCCTGAACATGTCGTGGAACAGGGGGGTCCTCGTTACGGTGACCATCCTTGCAACGCTTGCCGTGGGCATTGCGGTGTTCGCGCCCCTCCTGGGCGGCCGGAGCGACTACTCCCGCTTCCAGCCCGAGGGCGAGTCGTCCGAGCGCAAGCGACTCGAGGGGCTCGCCGAAAGCGCGGGGCTGTCGGCGCGCGAGACGACGGTGTTCCAATTGCTGGTGATGGGAAAGAGCTCCACTGAAATCAGCGAGGAGCTGTTCATATCCAACGGAGCCGTGAGGGCTCATTCGAGCCGGATCTACGACAAGTTCGGCGTCCATTCGCGCAAAGATTTCGACGCGCTGTTTGCGGAGGAGTGAGGCGGTCGGAAACGCGTCCGTCTCGGCGCGGGTCTCGAGCGCGTATGGTGGGGTTCGGGTTTGGAGCGTGGTTTGCATCGCCGTCCCGCTTGATTGCGCGATTTCCGTTGCCGTTGCTTGTCGTGATTATTTCTTGCACAAACCGTTAAGCGTGCTATACTATGCAAGCTGTTTACTCAAGAGGGGTTCAGACCCCCACCTGGTTCGGCGCTTCGGCTGCTGATGGGTTGCTTGGATAGAAACCGCGAATACGCGGTGCACATCGAATGCGAACCCGCGGCCTGTGCCAGCGGGTTTTTGTTTGCGCGAAAGCGCAAGAAAGAGGAGGTGAGCGCGATAGCTGCTCAGGAGCCACGGCTCAACGAAGAAATAACTGCCAGAGAGTGCCGTCTGATCGGCTACGACGGTGAGCAGCTCGGGATCTATGCGGTCTCCGAGGCTCAGCGGATCGCCGATGAGCAAGGCTACGATCTCGTCGAGATCGCTCCGAATGCGGAACCGCCTGTGTGCCGCATCATGGATTACGGGAAGTTCAAGTACGATCAGGCCATCAAGGCAAAACAGGCCCGTAAGAACCAGAGCAAGATCGAAACGAAGGAAATGAAATTCCGCCCCAAGATCGATGTGGGAGATTACACGACCAAGAAGAAGCACGTGCTGCGCTTTTTGGATGCGGGCAACAAGGTGAAGATCACCATTATGTTCCGCGGTCGCGAGATGGCCCACCCCGAGCAGGGTTTGACGATTTTGGAGCGTTTGGCAGATGATCTGAAGGATGTAGCGGTCATCGAGAACCAGCCCAAGATGGAGGGCCGCAACATGCATATGCTCATCGCGCCTTTGCCCGCAGCGGCTAAGAAGAAAAAGGAAGCAGAAAAGCAAGAAGAAGGAAAGGACGAATAATGCCTAAGATGAAGTCCCATCGCGGCACCGCCAAGCGATTCCGCGTTACCGGTTCCGGCAAGATCATGCGCTCCAAGCAGGGCCGCAACCACATTCTGGAGAAGAAGAGCCAGAAGCGCAAGCGCAACTTCCGCCACGAGACCGAAGTGTCCGCGGCTGACAAGAAGGTCGTGTCCCGCAACCTTGGGCTCCGCTAATCGATTAGGAAGGGTTTGAACAATGCCTCGTGTAAAGCGTGCAGTAAACGCTCATAAGAAACGCCGTACCGTCCTCAACCGCGCGAAGGGTTATTACGGTGCCAAGTCCCGCTCCTACCGCGCCGCGAAGGAGCAGGTGCAGCATTCGCTTCAGTACATGTATCGCGATCGCCGCAACAAGAAGCGCGAGATCCGCCGTCTATGGATCACCCGCATCAACGCTGCGGCCCGCATCAACGGCCTGTCCTACTCGGTGCTGATGAACGGCCTCAAGAAGGCCGGCGTCCAGCTCGACCGCAAGGTGCTCGCCGATATGGCCGTAAACGATCCTGCTGCGTTCGCCGCCGTGACCGAGGTTGCCAAGAAGGCCCTGTAGGTCCGTTCCTGCATTTTTGAAACGCTCCCGCACCGGGAGCGTTTTTTATGAAGAGACCCCCGTTGCCGATTGCCGCAACAGGGGTCTCTTCGTCGAATATCCTCGATGGTTTACGCTTCGGCGTAGTCGGGGGCTTCCTCGTCGTAATCGCACCACTCGTCCGAGCTGATAAGCGTTTTGGCGAGGTAGGCTTCGGTTGCGGCACGCGCGGTGCCGACCACCCCGAAAACCACCTCGATGTTCGCTTCGGTCAGGGCATGCGCCGATGCCCGCTCCATGCATCCGGCGATAACCACGTCGACCTCGAGTTCCACCAACAGCGATGCGAGGCTGCCGTACTGCAGCCGGGGGTTGGGCATATTCTGGCATTCCGCGATGATGCCGCAATCGATCGTATATATGGTGAAGCTGATGCAGTGCTCGAAATAGGGGGAAACGTCAAGGCCCTCGCTTGCAACCGCAATCCTCATGGCGTTCCTTTCTTGGCAACCTTGTAACGGTTACAATACGCGATTCTAGGTATTGGGTGTTCCTTCTTCCGCCAAACGGGAAGAAATAGTAAGCTTGCGGCATGAGAAAACTGACTGAATCACACTTCGATGTCGTGGTGATCGGTGCGGGCGTTGCCGGGGCGTGTACGGCGCGCGAACTCGCACGATACGATCTCGCGACGGCGGTGCTCGAAGCGGGCACCGATGTTGCGTGCGGTGCAACGCGCGCCAATTCCGGTATCGTGCACGCCGGCTACGATCCCGAACCGGGTACCCTCAAAGCTCTCTACAACGTGCGGGGATCGGCACTGTATCCCCGCTATGCAGAGGAGCTTGGATTCTCCTACGTAAACAACGGGTCTATCGTGCTCGCGTTTTCCGACGAAGAGCTCAATGCGCTACGCGATCTCGTGCGGCGAGCCGAACGCAACGGTGTCGAGGGCGTATGCGAGCTTTCGCAGGCGGAACTGCAGAAACGCGAGCCTCGTGTTTCCCGCGCCGCGGTAGGTGCGCTTTTTGCGCCGACCGGTGCGATCTGCGATCCGTACGAAGTGGCGTTTGCGGCTGCGGAAAACGCTGCGGCAAACGGCGTCGCGTTCTTCTTCGGTGAGGGCGTTCGCGCCGTTCGCCGCCTCGGCGAAGCTGGGCGCGCGCGTTTCGAGCTCGTCACCGAATCGGGTGCGCGCGTTACCGCGAATGCCGTTGTGAACGCTGCGGGCGTATACGCCGATGAGATCAACAACCAAGTCAGCTCGGAAAAACTTCGCATTACACCGCGACGGGGCGAGTACTGCCTGTTCGATACCGATATGGGCGAGACGTTCACCAGCACGATGTTCCAGGCGCCGTCTTCGGTGGGCAAGGGCGTTCTCATGACACCGACCGTGCATGGGAACCTGCTCGTCGGGCCGAATGCGGTTGCCCAGGCGAGCAAGAGCGACGTGTCCACGACGGCGGGCGGTCTCGCCTTCGTGCTCGACGCGGCGAAAAAGACTTGGCCGGAGCTGTCGGCGCGGGGCATGATCACGAACTTCGCCGGCCTGCGTGCAAGCGGCGACAGCGGCGATTTCGTCATCGGGGAAGTCCCCGATGTTCTCGGGTTCTTCAACATCGCCTGCTTCGACTCCCCGGGACTCACGTCGGCACCTGCCGTTGCGGAGGACGTTGCGCGCGATGTGGCTGCTCGGCTCGATGCAAAGGCCAATAAAGCGTTTGACCCCCTGCGCTCGCATCGCAAGCCCTTCTCCCTTATGAGCAAAGCCGAACGGGAAGCCGCTATCGAAGGCGACGGTCGCTACGGGCATATGGTGTGCCGTTGCTGCGAAGTGACCGAGGCCGAGATCGCCGACGCCTTCAAAAGCCCGCTGCCGGTAAACTCCCTCGATGCGATCAAATGGCGCACCCGTGCGATGATGGGCCGCTGCCACGGGGGGTTCTGCTCGCCCGAGATCGTGCGCATCATGGCGCGGGAAACGGCGACGGCACCCGAGCTGCTGGACAAACGGACGCCGGGATCGTTCGTGGTTTCGTCGTCGCGGCCCGNCAGGCACGGCCATCGCAGCCGTGGGAACGCTTGCGGTCATCGTCCTGGCAACGGTCGTGCTCTTCTTGACGCTCGCTGCGTTGCTGCGTTCCGACTGGCTGTTCGCGGTCGTCGGCGCTGCGGCGTTCGTTCTGATCCTGTTTTTGCTGGGGCGGCTGATCCGCGTGGCGGCAAACCAGAACAAGGATCCGCTCGAGTAAGGCGGCTCGGGCTTTCGGGCGAGCGCATGCGAGGGCGCTTCACCGGTTATCGAGGGTGGTTGCTTCGCCTGTCCGAAAAGGCGCTTCGGCCCGTATGCCGCGTGTGCGGATTGCGGCATACGCGGCAGAAAAAGCAAGCCGTTCGTCGCGAAAGCACTCGAAAGCACGCCGCTGGTCCGATGCGGTTTTGCCAACGGGCTTTCTATCGGGGAAAACGAATTTCACGAGAGGGCGGGTCTTGCCGTGCGTCTGAAGCGGCGCGGCTTCGATGACGAATAACTCGTCTTTTCTGCGTGATCGGATCGTTCTGACGCTCGGATGGGAATCGGTTTGGCCTTGCACGGCCCGTGACGGCGATCTGCCGTTTCCGGACCCGGGCAATGCATGTTCGTTTCAATTAGGCGGTGCGGGCGCGTTCGGGGTCGCCGAGCGCACCGTTTCATTCCGCTGCCTGCCGGCTACCTGCTCCTGCGTTTGGCGACGGCGGCGCGATGCGCACGGCCCGGCCTCATATCCGACCCTGACCTCTTCGGGGTCGAAGAAGACTGTTTCGAGCCCGCTTGCGCTTTGCCTGCGGCTTTCTTCTGCGAAGGTTTCGGTTGCGAGGGCTTCGCCTTTTGGGGCTTTACCGCTTTCTGGTTGGTCTTAACGGGCGGCTGCCCCGGCGTGCGCGTTTTCTTCCGGGTGTTCTTGCCCGCTCGCGCCTGATCGGACGCAGCGGGTTCGTGAGCGCTTTGCGCCGCCCGCTTCTTTTGCGTTTTCGCGTATTCGGCGGCAGCGGCGGCGAGTTCGGGGTCCCGTCTTCCAGCAGCCCTCGTTGCACGGGCCGCGGCATCGGCTTCGGCCTGTGCGGGGTCGAAGTTCGCGAGCTCCATCTCGGGTATGGTCTTCTTGATGAGCTTTTCGATATCTTTGAGCCACGGTTGCTGCTCGGGGCTTACGAACGATACGGCGAAGCCCGTCTCGCCCGCGCGACCGGTGCGGCCGATGCGGTGCACGTAGTCTTCGGGTTGGTTGGGAAGGTCGTAATTGATGACGTAATCGACCTCGGTCACGTCGATGCCGCGGGCCAGCACGTCGGTTGCCACGAGCACGTTGGTTTTGCCGTTGCTGAAGTTCTCGAGTGCGCGCTTGCGTTGCGCCTGCGTGCGATCGGAGTGGATCGCCTCTACGGCGTAGCCCGCTCGACGAAGGCGTCTCGTGCACGAATCGGCGCGCGAACGAGTGCGGGCGAACACGATGACGCGGTTCGACCCTTTCTCTTCGAGCACCGCTTTGAGCAGGTCGGCTTTCGTTGTTTGGGTGGCGGGGATGACGAACTGATCGACGGTGTCGGCTGTTTCTCCCCGGTGTGCGATCTCCACGTAAGCGGGATCGTGCAAAAGCGATCCGACGCTCTTGGTGATCTGGTCGTCGATGGTGGCCGAAAAGAGCAGGGTTTGGCGCTTGCTCGGGCAGGCGGCGATGATCTTCTTCATCTGCGGCCAGAATCCCATATCGAGCATGCGATCGGCTTCGTCGAGGATGAGCACCTCGACGTTCGGCAGGCGTACCGCTTCGCGTTCCATGAGGTCGATGAGGCGCCCCGGCGTTGCGATGAGGATGTCGACGCCGTGCTTGAGCTGCTTGATCTGGGGATCGAGCGAGAGGCCTCCCACGACGGTGAGAATACGGTGGTGGGTCGAGGTTGCGATGGCTCGGCACACCTCGCCGATCTGGTCGGCGAGCTCGCGCGTGGGGCTCACGACGAGCATGAGCGGCCCTTGACCGCGCTGGATGCGGCCGAGCCTGTCCATGGTGGGCAGGGAGAACGCAGCGGTTTTGCCGGTACCGGTTTTTGCGGCAGCGATGATGTCACGGCCTTCGAGTACAAGCGGAATGGCCTGCGCTTGCACGGGGGTGGGTTCGGAATAGCCGAGCCGCTCGACGGCGGCGAGTGTCTTCTCGGACAGACCGAGTTCGTTGAATGGTGTAGTCATGATCTCCGGAAATCTATAAGTAGTGTGCGCCACGGGTTTTGCCGGGCGTCTGTCGTACAGGGTGTCCGTCTCAGGTACCGACGGTGCGCGCCACGCGGACGCACCGATCCATTATCGCGCATCGAAGCCGATGAGGGCAAGGGTTTCTTGAAGGTCATCAAAGGAGCAGAGATCGGCGTGCAGCTTCGGCGCATGCCGATCTCTGCCGAACGGGCCTTGTCCTTCGCCTCGCGGCTTCAAGACGAAGGACGGCTGCGCTGCACCGCGGGCGGCGCAGCGCATGGGCGGCAGGGCCCGCTATCTGATGTGCGCCGGCTTCTTGCCCCAGTAGAGCCAGAGCAGCCGTTTGCGGTGCTCGGCAAGATCGCCTGCCTTCGTTTTCTCCACCAGGCGAAACGCTGCGCGTGCGATGTCGAGTGCCGCTTCGGGGCGGCGTATGATACCGCCGTTGATGAGCATGGCCTGAGTGCTTTGCGGGTACCGGGCGATGTGGCGCAGGCTTTCCAGCAGCTCGCGCGCCGTGGTCACGTGCATGGCTGCTCCGACGGCTGTGAGCATCTGCACATTGGCCTTCTCCTGGCCGTATGCGCGGCCGAGCAGGATCATCGGCACCTGGGCGCACAGGCATTCGGTCACCGTGAGCCCCCCTGATTTGCAGATCACCAGATCGCTTGCCGCCATGAGCGCCGCCATGCCGTCGACGTAGCCGAGCACGGTGGTGTTCTCGAGGCCGAGTTCAAGGCATTGCTGGCGCATGTGCTCTGCGTAATGCTTGTCGCTTCCCGCGATGAACACGAAGTGCATGTTCGGATAGGTGTGCAGGTAGGGGAGTACTTTATCGAGCGTGTCTCTGAAGTGCACGTACGGGCGCGGCAGGTAGGCTCCGGCAAGGGCGAGCACGACCATCTTATCCTCGGGGAGGCCGAGTTTCTTGCGCGTCTCGATCTTGTCGTAGGTCTTGCGAAAATCGTCGCGGGTCGGAATGCCGGTGATGAGGATGTTCTCGTCGGGCACTTTGCGCGGGCGAAGCGTTTCGGCCATCGATTCGGTGGCGACGCAGAACAGGTCGGTCGTCTTATGGGGCCACAGCCCTTCGGTCTCGTAATCGGTCGGCACGCAGAGGATAGGGTAGCGCTGGCCGGTGATCATGCGGGCACCCACGGCCACGTTGGCTGCCGTGATGTGCGTGCAGATGATGGCGAGAGGTTGCTTTTCGCGTATGTGATCGGTGAATTTGGGGAAGTTGACGTGCGACCAGATGGTTCCTCCCCCCCAGAGGAGCCGTCCGGTGAGCGTGTAGCGCCACGTAAGATCGTACAGGGGGCGCGTCGCGCCGGTGAACAGGCTCGCCGCATGGTCGCCGTCGAAGACGTGCCGCCCGAATTCGAGGATATCGAGCACTTCGATTTCGAGATCCTCGGGCACGGTGAGGCCTTGGAGCAGCTCGGGGTCGTCGGTATCGCGCAGTATCTCGAGTGCCTGCGCCGTTGCATTGGCGGCACTGCGGTGGCCTGAGCCGACCGAGGCGTGCATGACGATGACGGTGGGGTGCAGCGGAGGTGCTTCCGGGACGCTGTCCTGTTCGGGGAGATCGGCTGCCGCGTGGGCGGTCAGCTGCTCCGATGGCTCGACTTCCGCCAAAGCGGTGCCCGGATCGGATCTTTGAGGGGTGTTCGCGTCGTTTTCCATGGAGCCTATCATAGCAGAGATGGCCGCAACTTCGCACTGAGGGAGGGGAAAGCGAAGCTGCGGCCGTATGGTTCGGGAGCCGGAAAAGCAGGTGCCCGACGGGGTGGTGGTATCGGATAGGCTTAGAGCGCGCCGACCGTCCTGCCGACGAGGTAGCCCTCGGTATAGCAGCGTCCGAGCGAGAGGCCGGGAATGGTCATCGGGTAGTCGACGCCGCCGTAGAACTCGCCCGAGCAGTTCCCGATGGCGTAGAGCCCCGTGATCGGCGAACCCTCGGTGTTCAGGCACTGGTGGTTCTCGTCGACCTGCACGCCCGAGCAGAGGGCCGAAACGCGCAGCCAGCGGTGGATGCCGTAGTACGGGGGCGTGTCGATGGGTTTCAGGTACTGCGACGGCTTGCCGAAGTCCTCGTCGGCGCCTGAGGCGACGAGCTCGTTGTAGCGCTCGACGGTGGCGACGAACGCCGCGGTATCGGTGATCTCGAGCTTTTCGGCGAGCTCCTCGAGCGTGTCGGCTTTGAACGTGCGGATGAGGTCCTTGAACACGCCGTCGCGGTCCGCGTCCTCTTCGGGCATGTAGAGAGCGAGCTCTTCAGGGGAGTAGAGCTTGCCCGGCCAGTCGGCTGCCTGCTCCATGTAGTTGGCGTCGAATACCTGCGAGTACCAGCCCTGGTCCTCGGCGCTGCGCAGGTAGTTGTTGAGAAGCGACATCTCGACGACCTCGTTTACGAAGCGGGCGCCGTTGTTCTTCACGGCGAGGAAGGGCATGTCGCACATGGATGCCGGGCCCGCATCGAAATCGTGGAGCATTTTGGTGTGGTTGATGGGTTCCATGGCGCCGCCTGCCCAGATGACCATCTTGTGGCCGTCGCCGGTCTTGTTCATCTGCTTGCGCGTGAAGTTCGCGAGGTCGGGCAGGTAGTACGAGCTCATCTCCTCGTCGTTTTGGTAATCGCCCGTGGCGATGATGACGCCCTTGCTCGCGTTGAACTGGATGTAGCCGTTCGAACCCTTCGCGATAACGCCCGTGACCGCGTCGCCATCCTTGACGAGCTGCTCGGCCGGGGTCGAATAGAAGATCTCTACGCCCTCCTTTTCGGCGGTTTCGGCAAGTGCGCGCATGGCGTCGCCGGCGGTGAGGGGCTTGGGCCCTGCGAAGGAGGTGACGAATTCCATGGTCCAGCCGTTTTTGGCGATGGTTGCCGCCTGCTGCTGGCTGCCCTGGTCGATGATGGGCCCGCCGCTCTCAGCCGAGCGCTCGATGACCCACTTGACCGCCTCGCCGCCGTGCTGCGCCCACAGTTCCAGAAGCTCGCGCTTGGTGCGGTGCTGGCCCTCTTCGATGAGCACCGATACGAGGTTCTGTACATCGGCCGGATCGCTCTTGGTCAGATCGATGCCCGAGCCGGTGTTGCCCTGCGATATGGCGGTCGCTTCCTTTTGGATGAGCGCGACTTTGGCACCCGCTTCGGCTGCCGAGAGGGCGGCCGGCACGCCGGCTGCTCCAGCGCCTACCACCACGACGTCGAACTCTTTGGTCTCGGCGATGTCGGTGATGGGCTCGGGCGCTTGCAGAAAGCTCGGAAGACCGGTCCTCGTGTGGCCTGCCGCGGTCGTCGTGCCTTCGTTTGCTGCGGCTGCGGTGCCGGCCGTGGCGGTGCTCTCGTTCGGGCTGCAGGCGGAAAGCGCGCTTGCGCCCATGACGCCTGCGGCTGCGATGCCTCCGAACTTGAACAGGTCGCGCCTCGTTACTCCTGTTTTGTTGAATCCTCCCATGAACTCCTCCTCGGATCGCGGTGCACATCGGTTGTGCGTCTAACGGTTTCGGCGAATCGAACGTGCCTTGAACTGCACTGTACGCGCTGCGGCGGAAGCCGTCATTCGTCCACGGGCCGAAACGGGGGATGATTTCGATAATCCCCTCGTATCACCCTATTGTGATCAGGCGTTATTCCTATTCTCTGCGGGCGGATTCGCTCTTTGCGGTTGGTCTGGGATGCTCTTTCCTATACAATGGCAGGCGGATCGGACGGCCGTTATACGGATCGATGGGATGGAGTCGTGGTGGATCAGACAATCGACAAGCGGGACGAGGCGGGAGACGAGCCGGGTAGCGCCAGGCCGGCTCTGCTCGATCGAGTGCCCCATATCCCCTTGTTCTTCCTCGGGCTCGGCGTGTACCGCGCATGGATCGAGATCGTGTTCGTGGGGTCGTTCGTCGGGTTCCCGACCGCGCAGTACGCGGGCCACAACGTGTTCGACATAGCCATGATCGTGACGCTGTTCGCCAGTGCGCTCGCTTCGAAGAAGCTCGGGGTGTTCTACCGCAAGAAATCCCTGCACTGGGTTGCAGGCACTGCGCTCGTCGTCTCGACGGCGGGGGTGTTCGCGTCGATGTACGCACCTGAACTGGCCGCCGCCATCGCAACGCCGGCGGCGGTTCTCGGCGGGTTCGGCATCGCGCTCGTCATCCTGTTCTGGTCGGAGCTCTACAGCTGCCTGAATCCGGTGCGCGTCGCCCTGTACTACTCGGCATCGATCATCGTCGCTGCGGTCATCCTCTATATATGTCGGGGGTTTCTGTATCCGTGGCTCTTTGCTGCAGCCCTTTCGATGCCGCCCGTGACGCTTCTTTGCCTGGCGCTCGGCTTTCGATCGCTGCCCGAAAGCGAGCTGCCCCGCACCCTCGGCGGCAAGTTCTCGTTTCCCTGGAAGCCCGTCATGCTCATGGCCATCTACGCGTTCGCCTACGGACTCAAGGAATCGTCGATGTACGCGGGCTCCTTCGGCCCCCATTCGGCGTTCGGGACGCTTGCGGTGGCGCTGGCCATATTCGCGGGCATCGTCGCCCGTGGCGGACGGTTCGATTTCGGGGCGATCTACCGGATAGCGCTTCCGCTCATGGTGGCTGCGTTCCTCGTTTTGCCGAGCCTCGGCTTCCTGAACAACGTCGCCGCCGACTTTTGCGTGACGGCGTCGTATACGGCATTCTCCATCCTCATCATGCTGATTCTTGCGAATATGAGCTATCGTTACGGTATTTCGGCGATATGGCTGTTCGGCATCGAGCGCGGCGTGCGGGCGCTGTTCAGCTTGCTCGGGCGTGAAACCGAGACGGCGCTTTCGGGGTTCGAGTTCGCAGGTGTGCCCTCGGAGTTCGTGCTCAACGCGATCGTCATCATACTCGTCGTGGCCATGACGATGATCCTCTTTTCCGAGAAGGAGCTTTCGAGCAGGTGGGGCGTCACGTTTCTCGGCGGATCGAACGCGGAAGGCGATAGCGTTATCGTGAAGAAGCAGGAGCTTGCGAACCGCAGCCACGAACTAGCCAAGCAGTTCGGGCTCTCGCAGCGTGAGGAGGAAGTGCTGCTGCTTTTGGCGCAGCGTAAAACGGTCGGCGCCATCGAGAAGGAACTCTTCATCGCCAACGGTACGGCGAAGACGCATATACGGCACATCTACCGCAAACTCGATGTCCATTCGCGCGACGAACTCATAGAATTGCTCGGTCTGTACTCCTGACGGAGTACCCATTCTTACGAAAAGGTGACGGGCGCGAAATTGCACCGTTCGCGCCCGTCGATGCGCTAAACTTCACAGCGCGACGAATTGAGCGCACCGCACATACTCGGGCTAACGCGTGCGGCGCGCGAGCGTCGGTACCGTACACAGGTGCAGGCGGGTCGGGCGGATGCTGGCGGGCAGACGCCCGACCGCAGCACATTGCGCATTGGAAGGCGACATGTTTCAGAAACTCGGCCAAAAATTCCAGCAGTTCATGATCGGACGCAACGGTCCCGACGACCTCTCTCGTTTTGCGCTGTTCGCCGCATTCGTCTTCATGCTCGCAAGCGTGTTCGTGGGCGATGCCATCGTGAGCCAGGTACTGATCTTCATCGCTTTCGCCGGCATCGTGTACTGCTATTTTCGTGTCTTTTCTCGGAAAACGGGAAACCGTTCCAAGGAGAACCGCGCGTACGTGAGCGTTCGCACCAAGGTGACGGCACCGTTTCGCCGCACATACTCCCACTTCAAGGAGTGGAAGACTTACCACAAGACGCATCGCATCTACACGTGCAAGCAGTGCGGGCAGAGCCTGCGGGTTCCGAAGGGGAAGGGTACGCTCAAGGTGACGTGCCCCAAGTGCAAGAATTCCTTTACGACCAAGTCGTAGCGTTCGGGATAAGGGCGAATCGTCGATTCGGGGCTATAGGCAAATGAAAAGGCACGGATAAAATCCGCGCCTTCGATGTGTTATGGTGCCCCCAACGGGAATCGAACCCGTGTCTCAGCCTTGAAAGGGCCGCGTCCTGACCTCTAGACTATGGGGACCTGCATAGCCTGCAATCCTGTTTCCAAAAAAGCAGCTTGAACATTATTGCAAAGGCCTATCGGGAATGCAAGAGAAAAATCAGCGAATCGAAAAACGAATTGTTGCGCGCGCGGAGGCGCCTTGCAGCACGTCGAAAACCCTGCCTTGGCCCCGACGGGATTTCGGCGGCGGATTACACCATGCGCCCGATAAGGAAGCCGATGACGGTGCAAAGCATCGCGAAAGCGCCCGATATGAGTACGAGCAGGTAGTCGCGGCGCTGCTGTCTGCGCACTTCGCGTTCCCTGCGCGCCTTCTCCGTGAAGAACGTATAGCCTGCCGACGTGATGGTTACAACGGGATTGTCCGACCCGTCGGGCGCTGTTCGGGGGATAACGGCGAGCGCGCCGAGCGAGACGAGTTCCGCTTGCAGTTGGTTGTCGGGGCGGAAAGGAAAGGCGCAGCGGCGGCCCTGGCCTTCGGCGGTTGCGCTTTTGGCGCGTTCGAATTCGATGAGCCTGATAAGCTCCATTTCCTGTTGAATGTTCAAATGGATCTGGGCCATGGACGTACGCGTACTCCTTTTTCCTGTTCCGTTTCACCCGCTGCGGGTGTGCGCTTTCGTAGTCGCTGCGTTCATTGTGCCACAGTGCGATGCGAAGTACCGTGCTAATTTACCGAGCCGTTAGCATGCGTTTCCTTGCGAGCACGCGGCTATCCGGCCGCACTGCGCTCGCGGGCGCTTTTCACGAGGTTCGGAAGCTGCGAAACGACGACGCCTGCAATGATGACAACGACGCCGACGCCCTGCAGCGCGCTGATGGGCTCCTGCAAGACGAACACCGATATGAGGATCGCTGCGGGCAGCTCCGACGAAGCCATAATCGTCGATATGCCGGCCGGAAGATGGGGTGTCCCTATGCCGAACAGAATAACCGGTGCGAACAGGCCGAAGAAGCCGAGGATGAGACCGTATTTCCAGATTCCCGCCTGAAGCGCGCCGGAAACGAAGTAGTCGGGGCACGCGATGAGCGCGAGGATCGCGGCACCGCAGCATACGATGAGTCCGCGTTGAATGGACGGCATCTCGGTTTCGATTCTGCCCGAGAGATATACGAAGGCAGCGCAGCTGATCGCCGAAAGCAGGCCGCAGAGGATGCCGAGGGGATTGAGGTCGGGGTTCAGATTCGCTTCGAAGACGCCGCTTGCGAGGAACGTTCCGAGCAGGATGATGGCGACGGCGGCCAGCTCGGCGGGCCTCGGTGCACGTCGCGTTGTTACGATTTGGATGACCGTGCCGATCCAAGTGAACTGGAACAGGAGCGTTATCGCAACCGAAACGGGGAGCATGGTAAGCGAGAAGTTGTAGAGAAGGCAGGTCGTACAGGTGGTCATGCCGAGCCCGAGGAGCCGCAGAACCCGTCGGGGCCCAAGCGCGACGCCCTTGGCTCCCATGAGCGCACGAACGATGAACACGACGGCGAAAATGAACACGCCGAAGCACGCTTGGCTCGCGGCCGTTTGGGTCCAGGCGAATCCTTCGCGATAGGCGAATTTCACCGTGGTGGCCATAACGCCGTAGCTTGCTCCGGCTAAAAAGACGATGAGGGCGTATTTCAAGGGATTTGAGCGCATGACGGATATTCTACTGCAGGTTCGGGGTTTTTACGAAGAATTCTTGCGGAACAGAAAAAGGAAAAACGCCCAACAACCCATTTTCCCCGAAAAGGGGCAAGGAAGATAGATCTGTCTTTTGACCTGCGTATTTGATACTATCTCCAATAAGATGGCGGCAAGCGATTCATAGGGAAACGGTCGTCGGGACACGTAAACCCCGCTTGCCGCCATCCTATTGCTTTTGATGCGCGTTAGCCTGGTGCGCGTTTCTCCGCATCTCCTCGTAGACTCTCGTCACCTCGAGCTCGTACTCCTTGCGGTTGCCCTTGACCACCGTGTCGAGGATGAGCCCGCACGAGAAGCTCAGGAGGCCCGCGAACACGAAGGCCACGGCCAAGAGCGCCGAGGGGAGCTTGGGCACGAGGCCGGTCTGCGCGAACTCGACGATGACGGGGACGCCGGCAGCGAGGCCGAGGGCACACAGCGCGAGCGCCACCCACGAGAACAGCGCGAGCGGGCGGTAGTCCTTGAACAGCGATGCGATGGTGAGAAGCACCTTCGTACCGTCTGAGAAGGTGTCGAGTTTGCTTTCGGACCCCTCGGGCCGGTCGCGGTAGGCGATGGGCACCTCGACGACGCGCCAGCGTTTGTCGACGGCGTGGATGGAGAGCTCGGTCTCGATCTCGAAGCCGGGGGAGAGCACCGGCATGGTCTTGGCGAACACGCGGTTGAACGCGCGGTAACCGGTCATCACGTCGGAGAACTCGAAGCCGTAGATCCACTTGATGAGCGTACGTACGAGGTCGTTGCCGAACCCGTGGAACGCGCGGTCGTTCTCCTCGCCGTACGTGCCGTTGGAGAGCCGGTCGCCGACAGTCATGTCGGCTCGGTCGTCGAAGAGCGGCGCAAGGAGCTCGCGCACGGCTTCGGCGGGGTAGGTGTCGTCCCCGTCGACCATGACGTAGTAATCTGCGTCAACGTCGCGCAGCATCTGACGCACGACGTTGCCCTTACCCTGTCGCGGCTCGGTCCGCACCACGGCCCCGTGCGCCCGCGCGACGTCGGCCGTGCCGTCGGCGGAGTTGTTGTCGTACACGTAGACGGTCGCCTCGGGCAGTTCTCGTCTGAAGTCGTCGACGACCTTGGCGATGGTTACTGCCTCGTTGTAGCACGGTATCAGGACGGCGACGGTCGCGCCGTCGCCGGCAGCGTGTTCTCTCACGGTGTCCGGTTCCTCTTCCTTCGCCTGGGCGGCGGATCGATCCGATGTTGGTTTCGTGAGCCCATTGTACACAAACCGTCGTCCATGCGTGTTCTCAGCGGGTGTTTTGCCATAGTTTCTACGGCGAAGCGCTATCTCCCATTAAAAGGTTACATGTTACAATAGCTCGACTTCCGGAGTCGCGCAGTCGGCTCCGACGGCGATCGGGGTGTATCGGTATGGAAGAAAACGACAAGCATAAAGACAAGCGGCGCCTTGCGGGCATCGTCGTCCTCATCGTCATGGCGCTCGCTCTTATCCTTGCGTTCACTTCGGCAACCTCCAACGACGAGGCTGAGGTCACGATCGAGAAGATCAACACCATGTACCTTGAAGAGTTGAGCTCTCAAACGATCGCATATCTTGATGCGGGCAAAGACAGCAAGATAGATCAGATGGATGCGATCGCCACCGCCCTTCGCTACATGGATGTCGATGAGGACGGGCTGAAGGACTACATTGCCGAGCAGAAGCGGGAGAGCGGCTTCGAAACCTTCTATTTGGTCGACGAACAGGGTCGTTGCTTTTCGGCCAACGGGTATCTCGAGGGGGACTACGATGCCTCTGCGGTGCTCGCATTGCTCGACAAGGGTCCTTCCATGATCTCGTCTTCCGAGGTTCCGTTCGACGTGTCCGACATCGTGTGCGTGGATTCGATCGATGCGGTGCCCTACGGCGATACGGAATTCATCGGAGCGATCGCATCGTTTGAAACGTCGGTACTCGGCAGCGAGCTTGTCATGAGCCGCCATGTTGGCAACTCTCACTCGAGCATCATCTCCCGCGATGGCACCTATATCCTCTATTCGCCGGCAAAGTACCAAGCGCCCGAAGACGACAACGTCTTCGATCTGTTCAGCGAACATGCGGTGTTGGGCGGGGGGCATACGCTTGACGATATCCGCGCCGCGCTCGACAGCGAAACCGTGTTTGTAACGCAGCTCGTGTTCGACGGCATGCACGAGTATTTGTATCTCGCGCCCATTCCCAACACCGATTGGTATTTGTACACAGCGGTTCCCTACAACGTTATCGACGAACAGGTGAGCGCGTTCGGCTCGACGCTCACGCGAAACATCGCGCTTGTGGCTTTCGCCGTTTTTGCGGTTCTCGCGCTTTCGGCGGTGTTTTCGTACTTCCTCATCCGCGAGAACGAAAAGCGTCTGCGCGAGGAGAAGGAGCGCGCCGAACGGGCGTCGCTTGCGGCCCAGCATGCGAACATGGCGAAAAGCGATTTCCTCTCCCGGATGTCGCATGAGATCCGAACGCCGTTGAACGGCATCATCGGCATGACCGACATCGCTGCGCACCACCTCGACGACGAGGCGAAGATGGAGGAATGCCTGCAGAAGATAACCATGTCGTCGAGCCATCTGCTGTCCCTCATCAACGATATCCTCGATATGTCGAAAATCGAAAGCGGCAAGCTCGAGATTAAGCGCGAGCGGTTTGATTTCCGAAGGCTCATCGAGTCGATCACTGCGGTGTTCCACGTTCAGGCAAGCGAGAAGGGCGTCGGTTACGAGACGATTCTCCTCGGCGAAGTCGACGAGGACATCGTCGCCGACTCGCTGCGCATCAACCAGATCGTGTACAACCTGCTCTCCAACGCGCTCAAGTTCACGCCAAAGGGCGGAAGCGTGCAGCTTCGGCTCTCGAAAGCGGATAAGGGCGATGGCCGCAATTGGTTGCGTTTCGAGGTGGTCGATACCGGATGCGGGATCGCACCCGAAAACATCGACAAGGTGTTCAGGTCGTTCGAGCAGGAGAACGCCGACGTGTCCCGCAAGTACGGCGGCACGGGGCTCGGGCTCGCCATCACGAAGCGGCTTGCCGAAACCATGGGCGGAAGCATTCGCGTGACCAGCGAGCAGGGGGTCGGCTCTTCGTTTGCGGTCGAGCTTCCCTACGACTTGTCCGAAGCTCCCGATGAGATGATCGAGAGCTTCGGAGACGTACGCGTGCTTGTGGTCGATGACGAGCCGGCGACGTGCGAGCACGTCACCCTGATGCTCGCAAAGCTCGGTATCGATGCCGATTGGGCGACGAATGGAAGCAATGCCGTCGGCATGGCCGAGCGCGCTCAGGCCGATGGGGCTCCGTACGGTCTGTGCTTCATCGACTGGAAGATGCCCGGTATCGACGGGGTGGAGACTGCACGCAGGATCCGTGCGATAGAAGGCAGGCGGAAAGCCTCGGTCGTGCTCATCACCGCCTACGATGTGGGTGCGGTCGAAAACGAGGCGAAACGCGTGGGCGCAACCGAGGTTATCGGCAAGCCGCTGTTCGAATCGTCGATCATTGCGGCGCTCGGGCATGTGCGCGACGATCGCGTCGCGGAGCGCTCTTTCGCCAACGGGCGAACCGGTTCGGCGCCCGCCGAAACCCGGGTGCATGATTTTGCCGGCAAGACGATTCTCGTAGTCGAGGACAACGAGCTCAACTTGGAAATCGCAGCCGAGCTCATGTCTATGACGGGAGCCGCGGTGGAAACGGCGACGAACGGGCGGGAGGCGGTCGATGCGTTCGCTTCGTCGGATCCGCACCATTTCGACCTCGTGCTCATGGACGTGCAGATGCCGGTGATGGACGGCTACGAGGCAACGAAGGCGATCAGGGCGATGGAGCGCTCGGATGCGAAAAGCGTGCCGATCTTCGCGATGACGGCGAACGCGTTCGCCGAGGACGTTCGCGAGAGTTTGGCGTGTGGAATGGATACCCATATCAGCAAACCCCTTGATATCCAGAACGTTTATGACAAAATGAATGAGTTTTTCACCGGAGAAGGAAGTTCGGAAAACTCAACGACATGAAACGATTAATCGCGCAGATCATGAAGTTCGGCGTTGTCGGAGTCATCGCGTTCGCCATCGACTACGGTCTGCTCATTTTCTTAACCGAAGTATTTGGCATCGATTACCTTGTCAGCGCTACCGTTTCGTTTACGGTATCGGTGGTGTTTAACTACCTGGCTTCCATGCGCTACGTATTCGCGCACAGGGAGGGCATGAGCCGTCGGCGCGAGTTCGCCATCTTCGTCGTCCTTTCGGTTATCGGGCTTCTTATCAACAACGCATGCCTATGGCTCGGCGTCGATATGCTCGGCGTCGATTACCGCATATCGAAGATCGTCGTAACCGCCATCGTGATGGTGTGGAACTTCGTGACGCGCAAGATATTTCTCGATGCGGGTACGCAATCCGAGCGCGAATCGTAGGCAGCCTCGTGCTTTTCGGCGATTTTTCGCCAAAGACAGGTAATGACGTAAATTGTATGTGGCACAATGGCGGTTGCGGTTTGCATTATCGGAGCGGACTGCTCGCTGTTCCCGCCCGCCGAAAAGAGGACCATGGCCCGTTTTCGCATACTTTTCTCGCTAATCGTTTCATGTGCGCTTGTGCTCGGTGCGACCCCTACGGCCGCATGGGCGGATCAGGATGCGTTCGAGCAGAACCCGATCGCACAATCCGTATCCGATCCGGAGGTCGGTGCCGAATCCGTTGACGAATCGACGATGGTTCCGTTTGCCGAGCTTTTGTCGGATGGTGATGTGCCCGAAGTGGATGAATCGGGAGGCGGGACCCTTTACGTCGAAGACGAAGTGATCGTAGCGGTTTCACCCGATGAATCCGCTGATGCTATCGAGGAGGCGCTTGCTTCGGCAGGCGTTGTGCCGACCGAGACGATAGAGACATCCTCTCTTCGCCAGCAGAAGCCCATTGCGGTCGAGATTGCGGATGGTGCATCGGTCGCCAGCAAGATCGATGAGCTTATGGAGTCCGATGGAATCGTATACGCGCAACCGAACTACCTGTACACCGCAGATTACATACCCAACGATCCGGTTCTGTCCGGCAGCCGAGCCGATTGGTGGCATCTTGACGACGTGGGAGCTTTCAAGGCGTGGGATCTCGCTAAGGTCGGAAGAACAGTTCGGGTTGCCACTATCGACAGCGGCGTGAGAACCGACCATCTCGATCTCAAGAACAACATCGATCTCGGCAACGCGTACAACACGGTGACCGATATGAAAGGCTGCGCTGCGGCGTGGGATGCGTACGGTCACGGCACCCATGTGGCTGGCCTCATAGCTGCCGATGCCGATAATGCGATCGGTACGGCGGGAGCGTCGTTTAACGCCGAGATCGTACCGATCAATGTTGTCCATACGAGTGGATCGTATGCGGGCAAGAGCACTACGGCCGATTTCGTCGAGGCGCTCGACTATATCATGCGGCTCGGCGACGTTCGCGTCGTCAACATCTCCATGGGCACCTACGTGCACGATCCTGCGCTTGAAAGGAGCGTTGTTGCGGCTGCGGAGAAAAACATCGTGATCGTCGGTGCGGGCGGGAACAAAGGCGTAGCGGACGCCTCGTATCCCGCCGATTACGCCGACGTTTTGTCGGTTACCTGGTACAAGTCGACCGGCGATATCGATAGCCGTTCGGATCACGGGGCGGGGAAGGATATCGCTGCTCCGGGAACGAGCATCTGCAGTACGCTCAATACGGGTGTCGACGCATACGGGATGAAATCGGGGTCTTCGATGGCGGCGCCTATCGTATCGGGGGTTTGCGCCCTCGTTCTTTCGGCGAATCCGAACCTTACCGTAGACCAGCTCAGGCAGGTTCTTTACCGTACCGCAGTCGATGCCGGCGACCTTGGCAGAGACGATTATTTCGGCTGGGGCAAGATCGATGCTTACGCAGCGGTTGTCGAGGCGCTGACGACGGCACCGCCTGAGCAATCCGACATAACATCGATGGAGCTCTCCGGCGCCGATCGGGTTGCTACGAGCATCGCCGTCGCGAAGGCGGCTTACCCGAGCGGTCCATGCGGCATCGTTCTCGTGCGGGCGGACGATTTCCCCGATGCGCTGGCCGCGTCGACGCTGGCAGGTGCGAAGGGCTATCCTGTTGTTTCCTGCTGGCCGAAAAGCCTATCGCCTGCGGTGGCCGACTATCTTAAGAACACGCCTTCGATCACGGAGGTTATTCTCGTCGGCGGAACGAACTCGTTGTCTTCGTCGGTAGAGCGCTCGGTTGCTTCGCTCGTTTCCAGCTCCAGCCGTATCCAGGGGATCGACCGCTACGACACGGCGCGGCTTTTGCGGGAAGCTGCCGCCCGCGCCGGCGCTCAGAGCGATATTGCCGTCATCGCGCGTGGCGACGATTTCCCCGATGCCTTGTCGATGTCGTCTTTCACCGCTTCGACGGGTTCGCCGCTGTTTCTGATCTCGCCATCGGCTACTCCCGATTCGGCAACGCTCGCCGAATTGGCGCGCTATCGGCAGGTATTGATTCTGGGGGGATACGGCTCGGTCTCGAACAAAGTAGACGCTGCTCTGAGCGGGGCTTCGATCCCCTCGATGCGTTTAGCGGGGGGCATTGGGAACGGGCAGGAAGACAGCCGGTACGGAACATCGGCCGTTATTGCCGATTGGGTGGTTACCCGGTCGGGGAAAGGGTTTACCTACGAATCGGCCGTTTTTGCGACGGCGCTTGATTTTCCCGACGCCCTTGCGGGCGGACCCTTGTGCGCCAAGTTGCGTACGCCAGTGCTTCTGGTGGACGGCGGGGGATATGCGGCGGTTGGGCCCGCTGCCTTGTCAGGACAGGTTCGTTCGGTTTATTGGCTCGGATCCGAGAATACGCTTTCTGCTTCGGTGCGCGCGGCGGTGCTTTCCATCCTTCGCGCATGATATCGGCCCGCTTCGGCGCGTTTCGCTAGGAAAACGCGAACCCGATAGGTATACTTCGTAGCTGCGGTTCGTTTTCGGATTGTAGCGACGGTGGTGAAGCGGTGCGAGTTGGGCTCGGCTTTTTTCGGCCGAAACTCCCTTCTGGGATCATTGCGGGTAGCGCAGCGGGCTTTGCTGCGATGTGAGGGGTTGTATGTGGGATTTGTTTTTTCTCGCGGTTTTCGTGGGGTTTTTATTTATTTATATTCCTGGGTTCGCTGTGCTTCGCGCCTTTGGCATATCGCGCATCGCATGTTTGGCGTGCGCCCCGATCGTGACGATCGTCGCCTACAGCCTGCTTCCGATTCTTTACGAGAAGATCAACGTCTCCTGTTCGTGGGCTGCGCTGGTCGGTCCGACGCTTGCCGTTGGCTTGCTGCTGCATTTGGCTTTTCGATTGGCGGCGAGAAGATGCGCCGCCGATAGCGGGTCTGGATGCGGTCGCAAGAACGCCGGAGTGCAGGAGCCTCTTCGCGATTGGCTATGCTTCGGCCTTTATGCGCTCGTCGGAGTCGTCGTTACGAGTTGCGTCTTCATGGGGACGTTCGAGAACGCCGGTTCGTATGTCCAGGAGTTCGACAACGTCCACCATCTCAATTCGATACGGGCGTTTGTCGATTCCGGCATCTGGTCGTCTCTGTCGAGCACGCTGTATCCGGTCAACATCACGGATTTTCCGGCACCGTTTTCGAGCGGTGCGTTCTACCCGTCAGCTTGGCACTGCGTTGCAGCTCTCATGGTGAATGCGCTTGGGGTCCCCATCGCCGTTGGGGCGAATGCGGCGAACTTTCTGTTCGTTGCCGTAGTGTTTCCAACGGGGATGTTCCTTTTGCTCAGCAAGCTCTTCCCCGAAAACCGCGCCGCTGTGTTTTTCGGAGCATTCGTTGCGCTGGCGTTTGCGACGTTTCCATGGAAGCTCCTTGCTTGGGGGCCCCTCTACCCGAATCTGGCCGCTTTTTCTCTGCTGCCTGCAGCCCTCTCTCTCTTTATCTCTGCGAGCGATGCTGAACTCGATCGGCGGAAACGGTTTTTTGCCGGTGCTCTTTTCTTTGCGGCGCTTGTAGCGTTTGCCTTTACGCAGCCGAACGCCGCCTTTACGGCGGGTGCGGTTCTTTTGCCGCTGTGCATCCAACTCGTTGCGCGGTTTGCCGGTGCAACGTCGTTTCCGAAGGGCGTCTCCCGTGCCGTGCGGGTGGCGGTTGCGTGCGGGTTGTTCGTTGCGGCGGTTGCTGCAGCATGGGTCGTGCTATACCGGGCTCCGTTCATGGGCGGCGTTACGTCGTATTCGTGGCCGGCATTCGCCGATTTCTCCCAGGCAATTGCCAACGTCTTGTTCGTGGGATCGAAAGAGACCTTGCCGCAAACGGCTCTCGGGGTGGTTGTGCTGATCGGGTTCATCGGCGCTCTGGCGCGCAAGGAGTGCCGCTGGATAGCCTGCTCGTATGTGGTTTTGTGCGTTCTGTACGTTACGACAGCGTCGTTCGACGGACCTCTCAAGCAGCTTTTGACGGGGTTTTGGTACACCGACGCCCTTCGCTTGGCTGCCAACATGGCGATCGTTGCCGTCCCCCTTGCGGCTTTGGGTCTCTACGAGGTGTATGCGGCTTTGAGGCGGCTGCTCAAAGCGGCGTTCGGCCGGATGGAGCGCCATCGTCCGGCAGCGTATGTCGTTGCGTGCGTTGTGGCGATAGGCTTCGCGGCGGTGAACTTCTACCCGTTTTATCCCCCCGACGAAGACGGTTCGGCAACATCGGCCTTCGGCGCGGAGAAGAACTTCTTGCATATGGCCTATGGCCTGGGAGGCGTCAAGATGTACGGGCCGGAGGAGATGGAGTTCATCGAGGAAGTGAAAAGCATCGTGCCCGCAGATGCGGTCGTCCTCAACGAGCCGAACGATGGAACGACGTTCGCCTACGGCATCGACGATTTGAACGTCTACTATCGATACGTATCGAGCTACGGGGGGTCGGACGAGAGCGACGTGAGCAAAACCGTAAGGCGAAGCCTTGATGTGATAGCGTTCGATCCTTCGGTTGCGGAAGCGGTTGAAGCGATCGGAGCCGAGTATCTCGTGAAGCTCGATCTCGATGGCCGGACGGACGGTAACCATTTTCTTTTTTCGTATGAAGAGGAGGATTGGTTCGGTATAGATCGCGTCGACGACGATACGGCTGGCTTCGAGGTGGTCTTGAGCCGGGGGGACATGCGGTTGTACCGGATCGTGCTTCCCGAGGCATCGTAGCGGTTCTTAATGCGGTGTTTGCCGGGGTTTGCTTTGCGAACCAAATCGGTCTGTCCCGTTTTCGTTTCGCACATGCTGCGATATGGAAAAAATCAGAGGTAAACATGTACGCGTGCTTATCAAAGAAAAGGCTTGATCAGAGGCGTGTTATAATGCCGCAGTTATATAGTGCACCGAGAGAATTAAACGAGGCTAACATGAACCAGAAACGTAGAACGAGCTTCTCGGCGGCAGCGTTTTCCCTTGTTGTCGCCTTGTCCCTCGTCGTGGGGGCGATGCCGGCGTGGGCGACTGTCGAGGAGGACCAGTCGGATCTTTCCGAGGAGGAGATTGCAGCTGCAATTGCAAGCGGTGAAGTCAACACCGTCGACGAGCAGGCGGTCGAGTTGTTTTCCGAAGCGGAATACACCCCCTTGTCAAGCGATGCGATGAAGGCATTTTCGGGTTCCGACCGCTACGACACGGCGGCCAAGCAGGCCGTCTACGGCTGGTCGGCCAGCAAATCGGAGTACGTCATCGTTGCGGGGAGCAACGGATGGCCCGACGCGCTCGCCGCTTCGAGCCTCGCGGGCGCCCTCGAATGCCCGGTGCTCCTCACCCCGGCGGACTCCCTCGCCTCGTCGACCTCCGACGCGATCGCGCAGATCGGGGCTACCAAGGCGATCATCGTGGGCGGCGAGCCGACCGTGAGCGCCAACATCAAGACGCAGCTCGAAGGCAAGGGCCTCGCCGTGGAGCGCCTCGAGGGAGCCACGCGTATCGGCACCCAGCTCGCGATCTACCAGTACGGCATCGACAACAACCTCTGGGACGGCAGCCGGTACGTGGCCGCCACGTCCGGGTACTACTTCACCGATGCGCTCTCGTTCGCGCCAGTAGCCTACCAGCTTAAAATCCCGGTGTTCCTCACCGATGAGGCGGGCAACCTTTCCGCAGAACAGGAACGCGCGCTTTCCGATGCCGCAAAGAACTCGTCGAGCCTGTATGCCAACCAGACGATCCTGCTCGGTGGCACAAACCGTGTTTCGGTCGAGACCGACGGGTATCTCAAGGGCCTTTCATCGGGTGCGGGCGGCGCTGGCTCCACCAAGCGTTTGGCCGGCTCCGATCGCTATTCGACAAGCGCTGCTATTGCATCGTGGGCGGTGAACGATGCCAAATGCCTCAAATGGGACGATGCGGCTTTCGCTACGGGCACGTCGCCCAACGACGCACTCGGCGGCGGCGCGTTGCAGGGCAAAGATAAATCGGTGCTCCTGCTCGTTGCCGACATTCCGAACAATCCCGTGATCGCGGCAGTGGATAAGGGTCAGGTTTCGACGGTTAAGTTCTTCGGCGGCAAACCCTCTGTGCCGATGACGGTGCGCATGGACATTGCCGATAAATTCGGATTCTCGTACTCCGATATCGTCGGATTGAAGGTGTACATCGATGCGGGCCACGGGCCGAACTCCAGCAACGATGGCGCGCTTGACACCGGCGCCACGGGATCGGGCACCACCGAATGGGCTCTCACGAAGGAACTCTCGCAGAAAGTCGGTGCAGAGTTGAGGGGCAAAGGCATAGACGTGTACGTCAACGATAAAGGCGGCTGGTACAAGCTCAGGCAGGCCGAAGCCAAGGCGCTCGGTTGCGACCTCGTTGTATCGATACACTTCAATGCAGGCGGCGGATCGGGAACCGAATCGTATATTCACACGTACAATGCGAGCTGGATGTCGGCAAGTTTGCAGTCGAAGGTGCACAAGCCGCTCGTGAGCGCCATGGGGCTTGCGGATCGCGGGCAGAAGAAGATGGAGCTTGCGGTATGCAGCGGCATGCCCGCTGTCCTGCTCGAAATATGCTTCATCGACAAGCAGAGCGATGTGAATACGTACAAGAACAGGATCGATCAGGTTGCCAAGGGCATAGCCGATGGCATTGCAAGCTAGTCCGACCGAACGAAGAAAGGTGAACGATATGGTTTTGACAGAAACGAGCCGACCGAAAAAGGTCCTCGCGTGCCTGCTTTCCCTTACGCTGGCGTTCGGCATGGTTCCGTACGCCTATGCAGATGATGGCGAGCCGGTTGACTCGCAAGGACTTCCGGCCAACGAGGCGACAGGCGAGAACGCCGGCGCCCCGACCGACGATTCGGCTCAGGATTCGGTGCAGGATGATAAGGCGGCATCATCCGACGATGCTCCAGAAGGGCTGTCCGAGGAAACCGAATCGAGTGAAATCGCAGACTCGAATTTCGAGCAGACGGGCGATTATGCGAGCGCCATTACAAGCGAGGAGATCGAGGAGGCGCTTGCTGCGCTCGACGGCGGATCGGTTTCTGCGCTCTCGCTGGATTCCTCCGATGGCGTAGAGGTGCTGGCGGCCGGCGATACTTCGGTTGCGCTGTTCTCGGGTTCCGACCGCTACGACACGGCGGCCAAGCAGGCCGTCTATGGCTGGTCGGCCAGCAAATCGGAGTACGTCATCGTTGCGGGGAGCAACGGATGGCCCGACGCGCTCGCCGCTTCGAGCCTCGCGGGCGCCCTCGAATGCCCGGTGCTCCTCACCCCGGCGGACTCCCTCGCCTCGTCGACCTCCGACGCGATCGCGCAGATCGGGGCATCTAAAGTTATCATCGTGGGCGGCGAGCCGACCGTGAGCGCCAACGTCAAGAAGCAGCTCGAAGGCAAGGGCCTCGCCGTGGAGCGCCTCGAGGGAGCCGATCGATTCGGCACCCAGCTCGCGATCTACCAGTACGGCATCGACAACAACCTCTGGGACGGCAGCCGGTACGTGGCCGCCACATCCGGGTACTACTTCACCGATGCGCTCTCGTTCGCGCCCGCTGCCTACAAGCAGAAGATTCCGATTTTCTTGACAACCGAAGCCGGCGGATTCACCGAGGCGCAGGAAAGGGCGCTCGGCAACGCTGCCAAAACGAAGTCGAACCTGTTTGCGAACGCACCCATCCTGCTCGGCGGCACGAACCGCGTCTCTACCGCCACCGCAGCGTATCTCAAGGGCGTTTCCGCTTCGGCGGTTGGGGGCGCCGCCTCGACAACCCGTCTTGAGGGTGCCGATCGCTACGATACGAGTTCGAAGATCGCAACGTGGGCGGTTTCCAACGCCGGGTGCACGTGGAACGGCGCGGCTTTCGCTACGGGCACGTCGCCCAACGATGCCCTCGGCGGCGGCGCGTTGCAGGGCAAGGATGGCTCGGTGCTTCTGCTGGTCGATTCGGCCTCGTACAACCCCTGCCTCAACGCGCTCTTGCCGAGCAAAGGGTCGGTGACCAGCCTTAAGTTCTTCGGCGGCACCCCCTCGGTATCGACGGAGGTGCGCAATCAGATCATATCGAGCCTTGATGACGTAAGCATCTCCTACACCGATTACGCGATCGGGCTCGATCGGCTTACGAGCCTCGAGTATAGTGCGACCAAACCCTATAACGGTTCGCTGACGACGTCGGAAGTGCGCAGCGCCCTCGATCCTGCGACGAGCATGTACGGCACGTCGTCGTTTTTGCAGTTCGCTGTTTTGTCCGACGGGTACTCCGGCATGTCGGCAGCGCAGCTCGATGCGTTCATCGCGTCTCGGGTCGGCTATTCCGAAAGAGCGTATGGCGTTACGAGCAAGCTGCGAAACACGGGCGCGTACTTCATCGCTGCAGCGAAAAAGTACAACATCAACGAGGTGTACTTGGTGTGCCATGCCGCACTCGAGAGCGGCTGGGGCTGCTCGAAGCTCGCCCAAGGAACGGTGAGCGGCTACAGCGGATATCTGAACTTCTACGGCATCGGCGCCTACGACATCGATCCGAACAACGGCGGTGCCGCGTTGGCGAAGAGCAAGGGGTGGACGACTCCCGAAAAGGCCATACTCGGGGCAGCCGAATGGATCAAGAACAACTACGTCAACCCGACGGTCTCGTCGGCGGGCGTATCGGGAGCGCAGAACACGCTGTACAAGATGAAGTGGGATGTGAAGCGCGCCGTTTCGTCTTCGCAGGTGTGGCACCAGTACGCAACCGATATCTACTGGCCGTCGAGCATCGCCCGCATCATGAGCGAGTTCTACAGCTACAGCAACGTCTCGCTCAAGGACAGCGGCTTGCGCTACGAGGTTCCTCGATACCAGTAAACCTCCGATACCTATCCGATATAAAGAAGAAGGACCCGCAGGGGTCCTTCTTCTTTATGGGATCTGCCCACGATGGTTCTCTGGGCAACATGGCGCGCCGGTCTACGTGAGCTTTTCTCTCCAGTATGCGAGCATTTCGGCGATGGTGTCTCTGTAGGCTATTGCGGGGCTCCATCCGGTATCGCGCACGAGCTTGGTTACGTCGCCGAGGATCACGCGCTCGTCGGTGGGGCGCAGCAGGGCGGGATCGACTTCGAGCTCGAAGTCGATCCCCGTAAGATCTTCGATGGATTCGATGAGGTACTCGATGCTGTGGGCCTTCGTGGCCGAGATGTTGTACGCTTCGCCGGGCGTTCCCTTCTCGGCGAGAAGGAAGAGCGCTTCGATGAGGTCGCGGCAGTCGAGGATCGCCCGATGCGTTTTAACGTTGCCGACGCGCAGCACGGGATTTTCCGCACCGAGCCGTTCCTGTTCGATAGCCCGCAGCGTGAAGTCGGACGTGACGTCGTTGACCTTGCGCGTTCCCGTCGTATTGAAGATACGTGCTCTGATGGTTCTGATGCCGTCGTTGCGAAAGTACTGGTAACCGAGCAAGTCCTGTGCGACTTTGCTGACTCCGTAGGGATGGAGCGGCAAAAGGGGCGCATCCTCGGTCACTGCGGCACCGTCGAGGTCTTCGAGCGTTTTACCGTATTCTGCGCTCGAGCACGCGATGATGACGACGGGATCGTAGGCTTCATCGGCCTCGCGGATCTTCTTTACCGCTTCGCAGACGGCGATGGTGCCGCCCGCATTGGTATCCATGGTTTCGTACGGGCGATCCCAGGAAACCGTGGGGTAGCTTTGGGCTGCAAGATGGAAGATCGCATCGGGCCGTTCTTCGGCGATGATCCTCTCGACGCTTTGCGGATAGCGCACATCGCATTCGGCGAGCCTGATGCTCTCATCGAGCTCGTTCAAATCGATCGTCGGTTTGTAGTAGGTGCCGAGCGCGCTAATGCCTCGCTCTTGAAGCATTTCCATCATGTGCGAGCCGATCATTCCGCCCGCACCCGTTACCAAAACCGTCATGCCGTCTCCCTCTTTCCTGTTTGCGGCCGTCCTGCTGTATTCCCTTAAAGCTATCGGGCACCCTGTCTGATGCGGTCGATGAGCGTGTCGTTTTCGCCGCAGTATTCGTTATGGGCGGCGAGTGCGTTTTTGATCTGAACGTCGTTGCCCCCGCCTTCGTTCATGTGGGGCCATCGGGCGACTGCCTGGGATCCGTCCACCAAGATATGGCTCGGCTTCTCATCGTCGCAGACGACTACGGGGATGCCTTTCGTCAATTCGATCACCTTGAGCCAGATATCGTCCGCTTCGATGCAGGTTTTTTGGATCTCGTCAACGGTCATGAGATTGCTGTCGAGGCTGTGAGGGGGATAGAGGACACCGCAGACGCCGGTCGCTAGAAGGTCCATCCGGGGCTGCCCCAGTTGCTCGGTATACTCGAACACCCAATCAGTGTAGGGCCTGATGGCGCCCGTTTCGTCGAACGTTATACGGTGGGCTCGCATGGCGGATACCGCTTGGGGATTCGATCGGTAGGAGTCGAGCAGCGTTTCGAGCACGGTGGGGCGGTATAGCACATCGTCGTCGACCGTGATGATGATGTCGTCGTTGTGCTCGCGAAGCGTCCAGAAGTACTTGTTGTGCACTTTGAGGTCGATGTCGGCGAAGCGCACTTCGAGACCCTTCTTGCGCAATGCGAGTACGTCTTCGGGCAGCGAGGCGAGCCCCTCGGGGAAGTCGCTTGCTATGAGCCAAAGGTACACGGCATCGGGTATACGCGTTTGGTTGAAAATGGTTTCGAGGCTCCTGCCGACATGCTGCATGCGCGGCGGGTAGGAGGTGAGGGTTACGATGACGCGGGGTCCGTTTTCGGGTCGTTTCGAATTCGATCGGAGTCGGTCGAACAGCATGGTGCTCCTTTCGGTGCCGATTGGGCTGCATTGGATTCTGATGATATTATACATTGACAAAAATAGCAGCTCTTCCGTTTTCCCTATGCGGTATCGTTTCTGCATGGTTTCCGTAGGGAAGCGCAACGCCGCGATCCGGTTGGACAAGCAGAATGGATGAGAGATGATAAAAATCCGCTCCAAAGCACCCTTGCGCCTTGGGCTTGCTGGGGGAGGAACCGATATCGAGAGCTATTTCAGAACGTGCGGCGGGGCGGTGCTCAACGCTACGATCCGAAAGTATGCGCACTGCATCGTTGAACCGCGCAGCGATGATACGGTCGTATTCGACGCCGTCGACATGCATGAGCGATTCGAGTGCAAAGCGGTGCCGAGGATCGATTCCGATTCCGGCCTCAGGCTCCATAAGGGCGTATACAACCGCATCGTATCCGAATACCGAGCGGGCGAGCCTTTGCCGCTTACGATGACGACGTATTGCGACGCTCCAGCCGGTTCGGGTCTCGGTTCGTCTTCGACCATGGTCGTAGCCATGATCAAGGCGTATGCCGAGTTGCTGAACTTACCCATCGACGATTACGAGATGGCGCAGCTCGCCTACGATGTCGAGCGGAACGATCTGGCCCTCTCGGGCGGTATGCAGGATCAGTACGCCGCAACGTTCGGCGGTTTCAATTACGTCGAGTTCCACTCCGACGGTACCGTCATGGTGAACCCGTTGCGTGTGAAGAATTGGGTGCTCAACGAGCTCGAAAGCTCTATCGTACTGTACTATACCGGCGTATCGAGGGAAAGCGCGAAGATCATCGATGAGCAGATAGCGCTGTCCGAGCGAGAGGATCGCCATACGATCGAAGGCATGGCGGAACTGAAAGATGCGGCCTACGAGATGAAATCGTGCTTGCTCCGTGCCGACTTCGACGGTTTGGCTGAATGCGTGAACAGGGGATGGCAGGCGAAGAAGAAGACGTCCCATTACGTATCAAGCTCACATATCGAGCAGTTGTACGATCTCGTTATGATGCATGGCGGCAAGGCGGCCAAGATTTCGGGAGCCGGGGGCGGCGGATTCATGATGATATTCTGCGATCCCGCGAAAAGGTACGGGCTTATGGAGGCTTTGAACGGCTACGATGGGCGGGGTCGTGCCGAAAGCGTCTCGTTTTACGAGCGGGGCGCTCAGGCGTGGACCCTCTACTAAGGAGCGATATGAACGAACGGTCGGCGGCGATCTTCGCCGAACTCTACGAGCGCCATCCGCGTTTGCGTGTGTGCGAGGCGGGCATAGTCGAGTCGTTCGAGATGCTCGTCAGAACGTTTCGCTGCGGCGGTAAGCTTATGCTTTGCGGCAACGGCGGCTCGGCTGCCGATTGCTCCCATATCGTCGGCGAGCTCATGAAGGGCTTCTGTTTAGAGCGGGCCGTACCGTCCGACGAGGCGCTTGCGATTGCGAGGGCGGCTGCTCCCCTCGGGATCGACGGTCAAAGGCTTGCCGATTCGCTGCAAGGGGGTCTTCCGGCCGTAACGCTGACGGAGAGCTCCGCATTGCTTACGGCTTTCTCCAACGATCGCGTTCCGCAATACTCGTTCGCTCAGCAGGTGTATGTGCTGGGCGCAGCAGGCGATGCGCTTCTGGCTATCAGTACGTCGGGTAACTCTGAAAACGTACTTGCGGCGTGCGCCGTAGCGAAGGCCCGGGGGGTCGGCGTGGTGGCCTTGTCGGGAGGGGACGGTGGCAGGCTTTCCGCTGCAGCCGACGCCTGCGTGCTCGTTCCCGAACGCGAAGCCTTTAAGGTTCAGGAGCTCCACCTGCCTTTCTACCATGCGCTTTGTTTGGCCCTCGAAGCAGAGTTCTTCGAGGAGTAGCGCTCATGGAAGCTGTCGTCCTCGCGGGGGGATTCGGTACGAGACTCGCCGATGTTGTCTCCGACGTGCCCAAACCTATGGCTCCGGTATGCGGAAGGCCGTTTCTGCGCTTCGTGCTCGATGAGTTGTTCTCCCAGGGATGCGAATCGGTTGTATTGGCCGTAGGGTATCTCCATAACCGGATCAGCGAGTATTTCGGTTCGACGTATAAGGGTATGCGCCTTATCTATTCGGTTGAAGATGCTCCGCTTGGAACCGGGGGAGCAATCAAGCAGGCGCTCGGGATGTGCTCCGAAGATGTCGTTATCGTACTGAACGGAGATTCGCTGTTCCGCGTTGGGTATCGGGCTCTGTACGAAGCCCTTTGCGCTCGCCCGCAGGCTGTCGCCGCGCTTGCCGTTAGACGGTTGAAGCGCTTTGACCGCTATGGGTCTCTTACGGTCGAGGGCGGGATCATCAGCTCGTTCGCGGAGAAGTCGTATTGTGAAGAAGGCCTTGTCAACGGTGGGGTTTACGCCCTGAAGAGAAGCGCGCTTGCCGCGATGCCGCCCGCCTTCTCGATTGAGCACGACTATTTCGAGCGGTTCGTTTCGGACGGTGCGTTTGTCGCTTGCGAGAGCGGCGGGCTCTTTCTCGATATCGGGATACCCGAAGACTACGAGCGCGCGCAGACGGTATTTTTCGATCTGGTTCCCCGTGGCACCCGCATAGCGTTTTTCGATCGTGATGGAACGATCAACGTCGATACGGGACATTTGTACGAGCCGGAAAAGCTTGCACTCATCCCCTCGACGGTCGGCCTTATGCGCTCCTACCGACGCAAAGGGTACCGTATCGTCGTGGTCACCAATCAAGCGGGCATCGCCAAGGGCCTTTATGCCGAAGAGGACATGCATAGACTGCACCGCATACTCAACGAAAAGCTCGATGCGCTCGGTGCCGGCGTGGATGCGTTCTATTTTTGCCCGCATCATCCCGCCGTTACCGGCCCGTGCTCCTGCAGGAAGCCGGCGGGCGGCATGGTCGAGAAGGCCTTGTTCGACTTCGAGGCCGATCCCGAATGCTGCGTTCTGTACGGCGATAAGGAAACCGATCTTCAGGCCGCAGCGGCTTGCGGTGTGAGGGGTGTGCTCGTCGGCGCGTAGGCACGATGGTCTTATGGAATTCATCATGAAATATTCCCTCAGCCGTTCGTGTGCTATCATGCGGTTTCGCACCGCCATGCGCGGCAGCTCGTTTCGTTTCGCAGTATATGGGGAAAATCGATGTCATCAACCACTCAACTAGCTTCTGCGTGGAAAGAGAACCGCTCTTTCTATGCATTGTTCGCCGTGTACCTTGGCGCCCTTTTTGCGGGCGAATCCGGGATGCTTGCAAGCGTCTGCGCTCATTACGAGTCGGGATGGCTTACATGGCAAACGGGATGGGCGGCGATGGGGTGCCTTGCTGCCCTCGCCGCGTTGGTTGGGCTCTGGAGCCGTTCGGTGCGAAAAATCGAGACGATTTTTCTGCTTGTGGCTCCTCCGCTCTTAATAGGTTTTGCCCTGTTCATGATGCCGTTTGCCGTACCAGACGAGTTTACTCACATCAACAGGGTGTTCGACAATCGCTCGGGGGTGTGCCCCCTCACGGTTCCGGAGCAGCTAAGGGATGCAGAGGCGTGGATCGGGCCGTACTCGGGGCTTCAGGCGTGTTTCGACATACCGTTCGACTACTCGCTTACACGCGAGACGGAAAACTGCGCTGCCGCGTATTCGAGCATTAACTATCTGCTTCCTTCGCTCGCGACGCTTATTGGCGTTCCGCTGGGCATCAACGCATACGTTCTCATATTCGCCGCCCGTTTGATCAACGCGATGCTGTACCTGTTCGCGGGCTACTGGATGCTTTGCAAGATGCCCTTCGGTAAAAAACTTGCATTCGTTTTTCTCTTGAATCCGATGTTGCTTCAGCAGGAGGCGTCGTGTTCGGCCGATGCGCTCTGCAACATCGCGGCGCTCTGTTTCATCGTGCAGGTGCTTGCCATGCGCTTCGGCCAGTGCGATCCGCTTCCGAAGCGGGAGTGGGTCGTTCTTCTCGGATTGGCGTTGCTGGTCGCGCTGTGCAAATATGCCTACCTTCCTCTGATATGTGCAGCCGTCATTCTGTATCCGAGGATTGAAAGCCGAAAAATCAGATGGGTGCTCCCTTTCGCAGCGGCGTTGTTCATGGTGCTTGCTGCGGTGTTCGTTTACATGATCGGGTATTCGGCGATGCTCGAGCGCGTGCTTTCGTCGTTTAGCTTCGATGCTTTCTTCGGTTCGCTCGGCGCGACGATTGCGCAGGAAGGCGGGACGATTCTCTGGCAGTTTGCGGGCGGGAACCTTGGATGGCCCTATATGAACGGCGCCGATGCCACGGTGACCGTGAGGGTTCCTTTCGCCTGGGTCGTGTATCTCGCGGTGCTGCTCGTGGCGTTCCTTGCGAGCTTCGGCGAGCGGAAGGATCTCTTCAGGCCATGGGAGCGGGTTGTCCTGATCGCTCTCGGCGCAATCGAATCGCTTTTGTTGTTCTTGGCGTTGTGGGAGGCGCTTGCGGGACCTACAGCCGTTACCTGGATGCAGGGTCGCTACTTTATTCCCCCGGTTTTCCTTGTGCTGTGCGCGCTCGTATTGAGGGAGAAAACGCCGGCAGCGAGGCTTCCGAACCTCTTTTTCGGCATTGCGATGGTCCTTGTGAACGTGTTTTCGCTTGCGTATGTGATCCGCTTCTTTATGTAAGCGGATCGGCTCCGAAGTGCGCCGATGCCCGCATGCAACACGATGCACGGGCGTATTTGGGCGTTGGCGGCCGCTTTGCGTGGGAGTCGTGGAGACCTTCTCGGGTCGCAGGCTTGCATGCTATGATTAATTGGTTATTCGTTTGCATGAACTGGATGAAAGCGAAGGCTTGCAGCATATATGAATACGAGGCACCTCAATTTCAAACGGGATGGTTTCGTCCTCTCATCGCTTGTCTCGAAGGACTTTAAACTCAAGTACCGTCGCAGTGTTCTGGGCGTGCTATGGTCCATTCTCAACCCCTTGCTCATGATGATCGTGCTTTCGGCGGTGTTCTCGTTCGTGTTTCGGGGCGATATCGAGAACTTCCCGCTCTATCTCATTCTTGGGACGACGCTGTTCAACTTTATGGCTGCGGCAACGAACGGCGGCATGATGTCGATCATCGAGTCGGCATCGCTCATTAAGAAGATTCGTATCAACAAGATGGTGTTCCCTCTCGAGAAGGTTATTTTCGAACTCGTGAATTTCGTCATATCGCTCATTGCGGTTGTCATCGTCATGTTGTTTTTCCAGGTGGCGCCAACGTGGAATATTCTGTTCCTGCCGCTGCTGCTCGTCTATATGATCATGTTCTGCACGGGGCTCGCCCTCATTCTTGCTACGCTTACGGTGTTCTTCCGCGATGTCATTCACCTGTGGGGCGTCGTAATCACCGCTTGGACCTATGCCACACCTCTGTTCTATCCCATCCAGAGGCTGCCTGAATTTATGATTGCGATCATGGAGTTCAATCCCATGTACCAGTACGTGACGTATTTTCGCGAGATTGCTCTGTGGGCTCAAACGCCGAGCCTCGAGATGAACCTCGTTTGCTTTGCGATGGGGGCTATCACGCTGGTGGTCGGCGTTGCCGTGTTTAACCGGTCGCAGAAGAAATTCATCCTCTATGTCTAACCGTGTGGGGTTGTCGATATGAAGAAAAACAAGAACCTAGCCCGCCCGCTCGGCTCCAAGGAAATGGACGAGCTCGATCTTGCCGTAAAGGTCGATGCGGTTACCATGGTGTTCAACATGGCGAGCCAGCAACTCAACAGCCTTAAAGAGTTCTTCATCGCCTTTGCACGCCGCGAGCTTTTCTTCAAAGAATTCATCGCGCTCGATACCGTGAGCTTCGAGGTGCATAAAGGCGACGTGTACGGAATCGTCGGCACGAACGGATCCGGCAAATCGACCATGCTCAAGATCGTTGCCGGGGTGCTCGAGCCGACGAAGGGTGCTTGCAGCATAAACGGAAACATCGCACCGCTCATCGAGCTTGGGGCGGGTTTCGATATGGAGCTCTCCGCGCGCGAGAACATCTACCTCAACGGCGCGCTTCTCGGCTATCGCAAAAGCTATATCGACGAGCATTTCGAGGAAATCGTCGATTTTGCCGAAGTACGCGAATTCCTCGATCTTCCCATGAAAAACTATTCGTCGGGTATGATCGCCCGCGTCGCCTTTTCGGTGGCTACGGTCATCGTGCCCGATATCCTTATCGTCGACGAGGCGCTTTCGGTCGGTGATATGTTCTTCCAGGAGAAGTGCGAGAAGCGGATCGGCGAGCTTATCGAGAAGCACAACACGACGGTCCTGTTCGTGTCCCATAGCATCGAGCAGGTGGAGCGGGTGTGCGAGAAAGCCATCTGGATCGAGAAGGGCCATCTGCGTATGAACGGTACGGTCGAAGAGGTATGCGCCGCTTATCGGTCGATGAGGGAATAGCATGTCTGCGCCTGCCGTCAGCATTGTAGTACCCGTGTACAACACCGGAAGCTTTCTGCCTCGGTGCTTGGCGTCGCTTGAGCGGCAAACGTTCCAAGACAAGGAGGTCATTCTCGTTGACGACGGTTCGACCGACGGCTCTGCGGCGTTGTGCGATGCTTTTGCGCAGCGGCATCCGTGGGCGAGGGTTTTGCGTCATGTGCGAACCGAGGGCCTGTCCGCGGCGCGTAACGACGGGGTGGCTGCAACGATCGGGGAATTCATCGGCTTCGTCGATTCTGACGACTGGATCGCCCCCACTATGTTCGAGACCCTGCATCGCGTCGCAACGGAAACCGAAAGCGACGTAGCTCAGATTCAATACGTGCTCTGTTCGGGTGAGCGGCAGGTTGATAACCCGAACGAGTGCGTGCGAACCTTGACTGCGGAGGAGGCGCTCGCCGAAATGCTTTTCGATGAGCGCTATGCGGTGTGGAACCGTTTGTATCGTCGCAGTCTGTTCGACGCATGCGGCCCCGAGTGCTTTCCCGTCGGCAAGACGTGTGAGGACCGTGTCGCCAACTTCAAGCTTCTTCCGAATGCAAAACAAGTTGCCGTTTCGAATCGCATCGAATACTTCTACTTCCAAAATATCGGAAGCATCTCGAACGGCGGTCTCGACAGGCGGGGTCTCGATCTCATCGAGGCGGATCGCCTCATGGTCGAACTTGCGCGTGCGCTCGGCAGCGACCGCGTGTTGAAGCTCGCCGAAGATCGTGCGGCGAAAAGCTCGTTTTCGCTTCTCGTCAAATGGGCTCGGTTCGGAGTCGTCGATCCGGCGCTCGACGAAGACGGTACGGTGACCCGGTTGTTCGACGACTTCGAGAAAAACTATCGCCGTCTTATGGAATCCCCCCTGTCTTTCGGAAAGAAGGCGGTGGCTTGGCAGCTCAGGCATTGCCCGTCGCTCGTGCGGTACGAATTCAAGGCGTACGACACCCTTTCGCGGCTTGGCCGGAAGGGGGATAGTTAGCCATGGGAAAGCTTCTCACCATCGCCATGCCCTGCTACAACGTCGAAGCGTACCTTGAGCGAGGTCTCGGTTCTCTTGCGGATGACCGGTTTGCAGACGATCTCGAGGTTCTTATCGTCAACGACGGCTCGACCGATTCGACCAAGGAGATCGCCTTGCGCTACGTCGAGTCCCATCCGACGATCTTCAGGCTCATCGATAAAGAGAACGGCGGTCATGGGTCGGGCATCAACGCCGGTATCGCCCATGCGGCAGGAACGTATTTCCGCATTGTGGACGGAGACGACTGGGTCGACACCGACAATCTTGCCACCTTGCTCGATAGGCTTCGCTCCATCGATTCCGATATCGTTGTCGACGAGAAACGCGAGGTCGATATGGGCTCGATGAGCGGTAGCCTCGTGGAGTTGCCAGCGTATATCGAGGTGGACAAAGAATTGCAGTTTGCCGACATATGCAATCTGCATGATACGGAATCGTTCATAGCCATTCATACGCTGACGGTGAAGACCTCCCTGTTGCGAGAGCATGGCATCAGCATACTCGAGGGCATCTTCTACGTCGACTACGAATACATCGTCAAAGCAACTTGTTTTGCCGATACGGTTACGTTTATTCCCCTTGAGATCTACCAGTATCTTGTTGGCAACGCGAACCAAAGCGTTGCTGCCGAGAATTGGGTGAAGCGGTATTCGCATCACGAAACGGTCGTGAAGGAGTTGCTGCGATTCTCGGAAACCGATGGTTTCAGCGCACCTATTCACGAGTACCTGGTGAGGAAAACCCAGCTGCTCATCAATACCCACTACAAGGTGCTGCTCATATTCGACAAGGACAGGCGGCGGGGCGCTTCACGTGCGAAAGAGTTTCGCTTGTGGCTCAAGCGCGAATACCCCGCATTTGCCGCCTTAACCGCTGCGCGATATCGGCAGGCTCTCGGTATGCATTATCTCGGCGTCGACGCAGCCAGGCTTGATGCGATCATGGGGCGCTAGCATGGATACGTCGCGCAAGGCTCCCCGCATATCGGTTATCGTTCCCGTGTACAACGTAGGCGCTTTTCTCGATCAGTGCCTGAGCAGCGTTCGTGCGCAAACGATGAACGATATGGAAATCATCTGCCTGAACGATGGTTCGACCGACGATTCCCTCGCTATCATGAAGCATCATGCGGCCCGTGACGGGCGATTGCGCGTTGTCGACAAGGAAAACGAAGGCTACGGTGCGACGTGCAATCGCGGAATTGACCTTGCGCGGGGGGAGTACGTTGCCATCGTCGAGCCGGATGACTATCTCTTGCCAACCATGTACGAGGACCTGCTCGCATTCGTCGATTCGTTTTCCGGGAAGATCGACGTGGCGAAGGAAGCGTGGTTCGATGTGATCGATTGGGACGATCCGTCAGTTGAACGTATCGTTTCGGGGTATCTGTATAAACGGCTTCCTACCTCGCGCACGGTTCATACCGTCGATGAGCTCCCCGAATTGCTCGAAGGGCACCCCGCGATATGGTCCGCGTTGTATCGGCGCGAGTTCCTATCGCAACGGGGTATCCGCTTTCACGCTTATCCTGGTGCCGGCTGGGCCGATAATCCGTTTCTCGTCGATACCCTCTGCCAGGCTGAACGTATCGTATACCTCGATGCAATGCATTATTGCTATCGCAACGAGCTTTCAGGGGGCAAGGGGAGGCCCGTTGACGAGGAGCGGCTTGCCATGCCTTTGGCCAGGTGGCAGGACATGACTCAAGGCATTGCCGCTTGCGGGGTGGACGACCCACTCGTGTGGCAGGCTCATTACCAACGGGGTTTCAACTACATCGACGATATCATTGCGCAAGGGGGTTGGGAGAGCCCTCGCATCAAGGCGGGCATACGCGATGTCCTTCTCACGATGAGGGAGGATCTCGTGCTCGGCCACCCCAAGCTCTCTCCTGCGAAAAAGCGCTTTTACCTCGAGCAGATCGGGAGGACCGATACTCCAAAGCTGTCATCATGGCCTTATATGCGCCATCTTGCTCGGGAGTTCGCTGTTCGGTTGAGAGCACAGGGGCTGGCTGGCGCATGCAGGGCCCTTGGGGGCTTCTCGAGGCAGAAGGCCTCGGGGCGTGATGCTGAAAAGGTGAAATAGGCGTTTCTTTGCCCGTTTTCGTTGGCTAGGTTCCCCTTGTATTGTTAAGATCATACGTCAACGGGAAATACGATTCCCGCTCAGACGTAGCGATGTTGATTTGAGGAGTTGGTGTGGCGGATAGAGTTTCGGTAGTCCTTACGGTGTACAACATGGAGTCGTGCCTGCGGGAAACCATGGACTCCGTGCTTGAGCAGACGTATCGCGACCTCGAGGTTATCTGCATTGACGACGGATCGACGGACAAGTCGCTTGAGATTCTCGAAGCATATGCCTCCGACGATGATCGGGTTTCTGTCTACACCCAGGAAAACGCTGGTCCAGCGCAATCTCGCAATAGGGGCCTCGATCTGGCTACCGGCGAATACGTTATGCTGCTCGATTCCGATGACCTGTACGACCGCGAGATGATCGAGAAGCTTCACGGCCGGGCTATCGATACGGCAGCCGATGTTGTCGTGTGCCGCTCGGCGGAGTACGATCATCGTACGAAAACCGTTTCGAAAGCTCCGTGGACAGCCAAGGTCGAACAGATTCCCGCAAAGGACCCGTTTTCGTGTTCGGACATGTACGACTACGTTCTCATGGCGTTTATCGGGTGGCCTTGGGATAAGCTGTATCGGCGTTCGTTCATAGAAGCGCATAGTCTCAGATTTCCCGCTATGAGCAATAGCGAGGATCTGTATTTTGTGTTTCTCTCGCTCGTGCTAGCTGAGCGAATGAGCTTTTTCGATGAAGTGCTCATCAGGCATCGCGTCAACCGCACGGGGTCGGTGTCAAACACCCGCACCGCCAATCCGACTGAGTTTTATCGGGGGATATGCCTGCTAAAAGAAAAGCTGAAGGAAGACCCCGTTCGCTACGAGCGAATGTCGTGGGGTTTTCTCAATTGGGCTTTCGACTACACTCTTTGGAATATCGAAACGCTTCCCGAGGGGCCGGTTCGCCGCGAACTCATCGAGAAGCTGGCAGGCGGCGGATTTCCCGAGATCGAGCTTTCGTATCATGGAACAGCGTATTTTACTCTCATGCCCGACTGCATCGAACGATACGAAAGCCTTCTCGCGGAGCTCGGGGGAAATGCGCCTTGCAACCCGCGCGAGAATGAGAAGCATCCCCGCCTCAGCTACGTGACGGCGTTTTTCGCTGAAGCTCAGAAGAGGGGGTTCAAATCCGCTATAGGCGATGTGGTCTACTGGGCCATCGATAAGATCAAGGGCGAGGAGCGGGACGAGAAGCGACTTGCGAAGGACCGCGGCGCACTTCTTTTGTTTGCGGATGCCCGAGAGGCGGAACGGACCGATACGACAAGGAGGAAGACGGGTTATGAGCGAGGGTAAAGGGGCCGTACGGCCAGCTGTTTCGATTGTGATTCCTTGCTACAACGTCGAGGCATACCTCCCTGAGGTGCTCGATAGCGTCTTGGGGCAAACCTTGGAGAACATAGAAGCGATTTGCGTCAACGACGGATCGACGGATGGCACGCTCGATGTTATCAAGTCCTACGCCGCGCGCGATTCGCGCATCGTGATCATAGACAAACCCAATGGCGGCTACGGCCATAGCATGAACAAGGGAATGGACATGGCGACGGGCGAGTACATCGGCATCGTTGAATCCGACGACTACATTCTTCCAACCATGTACGAAAAGCTCTATGCGGCCGCAGAAGAAAACAACGTCGATTTCGTTCGCTCCGACTTCACGAAGTTCAAGACGGGCGCAAACGGCGAACGCGTATTCTGGGAGGAGAAGCTGACTCCGCACAGCGAGTACTACAATACGGTCATGAACCCTGCCGATAATCTCGACGTGTTCAATATGCAGATGCTTAACTGGACCGGCATCTACCGCACCGATTTTATCCGCGAGCACAACATAAGGCACCATGAAAGCCCCGGCGCCTCGTACCAGGATAATGGGTTTTGGTTCCAGACGTTTTGCTGGGCGAAGCGGATATACGCGGTGCCCGAGGCATTTTACTGCTACCGCCAGGACAATGCGGCGTCGTCGATCAACCAGAACAACAAAGTGTTCTGCATGCCCGACGAGTATGCGTGGATCAGAGACTTTCTGGCTGCTCATCCCGCGCTTGAGCAACGCTTCATCGGGGTGTTCCATTACAAGAAGATGCACAACCTGAACTTCGCCTTCTCGCTTTTGGCCCCCGAGTTCCAAATGCCGTTTCTCGAACGCTATGCGGCCGAATATCGGGAGGCATCCGCCAAAGGCGAGCTTGACGAATCGCTGTTCTGGCCCGAGGAGTGGACGGCTGTCAATAAGATTATGGCCGACCCGCAAGCGTATTGTGCCGAATACAACTTCCAAATCGAAAAGCAGGCGGCTTATAATAAGGCGCAGAGCGGCGGCTCTCTTGCATTGTTCCGCTTTCACGCGAAGTACGATGGGCTTGCGGAAACTCTGAAGATCGTTGCGAGGAGACTTGGGGAAGATAGGTAGCAGCATGGTTGATGACGGTCAATCGCCGGGAGCGGAGTTTCCGCTCGTATCGGTAATCGTTCCCGCATACAACGTGGGTTCGTACATCGATCGATGCCTGGCAAGCATCGAAGCCCAAACGTACGCTAATCTTGAAATCATCGTCGTAGACGATGGTTCGAGCGACGATACGCTTGATCGGATACGCCTACATGCGGCAGGAGACGCCCGCATAACGGTTCTCACTCAAGAGAATCGCTATGCGGGCGTAGCTCGAAACCATGGGTTCGCTCACGCCCGCGGCGAATATGCGGCGTTTCTCGACGCAGATGATTTTTTCGAGCCGAGCATGATTGAAAGCTTGGTTGCGCGGGCCATCGAAACGAGTGCCGATGTTGCAATATGCCGCTCGAATTATTTCGACGATATAACCGAAGAAGTCAAACCAATCGACTTCAGCTTGCTTTTCGTCGATCCCGCCAAGGTGTATTCGGGACGTTCGCTTCGGGATGTCATGTTCCGTTTTTGCGTCGGTTGGCCGTGGGACAAGCTGTTTCGATCCGCTTTTGTTCGGGAGCACGATCTGGCATTCCAGGATCTGCGGACCACGAACGACGCGTATTTCGTATTCATGGCGCTCATGCTTGCGGATGCTATTGCGTTTGTCGACGAGCCGCTTGTCATGCATCGAACGAACAATGCCGCATCGCTTGAACGCACGAGGAGCAAATCGTGGGCCAATGCGATCAAAGCTGCTATAGCCATCGGCGAGGGACTCGAAGACCGCGATATGTACGACATTTTCGAGCGGAGCTATGTCAATTGGTGTCTCAACTTCTCCCTGTGGAACCTTGAGACGCTTGAAGACGACGCACGCAACGGGCTTGTGAGAGAGATGGGAGAGCGGCTTGCGCCAAAGTTGCCCCTGGACGCCTCAAGGGGGTTCTATTTCGATGAGAGGGAGCGAACGGCGGCCGAAATCTTGCAGACCGATCGCCTTGGAGCGCAGTGCAGGGGTTTGCTGCTCGCATCCGAAGTCGCTCACTTGAAGAGCGATGTTGCCTGGTTGCGCGAGCATACTGCTGCGTTGAACGGCGAGCTAGCGTGGCGCGACGAGGCGATCGATCGGCTTCAGCGCGAAAAGCAAGAGGTGCTGGACTCGCATACGTATGCGGTCGGGCGGAGGGTCATGGCCGTTCCCTGTGCGATAAAAGACGTATTGTCGAAGAAGGAATCAGGATGAACATCACCGTATGCGGAACCGGGTACGTAGGCCTTGTCGCTGCAGTTGTTTTCGCTTCGAAGGGCCATCGCGTAATCGGTCTCGATATCGACGAGTGCAAGATTTCGTTGCTGAGAGGCGGTGCATCGCCGCTGTTCGAGCCGGGCCTCGAGGAACTTATGGCGAAATCGTCGTGCAATCTCGAGTTCACTGCCGATTATCGCAAAGCGTACGAGAGCGCCGATGTTATCTTCGTTGCAGTGCCGACGCCCGAGAAAGCCGACGGTTCTGCCGAGCTGTCGTATGTCATGCAGGCGTGCGACCAGATAGCCGAAAGTAGAGAGCGGGGATGCATCGTTGTCGTCAAGTCAACCGTTCCGCCGGGGACGAATGATCGCATCCAGGCCTATTTCGACGATATAGCGGGCTCTGCCCCGGGTCGACGGTTCAACGTGGTATCGAACCCCGAATTCCTCTCGCAGGGAACTGCGCTACGCGACATGCTGTATCCCGCCCGCATCGTTGTCGGTGTTCAGGACGACGACGCCGCTGATCTCATGCGTGCTCTGTATCAGCCGTTCGATGCCCCGGTGATGGTCATGGATCTCCGCAGCGCCGAGTTGGTCAAGTACGCGAGCAACGATTTTCTGGCACTCAAAATATCCTATATCAACGAGATAGCCAACCTGTGCGATGTGGTCGGCGCCGATATCGAGCGCGTTGCTGCGGGTATGGGGGCAGATCCCCGTATCGGCGATAAGTTTTTACGGGCGGGTATCGGTTACGGCGGCTCGTGCTTTCCCAAAGATACGAAGGCCCTCCATTGGCTGAGCACGTGCCACGGGCACGAAATCAAGACGATCAAGGCGGCCATCGAGGTGAATACCGCCCAAAAGACGATGCTCGTAGCGAAAGCCAAGGAGCGTTACGGATCTCTTGCGGGCAAGCGGATTGCGGTGCTCGGTCTCACGTTCAAGCCCGATACCGACGATCTTCGAGACGCTCCGTCTCTTGACGTAGTGCGCATGCTTCTTGACGAAGGTGCGCAAACGGTGCTGTACGATCCGTGCGGCATGCCTGCGTTCGAGGGGCGCTATCCGGCATCTTTGGGCGTTCTCGAATACGCTGGAGATCCGTACGAGGCATTGCGGGATTCCGATATGGCGTTCATCCTTACCGAGTGGGAAGAGTTCGCTTCGATCACTGCCGATCAGTATCAAAGCCTCATGGGTACTCCCGAGATATACGACGGACGCAACATGTATTCCCTCGATGCGTTTCGGGGCACCAGCGTGCGCTATGTTTCGATAGGAAGGCCTGTCGTCGAATAGGCTATTCCGTCGCTTCGCCGGCCGCTTCCCGCTGAGCCCTCTCGCATGCGGAGATTGCCCTTCTCGCTGTTTTTTCCCAGGAATAATCGGTTCGTACGAGTTTTCCCAGCAGTCGGCCTTTGTCGGCGGTTTGCCCGGGGTGATCGGCTGCTCGGCGAATGGCATCCGCGATTGTCTGAGGCTCTGCGTTCGGGATTATGGTGCCGTAAGCTTCGTCGGGCATCAGTTCTCTTCCGCCTCCGACTTCGGTGGCGACGGCGGTCGTGCAGCATGCCGCCGCCTCGAGCAGCGAAGTTGCGAATCCCTCGGAGCGCGAGGGGAGGCAGAGAATGTCGGATTGCGCGAGCAGAGCCGCGATGTCGGGGGGATCGAGGCGACCGAGAAGGTGCATCCTGCTTGATGCCTGCTGCGACGCCGCTTCGCTCAGGGGGCCGTCTCCGGCGACGATGAACGATATGTCGGTTCTGTCTTCGAGCAGGCGGGAGGCCTGGGCGAGTTCCTTTACCCCCTTTTCCGGCACAAGTCGTCCGACGAATGCGACGACGAAATCGCTGGCGGATAAGCCGAGCTCGTCCTTGTACGACCGCTTGCTTGCCTGCGCGCAGTACGCGTCGGCATCGATCGAGTTCGACAGTTCTCCCTGCGACGCTATGCCGAAGTGCTTGAGCCAAGCGCTCGATTTTGCCGATACCGCCCAGTACGATGCGCGGTAGCGCTTGCCGATGCTTGTCAGCGCGTGTTCGACGAATGCAACGCCTTTGTCGATCAGGGGGTTTCCCATGGTGAGATGCGCGGACCCGTGCTCGATGAGAATCGGGGTGATGCCGCGTTCTCGGGAAAAGCGGAGACCGCGATTCGACAGCAGGTAGAATCGCGTGTTCACTATGATGTAGTCGATCTGCTGTTGTCCGAGCCACGACCACAGCTCCTTGAACGAACGATCTGCGCGCGGCACGGGGTAGCGTCCACCCAAAAGCGGCCGACACGGCAACCTGACGATTTCGATGGTTCCGTCGTTTTCCCTTGGGGCGGCATCGTGGGTGTTCGATGTGACGATGATGACGCGGTACCCGAGATCGGCAATCGCGCGTGCCAGGTTGCCCGTATAGGTTTCGACTCCGCCGACGGCTGGCGAGTACAGCGCCGAGAAGATGCAGATACAGGGCTTTGTCTCGGTTGGCACGGGTTCCTCCTGTGCAGTTGATCGGGTTCAGGGCGCGTTCGTTCGCCACGAGCGCCGACAAGCATTATACTTGTTCTTCTTTGCGGATGGTGCGATGCTATTCGTGCAGATGCTGTTCTGCGCGGTGAGGCATCGGGTACGTAGACTATAATGGAGCCATGAAACTACTTGCGATCATACCTGCCTACAACGAGCAGGACTGTATTGTCGAAACGATACGAGAGCTCGATCGGGTTGCACCCGATGTCGATATCCTCGTCATCAACGACGGGTCAACGGACGGGACGGGCGATCTGTGCCGCCGAGAGGGCTATAACTTTCTCGATCTTCCCGTGAACGTCGGTTTGTCGAGCGGCTTCCAGGCGGGCATGAAGTATGCCGACCGCCAAGGATACGATTGCGCCATCCAGTTCGATGCCGACGGACAGCATCGTCCCGAATACATCAAGCCCCTGCTCGAAGCGATGGAGCAGTCGGGTGCCGATATCGTCATCGGCTCGCGGTTCGTAACGAAGAAAAAAGACGTTTCTGCTCGCATGGCCGGTTCGGCCCTCATATCGTTTCTCATCAGACTCACAACGGGCAAGAGGCTTTCTGATCCAACGTCGGGTATGCGCATGTACAACCGAAGGGCGATGGCCGAGTTCGTGAAGCGCTACGATTTCGGTCCCGAGCCCGATACGCTCGCCAACCTCATTCGCAAGGGGTTTAAGGTCGTGGAGGTCCAGGTGGAGATGAGGGAGCGCGAGACGGGCGAAAGCTATCTGAGCTTCTCGAAATCGATTATGTACATGGCACGCGCGTTCGTGTCGATTCTGATCGTACAGTGGCTCAGGTGATGCGCCTATGAGCATTAACTATCGTATCGTCCTTGTTCTCGGCGCGATTGTCGTCTTTGCGTTCGTGCTTCGCAAGCTGAAGAAAACCGAGATGAGCGTTGCTAATTCCGTATTCTGGCTCCTTTTCGCCGTGGCGTTGGTTATCGCGGCGGTGTTCCCCTCGGTTGTGTTCTTCTTCTCGGGTCTCATCGGCATCGAGTCGCCTTCGAATTTTATCTTCCTCTGCGTCATCGCTCTTCTGCTTATCAAATGCTTTACTCTCACCGTCGAGGTTTCCAGCTTGAGGGAGAGACTTGACGTTCTTGCTCAGGAGATAGCCTTGCGCGACAAGGATCGGCATGAGCGCTATAAGACGAAGCGGGAAAGCGTCGATAATGACGTACGATGACGAAGTGCTGAGAGCTCTGCAGCTTGAAGAGCTTGCGATACTCAAACGAATCGACGAGCTGTGCGCCGCTCGCGATATTGTCTATTTTCTTGATTCCGGTACCGCCTTGGGCGCGGTACGTCACGGCGGTTTCATACCGTGGGACGATGATATCGACATCGGCATGCTCCGAGACGATTACGAGCGATTCCTCCAAGCGGCGAAAGAGGATCTTGGCGATGAATACGAGATCGGCATTCCGGGCGTTACCCCGGGCTACGCTCCTCTTTTTGCCAAGGTCTGGAAACGGGGAACGAAGTTTTACACGCAAGAGACGATCGAGGCCTCATTCGATCAGGGCATATTCGTCGACGTGTTTCCGTATGACCCTGTTTTTCCCGATGGAAAAGCCAGAAAGAAGCAGTTTTCACGCTGCACGTTTTGGCAGCGTGTGTCGTATCTTTATCACGCGAAGAGCGTGCAGGTGCCTCATGGGGGTCTGCTCGGGTCTTTCGAGCGAGCCGCCTGTGCTGTTGCTCACCGGATATGCCGGATGCTGTTCGAGCCGGAGAGGATCGCCCGATCCTTCGACGAGTCAGCGCGAGCTGCCGAGGGAGGGGGGGTGGCTGGCTGCTATGCCGCCATGTCGTATCCTCCCGATCCGCCGTTCGCGATCGAGACGCTTTTGCCTCCCGCTATCTGCGAGTTCGAGGGAATTGCGCTGCCCATACCCCATGATTCTAAAACGTATCTTGAGACGTGGTACGGTCCGACGTATAGGGAAATACCCCCCGTGGAGCTGAGAACGAACCACGCGCCCCTTGTTCTCGATTTTGGCAGCGGCGCCATCGATGCGCATGCTTCGGTTTGACGGAAGGACGAGGATGGAGCGAATCACCACCGATGACATGAAGCGCATCGAGCTCGAAATCATGGATGAAATCGATCGCATTTGCAGAGAGAAGGGCCTTTCGTACTTTCTCGCATACGGCAGCTGCCTTGGCGCTGTGCGTCACGGCGGTTTCATACCATGGGACGACGATATGGACATCTTGATGCCCCGAGCGGACTACGAGCGTTTGATCGCGGAGTTCGATGCAGCGAAAGCATCCGATCGCTTCGGCCTTGCGACATACCGTGACAAAAGCGGAATCTACCCGTTCGTAAAGGTGGTCGACAAGACGACGAAGGTATACGAGAATTTCGTGCAAAAAACCTATGCGACAGGGGTATGGGTCGATATTTTCCCGCTTGACGAAGCCCCCAACGCTCGCGATAGGGCGTATGTGCGGGGAACGCGGCTCGCGCTCGTGCGAAGCCTGATGGTGGCGGACCCGTCGGTGGGTTCGAGTCCGTTCGTGAAGTTGGTGAAGCGCATCGCCCATCCGTTCTTCTCGCGTATGGATCCCTATGCTGCCGCTCGGAAGATCGACGAGAACGCGCGCAACGCATGTGCGCGCGAGACCGATTTCTACGGTGACATCATTGGGGAGTACGTTGCCGGCACGCTGCTTCCCAAAGCATGGTTCGAGCCGCTTGAAGTGCCGTTCGAGGATCGCCGCTACTTCATTCCGAAAAGCTATGAGGAATACCTGACGAAAACGTATGGCGATTGGCGCACACCTCCCGCGGAGGAAGACAGGGACGTGCATGTATTCGAGGCGTATGCCCTGTGACGACGCTATTGGATCCGCTTCGGGCCCGTTCGGACAGCTTTGCAAAAGGGTGCAACGATGAGCGTTAAGCAATTGTCGATCAAAGCGAACATGATCTGGAATTCGGTCGGATCGCTGACTTACCTTGGCTGCCAGTGGCTCATGACCGTCCTGATTGTGAGGATGGGCGGTTTTGCCGACAGCGGCTTGCTCGGCATTGCTATGACGGTCGTCGGGACGTTCGGTACGTTCGCCAACTACAAGATGGGTACGTATCAGATTTCCGACATCAAGCGGGAAAACGAGCTAGGGGAGTACTTTGGCTTTCGCTGCATAACGCTTGGGATTGCGTTCGTTGCCTGCATGGCGTACTCGTGTCTTACGAACCCGCAGGCGCTCCTTACCATTGCCCTCTTTTTCATCTACAAGTCGGTTGGACTTCTGATCGACATATTGCACGGGCTCGACCAGCAGAACCGTCGGATGGACTACATTGGCAAATCGTTCATTGCACAGGGGGTGGCTCTTCTTGCGGGTTTTGTTGGGGCTTATTTGGCTACGAGCAGCCTCGATATCGCCATCATCGCGATGACGGTGCTTTCCCTTGGCGTTCTGTTCTTGTTCGATATCCCGAAGGCTAGCCAATTCGAGAAGCTCAGGATCGGTATCGGTCGAAAGAAGGCCCTGTTCTTCTTTAAAACGTTGTTCCCGGCGGTCCTCGCCTCGGTGGCGGCGAGCGCCATTTTCATGGTGCCGAAGCAATACCTCTTCTGGGCGGTTGGAGACGAGGCGCTCGGCATATACCAAGCGGTTGCCGCGCCTGCGCTCGTCATACAGATGGGCGCTGTCTATCTGTACGGCCCCCTTCTGGATATATTCCCGAAACTATTCTTCGGTGGCGACAGGGCGGGATTCAGACTCTTGCTCCTCAAAACCGTCGCAGGCGTTGCGTGCGTGGGGATCGTTTGCTCGGTTGCACTTGAATTTTTCGGTTCATGGGTTCTTCAGCTGCTATACGGCGAGAGTATCGCTCCTTACGTTTACCTGTTGCAGCCTATCATCCTCTCGACGATCATGACGGCCTATCTTTGGTTTTTCGGCGATTTGCTCATAGCTCTGCGTGATTTCAAAGCGAACTTCCTCGGCAACGTGGCGGCGTTCGCAGTCGTGATTCCGCTGAGCTTTCTGTGCGTGAACTTGTGGGGCATGAACGGCGTGAGCTTTGCCGGCGCCGCCGCGTGCCTTGTCGGTGTTGCGGTGCTCCTGGTGGCGCTTGTGAGGAGGTCTCGTGCGGGGATCGGGGATGGTGGATCCGCCGTGGAAAAGGGCATCGCCGCCGAGCAAACGGATGATGGGGCTGAGTCGGATCCAAGGGAGGCGACACGGCGATGATCAGGGTCCTGCATGTGATCGGCGCGATGGACCGAGGCGGCGCCGAAACGATGATCATGAACCTGTACCGGGCGATCGACCGCTCCCTTATACAGTTCGACTTCGTCGTGCATGAAGAGAGGGCGTGCGATTACGACGCGGAAATAGAAGCGCTGGGCGGACGGATCTTTCGTGTTCCGAGGTTCAAGGGGACGAACGCGCGCGCGTATCGAAAGGCGTTCCGCGCGTTCTTTGCAGAGCACGGCGAGCATCCGATCGTCCATGGCCATATCGGGAGTAGCGCGGCGCTCTATTTGTCGGAGGCAAGACGGGCGGATCGCTTCGCGATAGCCCATAGCCATGCCCAGAAATACCCCGTGAGCCTTTCCGAGATAGCGTTTCGCGCCCTCTCGTATCCAACTCGGTACGTTGCCGATTACTTTATGGCCTGCTCGCAGGAGGCCGGCCGTGATCGGTTCGGTCGCTTTGTTACGGAAGGCCCGAACTTCAGCATCCTTAAAAACGGAATAGACCTTGATCTATACCGTTGCGACGACGCCATGCATAAGGCATGCAAGAAGGCGTACGGCTACGATGAAGAGATACCGCTCGTAGGCCACGTGGGGAGGCTCGATCCGGTAAAGAACCATCGGTTTTTGTTGCAGGTGTTCTCGGGGGTGAGAAAAGAACTTCCGCGCGCGCGACTCGCATGCGTTGGCCGGGGTTCCCTTGCCGAGGAGATCGAGCGGGAGGCATGCGAGCTCGGCATAGCGGATGCAGTCGATTTTTTCGGTGTGAGGGAGGACGTGCCGGGTCTGCTCAAGGCGTTCGATGCATTCGTGTTCCCGTCGTTCAAGGAGGGGTTGGCCATAGCCGTTATCGAAGCGCAGGCGACCGGCCTTCCCGTTGTGGCATCGACGGGTGTGCCGCAGGCTGCAATGCTCGTCGATTCGGCAAAGCGCATGCCGCTCGATGCCGGTGCGGATGCGTGGGCGTTAGAGGTCGTTGCCCTTCTTCGCGAAGCGAACGCGCGACACGATCATGTTGCGGAGGTTGGCGAGCGGGGGTTCGGCATCGGGGAATCGGCTCGGTGGCTCGAGCGGTTCTACCGATCGGTTGTCGAGAGCGGGGGAGGCTGCGGCGCCATACGGTAGCTCCGTGTTCGCGAGGCCGCAGCCTGTCGGCTTCCTTCGAAGGGATGTGCAGGTTTTAGCTCCCTATCATGTTCAGATTTGACTTTTCCTTTACATAATTGAACGTTCACGCTACACTTACTGGCATGCTTATTCAAACATGTACAGAACAGGGTTTTGAAATGCGTCGTTATTCCGGGCGATCCATAACCCGTCGAGGGGCGATAGCCGTCGGTTGCCTGTTCGCCGCTTCTATGCTGTTGCCAGGTTGCGGCTCGGCTAACGAGAACACGGTCGTCATTTACTCATGCGGGGAGGGCGAAGCCAACGAGCTCCTGCTCGCCGCCATGCACGAGGATCTTTCGGAGTACGATATCCGATTGCATTACGTCTCGACGGGATCTGGTGCCGCCCGCATCAAGAACGAGGGCGTTCAGAGCGAGGCGGACATCATTCTCATGCTTGAGGGAGGGTATCTTCGCCAGATCGAGGATGTTCTTGCTCCCCTTGATTACGATTTCAGCGTATTCGAGGACGACCTCCTTGACGGAACGGGCAAATATCTTCCGTTCAGGCGAGAGAGCGCCTGTATCGCCGTGAACGCAGAGGCTCTTGAGTCGCGCGGGCTTTCGGTGCCGCAATCGTATGACGATCTGCTCGATCCCCAGTACAAAGGGCTCATCTGCATGCCGAACCCCAAATCATCGGGTACTGGCTACAATTTTGTGAAAAGCCTCGTGAACGAACGGGGAGAGGATGAGGCGTTCGCCTATTTCGATGCTCTTGCGGAAAACGTTTACCAGTTCACCTCTTCGGGTTCGGGTCCTGTCAACGCGCTCGTCCAGGGCGAGGCGCTTATTGGCATGGGGCTTACGTATCAGGCTGTTTCCGAGATCAACCAAGGCGTTCCGATCGAGATAGTCGAATTCGAAGAGGGGTCTCCTTGGACGATGAACGGAGTTGCCGTGATCGAGGGCAAGGAAGGCAAGCCGGCCGTTCGAGCTGTTATGGATTGGATGTACGAGAAGGGGATATTGCTCGATAAGCAGGAGTTTGTTCCCGATCGGGTATTTGTTGAGCAGGATACCTCCATCGAGAACTATCCAACCGATGCCGAGTACGCCGATATGACGGGCATTTTCGATATCGACGAGAAGAAGCGGCTCCTAGAGAGGTGGAAGTACTGAACCATGAGCGAAACGACCAAGCTGTCCATTAGGGGACTTACCAAGCGATTCGATGGGTCCGATACGCTTCACGGTCTTGATTTCGATGTGTATGACGGAGAATTCCTTTCGATTCTCGGCCCGTCGGGGTGCGGTAAAACGACTACGCTGAGGATTCTCATCGGTCTACTTGCCCCTGACGAGGGTACGGTATCGCTTGACGGGATGGACATCACGCGCGCAAGGCCGGATGAGCGGCATATGGGCATTGTATTCCAGGACTATGCACTCTTCGAGAACATGACGGTTTTAGGCAATGTCGAGTATGCGCTCAGGTTCAATGCCGAACTCAAGTCTCGGCGTCGTGAAGTCGCTACCGCGGTACTCGATCAGTTGGGGCTTTCGGAGCACCTCGACAAAAAGATCCACCAGCTATCCGGAGGCCAGCAGCAACGGGTGAGCATTGCGCGTACGCTGGCGCTCAATCCGGACATTATTCTGTTCGACGAGCCCATGAGCGCTCTCGATGTGGAAACAAGGTTATCGCTGCGCGGCGAGCTCAAGCGCATTCAGCGTGAGTTTGGCACGACGATGATATATATCACCCATGATCAGGAAGAGGCGTTCGCTTTGTCCGATCGCGTTATGGTGATGGGCGAAGGAAGGATCCACCAGCTGGCGACTCCCGAGGAGATCATAGCGAATCCGGCTGACAAGTACGTGTCCGATTTCGTGGTCGAGAACCTTCGCATCAAGATGGATTCTCTCGCGCGATTCATGGAGGCGTAGGATATCGTGGGAGGAGGAAAGGCAAGGCTCACGGTAACGCGCATTGTGCTTGCGCTTTTCTTTTTGTTTGCGGCTATCCTGCCGTTGCTGGGGCTGTTTGCGAACCTCGCGAACCCCGGAGCCCAGGCGGTTTTCGGTACCGAACAGTTTATTACCGCATGCATCAACTCGGTTGCGGTGGCGTTGACGTCGACGGTTATCGCGGTCGGGCTGGCGATCGCCATGGCCTGGGTGCTCTGCCGCACCAATATTCGCGGGAAGGCGGCGATCGGCGTGCTCATGACGCTGCCGATGCTCATTCCGTCGCTCGCCCATGGAATGGGTTTGGTGTTTCTTTTCGGCTCGAACGGCATCATCACGAACCTGTTTTTCCTTGACGGGTCCATCTACGGGTTCTGGGGCATCGTTATGGGTTCGGTGCTCTATTCGTTTCCCTCGGCTTTCCTTATTGTTTACGATGTGCTCAAATACGAGGACGCGCTGCCTTACGAGGCGGCGGATATTCTCGGTATTCCCAAGACGCACCAGTTTCTGAGCATCACGTTGCCGTATCTTCGCAAGCCCCTCATATCGGCCGTGTTCGCCACGTTCACGCTCGTGGTAACCGATTACGGCGTTCCTCTTATGGTGGGAGGCAAATGCACGACGCTTCCGGTACTCATGTATCAGGAGGTCATTGGTCTGATGAATTTTGATACCGGTGTTGCTATCGGTTTCGTACTGCTCATTCCCGCCGTGGTAGCGTTTCTCGTCGATATGCTCAATGCCGACAAGGGAAAGCTCTCTTTTGTATCAAGGGGGTTTGCCATTGCGAAAAACCGGGTACGCGATGCGCTCGGCTACTTGATGAGCTTGGGCATGTCCTTGTTCATTCTGCTGCCGCTCTGCTCGTTTGCAATCGTGTCGTTCGTGACCAAGTATCCGATCGACCTATCGTTTACCTTTGCAAACGTCGGGCGATCCTTCAATATGAACGCTGGCGACTATTGGGTGAACTCGTTGCTGATCGCCCTTGCGGTATCGGTGATCGGTACGCTGCTTGCTTATTTCGCCGGCTATATTACGGCGCGGATAAAGGGTCGCTCGGCGAAGATCCTGCATCTCGTTGCCATAACAACGCTCGCCATCCCCGGCATCGTTCTCGGCTTGTCTTATGTGCTGTTCTTCAAGGGGACCTTCATCTATGGCACGTTTGCGATACTCATTCTTGCAAATCTGGTGCACTTCTTTGCGTCGCCGTACCTCATGGCCTACAATTCGCTCGGCAAGGTAAATGAAAATCTCGAAGCCGTCGGCTCGACCATGGGGATCAGTCGGGCGAGCATTCTGAAGGATGTTCTCATTCCTCAGACGTCCGAGACCATCGTTGAAATGTTTTCGTACTTTTTCGTTAACTGCATGGTGACCATTTCGGCGGTGGCGTTTTTGGCCACGACGCTCGATATGCCGCTTGCGCTGCTCATCACCGACCTTGATGCGCAACGGCTTACCGAATGCACGGCGTTTGTTTCTCTGATGATTCTCGGCACGAACGTTGTGCTTAAACTGATAATGGCGGGTATTAAAAGGGCAATAAGGAGCAGGCAGGAATGCGCGGTTCGCTAGAGTATAAAGAGTTCAAGATACTATCAACCCTCGAGGCGAGCGATTCGCCCATGACTCAAAGGGAGATTGCGGCAGCGGTTGGCTTTTCGGTTGGAACGGTAAACAAGGTTGTGTCGGAGCTTGTCGAGCGCAACCTTATCGATGAAGCTGCGCTTACTTCGCGTGGGCTCGAGGAGTTGGAGCCGTATCGGGTAAAACGGGCTGTGCTTGTTGCGGCCGGGTTTGGCACGAGGCTCGTTCCCATTACGCTCAATACCCCCAAGCCCCTTATTCGCGTGCATGGCCGACGCATTATCGATTCGCTTCTCGATGCGGTGTACGCGGCCGGTATCGAGGAGGTATACGTTGTTCGCGGCTATCTTGCCGAGCAGTTCGATCAGCTTCTCTATCAGTACCCGAACATTCGATTCATAGAGAATCCCCAGTACAACGAAGCAAACAACATATCGTCTGCTTTGGCGGCTAAAGACCTTCTCGAGAACGCCTATGTGCTCGAATCCGATCTTTTGCTTTCGAATCCCAAGCTCGTTTCCAAGTACCAGTACGATTCCAACTATCTCGGCGTTCCCGTAGAGGTTACCGATGATTGGTGCTTCGAAACGAAGCGCGGCGTCATCACCAACCTGACGGTTGGGGGAGTTGATTGCCATCATATGTTCGGGATTTCGTACTGGACTGCAGAGGACGGGAAAAAGCTCTCTCGAGATATCGTTGCAACCTATGAAATGCCGGGCGGTAAAGAGCGTTATTGGGACGAGGTTGCGTTGAGGTACTTCTCGGAGCACTATACCGTGCGCATCAGGGAATGCTCGTTTGACGATATCGCCGAGATAGATACATTCCGAGAACTCCAGGAAATCGATGCCGCCTATGTATCATAGGTTCAATTATTAATACAGTTTATATGAATTGAACAAATATTTATCAATTATTGGTAAATATTGTTCAAAATTATCGTAAAATATCTTATTGTGAACGCTTAATACGATAGGGATATTTCATGCAGTTACTGAAGAACGAATTTTCGATTCTTTCGACGTGCGCTTTGCGCGAGGTCGGGTCGCAGCGCGATATCGCCGAAGCGATCGGCGCGTCGCTTGGAACGGCCAACGCGGCGTGCAAGAATCTTCTGGATGCGGGGCTTCTCGATAAATCTTACGAGGTTACGCCTGCGGGATTTGCCGCATTGGAGCCGTATCGCGTCGATAACGCGATCATCATGGCGGCGGGTTTCTCGTCGCGGTTTGCCCCTATTTCCTACGATAAGCCCAAAGGGGTTTTAAAGGTTCGGGGGGAGGTGCTCATCGAGCGGCAGATACGTCAGCTCCAAGAGGCCGGCATAGACGACATAACGGTGGTTGTCGGGTACATGAAAGAAGCGTTTTTCTATCTAGAGGATACGTTCGGCGTTACCATCAAAGTGAACGACGACTACGTGACGAGAAACAACAACTCTACGTTGATGCTGGTGAAGGAGCAGCTTGGCAATACGTACATCTGCTCTTCCGATGACTACTTCACCGAGAACGTCTTTTCTCCGTACGAGTATCAGGCGTACTATTCGGCCCAGTATTTTGAAGGCGAGACCGACGAATACTGCTTGACGGTCGGACCGGGGAACCGGATCGTCAAGGTTACGGTGGGTGGCGTCGATTCCTACGGCATGCTTGGGCATGTGTATTTCGATCGGGATTTTTCAAACCGCTTCAAGAGGTTCTTGGAAGATGATTATGGAAAACCCGAAACCGCAGGAAAGCTTTGGGAGGACATTTACATCGACCATATCAAAGATCTCGATATGGTTATGCGCCCCTTCGAGCCCGGTGTTATTTTCGAGTTCGACTCCCTTGATGATCTGAGGGACTTCGATCATGATTTTATCGACAACGTCGATTCGGAGATTCTTGACAACATATGCAGCGTTCTCGAGTGCGAGCGTATCGATATAGTCGATATTGCTCCGCTTAAAGAGGGCCTCACCAACCTCTCGTTTCGATTTGGGTGCCTTGGCGGGCTGTACGTCTACCGACATCCCGGCGCAGGAACCGCTGAGATCATCAACCGGGAAAGCGAAGCGTATTCGCAGGAGGTCGCCAAAAGGCTCGGCATCGACGATACGTTCATATACGAAGATCCTCGCAAGGGGTGGAAGCTGTCTCGGTATCTGCCTGATTGCGTAGATTTCGACTACCACAATCCTTCGCATGTTGAGAGAGGATTAGCTCTTGCACGCAGGCTTCATGGAAGCGGAGAGAAGTCCGAGTGGTACTTTGATGTGTACGAGAAGGCGCAGGAAATCGTTGTTCTGCTCGGAGAGCGGGCATATCCGTCGTTCCCCGATTTCGATGAGCTGTCCGATCGAGCACATGCTCTCGATCGGTTCGTGAAGTCGGATCGAGTTGAGCCTTGCTTGTGCCACAACGATTTCTACAATCCGAACTTCCTCGTCCGCGACGACTTCATGTACCTTATCGATTGGGAATACTCGGCTATGTCCGATTACGCGAGTGATCTCGGTACGTTTATCTGCTGTTCCGATTACACGCTCGATGAAGCGAGAGGCGTGATTTCCGAGTATTTCAAAGGGAAGCCGACGGAAGCGGAGATGCGCCATTGTCTCGCATATACGGCGATAAGTGCGTACTACTGGTTTGTCTGGGCTCTTTACAAAGAGTCGTCGGGCGATCCCGTGGGGGAATGGCTCTACCTGTGGTATCGCGCCGCGAAGACGTATGGCAGGTATGCCATCGGGCTTTACGAGGCGGCTTTGTAGGCAGCTCTGGACGGGCATCGCGGGATCGTCTTCTAGCATACATGCATCAACGGCTTTAGTTTGTTCTGCCGCCGCCGCGGCATGCGAGAGAGGGAAGCAATATGGAACTGTTCGGGACCATCGTGGTCTACATCATCATGGCATGTGCCTTTGCAGGTGCCGTTGCGTCGGTAATCAAGCCCGAAAGCGAGCTTGGGCAGCAGTTTGTGGCGGGCATCGATTCCATCGGGCCTATCTTTTTGCCCGTCGCAGGCATCATGGCTGCTGCACCGTATTTGACTGCATTCGTGAGTTCGGTATTCGGTCCGGTGTACGGGGCGCTCGGCGCCGATCCTGCGATGGCGGCCACAACGTTCATCGCCGTCGATATGGGGGGCTATCAGCTCGCCGACGCCCTTGCGCAAACGCGTGAGAGCTGGATGATGGCTATGATCACGGGGTATATGGCCGGTGCGACCATCGTGTTCACCATTCCCGTTGCTTTGAAGATGCTGCAGAAAAAAGATCGCAAGTACCTGGCCCTCGGCGTTATGAGCGGGCTTTTGGCCATTCCGATCGGCGTGCTGGTGGGAAGCGTCATCATCGCCGTTGCGAACCCCGTTATTCGCGAGGTTGTTTCGACCAACTCCGAAGCGACGTATCAGCTTGCTTTGAGTTTCGCACAAATAGGATTGAACCTTGTTCCCCTCATCATCATCTGCGTCGCCCTTGCCCTGGGGCTGCGGTTTGCGCCGGATGCCATGATCAAAGGCTTCATCGTATTTGGGCGCGTACTCGAAAGCGTGCTCAAACTCGTGTTCGTGCTGGCTGTCATCGAATACTTTACCGGCGTGTTTACGACTGTTTTCGGCTCGTTCGGATTCGATCCGATCATCGCTGACGAAGAGGATATATTCAGGGCTCTCGAGGTATCGGGTGCAATCGGCATGATGCTGTGCGGGGCGTTTCCGATGGTGTACCTTATCAGGAGGTATCTTGCCAAGCCTCTTGCGAAAATAGGTGGGGTTTTCGGATTGAGCTCGGATGCGACAACCGGGCTGCTCGCTGCATCGGCAAACGTGCTTGCGCTGCTCGCCATGGTCAAGGACCTCAAGGCGCGCGATAAGGTGATCACGCTTGCCTTCGCGGTCTGCTGTGCGTTTCTGTTCGGCGACCATCTTTCCTTCACTGCCAACTTCCAGCCTTCGATGATCGTGCCGGTGCTCATCGGCAAGCTCTCGGCGGGGATATGCGCGATCGCGTTTGCCATGCTGCTCGCGGTCAAGAAAGCAGAGCAGCTCGAAGCCGAGGACAAGCTCCTCGATGCGGAAGAGGCCGAAAACCGCGCTCTCGAGGCTGCTCCCGAAACGGCATAGGCCGGGGTTCAGGCGTTCTCGTCTTCGTCGACGAAGACGCCTTCGCGGGCGAAGACGACCGCGAACGTCTTGAAGAATATCTTCGCATCGAGCGCGAACGAGATGTTGCGCACGTAGTAGACGTCGAGCGCAAGCCGGTCATGCCAAGGCAGCGAGTTGCGGCCGCTCACGGCGGCGTATCCGGTGATGCCCGGCCTTACGAGGAGCTTCTCGCGCTCGTCGCCTTCGTAGAGCTCGGTTTCCCTCTCGAGATCGGGGCGGGGGCCGATCAGGCTCATATCGCCTTTGATCACGTTGAGGATTTGGGGCAGTTCGTCGATGCTCGTTTTGCGCATGAACGTACCCATACGGGTCATGCGCGGATCGTCGGCGCCGTTGTAGGTCGAGCCGTCGGGCATCGTGAGGTCGGGTGCATTCACCTTCATGGAGCGCAGCTTGTACATCTTGAATTCGCGGCCGCCTTTGCCAATGCGCGGAGCGTTGTAGAAGACGGGCCCCTTGTCCTCGAAGTGGATGAACGGGGCTACGATGAGCAGTATGATGGCAACGAAGGGTAAAGCGACGATTCCGATCAGGATATCGAGCAGCCTCTTGCCGAAGCGGGCGTACATCAATCGGACTCCTGCAAAACTCTGCTATCCGCCTCGATGAGGGCGCGTTTGAACGAGGCGACCACGTAGTCGACGTCGTCGTCGGAAAGCTTCGTATGAAGCGGCAGCGTGATCTCGCAGCAGTACTGCCTGTAGGCGTTCGGGTAGTCGGCGATGTCGAACCCGAGCGTGCGGTAGGCGGTGAACAGGGGGAGCGGTTTGTAGTGCACGTTCGTCGCGACGCCGTCTTCGGCCATGACCTCGATGACCGCGTTGCGGAACGCCTCGCTTTTTCCCGGCATCCGCACGAGCATGAGATGGCCGCTTGAATTAGCCCAGCCGCCGTAATGCCCGAGCAGGATCGCATCGGTGTCGGCGAGGCCCTTTTCGTAGCGGGCGATGATCTCGCGCCTGCGGGCGAGCAGGGCGGGGTAGCGCTCGAGCTGTACGAGGCCGATTGCGGCTTGGATGTCGGTCATGTTGCATTTCCAGCCCGGGAAGGCGATGTCGTACTCCCAGGCGGAAGCCTGCGTTTTCGCCAGCGCATCCTTCGTCTGTCCGTGAAGCGATTGCAGCATGATTCCCCGGTAGAACTCATCTGAATCGAAACCGGCATCGCGCCAGGCGAGAGCGCCTCCCTCGGCTGTGGTGAAGTTTTTGACGGCATGAAACGAGAACGTCGTGAAATCGGCGACCGAGCCGCTCTTTCTGCCGTGGTAGTCGGCTCCGAGCGAGTGGGCCGCGTCGGCGACGATGATGACGCGGTCGAAGAGGCGCTGGAGGTCGTTTTCCGGCTTCCAGAGCACCCGTTTTGTTGCAAGCACCCCCTCGATGCGATCGTAGTCGCACATCCTTCCGGCGATATCGACAGGAACGATCGCCTTCGTGCGTTCGGTGATGAGGTCGCCGAGTTCGGCGTAGTTCATTTCGAACGAGCCGGGTGCGGTGTCGACGAGCACGGGGGTGGCTCCCACGTGGCAGATGGGGGAGCATGAGGCGGTGTAGGTGTACGCCGAAGTGATAACCTCGTCTCCCTCGCCGATCCCCAGCGCCCGCAGGGCGCATTCGAGCGCAGCGGTCGCCGAAGAGAGGCAAGCGACGCCTGCGGCTCCCGTGAACTCGGTGAGCTTTCGCTCGAGCTCCTTCGTCTTCGGTCCGGTGGTTATCCAGCCCGAGCGCATCGCGTCGGCGACGGCGTCGATTTCGGCCTGGCCGATATCGGGCGGGGAGAATGCTATGTTTCGCTTGTCGTCCATGGGCATTCATTATAGGGCAAGCGGGCCTTTGCGGTGCGCTTGCGCAAAGAAATCAAATCAGCTTGCGGATCATGTCGACGATGCGCAGGTAAGAGCGGGATTGATCGAATTCGCTTTCGGCAACCGCGCGCGCTTTCGCGCCCATGATCTTACGAAGGCTCGGATTGACCGCAAGCCTTTCGATTGCTTCGGCAAGCGCTTCGGCGTTTTCGGCCTCGACGTTCACGCCGAAACCGCTTTCGCTGACGAGATTTCTGAACTCAGGGCTCGTGCCGGTGTTGATCAGGGGATGTCCGCTTGCAAGGTAATCGCCGATCTTGGTCACGATGCTCTGGACGGCTGATTTTACGAGCGAGTTCACGGTGATGTCGGACGCATCGAGGTAGGCCGCCATATGGGGGTAGTCCATGTATCCGAGGAAGTCGACAGGCGCTGCGAGCTCGGAGGCGAGCTCCTCGAGTTTTTTGCGATCGGGGCCGTCGCCGAGAATCTTCACGCGGGCGGCAACGCCCGTCTTTTCGAGCAGAGATGCCGCTTCGATGAGCGTGGAAAGGTCATAGCTCGCTCCGAGCGTGCCCGCGTAAACGATCCATACTTCGCCTTCGGGTTTCTCGATTTCGCTTCGATGCTCGGCGACGCCTGCGTCGAAGTCGGCAAGTACGTTTCCCACATATACGGTGGTTTTCGGGTACGGCTCTGAGCGGTCTTGGGCGGGACGCATCGCATACTCGTCGGAGGTGCCGACAGCTCCCGAAAGCAGGGTGTACACGCGTTTTGCATCGCGGGCGAACGGATAGAAGGCGATATCGCTCACGAGGGGCACGTTGACAACCATGCGCATGGCTTCGGGCCATAGATCGTTGATGTCCGCCACAAAGGGAATTCCCTGTTCGTGGGCGTACTCCGCGCATACGCGCGCCACGTCGTTGGGCGGGATCTCCGCGTAGACGAGCGCGTATTCGGATCCGTGCTCGTCGAAATGAGACCGGAGGTTCTTCGCTGCGACCGCATGGCTTTTGATGCGCGAGAGGTCGAGGTTCTTCTTGTACCCCGGCTCGTCGATGAAAACGATCGAATAAGGGAGGTCGCGATAGCAGCTGCGAGACGTGTCTCGGGGGGCTTTGTCCCAATGCTGGAAGCTCGAGGTGATGAGGTCGACTTCGAACCCCTCGCGGACGAGCAGTTCCGAAAGAAAACGGAATCGGGTGTAGCCCCGCGTCTCGTCGCCGAGCTTCACCCCCATGGTCACGACCGCTATTTTTTTCCTTGTGCTGTTCATCCGAACCATTATACACAGATGCGCCCCATCTTCGCCTCCGATCCTAAAACGCGTTATCGGGTGCGACGGCGGTAAGGGCCGGGATCGGGTGTCGGGACTCTCGCAAGTATGAGCGGTCAACAAATCGTTGCGGGTCTGCATACCTGCTTGTTTATGTTCCCGAGGCTGGCTGCCTGTCAGAATTGTTCTTGAAACGGCCGAGTTGCGCCGTTGCTCGATTGGGTGTGGCCGAACGGGTCGGCCAGGCATTCATCAGGTTAGGGGGATTTATGGCATCATCCGTTTCTCGTTATGGCGTGCAGAGTCGCCAGCTCGACTCGACGGAGCGTTGGCTGTGCTTCGCTGCGTTGTTCTTCCTCGGCTTTACTGCGACGTTCAACCAGTTCAAAGCCGCACCTGCTATCCAGTTCATCGGTGCCGATTTGGGAATGTCCGTTGAGATGCTCAGCCAGATCATGGGCGTGTTCTCCATTGCCGGTATGCTGCTGGCCTTTCCCGGCATGTTCGTCATGCAGCGCCTGGGTGTAAAATTCTCCATCGTCGTTACGTCGGTGTTGCAGCTGGTCGGTTCTCTCATCTGCGTATTCGCGCCCGATACGGCGTTGTTCTTGGTGGGACGCACGCTCGAGGGCGTAGCCTACGGCTTGATTTGCGTCATCGGCCCCAACATCATGCCCCGTCTGTTTCCCTTGAAGGATCAGGGTCTGTGCATGGGCGTCTGGTCGCAGTGGACGCCCGTTGGCGTGGTTATCGCGTTCTTTACGGCTCCGATGATCTTCGATGCTGCCGGCGGGGCCGCGCTTGCGTTCTCGTGGAGACCCATCTGGTACGTTTCCATCGCCATGGAAATCGTATCCATCGTGTGGCTGCTGGCTTGCTGTAAGATGCCCGCCATTCCTGAAAACGAGTTGGTCGACGGTGATCCCACCCGCCGCAAAAAGCCGGGCCGCAACTACATGCTGGCCGGTTTCGTGGTGTGCGCGTTCTTTTTCGTATGGGTGTTCGACTACGTTGCGAACATCAACACTTTGTATCCGACGTTCCTGCAGAACGTCAAAGGCCTGAGCGTATTCGATTCGGCCATGCTTCCCAATTGGACGGCTATCATTTCCATACCGCTCGGCATCGCGTTCGGCGTGGTTGCCGACAGGCTTAACTTTCGCAAGTGGATGATCGCCGGCGGTTATCTTCTGGTGGCCCTGTGCATGGCGTTCTTCTACTTTACCCCCGGTACCGACATGACGGGCCCCTGGATTGCAAGCATCCTCATGGGTTTGTGCGGCGCGCTTGTGCCCACGGGAACCCGTGCCATTGCCCCGGTGCTTGTCCCCGAACCGAAAAAAACCGATCTCGTGCTGGCCACCATGGCGTTTGCCACGGGCGTGGCGCAGGTTGTGGGCGGCTACATCGTTTCGCCCATCGTTGCGAACGCGGGGTGGCAGGCGAACGCGCAGTTCGTTTTGGCGCCGCTCGCCGTGCTTGCCGCTGCAGCCGTCATCGTGTTCGTCAAGTCCGACAGAAAGATTTCCGAGGTGCGAGCCGAAGAACGCGCTCGTCTCGAGCAATAGCCTTACATCGAAAGCGAACGAGAGAAGAGAGAAAGGGATCAGACGTTGATAATTTCCGAGAAAACCGTCGTGCACAACCTCGGGTTGGAGTCGTTCGGGGGAGGTGCGAACATCGTCGCCGCCGATGTGCTGGATGGCAGGCTTGCGCGCATTCGCCCCGTTCACTTTGAAAACGACTATACGAAAGAAGAGCTTAATTACTGGACCATCACCGGTCGCGGCGGCAAGACGCTCGAGCCGGGAATGAAGTCGTATATGCCACCGTTTCCGCTGGTGTACAAGCGGCGCACGTATTCCAAGAACCGCATTCCGTATCCGATGAAGCGCGTCGACTGGAATCCGGGGGGCGATCGGCATCCGGAGATGCGCGGTACCAGCAAGTACGAGCGTATCAGCTGGGACGAGGCATGCGAGATCATCGCAAAAGAAATAAAGCGCGTGCACGACGAATACGGCCCGAATTCCATCCTTTGCCAAGCGGACGGCCACGGCGAGAGCAAGGCGATCAATACTCCGCACGGCTGCATGACGCGTCTTTTGGGGGAATGCGGCGGCTTCACCATCCAGAACCGCAACCCCGACAGCTGGGAGGGCTGGTACTGGGGGGCGAAACATGCGTGGGGCATGGATCCCGTCGGGCAGAACACCCATTCTACGAATACTGCTCAGGATATCGCGCAGCATTGCGATGCGCTTCTGTACTGGGGGTGCGATCTCGAGACCACCACGTGGGGCTGGGGCGGCCAGATGGCTTCTCGCATGGCGTTTTGGTTCGAGGACTGCGGCATCAAAAACATCGCCATCGCTCCCGATTGCAACTACACGGCTGTCGTGCACGCCGACAAATGGTTCCCCGTGTTTCCGAATACCGATGCCGCGCTGCAGCTGGCTATCGCGTATGTGTGGATGACCGAGAACACGTACGATCGCGAATACATCGAAACGCACTCCGACGGCTTCGACTGGTTCGAGTACTACGTGCTCGGCAATGAAGACGGCGTACCTAAGTCGCCTGAATGGGCCGAGCCCATCTGCGGAATTCCCGCGTACCGCATCAAGGCGCTCGCTCGTTACTGGGCGAGCCATGCGGTCTCCATCGCGCACTGCAACGGCGGCTCGTTTATCCGTGCGGCGTTCGCCCACGAGCCCGCTCGCTTGGAAGTGTATCTGCTGGCCATGCAGGGCGTGGGCAAACCGGGCCGCATTTCCATCAAGTACATCGAATGGGTTCTGTTCGGCATGTCGTCGTGCAGCCCGCTGCCCCTTTCGAAGGTTATCCCCAACACGGCAGCCTGCTACAACGGCCCCCTCATCGGCCAGGGCGGCGACAGTTTCGTTCCGAAGGTGCATATTCACAAGGCTCTGCGCGGCGAGAAGCTGGAGTGGTACGGGCACGGGACGGCTGCCGATCCGCGCGCAGACCAGTTCAAGCACTTCCGGTTCCCGCTCGAGGGCGATGCGGGCGTGAAGATGTTGTGGTCGGACAACCCGGCATTCACGACCAGCCTCAACGGCGGCTACGAGTTCCAGGATGCCCTGAAGAGCGAGAATCTGGAGTTCTATCTGGTGCAGGCCCCGTGGTTTGAAGACGACGCCCGTTTTGCCGATATCGTACTGCCTATCTGCACGAAGTTCGAGGTCAGCGATTTCGGTACCGACAACGACTCCGGGCAATGGAGCGCCGTCACGTTTGAGGAGGCCGCAATCGATGCGGTTGGGGAGGCGAAGTCGGATTGGATCGCCGTGCAGGAGATCGGCCGAGCGCTCGAAAAATTCGGCGGGGTGTACGAGGGCGTCGTGCAGCGCATGACGAAGGGCAAAACCATCGAACAGCAGGTGAAGGAGGGCTACGAAGCTTGCGGCATTCCCGAGGAAGATCGCGACTTCGAGGCGTTCAAAAAGCGAGGCTACCAATTGATTCCCACCGAAGAGGGGTGGGAAGACCAGCCGGTCGGCCTGGCCCCGTTTGCGGAGGATCCGGCAGCTAATCCGCTCGAGACGCCGACGGGCTTGATCGAATTCTACTCGCAGCCGTTGGCGACGATGTTTCCTGACGACGAGCTGCGCGGTCCGGTTGCGCATTGGCGCGAATCGGGCGACGGCCATGATGACCGCCGCAGCTCCGATCGTGCGAAAAAATACCCGTTCCTCATCGTGTCGAACCATCCGCGTTGGCGCGTGCATGCGGAGTTCGACGATGTCGAATGGTTGCGCGAGATTCAAACGTGCAAGGTCATCGGCCCTGACGGCTATGCATACGAGCCGCTGTGGATGCATCCGACTGACGCGGCGAGCGTGGGCGTGGCCGACGGCGATGTGGTGAAGGTGTACAACGAGCGCGGCAGCGTGCTGGGCGGCGTTCGCGTGACCGAGCGCATTCGTCCCGAAGTCGTATACATGGATCACGGCGCAAACTCCGACGTTATCGTGTCGGGTGTGGGCGGACTCGATCGCGGAGGCGCCATCAACCTCATCTGCCCGACGGCGACGACATCGAAAAACGCTGACGGTGAAGTGACAAGCGGCTATTTGGTGGGCGTGGAGAAGGTCGACGTGTTCGAGCTCGCCGCGAAGTATCCCGAAGAATTCAACAGGAACCGGTACTACGACGCTTCCTACGGCCAGGACGTACGTGATTACATCGAGGGGGCATAACGGGTATGAAGGCACTGATAGTTGATCTGAACAGGTGCAACGGCTGCTACAACTGCCAGCTTGCTTGCAAAGACGAACATTGCGAAAACGATTGGGCTCCTATCGCCCTCGCGCAGCCCCAGACCGGGCAGTTTTGGTGCCGCGTGGACGAGGAGGAGCGCGGTCGCATGCCGGTCGTGCGCGTGGCGTATACGCCCACGTTCTGCGGGCATTGCGACGCGTGTCCCCTGATCGGGTTGGCACCCGAAGCGGTTTATCGTCGCGAAGACGGATTGGTGGTCATCGACCCCGAAAAGGCGCGTGGACGCCGCGACCTTGCCGAGGCTTGCCCTCTGGGCATGGTGTACTTCAACGGCGACGCCCAAGTTGCCCAGAAGTGCACGGGTTGCGCGCATTTGCTGGATAGTGGCTGGTCGCAGCCGCGCTGTGTCGATGCTTGCGCGACCGATGCACTGCGTTGGGGCGATATCGAGGACTTCGCCGACGAGATTGCCGCGGGTGCTGCGGACGAGCGTCTGGAAGGCCTGGGCTCGCATGTGTACTACGTCAACCGTCCGAAGCGCTGGATTGCCGGCACGGTGGCGAATCGCGGTGAGAACGAGGTGATCATCGGCGTACCCGTAACCATCTTCGATGCGGATGGCGAGGTTGTTGCGCAGGTGGAGACCGACGAGTTCGGTGATTTTCGCTATTGCGAGTGCGAGAAAGCGTCATATCGCGTACGCATAGAGGCGCCGGGCTACGATGCGGTCGAGTTCGATGCCGACTGCGCCGATCGAGACGTTGTGCTCGATGACGTATTCGTGGACATGCTGCGCTAGCGTCTCCCAACAGCTTTCATTGGCAAACGATCGAAGGGGAAGAAATGAAGGAGAAATCGGCGGTTATCCGCTTCGGGATTATCGCACTGGGAGTCATCGTGCTCGTGGCGCTTGGTGTGACCCCAACACCAGAGGGATTGAGCTGGGCTGGGAAGATGTCGCTGGGCATTTTCGTGGTGGCGATCGTGTTCTGGGTTACCGAGGTCATGCCCATCGCGATAACGGGGTGGGCTATGGTCGGTCTGGTTCCCCTGCTGGGCATTCTACCCGCAGCGGATGCTTGGACGGCCTCGATAAACAATGCGATCATCTTCTACCTGTGCTGTTTCGCATTCGCATGCTTCGTTGCTCGGTCTTCGTTCGCCGTGCGTTTGACGGGTGTTATCCTCAGGTGGGCCGGCACGAACTCTTCGCGCGTTCTGCTGGGTTTTATGGTTGGCACGGCGCTCATCTCTACGCTTATGGACAACTTGCCGCTGACGGCTGTCATGTTGCCCATCGCGTATGCGGTACTCGATGCCAACAACACCCCCACGGGCGGTAAATCCGCTTTTGCCAAGTGCATAGCGATCGGCATTCCGTGGGCTGCCGCTCTGGGCGGTGCCATGACTCCTTCCGGCTGCATCATCAACGTGTTGGCCATGTCGCTGATCGAGCAGAATTTCGGCGTGCACATCAGTTTCGTTCAATGGATGGCCTTCGGCGTGCCGCTCGCCCTTATCACCATTCCGGCCGGCTGGTTCGCGCTCATCAAGATCTTCAAGCCCGAAGCCTTGAGTCAGGAGGCGGTCGATACCGGCATCAAGCGCGCTTCCTCGTTGGGAAAGCTGCCTCGCCACGAGATTGCCGGCTTGGTCGTTATGCTGGTCACCATGGTTATCTGGATCGCAAGCTCTTGGGTCACCGCTATCGACATCACGGTCGTCAGCCTGCTCGCCCTTGGCCTCATGTTCTTCCCCGGCGTCGAAGCCATCAAGTTCAATCACTTTTTGGAAGATTCGCCTTGGGGCATGATGCTGCTCATGATGGCTGTCAACGTTTTGGTGGCCGCGCTGATGGGCACGGGCGCCACCGCTTGGCTTGTGAGCGTCGTGATGGCGCCGATGACCGCATGGCCGCTCATCGTTACGCTCATCGCGCTGTCTGTGCTTGGCTGCCTTCTGCATAACGTTATTCCCGCAGGTCCCGCATGCGCCGGCCTTATCGCCGTACCGTTTGCGACCATCGTGGCAAGCATGGGAGGCTCCATTGCCGCAACGTGTGCCATGGTCGGTTTCTGGTCTGCCATTGCGCTCATGCTCCCGCTCGACGGCGTGCCGCTGCTGTCCTACTCGAGCGACCGCAAGTACTTCAGTTTCGGCGACATGGTGAAAGTCGGCTGGGCTCCCAGTTTGGTGATGGTCGTCATCACGGTGACCATCACTCCGATGACCGCCGGCTTGCTCGGCCTTCCGTAAAGCCTTCGGGCTTTCAGGGTGGCCCGCGTAGGCGGGATATCGGTCCGAGGTGTTGTTTCATGCCCGATTGCGGTTATAATCGCAATCGGGCATCGGGGCATCTGCGCGCGAGCTGCTTGCCTGCCTTCGACGAAGGCTTCTCGGTGCAAACCCTTCGCGCGCGGATAGCGGCTCTCAGGGGGTTGTCATGCAGACGAACTATCTGAAGTACTTTGTCGACGTTGCTCGGCACGGGTCCATTTCGGCTGCGGCCAATATCAATTTCATATCTTCGCAGGGGATGAGCCGGTCGCTCGGGGTTCTGGAAACCGAGTTGGGTTGCAAGCTGTTTCGGCGCACGTCGAACAAAATGGTGCTGAACCGCTACGGCGAGGCGCTGTTGCCGTATGCCAGCGAAATGCTGCGTGCGCAAGCGGACATGCTCGCATGCGTCGCCGAACTCAGTGCGGACGAGCAACGCGGCGAAGACGATGGGGTGGTCGCCTACCTGAACAACGTGTGCTTCGATTCCGCGTTCTTCGGCCCGTTGGTAGACAGCTTCGACGAGGTCTCCGCGCGTGCCCGGTACTTTCAGTGCGACAACGACGAGGTGGTGGAAAAGCTCTTGTCGTCGGATGAGGGCGATCCCGTCATCGGGTTGCTGTGCCTGTTCAGCATCGACGAGGAGCGAAACGCGCACTTCGTCCGCTCTTTGCAGCAGCAGGGGTTCAAATACCAGCCGTACCTGCATTCCTACGATGAGGTGCTGGTTTCGAAGGGGTCCGATCTCGCCAAGCGGCCGGCATTGTCGAGAGCCGATATCCTGTCGAAGCGGTTGATCGTGCCGAAGGGAGACATTCGGCGCGTTGTGGAATCGAAATTCGGAAGCGACGCGATATCGATGGTTACGAGCGACAACTCCTTTCGCTTCAAGGTGGTCGCTGCCGACGAGGCCATCTCGGTGGTACCTGCGTTTTACAAGCTGCTCGACCCGCTCAACATCATGCGCGACAACGATTTAGCCACCGTTCCCATGAAGGATCCGTACTATCTGGAAATCGGGTTTGCCGCCCGTCCCGAGGTGCTCGACAGCCTGTTCATCAAAGATTTCTTCTCCAAGCTCAACTCGTATTACCTCGCTTTCTCCAACTCCCAGTACATGACGCTGATCACGAGCGATTTGACCGTGTACCGCCCGGACGGGACGTTCGACGAGCGCTCGGATGCCGAATCGCTCAACGCCATCGAAGACCGGTTCGGGATATCTCCGCGCGAGCGCGATGTGTTCGAGTGCTTGGCCGAAGGCGATACGGCCATGGCGATAGCCGACAAGCTCTACATATCGACTGCCACAGCCAAAAGCCATATCTACAGCATTTACAAGAAGCTCGGCATTCATTCGCAAAACCAGTTGCTTGGAATCGTAGAGGCGGGGAAGCGATTCTGAGCGGATTCGAGATATCGGGCCGCAGGCTCGTGGCTCGAGGTTCGTCGGGCGGGCATGGTGCCGGGATAAGCCGAATGCCTTTCCCCGCTGCGGGTCGCTTCGCCGTCTCGATTGCTTCCGATATCGGTTCCAGATCAGGTCGGATCGCTCCGAATTGCGGTTTAACGCTTGACATCCCGAGAGCTTCGTCTAATATTGACCCGTTATGAATTTCGAATTCGTACATAGCATGATGATGTGCATGCCCAAGCCTGGGTTCGTCGGCGTGCGCGCGGACACTCAGGCCTAGCTTCACGCGGCCATATCTCAACCATGTACGGCCGCATATCATGTTAGTTATTCTGTACGAGGTAATCTGAACAATGATCCAGATAGAGCATCTGTCTAAAACATACGATGGCGCATCGAAGCACCATGCGTTGATCGACGTCGATCTGACGATCGAGGATGGCGATATTTTCGGCATCATCGGTGAATCCGGTGCGGGCAAATCGACGCTTGTTCGCTGCATCAACCTGCTCGAGAGACCCACGTCGGGCCGTATCGTCATCGACGGCGAAGACGTGACGGGCTATTCAGGCAAGCAGCTGCTCGAGCTGCGCAGCTCGATCGGCATGATATTCCAGAACTTCAGCCTGTTCCAGCAGCGCACGGTTCTGAAGAACGTGACGTTTCCGCTCGAGCTCGTCCACGAGAAGCGGGAGCATCGCGAGAAGCGCGCGTACGAGCTTTTGGAGCTGGTCGGCTTGACCGAGAAGGCGAAGAGCTATCCGAGTCAGCTCTCGGGCGGCCAGCAACAGCGCGTTGCCATAGCCCGCGCCCTTGCGAACAACCCGCGCGTCATGCTCTGCGACGAGGCAACGAGCGCGCTTGACACGCGTACGACCATATCGATCCTCAAGCTCCTGAAGGACATCAACGAGGAGCTCGGGGTGACGATGGTGGTGATTACGCATTCGCTTGCCGTAGCCGAAAAGATATGCAACAAGATTGCGGTCATCGACAAGGGCCGCATCGTGGAAACGGGCGAAACCGCCGCCGTGTTCTCGAACCCGCAAAGCGCGGTAACCCGCGAGCTCTTGGGAAGCGACTACCTGCCCGGCGATTTCGACGGGTCTGCCGGGACGTCGGCGTCCGGAACCGACGCGCGCGGGAGATCCGCCTCGACGATTCTCGCCGACGCGATCGATGCGGCTTCGAATCCGTTCGTCAACGCGGGGAGGCCCGAGGTTCACGCCTCGACGTCCGAGGGCAAACCTGCCGGAAGGCGGGTGAAGTAGCATGGAGTGGCTTCAGGGGTTCTTCGCCGATTACGGGGTCATGCTTGCTCAGGAGACGTGGAACACCATCCTGATGATGCTCGTTCCGACGGCGGTCGCCTATCTGGTGGGCATCCCGATCGGCGTACTGCTGCTCGTTTCTGCCCCCGGGGGTCTGCGCCCGCATCGTGTCCTCAACGCGGTGCTCGGATGGATCGTCAACATCGGGCGCTCCATTCCGTTCGTCATCTTCATCGTCGTGCTCATTCCTGCAACCCGTATCGTTATGGGCACGTCGCTCGGCGTTGCCGGCGCGATCTTTCCGCTCGCCGTCGCGGCGATTCCGTTCGTGGCGCGCATGGTGGAGCAGAGCTTGGCGGAAGTCGATAGCGGGCTCATCGAAGCGGCTCAAAGCTTCGGCGCGAATATTTGGCAGATCGTCATGAAGGTGTACCTCAAGGAAAGCGTGCCTTCGCTGCTTCGCGGGGCGGCGATCTCCCTCATTACGCTTCTGGGCTATTCGGCTATTGCGGGCATGATCGGCGCCGGCGGCTTGGGCGACGTGGCGGTCAGGTACGGCTACCAGCGCTATGAAGTCGAAGTCATGATCGCCGCAGTCCTCATCTGCATCGTGCTCGTTCAGATCATCCAAAGCATCATGAACGTGGTCGTTCGTCGTGTCGACAAGCGGAGCAGATAGCGCGTTCACCGTTATCGTCCGTCGTCAGACTGGGTTTTACTTCGTACATGTACTAGAATCCGAGATTCGTACACAGCATTCGTGTACCGTTTTTTTGAAAAGGGAAGGGTTATACCATGAAACTGAAAAATGTTGTAAAGATCGGCCTTGCTGCCGCATTGGCATGCGCAACGCTTGGGGTGCTTGCCGGCTGCGGATCGAACGGTTCGGGGGATTCCGCCTCGAACGGCTCTGCAGACGACAAGGTTATCAAGGTCGGGGCTTCTCCGGCACCCCATGCCGAAATCCTCGAGCAGATCAAGGCCCAGCTAGCCGATGAAGGCTATACGCTCGAGATCCAGGAATTCTCCGATTACGTTACGCCGAACACCGCGCTGTCCGATGGCGAGCTCGATGCGAACTACTTCCAGCACATCACCTACCTCGAAGACTTCAATGCCGAGCGCGGCACCGATCTTGCCTCTGCGGGCGGCATTCACTTCGAGCCTCTGTGCGTCTATCCCGGCAAGAGCGCGAGCTTCGATGCGCTTGCCGACGGTGCGAAGATCGCCGTGCCCAACGATGCGACCAACGAGGCGCGCGCTCTTCTTCTGCTTCAGGATGAGGGCCTCATCAAGCTCAAGGACGGCGCCGGCCTGACGGCGACGAAGAACGATATCGCCGAAAACCCGAAGAACATCGAGATCATCGAAGCTGAAGCCGCAGCGCTTCCGCGCACGCTCGACGACGTCGATCTGGCCGTCATCAACGGCAACTACGCTATCGGCGCCGGCCTCGATCCTTCGACCGCCATTGCGAGCGAGGAAACGGATTCCGAAGCTGCCGAGAAGTACGTCAACGTGGTCGCCGTGCGCTCGGGCGAGGAGAGCTCCGAGAAGATCCAAGCGCTCGTGAAGGCGCTTCAGAGCGATACGGTCAAGCAGTACATCGACGCCACCTACAACGGGGCGGTTGTCGCAACGTTCTAGCGCCGAGCACGGAGTTGCGATGCCGGATGGGCGCTTGTGGGCGTCTCCCGGCGAGGCTGATGTCGAATGCCATACCTGAAATCAAGGGCCGATCTCGCGGGGATCGGCCCTTTCTTCTCGTGTGCTTTCCGGTTGGCATTCCGGATACCGCTCCTTGAAACACGCTCGAAACGATCCTCGCTATAATGGAATCACCATAGAAAGCAGCATCGTACTTTGGCGACGCGCCGTACCGCGACCGAAAGAAGGCAACCATGGCGACAAACCCCGATCAGGATTTCGTGCTCAAAACCATCAAGAGCCGCGACGTCCATTTCGTCCGCTTCTGGTTCACCGATGTGCTCGGCACGATGAAATCGTTCGCCGTTATTCCAAGCGAGCTCGAGAACGCGTTTGCCGAGGGGATGGGTTTCGACGGCAGTTGCGTCGAGGGCTTCTGCCGTACGCAGGAGTCCGACATGCTCGCCTTTCCCGAAGCCTCGACGTTCCAGGTGCTTCCGTGGCGCCCCGACTCGAATGCCGTTGCACGTATGTTCTGCACGATCAAGACGCCTTCGGGCGAGGCGTTCGAGGGCGATACGCGCAGCGTGCTCAAGCGGGTCGTCGATCAGGCCGCCCAGATGGGCTACGCGTTCAACGTAGGCCCCGAGCTCGAATACTACTATTTCAAGGATTCGGAAGGCACCGAAGTGCTCGACCGCGGCGGATACTTCGATTTGACCTGCCTTGATTCGGCGAGCGATCTGCGCCGCGATACCGTGCTCACGCTCGAGAAGATGGGCATTCCCGTCGAGTACTCCCATCATGAGAACGGCCCCTCCCAGCACGAGATCGATCTGCGTTACTCCGATGCCCTTTCCATGGCCGACGCCGTCATGACCTACAAGCTCGTCGTGAAGGAGATCGCGATGAAGCACGGCGTCCACGCTTCGTTCATGCCCAAGCCGATGGCCGGCGAAGCGGGAAGCGGCATGCATGTGCACCAAAGCCTGTTCGACATGGACGGCAACAACGCCTTCTTCGATCCCGACGACGCGCAGGGCTACAATCTGTCGAAGGTGGCCAAGCACTATATCGCGGGCCTTTTGAAATACGCCCCCGAGTTCTGCGCCATTACGAACCAGTACGTGAACTCGTACAAACGCTTGGTCGATGGCGGGGAAGCGCCCCTCTACATCTCGTGGGCGCAGCGAAACCGCTCTACGCTCGTGCGCATTCCCGGTTACAAACCCGGTAAGGAAAGCGCGTGCCGCATCGAGTTGAGGAGCCCCGATCCCGCTGCTAACCCCTACCTTGCCTTCGCCGCGATGCTTGCGGCGGGACTCAAGGGCATTGAAGACGAGCTCGAGCTGCAGCCTCCGACCGAGGATCGCGATCTGTTCCGGCTCTCGCGCCAGGAGCTGCGCAAGCTCGGTTTCGCGACGTTACCCGACAGCCTCGGCGAAGCCGTCGAGCTGTTCGCGTCGTCCGACTTCATGCGCGAAGTGCTTGGCGAACACATCCACGGATACCTGGTCGAGGCGAAGCGCGAAGAGTGGAACAGCTATCAGCGCAACGTGACCCAATGGGAGCGCGATCGCTATCTGGCTGCCCTATAGGAGGCGCGCATGCAGAGAAAACAGGTCATATTTATCGCGGACAGCCTCGATAACGCCCACAAATTCCAAGCGGTGCTTTCGGCTCTCGATGTCGATGTGGCGGCTGGGTCGTCGGTGCAGTTCAAGCGGTTGCTCGAACAGCATCCCGGATGCGATCTCGTTGTGTTCGAGGCGCGCGGCGATGCGCTGCAAAACGTATCGCGTGCCGAGTCGACGTTGCTTGAGGACGGCTGCGGATCGCTTTTGGCGATCGTCAACGAGGATCAGCTCTCGGAGTTTCGGCTTCCCGTTCAGGTGAAGAGCGATTTCGTCGTGCACGGAGCGAGCCCCGACGAGTGCTCGGCGCGCATCCGTCAGCTTCTATGGCCGGGCAACGAGAGCTCGACGTCGGATTACATCGCCGTCGATGCGATGACCATCAATCTGGCAACCTATCAGGTAAAGGTCAACGGGGAGCCGCTCGATTTGACGTATCTCGAATACGCGCTGCTTGCATTCCTCGTCACGCATCCGGGGCGCACCTATTCGCGCGACGCGCTCCTGCGGCGCGTGTGGGGTTTCGATTACTACGGCGGCTCGCGAACGGTCGACGTGCACGTGCGGCGCGTGAGGGCGAAGCTCGGCCCCGATCTGGCGCAAAGACTCGAGACGGTACGCGGGGTGGGCTATCTTTGGTCCATGTAGGATCGGTCGGGGCCGCGTATCGCGATCTGTCGCAGCCTTGGCGGCTCCATCGGCTTGCCGCCGAACGACGCCGCCGTAAGCGACGCGGTCGTGTGATCCACGGCTCTTTTCGGCAATGCGGTATCGCCACGATTCGAATCTGTTCTATACTTTCTCGGGACACAAGATAACGGAGGACGCACAGATGTCGAAAAAGATCGCCGTCATCGACGGAAACTCGCTGATGCACCGAGCCTATCATGCGGTGCCCCCGACCATGAACGCCCCCGACGGCAGGCCCACCAATGCCGTGTTCGGCTTCATCTCCATGCTGCTGAAGTTCGTCGAAACCGAGCAGCCCGATGCGATCGTCTGCGCGTTCGACGAGGGCCGCCCGGCGTTTCGCATGGAGGCAATCGAAGCGTACAAGGCGCAGCGTCCGCCGATGGACGACGACCTCAAGGTGCAGTTCCCTATGATCGAAGGCTTGCTCGATGCGATGGGCATCCCCGTCGTGCGCGTCAAAGGCTGGGAGGGCGACGACATCCTCGGAACCATCGCGTCGCGCGACGAGGCTCTCGGCTTCGAGACGCTGCTCGTGACGGGCGATAAGGACGCCTATCAACTGGCAAGCGAGCTCACCCGTATCGTAACCACCAAGAAGGGCATTTCCGACGTTGCCGTGTACGGGCCCGCAGAGGTTGTGGATCGCTACGGCATCGAGCCTTCTCAGGTACCGGATTACCTCGGTCTCAAGGGCGACCCGTCCGACAACATTCCGGGCGTGCCCGGCATCGGCGAGAAAACCGCTTCGAAGATCCTGCAACAGTACGGATCGCTCGAGGAGGTGTACGCGAATCTCGATAAGTTTCGCGGCAAGCAGCTCGAGAACCTCCGCGACAACGAGGATGCGGCGTTCGCGAGCCGCAAGGTTGCGACCATCGTGCGCGACCTCGATTTCCCGCTCGACCTCGAAGCGGTATCGTTTCCCTCGTTCGACGAGGCGAAGGTGTCGGAGGCGTTCGGCGCGCTGCGCTTCAACGCTCACCTGAAAAAGGTGCTCGCCCTTGCAGGCGGCGGGCGCAGCCAGGTTGATTTGAGCTGGGAGCCGATTACGCGCGGGGGCGAAGCGCTTGTCCTCGTCGATGAGGCTCTGAGGGCGGGCGAGCGGGTCGGCGTCGCTTTCGAGGAGAGCGATCAGGCGTCGTTGTTCGACGCAGGGTTGACGTTGGCTGTCGGGACGTCGGGGGGAACGGCGTTGTTCGAGCAGGACGATGCGCTCGCGGTGTTTGCCCGCATCGTACGCGAGGGATCGTTCGCGGCGCTCGACGTGAAGAAAACCGTGCAGTACGTCTATCCCGCCGACACCTCCGCCAAAGGGCTCGTCGACGATCGGGACCTGCTTGCGATGGATGCGTTCGACCTGGGGCTCGCTGCCTACGTTATGAACTCGTCGGTTAGCGAGTATACCTATAACGCCCTGCTTGACGGGTACTGCGGCGGTGTTATGCCCGAAGCGGAGAACGACGAGCAGGCTGCCGCTATGAGCGCGGCCGCCGCACGGGCCTTGATCGGGCCTTTGAAAAAGGCGCTCGAAGAGGACGGGGGCTGGGAGGCGTGCGGCGAGATCGACTTCCCGCTCGTTGCGGTGCTCGCTATCGTCGAGCGCACTGGTGCCGCGATCGACGTGGAGCGCCTCAACCGTCTCGGAAGCGGCACGCAGGAGGATCTCGACGAGCTTTCCGCGCAGATATACCGCATTGCGGGCGAAGAGTTCAACATCGACTCCCCGAAACAGCTCGCCCACATCCTGTTCGACGTTCTCGGCCTTACGCCGATGAAGAAGACGCAGCGGGGCTATTCCACGAACGCAACGGTGCTCAAAGAGCTTGCCAAGGTCCACGAGCTTCCCGATCTCATCATCAGGTATCGCGAACTTGCCAAAATCAAGTCGACCTACATCGATGCTCTGCCGCGGATGCGCGGCGGCGACGGGCGGCTCCATACGTCGTTCAACCAGACGGTTACGACCACGGGGCGCCTCTCGTCGTCCGATCCGAACCTGCAGAACATTCCGGTGCGTACCGAATTCGGCAGGCACATCCGCGAGTGCTTCGTGCCGCTCGATCCGGCGCACAAGTTCCTCTCGGCCGACTACTCGCAGATCGAGCTGAGGCTCTTGGCTCACCTTTCGGGTGACGAGGGGCTCATCGAAGCGTTTTGCTCGGGTGAGGATTTTCACGCCCGCACCGCGTCTCGCGTATTCGACATCCCCGTCGACGAGATCACTCCAGAGCTTCGCAGCAGGGCTAAGGCCGTCAACTTCGGTATCGTGTACGGGCAGCAGGCGTTCGGGCTCGCCCAGAGCCTTGATATCCCGTATGCCGAGGCCAAGGAGATGATCGAGCGCTATTTCGCGGCGTATCCGGGCGTGCGGACCTACCTCGATCAAACGATCAAGGATGCAACGGAAACGGGCTTCGCCGTGACGATGTTCGGCCGTAAGCGCCATATCCCCGAGCTCACTTCGGGAAATCAAGTGCAGCGCGGATTCGGCGAGCGCACGGCCATGAACCATCCCATGCAAGGTTCGGCTGCCGATATCATCAAGCTGGCGATGAGCCGCGTCGAGCGGCGCTTGGCGGAAGGCGGCTTCAAAGCGAAGCTCCTCTTGCAGGTGCATGACGAACTGGACTTCTCGGTACCCGAAGACGAGATCGAGGCCCTGTCGGCCATGGTGCGGGATATCATGGAACATGCAGCCGAGCTCAGGGTTCCCCTCGACGTCGACGTTTCTTTCGGCGATAACTGGGCCGAAGCCCACTGAGCTCCTTCGGTGGGCGGCATCCGGCGACACGGGTTTCGCCCGCTGCCTTGACGGCTGTTCGCCCGTTGCGGCGGCTTTGCCCGGACGGTGCTCTCCGCCCGGTGTCGCCGATTGCTTTGAACTGCGAAAACATGTCAGTATTGTGCTGCTTGCCATCTTGCGGTGCGCAAGTGTTTTCCCCTGGTATGATAGGCACCGCCCAAAACGGCAGTATTTTCACGGCTTATGCGGGATGCGGAAGCCAAGATCTCGCTCGGCATCCGAGTTTTGTGGGTCTTCGGAATAAATGCCGCTCGTTTTATTGACTTGGGCATTGGCGGCTGATAAGATATCGCCTTGCGTTTTGACACATTTCAAGGAGAAATAACTAATGTACGCTATTGTGAAAACCGGTGGAAAGCAATACAAAGTTGCTCCCGGAGACATTCTGGAAGTTGAAAAACTCGAAGTCGAGCCGGGCAAAAAGGTCGAGCTTGAGGCCATCTGCGTCGTCGACGGCGACAAGGTCGAGGCCGATCCGGCCAAGGCTGCCAAGACCAAGGTCGAAGCTGTCGTGCTCGAACAGTTCAAGGGTGAAAAGCAGCTCGTCTTCAAGTTCAAGAAGCGCAAGAACTACAAGAAGATGCGCGGCCATCGCCAGAACCTGACCCGCATTCAGATTGCGGCCGTCGGCTCCGCTAAGGCGGATGTCAAGGCCGACAAGCCTGCAGCCAAGAAGGAGGCTCCCGCCAAGAAAGCCGAGGAGAAGCCCGCTGCAGAGAAGAAGACGGCAGCGAAGACCGCGGCGGCGGAAAGCAAGCCCGCAGCTAAGGCGACTGCCGAAAAGAAGCCTGCGGCCAAGAAGACCGCAGCTAAGAAAGACGACGCGGCCGAGAAGCCCGCAGCCGAGAAAAAACCGGCAGCGAAGAAGACCGCAGCCAAGTCCGAAGACGCTGAATAAGTAAGGAGGAGGATTCGACATGGCACACAAGAAAGGTCTTGGATCTACCCGTAACGGCCGCGATTCGCACGCACAGCGTTTGGGCGTCAAGAAGTTCGGCGGCGAGAACGTGACCGCCGGCAACATCATCGTTCGTCAGCGCGGCACCCATTTCCATCCCGGTGAGAACGTGGGCCGCGGCAAGGACGACACCCTGTTCGCCCTCTGCGACGGCACCGTCGAGTTCACCAAGGGCAATCGCCGCAAGGTGCACGTCCGTCCGGGCGCATAGCTCAAGGCGCAACGGCAGCGTACATTGACCGTGTACTTTGTGCCCCCTGCTTCGCAGGGGGCATTTTCATATACAATGGAAGAAACATCTGCAGGCATTCGCACGCATCCGAGGAGTACAGCACATCCATGTTTATCGATAAGGTACGTATATTCGTAAAGGGCGGCAACGGAGGCGCCGGCTGCATGTCGTTTCGCCGCGAGGCCCATGTTCCCAAGGGCGGTCCCGACGGCGGCGACGGCGGCCACGGCGGCAATGTGATCGTCGAAGCCGACGCCGGCGTCTCCTCGCTCATCGACTACCGCTTCAAACACCACTTCAAGGCGACGCGCGGCACGCATGGCAAAGGGTCGAAGATGCACGGCGCGAACGGCGATGACCTGGTGCTCAAGGTGCCGGTGGGCACTGTCGTCCGCGAATACTTCGAAGATGCGCGGGAGACGGGCGAATTGATCGCCGATCTTACCCACGATGGCGAGCGGGTCGTTGTGGCGAGCGGCGGCATCGGCGGTCGCGGCAACATCCACTTCGTAACGCCGACCCGTCGTGCCCCTGCGTTCGCCGAACTCGGAGAGCCGGCCCAGGAGGGTTGGATCGAGCTCGAGATGAAGCTCATGGCCGATGCTGCGCTCGTAGGCATGCCGTCTGCGGGCAAGTCGTCGCTCATCTCCAAGCTGAGCGCGGCGCGCCCGAAGGTTGCGGATTACCCGTTCACAACGCTGGTGCCCAATCTCGGTGTGGCGCGCAGCGGAGATTACAGTTTCGTCGTTGCCGACATTCCCGGCCTCATCGAAGGCGCGCACGAAGGCAAGGGGCTCGGCCATGAATTCCTCCGCCATATCGAGCGTACGGCGCTCATCGTACACGTGGTCGATCTGACGGGCGACTACGAGGGGCGCGATCCGCTCGAAGACTACCGCGTCATCAACGAGGAGCTCGCTTTATACGCCGACGAGCTTGCGAAGCGCCCGCGTATCGTTGTTGCGAACAAGATCGACGTTGCAGGTACCGAAGAGGCGGCCGACCGGCTTGCGGACCTGGTGAGGGCTGATTCGATCGAGGCTGCGGGCGGCGATGAGTTTGCCCCGAGCCCCGTCGATCCGAAGCTGTACCGCATCAGTGCGCTTACCGGCGAGGGCGTTGAGCAGCTCAAGGCGGCTATCGCGGCGAAGGTCCATGCTTTGCGCGAAGCGGCTCGCGAGGAGCTTGCCGGCGAGATCCAGTACGATCATATCTGGGAGCATAGGCGGGAGGAGCGCGATAAGCGCTTCGAGGCGGTCAAGCTCTCCGATAACATCTTCCGCGTGCAGGGCCCCATGATCGAGCGCATGGTCGTGCAGACCGACTGGGAAAACGACGAGGCGATCGCGTTTCTCCAGCATCGTCTCAAGCGGGCGGGCGTTGAAAAGGCGCTCGAGCGCGCAGGCGCCGTCGACGGAGACGAGATCCGGATCGTCGGGCGTTCCTTCGAGTTCGAATCGGCGCAGACCGCGGAAGATATATACAGGGACCTCGATATTTAGGATGCGGTTTGCGTGGGTAGGAAAGTCGTCATAAAAATCGGATCGTCGACGCTGACCACAAGCGAAAGCTCGATCGACTACGAGTTCATGAACGCGCTCGTCGACCAAGTTGCCCGCGTGCGCGCACGCGGCTGGCAGCCCATCGTGGTGACCTCTGCCGCGATCGCCTGCGGACTCGAGGCGCTCGGGATCAAGCGGCGGCCGAGCGACATGCCGAGCTTGCAGGCGGCGGCTTCGGTGGGGCAGAGCGTTCTTTCAACCGCGTACGCGGAGGCGTTTCGGGCCTACGGCATCACGACGTCTATCGTGCTTTTAACCAGGCGCGATACGGCCGATCGAAGCGCGTACCTCCATGCTCGCGATACGCTGTCGCGCCTGCTCGAACTCGATGTCGTACCGATCGTGAACGAGAACGATACGGTGTCGGTCGAGCAGATACGTTTCGGCGATAACGACACGCTCGCGGCGCTCGTAGCCTGCCTGGTCAATGCCGACCTCATGGTGATCCTCTCCGATATCGACGGACTCTACGATGCGAACCCGCATTTCAACAGTGATGCGAAGCTCATCGAGTGCGTCGAGAAGATCGACGAGTCGATCATGGGCGTTGCCGGCGAGGCGGGAACCACCGTCGGGTCCGGCGGGATGATAACCAAGATCAAAGCGGCGCGCGTGCTCATGGTTGCGGGTATCCAGATGGTCATCTGCAACGGGCGGGAGCCCGAAGCGCTGCCTCGCATCGTCGGCGGCGAATCGGTGGGGACGAGATTCGTGGCGGCGAAAAAGCCGCATGAGATCACACCTAAGAAGCTCTGGATTGCGCTCGGCGATTCCGCGCGCGGCGCGCTTATCGTCGATGCGGGTGCGAAAACGGCGCTCATCGAAAGAGGCAGCTCTCTTCTTCCCGTCGGCATCGCTGCGGTCGAGGGGGGCTTCGAAGCGGGCGACATCGTGGATATCAAAGATGTGGCGGGCCATCTGTTCGCCCGCGGCAAGGTGTCGGCCTCAAGCGACGAACTCGAGCTTGCGCAGGGCCTGTCCCAGCAGGCGCTCAAAGCGAACCGGTTGCTTGCCGGTCTTTCCCATAAACCGGTGGTTCATCGAGATGAATTGGTGGTGTTCGAATGACGGATCAGATGCGTATGGCGGAATCGGTGCGCGACATCGCCCTTGCGGCGAAGGCTGCCGCGCAGAAGCTCGCGACGACATCGGGAGTCGAGCGCAACGCCGCGCTCGATGCCATGGCTCGCGCGCTGCGCGAGCATACAGGCGAGATCGTGGCCGAGAACGAAGCCGATATGGATGCGGCGCGCAGGGCGAATACGAGCGAGAGCCTGCTCGATCGCCTCATGCTCGACGCTTCGCGCATCGAGGCGATGGCGGCGGCGCTCGAGGATCTCATGCGCCTGCCGGATCCGTTGGGTGCGGTGCAGATGCAGAGAGAACTGGAAAGCGGCATCGATTTGAAGCGCGTGAGCGTACCGCTCGGGGTGGTCGGCATGGTATACGAAGCGCGTCCGAACGTGACGGCTGACGCTGCGGGCATCTGCATCAAAACGGGCAACGCCTGCGTGCTTCGCGGCGGATCCCTTGCAGCCCGCTCCAATGCGATCATTGCGCACGTACTCCATGATGCGACGATCGGTGCGGGCATGCCTGCAAACTGCATCCGCGCGATAGAGACGACCGACCGTGCGGCAACCGATGAGCTCATGGCACTTCACGGTATCGTCGACGTGCTCATTCCCCGCGGGGGAGCAGGCCTTATTCGGCACTGCGTCGAGCATTCCAAGGTGCCCGTCATCGAAACGGGAACGGGCAACTGCCACGTATACGTGCACGAATCGGCCGATTCGGCTATGGCCCGCGCTATCGTGCTGAATGCGAAATGCCGCCGCTACGGGGTGTGCAACGCCGCTGAGACGCTGCTCGTGGATCGCTCGATCGCGCACGATTTCCTGCCTGGACTGTTCACTGCTTTGGCAAACGAAAACGTGCTGCTGCACTGCGACAGGGAGTCGTACGACTGCGCGGTGCAGCTTCGGGATGCGGACGGCCGAGCAGACGCGGGGATACGTTTCGTCGAGGCGACCGACGACGATTGGGCGACCGAGTATTTAGCCCCTGAGATCGCGGTTAAGTGCGTCGAGGGCGTCGATGAGGCGATCGAGCACATCAACCGGTACGGAACCATGCATTCTGAGGCCATCGTCGCAACCGACGAGAACGCTGCGAATCGCTTTACGGCCGGCGTCGATGCGGCGGCGGTGTACGTGAACGCTTCGACGGCTTTCACTGACGGGGGAGAGTTCGGCATGGGTGCCGAAATCGGCATTTCCACGCAGAAGCTCCATGCGCGCGGCCCGTTCGCACTCGAGGCCCTTACCTCGTACAAATACGTACTCAACGGCTCGGGGCAGGTGCGTGCGTAGCATGGCGGTCGTATCAGAGCGCTTCGATGGGCTCGGACTCGACGATCCCGAGAAGACGTTTCGCCTCGGTGTCATGGGCGGCACGTTCGACCCCATCCATATCGGACATCTTGCTTGCGCGGAGCAGGTGCGCGAGGCGTACGGCCTCGACGCCGTCATCTTCGTTCCCGCGGGAAACCCGGTGTTCAAGCGCAATCAGAAGGTGACCGCGGCGGCCGACCGTTTGGAGATGTGCCGCCTTGCGGTGCGCAGCAACCCCGCGTTCGATGCGAGCGCGATCGAGATCGAACGGGGCGGCGACACCTACACGGTCGACACTCTCAGGCAGCTTCGATCCCACTATCCCGACAACGTCGAGCTGTACTTCATTACGGGTGCCGATGCGGTGTTCAGTATCGTGAAGTGGCGGGAAAGCTCAAAGATCGCCAAGCTTGCTAAGCTGATCGGCGTGACGAGGCCGGGGTACGCGCTCTCGGATGAGAAGAAGCGCTTCCTCGCCGAGCAGTCCGATTTCTCGGTGTCCTACACCGAAATCACGGCGCTCGCGATATCCTCGAGCGATCTGCGCGCTCGCGTGCGCGAGGGCAGGTCCATTCGCTACCTCACCATGCAGTCCGTGTTCGATTACGTCGCCGAGCACGGGCTCTACCGGAGCTGAACGGGGAAGCCCGACGATGGCCGGGCTTCCCTTGCGTCGTATCGTGCCGGTTTATTCCAATCCGGCGAGCTCGCGTCCCACGAGGTAACCCCATGTGACGCACCGCCCGTGGCTGACAGCGCTTAAGTGATGCGGATACGTTCCGTTGAACATGCTCCCGCTGACGTTTCCGAGCGCGTAGAGGTTCGGGATGACCGAACCGTCCACGCCGAGGACTTGCGCGCGAGCATTCGTTCTCAGTCCGTTGACGCTGACGAGGCAGCACCCGCTTTCGTCAACCGCATAGTAGGGCCCCTCTTCGATGGGCAGAAGCGCGGTTGGGTTCTTGCCGAAATCGACATCTTCTCCGAGTTCGCATAGTTCGTTGTACCGGGCTACGGTCTTCTCGAGGTTTTCGTAATCAATACCGCACTTGCTTGCAAGGTCTTCGAGGGAATCGCCTTCGATGAGCACGTCCTTGATCGAGTCGTACATGTCCTCGGGCGTCCAGGGGGCGCCGCCTTTTGCTTTGTCGAGCGCCGAGAGGATGTCTCCGGACATAATGACGAATCCATGCGCTCCGGGCTGGTACATGATTGCGTTTGACATGTACTCGAAAGAAAGGTTTTCGTTTACAAAGCGCTCTCCGTTCTCGTTCACTCTCAGAAACGCAAGCATGGCTCCGTTTGCTCGGTTGCCGGTTTTCGCTCCAGCGGGATCGTTCATGAGGATATGCGGGTAGTCGTCTTCTGCGGCACCCGCCTCGAGGCCCATAAGATGGCCGTCGCCAGTGTTGGTCAGCGTCGGATTGATCCAGGCATAAACAGCTAAATCGCGGGGGCGGATGGTCTTGCTCATGATGTCCCAGTTGTACTCGTAGCCGCCCGTGGCGAGCACGACGCCTTTCGATGCGGTGAACTGAACGTAGCCGTCGGATGTCTTGGCAACGACTCCTGCGACGGCGCCGGAATCATCGCTTGCGAGTTTGCACGCTGGGGTTTGGTAACGGAACTCGGCACCAGCTTCCTCGGCTGACGACACCATTGCTTCGACGAATGAGGCGATGCCCTTTTCGACGCGTACGCCGGTCCCCCATGTGGTTACTCCGGCGAATACCGAATTGTCGCTGGTACAATAAAAATCGCCGCATGCGTCGCCTACTGTGTCCATGCCCCAGTCGAGCGCTTCGCCCGATCGTTCGACCCATGTTTCCCAAACGGTGCGATCGCAGCGAAAATGCGCCGTCTCGAGCGCATCGTTGAGGAAATCATTGCCGTCAAGTTCAATCCCGGCTGCTTTGTGCGCCCGGTCGCCTATCGCCCCGATTTCAGTTCCACGGGCGGCAAACGTGTTGCCTTTTTCGAGGACAACCACCTTGAGCCCGTTTTGAGCCGCTGAGGCGGCGACCGTCGATCCGGAGATGCCGGCCCCGCAAACAACTACGTCGCATTCGATGGTTTCCGTAATCTCGCTAGGGTCGATTTCTTGCGAAACGAACGACACCTCGGATCCTTGCGGTCGGGAAAACTCCAAGCCGCAAGGATTGGGGAGCAACGTCTCGTTCGAACCGGAGCTGCTTGTTTGGGTGCTGTCATTAACTGGCGTTTCGGATGCTCCTCCTTGCGAATTCGCTTGCGACGAGCATCCCGACAATCCTCCCGCAAGTGACATTGCCGCGATGGCGGTTGCGCCGACAAACCCACGGCGCGATATGCTCTTTGCGCTGCGGTGCTTTGGCTTGTCTGATTCGTTTCGTTTCATGGTGCCACCCTCCTTGTAGTATGAGCTGAGGGGGCAATGCGATCGGTGCTATACTTTCGTTTGTCGCCGAAAAAGTCGTTTCGCATTGCCCCCGCCCTGCTTACCGGGCGTAGCGAGTATAGAAAGCGAGTGCGTACAATGGCATCCTACGAAACGGCCAAACATGAGGGCATTCCTGTCCACCAAAAGGTAGGAATGGAAATTCATAAGCTTCTCATCAGCGGAAACGCTTTGCTTTATATTTTTGGCCTCGCTTCGTTCTACGCATGGAACCTGATCGATATCTACGCTCAGCCCATAGCCGTTTCAACGATTGGCGCTGGCTGGAGCCTATGGGGATCGACGGTGGTCTCGTCGGTTTGCAATACTGCGGGGTACGTAGCCATAGCCCTGCTGCTGTTCCGCGCGAGACGTTTCAAGGTGATTGCGCTCGCGGCTGCCTTTATTGCGGGAATCAGCGGAATTGCGGTGTATGCGCTGTCGATGGGGCTTCCCGAGTACGGTGAGGCGTTTTTCTTCGGATATCGGGGGATCAGCAGGATCTGCGCCGCATGCGTGATCGTGGTATGGGGATCGAAGTTCAGCTCGCTCGGTTCGGTACGCATAACCGTATTCACGCTCGCTTCGTTTCTCATAGCCTGCGTAGCGTACCTTGCCGTTGATGCGACGGAGGGATTTCTGAGGGTAGCGCTTATCTCCCTATTGCTCCCCGCATCGATGGTTCTGCTTTTCAGGGTTCAACGATCTTCCGCTCCGAAGGCTACCGATCTAGAGCATCCTCGTTCCTTCATCTCCACGACATGGCGAGTTCTTCTCGTGTTCTACATGTTCGGTGTTGTTACCTGGATAGTGATCTTGAACTCGCAAGCTCGACTTGGGTACGGTGAACCGATGGGCTCGATTGTTGCGATGGCGAGCTTTGCCGTCGTTTTCGTGCTTCTCGTCGTCTCGCTGGTTCTCGGATCGACATTCTCCCTTTCCTATATCTACAAACTGGTTCTGCCGATGGTGATGGCCGGGGTTGCCCTGATTATCGTGTTCAGCTTCGAGCGGAGCATAGGACCAGCCTTCGTATCTACGGGGTTTACCTGCTTCGATTTGTTTTGCTTTGTCATGATTGCCGATGCCGCCAACAAAACGAAAGCAAACCCTATCAGGGTATTTGGTTGGTGCCGCGCGATCGAGAGCAGCCTTCCCCTACTCTCGATCGGCATAATCTTCATTGCCCAGAACGTATTCGGAGTCGAAGAGAACACCCTCATCTATCTCTTTGCAATCGCCTGCATCGTCGTCATGAGCGCTTCTGTAATACTGGAGAAAAACGGCATATTCGAGCGTGCGCACCTGAATCCCTCGATTGAGTATCCTCGGGCGGAAGTTATCGTTTTCGCGCGCCAATGCGAGAAGGCGATAGACGTGTATGCTCTTTCGGCTCGGGAAGCGGAGGTGTTGAGCCTTTTGGTTCGGGGGAGAAGCGTACCTCATATCGCCGAGCGGCTCTATATTGCGCGGAGTACCGTAAAGACCCATATCACGCGTATTTACCAGAAGATAGGAGTCGAGAGCCGACAGGAAATGATCGATGCTATCGAATCGCTTGACGTTTCAGTCGTTGATGCAGGCGAGGATATCGAATCTCGCGTTGACTGAAACGCGGTTGCGAACGGGGAACATTCTTGCGAACATGTCGTGAGCCTGCTTGCGGGAATCGCACGATTGCCCGATACTGGGCAGATGCGCGATCGGCGAGGAAGGAGGATCCCGTGGCCGAAGAATCTCTGACCGATGAGTTTTACGAACAGGCGAAAAAGAGCCTGAGGCAGCGCCTTGCCCCCCAGCGGTACGAGCATTCGCTCAGCGTTTCGGACATGGCCGTCCGTCTTGCACGGGCCTATGGCGTCGACGAGAGAAAAGCCCGCCTCGCGGGCCTTCTCCACGATTGGGACAAAGATTATTCCGACGACGACGCGCGCATGCGTGCTCGCGAACTCGGCGTGCAGACGAATCCCGTCGTACTCGAGAGCATGCCGCGTCTTCTGCACGGGCCGACCGCCGCGCTCGATCTCGCACGGGCGTATCCCGAAATCGGCGACGATGTGCTGCAGGCGATCGCCCGTCATACGTCGGCCGAGGTCGGCATGACGGATCTCGACATGGTGGTGTACACCGCCGATGCCATCGAGCCGCTTCGCCCCTTCGACGGCATGGCGGCCGTGCGGGAGCGGATCGGCCAGGTAAGCCTCGAAGAGCTGTTCCTCGCGACGTTTCAGCATGTGATCGCGTTTCTCGTTGAGAAGAAGCGCAGGATGCACCCCGATACCGTAAACGTATGGAATTACTACGTCGAGCGTTCGCGCGACGTGAGGAAAAAACCGCGAAAAGCGGAACAGAAGAAAGGAAGCAAGTGACGCAAACGCCGACCGCAAAAGAGTGCGCGCTCATCGCAGCGCGCGCAGCCGATGAAAAGAAGGCGACCGATATCATGGTCCAGGAGGTCAAAGACCTCATTTCCGTGACCGACTACTTCGTGATCGCAACTGCGGCGAACAGCCGCCAAGTAGAATCGATTATCGATGAGATAGAAGAGCAGGAACGAAAGATCGCTGGCGTGAAGCCCCTACATCGCGAGGGTACAGCCGACGGGTTGTGGGCGCTGCTCGACTACGGCGAGTTCGTCGTACACGTGTTCCAGCCTGAAACGCGCGAATACTACCGCCTCGAAGCGCTCTGGAACGATGCGCCGATCATCGATTTGGCCAAGGAGGCGGGCCTTGTCGATGTGGAATACTCCGAGCGCATCGCCAAGCTGCTCAAAGAGGCTCGTTCCCGCATCGAATCGTAAGACCCCGCTCACCTCGTTGAAGCGAAGTCGGGCGCAGCTTGCGCAAGCTGCGCCCCTTTTTCGTGCTCGGGGCCCGCTCAAGCAAAGCCGATCGGGTGCACGCGTCCGCCCGCGTTGTCGGATCGGCGCTTCGGGGGTCCGACTGGACGCTTGGCGGCTGCAAGGGGATGAGCGCGTCCGGTGCTACGAGGTGCCGGTTTTCCCGACCGGTTTCGCCCCGTCCCCTTCATTGGCCTTCTCGCTCGGTTTCGCAAGGGACCCATCCTCGGGCTGAAGGAACTTCGGCAGGGGGATAGCCGAGCCGATGATGGCCCCCACGAGCATGATGACGACGCCTTTCACGGGGAAGCACAGGAATAGCAGCAGCACCGCCATGAGCGGCTGGCGCATAACGCCGCCGCAGACGGCGGCCGTGCTGGCACAGAGGCAGAACACGGGATCGGCCCCGGTGAGCAGCGCACAGCCGTAGCCGATCGAGATTCCCGAGAAGATGACGGGGAAGAAGTGGCCGCCGCGCCACCCGGTATGGATGCAGAAGGGCGTGGTGAACAGCTTTGCGAACCCGGTCAGCAAAAGCACGATGGCGGGCATCGTCGTCCAGATGCCGGATAGGGTATGGGTCTGGCTTTCGCCCGCGAACATCGTGAACGGCAGCACCATGCCGCACGAGGCGAGCACCATGCCGCCGATGACCGCTTTGATGACCGGGCGATTGCCTAAAAGCGTGCTGAACCCGAGCGAGAAGCGGTCGAACAGGTGGTAGAGCCATCCCCCGGCTGCGCCGACGAGCGTGATGGGAATCAGCCAGACGAGTTCGGTTGTTCCGATGTGTATCTCGGTGAAGCGGGGCAGGCCCATGCCGCCGCCGAACAGGGCGCCGAGCCCCATGAACGCGCCGAGGGCTCCGGCGATGGCGCACAGGTACACGATGATCTTCGAGGTTTTCGGTAACACGAGCGTGTCGTCATCGTCGCCGTTCTCCTCGCAGCTTCCGTAGAGGGGCGCTGCGAATCCGAACAGCGGCGCGGTGAATATGGCGGAGAGCGCCGCCGAGGTGCCGATCGAGGTGAGGTTCTTGAAGTCGGAGCCGAAGCGCTTCATACGGTCGCCGACCCACGTGCATAAGCCTGCGATGGCGCCGGTGAGCCCGGCTTCGGGCCCGATGCTGCCCCCGAACAGGAGCGGTAGAAGCGCCGCAACCGACGAGATGCCGATATCGTCGTACTCGTAGCGCCCGTTCTGCTTCACCTTCTTCATAACCGAGTTCAGCTCTTCGGGATAGGGGCCGAACCTCTTTTGGTACAGGCCGATGACGAGGCCTCCGATCGTGCAGACCACGAGCGGGAAGAACGCGAATCCTATGCGGTCGGGAAGCGTTTTCCAGACGAAGTTCAACCCGATGTTCATAACGAGGAAGAACGCCCATACGAACGCACCGGCGAGGGCGCCGGTGAAGATGACCGCCGCAAGAAAGAGCGTGCGGTTTCTGATCTTATGCGAGTCCATGGCCGTCCTCACGCGATATCGTCGGCAGCGGGCAGGCCGTACGCCGATGCAGCCGAGGTGACGGCTCGGCAGATGGCCTGCTGCATCGCCTCGGTTCCCATGACGGCTACAAGATCGCTCGGGGCGGCGATATCGCCGGAAGCGAACGTGAAGATCGTGTCGCCGTCGTTTGAGGTGTGAACCGGCTTGATGGCGCGCGCGTAGGCGTCATGGCAGGTTGACGAGACTTTGGTCGCCTGCGCCTTGGTCAGGCGCGCATTGGTGACGACGACGCGGATCGTCGTGTTGGCGCAGGGGGGGCCGCCCGGTTCTGCCGGCGACTCCGGCGCTTCCGCCGCCGTTTGAGCGGCGGCCTGAGCCGCCATCGCCTGCGCGGCGAATTCGAATGCCGTAGTCCCGTCCATGACTGATCCATCATCATCGCGGCATCCGGCGATCCAGACCCCATCCTTGTTTCGAACGTTGCCGAGCGCGTTGACCGCTACGAGCGCCGCTACGACGAGGTCGCCGAATCGCATCGCGTTGATGCCGAACCCCGATTTCATAGCGCGTTCGCTCCCGAGGAGCTTGCCGACGGTTGCGCCGGTTCCCGCTCCAACGTTGCCTTCTCCAAACGGCTCGCACGCAAACGCCGCTTCGGCGGCGCGGCGGCCCATGGCTTTGTCGGGGTGACCCGGTTTTCCGATCAGCAGATCGAACAGGCACGCACTGGTAACGATGGGTACCCGTGCGGTTTCGACGGGGAAGCCGACGCCCCGTTCGGCGAGGGCGTCCATAACGCCCGAGCTCGCTTCGAGTCCGAATGCCGAACCGCCCGAAAGGACGACTGCATGCACGGCCTCGACCATGTTCTCTGGTTTGAGCAGATCGGTTTCCCGGGTAGCGGGTCCGCCGCCGCGCACGTCGATGCCGCACACGGCCCCTTCGGGTGCGATGACGACGGTGCATCCGGTTGCGAGTTCGGCATCGGCGGCATGGCCGAAACGAAACGAGGCAAGGTCTTCGAGGCTGGCTTGTTCGAACATGGGGTTCCCTTCGGTTTTCTTTCGGCCTCGATTGTACTACGACTGCGTTGCCCCGCTTGCGGGATGTTCCCCTTCGGGGCGGGGGCGCGCGTCGACGAGGGGGTGTTTGGCGAGATACGGGCTGCATGTTTCCTCGATGCAGGCTTTAAAGCGGTCGATGTAGGCGAGGGTAGCCGCGTCTACCTGCTCGACGGACGAGTAGAGAAACCCGACGGTGAAGGTGGCTGCGTGTCGTATGGGCAGATACAGCGCGTCTTCGGCTCCGGCGCTCAGATAGGCGCTGAAGGCATCGCTGAACGTGACCGCCCGTCCCGATTCGATGTACTCGTTTATCATCGAGAGGTTCGATGCGTGCATGATGACGTTTTCGAACGGATGGCGTACGAACATGCTCTTCAGGATGCTTTCGAGAACGGGTTCGTTGTAGTAGGCGATGGGAAGCCCGGCAACCTCCTCGATCGTATAGCATCGCTTTCGAGGCGAGAGCAGGGCTTTCGTGCCTACGAGCACGATGCTCGATCTGAACAGGGGGACGTAGGCCGCTGCTCGGCTTTCGGCGATGCGGCCGAGGGCCGCATCGGGTACGACGACCATGGCCGCCGTTTCGGGGCTTTGGGTGGGGTCGGCGATGTCCTCGAGTATTTCGGGCATGCTCTTTTCGGCGAGTATGACGTTTCTGAGATCGTATTCGTCAAGCGAATCTCTCATAAGCGTGAACAGTCCTGCTACAAACGGCATAGCTGTCAGCTTGATGGTTTCGCATGAGCGGGATGCTTCGGCGTGCTTGCGCATGGTCTTTTCAAGGGCGGCGTAGTCTTCGACGCATGCGGTGGCGAGAGGTACGAGATCGAACCCCGCCTCGGTCAGGCGAATGCGTTTGCCCGTTCGTTCGAACAGCGCTGTTCCGAGTTCCTTTTCGAGCGACTGTACGGCTTTGCTGAGCCCTTGCTGGGAAACGTAGAGCTGGCGGGCGGCAAGCGAAAATGAGCCGATCCGTGCGACTTCGAGAAAGTAGTGAAGAGATTCGATTCGCATGTGCGCCCCCAAACCCCACCGAACCTTGTGCCATGATAGCAAAATTTCGCGCTGCGTGCGCGGTTCGCCCGAGACGTTGGAGCCCGTGAAACGGTAGCAGGCAGGCGGCGGCCCTCAAGTTGGCAGAAAACGGAAGTTTTTCGTCGTTCTGTGGTCGCTCGAAGAGAAACGTATGCGGAGACGCGTCGATGATCAGGAAAAACGTAACCGTTCGGTCAGGAACGGCCCACCGAGGGCCCGTCGAGAGCGGTTTGCTTCTTTTCGATGACGAAAAACTTCCGTTTTCTGCCACAAGCTTGGGGTTTGCCATTCGGGTAAGGCGGTGGGCCGGATGCCGGCATCGATCCACAACGGAAGGTTGTACGTTGCGAACCGTTCTGTGTTGGACGGGCGGTTTCGAGGATCGTAGGATGAAGGTACCAGATGCATCGGGCGGGGGCTGCCCGATGCGATCCGCACGAACCGAAGAGAAAGGAAGCTTTGAGGCGTACGTAAGACGAGCATGCGAAAGGAGCGGTTATGGGAGTTAAGAAGACCAAGACCATGTGCACGACGTGCCACGCGCGATGCGGGGTGATCGTGTACTCCGACGAGGACAACGAGATCATCAAGGTCGAGGGGAATCCCGACAATCCCAAATCAGCCGGCGTCATATGCGGTGCAGGCATGTCCCAGCGCGAGATACACAACAACACCGAGGGGCGCATCCTCTACCCGATGAAACGCGTCGGCGAGCGCGGATCGGGGGAGTGGGAGCGCATCACGTGGGACGAGGCGCTCGACGCCATCGCCGACAACTGCAAGCGCATCATTGCAGAATACGGCCCCGAGGCCATCATCACCGGGCAGGGCACCGGTCGCACGTCGAACCATTGGCACTGCCGCCTGAACTCGTCGCTCGGGCTCGAGGGCTGGTCGCTCGTGCCGACGCACGTGTGCCTCATGCCCCACATCCTCCCGAACGCCATCAGCCTCGGCATCTACAGCCCCGCAGCGGGGGATCTCGGTAACTCCAAGACCATGGTGCTCTGGGGGCAGAACCCCGCCATGGAGCGCGCCTTCACCAAGATCATGTACGACAACCAGGCAGCCGGTGCGAACCTCATCGTCATCGACACGCGCTACCAGGACATGTCGAAGCACGCCGACCTCGCCATCCAGCCGCGCCCGGGCACCGATGCGGCGCTCGCTCTGGGCATCATGCGCGAGATCATCCGCAACAAGTGGTATGACCAGGAGTGGATCGACAACTGGACCTACGGTTTCGCCGAGCTTGCCGAGCGCGTCGAGGAATGGACGCCCGAGAAGACGGCGGCGGTGTGCGAGATAACACCCGAGGAGGTTATCTCCGCCGCCCGAATGATGGGAACGCAAGGCCCTGTTGGCATGATGATAGGCCTTGGGCCGGGTTGCATGCACTCGAATGCCATCCAGAACGGCCGCGCGCTCGCCTGCTTGCAGGGGCTGCTCGGCTGGATCGACGTGCCGGGCGGCGTGAGCGTGCCGCTTTCGTTCTCGGTCATGCTCGACGACAGGATCACGCTGTGGGACGGCAAAGACCCCGGGCGCCCCGATCTGTTCACGTTCGGCGGCGAGGAGCATCCGCTGTACAAGTCGTTCGGCCGCTCGAACGACCCGCACGCCACCTTCGAGGCCATGATCACCGGCGAACCCCGACCCGTGAAGGCGTTCATCGCCATCGCGAACGACCCGCTTCTGTGCTACGAGAACACGAACCTCACCTACGAGGCCATGACGTCTCCGAACCTCGAATTCATAGCCGTAAAGGATTTCTACTTCTCTCCGACGGCCAAGCTCGCCGATATCGTGCTGCCCTCGGCAGACTGGTCCGAGCGCTGCACGTACGACGAGGAACTCGACGGCAACCTCATCTTGGCGTTCGACCAGGCGGTCGAGGCGCCGGGGGAGTGCTGGGACGATTGGCGCTTCTTCCTCCAATGGGGCAAGCGCATGAGCCCCGAGGATTGGCCGTGGGAAAACGAGAAGGAGATGGTGCTCTGGCGCCTGAGGGAGTTCTACGGCTTCGATGTGACGTGGGACGAGTTCCAGGCGGTTCCCGTGCGATCCACCGAGCCGGGCGGCCAGGCGGGCGAGCCCGTGTTCAAGAAGTACGAAAAGGGCATGCTGCGCCCCGATGGGAGCCCTGGGTTCCCGACGCCTTCCGGGCGCGTCGAGTTCTACTGCGCGACCATGGCGGCGTTCGGCTACGACCCCCTGCCCGATTACACCGAGCCGGCGGAGAGCCCGATCAGCCAGCCCGAGCTCGCGAAGGAGTACCCGCTCACGCTCATCACGGGCCATCGCGTGTACTCGTTCTTCCATTCCGCGTGGACGAACATTCCCTCGCAGCGCAAGCTCTACCCCGATCCGTTCGTACTCGTGCATCCCGACGATGCGCGCGCCTACGGCATCACCGACGGGGAGTGGGTCACCATCTCGTCGCCGCGCGGGCATATCATCTCGAAAGCCGAAGTGACGCGCGAGATCAAGAAGGGCGTTGTCGCGGTGCCGCGCCCCGGATGGCGCGACGAATGCCCCGAGCTCGGGTTGCCCGGCTACGGCTGGGACAAGGCGAACGGCAACATCCTTGTTCCCTCGGTGCCGGCCGAGCCGGGATACGGCGCCACGCCCATGCGTTCGTCTCTGTGCAAGATCGAATCCGGAAGGGGGGATCTGTGATGAAAAGGATCGACGGCGAAGGCATCGCCCTGCTCCTCGACCTCGACGACTGCACCGGCTGCTTCGGGTGCGAATCGGCCTGTCGCGAGACGCATCGCTACCCGTACGACGAAGACTGGATGAAGACCGAGCGACGCGCCCCGTTCCTCGTCGACGGCAAGCTGCGCCAGTACCACCTGGTCGCGCCGGTGCTCGACAAGTGCCGCGCCTGCTACAACGACGATCCGAACCCCCTGTGCGTGACGGGCTGTCCCGCGGGAGCGCTCAAGATAGGCTCGCTCATGGACATGGTGCGCGAAGCCGAAGGACGGCACTGCACCATCTTCACGGCGTAATCGCGTTCGTAGACTGCTTCACCATAAGAACGGAAGCCGCTGTTGCCTGCTGGGCGCGGCGGCTTCCATCCGATAGACGGGCGGCGGCGTCCTGCGGATGGCTGCTGCCATCGTCCGGGTTCGAAATCCCATATCTCAATTCCTCGCACGACGAAGGAAAGGCTTGATTATGGAAGAAACACGAAGCAAACGACCTGCTATGGCCGCCGCGGGGTGCGCGATCATCCTCGCAGTCGGCATCGGATCAACCTCTGTCCTCAACGCGATCGCTCCGTTGCTCATTGAGGGCATGGGGGCTACCGTCACCGATTATTCGTTCGGACCCATGCTCGCAACGATCTTCGCGTTCGTCGGAAGCCTGATCGGTGCGAAATTCATCACGAAGATCGGAGCGCGGCGCTGCCTGCTCATCGGAACGATCTGCGTGTGCGCAGTGCTGTGCCTCATCGCTTCGGCTACGAGCACGGCGCTCTGGTACGTGGCGAACGTCATCAACGGAGTGGTGCTCGCCATTGGCGCGCATGCGGCGGCAGCGGGCGTACTCGCTGAGTTCTACGGGGAGAGGACCCCCACGGTATTCGGTATCGTAGTCGGTGTCATGAGTTTTCTCGTGGCGGGCGAGGTTCTGATCGAATNACGCCCGGCGCCCCTGCCGATACCGACGGCCACGAGGCGGTTGCATCCCCGGACCAACCTGCCGAGACGGTCGAGCCTGCGGGCTTCACGTTGCGCGATGCGATGCGCTCGCCGACCCTCTACCTGTTCTTCCTCGCGATGGTGCTCGCCTCGTTCCCGCTGAACGGGTTTTCGGCGTATGCATCCTATTTCTTCGTGGGAAACGGGCTGTCGGCTTCGCTTGCGGCGACGCTGCTGTCGGTCTTTGCGGTGATCGTTGCGGTCATCAGCCTGGTTTCGGGCAGCGTATCGAAGAAGCTCGGGGCCTCGATCACCTCGATTATCGTGTTCGTCGGATTCGCCGTCGGCGTCGGCATGATGGTGGCCTGGACCGATGGGGGATCGTTGCCCGTAGCGGTGGCAAGCCTTGTTCCCTGTGCGCTCATCGGCCCCGTCCAGATACTTCCCGCGCTGTTCATTCCGCAGCTGTTCGGCATGAAAGACTATACGTCCATCAACGCGTTCGGTATGGGCGGGTTCTACCTCGGAGGCGCGGCGGTGTTCGTTATCGTGGCCGCCGTCATGCAGAATCTCGGCTACAACATGGGGTTCATCGTGCTCGCGGCGTGCGGCATCGCAGCGCTTGTCCTGTTTCTGGCCGCCATCGCCCTTAGCCCCATGAAACGCCTGGCGGCAAACGGGGGGCATCCGAAGCAATAGGTTCGGGTCAAGCGTGTTTGGGCATGGTCCTCTTCGGGCGCCGGCTTATCCCCGGCGCCCGAAGATGCATACTACCTCGGTGTGATAGGTCTGGGGAAACAGGTCTACGGGGCGGACGCTCACGGGTTCGTAGCCGACGGCCTGGAAGCGGGCCACGTCGCGCGCCCAGGTGGCAGGATCGCAGCTCACGTAGGCGACGCGCGTCGGTGCGGCGGCGGCGATGCTTTCCGCAACCCCCTTGGCGAGCCCCGCGCGGGGCGGATCGACCACGAGCGCATCGAGATCGCCGAGCATCGGAAGCTCGCGCGCGCTGTCGCCCCCGATGACCTCGACGTACACGCTGTTGGCATCGGCGTTTCTCCGAAGGTCCCGCACCGACGAGGACGCCGATTCCACGGCGAGCACATCGGCTCCCGCTTTGGCGAGCGGAACGGAGAACGTGCCGCCGCCCGCATACAGATCGGCGACCACGTCGCCGTCCGAAACGCCGAGGCCCTCGAGAACGGCATCGATGAGCTTTTCGGCTTGGGCGGTGTTCACTTGGAAAAACGACGGAGCGCTCGTCCTGAAGCGGTTTCCCGCCATGTCCTCTTCCCAAAACCCCTTGCCGCTGAGCGCTTCGACGCCCTTGACCTTGCGGGTTTTGCCCGGGTCGGCCATGACGCGCACGATGCTCGTGGCCTTGAGCGCGCTTTCGAGGGTGGCGGCAACCGCTTTGCGGGGGAAAGCCCCCGGTTCGGTCCAGAGCGCAATCTCCATATCATGGGTGCGCATGCTGTGGCGGACGCCGACGCGGAAGATGCCGAGATCCTGAGATCGTTGCAGGTAGCCGAGCGCTCCGCGCAGCGCTTTGGGCGCCTTGGCGATGGCGGCGTGGGCGACGGGGCACGATTCGACGGCGACGAGGTCGTGCGAGTCCTCCTTGCGAAAGCCGAGCAAGAAGCGCCCCGCGTCGTTGCGCGCGGTGCCGAGTTCGATCTTGTTGCGGTATCCCATCTCCCGCTTGCTCGGAAGGCAGGCGGATACGAGTTCTTCGGCGGCGTTCCTCTCGAAGCGCGCGGTGCGGACGAGTGCGGAAACCACGTTCGCGCGCTTGGCTTCGAGCTGCGCCGCGTACGCGATGTTCTGCCAGGGGCACCCGCCGCATACCTCGGCATAGGGGCAGGGCGCCTTCGTGCGATCTGGGGAGGGTTCGACGATTTCGACGATGCTGCCCGTGCAGAAGCTCGGTTTCTCGTCTTCGATCGCCACGCGCACCGTATCTCCCGGTACGCCGCCGTGCACGAAGATGGTTTTTCCGTCGGTCCGATGCCCTATGGCATCCTTTCCGTAGCTCAATCGCTCGATGCGAACAGTGTCTTCCATGGGATCCTGTGAATTCTTTCGAAACTTGTTTTTATGATTGGGACATAATAGCGTATAATCTGCTCCCGTGCCCTTGTAGCTCAGGGGATAGAGCGTCTGCCTCCGGAGCAGAAAGCCGCAGGTTCGAATCCTGTCAAGGGCACCACTTTGATTGCGCGAGGCCGGAGCTTGGTTCCGGCCTCTTTTTCTGGTCGTAGCATCGGTTGGCGTACCCGTTCTCGTTTCCCGTGGGTGTGGTTTTGAAGTCGAGATAAAAGGTTTTTGGACAGCGCCTGCACTTACCTGCTAAAATCTCCTTTCGTGTATGTTGAAATCCGTGGTTCCACCATCGGGCTTCCGTCTTGCAATGACGGTATGCGCCCGGTTTGGGGCCGAAGCGATGCGAGAAGGAGCCATACCATGGCGTTATATACTCCCGAGTACCAGCCCTCAGGCGATGAGATCGCCGTTATCAAGACGTCCAAGGGCGATATCCGCGTTCAGCTTGCCGGCAAGGACGCCCCGATCCACGTGGGCAATTTCGTCGAGCTTGCACAGAAGGGTTTTTACGACAACCTGAAGTTTCACCGCTACGTTCCCGGTTTCGTCATCCAGGGCGGCTGCCCCAAGACGCGCGAACTCGATCCCGAACAGGTGAAGGCCGCTGAGGGAAATCCCTTTGCGGGATTGGGCACCGGCAACCCCGGCTACTCGATCAAAGAGGAATTCTCCACCAACCCCAACAACGTCCATGAGGACGGTGCGCTTGCCATGGCGCGGTCCCAGGACCCGAATTCCGCAGGTTCGCAGTTCTACCTGTGCCTCGGGCCCCAACACTCGCTCGATTCGGGCTATACCGTGTTCGGGCAGACCATCGAGGGCAAAGACGTCATCGGGCAGCTGCGCGTTGGCGATGTGATCGAGGGCATCGAGATCGAGAACGCCAACGCCTAAAGGCGGGCTTGCTCGGCGGCTCGAACAAACGACACTCAAAGGAAGCAGATGAACAACGAGATTTTCCAGCAGGCTCGCGCTGCGTACGCTTCGAGGAACTACGAAGCGGCGCTCGGTGCGTATACGCAGTGTTTGCAGGATGTCAGCCACCCGCTGGCTCCGGGGGAGATGGGCCTTCTGTACCACCAGATCGGCAACTGCCTTGTCAAGCTGGATGACTACAACGAGGCGATCCACGCCTACACCCAGGCGACTGCCGATTCGACGTACGACGCGGTCGGCGCGGTCAACTACAACCTGGGCATGGCGTATGCGGCTCTCCATGATTACGAGGATGCCGTCAGGCACTTCGAGATTTCGGTCTCCGATGCGAAGTACGACACCCCCCACAAGGCGTATTCCGCGATGGGCAGCGCGCTTCTGAAGCTCGGGAAATCGGCGGAGGCAGGCGTAGCGTTTCGCCAGGCGGCGCTTGACGAAGGCAACCCCGATCCGACCAAGGCGCTCCTGAACCTCGGCATCTGCTTCATGGCTCTCGATCGTCCCGCCGATGCGGTGACGTCCTACGAGAGCGCTTTGCAGTTCGATATGCCGGCGGCGACGAAGAACAAGCTGTTCGCAAACCTCGGCCAGGCATACGTCGCCTGCGGGCAGATGCAGAAAGCGGTTACCGCATTCGAATCGGCCTTGGCCGACAAGACGTACTTCCTCAGCGATTCGGCAAACGTCGACTACCAGCGCGCGGTCGGATCCGTTGCGAGTGGCACCTCCGAGATGACCGCCATCATGTCGCCGATCGGCGCCGACATGTCGGGTCTCGACGTCCCCGCCGACGGAACCCCGGCCTATCCGGCGGACGACCCGTACGCGTACGGCAATCCGCAGGATGCGTACTACTACAACGAGCCCTACGGTGCCGAAGCGATGCCCGGCTACGCTCCCGACGACCGTTTCTTTAACGCGAGCGACGAAGAGCTCGAGCAGTGGTCGAAGGGCCTTGCGAAGCAGGATCGCAAACGCCGCAACGTCGGCCTCAAGATCCTCGTGGTGTTCATCGCGCTGATCCTGATCGCCCTCGCTGCCGGCGTGTTCCTTTTCACCCAGGGCTATGGGTATCCGAGTCAGGAAACGGTGGTCGCGGAGCTGTTCGCCGATCCCGAGGCTGCGTCCTCGTCGGTATTTGCGAAGGACGTGTCCGAGGACAAGGTCCAATCGATGCTCGCGCAGGTTACCGCAGATCCCAGTGCGACGATCGACGGCATGAACAAGTCGATGAGCGAATCGACGGCTTACGTTACGGCCAAGACGGCCGACGGGGGAGAGGTTCAGTACGAGGTGTCGCTCGTGCGCGACGTCATCGGCTGGAAGGTTTCCAGCGTCGAGCTGTATTTTGCCTCCCAAAACCAGTCATAGCAGGTGACGAGCCGGATTGCCCTGCGCAGCCCGACTCTTCTTGCCCTGATCGCATAGCTGTGCGGCATGCCCTGCGCAGGCCGTATGCGCAAACCAGGTACCATTCGAAAGGAAGAACATGGCAGTACAGAAGACCTACATCATGATCAAGCCCGACGGCGTGAAGAACAAGCACATCGGCGAGATCGTCAACCGCTTCGAGCGTGCGGGCCTTAGCGTCGAGCGCATGGAGCTTGGCATGGTGACCCCCGAGCAGGCGGCAGCCAACTACGCCGAGCACGAGGGCAAGCCGTTCTACAACGGGCTCATCGAGTACATCACCTCGGGTCCCGTCGTCAAGATGATCATCTCGGGCGACGGCGCGGTTGCGAAGTGCCGCACGCTCATGGGCGCCACTAATCCCGCCGATGCTGCCCCCGGCACGATTCGCGGTGATTTCGGCCTCATTATGGACGAGAATGTCATTCATGGTTCCGACTCCCCTGAGTCGGCCGAGCGCGAGATGGGCATATTCTTCGCGTAAAGCCAATCGGACCTGCCAGACGGGACCGTTTATCCATAAACGGGTTTTGAAAGAAGAGGAGCAGGTGCATGCTATATCGTGTTATCGACGCGACAGAGCTTCCCTCACTCGTTCGGGCTTTCATGGATTCGTATGAAGTCGTAGCTCCGGTCAAGCAAGGCCGGGGCTACGTGTTTGATGCGATCGAAAGCCCCGACGAAATAGCACTCGACTACGATACGACGATCGTGTCGCCTAAAAAGTACTTCCTTCCCCCGAAGGAGACGCTATTCGAATTCGACGCGACGGTGAACGAAGTGACCGATTTCGCAGTGGAGATCACGCCGCGGGTCATCTTCGGCGCACATGCGTGCGATATCAATGCGATCAACCGACTCGACCTCGTGTTCAAAGACGGGAAATACCCCGATCCCTACTATACGGCGCGTCGCGAGGCGACGCTCATCGTGGGGATATCCTGCATGCCCAGCGAGCATTGCTTCTGCGATCTGTGGGGAAGCGACGAAGCGCGGTTCGGCTACGATCTGTTTTTACAGGATATCGGCGGAAAATATCTGGTGAGCATTTCGAGCGTCGAGGCCGCTAACATCCTCGAGGCCGCATGCGACCCGCGTGTCGCCACCGATGAAGACCGTATCGAGTTTCGCCACGCCACCCGCAAGCGTCAGGAGAGCTTCAATCGCGAGGTGCCCGACATCCAGGAAGTCGCCATGCTCATGGATGCGTTCCACAAGGATCCCTACTGGGAGGAGCTCGGTGGCAGGTGTTTGGCATGTACGGCGTGCTCGGCGGTGTGCCCCACGTGCTTCTGCTTCGACATTCGCGACACGCTCGACGCGAACGGCAAGACCGGAAAGCGGGAACGCACCTGGGACGCCTGCACGGCTCCCCAATTCGCGCTGGTAGCGGGTGGGCACAACTTCCGCGAGAACGGACGCAACCGCGTGCGGCACCGTATGTACCACAAGCTCAACGGGTTTCTTGCCAACCACGACCGCATGCTCTGCGTGGGATGCGGCCGGTGCGTGAAGGCATGCAAGGCGAACATCAACCCCATCGAAGTACTGAAATTCTTCGAGAGGAAGGGGGCCGAAGATGGCGAATAGCTGTGCGGCGAACACCGTGCACGTGTCGCCCGTAGCCGATTACACGCGGCCCATGACGGGCGATGAGATGATGGCGGCAAACCCGTACAGGCCCTGGCCTGCGCGCATCACGTCGATCATCGAGATCACGCCCACCGAGAAGCTCTTCGAGTTCCGCCTGATCGACGAGCGGGTCCGCGAGGCGTTTCGCCACGAGCCCGGCCAGTTCGTCGAGGTGAGCATCTTCGGCGTGGGCGAGAGCCCCATCTCCATTTCGGGATCGCCCTCCAAGCAGGGGTTCATCGAGCTGTGCGTGCGTCGCACCGGCGAATTCACCGAGGTGCTCCACAAGATGCAGTGCGGCGATATCGTGGGGCTGCGCGGACCGTTCGGCCGCGGCTTTCCCTTCGAAGAGATGAAGGGCCACGACATCCTCTGCGTTGCGGGGGGTCTCGGGATTGCGCCTCTGCGCTCGCTCATCAACAACATCCACGACGAGCGCAGCGAGTTCGGCAAGGTCACGATCATCTACGGCGCGAAGAATCCCAGCGAGGTGATGTTCCGCAACCAGTTCGAGATGTGGCGCCACCGCAAGGATTTCGACCTGTACCTGACCGTCGACGTGCCCGACGACACGTGGGATGGGGAAGTGGGCCTCGTAACCAAGCCGTTCGAGCACCTCGAGCTCGACGCCACCAACACGTTCGGAGCCATCTGCGGGCCGCCCGTCATGTACCGCTTCGTCATCGACGAGATGCGCAAGAAGGGCATCAGCTACGATCACATCTACGTGAGCTTCGAGCGCCATATGAAGTGCGGCATGGGCAAGTGCGGCCACTGCCAGATCGGGCACCAGTACGTCTGCATCGACGGACCGGTGTTCAACTATTGGGAAGCCAAGAATATCCAGGGGTCGATGTGATATGTGCGCGAACTGTATAGCATGCGACGAGAAACCCATGCCGCCCCGTGTGGTGATCGTGGGTCTGGCCAGCTGCTTCGGCTGCCAACTGCAGATAACCAACGTCGAATCGCATCTGCTCGAGGTGCTCGGGCAGATCGACCTCACCTACTGGCAGCTCGCGTCGAGCGAGCCGATGCCCGACGATTTCGATGTCGCCATCATAGAGGGCGCCGTGACGACCGAGGAATCCGAGGCGCTCGTGCGCGAGCTTCGGTCCAAAGCCAAAGCGGTCGTCGCGATCGNGCCATGGTGCCGTTCGTGCTCAAGACGGTCGATCTGTTCGACTCCTTCGACGTGCCCGACATCGCCACCGAGGGCGATATGCTCGCCATGGTGATGGACGATTACTACCCGATCGAATGCTCCGATACCGCGCGTTTCTTGAAAGCGGGCATCGAGTTCGATGCGAACGACGTCGACGACCATATCGAGGAATACCCCGTACCCCATTCAGGCGCCCTGCTCGCGCGGGTGAAGGACACGGGCGCGCCCTACATGACCGCAGCGCTTGCGCGCATCAACGCTTCGTGGGCGAACCTGAGCTCGCAGGCGAAGGTGGCCGCTGCGAAAGCGGGCTTGCGGCCGCCCGAGAAGAATCCGTTCATGAACAACGTCGCACAGGCCGTCGAACTCGTCGACGCGCTCGATCGGTGCGCGGGGATCTGCCGGGCGCTCGCCTCGGGTGCGGTCGCTGGATCGAGCGAACCCGTCGAATTCGAAGTGAAGGCGGGCCGCGGGGTCGGGTTCACCGAGGCGCCGCGCGGAGCCCTGTTCCACGATCTGACGCTCGATGGTGAGGGAAAGGTCGTCCATGCGTCCATTATGACGCCGACCGCTCAGAACGTGGCGAATCTGGAGGCCGATATGCGCCAGCTCGCGGAAAGGCTCAGCGGCGAGGGTCGGCCCGAGGACTCGATTCGGCTCGAGATCGAAAAGCTCGTGCGGGCGTACGATCCGTGCCTGTCGTGCAGCGTGCACTGAGCGACTGCCCGAAGTCTTGGAATTGCGGGGTCTTTGCCCAGATGGGCAGAGACCCCGTTTGCGTTCGCGCGATTCAATCGCAGCATGTACCACCTGTGGATTTTGGCACAGTCCATTTTGCCCTGTGCTAAAATGCAGGTTCGCATGTTTAATGATGATAAAGGGGTTAGCCTTTATGTCCATTTTCGATATGTTTTCGGGATTCGGGGGCCAGATGTCGTCCGACATGGCCATCGACCTCGGGACTGCCAATACGCTTGTCGCCATCAAGGGCGAGGGTATCGTTATCAACGAGCCCTCGGTTGTCGCTATCGAGAAGAGCACGCATCGCGTTTTGGCGGTCGGCCACGAGGCGAAGAACATGATCAACCATACGCCCGACGCGTTTTCGGCGGAGCATCCGCTGCGTGACGGCGTCATCGCCGATTACGATGTGACCGAGGCGATGCTCTCGGCGTTCATCAGCAAGGCATCGGTGCGCAAGTACCCCTGGCAGGCCAAACCCCGTATCGTCATCTGCATTCCCTGCGGCGCAACCTCGGTCGAGAAGCGCGCCGTGTTCGAGGCGGCCATCCAGGCCGGCGCCCGTCAGGCGTACCTCATCGAAGAGCCCATGGCGGCTGCGATGGGCGCCGACCTTCCGGTTACCGAGCCTACAGGCTCGATGGTCGTCGACATCGGCGGCGGCACCACCGAAGTGGCCGTTATCTCGCTCGGCGGCATTGTCACGTCGTCTTCGCTGCGCTTGGCCGGCAACCGTATGGACGAGGCCATTGCCGTTCATCTGCGCGATCTTCTGGGCATCAAGATCGGCGAGCGTACCGCGGAGGTCATCAAGATCAAAATCGGATCGATCCTGCCTTTCGAGGACGGCCGCGAGCGCGATATGATCATCTCGGGCCAGGATGTGGTCACCGAGCAACCCAAAGAAGTTACGATCCAATCGGAGGATGTGCGCGCCGCACTGCAGGCGCCCATCGACGAGATGGTCGTGCACATAAAGGAAACGTTCAAGAAGACCAACCCCGACTTGGCTTCCGACATCATCCAGAACGGCATCCTGCTCACCGGCGGCGGCGGCCTGCTTTCCGGCCTCGATCGCTACCTTACCGACAAGCTCGAGATTCCCGTATGGGTCAGCGAGACTGCGCTTACCAACGTCGTAACCGGATGCCTCAAGGTACTCGAAACCCCGACCGCGCTCAAACAGACCCTTATGCGATCGAAATAAGGCGGTGAGAAGCGCCTCGTGGCCCTCAACCAGCAAAGGAAACCTCTTTCAATCGGCGGCCCTGTGCTGCTGATTGTTCTTTTGGTGCTCTCGCTCGCNGCATTCCCGGCATGGCGGCAGCCGACTACCGGTCACGCCCGACCGAGGTGTACGCGAGCGTTCCCGAGGCATGCGGCTCCATGATCGCGCCGCGCTCGGTGCCGAGCGTCATCGACGTGGAGTACCGCGTGCCGTGCTGCCCGATCGATCCGTTCGAGTTCATCGAAACGCTCACCCGAGCGCTGTACGGCTCGAACGCCACGCAGTCAACGCGCACGATGTGCGGCGATTGCAAGCGCAATGAGACGGGCTGCTTCTACGGCGAAGGCACGATGTGCCTCGGCCTCGTGACGCTTGCCGGATGCGGCGCGCGCTGCGTGAACCTCGGTCGCCCGTGCAACGGCTGCCGCGGCATATCGCCCGATGCCAACCTGGAATCGGCGCGCGAATCGGTCGAGCGCTACGGCGTATCGGTCGAGGCGTTCGACAAGGCCCTTGAGATGTTCAACCAGACGAACCCTCACAGATAAGCGAAGGATTAGGTTTCAGCCATGACGAAAACCTCCATACAGGTCGATCACATCGCCCGCATCGAGGGCCACGGCAACGTGCACGTGGTCATCAAGGACGGCGTTGTCGAGACGGTCGAAATGAACGTCGTCGAGCCTGCGCGCCTGTTCGAGAGCATGGTTCGCGGACGCAGTTACACCGAGGTGTCCTACATCTCCTCGCGGATCTGCGGCATCTGCTCGGCAAGCCATGTGGTCACCGACCTGAAGGCCATCGAGCGCATTTTCGGCGTTCGGCCGACCGACCGCACCCGCGCGTTGCGCGAGCTTTTGATCTACGGATCCTATCTGCAGAACCACGCTACGCACCTCTTCGTGTTCGCTGCCCCCGATTTCGTGGGCCTGCCGAGCGTGTTTCCATTGGCCGAAAGCGATCCGGCGCTGCTCGAGCAGGCGCTTGAGCTCAAGGCGCTCGGCAACGAGCTGTGCACGAAGGTCGGCGGCCGCAGCGTCCATCCGATCACGGCGGTCGTCGGCGGGTTCACCCACGAGATCGAAGCCTCGGAATACCTGGAGCTCGCCGACAAGATGGACGCCATGGTGCCGTTCGTGCTCAAGACGGTCGATCTGTTCGACTCCTTCGACGTGCCCGACATCGCCACCGAGGGCGATATGCTCGCCATGGTGATGGACGATTACTACCCGATCGAATGCTCCGATACCGCGCGTTTCTTGAAAGCGGGCATCGAGTTCGATGCGAACGACGTCGACGACCATATCGAGGAATACCCCGTACCCCATTCAGGCGCCCTGCTCGCGCGGGTGAAGGACACGGGCGCGCCCTACATGACCGCAGCGCTTGCGCGCATCAACGCTTCGTGGGCGAACCTGAGCTCGCAGGCGAAGGTGGCCGCTGCGAAAGCGGGCTTGCGGCCGCCCGAGAAGAATCCGTTCATGAACAACGTCGCACAGGCCGTCGAACTCGTCGACGCGCTCGATCGGTGCGCGGGGATCTGCCGGGCGCTCGCCTCGGGTGCGGTCGCTGGATCGAGCGAACCCGTCGAATTCGAAGTGAAGGCGGGCCGCGGGGTCGGGTTCACCGAGGCGCCGCGCGGAGCCCTGTTCCACGATCTGACGCTCGATGGTGAGGGAAAGGTCGTCCATGCGTCCATTATGACGCCGACCGCTCAGAACGTGGCGAATCTGGAGGCCGATATGCGCCAGCTCGCGGAAAGGCTCAGCGGCGAGGGTCGGCCCGAGGACTCGATTCGGCTCGAGATCGAAAAGCTCGTGCGGGCGTACGATCCGTGCCTGTCGTGCAGCGTGCACTGAGCGACTGCCCGAAGTCTTGGAATTGCGGGGTCTTTGCCCAGATGGGCAGAGACCCCGTTTGCGTTCGCGCGATTCAATCGCAGCATGTACCACCTGTGGATTTTGGCACAGTCCATTTTGCCCTGTGCTAAAATGCAGGTTCGCATGTTTAATGATGATAAAGGGGTTAGCCTTTATGTCCATTTTCGATATGTTTTCGGGATTCGGGGGCCAGATGTCGTCCGACATGGCCATCGACCTCGGGACTGCCAATACGCTTGTCGCCATCAAGGGCGAGGGTATCGTTATCAACGAGCCCTCGGTTGTCGCTATCGAGAAGAGCACGCATCGCGTTTTGGCGGTCGGCCACGAGGCGAAGAACATGATCAACCATACGCCCGACGCGTTTTCGGCGGAGCATCCGCTGCGTGACGGCGTCATCGCCGATTACGATGTGACCGAGGCGATGCTCTCGGCGTTCATCAGCAAGGCATCGGTGCGCAAGTACCCCTGGCAGGCCAAACCCCGTATCGTCATCTGCATTCCCTGCGGCGCAACCTCGGTCGAGAAGCGCGCCGTGTTCGAGGCGGCCATCCAGGCCGGCGCCCGTCAGGCGTACCTCATCGAAGAGCCCATGGCGGCTGCGATGGGCGCCGACCTTCCGGTTACCGAGCCTACAGGCTCGATGGTCGTCGACATCGGCGGCGGCACCACCGAAGTGGCCGTTATCTCGCTCGGCGGCATTGTCACGTCGTCTTCGCTGCGCTTGGCCGGCAACCGTATGGACGAGGCCATTGCCGTTCATCTGCGCGATCTTCTGGGCATCAAGATCGGCGAGCGTACCGCGGAGGTCATCAAGATCAAAATCGGATCGATCCTGCCTTTCGAGGACGGCCGCGAGCGCGATATGATCATCTCGGGCCAGGATGTGGTCACCGAGCAACCCAAAGAAGTTACGATCCAATCGGAGGATGTGCGCGCCGCACTGCAGGCGCCCATCGACGAGATGGTCGTGCACATAAAGGAAACGTTCAAGAAGACCAACCCCGACTTGGCTTCCGACATCATCCAGAACGGCATCCTGCTCACCGGCGGCGGCGGCCTGCTTTCCGGCCTCGATCGCTACCTTACCGACAAGCTCGAGATTCCCGTATGGGTCAGCGAGACTGCGCTTACCAACGTCGTAACCGGATGCCTCAAGGTACTCGAAACCCCGACCGCGCTCAAACAGACCCTTATGCGATCGAAATAAGGCGGTGAGAAGCGCCTCGTGGCCCTCAACCAGCAAAGGAAACCTCTTTCAATCGGCGGCCCTGTGCTGCTGATTGTTCTTTTGGTGCTCTCGCTCGCGTGCATGGCCGTCTATGCCCGCGAAAACGGCAAGGGTCCGCTCCATTCCGTCCAGAATGCGGTCTCGGGCATTGCGGCGCCGTTCAAATTCGTCGGATCGTTCGGCGGATCGCTCATCGGCTCGGCGGGAACCGCGATCGCCGACGCAACGGCCTCCGAATCGGCGCGGGAAAGCCTGCGCGAGCAGAACCGGCAGCTCGCCGACCGCATCTCGCAGCTCGAATCCTATACGCAGACGGATCAGGCTCTTCAGGAGGCACTCGGCCTCACCGACGCGTACGGCTTCGATTCGGTTGCCGGTCGGGTGGTGGGGAGGAGCACCGATTCGTGGAACCGGATCGTCACCGTAGATCGGGGCTCGGACAGCGGCGCGGCTTCCGGACTTCCCGTCATGGGGCAATCGGGCCTCGTCGGCACGATCGTCTCGACGACGCCTACGACGGCCGAGGTGCGGCTTGTGCAAGATGCGCAGAGCAGCGTATCGGCTATGGTGCAATCGAGCCGCGTCGAAGGCGTCGTACGCGGGTCCCTCGAAGGCGTCTTGTACTTCGAGGATATGGCTTCCGATGCGGAGGTCGGGGAGGGCGACGTCATCATCACGTCGGGCCTCGGCGGCTCCTCTTCGCGGGGGCTTATCATCGGCACGGTTACGAAGGTCGAGAAGAATGCGAGCGGCTCGATCGTGCGGGCCGTCGTCGCGCCCAACGGCGAGATCGGGTCGATGCAGGATGTCCGGATCGTTTTGGGCGAGAGGGCTGCGGGATCCGAGGCGGGGTCGTCCGGCGAACAGGAGCAGAGCAGCGAAGGCGGCGATTCGGATCCATCGACCTTGAGCGGGCTGAAGGCGCAAAACCAGCAGCTTCGTGAACGCGTTTCCCGGCTCGAGGAGTACATGCAGGAATCCGAGCGCCTCCAGGTTCTCGCGAACATGCGAGAAGCCTACGGGTTCGAATCGCTCGGCGCTCGCGTCATCGGCAGAAGCCCCGATTCGTGGAATCGGACCATAACCATCGACAAGGGGTCGGATGACGGGCTTCGCAGCGGCCTTCCCGTCATGGGGCAATCGGGCCTCGTCGGCATGATCGTGTCGACGACGCCTGCGACGGCCGACGTGCGGCTTGTCAAAGATGCGCAGAGCGGCGTTTCCGCTACGGCGCGATCGAGTCGCGTTGACGGCATCGTGCGCGGATCGGTCGAGGGCGTCCTGTACTTCGAGGATATGGCAGCCGATGCGACGGTGGAAGAGGGCGACGTCGTTATCACGTCGGGCCTCGGAGGCAGCTATTTCAAAGGCCTTATCATCGGCACGGTGACCAAGGTCGAAAAGAATGCAAGCGGTTCAACCGTGCGCGCCGTTGTGGCGCCGAACGGCGATAGGGGGCTTTTGCAGGAAGTGCTCGTCGTTTTGGATATGACCTCCGAAGGCGCTGCGTCGAGCACGTTCAGGGATCCGAACGCCTCGGCGTCGGGTTCTGCCGCGTCGGACACGGGTTCAGCGAAGCCGGACGATTCGAACGCGGGCTCAAACGACGGGGCTTCGGGGGATGCAGGCGATTCCGGGGATGACGGGGATGACGCGGGCGGAGCCGATCCGTCCTCAACCGACCCGGAAGGAGATGCAAGCCATGAATCGTGACACCCTTGCGGTGCTTGTCGGCGCCGTGATTGCGGTTCTCGCCCAGATCGTCATCGCGCCGAACGTAGCCATCCTTTCCGCTATGCCGAACTTCATAGCGGCGTACGTGCTTGCGATCGCCATCGTGCGTCCGACGAGCTCGACGCTCGTGCTCGCGTTCGTACTCGGACTCGCCTACGATCTTCTCGGCAACGGTCCCGTGGGAGCCATGGCGTTCCTCCTCGTGCTGGCCGCGTTCGCCGCGTCGCGCGCCTTTACGGTGCTTAACAACGAAACGCTGTNGATCGTCGGATCGACCGCCGCCAGGGCGGCAAGCCCCATCGTCAAATCGACCGCCGCGCCGACGGCAAGCCCCCTTTTGAGGCCGTCGGCGAAGTCGAAGCGTCGCCGATAGGGCGGGGGATCCATGCTAGCTGCAATCATCGCAACCATCGTCACCGTCGTCGTGCTCATCATCGCGCTCGTCGTGGTGTTCACAATCCGCAACCGCACGAAATCACCCAAGGCCTCAAGCAAGCGGATGGACGTGCGCGCCATCAACACCGTCGGCGTCGGCGCGCGCTCCCGCGGGCGAGGCCATGCCGACGCGCGGGTCAATGCGCCGCAGACATCGGCGACCAATCTGGGCGAAACGCTCAGGCCGCGCTTCATCGCCATGGGCGTGCTCGCGGCCGGCATATTCGGCTCGCTTGCGGTGAAGGCGTGGAGCCTTCAGTCGAACAGCGAAACATACCGCAAGGAAGCCGACGAGAACCAGTACACCACCGTCTCGACGCCGGCGCCGCGCGGCTACATCTACGACGCCGACGGCATCGAGCTCGTGCGCAACCGCAAATCGCTCACGGTGCTCGCCGATGTGGAGGTGGCCGACGATCGGACCGTCGTGCAGCGCCTGTCTGCAGTGCTCGGCATTCCCCACAACGTCGTGCGGTACCGCATACAGGATGCGACGACCGGCGCGCAGAGCCAGCGCGTGGTCGCAAGCGACGTCGATCTGCGCAACATCGCCTTCATATCCGAGCACCTGTCGGCCTTTCCGGGCGTGACGACGCAGGAGCGCTCGGTGCGCGAGTACCCGTGGGGCGCGCTCGCTGCCCACGCGCTCGGCTACGCGAGCACCGCCGACGATAAGGACCTTGAAACCCCGATCGACGGCGCAGAGCTCGAAATGGGCGATGTCGTGGGCAAATCGGGCGTGGAAGCGGGCTACGAGCGGCTGCTCGCCGGCACGCACGGCCAGCGCGTGCTGGTCGCCGCTGCAGACGGGACGGTGCAGCGCGTGGTGAGCGAGACCGACCCCGAGAAGGGCAACGACATCTACCTCACCATCAAGGCGCCCGTTCAGTACAAGATCGACCAGATGCTCGCCGATCTTGTGGCACCCACCGACGCGACGATCGGTACCGGGAAGGGCGATTCGGCTTCGGCCGTCGTCATGGACGTGCGCGACGGCTCCATCGTCGCGATGGCAAGCTACCCGACCTTCTCTCCCGAGGTGTTCGTCGGCGGCATCGGCGATGATATGTGGAGCCTGTACACTAAGGATTCGGAATTCCAGCCCCTGCTCAACCGCGTGATTGCGGGAAACTATGCGGCGGCTTCGACGTTCAAGGCGTTCACGGGCCTTGCCGGCCTCGCGTACGGGTTCGCCGATACGGGCAGAAGCTGGGACTGCACGGGTTCGTGGGACGGCTTCAACACGGGCGCCCCCCAGAAGTGCTGGCTGCGAACCGGGCATGGGCCTATCAGCTTCAGGGAGGGCATCGTGCAGTCGTGCGACACGGTGTTCTACGAGATAGGCAAGAACTTCTTTCAGGCGGGCGCCTCGCAGGGCGGCACGATCAGCGACACCGCCATGCAGGAGTACGTGGAAAAGTACGGGTTCGGAAAGACGACGGGCATCGACATCCCCTCCGAAGCGGCGGGGCGCGTTCCGACGCCCCAATGGAAAGCCGAGCACTTTGCGGATTACCCCGAAGCGCAGCAGTGGATGGGCGGCGATCTTACCAACATGGTCATCGGCCAGGGCGACGTGCTCGTCACGCCGCTGCAGATGGCAGTCGCCTACGGCGCGATCGCGACCGGCAACCTCATGCGGCCCCATCTGTTCAAGGAAGCCCGCAACTCTTCGGGCGAAGTGGTGGTTTCGTTCGAGCCCGAGGTCACGGGTGTGCCCGACGTGCCGCCCGAGAACCTCGAGATCATGCGCGATGCGCTCCATGGCGTCGCGACCGAGAACGAGAGCATAGCGAAGCTCTTCGGCGAGCACGGCATCGATGCGGCGGCCAAAACGGGTACTGCGGAGTACTCTGACGGCAAGAACGAATCGGCCTGGTTCGTATGCTACGCCCCCTTCGACGATCCGAAGTACGTGGTCGCCTGCCAGGTGAACCACGGCGGAGGCGGCAGCGAAGTCGCCGCACCGCTCGGCGTCGAGATCATGGCGGCCGTTCTTGCAGCCGATGCCGGCGAGCTCGATCCTACCGTGGGCGTCGTCGCCGCGTCCTCGGGCAAGTACATACCGCTGCCGCTCAAGAGCGACGGCTCGGGAAGAACGGACTAGGAGCGCCGATGCCTCAGCTGCCGCAAATACAATCGGTCAAAGCGCCCGACAGAGCCGTCGTCGATGCCACGAAACCCCGCCGGTTCAAGTACTTCAACCTGCCGTTCCTCATCGTTCTCGCGCTGCTTGTCTCCTACGGCCTCGTCATCGTCTACACGGCGGTGTACAACGATGCGGATTACAGCTTCTCGCGCCAGCTCGCCTGCGTTGCCATCGGTGCTGTGGTCATGATCGTCATCGGACGCTTCGACTACCGCAACCTCTCCGATTTCACGACGGTTCTTCTCGTCGTCAGCGTCGCACTCATTTTATCGCCCCATATTCCGGGTCTCGGCACCGATGCGGGCATGGGTGCCCAATCGTGGATCAAGGTCGGCATACAGGTGCAGCCCGGCGAGTTTGCCAAGATCACCGTCATCCTGCTGGCTGCAAGCGTCGTCTCGCGCTACGGCGGAAGGCTCGACGACGTGCGCGAGTACCTCAAGGCGCTCGGCATCATGCTCGTGCCGTTTCTCTGCATCATGACGCAGCCCGACTTGGGAACCGGCCTCGTGTACCTGTTCATCACAGCGGTTGCGCTCGTGGTCGGCGGAGCGCGGCCGAAGTTCCTCCTGATCACGCTTGTCGCGGGCATCGCCGCCATCGCCGCCGTGTTCGCCATCGACCAGGTGCTCTACGATGCGACGGGCGAGTACAAGCTGCTCAAGCAGTACCAGAGAAACCGCTTGCTCGTGTTTCTCGAACACGATAGCGTGAACCTTTCCGACGAGGGATGGAACCTCAAGCAGGCGCAGGTCGCCATCGGATCGGGGGGGCTGTTCGGCAAGGGGCTGTTCAACGCCACGCAGGCGACGCTCGGCTTCCTGCCCGAGGCGCCGACCGATTTCATCTTCTGCGTCTTGGCAGAACAACTCGGGTTTTTCGGTGTAATGGCGCTGCTTGCGCTCTACGCCGCGCTCGTTTTGATATGCTTCCGAATTGCCGGCGCCTCCTCTGACCTGTTCGGTACGATTATCGTCATGTGCACCGTCGGCATGTGGTTGTTCCAGATTCTTGAAAACATCGGCATGACGCTCGGGCTCATGCCGATCACAGGCATACCCCTGCCGTTTGTGAGCTACGGGTCGACGGGCATGGTCATGAACTTCATGCTCCTCGGGCTCATCGGGTCCGTATGGGCCCATAACGGCCGCTAGACAGGAGAAAGCGAATCATGCAGATTCCCGTGGACATCAAGGCCGTTATCGACGAGGCTACCAATATCGACGAGGCGCGCGAAACCCCGATTTCGGTGAGCATATACATGGACGAGACCGCTCCGGGCGATGTGCAGGCGCATGTCCGCCAGGCGTTCGCGAGCGCGAGCGTCCACGCACGCGTCAGCATGGTCTACTTCCCGAGCTTTCCCGTGGTCGCCGCACCCGAAGCCGATATGGCGGTCATCGTGGCAGGGCTCGACGAGCACGTCGGGCGCTACGCCGCCGATATCCGTGCGGCGGGCGTCCCCGTCATGATCGTGACGACGCTTCCCGAGCTCGTTGCGGAAATCGCCGAAGCGAGCGGGCACCCTGTTCTGCACGACGATCTCGTTGCACCCGCTATCGACGACGTGCTCGCCCTTCCCGAAGAGGCGAACGGGGTGCACGAACCCTACCCGCTCACGGTGGACGGGGCCCTTTCGCTCAACAAGCGGATGGGCGAGTGGGTGATCGAGGCGTGCCGCGACAAGCGCCTTGCGTTCGCGCTCGCGTTTCGGTTCGTGCGCAAGCCGCTCTCGCTCGAGGCCGTCAACGCCACGGCTGTGCAGAACGCGGGGATCGGACTTGTGGTGATACTGCCGGGCGCCGACATGCCCATTATGACGCTCAACCAGGCGAAGATGCTGCTCCAGATCGCTGCGGCCTACGGCCAGCCCATGGCCGTCGAGCGCGTGAAGGAACTCGCAGCGGTGGTGGGCGGCGCGTTCGCCTGCCGCGCCGTCGCGCGGCAGCTCGTTGCGTTCGTACCTGCGCTCGGATGGGCCATCAAGGCTGCGATCGGCTATACCGGAACGCTTGCCATGGGCCGCGCCGCCGTCGAGTACTTCGAGGGCGACGGCAAAATCGACCACCTTGCCGAAGTGGTCGGCCGTGCGCGCGACAAGGCCGTTATGGCGGCGGACTCCGCCCGCAAGCAGCCGAGCGTTGCCGCTGCGGCAAAGGCTGCTGCGGCAAAGGTCGGGCGTGCTGCAAGCAATGCGGCGGGCAACGTCGTCCCCGTGGCGTCTTCGATGGCCTCTTCGGCGGTCGACGCCGTCGCTTTCGCGGGAGTGGTTCCGGGGCCTGCTGCGAAGGCGGCGACGAACGTCGCCCATCGCCTGAGCGATACGGTGGCGAACCGCTTCGGAAGGGGCTCTCGGGCATGACCGATCTGTGGGGGCGCCTTACGGCGCTGCTCGGCGATGCCGAGCGTCCGGCGCGTTACATTAACCACGAATGGGGCTGTACGTACAAGCCCGACGAGCCGTATCGGTTCTGCATGGTCTACCCCGATACCTACGAGCTCGGACAGGCGAACCAGGCCATCCGCATCCTCTGCAACGTCGTGAACGAGCAGGCGGGCATGGCTGCCGAGCGCGCCTTTCTGCCCGCCCCCGAGTTCTGCGACCTGATGCGCGAGAAGGGGCTGCCCCTGTTCTCGCTTGAAAGCTGCGCGCCGCTTATCGAATTCGATGTCGTGGGCATCACGCTGCCGCACGAGCTTGCGGCGACCAACGTGCTCGAAACGCTCGACCTTGCAGGCATTCCGCTTCGCTCCGTCGATCGCGGCGAATCGGATCCGCTCGTGTTCGCAGGTGGCCCTTGCGCGTTCAATCCCGAACCGTACGCTCCGTTTTTCGACGCCTTCTCGATCGGGGAAGGGGAGGAATCGGTGCCCGAGATGCTCGCGCTGCATCGCTCGCTCAAAGAGCGCGGCGCGTCGCGCACCGAGATGCTGCGCGAGCTGGCGAAGCTGCCCGGATGCTACGTTCCCTCGCTCTACGATTGGGCGGGCGAGGCGGAGGCTCAGGATGCGGGTTCGTGGATTCGCCCGAAGCACGAGGACCTTCCGACCGAATTCACCAAGCGCCTGTTCGACGGCTTTGCCGACAGCCCCGCATGGGAGCCTTGCATCGTGCCGTTCACCGAAGCGGTGCACGACCGCCTCAACGTCGAGATACTGCGCGGCTGCACGCGCGGCTGCCGCTTCTGCCAAGCGGGCATGATGTATCGGCCCGTGCGCGAGCGTTCGGCCGACAACATCGTCGAATCGGTGATCAAGGGCCTTGAGGAGACGGGCTACGACGAAGTGAGCCTGACTTCGCTTTCGTCGACCGACCATTCGCAGATAGCCGATATCCTCACGCGTCTCAACCGCGCATGCGAGGGCAAGGGCATTAGGATATCCATACCGTCGCAGCGCCTCGATTCGTTCGGCGTCGATATGGCGGGCCTTGTGGCGGGCCAGAAGAAGGGCGGCCTTACGTTCGCCCCCGAGGCGGGCACGCAGCGCCTGCGCGACGTCATCAACAAGAACGTTACCGAGGACGATCTGTTCAGCGCCATCGATGCGGCCTTCGAAGCCGGATGGCGGCGCTGCAAGCTGTACTTCATGATCGGACTTCCCACCGAGACCGACGACGACATCAAGGGCATCGCGAGCCTCGCGCAGAGGGCCTACGATCGCGCGAAGGCGGCGGTCCCCCCCGAACAGCGCGGACACGTGCGCATGAGCGTCTCGTGCGCGCTGTTCGTTCCCAAGGCGCAGACGCCGTTTCAGTGGGACGGTCAGATTCCGCCTGAAGAGGCCATGCGCAGGGTGAATCTTCTGCGCTCGTCGGTGAAGTACCGTGCGGTCGACGTGCACTGGCACGATCCCTCGACGAGTTTCATCGAGGCGGTTATGAGCAGGGGCGGTCGCGAGTGCGCCGATTGGGTCGAGCGCGCATGGGAGCACGGCGCGCGCTTCGACGCGTGGTCGGAGAGCTTCGATCAGGCGGCGTGGGACGCAGCATCCGAGGAACTCGGGTTCGATCCCGTATCCGTGGCCCAGCGCTCCTACGATCTGTCCTACGTTATGCCGTGGAACCACATTTCGACAGGGGTGAGCAATGCGTTCATGCGCCTCGAGCGTAAGCGCGCCGACGCGGGGGAGACGACGCCCGATTGCTCGTTCACCTCGTGCACGGCATGCGGGGCCTGCCCCGTGCTCGATACCGATATCGTGACGAGGGAGGTGCGCCATGCCTGATCCGTCGAACTTCCGTTTGCGCGTGTACTTTCGCAAGAGCGGCAGGTGCGCGATGCTGTCCCNGGCGCGCGCTCCCGCGGGCGAGGCCATGCCGACGCGCGGGTCAATGCGCCGCAGACATCGGCGACCAATCTGGGCGAAACGCTCAGGCCGCGCTTCATCGCCATGGGCGTGCTCGCGGCCGGCATATTCGGCTCGCTTGCGGTGAAGGCGTGGAGCCTTCAGTCGAACAGCGAAACATACCGCAAGGAAGCCGACGAGAACCAGTACACCACCGTCTCGACGCCGGCGCCGCGCGGCTACATCTACGACGCCGACGGCATCGAGCTCGTGCGCAACCGCAAATCGCTCACGGTGCTCGCCGATGTGGAGGTGGCCGACGATCGGACCGTCGTGCAGCGCCTGTCTGCAGTGCTCGGCATTCCCCACAACGTCGTGCGGTACCGCATACAGNGTCGCCCGCGCGCTCGAGCGCGCCGTACGCCGCGCCGGCTTGCCGTACGCCATCTCGCAGGGGTTTTCGCCCCATATGAAAATCGCCTTCGGCGCCGCATTGCCCGTGGGGGTCGGCGGAGCGAGGGAGTGCTTCGATTTGCAGATGACCCGCTATATCGCCCCCGAGAAGGTATCCGATGCGCTCGTGGAGGCAAGCGTGCCCGATCTCATGGTTACCTCGTGCGAGTACATCGGATCGCGCGACCTTGCCGCTTCGGTGGCGTATCCGGTGAGCACGTACCGCGTGGTGCTTTCCGGCACGCCCGAGCGCCTCGAGGTGCCGCAGAGCATTACGGTCGTGCGCAAGAAGAAGGAAAAAATACTCGATCCCCGCGAATTCCTCAAAGGGGAAATCGAGCAGAACAAGAACATCCTCGTCTTTTCGCTCGAGGCGAAGCCGACGGGAAGCCTGCGTCCCGACGTGCTGCTCGCGAACCTGCTCGCGAACGACCCCGACGTCTACGCGCTCTCCATCACGCGCACCGAGCAGCGGGCGGTGTGAGGCGGCGCTGCGTTTCGCTGCGGGCGGTCGATGCCGCAGGATCCGGTGGCATCAGAGCGAAGGCGATTGCCGCAGCATGCGGGCGAGCGCCCCGATTTCAGCATGTTTCCGAATGATGAAAAAAAGTTTGAAAATAGGGTATTGCGCAAGATCAGGTTGTCCAGTAGAATATCCAACGCTGCTGAAAGCACGGGGTGTTAGCTCAGTTGGTTAGAGCGCCGGCCTGTCACGTCGGAGGTCGCGAGTTCGAGTCTCGTACATCCCGCCATCTGAAATCAAACCTCCTTCGGGAGGTTTTTTCATAGCGGGGCATAGGTCAAGCGAGTTTGCGGAGCTTTGCCGAAACAGCTTTCCAGGAACCGTTTGTCAAAAAGCCGCTTTGACCGCCTGCCGTATCCCATCCGATGCTGAATTCGGTGCAGGTGCGCCCATGACGGCGGTATCAGCGCGTCCGGGGCGCTTCGGCGATAGCGAGCCGAGTGCGATGCGCGCACGGCGCATCGGCTGCGCGTTTCGCGGGCCGCCATCGGCGCGCCTGCATTCGGCTTGTTGTCGGGCTATTCGCTGGCATGCGCTGCGTGGCATCGCCTGGGAGGCGCCACGCGTATGCTCGGCACCTGGTCCCTCGGTTGCGGAAAGCCGTTCTTCGCCATAGGCTGTGCAGCTGCGCCGAGTATCCAAGCGTCTGTTCGCCGCTTTCCGAGTCGAGGATTTTTACTGCGGAGCTGACGCCTGCGGTCCGTTTGCGCTGCGGGGTTGCTTTCGTACCCGCCCGCCGCATGGGTGCTTTGCGCCGGGCCCTCAGCGCCGTCGAATGTGCGAACTGTGAAAGGTTTCCTACGAAACGATAACCCTGTTGCAAAACAATTAAGTAGTGATATTGTTTAGAAGCTAAATTGTATGGCCGAAACGAGGTTGCTTGTGCGGCGGATTCCTCGCGGAAGCTTTTCGCGGAGGAAACGAAAAGGATGCAGTATGGCCGATTTGCCAAAGGAAACCAAACAAGGGCTGCTCGAGATCATGAGGCGATTCAGAAAGGGGGCCTATATCCCGTTTCTTACCCCGGAAGGGCTCACCTTTTCGGAGTCTCGCATTGTCGTGGGCATCTACACGGCCCGGCTTGAGGGCGAGCAGACCATCCAGCCGCGCTTCCTCGCCGAGCGCATGCACATGACGCCGAGCGCGCTCTCGCAGACGCTCAAGCTCCTCGAAGAGAAGGGCTACGTGGAGCGCCATCGCGTAAGCGACGATTTCCGCGCCGTTTCCCTCGAGCTTACCGAGCGGGGGGCCGAGATCGCGAAGGAGGCCGATGCCATGCGCGAACGGCACCTGAGCGAGATGGTCGAGTACGTCGGCGTCGAGGACATCGATCATATGGTCGCCACGCTGCACAAGATCCTCGACTTCCATGAAAAACAAGCGGAGGAGGGAAAGATCGAACGCGTCGATCATCATTGCCCTCGGACGAAGCAATAGTACGGTTCCCACAGGTTTGATTCGAAAAGGATACCCATGCGAATAATCCGTTATCTCAAGGATTCCAAGATCGCGGTCCTGCTGGTCGTGGCGCTGCTCATCGTGCAGGCGTTCACCGACCTCTCGCTGCCGCGCTACACGTCGCACATCGTCGACGTCGGAATCCAGCAATCGGGCGTGGAGCATGTCGCGCTCGACGAAATGCGCGCTGAAACCTTCGACGAGGTCTGCATGCTCGTGCCGGCCGAGGACGAGGCTATGGTGCGCGCCGCCTACACTGAAACCGATCAAGGCACCTACAAGCTCAACGACACGGGCCGAGGCGAGATCGAAGAACTCGATTCGGTCATGGCCATGCCGCTTGTGGTCATACACTATGCGGGGCAGATCCCCGACGTCGACATCGCCCAGCTCAAGGCGGCCTACGATTCGGGCGCCGTCACCAAAGACCAGCTTCTCGAGATGGTCGACGAGGCGAAGGCGAAGATGGGCGACGTGGGCGATTCCCTGGTCGAGCAGCAGGCTATCCAAGCCGCCATCGGCGAGTACGAAGAGCTCGGCTACGACATGGGCGCCATGCAGATGGGCTACCTTCTGCGCATCGGCGCCATCATGCTCGGGCTTGCGGCGCTCGGGATGGTCGCGGCCATCCTCATCGGGCTCATCGCTTCGCGGACCGCGGCCAAGATCGGACGGGGCCTTCGCGAAAAGCTGTTCAAGAAGGTCGTTTCCTTCTCCGATGCCGAAGTGCAGAGCTTCTCGGCCGCCTCGCTCATCACGCGCGGCACCAACGACATCCAGCAGATTCAGATGGTCACGGTCATGCTGCTGCGCATGGTGCTGTATTCGCCCATCCTCGCCATCGGCGGCATCATTATGGTGTCGCAGACCAACTTCGCCATGAGCTGGATCATCGTCATAGCGGTGGTGATCATCGGCATCCTGGTGGCGCTGCTCATGGTGGTGGCGATGCCCAAGTTCAAGATCATGCAGAAGCTCATCGACCGCGTGAACCTCGTTTCGCGCGAGATCCTCACGGGCCTGCCGGTCATCCGCGCGTTCGACCGCCAGCGGTTCGAAGAGGAACGCTTCGATGCGGCCAGCACGAAGCTCATGAAAACACAGCTCTTCACCAACCGCGTCATGACGTTTATGATGCCGGTGATGATGCTCGTCATGAACGGCATCTCGGTGCTCATCGTGTGGGTGGGCGGCTCCTATATCGACAACGGCACCATCCAGACGGGCGATCTGATCGCGTTTATCACCTATTCCATGGTCATCATCATGTCGTTCTTGATGATCGGCATGATCTCCATCATGCTGCCCCGTGCCGACGTTGCCGCGCAGCGCGTCAACGAAGTGCTCGATACCGAGACGACGATCTGCGATCCCGAGCAGAGCGAGGACGACCGCATGGCGTCTGGGGGCGGTGCGCGCATCGCATTCAACGATGTGTGCTTCAAGTACGAGGATTCGAGCGAGTGCGTGCTCGAGCATGTCGATTTCACCGCCGAGCCGGGGAAGACGACCGCCATCATCGGGTCGACCGGATCGGGCAAGTCGACGGTGATCAAGCTTATCGAGCGCTTCTATGACGTAACGAGCGGATCGGTGACCATCGACGGCGTCGACGTGCGCAACCTTTCCCAGGGCAAGCTGCGCAGCATGCTCGGATACGTGCCCCAGAAGGCGTTTTTGTTCTCGGGCACCATCGCTTCGAACATCGCCTACTCCGACGAGGGCATGTCCGAGGACAGCATCGAGCGAGCCGCGTCCATCGCGCAGGCGACCGAGTTCATCGATTCGAAGGAGGAGGGCTTCCAAAGCGACATATCGCAGGGAGGCACCAACGTATCGGGAGGTCAGCGCCAGCGCCTCGCGATCGCGAGGGCGTTGGCGACGGGAGCGCGCGCGTTCTTGTTCGACGACAGCTTCTCGGCGCTCGACTACAAGACCGATGCGGCGCTCAGGCAGGCCCTCCATACCCAGCTCGGGGAGGCGACGGTGGTGATCGTGGCGCAGCGCATCTCGACGGTGCTCAACGCCGATCAGATCGTCGTGCTCGACGAGGGGCGCGTGGTAGGCAAGGGAACCCATGAGGAGCTCATGGTGGATTGCGAACCGTACCGCGAGATAGCGCTTTCGCAGCTCTCGGCGGCGGAACTCGGGGGAGGTGATGCGGCATGAGCGCAACAGAGACGAAGAGGGCGCCGCGGCGCGGATTCGGCGCAGGGCACGGCCCCGGCGCCATGATGGCCGGCGAGAAGCCCAAAGACCTGAAAGGCACGCTTCTGAAGATGCTCAAGTTCATGGGCAACTTCAAGGTGGCCATCGCCATCGTGTTCGTGTTCGCCATCGGCTCCACCATCTTCAACATCATCGGTCCCAAGGTGCTCTCGACGGCGACCACCGAGCTGTTCAACGGCATCGGGGCCAAAATCGCGGGAACGGGCGGCATCGATTTCGATGCGATCGCGCGCATCCTTCTGTTCACGCTCGGACTCTACCTCCTGTCGGCGATCTGCTCTTTTATCCAGGGTTGGATGATGAGCTCGGTCTCGCAACGGACGAGCTATCTTATGCGCAAGCGCATTTCAGAGAAGATCGACCGCATGCCGATGGGGTACTTCGAGCGCAACTCGGTGGGCGATACGCTTTCTCGCATCACCAACGACGTCGACACGCTCGGCCAGAGCCTCAACCAGGGCGTAACGCAGCTCATCACCTCGATCACGACCATCGTCGGCGTGTTCGTCATGATGCTTTCGATCAACCCGCTCATGACGCTCATCACCGTGGTCATGGTGCCCATCTCGATCGTGCTGATCGCCGTTGTGGTCAAGCGGAGCCAAGGTTACTTCAAGGCCCAGCAGAAAACGCTCGGCGCGATCAACGGCCAGGTTGAGGAGACGTTCTCGGGACACGCCATCGTGAAGGCGTTCGGCCAGGAAGACGCGACGGCGGCCCAGTTCGATCAGACGAACGCGAAGCTCTACGAATCGGCGTGGAAATCGCAGTTCATATCGGGTCTCATGATGCCCATCATGACGTTCGTAGGCAACCTCGGCTACGTGGCCGTGGCCATTGCAGGCAGCTTCTTGGCCGTCCAGGGCGTCATCACGGTCGGCGACATCCAGGCGTTCATCCAGTACGTGAAGAACTTCACGCAGCCCATCACGCAGCTTACGCAGGTTTCCAACGTGCTGCAGCAGATGGCGGCCGCTGCAGAGCGCGTATTCGAGTTCCTCGACGAGCCCGAAGAGACGCCCGACGATGCGCTGGTGGCATCGAAGGACGTCGAATGCAAGGTCGAGTTCGATCACGTTCGTTTCGGGTATTCGCCGGACAAGATCGTCATCAACGACTTCTCCGCGAAGGTGACCGAGGGCCAGACGGTTGCACTCGTCGGACCGACCGGCGCGGGCAAAACCACCATGGTAAAGCTGCTCATGCGCTTCTACGACGTGAACTCGGGAGCCATTCGCATCGGCGGACACGATATCCGCGATTTCGCCCGCGACGACCTCCGATCGATGTTCGGCATGGTGCTGCAGGATACGTGGCTGTTCAAGGGCACGATACGCGAGAACATCCGCTACGGTGACTTGAACGCGACCGACGAAGAGGTCGAGGCCGCCGCCAAGGCCGCCTACGCCCACCACTTCATCCAGACGCAGCCCGGCGGCTACGACATGGAGATCAACGAGGATGCGAGCAACATCAGCCAAGGCCAGAGGCAGCTTCTGACGATCGCACGCGCCATTCTTGCGAATCGCCGCATGCTCATCTTGGACGAGGCGACGAGCTCGGTCGATACGAGAACGGAAGAGCGCATCCAGAAGGCGATGGACAACCTCATGAGGGGCCGCACGTCGTTCGTTATCGCGCACCGCCTCTCGACGATCAAGAACGCCGATCTGATTCTCGTGATCCGGGACGGCGATATCGTGGAGCAGGGAACACACGAGGAATTACTGGCGCTTGGCGGTTTTTACTCCGAGCTGTATAATTCACAGTTCGTTGACTGCATCGACGAAGTGGAAGAGTAAGCCGCAAGCGCGCACGTCTCACGCCCGCTGCGACCCACGCGTCGAGTTCGGACTGTAGAGATTAGGGCATGGCTGACATTCATAACGATAAGCAAACGGCTGCTCCGGCGAACCTGTCGGGGCAGCCGCAGACGTGCGGCGAAGGCGCTGGAAGCCCGATGGGGGGCGAAGTTGCTGCGCCGTCTGTGGGCGATGGGGCCGGATCTGCAACCGAACCGGTTGAGCTTGCGGTGTTCGATTTCGACGGAACGAGCATCTCGGGCAATTCGCCGGTGATGCTGGTCCGCTACCTCATGCAGCACGATATGCTCGAGAACACCGTCGTGCTGAGGATCCTTCTATGGGCGGCTGCCTACAAGCTGCGCCTGCCGCAGAACGAGAGTTGGGTTCGCGGACTGGTGTTCAGGGCGTTTCTCGGAATGCCGCACGAGCAGGCCGATGCGTTCATGCGGAAGTTCTACGACGAGAAGGTCGATCGGCGGTTTCGCAGGCAGGCCGACGAGACGATGGCCGCCCATGCAGCGGCCGGCCACGATGTCGTGATCGTGTCGGCAACGTTCGAGCCGATCATCCTGCGCGCCATGGAATTCCACCGGTTCGACCATCAGGTTTCCACGCGCATGCGCATCGATGGCGGGGGCTGCTATACGTGCGAGGTCGAGGGCCTGCCGATCGAAGGCGAAGAGAAGGTGGCTGCGATAAGGCGCTACGCGGACGAGCGCTACGGGCGGGACAATTGGGAACTCGGCTACGCCTACGGCGATCATCATTCGGATAGGGCGCTTCTGTCGGCGGCCAAACGCGCGTTCGCGGTCACACCGGACAAGCCGCTTGCGCGGACGGCGCGGCGGAAGGGCTGGGAGATACTCGATTGGGATTGACGCCGGCCGATGCGGTCGGATGATACTGTAGTATATTACCTGTAAGCGCGATGCACGCGTGGACGTACGGTGGCGACGACGTCTCGGTTGTGTGACGTTTTCTGCATAATACGATCTTTACCGCCTGGGCAAGGCGTTGGCATATTAAAATGATACCCGAACTTACACATTTACTCCGTACCAGACACGCGAGCGAAAAGGGGTGAGAGACGATGTTTGAAAACGATGCGGATACGAACAGCTCACCAAGTCAGAACAACGATACGAACAATACGTCGGCAGAATACCTGCGCCGCGCCTCCCAGGCGTGCGCGGCAGGCGATGCCGTTTTGGGCATGCACCTCTACCTGGCGGCCTTCGAGAAGGCGACCCATGGAGCCTACATGCCCGATAGCGCCGCGATCGACGGCTTGCGCCAGGCATGGCGCTTGGCCTGCAAGCTCAAGGAGCGCTCTTTGGCCGAGTACATCTTCGAGAAGCTCGAGCCGTACATGACTCCCGAAGAGGTCGCCGACTGCGCCGAGCAGCTGCAGCGCTTGGCTCTCGACAAGCTCGAGGAGTTCGGCCTTACGCGCGAGGACCTCGAGGACATGACCGACATGATCTCGCAGGATTTCCTCGGGCTGTCGGCGCATCCCCTCATGATGAAGGTCGAACACCGCCAGGCGGGCGCACCTTCGCTCATTCCCCTGCACGGGGGGACCGCGGGGGAGAAGGCCAAGGGGCTAGGCGGCGGCGATGCGTCGGGCGGCACCCAAGGAAGCGATGCTCAAGCCGACAAGGCGGACGATGCGTCTTCGGACGTAAAGTTCGTCGAGCGGCTTACCTACCGCGACATCGTGGGCTTCCGCGATGCCGTGAAGACGATGAACGGGTTCGGCGTGGGAATGCAGGACGACCCCCAGTTCCAGGAGCTCGTCGAAACGCTCAACGTGCGCCACGGACTCAAGAAGATGCCCATCATCGACACCTACCTGTTCCGCGCGCCGGTGCGCGAGGACGCCAACCAGTTCATGTCGGCGACGCTCGGTGAAATCGGGCTGCCCGCGATTCGCATGCATATGGAGGAGAACCTCCAGGGCATGCCGGTGCTCTGCGTCATGGCCCAGGCCGACAACCAGCCCAAGCTCAACGCGGCCCGCAACGCTTTCGAGGGCGGCGGCATCCTCGTGCTCGAAGACGTCGACCTGTGGGGCTCGCCCCTTGCCGATGCCGGTTCGGACGACATGGGCATGTTCGCGTACGCCCAGCTGTCCCGCGGCGCCCGCGAGGCGATCAACCTCATCCGCTCGGCGGTCGAGAACCCCGAGGTGTACGTGCTCGCATCGGCTGGCGGCGACGGCGAGATCGACGGGTTCTTCTACGACCTGCTCGATCCGGTGACGGTCGTCGACATCGACGACCCCTCGCCTTCGGAGCGTGCCGATCTGTGGATCCGGATCGCTTCGGAGCATCCTTCGATGCGCTCGATCGACCGCTCTGCGCTCGTGCGCTATTCGGCGGGCATGTCGCGCTTCGACATCTACATGGCCGCCCGTGAAGCGGTGGAGGATGCCTATAAGGCGAGCCTGGTGGCACGCCGCTACATGCCGGTTTCGGCCGATAACATGTTCGAGAAGCTGGCGGCTTACCAACCGCTCGATTCCGAGGAATACCGGCAGCTCGAGGACGCTGTCGTTGAGGATTTCCGCGCTCAGATCGACAAGATCGACGACCTTCTGAATGGGATAGGGGAGTAACGAGATGGATGTAACACGACGCTGCGATTATGCGTGCCGTATTCTGCGCGCCGCGTTTCAGAGTGGAGAGCAGTACGTTTCGGTTTCGGAGATATCCGAGAAGGAGGACATACCGTACGCGTTCGCACGCAGCATTCAACACGACCTCGTCAAGGGCGGGCTCATCAAGACGGTCCGCGGCGCACGCGGCGGGCTCGTGCTCAACTGCGATCCCCATAAGGTGACGTTGCTCGATGTGCTCGAGGCGGTGCAGGGGCCGGTGAGCGTCGCGCTGTGCTCCGTCGATCCCGAGTATTGCGAGAAGCAGGGCGGCTGTGCGTACAACCGCGTGTGGCAGGGTGCCGATAAGCTTCTCAACGACTACTTCGCCGCCTTCACGCTTGCCGACATCCTCACCTTGGGCGATGAGCATCCGAAGGTGATCGAGGTGCTCGGACCCGATGCCCAATACGACAAGTGGATNAAGCGACCGGTCTAGCGGCGGTCTTCTACCGTGGCGGATTCTGCTATCGAGCTCGAAGCGTTCGATCTCGAACGCTTCGTCGAGCGGGTCTGGGCCGAGGGCGCGTCCCGCTATCGCGAGCTTCCCTGGCGCAACATCGACGACGCCTACGGCGTGCTCGTGTCCGAGGTCATGCTGCAGCAAACCCAGGTATCGCGCGTACTCAAGCATTGGGAGCGCTTCATGGCGCTGTTCCCGACGATCGACGCCCTTGCGGCCGCCGATACCGCGTTCGTACTCGAACAGTGGCAGGGGCTCGGCTACAACCGTCGGGCGCTTGCCCTCAAACGAGCGGCCGAACAGTGCTCCGAGCGCTACGCGGGCGCGTTGCCCCGTACGCGCGAAGAGCTCGTCGAGCTGCCGGGTATCGGGCAGGCCACGGCGGCGGGCGTGATATCGTTCGCGTACAACGAGCCGTCGGTCTACATCGAGACGAACGTGCGCACTGTCTTCATCCACGAGCTGTTCCCCGATGCCGAGAAGGTGGCCGATCGGGAGCTTGTGCCCCTTGTCGAGGCAACCTGCCCGGTCGATCGACCCCGCGCTTGGTACTATGCGCTCCTCGATTGGGGCGCCCACCTCAAGCAGACGACTGTCAACCCCTCGCGCCGGAGCGCCCATTACACGCGGCAGAGCGCGTTTGAGGGCTCGCGCAGGCAGAAGCGCGCCGAGATGCTCAGATGCGTGCTCGCCGAGTCGGGGATGGCTTCCGACGAGCTGTTCGCGAAGCTCGACGCCTTCGAGCGGGAAGCCGGTCGCGGCGGTGTTGATCGGGCCGATTTCGAATCGATTCTCGCCGATATGGTGGCGGAAGGGTTTTTCAGGCGCGAGGGTGAAGTTCTCTTCGCGTAGGCCTTGTTATGTGGTAGGATACCCGAAACCCGTAGGGGAGTAGTCGGCGGCGAAAAGGCCGCGGCCATGTCAACATACTGCTTTTTGAAGCTGGCTGGCCTTAATTGACAAGACTTGCGGTGTGACGAGACGTCGCACCGTTTTTTTATGGCCGGTGCGATGCACCGGTTTTTTTGCGTCCGCGTGCGGTGAGAGGCCGGTGGACTGCAAGCGAGAGGAGAAACCTATGGGGTTCGTTGAATTGGCGCTCATCGCCGTCGGATTGTCGATGGACGCGTTCGCCGTATCGGTATGCAAGGGGCTTGGCATGCGCAAGCTCAATTGGAAACACGCGCTCGTGATCGCGCTGTTCTTCGGCGGCTTCCAGGGCATCATGCCCGTGATCGGCTGGGCGCTCGGCACCCAGTTCGAAAGCTACATCACGAGCATCGATCATTGGATCGCATTCGTGCTGCTCGCGTTCATCGGCGCCAAAATGCTGTGGGATGCGTTCCACGAGGAAGACGAATGCACCGAATGCAAGGAGGGCGAAGAGCGCCTCGACATCAAAGAGCTTGTCATGCTCGCGATCGCCACGAGCATCGACGCGCTCGCCATCGGCATCACGTTCGCGTTCCTGCGCGTCGACATCGTGCCGGCGGCTCTAGCCATCGCTGCCACCACGTTCGTGCTGTCGTTCGTCGGCGTTGCGACGGGCAATCAGTTCGGATCGCGGTTCCGTAAGCCCGCCACCGTAGCGGGCGGTGTCGTGCTCATCCTGATCGGCCTCAAGATCCTGCTCGAGCATCTGGGCTTTCTCGGGTAGCCGGCGCTGCGGTGCGCGTTCCCGCCGGGCCTGCGGCGATGGTGTCGCCCTATAAAACAGAACGGATGTTTCACGTGAAACATCCGTTCGCTTTTTTGCGGGCTGCCGGGGTGTCCGATCGGTGCGACGGGTCGGCTGCGGCCGGTCGCTGCAGGTGCTAGGCGATCGGGTAGCTGCCGAGCACCTTCACTTCGCGTAGCTTGAGGCGCAGGCAGTTGAGCGCGGTCTGCACCTGGGGATCGCTCACCGAGCGCTCGAAGCTCACGAAGAACATGTAGTCGCCGAGCGCCTGCTTGGTGGGGCGCGATTGGATCATCGTGAGGTTGATGCCCGCATAGGCGAACTCCGAGAGGATCATGGAAAGCGTGCCCGCACGGTCGATCTGCATGAACAGCGCAAGAAACGTCTTGTGGCGATCGCCTTCGAACACGCTCGGATGGCCCTGGCGGGCGATGAGGGCGAACGACGTCTGGTTGCCGAAGTGGTCTTCGATCTGATCGTCGAACACGATCGCGCCGTACAGCTCGGCTGCGAACGCGTTCGCGATGCCGGCGATGTGCTTGTTGGAGGCGGCGAGGCGGGCGCTTTCGGCGGTCGAGGAGGTGGTGATGGTGTCGCGGCCGGGCAGACGCTCGGCGATGTAGCGGCGGCACTGTGCGAGCCCCTGGTGGTGCGAGGCGATCGTGGTNAGGTGGTGATGGTGTCGCGGCCGGGCAGACGCTCGGCGATGTAGCGGCGGCACTGTGCGAGCCCCTGGTGGTGCGAGGCGATCGTGGTGACGTCCTCGAGTTTGGCTTCGGGGTGCAGGATCAGGCTATGGTGGATGTCGAGCACCTCTTCTCCGAGGATGTTCGCCGAGCTGTTGAAGGCGAAGTTGTCGAGCGTTGCCGTCACCGATCCCTCGAGCGAGTTCTCGATGCCGACGACGCCGTACTCGCATTTGCCGCGTTCGACGCAGTCGAACACCTCGTCGAACGAGGAGCACTCGATGAACTCGGGGTCGGCGATACCGAGGCGTGCGGCGAAGGCGCGGGCGGCCTCGTGGGTGTAGGTTCCGAGCGGTCCGAGATAGGCGAGAGCGTGCGGTTCGGTCATGGTGCATCCTTCGGTTTCGAGCCGCGGGCGGACAGGTACGCGCGTCTGCGGCGTTTCGGTAACCCGACCATCTTAGCCGTAGATATGCACGCCATGCGATCATCTGGGGAAAGTTATCGGAATATTTCCACGACAAGGCCGCGTTTGCGCCCAATGCTCTATAGTGCATTCTACGGTCGGCTCGAACGCGATTGCGCGCGGGTGCCGGGCGTACAGACGGAAGGCAGATGGATGGCCGGGGTCATCGGGCCCGGCACGAGAGGAGCGAGGACATGGAACTCAAGGGTTCGCAAACGGAGAAGAATCTCTGGCACGCGTTCGCAGGCGAGTCGCAGGCTCACACGAAGTACGAGTACTACGCATCGCAGGCCAAGAAGGACGGCTACGTGCAGATCCAGAACATCTTCTTGGAAACGTCGAAGAACGAGGCGGAACACGCGAAGCTCTGGTTCAAGGCGCTGCACGGCGGGGCCATCCCCACGACGCTCGACAACCTCGCCGACGCCGCAGCGGGCGAGAACGAGGAGTGGACCGAGATGTACGCCGAGTTCGCCAAGGTCGCACGCGAGGAGGGCTTCGAGGATCTGGCCGAGCTGTTCGACGGCGTTGCCGGCGTCGAGAAGGAGCACGAGGAGCGTTACCGCACGCTTATCGAGCGCATCAACAACGGCGAGGTGTTCAAGCGCGGCGAGGTGTACGCATGGAAGTGCAACAACTGCGGGCACATCCACATCGGCACGGAGGCTCCCGAAGAGTGCCCCGTGTGCGCGCATCCGCAGGCCCACTTCGAGATTCGCTGCGAAAACTACTAGACGTTCCGCCGAAGGAGTGCATCTTTCGAGGACGTGCATTTCGATGCAGAATTCTGCATGAATATGCGAAAACGACCCCGCTTTCGAGCGGGGTCGTTGCATATCATCCTACATTTATGCAGGAGATCGGGTATATATGTTACGAGTAATCATGTTTGTAACATTTTGATGCCATTTGCGGCTGAAAAATGGCACTTGGCTTAACCGTCCACAACAAAAAATTCATCCTCGGGGACAATACCCACAGTAGTAGTAAGACGAGAGCACCTGAGGAGGTGTGCACATGGAAACAGAGGCCACTGTATCAGAGTTTCAGGAAATGCTATCCGAACGCGGGGTAACCCGTCGCGATTTCATGAAACTCTGCGGCGCTGTCGCGGTGGCGGCCGGATTAACCGAGCTCGCTGCTCCGCAGGTAGCCCAGGCCCTCGAGAGTTCTGTGATCGGCGCAACTAAGGGCAACCTGTATCCGGTTATCTGGATCGAAGGAGCATCCTGCACGGGTTGTACCGAATCGTTCGCCCAGGCCGATGCACCGGACCCTGCGACAGTAGTTTTGGAAATGATCTCGCTGAATTATTGCGAGACGCTTTCCGCCGCAGCCGGTTGGTCGATGGAAGAGGCGAAAGAGCAGACGATCGAAGCTGGCAACTATATATTGGTGTACGAGGGCGGTGTCCTGAAGAATTGGGGCGGCCAGGCTCTCCGCGTTGCCAACGAGACGGGAACCGATATTCTCGTCCATGCGGCAGAGAAGGCCAATGCGGTCGTTGCGCTCGGTTCGTGCGCAGTCAACGGCGGCTGGATGGCCGCGCATCCGAATCCTTCGAATGCGCTCGGCGTGCAGCAGTATCTCAAGGAGGCCGGTGTCGAGACCCCCGTCATCAACGTTCCGGGTTGCCCGGCGAACCCCGAGTGGCTCGTCGCGATCCTGGTCGACGTGGTGCTCATGCAGCGGCTTCCCGCGCTGAACGGCGAGAACAAGCCGTCGGTTATCTACGACCAGACGATTCATGACAACTGCCAGCGTCGTGGCCACTTCGAGAACGGCGAATTCGTGTACGAGTTCGGCTCACCCGAAGAAGCCATGGGCTATTGCCTGTATCCGCTCGGTTGCCGCGGCCCGCAGACCAAGTCGAACTGCGGGATCGTTCGCTGGAACCACCGCCGCAGCTGGTGCGTCGAGTCCGGCGCCCCCTGCATCGGTTGCTGCGAGGCTAACCCGATGAACCCCGGCCAGAACTGGGTCGAGGTCAACACCCCGTTCTACAAGCGCCATCGCGATCTGCGCGTCGGCGATTTCGTGTTCCAGCCCGGCACCGTTGCGCTCATCGTGACCGCAGTCGTCGCCGGTGCGCTCATCGTTCACGGCTTCGGCATGAAGGTGTCCGGCCGCATGGACGGCGGCGCCGACTTCGAGAAGAAGCGCGCTTGGGATGCGAAGCACCCCGATAAATCCATCGGCAAGTACGATGACGACGACGCGAAGGGAGGCCAGGAGTAAATGACCCGTTCAATTATCGATCCGATCACCCGAATCGAAGGCCACCTGCGCGTTGAGATGGAAGTTACCAACGGCAAGGTTTCTGAGGCTTGGGTATCCGGCGGCTGTTTCCGCGGCATGGAGCTCGTCGTTCAGGATCGCACCCCCGAAGATGCCGCTCAGATCGTGCAGCGCATCTGCGGCGTGTGCCCTGTGTCCCATGCGCACTCTTCCGCTATCGCGGGCGAGCATGCCTACGGGATCAAGATCTCCAACAACGCCCGTATCATCCGCAACCTCCTCGAGGGCGCCCAGTTCCTCCACAGCCATATCCTGTGGTTCTACAATCTGGCCGCACTCGACTACGTGAACCCGATCAACGCGCTCAAGGCGGATCCCGCCGATGCGTACGATCTGGCTCTCGCGGCAGGCACCTCCACCAACAGCGACTTCGTCGCATTGAAGGAGCGCCTCGCCAAGTTCGCCGACAACGGCCAAATGTCCATCTTCTCGGGCGCTTGGTTCGAGGCCGACAAGGGCCAGGCCTACAAACTCGATCCCGAGCTCGACCTCATCTGCACCGCCCACTATCTTGAGGCCCTGCAGATGCAGGCTAAGGCCTCTGAGGTCGCGGGTCTGCTCGGCGGCAAGATGCCCCACGTCATGACGCTCGTTCCGGGCGGCACCATGTGGGTTCCCACCGAGGAGAAGCTCGACGATCTGTGGGCGCTTGTCAACGAGATTTACAACTGGGTCGAGTCGACCATGATTCCCGACACCCTTGCCATCGCTCCGGCGTATGCCGACGCGCTCAACTGGGGCAAGGGCGTTGGCCGCTACATCGCCTGGGGCGTATTCGAGAACGAGAACATGGAAATGAACGACCGCTACCTGCCGGCCGGCGTTCTCGACGAGAAGCTCAACCTCTCCGATGTCGAGGAGAGCATGATCACCGAGTACATGGGCCACTCGTGGTACAAGGGCGACGAGACCTACACCTCGCCGTACTTCGTGACCGAGCCCGAGTTCACCGAGTACTACAAAGAGGGCACCGACACGGTGAGCGACCGCTACACCTGGGTCAAGTGCCCCGCTTACGACGGCAAGCCCGCAGAGGCCGGCGGCCTCTCCCGCGTGCTCGTCGCCTACAAGCGCAACGTGCCGTTCATCGTCGAGCAGGTCAACGCGTTCACCGCGGCCCTCGGCATCCAGCTCGGCCAGGCTCAGTCCACGCTCGGCCGTACCGCCGTCCGCCAGATCGAGACGCTCTACATCGCCGGCCTCATGAAGGAATGGGTGCAGGAGCTGATGGAGGCTGTCAAGGGCGGCGATTCCGAGTACTTCCGCAAGCCCGAGACCATCACCGGTTCGGGTACGGGTTTCTGGGAGGCTCCGCGCGGCGCTCTCTACCATCACGAGGACGTCGAGAACGGCAAGATCAAGGGTTACCAGATCATCATCCCGTCCACGTGGAACCTCGCACCGCACGACGCCCAGGGTAACAACGGCCCCATGGAGGAAGCCCTCATCGGCGTTCCCGTCGAGGATATCGAGATGCCGATCAACGCGCTGCGCACCGTGCACAGCTTCGACCCCTGCACCGCATGCGCCGTGCACGTAACCGAGCCTGCGACGGGTAAGAGCTTCAAGACCGTCACAAGCCCTTGGGGGGTGAAGTAAGATGGCACATCTCGCACACTACCGCGAAGCACATCCGATGCCGTTCGTCATTACGCACTGGATCAACCTCGTCTGCATGATCCTCCTGATCATCACCGGGTTCTCGATTCACTTTCCGTTTTGGCCGATGTTCATGGGCGTTGCCCGCGGCGTCCATGTGTTCTGCGGCGCGATCCTGCTGATCAACTGCATCGTCCGCGTCATCATGGCCTTCTTCGTGAAGAGCTCGCCGACAGGCGGCACGCGCGCGCAGGTTGCCGACTTCAAGACCTGGCTTCCCCAGACCGACAACCGCCACCAGCTCGGTGCGTGGATCAAGTACTACCTGTTCCTCAAGAAAGACCATCCGCTGGGAGCCAAGCTCGGCGTTCCGCAGAAGATCTCCTATCTGCTGATCCCGATCCTGATCCTCGTCATGGCCTACACCGGCTTCGCCCTGTGGGCTCCGACCATGGACCTCGGCTTCTTCTCGGCTGGCACCAACCTCGTGGGCGGCCTCATGTCGATGCGCATCATCCACTACTTCATGATGTACGTCTTCATCGTCTTCATGTTCATCCACATCTATCTGGCGAACATCGAAGGCATCTCGCCGACGCTGCTCATGTTCTTCTGGAAAGAGCACGGCGGACTGGTCTACGACCCCGAGAAGCACACGATCGTCGGAGAGGATCGCATGGAGCATTAGCTCGCTGCGGACATCCGATAGCTTTGGGAACCCGGCTCTTTCGAGCCGGGTTCTTTTTTACCCGCCGCACTGCAGTGCGGATCCTGCGGCAGGAATCGCATCCATGCGCAATATTGTTCAAGAACGCAGCCTTGAGGAGGACTATACTCGTCCGACGGAAGAAAGGATTCGCGTGCAACAGGATATCGAATCGGGAGCCCGCAGCGTAGTGCTGCGCGACTACGGCAACGGCGTCAAGGTGGAGCTCTGCACGCTGTTCGGCGTGATAGAGCCGTTCCCCAGCCATTTTCATGACTACTATATGGTGGGCGTCGTCGCCGGAGGCAATCGCCGTTTGACGGTGGGGGGACGCGACTTTGATCTGATGTGCGGCGATCTTCTCGTCATCAACCCGGGTGACCCCCATTCGTGCGAGTCGGCCGACGGTACCAAGCTCGAATACCGCAGCTTCAGCATCGCGGCTCCGGTGATGGATGCGCTGCTCGCCGATTTCGGCGTTTCGTACGATGCAGCGAGAGGCCCGCTGTTCCCCGAGCCGATCATGCGCGATCCCGGCTTGTTCGCGCTCGCGCTCGATTGCCACGTTCAGGGATGCGAGGACGGCGACGAGTGCGGGCGGGCGAGCAATGCGGAGCCGTTCTACCTCTTTTTCGAACGGCTGCTTGCCGAAAGCTCGGCGCGCCGTGACGAGCTGGGTTCGGCTGCCGCCGTACCCGATTCCGAAGCGGTCGCTTCGGTCTGCCGCTTCATCGAGCAGGGCTATCGCTCGAAGATGACGCTCGACGATATGGCCGATGCGGGCGGTATGGGCCGCTACGCCCTCATCCGCGCGTTCACGCGCGAAAAGGGGATAACGCCGTATCGCTACCTGTTGACGCTCCGGATCATCGAAGCCAGGAGCCTGCTTGCGGCAGGCGCCGGCCCCGCCGAGGTCGCTGCGAAGCTCGGATTCGCCGATCAGGCCCATTTCGGACGCACGTTCAAAGAGGTTACGGGAGTATCCCCGGGGGCGTATCGCGCTTCGCGTTTTCTTGGGGGGAAGTAGCGTGGCGGCAACCGACACACGCGGGCACCTGCTCGCGCTTCTGACGATTGCCATCTGGGGTACCACCTTCGTTTCAACCAAGGTGCTGCTGACGGAGTTTCAGCCGGTGGAGATTCTGTTCTACCGGTTCCTCATAGGGTTTCTCGCCCTTTTGGCACTGCGTCCGCGCCATCTCAAACTCGCTTCGTGGCGCGAGGAGGCGCTCTGCGCGGCGGCGGGACTCACCGGCGTGACGCTGTACTTTTTGCTCGAGAACATCGCGCTCGTGTACACGACGGCATCGAACGTGGGCGTGATCGTATCGGTCGCCCCGTTCTTTACGGCCATCGTCGCATTCTTCGCTGCTCGCGACGAGAAGCTGCGACCGAGCTTCTTCGTCGGGTTCGTCGTGGCCATGGCGGGCATCGTGCTCATCAGCGCGCAGGGGTTCGACAGCGTCTTCGGGGGCGGTTCGATCGTAGGCGATGTGCTCGCGGTAGGCGCTGCGGCGGTGTGGGCCGTGTACTCGGTCATCACGCGCAAGATCGGCTCGTTCGGATACGACAATATCCAGATGACCAAGCGAACGTTTCTCTGGGGGCTTCTGTTCATGGTTCCCGCCCTGTTCGCCACGGGGTTCGAGTTCGGCATCGAGCGGTTCGCCGATCCGCTCATGGTGGCCAACATGGCGTTTCTCGGGTTCGGTGCTTCAGCGCTCTGCTTTGTGACCTGGAACCTTGCCGTCAAGATCCTCGGCGCGGTGAAGACGAGNGAGCAGCCCGTGTGAGACCGCGTGCGGGCACGCGGTGCCGTTGCCGAACGCGCGGCCTCGTGCGTGCTCTATCGGTCGAGCCGAGGTCGATCAGAGGGCTTGGCGCCGCTCGATGAAGCCGACGAAAGCCGCCGCTTGCTTTTCGAGGTAGGGCGCGGAGCTCGAGAGCGAAAGCTTGCCGCCGTCCATCTGCTGTCCGATATGGGGAATGGCGAGCCGCGGTGCGTTCATGATGTCCGCCTGCAGAAACGAGAGCATCGTAACGAGGTGGTCCTGTGCATGTGCGGTTCCGCTCATCCCGGGCGATGCGCCGGCGAGTGCGAAGGGCTTGCCCCGGAGCACCTGGCCTTCCGATTCGCTGACGGGGCGCGAGAGCCAGTCGAGCAGGTTTTTGAGCGTACCGGGGAAGAAATGGTTGTATTCGGGGCTGAACAGCCAGATGCCGTCGGCCTGCTTGACCTTTTCCCTCACGCGGGCGACGGGCTCGGGCGCGGGGTGCTCGATATCCTGGTTCATGAGCGGTACATCCGCCCAATCGAGTATCTCGAACTCCACATTGGGATGGTTTTTCGCAAGTACGGTGCCCGCTGCTTCGGCGAGTTGCAGGTTGTAGCTTGCTTTGCGCAGCGATCCGACAATGGCGAGTATCTTCATGGGATCCTTCTTTCGTGCGAGCGCCCGACGGGCGCGTGGTGTTTGCTTGTCATGCTAGCACAACGAACCGGCGTTGATCGCGGGCGGCCGTTCGCGTTTCTTTCCTGCAAAGCCATCGGCCGTGAAACTTGCCGATATGCGGGGGAAGGCGGATTCGTTTGGCTATAATGGGGCCGATACACGAACCGCCTGCCGATCGTTTGATCGGATGGGCCCAAGCGATAGGTGAAAGCCGTGGCCGAGCTGACCGACGAGCAGATTGCGCAAGAAGAGAAATTCCTCAAAGGCATCCCGAGAGTGAACGTCGGGGCGTTGTTCCTGCCGCCCATCTGGGGTCCCGCCCATGGTATATGGATAACCATCCTGTGGTATCCCATCTGGCTGTTCGCCGACAACACCTTCTACGCGGCCTTCACCGAGCGCTCGGCGCTTTCGATCGTGGTTGCGCTGCTCGTATTCGCGAGCCTCACGGTCGGTACGGTGGTGTTCGCCATCGTGAGCCAGCCGCTTGCCGCCCACCGCGCGGCTGCGCGCGGAGTTTCCAAAGAAGACTACCTGAAGCGCGAGCGCATCTGGGCGATCGTCTGCGTGATCGTAGGCTGCGCCATGATTGCGGCTGCGACATACTACAATCTGGTCATCCGTCCGACGCTGGGGGCGTAAGCCATGGCATCGAAGAAGCGCATCGCGGTGTTCTGCGTGGGAAACAAGCTCATGCTCGACGAAGGCATCGGCCCTGCCGTTTACGACGAGCTGACGGCTGTCTACGAGATGCCCGACGAGGTGACGCTGTTCGACGTGGGCTGCATGGGACTCGACATGCTGCCCCATGTGCGCGACTACGACTACCTCGTGACGGTCGATGCGGTTGACAAAACGGGCAGCGCGCCGGGGACGATCTTCGAGTTCGAACCCGAAGATATGGCGCGCCGGACGGGAGCCATGCAGTCACTCCACGATCTGAAGCTCGTCGATTTGTTCGATGCGGCGGCGCTCATGGGCTACGCTGCCGAGGGCCGCTGCTTCGGCATGCAGGTGGAGAACATGAATCCCGCCGACTTGACGATCGGTTTGACGCCTCCCGTATACGAGGCGCTGCCGATGCTCGTCGATACCGTACTCGCCGATCTGACGAGGGCGGGCGCTGCCGTCCGCGTGAAAGCGACCGGCGAGGAAGTCGGGCCGGGCTGGCACCATGCGATGGTGCCGGAGTCCGGCCAGGATGCCGTGTAGGCGTTCGGGTATCGGGCGGCTTTCGGGAGGCTGCGGCTTCGGGCGTATGCGGCGGCGCGTGTAACGGCGAGCTGACGGGTTGTCGTCGGCTGCGCAAGGAATCGGCTTGCAGGCGTCCGATCCTCGGCGCAATGGTTTAGGATGTTCGCAAACACCGCTCGATGCGTCGAATTCGCGACTGCGCCTTTCATGTGGCCGCTGTCTTCCGTATCGGGGATCGACCGATGGGAGCGTTCATGAACGTCTACACGATCAGCGCCTATGAGATTACCGCGAAGGATTTCTTCGAAGATCTGCTGGGGGAGAACGTCGATGTGCTCATCGATACGCGCCGCAAGAACACCAATCAGCTTGCGGGTTTCACGAAGAAATCCGATCTCGAATACTTCGTTCCGACGATCGTCCGCGCCGAATACGTGCACGATCTGCTGTTCGCGCCTGAGCCGATGGCGCTCGAGCGCTACCTCAAAGGAGCCATCGGGTGGGACGAGTATGCGGCCGATTATCGTGTTGATATCGCCAAGCGCGGCGCGATCGATCACTTCTTCGAGGCGTACGGCGACCGAACAAGCGTGTGTTTGCTCGGAACCGCAACGCATAAGCGGCGCAGCCACGTCGAAGTGCTCGAAGAAATGATTGCGGAGCGCCTGTAGCAGGCGGCTTGCTTCGGTTGGCTGGTGCGTGCATCTGCTCGCGTCGACGGTGCGCACGTCTGCCTACAGGCTCGCGAGCAGCCGCTCGAATCCGGCTTTCGGGTCGTCTCGGGCGAGGTCCAGGGACGCCACCGTTCTGCGCGCATCGCGTAAGCTCGCCGATCCGGCATACGCCGAATCCTGCAGAACCATGCCGCATTCGATAACTGCCGCGGCGAACGCCCAATCGTCGCTCGGATCGGTGGTGAAGCTTTCGCTGCCGACCGGGTAGGCCCGCTCGGCCGATTCCCGAGAACCGGCGGGCTTGTAGCGCATCGAGCAGGTGAGCCATTCGCTGCTCTCGGCACGCGATGGGCCCGTATCGGATTCGACGCCGCTTCGGCCGCCGTACTTCAGATCGGGTACGGGAATCTCCATCGGCGAATCGGCGGTCACGAGCTCGTAGGCTATCGTGAACTGGTGGCCGGCTCCGATCTCCCCGGCATCCACCGAATCGTCCGTGAAGTCCTCGTCGGCGAGTGCGCGATTCTGATACCCGATCAGCCGATACCCTTTGATTTCGCCGGGATTGAATTCGATCTGCAGCTTCACGTCGTCGGCAAGGGGGACGATGTTGGCGCAGAGGTTTTCTCCGAGCACCTTCTCGGCTTCTTCGATGCAGTCGATGTAGTGATACGTTCCGTTGCCGTGGTCGGCGAGCGTTTCCATCTTGTTGTCCTTGTAGTTTCCCGAGCCGAAACCGAGCACCGAAAGGTATGTACCGGTTTCGCGTTTCTCGCTCACGTAATCGTGAAGATCGCTCTCCGACGACATGCCGACGTTCAGATCGCCGTCGGATGCCAGGATAATGCGGTTTACCCCGTCTTCTCGATGGTAACGCTCGGCTATGCGGTAGGCCTGCTCGAGCCCCGCTTCGCCGTTGGTGGAACCGCCGGCGGTCAAACCGTCGACGGCACGCGTGATCGCTCGTTTGTCGGCTCCCGAGGCCCCCTCGAGCACTACGCGCTCCTCGCCCGAGTACGTGACGATGGATACGCAGTCGCTTTCGGAGAGCCCCTCGACGAGTTCCGCGAAAGCGTCCTGCAAGAGGGGAAGCTTGTCGGTGGTGCCCATGGATCCCGACGTGTCGATGAGGAACACGAGATTGGCGCCTGACGTGCTCTCGTAGGCAGCGGACTCAGTGGCGAAACCCATGACGAGCAGCTTGGTATCGGGGTTCCAGGGGCAGTCGGCTATCTGGCTTGTCACTCCGAACAGATCGCCTCCCTCGGGCGGCGCGTAGCCGTAATCGAAGTAGTTGAGCATCTCCTCGATGCGCACCGCTCCGCTCGGTACGTCGGAAGCGCGAGCGCCTTGCGCTACCATGCGGCGCAGATTGCAGTAGGATGCGGTATCGACATCGGCGGAAAACGTCGAAAGCGGGCGAATCGCCGTCGATACGAAGCCAACCTCTTCAAAACCCGAGTACTCCTCGGCGCTTTCGGTGTAATACGGATCGGGGGGCATGAGGGCATCGGCGCCGTAGGGGGCTTCGAGCGCCGAGCCGACCCCGAAGTCGTCGGCCGCGTCCGAGCCGCCTCCCGCCTTGCTCGCCTCTAATCGTTGGTCGGCGAAAGGGGAGCAGCCGGCAAAGAGCGAAGCGCCGAGGGCGAGCGCTAGGGATACGCAGACGACCGGTTTGAGTGCTGTACGCATAGGATCCTCCTCTTGCATTCTCGTTCGCCTTGGATACGAGCGAGGGGTAAGGATTGTCGGAGGAAACCGCGGACAGGCTTCCATCTGCGGCGGCGGGCGGGCGGACGTCTAGCCGGCAGGGGCTTCGGCGAGGTAGAAGACGGAGCCGCCGTCGTAGCGTACGGCATACGGGTAGCGTTCGTCGTCGTATGCGAAGACGGTGCATGCCATGCTCGAGACGCCGCCTTCGCCCGTCGCCTGCGCCCGGTCGAATTCGGTGCCGACGAGCTCTTTGGCACCGACGATAGGATTGCCGCTTTCATCTGCGGCGATGCGCAGCAGGACGCCCGTTTCCGTTCGGATTGCGGGAAGGTTCTTCGCCGCATTGCCGGGTTCTGCCGATTCCGCGGACGGGGCGGCGCCTTCGGGCGCCTCTTCGGACAGCTCGTCTTCGAGGAGCATGGCACCCACGGGTTCGTCCGTGCCGCTCATGCTGGCTGCAAGGTTGTCGTTGAGGGCGTCCAGGTACGAGAGAGCCGCCGCCCCGATGCCCGCGAGGATGACGAGGCAGGCTGCGAGCGGAAGCAGGAACGCGCGCGCGGATCGCCTTCTCGGTGCTTCGGCGGCGTGCTTCGGCTTCCTTTTCGGTTCGGCTACGGCCGCTCGGCCGTCTTTCGGCTCGGCTGCATGCGAGGCTGCCCGGCCGTTCTCGGCCAGCAGGGCTGCAAGCATGCGCGCTTCGGCCTCGGGGGTGGGGGTCATGCGCTCGTACGCTTCGCGAACATCCCTATCGATCATGGCTGTCACCGCCTAGGGTGCTTTTGAGCAGCGCCCGGGCTTCGCTCAGGTGGCTTCTGACCGTCGAGGGGGTGCGCCCGGTCATACGGGCTATCTCGTCGGTCTTGTATCCCTCGTAGTAATGCAGGTATACGCAATCCTTGTATTTGGCGGGCAGCGCGAGCACCGCTTCGAGCGTCTCGTCGAAGCAATCGGACGCGCGCTCGTCGGCTACGTCGTCGGGCATGGCGCCCGCTTTGGAGCGGGCTGCGCTCTTCAAGACGTCGCGGCAGTGGTTCGACGCGCACACGATGAGCCACGCCTTCTCGTGCTCGGCGCTCTCGAACTGCTTATCGCTGCGAATGAGTTTCATGAAAACGCTCTGCACCGCATCCTCTGCATCGGCGGTCGTCTTGAGAAACGAAAAGCATAGGCGGTAGACCGTCTTGACGTGACGGCGGTATATCGCGGCTATGTCCTCGTTCGTTAGCAGAGGATTTCCTTTCTGGTACGGATACGAGCGGGCGCGCCGGATTGTCGGAAAGCATTCGCGGCTGATTGTATCATTGCGGGGCAGCCGCGCGAGTGCGTATGCGCCGCCCCGCACGGCGGCATACGGCGGCATACGGCGACGAGCGGTGCGCAGCAGGGCCGGAGCAGCGTGCATTTCTGCTGATCGGTAATGTGCAACCTACGACGTTTTGTGAAAGAAATCCCTCGGGAAACGGTATCTTGCATTTTGCCATCTGGGCTATCTCTGATCTACCGGAAATGAAACCTGCTGATTCTTTCACAAAACAGTGCAGGTTGCACATTACCTAATAAGCTTGGCAAAGCGAACGGCAGCAAGGGGTTTCTTGAGCCGCGTGCAGCAAGGATCGCACATGCCCTCGGCAAAGTGCCGGATTACGTGCCGCGAACCCCGTCTGCGTGAGGCGGAAGCCGGACAGCGCCCTGCGACGTGAGGCCTTAGGCTCGCAGCGCAGCACGGCACCTCTCAACCCTTGGCCTTTTCGGCCGCCTTGAGCGAGGCCGCATACGCGGGGCACAGGTCGTTTATGAAGCACGTCTCGCATTTCGGGCGGCGCGCGATGCACGTCTCGCGACCGAAGAGCACCCACTGGTGGTTGATGGGCCCCCAGTACTCGCGCGGATAGAGCTTGAGCAGGTCGGTCTCGGTTTTCGCAGGGGTGTCGGCGTTGGAGAACTTGAGCTTGTGCGCGATGCGGAACACGTGCGTGTCGACTGCGATGCCCTCGACGATGCCGAACGCCTCGTTGAGCACGACGTTGGCGGTCTTGCGGCCCACGCCCGGAAGCTTCTGCAGCTCGTCGATGTCGCGCGGTATCTCGCCGCCGTAGTCGGCGAGGACCATCTGGGCGCACTTGATGCAGTTGGCCGCCTTCGTGTGATAGAAGCCGATGGTCTTGATGATGGCCTCGACGTCGGCGACGTTCGCCTGGGCGAGATCGGCCACGGTGGGGTATCTCTCCCAGAGCGCGGGCGTGACCTTGTTCACGCCCTTGTCGGTGGTCTGCGCCGAGAGGAGCACGGCGATGGTGAGGCGGAACGGATCGCCCCCGTAGTGAAGCGCGCATTCGGCTTGCGGGTAGTGCTCGTTCATGCGGTCGGCAACTTCGATGGCTCGTTCGAGCTTGGCTTGTTTGGTTTCGCGGGGCATGTGCAAACCTCCTCGGTCGTTTCGCCTATGATACCCCATCGGGTTTTTTTGGGAAGCGGGACGGCCGATGTGGCAGCCGCATGCGGCACGGCGTTCGAGCCGCGGTTCTCGTTCGCGCTTTGTTGCCTGCGCTGTTTGGACGTCATGCGCGACAGCGCAAGGGCGAGCGCGGCGGCTGCGATGGCGAACAGCGCTCCGGCGGGTCCCGTGGCCAGAAGGCCTCCGGCGTTCACCACGACGCCGCCCGCAAGCGATCCGATGGCGATGCCCGCGTTGAACGCCATGGGGTGCAACGATGCCGAAAACGTCAGCGCGCTGGGATAATCGGTGCGTGCCACGTCTTGGAACAGCATCTGCACGGTCGAATTCATCACATACATGAGCAGCCCGATCGCAAGGATGTTCGCGACCCCGATAGCGCCCAGGGGGATGCTTGCGGCCAAGAGGGCCAGCAGCACGCCATGGGCGGCGAAGGCGAGGGGCAGTGCGCGTATTCCGAACCGGGAGGCCACCCAGCCCGACAGCAGGTTCGATCCCACGCACGCCGCGCCGAACAGCAGAAGCACCAGGCTTACGCTTTCGCTGCCGAGGCCCATGACGTCTTTCAGCATGGGGGCGAGGTAAGTGTAGAACACGTAGGTCGAGGCGGCGCCTGCGAGGATCATGGCGATGTTGGCCAGCACGCGACCGTCGCCCAAAAGGCGCAGCTGAGAGCGAAGCGTCGCCGTCGCCTGCGCGGCTCCGCCCGTGCGCGGCAGCAAGGGCAGCAGAGCTGCGCTCACGACGAGGCCGAGGAGGAGCACGCAACCATAGGCTGCCTTCCAGTCGAACAGGTCGGCGAGCGTTGCGCCTATGGGCACGCCGATGACGCTCGATACCGAGAAGCCTGCCAGCAGCAGTCCGACTACGGAAGCCGTTTTCCCCTTGGGGACGATGTCGGATACGTAGGTGAGGGCGATGGCCAGAAGGGTGCCGGATGCGGCTGCGGGCAGCAGGCGGGAGATCAGGAACAGCGTGTAGCCGTTTGCGAGCAAGGTGAGCAGATTCCCTGCGTTGAACACGATCAGCAGCGTTGCCATCAGTTTGAAGCGGTCGGCGCGTGCGGTGGCGAGCGCTACCACCGGAGTGGCGATGGCGCAGGCGAGCGCATAGTACCCCACGATGTCGCCGATGAGGGTAAGGGGTTCTCCCAAACCCGAGGCAACATCGGGCGTGATGCCGATGAGCACGAATTCTGCGAACCCGAGCGCGAACGCCAGCGCTACGAGCAGCGCGGTTAAGAGGGACGAGCGGCCAGACGTTGATGCGGTCATTTCTACACGATCCTTCCAAGGAGAACGTTGGGCTTGTTACGGCTTTAACGGTACTCCCAGGAAGAGAATTTGAATAATACTTATGTGAGATAGGAATCCATAGCTATAAGTTATACCGGCTCGGCGCGACACGCGGTACGGCGCAAAGCATCGAGAAAGCGTTCTGCCGGCTTCGAGAACGCGGGATACTTCTTCCAAGCGACGGTCAGATGCGATTCGGCCTTCGGTGCCAACGGCACGAAACGCACATCGCTTTCGCCCGACGTCTCCACCAGCCCGTCGAGGCACACCGCGCATCCGCAGCCTTCTCGCACCATGATGGACGCGTTGAACACGAGGTTGTACGTCCCGGCGATGTCGAGTTCTTCCATCGGGTGTCCAAGCCACCCGATGAACTCGTCGCGTTCAAGCGACTGGCGCGAGACGAGCAACGGAACGTTTGCGAGATCTGCGGGTCCGACGAAGTCGCGCGATGCGAGGGGATGGTCGCAACGCACCAAAAGACCCAGCGCATCGGCCCGGGGCAGGTCGAGCTGGCTGTATCTGCCGGTGTCCGAGAAGCCCACGAACAAGCCGAAATCAACCAGCCCCTTGTCGAGGCGTTCGGCGACCTCGACGCTGTTTCCGCTGAAAAGGTGGAACCGCACATGGGGGTAGCGCTCGCGCACCTCGTGCGCGGCGCGCGCGATGAAGCGCATCCCCTGGGTTTCGCCGCATCCGATGTGCACGTCTCCCTCGACGCTCTCTTCGTCGGCTGTCAGTTCCGCCTCGGTTTTATCGGCTAGATCCACGATCTCCTGCGCGCGCCGACGGAGCAGCATGCCGCCCTCGGTGAGCGCGACGCCGCGCGGTTCGCGCACGAGAAGCGGCTTTCCGAACTCTGCTTCCAGGTCTTTCAGCTGCTTGGACAGCGCGGGTTGCGACAGGTGCAACTCGGTTGCCGCACCGGTGATGCTTCCCTTCCGGGCGACGGTCAGAAAATAGCGGAGAACGCGCAGCTCCATGGTGGCTCCTCGTTTCGGTAGCTCATAACCATAGATAATGGTTATGGATAAATATAGCACATACGTATTTGATATTTCGGAGTGCGGCCCGTATGCTTTTCCCGATACGTTGAAAGGAGCCGCCATGCGAGCGAAAGCGAATGCAACCGATCTACACGTTTTATCAGCGTGCGCTGCGGCGCTTGCTGCCGTACTCGCATTGAACGGCTGCGCCGCAAACGGTGCAGCGCAGCAGCCGACGCCGGTGCCGAATACGCCGCAGGGCGAGCAGGCGGCGCCTGCAGGGGAGCAAAAGGCCGATACGGCGCAGGGAGGCGAGCGCGCCGACGAGGATGCGCACCGCGATGCGGGTGCGGAAGGGAAGGAAACGGGACGCATTCTGATCACGGTAGGCACCCAGAGCTTTGCGGTTTCGCTCGAGGACAGCGAGGCGGCACGCGCCCTTGCGGCGCTCTTGCCCTTCGAGCTCGAACTGCGCGACGTCAACGGCAACGAGAAGTTCGCCGAGTTGCCCGATGCGCTGCCGGTCGATTCGTCTGCGCCCGGTCGCATCGAGGCTGGCGATCTCATGCTGTACGGCGACGACGGCATCGTTCTGTTCTACGAGTCGTTCGACAGCCCGTACAGCTATACGCGCCTTGGCCGCGTGGACGATCCCGCTCCGTTGGCGGACATAGCCTTAGCAGGCAGCGTTCGTGCGACCTTCGAGCAGATGTGAACGTCGTGGCCCGTCGGTGAATGCGATGGTTCGCTCGTGTCTTTTGCTGGAACTCTGCAGGCAGGCGTTCGAAGGAGGCCGCAGTCTGTAGTACAATTATCTTTTCTGGAGGCAGGAGCTCGTATGCCTTGCCTTCGCATTGACGGATTGAAGCAGAGCCGCGGGATCGCGGCTTTTCGTGCTGCCCGAACCTCGGCGAATGCCCTTGTGACGGTGACGGGTGCCCCCCTGACGCCATCAGAGGGGCGGATGCGCGGAAGATCGTAAGCGCGAACGTTTAGATAGGGAACAAGCATGCTCATCGATGCATTGACTAAGGCGCTCGAGCGCTCGGGTTCGCTCGACGCTTTCTGGAACAAGCTCGACGCCGGCGACGACGCCTCGCTCGGCGTCGCCTCGTCGGCGCGCCCGTTCCTCGTCGCATCGCGCTTCACCCATAAGCCCCAGCCGACGCTCGTCGTTGTCGCTGGGGAGGATGCAGCCGATGTCTTTGCGCGCAACCTCGCAGCCTATGTCGGGGAGGAGCGGGTGCTTCGCTTCTTCGAGCGCAGCGATTTCCCCTTCAACCCCAAAGCGCCCG
>NZ_LT964679.1:1274434-1281276 GCF_900240215.1 Raoultibacter timonensis | reverse complement strand
CGCAACGGGCGAGCAGTGCCTGGTCGTCGCTTCGGCGCGCTCGATGCTGCGGTGCTTGCCGCCCGCGGGATCGCAGACGTGGACCCCCCTCGTTCTCGCGAAGAGCGACGATCTGTCCGTATCGGAATCCGAGGAACTCACCTCATTCGAGGATGTGGCCCGCGCGCTCGAGGCTCGCGGCTATCAGAACACCGGCGAACTCGAGGGACCGGGAACGTTCGCAGTGCGCGGGGGCACGATCGACGTCTACCCGGGAAACCTTGTCTACCCGGTGCGGCTCGACTTCTTCGGCGACGAGGTCGACGAGATCAGGCGCATCGTGCCGTCGACGGGGCAAACCATCGCCGAGCTCGGCTCGGTTGCGATCTACCCCGTGCAGGAGTTCGCACTTTCGGCCCGCGGTGCTCATCGGGCGCGCGAGAAGCTCCTCAATCCTGCGAAAACCAATCCTGTTTTGCGTGAGATGCTCGAGAAACTCGAGGGCGGTGCTCGATTCGACGGGTCGGACGCCTTGTTGCCCTATCTGTACAACACCACCTCGACGCTCGGTGACTACCTGCGCGGCGACGGGCTGACCGTGCTCGTCGAGCCGCGGTCGCTCTTCGACGATGCGAGCCATGCGTTCGAGGACATCGAGGGTCGAGCCAAGGGTTCGAGCATTCCCGTCAAGGGACTCTACGCGGCGCCCGCCGAACTCGACTTCGGGAAGAACCAGCGCGCCACCTACGTTTCGATCATGAGCGTGGGAGCCCATGTCGATGAGGAGCTGCCCGTCAAGCGCGTGGAGGTTGCGGGCCACCCCGATAAACTGTTCGGCAGGCTGCGCACGCTCGTCGACGGCGGCTACACCGTGGTATTCTCGGCACCGAACTACCGCGCGCGCCAGGACATGAAACTCGCGTTCGTCGATAACAGCCTGCCCATCGTCGAGGCGCTCGACGTGGAAGACGGCGTTCCGGCAACGCTCAAGCGCGGGATCGTCAACGTGGTGGATGTGGATATCCCCCTCGGCATGATCATCCCCAAGGCCAAACTCGCGCTCGTCTCCATATCCGATACGCAGGGCTCAACGGCGCTTCGTTCGAGCAAGCGCGTCGACGTGACCGAGCTCACGTTCCCGTACAAACCGGGCGATTACGTGGTTCATGCCGCGCACGGCGTCGCGTTCTTCAAAGATCTCGTACGCCAAGACGTGGGCGGCGCCATGCGCGACTACCTGCTGCTCGAATACGCCGAGGGCGATAAGCTCTACGTGCCGGTCGAACAGCTCGACCGCGTGACGCGCTACGTGGGCCCCGAGGGTGCAAGCCCCCGACTCACCAGGCTCAACACTTCGGATTGGTCGCGCGCGCTCGCCAAGGCGCGCAAGGCAACCAAGCAGCTCGCCTTCGACCTCGTGGACGTGTACACCCGCCGTGCGGCGAGCCAGGGGTTCAGGTACTCGGCCGATACGCCGTGGCAGCACGAGATGGAGGAGGCGTTTCCCTATCAGGAAACGCCCGACCAGCTTGCGGCCATCGCCGACGTGAAGGCCGACATGCAATCGGCGAAGCCTATGGACAGGCTCGTCTGCGGCGATGTGGGCTTCGGCAAGACCGAGGTGGCGCTGCGGGCCGCGTTCAAGGCGACGCAGGACAAAAAGCAGGTCATGGTGCTGTGTCCGACGACCATCTTGGCGCAGCAGCACTACACGAACTTCAAGGAGCGCTTCGAGCCTTTTGGCGTGACCGTCGAGGTGCTCTCGCGCTTCAAGACGCCCGCCGAGCAGCAGTGCGCTCTCGCAGGTTTCGCCGAGGGCAGCGTGAACGTGCTCGTGGGAACGCACCGCCTGCTCTCGCGCGATGTGAACCCGCACGATCTCGGGCTCGTGATCGTCGACGAGGAGCAGCGCTTCGGCGTGGGTCACAAGGAGCAGCTCAAGAACCTGCGCGAGTCCATCGACGTGCTCACGCTTTCGGCCACGCCCATCCCGCGTACCATGCAGATGTCGCTTTCGGGCGTGCGCGATATGAGCCTCATCCTCACNATCGGTGGTCGGGGGAAAGCTCACGGTCGAACCCGTTGCGCTCTCGCGCGATACGGTAACCAAGCTGCGCCGCCACAGCGCCCGCTACATCCCGGCTTCGAAGAAATTCTCGATTCCCCTGCGGTATTTCGATGTCGGCGAGGATGACGGGTTGCTCGATGCGATTGCAGGCTTTCTCAAGGAGCTCGTATGACGGCGCGCTTCACGGGCGGCTCGGCACCGGGTTTTGCTGCGGGAATCGGGTGCGCATGAGCGCGCAGGGGCAAGCGGCCCGTCCGCAGCATTTCGTGCGCGGGGTCGCCTGCACGCTTCTCGGAGGTACGCTTTGGGGTTTCTCGGGCGCGTGCGCGCAGTTTCTCCTTGCGGGCGGCTACGGGCTCTCGCCCCTGTTCATCACAAGCGTGCGCATGCTCGGCGCGGGCTTGCTGTTCCTTGCCTACATGCTTGCTGCAAAGCGCGGGATGCTCAAGGCGATGCTCTCAGACCGTCCGACCATACTGCGCATCGCCGTGTTCGGCGTTGTTGGGCTGTTCGCGAACCAGATCACCTACACGGTTGTGATCGGGTACACCAACGCGGGCACCGCGACCGTGCTCCAATGCACCGGTATCGCCTTCGTCATGGTGTTCACCTGCTTCTTCGCAAGAAAGCTGCCGAAGGCGAAAGAGCTCGCCGGTCTCGTGCTCGCCGTCGCGGCGACGGTGCTGATCGCCACGCACGGGGACCTGTCGACGCTCGCCATCCCGTTGCCGGGGCTCATCTGGGGCATCGCGAACGGGCTCGCCTGCGCGTTCTACATCATGTATCCCAAGCGGATGCTCGAGCGGTGGGGCGCGGTCGCGGTCACCGGGCTCGGGATGCTCGTCGGCGGCGCAGCGGCGACGCTGCTCGCGCAGCCTTGGGCGGTACAGGTTTCTCTTGACGGCGGCGGCGCAGCGGCCCTTGTCGCCATCGTGGTGCTCGGAACGTTTGCAGCGTTCACGCTGTACCTGCAAGGTGTGGCGGACATCGGTCCGGTGAAGGCGAGCCTGCTCGGCGCTATCGAGCCGGTATCGGCAACCGTTTTCAGCTGGGCATGGCTGGGCACGCGGTTCCCGCTCATCGATTGCATCGGATTCGCCCTCATGATCGCGATGGTGTTTCTCGTGACCACGTCGAAAGGCGATTCTGGGGCCGGCGGCGCCGTTGACGGACGCATCGCATCTCGGGAAAGGACGGATCATGGACGGTAGGGCTATGAGGGAAGGGCGGGCATTGGGGAAAGGATCCTCGTCGAAGCGCGCGGTGTTCGATTTGCACTGCGATACGCTCGATCGACTCGCTCTGCACGGTTCGTCCGCGTATCCCGCGTTCGCGCCCCAAGACGAGGCGGTGCCGCATGCGCGCATGAGCTCGCTTGCCGATAACGACGCCCATATCTCGCTCGACCGTATCGAGCGGTACGCGTGGTGCCAGTGCTTTGCGGTGTTCGTGCCCGACGGGCTCTCCAGCGATGCGGCCTGGCGCTTCTTCGAGCACGTGCGCGCGTACTTTGCAGCCCAGATGCTCGAGCAAGCCGATCGCATCGAACAGGTGCTCGACGCGCGGGAGGTCGGGTCGGTTCTCGCGGCGGGCAAGTCCGCCGCTCTCCTCACCGTCGAAGGCGGCGCTTTCTTCGACGGGAAGTCGTTCGAACGGGTCGACGGCATCGCCGAGGCGGGCGTGAAAATGCTCACGCTCACGTGGAACGGCGAAAACGCCGTAGGCAGCGGGCATGATACGGAATGCGGGCTCAAACCCTACGGCAGACGCGTGGTGGCGGCGCTCGAAGACCGCGGGATCGTCGTCGATGTGTCGCACCTCAACGATCGGGGGTTTTCCGACCTCTGCGACGTTGCGACGCGTCCGTTCGCGGCTTCCCATTCGAACGCGCGCGCCGTGTGCGAACACAGGCGCAACCTCGCCGACGCGCAGATTCGCGCTATCGCCGAGGCGAAGGGCATCATCGGCCTCAACTTCTGCAATCAATTTCTCAGCGCAACATCCGCAGATCCGACGCACGACGACGTGCTGCGCCACATCGACCGCATCGCCGAGGTCGGCGGGGAGGACGTGCTTGCGCTCGGCAGCGATTACGACGGTTGCGATGTTCCGAGCTGGCTTGCGACCGCCGACAGGGTCTCAGGGCTCTACGCGCTCGTTGCCGCGCATTTCGGAAGCGCGGTGGCCGATAAGATGTTCTTTGAAAACGCGAACGGGTTCTTCGCGCGCAATGAAGAACGCTAGACGTTGACGCTGCGGTCGTTGCGGTCGGGCGAATGCGCCCGGCATGCGCAAGCGGACGTGCCGCCGATCATCAGCACCGTGCCGCGTCCGGTCCTATTCCTTGCCGCCGAGCCCCTTGAGCACGTCTTGAGCGGACGATCCTAAGCCGTCGCTTAAGGAAGACGGCACGGTTACCACGGTACCGCCCGACTTCTTGATGCTCTCGTACAGAAGGTGCATCGTCCTGATTTTCAGGGCGCTGTCGTTGTTTTCGTATACGTCGCTCGATGCCGAGATCATCTCCGAAATGTCCTGTTCGGCGCTCGCCAGCACGAGCCGTGCGTTCTTCTCGCGCTCCGCCTGGGCTTCAAGGGACATGACGTCTTGCAACTCTTCGGGGATGACGATGTCGCGGATCTTCACCGAGAGGATAGCGATGCCCCACGGTTCGGTTTCGCGCTCGATGACCTCTTTGAGCTCCTTGTCGAGCTGATCGCGGCTCAAGGCGACTTCGGCAACGCTCGCGCGGCCGATCGCATCGCGCATGGCCGTTTGGGCGATGTAGAGCACGGCGGCGCTGTAGTTCTCCACTTCGACGCACGCCTTCTCGGCATCCCATACCATCCAGAACAGCACGGCGTCGATGTCGACGGGAACGAGATCCGAGGTCAACGTTTTCTCGGCTCCGAACGTCGTTGCGATGGTGCGCATGTCGATGCGGCACGCCGCCTGCTCGATGACCGGGATCATGAAGATGAGCCCCGGCCCCGCGACGCGGTTGAACGCACCGAAGCGGAAGATGACGATGCGCTCCCACTCCATGGCGATATGGACGGTCATGGAGGTTGCGACGGCGATGACGAGTGCCGTCACGAGCACCCAGAGGTTGAGCGCGCCGAACCCGAAGAACGCGACCGCCGCGACGGCGATGAAAACGACGGCCGCCTGAACCACGGCGAACAGGGTGGCGCCGCTTCGGGTCGCCTTGGGCGGTACGAAGGCGTTCGGCGGATCGGCGAGCGCGGTTGCGCGGGGCGATTCGCTGGTGCCTGCGTCGGTTTTCGAGGTGCCTGTGCGTTTCATGGCGTTCCCTTCGTTCGAATGGCGCGGCACCCGCGGTGCCGGCCATGGGCTGTGCTAGTCGAAATTCTCAAGAACCTTTTCGAAGTGGTTTTTCACATCGTCGATCGTCATGCCCAGCTCGAGGCATTGCCTGATGCTCTCGGTGAGGATGACATCTCCCGAGATGTCGATGCCGTCATCGCCGCCCCCGGCTTTCTCTACGAAGGCGCCGCGCCCTCGCTTCGAGCTGATGTAGCCGTCGTGTTCCAGGCTCGTGTACACTTTGTTCACGGTGTGGTAGTTTACGTTCAGGTCGGCGGCGAGGGCCCGCACCGTCGGAAGCCGGTCGCCGGTTGCGTAGTAGCCCGAATCGATGAGGTACATGAGTCGATTGCGCAGTTGGATCCAGATGGGGATGCCGCTATGTTCGTCTAATTCGAAGAGCGCCACGCATACCTGCTTTCATATCGATCCATGCCTTGTGCCGAACGGGATTTATCCATAGGGCGCGTTCACCATACAATACCGCAGAAGGTACCCGCCGATCAGGATGAGGGGGATCGCCAGCGCGGGCAATGCGGCAGTACCCATTCTAGTGTAAGCCGCATCGATTGCCAAAGGCAGAACCATGCCGAGGCAGACAAAACCCATCCAGAACAGATCGCGCAGGTCGCCTGAGACGAGAACCCCGATCGTTTGGGAGCCGTTAACGAGGAGCGCGCCGTACGCGAGGTACGCGGCGAGGCTGACGAGCTCCAAGACGATGGCGAGCGCGTCGATCCGCACCAGCGCATCGACGAGGCGCCCCTTCCTTTCGGGCGCTTCGAACAGGGCGCAGGCGAGAACGCACATGGTTCCGCACGAAAGCGATGAGAAGGTGAACAGAACGGGAAGCAGAGGATTGCCCCAGAGCGCAACGAAGCCTATGTCGGCCAGAAACACGCCGGTATAGGCCATCGTGCAGAATCCGAGTACGATAGCGAGCGCTTCGATGGTGCGGATGGCAAGCGCCGGTATGCGGGTGAGGTTGAACAGCGCTATCGAGCAGAGGAACGCAGCACAGAGCACCGTTCCGGCAAGTACGTAAGAGCCGAAGGTCAAAACCGAAGCCGTTGGATGCACGAGTACGTAGAAGAACCGTTCCGGATGCCCCAAATCGGTGAGGAGGCAGAGCGCTCCGAGCGCGAGGAGCATGGTGGAGACGGCCAATCCCCTTGCAAGGAAGGACCTTGTCAAACCCGTCGTCCAGGCAAGGTGCCGAGCGGGCCTTTCGCCGTGCCGCCAGAAGAGGAGGTCGGCTCCGGCGAGAACGGAGAGGGCGCCTGCGCCCGTTCCGCCGAGAAACAGATACCATACGATGGAGCTGTCGAACACCTTCTCGCCTCCTCGGTTTCTTTTCCGCTCGCCGCTAGTTCCGCGCGTCTCGGGCGCGCGTTTTGCCTTGCCCGCCGGTCTTTCTCTTCGCCCTGCTTCGCTTCGCCGATACGCCGAGGGCCGTGGCGGTTGCGGC
>NZ_LT964679.1:1215310-1274251 GCF_900240215.1 Raoultibacter timonensis | reverse complement strand
CCGCCGCGGCGGGGTTGAACGGGGGAGCTTCGGTTTCCTGGCGCTCTCGGTCGGCTTTGGCGGACCGGTAGTAGTTCTCCGTGATGAGCGCCTTGGCATCCAGATTGCGCGTTCCGAACCCGTAGTACAGCGATGAGCCGGGTACGGGCGTGCATCCGCGTTCTGCGATGAAGGCGCTGACGGGGCTTGCGGGATCGTCGAGATCCCCGAATGCGCGGACGCCGGCGATGCAATCGCTCACGCAGGCCGGCTGAAGGCCGTTGTCGATGCGCTCGAAGCAGAAGGTGCATTTGTCCGCCACGTTGATCGGCTGCATGCCTTTGGCCTCGTAGGGTGCGGGGCTGTTCTCGCCGTAGTGAAACCCATCGCGCACGTTAATCGAGCGGGCACCGTATTCGCAGGCGGTTATGCAGACGCCGCAGCCGATGCACAGCTCGTGATCGACCACGACGATGCCGTCGTCTCGTTTTTTACTCGCGCCCGTCGGGCAGACGTCGACGCAGAGCGGGCTTTCGCAGTGGATGCACGCGTGGGCGAAGAATGCGAGATCGCCTTCGGGCCATCGACCCCATTCGAGCATGTCGACGCTGTTGCGGGATGTTCCCGGCCGCAGGGCGTTGTTGAGTTGGCACGATACGACGCACGTTTGACATCCTATGCAGTGATCCATATCGATGGCCATCCCGTATCTCGTCATGACAGCCTCCTCCCGCAATCGCTGCCGCAATCTTAACACAACAGGCGTCGTGCCTTCGGCGGCTGCGGGCCCATTCTAGCCGAGCAGCGCGTCGAGGTAGGAACCGTCCTCTTCGAGGAATCCCGTTAGAAACAGCGCAAGCCCCCGGTAGAACTCGGTTCGCGCGTAGGCTTCCATCGTTTCCGCGAAGGCGGGAACCCAGTTGTTCAGGTGGTTTGCAAGAAACGCCCGCTGTTTCGCCAGAAGTCGAGCGGCTTCGGTTTCATCTTCGCGCCGCAGTGCTTCGGCCGCCCGAAGGCAGAGCGTCTGCTCGAATTCGAGCTCGAGCGATACGTGGTCTTCCGGAAGGGTCCACGAGGGGCTCTTGTCGAGCCCCTCTTCGCGATAGGCTGCGAGCGCGCGGTCCCGTGCATCGCCCATGGTCGTCCGATCGGGTGCGGTGTGCACGGATTCAAAGGGGTAGGGCGCGTTAGCCGTGCGCGCCGTTCTCACGATGAAAAGCCGTGCGAAATCGACCGCGAGCTCGCGGATCGTGTCCGGTCGTTCTTCGGCAAGGTACGCGCGCATGAGGCGCGACCCTTCGTCGATGGCGTCGGAGCTTGTTTCGTCGCCGAGGGGCAGATTGCCCAACGCCTCGAGAAGATCCTCGTCGACCTCCCGGTTGAAAAGCCGTGCAAGCAGACCGTAGGTAGCCCCGCGGTCTTCAAGGGCTTCGATTGGGTTCGTGTGCATGATGGTCCTTCCTCGGACTTTCGGGCGATGCGGTGTTGGCGCGAAGCCCCGAGTCGCGCAGGGCGCCGCTCGGGGCTCGGTCGTGTGCGGGTTAAACCTTCTCTATTTCGCAGAGCGCATCCTTGAACGTCGGAAACCCTGAGATCGGATCGAATACGCGGTCGATGAGCAGGCAAGAATTCGCCTGTTCCCATCCGTGGAGGATCTCGACGTTACCGGGATGCATCATGTTGGTGATGGCAACCTTGAACCGGACTTCTCCGAACTGGTTGTAGATTCGCACCGTATCGCCCTCCTCGAGGCCCCGCGCTTCGGCATCCTCGTGGCTCATGTTGACGATGGGTTCGGGCATGAATTGGCTGAGCCACGGCGTATGGCGGTACTTACTGTGCACGTACCACGGCACGCGGTTTCCGGTGGTGAGGATCAGAGGATACTGCTCCAGCAGTTCGGGTGTGGAAACCGGGCTGATGTGCGGTTCTTCGTAGACGGGCAGGCCCTCGAAGCCGAGCTGTTCGAGCAGGCCCGACTTGAACTCCGCCTTGCCCGACGGGGTGGAAAAACCGTTTTTCTCGTACTGCTTCGGCGACCATTCGCCCGCCATCGGCAGCTCGTAGACGCCGGGCAGCGCATTTTGGATATCGTCGACCGTCGCACCCGACCCGCCGGCGTCGAGGTAGGCCTGCATGGCCGCTTTGAGGTCGCCGTGGAAGCATTCCTCCTCAAACCCGAGCGCGCAGCCCAGATCGAGCAGGAACTGCCAATCCTCGCGCGCTTCGCCTGCGGGTTGCATGGCGGCTTGGCTCCCTATGATGCCGTTGGGCTGCGACTGGAAGGGGGCGACTCTCTCCCAGCAGACGGCGGCGGGAAGCACCATATCCATGTAGTCGTGCGTCCAGGGGTTGAGGTGCATGTCGACGGCAACGGCGAAGTCGAGCGTCGAGACGGCTTCTTGGACGAGCTGCGTTTGAGGGAAGTTCATGAGGTTGGTTCCCAGAAACACGCCGGCGTGGATGATGCCGTCGTTGATGTATTCCAGAAGCCCGTTGTTCTGGTAGTACGTCGACATGGCCGACCAGACCGGCCAGCGGTCGACGCCTGCGCGCTGATCGAGCAGCGGGCCGGAGAGGTCGGTGAGACGGAATTCGGCATCGGCCGTGCCGGTTACGCCCGGAGTGAGCTTGCGGCAGCCTTCGCGATCCCAATACCCCATGAGCGCGAGGAGCAGCGTGATTGCGCGGGTGCTCTGCACGCCGTTGGAATGATGCGTGGTCGAATGGGGACTCACCCACATGGTACCCTGCCCGGCTTCTGCCCACATGCGGGCGGCTTCCCGGATCTGATCGGCGGAAACCCAGGTGATCTCCTCGGCCTTCTCGGGGGTGAACTCCGCGACGTATTCTTTGTATTCGTCGAAGCCTTCGGTCCAGTTCTCGACGAACTCGTGGTCGTAGAGATCCTCCTCGATGATCACGTTCGCCATGGCGAGCGCGAGCGCCCCGTCCGAGCCGGGTCGGGGCTGCAGGTAGAGGTCGGCGAGCTGTACGGCGGTCGGGGTCATGCGGGTGTCGATGACGATGTACTTGCAGCCTGCCTTCTTCGCATCGAGCATGCCCTTGTAGGCGGTCGGCTGCGGGTAGAGCGACCAGGCGATGTTGGAACCCCATTGCAGGTGCACTTTGGTTTCGGGGCTCGGCATCGTGGTTACCGTCGCGCCGTAGCAGAGGATGCCCGACATGGCCAAGGCGAAAGCGCATTGCGCGCCGCCCCACGATACGTTGGGCGTGCCGAAGAGCGCCGCGACGCGCTGGAATAGGGGCAGGTGCTCCTTGGGATCGCCCGAATGGAAGGTTACCGACGGCGCCCCGTAGGTTTCTTTGGCCTTGTTGAATTCCGCCGCGATGGTCTCGAGCGCTTCGTCCCAGCCGATGCGCTCCCATTGGGGATCCTCTCCGATGCCCTTTGCGGGATTGGTCCTTTTGAGGGGATAGAGCAGGCGGTTCGGATCGTACAGATACTGTAGGCTCGTGAGGCCTTTGAGGCACGGCTTGGGCTTGGAATGCTGCTCGTTGCCCTCGACGCGTACGAGCTTGCCGTCTTGTACGGTGCCCTTCAGCCCGCAGAACACCGATTGGTTGCACATCGGGCAGGAGGTGTACACGTAGGTCTCGTCGCCGTCGCCCTCGGACGCAAGGGCCTTCTCGGGCGATACGGCTTCGAGTCCGCCCGCCATGACGGCGGCTGCCCCTAGGGCGGTTGCGCCGATGAAGGAGCGGCGCGATAGCGTACCGAGCGTGGAGTTGACTTTCGTTGCCATGTTATTCGCCGTCCTTTCCGGAAGCGCTCATCGGTGCCTTCTTCTTTCCATGGCTGTTGCCTGCGGCAAAGCCGATGCCGGCTGCCGCTGCGGCCACTGCGACGCCCGCAGCGCCCACCACGGCGATGTTGACGCCCTGCTGTTCGCCCTGCGGCTGTGCGGACGGTTCCTCGAGCATGATGGAAGGCACGTTCGAGACGTTGGTCATGAGCACCTCGCGAAGGCTGATGTCGCGGTCGCCCTTAACATAATACACGGATGTGCCGCGAGGCGCCTCGGCGCCGTTCTCCTCGATATAGGCGTTGATCTCGCTTTGCGGATCGTCGAGGTCGCCGAAGATGCGCGCCGCGTTAGGGCAGGCGCCGACGCAGTGGGGCATGAGGCCCTCGTCGACGCGTTCGGCGCAGAAGATGCATTTCTCGGCTGTGTCGGCATGGGGCGTTCCGTAGGACTCGTAGGGCGCGGGCTCTTCGGCACCGAAGTACCAATCGCTGCGGAAGCTGATGGTGCGCGCATCGTACGGGCAGACCATCAGGCATGCGCCGCAGGCCAGACAGGTGTCGTAGTCGACGGTTACAATGCCGTCTTCGCGCTGCGCGCTCGCGCCCGTTGGACATACGTGCACGCAGGGTGCGTTTTCGCAGTGCATGCAGGCGTGGGGAAGGGCGAAGCGATCGCCTTCGGGCCAGGTGCCCGTTTCGATCGTGTCGACCTTGCTCCAGGCTACGCCCGGCCTTTGGTTGTTGTTCATTTGACAGGTTATGACGCAGGTTTGGCATCCGGAACACCGCGTCATGTCGATTACCATGCCGTATCTCGACATAGTATCCCCCTTTCACTGAGCGGAAGGTTCTCATCGTCTTTTCATACGCCGCCTCGATCTACGGGATGGGTCGAGGCGCAACCGAATATCGAGTGCGAAGCGAACATCCCTTTCGCCCACCCCTAATATTCTATATTTATATTATTATAGAACTATAGAATAATCAAGACGAAATACGAAAGATTATGCAGCGTGCGATTCGGGTGATTCGGGTGAAAACGAAAACGCCCGCCAAGGAACGGCGGGCGTTGGATGCGAACGCGGTGTGCGTCTGGCGCATTATGGCGACGCGATCGGGGCGTTATCGATAGCAGGTGGCGGTCATCTTGGCGACGCATCTTCCGAGGTCGTCCTCGACGGTTACGGTGTAGAAGCCGAGCGAGCGACCCGATCTGTCGGCTGTGCAGGTGGCGATAAGCCGAGAGCCTTTCGCCGCCGAGATGAACTCGATGGAATTGCTGACCGAGACGGTGGGCGCTTCGCCGACGTTCGAGGCGATAGCCAGTGCGAAATCGGCGAGGGTGAAGATCGCGCCGCCCATGACGTTGCCCATGGCGTTGCGGTGGACCGTTTCGATCGGGCAGGCGCAGACGGCGTAGCCCTTGCGCGCTTCGACGATCTCGGCCTTGCATGCCTGCGTGGCGAACCGATCGTCGGCGAAGAACGCGCGCACCTCTTCGAGCGACGCGCCGTCGGGTACCATGGGTGCTTGTTCGGACATCGACTCGCTCACCGATCCTTACGAGGAAGCTTCGACGGGGGTGAGCGTCACGGCGTACGCTTCGACCCACTGTCCATCTTCCACGGTTATGGTGTGGCTTCCGCCTTTGGCGGCGTAGTATTCGTCGGTGATGCTGTCGTCGTCCCACTCGAGGTCTTTCATGATGTAGGCGGCCGCTTCCGCCGAGGCGTTGAGCGCCGCGTCCTGCTCGTAGGTTACGGTGTACGTGCCGGCGGGGATGTCGGTGCCCACCAGGTACAGGCCGCTCGAGTACGGGGCGGTCGGCGCGAACGTCGCATCGGCGACGGCCATCATGTGCTGGTCGGCTGCGGGAGAGAAGACGATGATGTCGCCCTTCTCGAGGTCGGCGTAGTAGTTGCCGAAGTACACGATCGATTCGTTCATTTCGTAGCTGTCGACCGCATCGTCGTTGGGCTCGTACAGGCCGTAGCGCCCCTCTGCGGTCGGATCGCCTTCGATGAAGTAGCGCCCGGGCTCGATATCGACACCCACCTCGTAGATGCCGTTCGAGATCATGCCGTTCTCTATCGTGTTGTCGTAGAGGTCCTTGTTTTCCATGATCTCGGAGTAGCTGTACGTGAACAGCGAGGAATAATCGTCGGGGTCGTATCCGTATTCGTCGCCGTAGTTGTAATTGTAATCATAGATGTCATCGTAGGGGTAGTTGTAGCTGTAGCTGTTCGATCTGCCCGAGTCGGCCATATAGGCCGTGCAGGCTACGCAGCCCACGCATCCGCCGAGTCCGAGCAGGCCGATGAGGATGCAGCCGACGAGCACCCACGGCCAGACCTTCCGCTTCGGCGGTTCCTGCCCCGAAACGCCATAGGGCTGGTATGGGGGCTGCGGGGGTTGCGGCGGTTGGTAGCCGGCTGACCCCCCGTAAGGGGGCTGCTGCGGCGGTTGGTACGGCTGGCCGTAGGGTTGGCCGTAGGGCGGTTGGCTGGGGGATTGGCCGTACGGCTGCTGGGCGTTCTGCTGCCCGTACGGTTGTTGCTGGTAGCCGTACGGGTTTTGCGCCGGGACTCCGTACTGCTGGGTCGGAGGCTGCGGTATGTGCTGCGTATAGCCCTGGGGCATGGCCTGTCCGACCGGAGCCGTTTGCTCTTGTGCGGCTACGGGTTGCTGGGGCGTAGCCTGTCCTTGGAACGTATCGTTTGCCGCCTGGGGCTCGGGCGGCATCGGCGGCGTGCCGTACGGGGAAGGCGGTGCGGCCGGAGGCGTCTGCTGCGCCCCGTCCGCAGTATCGCAATCCTGGGCAGCGATAGGCTCGGGGATCGGTGCTTGGGCGGGTTCTGCATTCGGGTTGGTCGGATCGGCGGGAATGCCGGTGCTTTCGGGCTCGGCGTTGTTGCCGTCGAGGTTCTGGTCGCTCATCGTATCTCCTTGCGTGTTCTGCATGGGCGGATCGAGTGCTTTTTTGACTGCCAAGCATGATATCACAGCACATTGCTGGACTTCCGACCGGCGAACAAGGCTGCTCATAAAGCGCATCGTCGACACAGGCATTAAGGAGATCTTAAGTCGGACGGCGGGCAAGCTCGTCGACATGCTGCGAGCGGGATTTCGCGTAGGGGGCATCGGTCCGCCTGCGTACGTGCGCCAATATGCCCGCGCGCGTACGCAGGCATGTTGGCGCACGGAGGATCGCCGGGCTTTGGGGTTCGGGGCTTACCCGAGGTTGACGGTTGCGAGCTTGTCGATGAGCTTGCGATAGATGCGCTCGGCTATCCACGGTTCGGTCGAAAGGCCGATCGCGTTGTCCAGCTCGACCCATTTCACGCCGCTGTTCTCGTCCGGCTTGATGCGCAGCGGTTCGTCGGGCGACGCGATTGCCAGGTACGTGACGTTCAAATGCAGGTGGGAGCTCACGTATTCTCCGCGCTTGACATGTCCGTCGACGGTGAGGACTTCAAGCGAGTAGATGCCGCAATCGGCGAGTCGCGCATTCGCTACACCCGTTTCCTCTTCGAGTTCGCGCAAGGCGACCGCCGCAAGGTCGTGTTCGCCGTCGGCGTGTCCGCCGATCCACGACCAGGAATCGTAGATGTTGTGATGGACCATGAGCGTTCGGGTCTTGCGGTGATCGATCGTCCATATCGAGCAAGCCATATGGGCAAGCGATGAACGGTCGAAGCAATCGGGATCCGAGGCAAGCTGCGCGAGGATGACCCGCTTGTCCGCTTCCTCCTGCTCATTGAACGGCTGATAGCCAAGGATGTCGTTATAAAGGGGTAGGACGCATGCGGCGATAGATGCTTGCGATCGCTTGAAGTGCCCCATGGAAACCCGGTCCTTTCCGTCCCTTTTACCGATGCTGCATTGCGGTAAGTATACGCTTTTCCCCGTCTGACGGAACCCTGTCCGGCATGCTGCGCAACCGATCGGAAGGTGCTTGCATGCGGCTGCCCGCACGGTCAAATGAGATGATTCTATCAAGATGCCCTCTTGCGGGATCGGATGTATTCTCGCATAAGATATACTGGTAATGCGATCAGGTACAGTGCCGATCGCCAGTGGGTTTTACTCTTGGGCGTTTTTCGCTCGGGCGCGCCGCCCGAGTTCATCTGTCCGCACGGTCGTGCGGTTTTGAAAGCCTTAAGTCAGGACAACCGTGCATCGATCCGGGAACCGGACGATTGCGTACGCTCGCACCTTGTGCGGGCGACGGTGGTGCGCGCGATTCCGAGGCGCGTTTGCCCGCTGATAAACCGTAGGGAAAGAGAGGATCAACGCAACCTATGAACCAAACGCAGCAGATACGCTACATGGATTGCATCACCGGGAAAGCGGGCGCCCCGCACGATAAGACGGGCAAGACGGTTTTTCAGATCATGATGGTTTTCTTCATGGTCACCGTTATGGTCACGTTCAATTGGAACCTTCACACCGACGACCATTCGCCCTTGCACTTCGCGCTCTCCCTGTACGAATACCCCGTCATTTTCATTCTTGCGCTCGCCGTGCGCTTGTTCGTTGCAAACCCGATCATCGGGCCCCTTATCGACAACGTGGTGGCGAAACGCCTCGAAGGAACCGTGCGATCGGTTGCCGTAACGCTTGTGAACGTGCTGTTCATGGGTTCGATTATGGGGCTGTTCGGACTGACGGTGACGGGCGGTTTGTCGAGCATCACCTGGGATCATTACGCTTCGCTGTACCCGGCTACATGGATCGCCGCATTCCTGTTCAACTTCTTTATCGTCGGGCCTCTGGTGAAGATGCTCTACAGCGGCTTCGTCGCTCCGGCGATGGAAGCGTACCGAAGCACGGCGAAGGAGAAGCGCGTTTCCGCAGCGCTGCGCGCGCTGGTGGGCAAGAAGGCGCTCGTTGACGGCAGCCAGGGAGAATCGATCTAAGGCGGCGCGCTCCTTTCGGCCGTCGCATCTCGACCTGTTCGCTCATGAAGCTCCGCAATCATCGACGCGGCCCCGAAACGATCGGGGCCGCGTTCGCTTTTTCTCTGCAAGAGACGGTTTGCCGTCCGTCGTGGCGGCCGGGCTATTCTTCCGCGGCGTCTTGGGCGCTCGCATCCGTGTGCTCGGCGGCAACGATAAGCACTTCGGCCGTGGCCTCGATCATGTCGATGGCGCCTTCGGGGCATGCTTCGACGCAGATACCGCAGCCGATGCAATAGCGTGCGTCCATGGCGAGGATCCCCGTTTCGGGATCGGGGAATCGCGCTCCGGTCGGACATGCCTTCGTGCATTCGAGCGCATTGGTGCACCGCTCGCAATCGGTTTCCGAGAGGTACACGGGAACGCGCGGTGCGATCGCGGGCTTGCGGTCGATCGCTTCGAGCAGCAGCTGCCGTTTGGGCGTCATGGTCTTCTTCGTGAGGCCCATGGGGACGAAGTCGTTGAACACGTCGTCTTCGGCAAGATTGAGCCGTGCGATGGCTCGCGCCCGCTCGCGGCGTTCGTAGAACTGCTGGAGCACCTCGGAGTTGCGCAGGCGGCGCTTGCCCGAGGCTATGTCGCCCACGTCGCCCACCAGATTGGTGAATGCGGCGCGGCGGTCGACGCCTGTCGGGTTTGCGAGGTTTTTCAGGAGCTGTTCCTTTTCGGGGATCTCCTTGGAGAACAGGACCTTCTCGCCCGTCCACGCCTCCGCCGATTCGATGGCGTGGGTGTAGAGCATCTCGGCCATTTCACCTGCCCGCTCGCAATCGGCGCAGTAGCTTAAGTCGCAGGCGACCTTGACCTTGATGTTCTCGGCAAGAACGAGCGTCCAGATTTCGGGGGAGAGGCACGCCAGACACGGCAGCACAACCACATTGGCGGCGGGTTCGAGGCCCGGGAAGATGTTCTCCTTGCAGGTGAGATACACGTCCTCGCCGCGCAGGGCGATCCGGCGGATGCGGGCGTGCAGGTCGATCATCGTGATGCGCGTCGAGGAGAGCGCATCGCAGATGCCGAAGCAGATGCCGCAGCGCGTGCAGAGCGACTCGTCGATCGTGGGCAGCTCCTCCTCGGAAAACCCGATGGCCCCTTTGGGGCACGCTATCTCGCAACGGTTGCATGCCGCGCCCTTGTGGCGGACGCAGTAGTCGCGTACGACGATCACTTTGCTCGGCGCTTTGCGCGGTTCTTCGCCTGTCTCCTCGCGTTCGAGCTCTTCGGCCATGGCCGCATCGAACGTTTCGTCGGACATCGCGCCGGATGCGTCTGCCCCCGCTGCGGCTTCGAGGGTTTCGTCGCGTTCGCTAGCCACCGAACACCTCCGCGATCGTCTTGTCGATGCGGGCGAGCACGTCTTCGCGATCCAGAAGCTCGATGCTTTCGAACAGCGGCGGCGATACCATGTTGCCGCACACGGCTACGCGCAAGGGCTGGAAGACGAGCTTCGCCTTCATGTCGAGGGTTTCGGTGAGCGCGCGGCACGCCTCCTGCAAAGGCTCGCATTCCCAGGGGATGCTCTCGTCGGCAAGGACGGCCCGGCAGCCGCGCAGCGCTTCCTCGGCGCGGGCGCCTTCTTTGGCAAGCACCTTGGAGACGCTTTTCTCGTCGAGCTGCACGTCGGCGCCCCAGAACATGTAGGCGAGCTTCTCCTGCGTTTCGTCGAGCCGCACGAGGCGTTCGGCCACGAGCGGGTAGAGCGCGAGATACCACTCGGGGCGGGCCTCGATGTCTTCAAGCGTGGCACCGGCCCTGAACAGCCACGGCAGCGACGCCTTGAACCACTCGTTGGGGCTCATCTCGCGGATGTACACGCCGTTCATCCAATCGAGCTTGGTCTCGTCGAACACCGCGTCCTTCTTGGTAACGCGGTCGAGCGAGAACTCGCGGGTGAGCACCTCGCGGGGGATGATGGTGGTTTCGCCGTCGAGCGACCAGCCCAAAAGCGCGAGGAAGTTCACGAGCGCATCGGGCAGGTAGCCGCGCTCGCAGTACTCTTCGACCGAGGTCGCCCCGTGGCGCTTCGAGAGCTTCTTGCCGTCGGGCCCAAGGATCATGGAGAGGTGCGCGAACACCGGGGTCTCAAAGCCGAGCGCCTCGTAGATGAGGATCTGGCGCGGGGTGTTGGACAGGTGGTCGTCGCCGCGGATGACGTGGCTGATCTGCATGTTGGCATCGTCGCATACGACGGCGAAGTTGTAGGTGGGAGTGCCGTCGGTGCGCACGAGGATCATGTCGTCCATGACGTCGGCGGGAAAGCTCATGGGTCCGTACACCGCGTCGGTGAACTCGATGGTGCCGCGATCGTCGGGAACCCTCAGACGCCACACGTGAGGCTCTCCCGCCTCGATGCGGCGCGCGGCCTCGGCTGGGTCGAGGTTGCGGCAGGTGCGGTCGTAGCCCGCGTAGCCGCCCTCGGTCTTCTCGGCGGCCTCGCGCTTGGCGTCGAGCTCTTCTTTGGTGCAGAAGCACGGGTAGGCGCTGCCGTTCGCCTTGAGCCGCTCCAGGGCCTCGGCGTAGGTGTCGGTGCGCTGCATCTGGAAGTAGGGGCCCAGGGCGCCGCCCGTTTCGGGGCCTTCGTCCCAGTCGAGTCCGAGCCACTTCATGGCGCGAAGGATGATCTGGGTGTTCTCCTCGGTGGAGCGTTCGGGGTCGGTGTCTTCGATGCGCAGGACGAACGTGCCTCCCGTCGCACGTGCAAACGCCCAGTTGTAGATTGCGGTCCGCGCACCGCCGATGTGCAGCATGCCGGTCGGGGAGGGCGCGAAGCGAACGCGTACGGGTCGGTTCGAAGGGGATTCGGTCATCGGGGGTCGTTTCCTTTTCTTCTGGGTTCTGTCTTCAGGGCTCTGCAGGTGAGTCGGTTCTCATCTTGGTTTCGCCTATTTTACTGCAAGAACGCCCTCCGAACCACAGCGCCCGCTCGTCTTCGCTTTTTCGGCACGCGTTAAGCGGCGGGAAGCGAGCGGGCGTGGCGGGATGCGCTTGGCAGTATGCGCCAGGGCATGCGTCAGGGCGTGCCCTGGCGTCCGCTCGTCTCTGCCCCTTTGCTTATCCGGGTTTTGATTTCGGCCACCTCGGGTTTCGTCGCCGAGGATTTCGATCCGCAGGTTTTTCTTCGATGTGTTGCGCTTGGCGATCGCTGGCGGAATGGTTGGCTTTCGTGCGCATCGAAACCGCCTGATCGTGGCTTTGCAGTCGTCAACGCATCATTGTGGTTCCTGCTGCGGGGCGCGAATCCTACTGCCGAGTGTGCAAAAATGCAGCATTTCGACGTTTTTCCTGCGACTTGGTTCATGCGAGGTGCTAGAATCTCCCGTACGCAGAGCCAGTGCAAGCGCCCTTCGCCATGCGAGGCGGCCCGTTGTGGAAGCGATGCCCTCGTTTTCTGTACCACGCTTGCAAGATCCTCTCAAGCCCAAGGGCGGGAGGAGGCTCTATGCCTGTTTCGGATTCTCATGCGGCGACGCCCGCTTCACCTTCGTGCACGACAACGGATCAGCGGGTTTATTTTGGGGGCAGAACGGCTCTGCAGATAATGAGGATGGCGAATCCTCGTGACCTTGCTCCGGCGATCGGCGCGGCACGCGCTCTGCCCGATCGGCCGCCGCGTAAACGTCAGATAGAAGATACGATCAGGTACGCGGAATCGGCCTATCCGGGCCTTTCCATAGAAAGGCCCGCGCATGTTTTGGTCGGCAGCTCATCGAGATGCGGGTCGTCGATCGCATGCAGTCAGCACGTGTGCTCATCGCGCCTTGCGGGCACGTCGTTTTACCGTTTCGGCAGCGGTGCCTACATCAGCACCCCAGCCCTTGCCTTTGTGCACGAGGCTCTGTGGGGAGACGGCATGATTTCCTTTCTCGAGCTTGGATACGAACTATGCGGGACATACGAGAGCCAGCGAACGGGGGTCGCGACGCGCTATCAGGTGGAGCCCCTCGTGTCGCTTCGCGCGCTGCACACCTACGTGTCCATGAACCCATCCGTAAAGGGAGCGAAGAAAGCAGGGCGCGCGATCCGCTATCTTGCCGATGGCTCGGCTTCGCCGCGTGAAACGAAGCAGGCCCTTGTTCTGGGCCTTCCCATGATGTACGGAGGTTATGGCCTGGGCATCCCCCGTATGAACTACGAAGTGCGCGCGAACGCAGCGGCGCGGGCGATATCGGGCAAGTCGAGTTTTCGCTGCGACCTGTGTTGGCCCGAGTGCAAGCTCGATGTGGAATACCAGAGCAAGGAATGCCATGAGGGGGAGGCCCGCAGGATTTCGGACTCGAGAAGAACGAATGCGCTGATGGCCATGGGTTGGACGGTGGTCTGCATCACCAACGACGAACTGGACAGCTTTGCTGCAACGGAGGCGATAGCGCAGACGATCCGCAGGCACCTCGGAAAGCGATCGGAGGTTTACGTTTCGGATTATCACGCAAGGAAGCTGAGGCTCAGACGGCAGTTGGGTCTTCCCGTCGACCGTTGGTGAAGTCTCGAGGGCTCCCGTTACGGGTTTTTCTTCTTTATGTTGCATTGGCCGCCCTGAATAGCTCTTCCAATCACCGTCTTCTTTTTCACCATCAGGGAAAACGTTATGCGTGACGCATGGAAGCAGAATCGGGTCGGAGGTTTTGCTTCCCAAACGCAGCACAACGAAGAAAAACCCGTAAAACGGAGCCGCTTATGCTCGGAAACGCGATCTCGGTTGAAGGTGCGCCCTGGAAGGTGCGCCCTGGGAGGTACGTTGCCGGAAGGTACGCTGCCGGAAGCTCCCGGCCCCGGAGGTTCGCTGCCGAAATCGCCCCCGGTCCCAGAATCGCCACTGGAAATGCGGCGGCGATAGGGGAGACGCGCCCGGAAGCGCCGGACTTGGAGGAATCCGGCGCTTCCGGGGCGGGACGGCTAAGTGTCGCTGCTACGATGCGAAGTTGGCGGCGTTTTCGCCGGCGATGCGGCCGAACGTGTAGATGTCGGCCATCGAGGTGGAGCCGAGGCGGTTCGTGCCCATCTTGTGGCCTGCGACCTCGCCCGCAGCGTAGAGCCCGGGGATCGGCTCGCCCGCCTCGTCGAGCACTTCGGCGTCGACGTTGATGTGCAGGCCGCCCATGGTGTAATGGACCGCCGGCTTGCACGTGAATATATAGTAGGGGCCCTCCTCGATCGGCACGAGGTCGGCACGGAAGTTGAAGTCCTCGTCCTTGCCTTCTTTGCAGAACCCGTTCCAACGCTCGATGGTCTTCTTGAGCTCTTCGGCGTCGATCCCGAACGGCTCGCACGCTTCCTCGATGGTGTCGGCGGTGGCGATCAGGTTGCGTGCCGTCAGGTTCTCGTACTCGTGGATATGGGTCTGGACGACGCCCGTCTCGTCGGCGGCGTCCTGCGTGAACAGCTCGTAGGCGACGCCGCCCGTTTGGGCCACGATGGCCTTCGAGATGACGTCGCGGCGGTCGAGCTCCTCGACGAAGCGGTCTCCCTCTTTGTTGAACATGATCGTGCGGCCCTCGAGGCGCAGGTCGTCGATGTAGATGAGCGCGCCCGTTTCGACATCGCACACGGGGTAGGTCTGGATGTATTCCATGTCGATGAGCTCGGCTCCGATCGCCGACGCCATATCGAGACCTTCGCCCATCGCGCCGACGCAGTCGGTCGAGCCGATTTCCTTGCCCATGTCGGCGTTGTACTGCGTGCGCTTCTCGACATTCGATCCGAATCCGCCCGTGGTGAGCACGACCGCCTTCGCTTTGAACTCGTACGGCTCGCCCGTGACGGTGCTTTCCGCCTTGACGCCAGCGACCGCGCCGTCCGAACCCTTGACGAGCTCGGTTGCCTTCATGTAGTCGACGAGCGTGATGTTGTCGAGCTTCTTGCAGCGCTCGGTCAGGGCCGTCGTCATGGCGTTTCCGATGTGCCCCTTGGGGATGATGCTGCGCCGCACGGAATGCCCGCCGAAGAACAGAAGGTTGTTCTCCCAGGAGACGCCGCCCTCGTAGGTGAGCCACTGCGTTGCGTCGAGCACGCCGTGGGCTATCACGTTTACGAGATCGGGGTCGCCGATGTAGTCGCCGCCTTTGAGCATGTCTTCGGCGAGAAGCTCGGGTGAGTCCTCGATGCCCTCGCGTTCCTGGATCCAGTGGTTCGGGGCGGCCATCTCGCCGCCGGAAAGGGCGGTCGAGCCTCCGCGCACGCCGAGCTTCTCCAGGAAGATGACTTTCTTATCGAGGCGTGCGGCGGTGATGGCGGCAGCGAACCCCGCTCCGCCCGATCCGACGACGATCACGTCGGCTTCCGTCGGCAGGTCGTCGGGCACTGCGGGCGTTGCATGGCCGTTCTTCTTGAAGTCGCTCGCCTTGGCTCCCGACGCGTCGATGGCATCGCTGACCGCCTGCATGAACGCCATGCTCGTGAGCGAAGCACCCGAAACGGCATCCACGTCGAGCGTTTGGTTCTCCACGATGAGGTTCGAGAGCGTTTCCATGGCGACGTCGCCGATGCCGAGCGTCTCGTTGGACGAGAGTACGGTGATGCGGTCGATCGCGCCGTCCTTCATAACGACTTCGATGTCGAAGTTCCCGTGCTTTCCCATGCCGCTGCCGACGTAGGCTCCGTTAGCGGCGGACGAGGATGCCGCCGACCCTTCCGAAGAAGGGGAGCAGCCCGCGAGAGCGAGCCCGCCGCAAGCTGCTGCCAGTGCCGAGCCGGTGAGAAAAGAACGTCGTGATAGTGCTTTCATGTGATTCCTCCTTTGTCTGGGTGCCTGCGCCGCATCTGCCTGGATCGGCGCGGGCTGGTGAAGCGGGCGGCCTCATCGCCTTCGATGCTTCCCTTGCCGCCGATCGCAACCTTATGCTCGGCGTCGGCAGTCGTCCATTGGCCCTGGGGGTTAAATGCATAACCCCCTTGTAACCCCTTGATAACAAGAAGCGTTTCGCTATGATTGAGGCTCGTGCGAGGCATGGGAGGACGGATGCGCAGGGTGATTGCTTCGGAGCAGAATCGGTCGGGAGAAAGCGGGGCGGGGTTTTCGGGCGAGGGCGTCGGCTCGGGAAGGGGAGACGCGCCGCACGACGACTCGCGCGAGCGCGAAGGCGGGCTGCTGTCTCAGTGGCGCACTATGCTCAAGATCGTCGGATCGATCCCGTTCGCCTTTCTCGGCGTGGGCATCTACCGGGCATGGCTCGCGACGTTTTTCAGATACGAGGCGTTTCCCACGATCGGCTTCGCGGATTACGCCGTGTTCGAAGGAGCCATCGCCGTGGTGTCCTTCGCCTTGGCGTTTTCCTCGCGGCGCGTGGTGCCTCTCTGGTCGAACCGTACCGCCTCGATCGCGACGGCCGTGTCGCTTGTGGGAGGCTCGGCTCTCATCGTGCTCGATTGCTTCGCGCTCCAGACCGGTGCGGTCAAACTCGCTGGCTTGGCGCTCGCGGGAGGCGGGCTCGGCTCGCTCATCCTCATGTGGGCGGAGTTCTACGGCTCGCTCAATCCGATGCGCGTGGCGCTCTACCATGCGCTCGCCATCATGGTGGGGTGTGCAATCAAATGGGTGTTCATGGGGCTGTCGGCGCCGTACCTCGCCTTTTTCGCCATCGTGCTGCCGCTCGTCTCGCTCGCGCAGGTCCGCTCGAGCATGAAAAGGCTGCCCGAAAGGGATTTGCCGCACAAATACGACAAGGCCGAAGGAGGCGCTGCGTTTCCCTGGAAACCCGTTCTGCTCATGTCGGCCTGCACGTTCGCCTGCGGCTTCGGCACGCTTCCCATGCAGACGCTCGGTCCGGGCAATACGCTCGGGGTTCTTCTGGTTACGGCACTTGTCGTGATCGGCGTGCTTTCGGAGTCGAAGTGGTTCAACTTCGATACGATCTACCAGCTTGCGTTTCCCTTGTCCATCATCGCGTTTCTGTTCGTGGCGCCTTCGGTAGGCGCGAACTCCGTGGTGATGGCCGCCTGCTACGATGCGGGCTACACCATGCTTTCGATGTTCATGATGCTCGTGCTGAGCAACATCACCTACCGGTTCGGCATCAGCGCCGTTTGGATCAACGGGATAGAGCGGGGGATACGCTATCTCGTCGAGATAGCCGGGTGGGCGCTGTCGGCCACGCTGCCCCTGCTTGCATCCTCGTCGGTGGTCTCGGGGATATACACGGGCATCGCGCTTGTGATGATCGTGGTGTTCGTGGTGGTGTTCTTCACGGAGCGGGGCCTTTCGGCCAAGTGGGGCGTGAGTCTGCACGGGGGCGGCTGTGTCGACGGCGCCATGTCGTCGAGCCGTCTTGCCATGCGAGTTTCGGACGTCTCGAAAGAACACAATCTGACGCCTCGCGAAGAGGAGGTGCTTCAGCTGTTGGCAAGGCGGGAATCGCCCTCGCAGATCGAGAAGAACCTCTACGTCGCCCACGGTACGCTCAAAGCCCACATCAGCCACATCTATCGCAAGCTCGGCGTCCACAGCCGCGAAGAGCTGTTCGAGATGCTCGAAGAGGATTCCCCTTCTCGCGAGGACGACGGGGGCGTTTCTGCGGTGCTGCCGCGCGGTTAGGCCTTCGCGCTTCGCCTGCCTTTGACCGCCATGCCGACGGCTATCGCCACCGCGCTTGCAACGAGCGTGGCGGCGAGCCAAACCGCTCCCATGCCGATCCAGAAATCGGGCGGATACATGCAGATGAGAAGAGAATCGGCTGAAAACGTCCAGGTGCCGTTCGCGAAGAAGAGCGAGTGGAACGCGGCGAAGAACCCGTTGAAGTCGACGATCACCCATGCGGCAAGCAGGGCGAATGCGACCACGACGACGATTGGCGCGGCGACGAGCGTGAGTCCCGCGCGCCGTCTTCCGCCGACGAACCCGAGTGCGGTCAAGCTGGCGAGCGCTACAATGGCACATCCGACGAGAACGGGTACCGCCGTCGAGATGACGGCGTACACGTCGTCGAGATGCGAGAGCGCGTCTGCGGGCAGGGTATAGCGCTCGGAAGCGCCTGCGAGCGCTATCGAGGGGTCGTCGGAGTCGGCGAGCACATCGGGCGCTTCGAGCTCGGCAGCGGCCATGATCTGCTTGAGCACGTCTTCGCGCGGGATGCCGTCGACCGTGTAATCGCGTGTGGCGACCGCCAGATCGATGAGCGTGCCCTTCGAGTACGGCGAGACGTCGCTTGCGCTCGTTGCCTGCGAGAGCATCGCGGTCGTGGGGCGTGCGCAGCAGGCGGCGAGCCCTACGGCGACGAGCGTGACGGCGAGTGTGACGGCGGCGACGACGGATAGGACGGCGGCAAGGGCTCCGCCTCGACGCGGCGATTTCGATGATGCCATCCGAGCTTACCGGCCTTCCGTGTCAGACGGGTCGTTTTCGGCGGTTTTTTCGGCATCGACCCAGATGGTCGCCGCCGTAATGCCCGCCATGTCCTTCGAGATGGTGGGGCGCGGCCCCAGGCGCGAGAACACGCCCTGGAACGTGCCGTTGTACAGATAGAGACCCGAGAGGTTGTTGTACGGCGCGCTACTCGTTCGCTCGCGCACCTGCTCGTCGGTCATTTCGGCGATGTGCGTGTCGGGCGGCAGCGTCGCGGTCTTGTACGGTGTGATGTAGCGCTGCACGAGGAAGGGCTCTCCTGCGGCGCCGTTGGCGAACCGGTCGATGAGGCGGTTCCATTCTTCCTCGTCGACGTAGGCGCCCGCATATACGTCGTCGGCGCCGTAGTGGTCGGTGGGCTTGATGATCCACTCGTTTTTATTGGCGCGAATTTGGTCGAGATTGGCATGTTCGTCGTCGAGAAACGACGTTGTCGGAATCGTCTGCTCGATGAAGTCGATCTCGTCGGCGTCGAGCATCTCGACGGTTTTGGGATGGAACAGCGCCTCGAATATCTGCTTGTCGTGTACGATGTGGCCGGCGAAGCTGCCGATGAGGGCAACCTTTTCGGCGCGAACGGCTTCGATGAGGCCTTGGGATTCGTCCCAATGCTCGATGACGTCGTTGGTGACGCTGCGCCGCCAGATGGCGTCGACGCGTTTTCCATCCGAGCCCACGAGGGCACTCCCGTCGAAAGAGAGTTCGCGCACATCGTAGATGCTGCATTCGACGCCGCGCGCCTCGAAGAGGCCTGCAAACACTTTGAACTCGTCGATGACGGCGTTTTCAAGGTAGTCGCAGATGGCTACATGCGGGTTGTCGACGCGGTGCTCGTAGGTTGCGTATATGGCGAGGAATTCGTCTACCCACGATTCGAACAGCTCGCAGGGTTTGACGGCATGGTTCTGCGAAAAGCGCTTGAAGCTCTCCGAGCCGAGCAGGGAGTTCGTGATCTCGCGATTCTCGTTCATGCCCGACGAGCCGTCGGCGTTGAACTCGCAAAAGCCGATACGGTAATCGTCCTCGTCGAGGAACACGTCGACGCGGGCGAACGGGAGCAGTGCATCGTAGCCGCGCGGGAGCAAGATGAGCTCTTCGAGACGCGGGTCGAATGAGAAGATCGTGCGGTATTCGGGGTCGTCGAGGTAGCGCTGCATGACTTTGACGAGGATGCGGTGCGCGGTTTCGGCCGTCTGCTTGAACACGTCGTAGGTTCTCGCGTTGAAGAGCCTCGGCACAAACGAGCAGGCGACGACTTCGTGGTGCACGATGGCCGTGGACGACTCCATGTAGGAGTATGCGGCGCGACGGCTTTCCACATCGCCCTCGAGTCCGTCGAGGATATCGAAGTATTCGCTGGTGTAGTCTGCATTGGTGGACATGGGCAGATCCTTCGTATGCGGGTGGTTTCTTTTCCGAAAAGTGTACCATGCCCGATCGCGCCCCATGGGGTTTCGCGCACGACAATCACAGTTCGGTTGCTCGAATGTTTATTGCGTCCGCTTGGCTTTCGCGGGCTTTCCCGAGCCTTGCGTCCCCTGTGCTTTTGGGTTACCATCGATTGGCTTGCGGCCGAGTCCGCGAGCACTTCGTACGTACCCGTTTTATCAAGAGCCGGGGAAGAGAGTTGGCTCGAAGATCCCGGCACCAACCTGGCGCATGAGCCAAGGTGGTCCTGCCGACACCGATAGGAGAGGAATTCATGGCAAACCAGCAATCATCGTATTTGTTCACATCCGAATCCGTAACCGAGGGTCATCCCGACAAGGTATGCGATCAGATATCGGACGCGATCCTCGACGCGATCCTCGAGAAGGAGATCGAGCTTGCCGATGCGGGTTACGTGGCTCCGGGCGGCATGCCCGCCGATCCGGCGGGTGTGCGCTGCGCGTGCGAAACGCTTGCGACGACAGGGCTCGTCATGGTGACCGGAGAGATCCGCACCCAGGCCTACATCGACATCCCCTCGATCGTGCGCGGCGTCATCGCCGACATCGGCTACAATCGTGCGAAGTTCGGCTTCGACAGCGAGACCTGCGGAATCATGAACGCCATCCACGAGCAGTCGCCCGACATCGCGCTCGGAGTCGATACGTCGTGGGAGGCGCAGAGGGGCGTTGCGGGCGACGAGTACGACAAGGTGGGCGCGGGCGATCAGGGCATGGTGTTCGGCTACGCCTGCAACGAGACCAAGACGCTCATGCCGCTGCCGATCTATCTGGCCCACCGCCTCGCCGAGGAACTTGCCCGCGTGCGCAAAGAGGGCGTGATGCCGTATCTGCGCCCCGATGGGAAAACGCAGGTGAGCGTGCGCTACATCGACAACAGGCCCACCCAGGTGGAGAAGATCGTCGTGTCGACCCAGCATGCCGAAGACGTCGAGCACGAGGCTTTGCGCCGAGAGCTTATCGACAACGTCATCATGCCGGTTTGCGAGCGCGAGGGCGTAACGCTTGCCGAGGATGTGGAGATACACGTGAACCCCACCGGTCGTTTCGTTATCGGCGGCCCCATGGGCGATGCGGGTCTCACCGGACGCAAGATAATCGTCGACACCTACGGCGGCATGGGCCGCCACGGCGGCGGCGCGTTTTCGGGCAAGGATTGCACGAAAGTCGACCGCTCTGCCGCCTATGCCGCCCGGTGGGTGGCTAAAAACGTCGTGGCCGCCGGTCTTGCCGACCGATGCGAGATCCAGATCGCCTACGCCATCGGCATGGCGAAGCCCGTCTCGGTCATGGTCGAGACGTTCGGCACGAACCACGTTTCCGAGGATGCGATCGTCGAGGCCGTCGGCAAGGTGTTCGACCTGCGGCCCGGCGCCATCGTCGACGCGCTCGACCTGCGCAGGCCGATCTATCGCAAGACCGCCGCATACGGGCATTTCGGCCGCGAGATTCCCGAGTTCACGTGGGAGCGGACCGATCGCGCAGCCGAGCTTAAGGATGCTTGCGGGGTCTCGTGAGGCTCGCGCAGATCATACTCGACATTCCGACGCAGTCACTCGATTCGGCCTATACCTATGCAGTGCCCGACGAGCTTGTCGACGCCGAGGTGGGCTGCGCGGTGCTTGTGCCCTTCGGCAACCGCCAAGCTATAGGCTACATCGTCGGCCTCGAGGAGGTCGACGAGGCCGATCCGTCGGCGTTTGCCGCCCTCGGGCTCGATCCCGATCGGATCCGCGCGGTCCAGCGGGTGCTCTCCCGTTCGTATTTCGACGAGCTGGGTGCCGCGTGCGCCCAGCATATGAGCGAGGAGTACATCGCGCCGCTCTGCTCGTGCGTGCGCCTGTTCACGCCGCCGGGCGGCGTGCCGCGTATGGTGCGCTCCGGAAAGTACTGGCGGCTCGAGGAGCCGCAGATCGGCCCGGTCGACGATNTTGGAAGGATGGTATTCATCGATGAGAAGGCTTGCGGCCGTTGCTTTGGCGGCGATCCTTGCCGTTGCCGCGCTTCCCTGTTCGGCGTTTGCCGCGGGGGAGGCTGCGATATCCGATGCGAGCGCGTACGGCTCCCGATCGTCGAGCTCCGATGCGGCATCCGGCGCCGATACCACGCGGGACTCGTCCGCCCGAGCCGATCTTCCCGACGTCGACATGCACGCCGATTCGGGCCGCACGCTCAAAGTTGCGTTCCCTCAGGCCAGGGGAATCAGCGAGACCGACCAGAACGGCATCCACACGGGAAGCTTCTACGATTGGCTCGTCGAGATATCGAAGTATACGGGTTGGAACTACGAGTTCGTAACCGGTGATATCGAAGAACTGCTGCCCGGCATGCTGGCGGGAGAATACGACCTGATGGGAGGTATGTTCTATCGGGAAGAGCTCGCCGAGGACATCATCTACCCCGATTACATCATGGGCTCGAACTACTCGGTGCTGCTGTACAAGAAGACCAACACCGACATCAAGAGCTTCGATCTGAACACCCTGAACGGCAAGACCGTCGGCGTGCTCGGCAAGGCGTCCGACAAGATCGACCGCCTTACGAACTTCTTGGAGTTCAATAGCATCGAATGCGGTATCCGCTACTACGACGACGAGGAATCCTACCTGCGCTGCCTCGATAACGGCGAGGCGGATATCATGCTGAGCAGCGATATCGAGATGCGCGACGATTGCGATGTGGCCGCCCGCTTCAAGGCGGAACCCTGCTACATCGTGGCGGCGGGCGACGAGCCGGAGATCGCATCCGAGCTGAACCAGGCGATGACCAACATCTATTCCGCCGATCCGAGCTTCGCCGACGAGCTCTACGACAAGTACTTCTCCGATGTCCACGTGAACTCGATCAGCTTCACCGAAGAGGACCGCGCCTTCGTGGAGCAGGCGCCGACCATCCGCGTTGCCGTGGTGGGCGATCTGTACCCGGTGTACTACGAACGCAACGGGGCGTACCGCGGCATCGTCAAGGGCGTGTTCGACCTCATCGGCGAGCGCACGGGCCTCGCCTTCGAATACGTGAAGGCCGAGAACTACCAGGCGGCGCTCGATATGGTACTCGCGGGCGAGGCCGACGTCATGGGCGGCTTCATGGACGACGAGTACTACGCAAACGACATGGGGCTCGCGCTCACCAAGACCTATACGACGCTCGATGTGGTCGTGCTGCGCAACAAGTCGTCGGAATACCCTTCGGACGGCCTCGTGCTCGCGTTGCCGCAGGGCAGGGATAAGCCCGCGGGGATCAAGGCGGCCCGCGTCGAATACTATCCGTCCTACGAGCTGTGCCTCGAAGCCCTCAACAAGGGCAAAGTCGATCTCACCTGCCTTCCGGCGTCGTATGCGGAAGGCCTCTACACCGATCACTACTACGCCAACATCACGCCGGTCGCCGTCGACCATATCGAATCGAACTTCTCGATCGCGTTTCCGCAGCCGGTCGATTCGGAGCTGTATTCCGTCGTGAACAAGGCTGTCAACAGCTTTTCTGCCGAAGAGGTCGAGACGGTGCTCTCGAAGAACGTCATCTCGCTGACCAACCGCCAGGTGTCCATCCAGTCGGTGCTCTACGACAATCCCGTGGCAACGCTTGCGGCCGCGCTCGTCGTTCTGCTGCTCATCGTGGGGGTGATCCTGCTCATCGCGCGTTCGAAGATACGCACGCGCATCCTTGCGCTCAAGCTTGAGAAGGCCGAGGAAACGGGTCGTGCGAAGTCGGATTTCCTCTCGCGCATGTCGCATGAGATCAGGACTCCCATGAACGCGATCATCGGCCTTTCGACCATCGCCTCGCAGTCGGGGGAGGCCACGCCGGGCATCAAATCGAGCCTCGAGAAGATCAACACCTCGGCGCAGTTTCTGCTCGCGCTCGTCAACGACATCCTCGACATGTCGAAGATCGACAACAACAAGATGCAGCTCGAATGCGCGCCGTTCGCCGTGCGGGCCCTCGCCGAGCAGATGCAGAGCATGGTGGGCATCCAGGCCGAGGAGAAGGGCCTTGCCATGGTGACCGAGTGCGTTGCCGAGGACGGGTGCGTGGTAGGCGATCACATCCGTCTGCAGCAGGTGCTTGCGAACCTCCTCTCGAACGCGTTCAAATTCACCGACCCCGGCGGCACGGTCACCTTGTCCATCAGAGAAGTCGCGCGCGACAGCAAGACGGCGCGCATCCGCTTCGGCGTGCGCGATACGGGCATCGGCATCGCACCCGAGGACGTCGAGCGCGTATTCGAGTCGTTCGAGCAGGCCGCCGAGAACCGCACGAACGTGCAGGGAACGGGCCTCGGGCTCGCCATCAGCAGCAACCTCGTGAGGATGATGGGCGGCACGCTCAAAGTGGATAGCGCGGTGGGCAAGGGATCGGAGTTCTACTTCTCGATCGAGTTGCCCATTTCGGACGAGTGCGCGACCTGTGCGGGGGAGGAAGACGATTACGCGAGCGTGTCGCTCGAGGGATCGAAGCTCCTGCTCGCCGAAGACAACGATTTGAACGCCGAGATAGCCATTGCGCTGCTCGAGATGGAGGGCATCGAGGTCGAGCGCGCCGCCGACGGGCGCGAGGCCGTTGATCTGTTCGAGGCGAGCGGCATAGGCGGATTCGACTTCGTGCTCATGGACGTGAAAATGCCCGTCATGGACGGCCTTTCCGCTGCGCGGGCGATCCGCGGCCTCGAGAGGGCCGATGCGAAAACGATCCCCATCATCGCCATCACCGCCAACACCTTCCAGGAGGATCGTGACAGCGCCAAGGAGGCCGGCATGGACGGGTTCGTGCCCAAGCCCTTCGACGCCGAGCAGCTCTACGACGTGCTGCGCGAATTCAAGGGGCGGGCAAGCGGCGGCGAAAGCCGTACTGCGCTGGTTTAGGCCGCTCGGTCGGTTCTGGCTGGATCCGGGTGCCGTCGGCGTGTCTCGGAAGCGCAGAGCGTTTTGGACGATCGAACACCGCGCTGTTGACTCGCATATTATAATGTGAACCGAAGCGGGGATATCCTCTGGGATGCCTCGCAATTCCTCTTTTGCCGCGCTTTGGGTCTTGCCGGGCGATTGCGTGCGGAGGTACATGGCGGTGCGTACGACACGGGGGCGCTATGCAGATCGAATACATGAGGGAGTTTTTGGCCGTTGCCGACGAGGGCAGCGTTTCGGCTGCCGCTTCGAAGCTGCACATCGCGCAACCGGTACTGAGCAAGCACATTCGCGCCATGGAGGAAGCCTTGCACGTGCAGCTGTTCCTCCGCTCTCCCAAGGGGCTCACCATGACGCCCCGGGGAAAGCAGGCCTACCATACCTTTCGGGAAATCGTCGGCAAGTACGACGACATCCTGTGCTTGTTCCAGTCCGAGAACAACGTGCTGTGCGGGCAGCTGCGCATGGGCATCCTCACCATGGGGTTCGACAGCTACATCGCGCCGGTTGCGGAGCGGTTCAACCAACGCTACCCCAACATCGCGCTGTCATACGCGACCGAGAACCCCCTCGCCATCATAGAGGGCGTTATCGACGGCTCGCTCGACATCGGCTTTTTGGGACAGACCCGCTTCGACGACCGGGGGCAGATCGCCTATCGCTGCATCGGACAAGACGAGCTTCACGCCGTCGTGCCCAAGGGCGGTGCGATCGCAGAGCGGGGCTACATAACCCCCGCGGACGCTGCGGAGGCGACGCTTGTGTGCCTGAAGACCAAAGAGACGACCGATGTGCTGAACGATCTGGTCGTATCGGCGGGGTTCCGGCCGAGGCGCATAGTCGAGGTCGACGAGGTTGAGGTCTCTTCCTCGTCGGTTGTCTCGCTGAACGGCTTCTTCGTCATCCCCGATTTCATGTGCAGCGTGTTCAAGGCATCACGAAACGTCGATATCGTCGAGTTCGACACGCCGCTGTACCTTCCGGTGTACTTCGCCTATCGCAAGACCGTCAGAAACCAGTTCGTTTCGCTGTTCCTCGATAGCATACCGTTCGATGAGGAGCAGCGTCGTCTCGACGGTGCGGGCTGCGCTGACGAGTAGCAAAACGGCTCTCGCGTACCGAAACGTGTGTTTTTGATCGAAGTGTCGCAAGTTTTGGCGCTCGGAGGGCGATTGTCGGTTCCGGCGACGGCGCGGACGGCGTCGGGCAGAGCAACGCGAAGCCACGATCTGGCATAACGATCCGAGCGAAGAACCGGGACCCTTCGAGCCCGCCCGACAGCGCAACCCTTCGCGCAAAAACAGGTATTCCGGCGTGCATCCGTCGGTTGGCGAACCGCCGCGCCCTCGCCGAACTTTCGGGGGGAGGCGACTTCGCGCGATGCGGTCGCGCATGAGCGCGCTCGGCATCCGCTCAGGTGGGATGCGGCCATCGAAACCCGCGCCGCCACAACGCTGGAGACGTATGGACGCCTCCGCTTCGGCATGCCTTCTAGCAGCCCAAACGCGGTATTCCATTTCGGCATACGACGTATGAAAACAAGTTGTCTACCCAGAAGCAGCCCCCGCTTTTACGATGCAAGTGCATGTCAAGACGGGTTCGACGAAGCAGCCGTATCGAAACCAGCAGGGAACCACGGATGAAAGGGGAAGTGCGGTTTCGGTGTTTCGGCGGCATTCGAAACGTAAAGTAAAGGGGGTTTGGCTTATGCCGGAAAAGACAGTCTACAAATCGACTGGCATGAATTCCTTCGGCATCGGCGCGAATGTGGCCGAGGTCGACGTGAAGGACGACAAGATCGTACGCGTGCGTCCCATGCGCTACGACAAGGAGTATTCAGCCGAGTATCTGAAGCCGTGGACCATCAAGGCCCGCGGCAGCGAGTTTCATTCCACGATGAAATCGCTTCTTCCGCCGTACGCGTACGCCTATAAAAAGCGCGTGTACTCGAAGAACAGGATCCTCCATCCGTACAAGCGTGCCGATTGGGATCCGCGGGGCGAGCGCAACACCGAGAACCGCGGCAAGAGCAAGTTCGTCCGTATTTCCTGGGACGAGGCGACCGATCTCATCGCCGAAGAAATAAACCGCATTATCGACGAATACGGCTTGCCCTCCATCTTCATTCAGGGCGACGGCCACGGGGAAACTAAAGTCGTGCACGCCTCTCACGGCTGCGCTACGCGCCTCATGAACGTCCTCGGCGACGATTGGACGTACCAGGCGCGCCAGCCCGACAGCTGGGAGGGTTGGTATTGGGGTGCCAAGCACATGTGGGGCCAAGATCCGCTCGGTCAGTTCGACATGGGCAATCTCTTGCTCGATATCGCCGAGAACACCGATATGCTTATCTTCTGCGGGTGCGACATGGAAACCACCACCTGGGGCTGGCAGGGCCAGCTGCCGAGCCAGTATTGCTTCTGGTTGACCGAAATCGGCGTCAAGCAGGTATACGTGTGCCCCGATTTGAACTACGGAGCTGCAGCGCATGCTGACAAGTGGATTCCGGTGCTTCCCAATACCGATGCCGCTCTCATGGCGGCCATTGCCTACGTGTGGATGACCGAGGGGCTCTTCGACAAGGATTACGTCGATACGCACTCGATCGGCTACGATTGGTTCGAATACTACATCCTCGGCAACGAGGACGGCGAGCCGAAGACCCCCGAATGGGCGGCGCCCATCTGCGGTGTCCCGTCGCGCCAGATCAAAGCGCTCGCGCACGAATGGGCGAAGAAGCGCACGAGCATGGCGCACGGCAACGGCGGTTCGTTCATCCGCTCCTGCTACTCCCATGAGCCCGCCCGCTTCGAAGTTGCGCTCATGACCATGCAGGGCCTGGGCAAGCCGGGGCGCAACGTGGTCAAGTTCATCGAATGGTACATGTACGGCCTTCCGTCGCAGCAGCCGGCCCCGTGCTATTCCAGCAACATGACCGTGGGGGCCGCGTACCGCGGATGGGACTTCGTGCAGACCAAGTCGTTTATCCCCAAGACGCTCGTGCCCAAGGCCATCATGGGCGATTACACGCCCGAGGATCCGCTGACCTGGCAGGGCTACACCGTCGCCGGCTGGCCGCGCGAGGATCAGTACAACACGTACCAGTATCCCATCCCCGGAGCCCAGGGCATCCACATGATCTGGACCGACACGCCATGCTGGACCACGTGCTGGAACGGCGGGAACTCCATGATCGAGGCGATCCGCAGCCCGAAGATCGAATGCGTGGTCGCCCAGCATATCTGGATGGAGAACGACTGCCTGTTCGCCGACATCCTCCTGCCCATCAACACCAAGTACGAGGAGGAGGACATCGGTCAGGACAACGGCGCTGCGCCCTTCGGCCTCATCTACTACGAGGAGAAGGCCGTCGAGCCGATCGGCGAATCAAAGAGCGACTGGGAGGCCGTGGGCGAGGTTGCCAAGAAGCTCGGAGTGTACGACGAGTTCGTCGAGGGCAAGAGCGTCGACGAGTGGATCAAGATCGGCTTCGACGGAGCCGAGAAGCCGAGCGATATATCGTTCGAGGAGTTCAAGGATAAAGGCTACTTCATCGCCCCCACGCTCGACGATTGGGAGGAGCTGCCCCGTGGATTCGGACCGTTCTGCGAAGATCCGGAAGCGCATCCGCTTTCCACGCCGACCGGCAAGGTCGAGTTCTACGCGACCGCTCTGGCCGAGCATTTCCCCGATGACGACGAGCGTCCGCCCGTACCCCACTTCATCCCGTACGGAGAGCGCCATCAGGAAAGCCTTTTGCACCCCCGCTCCGAGAAGTACCCGTTTTTGATCGTGTCGAACCATCCTCGGTGGCGAATCCATGCGAACATGGACGACATCCCCTGGTTCCGCGAGATCCCGACCTGCAAGGTGGTAGGCCCCGACGGTTACAAGTACGAGCCGGTGTGGATCAACCCCAAGGACGCCGAGAAGCGCGGAATCGAGAGCGGCGACATCGTCAAGATCCTCAACGATCGCGGATGGGTGCTCGGCGGCGCGTACGTGACCGAGCGAATCCGGGAATCGGTGGTGTACCAGGACCATGGCGCACGTCTCGATCCGATCGAGTCGGGCGTATCCGATCGCGGCGGCGCCAACAACCTCATCGCGCCGACGAAGACCACGTCGAAGAACGCCCCGGGCGAAGTGACGAGCGGATTTCTGGTGGATATCGAGAAGGTCGACGTGTTCGAGCTGGCCGAGCGGTACCCCGAAGCGTTCAACCGTCCCTACGATCCGGACGAGGGCGTTGGCATCACGAGTTGGATCGAGGAGGCGTAAACCATGAAAACATTTGTTGTCGATTTGGGAAAATGCAACGGCTGCTACGGCTGCCAGATTGCCTGTAAAGACGAAACCGTCGAAAACGACTGGATGCCCTATTCGAAACCGCAGCCGAACACGGGCCACTTCTGGCTGAAGATGCACGAGAAGATCCACGGCCAGGTGCCGAAGGTGCTTGCCGAGTACCGTCCTACGCTGTGCAACCATTGCGACAATGCCCCTTGCATCGAAGCCGCTCCCGAGGCGGTGTACAAGCGAGCCGACGGCCTCGTCATCGTCGATCCCGAGAAAGCCAAGGACAACAAGGCCCTCGTGGACGCGTGCCCTTACGGCGCGATCTATTGGAACGAGGAGCTTTCGATTCCGCAGAAGTGCACGGGCTGCGCGCATCTGGTCGACGAGGGCAAGCTTCCGCATTGCGTGGACGCCTGCGCGACCGGGGCTCTCATGTTCGGCGAAGAAGAAGATCTCGCCGATCTTATCGCCCAGTCGACGCATCGGTGGGATATCGAAGGTACGGCGCCGCGCGTCCACTATCTCAACCCGTTCGGCTTGTTCGTTTCGGGCGAGGTATGGGATCCGGCGGCCGACCTCATCATCGAGGGCGCTGCTGTGAGGCTGACCAATGAGGCTGGCGAGGTTCGCGAAACCGTAACCGACGGATTCGGCGACTTCTGGTTCAAGCACCTTGACGCGGGCACCTACACGCTCGAAATCGCAGCGGCGGGCTTTATGGGCGTGCGGCAGACCATCGAGCTTACCGATAGTTTGAACATAGGGGATTTCCCGCTTGACGGGGAATAGCGATATCGATTGTGTTTCGGAAAGGGGAACAATGAGCGCTACGGATATTAAGCTGAACAGCGGTAAGAGCTGGCTGCAATTCTTCATCGTATTTCTCACGGGCGTCACCATCGCCTTCGGCATGTTCAAAGTACCCGTCAACATGCCCAATATCATGAACTTCTACGGAGTCGAGATGAGCCAGGTTGGTTTGCTCATGTCGGTTGTCGGCCTCACCTGCATCTTCACCGCCATTCCCGCAGGCGCGATCATGCAGAAGATAGGCGCCAAGAAGTTCGGCCTTATCGTCATCGCGGCAGCCATCATCGAGAATGTGATCGGAGCCTTTGCACCGACCTTCGAGGTGCTGCTCGCCACCCGCTTCCTCGAAGGCATCTCGTACGGCTGCATGACCATGGTCAGCGTCGCCATCATCACAGCGAACTTCTCCGCCGATAAGCGCGGTTTGCCCAACGGCATCTGGGTCATTTGGGTGTCCCTTGCAAACCTGCTCGTCGCTCAGCTGGCTAACGTGCTCGTACCTTCGTTCGGCTGGCAGGGCGAATGGATCGCCGCGGCGGTCATGCAGGCTGTCATGCTCGTTTTGTTTATCCTGTTCATAAAGGATCCCGCGATAGAAGAGCCCGAGCCCGTTGCCGGCGGGAAGAAGCCGTCGGTTCTCGAAGGTTTGAAGGAACCGGCGGTGGCGCTGATGTCGCTTGCCCTCGGTTTGCTCGCCGTCGGCTGCGGCTGCTACACCGGCCTGTACCCGACCTTCCTGCAAACCGGCCTCGGCTTCGATCCCATGACTGCCAACAACATCATTTCCATCTCTACGTTCGGCGGCATGGTGGGCTCGCTGCTCGTCGGCTGGGTCATCAACAAAACGGCTATTCGCAATCGCGGTATCCTGTTGGTCGTCATTGCCGTCATCAGCGCCGTCGCTTTCGCGTTGCAGTTCAGGATTCCCTCGTCCTTCGTGATCGTAACGGTGTTCGCCGTGGTCCTCTCCGCAGTGACCCAGTTCAACATGCCCGTCGGTTTTGCGATGGCACCCGACGCCATGAAGCGCCCTGAGTTTTTGGCCATGGGCCTCGGGCTCGTCATGATCGGCGCGAACGTGGGCGGCGCTCTTTCCACCTTCCTGCCCGCCAAACTCGTCGAGGATGCCGGCGGTGTATGGACCGCGTGCGATTTCCTCGTGGTCGGGTTTGCCGTGCTGGCGGCGCTGTGCGCTCTTGGAGCGACCCTGTACCAGCGCAAATACGTTCTTAAGAACAAAGACGAGTCTTCTGCGGCATAGCGGCCGTCGCTCGCGGGTGCTGAAAATAAGGTAAGCTGTTTCGCTCAACGCATCGCCGGCTTTGGTTCTGGCCGACGGCCGGCGATGCGCATGCGGACGGGTGGGGGTCAAAGCCTCACGCGGGGCCTTGGGCTTTCATTCGCGAGCGCGTATTTCTTTGGGGGAATTGTGAAAAAGGATTTCACGGAAATGAATCCGTACGTGTTGGCTATTCCTGTTTTGGCCATCGGGCTGCAGGATTCCGCCTCCGCGTGCATATCTCCGGCAATCGCCTCGATCTGCGCTACGTATCCCGAGATACCGGTCTCGATCGTGCAATTGCTGGTTACGTTGCCGAGCATCGCGTGCTGCATCGTTTCGATTCTGTACGGCTGGCTTTCGGTGCGGGTGAACCCGCGAACGTTGGTTATCGGCGGACTTGTCCTGTTCGTCGTGGGAGGCATGGCGCCGATGTTCCTCACGTCGTTCGAGGCTATTCTCGCGTGCCGTGTGGTTTTGGGTATGGGCGCCGGGTTGACGCTTCCCGCATGCGACTCAATTATTCCCCGCCTTTACAAGGGCCGTCTGCGCGAGAATATGATGGGATGGAACATGACCGTCGGCGCGATCGGCTGTACGGTGATGATCTTCATAGGCGGCCAGTTTGCCGTTCAAGATTGGCATCTGAGCTTTCTGGGCTACGGCGTCGGCCTGATATCGCTTGCGCTGGTGTTGCTGCTCTTGCCGCGCATTCCGATGGTCAAAGACGACAAAGGGGGAAAGCCGACGTTGTCGGTGGTCATGTCGGGAATCAAATGGCTCGCTTGGGCCGAGATCGCCGTGTACTTCATCGGCAATATGTTTGCCACGCTGGTGACGTCCAACCTGTCGCTGTACGTTGAGGGCGCGGGGATCGGCACGGCGGCGGACACGGGATTGGCCCTGTCGATCCAGATGATCGGTGCCGCGTTCGGTGCGTTCTTCTACGGATGGCTCAAGCAGCGGCTCAGGTATTTCGTGATTCCTGCGTCGTGGCTGCTTATGGCTGCCGGGTTCTTCGCGGTATCGCATGCGGACTCGCTTTTGGGCGTGTATGCGGGCATGGTGGTTGCGGGCATGGGAGTGGGCATCGTGTGGCCCGCGTACTGCATTCGCATCACCGAGCTGTGCAAGCCGGCCTCGCAGGCTATGGCGATTGCGGCGGCGGGTGCGTTGCAGGGCTTCGGGAACTTCTTCAACCCTATCGTCGGGGCTTGGTGCGTAGCTCTTCTCGGTATAGGCTACGGCGCCGATCTGATCGTGGTTTCGGCCGTAGCGCTTACGGCGATAGGGGTGCTCGTGCTTGCGGCGTCGATCGTCCTTCGACGACGAGTTCGCGTCGGGGGATAGGAGAGGCGCTGCGGGCGAAGCGCGCTCGGCCCGTTTGCCCGTTGGGGTCGCATGCTCGCTTTCGGCTCACGGTTTTGTTCGACTTTGTTCAACTATGCGCTGCCACTGCGCTTGAAGTGGCTCTAACGAGAAAGGAAAGAATCATGTGCTTTAGACCGCCTACTGCCCAAATGGATGAAAATGCAACGGCGGGCGCTCCCGGTGCGCCCGCTGCACCGGGAGTCCCTGGTGTTCCCGCTGCCCCAGGTGCACCCGGCGCGCCGTCGGCACCCGCTGCGCCTGGCAGCCCGAAGGTGCCCTCTGCGCCAAGTGCGGCCAAACCCGATGACGGCGAGGGCAGCAGCGCCGACTTCATGGGCGATGCCCCCGGTGCCAAGGTGCAGTCGTGCGTTCCCACGCTGAAGGTGCAGTCTTCCGGAACGAAGAAGAAGCCCTTCGTTCCGCCGGTGCCCGGCAAATAAAAACGCATATCGGCACGTTCGTGCGAAGCGATGGCACGCTGGTCCGCCCCGTTGGACATGGGTTCCGGGGCGGGCTGTTTTTTGGCCGCGAATCGGCTGGCGGGCGTTATGCTGAGCGATCAGCCGGGCCGATTCGGGATCGGGCCGGCTCAGGGCATCGACGCGCGTTCTGCGTGCGTAGCAAATCGGGAACAGATGCGCTTTCGGAGTGCGCGAACCGACGCGTGCGTTTACCATGGCAAGGTCGGCAATCGGTGAGGCGGTGCGCTATGCGGCAATCCAAAGGCGCAATACAATTCCCTTACAGCGAGCCTGTCGACTACGATTTGATCGCGGACATCACGGCGTGGCGCATCGCGACCATCGAAGGCAGCGTTCGGGCGGGGGACTGACGGCGGATTTCCTTCCGTTCGGCGAAAGAGCAAGGGAGTTCGGAATATGGCAAGCGCAAAACCGCGGATCTACACCATGATCTTCGCAAGCGTGTATCCGCTCTACGTCCGGAAGGCCGAAAGAAAGGGTCGTACCCGCGAAGAGGTCGACGAGATCATACGGTGGCTTACCGGTTACGACGAAGCGGGGCTGCGAGCGTGCATCGACAGCGGTGTCGATTTCGAGACGTTCTTCGCCGGCGCCCCGCGCATCAACCCGAACGCCTCGAAAATCACCGGAACCGTATGCGGCGTGCGTGTCGAAGATATCGAGGATGAGCTCACGCAGCGGATTCGCTGGCTCGATAAGCTGGTTGACGAGCTGGCGAGGGGCAAGGCGATGGATAAGATCTTGAGGGGTTGATCGGGGCAACTTTTCTTTGGGCATCTCGCTTTGAGGCGACGGGCTGAGGCTCGCGGAGATTTTCGGACAAGCTCTCTCCGCTTGATTTTGCAATTTGCGCTCTTTTCAACGAACGAGAATAGCTCTTCTAGCCTGGCAATTTTTGTGGTATATTAATTCGCTGAATCTTTGCGCCCAAAAACAGGTTACTTCCGTTTGGGCAACACGTTGATCGGAAAGGAAGACTACGTGGCTCCAGCCTCTAAGAACATCTCCTCTGCAGAAGACCCCATCAGCGAGAATACCGAAATCGAAGAAGATATGATCGAGGACGACGACCTCGACGTCGAACCCGACGCCGATTCGGTCATCGACGATTCGTCGGTCTCCGATTCTCTCGACGACGATAAGATCGATACGAACTTCACCGACGACGAGCTGCTCGAGGACATCCCCGAAGACGAGCTCAAAGCAACGGTTGAGATACCGCTTCCGAAAGTGGGCGGCAAGAGCAAGGTAAAATCGCGCAAGCGCTCCACCGATACATCGGTGACCATGCTGACGGGCGATCCCGTGCGCATGTACCTCAAGGAAATCGGCAAAGTGCCGCTTCTGACCGCCGCCGAGGAGATCGACCTCGCCATGAAGATGGAGGCCGGCATCGAGGCGACCGAGCAGCTCGAAAAAGCCGAGGACGAGGGCATCGAGCTCGAACGCCGCGAACGCCGCCGCCTGACCCGCATCGAGCAGGTCGGCCTCGACGCGAAGCAGCAGATCGTCGAAGCGAACCTTCGCCTCGTCGTTTCCATCGCGAAGCGCTACGTGGGCCGCGGTATGCTGTTCTTGGATCTCATCCAGGAAGGCAATCTCGGCCTCATCCGCGCGGTCGAGAAGTTCGACTACACCAAGGGTTTCAAGTTCTCCACCTACGCTACCTGGTGGATTCGCCAGGCCATCACGCGTGCAATCGCCGATCAGGCCCGCACGATCCGCATTCCGGTGCATATGGTCGAGACCATCAACAAGCTTGTCCGCATCCAGCGCCAGCTTCTCCAGGAGCTCGGTCGCGAACCCACCCCCGAGGAAATCGGCAAGGAGATGGGTCTTCCCGCCGAACGCGTTCGCGAGATCCAGAAGATCTCGCAGGAGCCGGTATCGCTCGAGACGCCCATCGGCGAAGAGGAAGACAGCCAGCTCGGCGATTTCATCGAAGACGATGCCGCCGTGGTGCCGCCCGATGCCGCCAGCTTCTCGATGCTGCAAGAGCAGCTTTCCAAGGTGCTCGACGGATTGGCGGAGCGCGAGCGCAAGGTGATCTCTCTGCGCTTCGGCCTCGAGGACGGGCATCCGCGCACACTCGAGGAAGTGGGCCGCGAATTCGGCGTCACCCGCGAGCGTATCCGTCAGATCGAGAGCAAGACGCTTGCGAAGCTGCGCCATCCGTCCCGCTCGTCCAAACTGAAAGACTACCTGGAAGACTAGAACGGATAACGTGGAAACCTACGAGTTTTTCGCACGGTGCGCGAGTGGCTTCGAATCGCTGCTCGCATCCGAACTGAAGAATCTGAAAGCACAGCGCGTACGTCCCCTTAAAGGGGGCGTTGCGTTTTTCGGCACGGTATGCGACGCGTATCGCGCCTGCCTGTGGTCGCGCGTCGCATCGCGCGTTCTGCTCGTGCTCGCCCGTGTCGATGCACGCGACGCCGATGCGCTCTACGCAGGCGTGAAGGATATCGATTGGGCGGCGCATGTGGGAGAGANGTTGCGGCAAACGGCGAGGGGACCGCGCACGGCGTTGCGGACGCCTCGGATGCCGATCCCCTTGTCGCGCTTGCGCGGGCGACCGTCGAGCAGTACGTGCGCACTAAAAGCGTGCCGACGGCGCCGACGCTGCCGAGTAGCTTGCCCGAGCGGGCGGCGTGCTTCGTTTCCATCCACACAGCGAGCACCGGCGAGCTGCGCGGGTGCATCGGCACCATCGAGCCTGTGCAACCGACGCTTGCCGACGAGGTGATCGAGAACGCCGTCTCGGCCTCGACGCGCGACCCGCGTTTTCCCGCCATAGCGCCCTGCGAGCTCGACGATCTCTCCATCAGCGTCGATGTGCTCTTTCCGCCCGAGCCCGCCACGGTGGCCGATCTCAACGCAAAGCGCTACGGCGTCATCGTCACGCAGGGGTTCAAGCGCGGGCTTCTGCTTCCCGATCTCGAGGGGGTCGATACGGTCGAGGAGCAACTTCGAATTGCGTGCATGAAGGCGGGCATCGATCCGCGCGGCGGGTTCGATCGTATCGACATCGAGCGGTTCGAGGTCGTGCGCCATGAGTGAGCGAAGCGGCATGTCGCATNCATCGACGTTGCCGTGCGCAGCGAAAAGGCGACGATCGCGCTCGATCTGTCGGGCGAGCCGCTCCATCGGCGCGGCTACCGCAAGGAAAGCGTGCAGACCGACGCTCCGCTCAAGGAGACGCTGGCGGCGGGCATCGTGCTCGCTGCGGGATGGAGAAAGATCGCCCGGGGCGGCGGGATGTTCATCGACCCCATGTGCGGATCGGGCACGCTCGCCATCGAAGCCGCTATGATCGCCGCCGACATGGCACCGGGCATCATGCGCGACTACTGGGGGTTTTCCGGTTGGCAGGGCCATGACGAAGCGGTGTGGAACGCGCTTCTCGACGAGGCCGACGAACGGTTGGCGACGGGGCTTGGGAGCATGCCGCGCATCGTCGGNGGCATGCGGGCACGAGCTCGCGCGGGATGCGCAGGTCCTCGGTGCGCGCGGCCATGGCGCGCATGAGCCTCTCGTCGGGATAGAGCGCGTCGTGGCAGCCCTTCGCGCACTGGATGAAGCCGTAGTTTCCCTGCACCTCGAAGATGCGCGTGGTGGGGAAGCCCGATTTTTCGAACTGACTTTCCACGTTGGTGGTGATGACGAAGAAATCCCTGCCCTCGATGAGGCGGAGCAGGTCGGCGTAGAGGGCAAGGGGCGGCTCGTCGAAGTGGTTCGCGAGGACGTGCTTGGCCCAGTACGCCCNTCCCGCGTGGCCTGGACGGGGGAGTCGGGCTACGTCTTCGAAATCGATCTCGGCGGCTACCTCGACACGGGCATCTTTCTCGATCATCGCATGACGCGCGAGCTCGTAGGCTCGATGGCCGAGGGCGCGCGGTTTCTCAACCTGTTCGCCTACACGGGAACCGCCACGGTCCATGCGGCGGGCGGCGGTGCGGCGAGCACCGTAACGGTCGACCTCTCGCAAACCTACCTTTCGTGGGCTGAGCGCAACATGAAACTCAACGGGTTTTCGGGGCGCAACCATCGGTTTGTGCGCTCTGACGTGGTGCGGTGGATAACGGAGGAGCGGGCGAGCAAGCGGCGCTACGACCTCATCTTCGTCGATCCGCCGACGTTCTCGAACTCGAAGGCGATGGGCAAGGATACCTGGTCGGTGCAGCGCGACCACGCCGAACTGCTCATCGGGGTTTCGCGACTGCTCGCCCGAGGCGGCAAAGCCGTGTTCTCATGCAACCTCCGCTCGTTTAAACCCGATACCGAGACACTCGAGCGCTACGGCGCGCGGCTCACCGACATCACGGCCGATACGATCCCCGAGGACTTCGCGCGCAATCCTAAGATCCACAGGTGCTACCTCGTGGAGCGCATCGAGACTTCGTAGCGACGCGGGAGGCCTTCTCTCGTTCGCTGCGCCGGGTGCGCCAACCGTTCTTGTCCGTCTTCGTTTGCTGTGCGCCGTCTTGCCTCCGTTCACCACGCGCCCTGTCCGCCAACCGCCTTCGTCCCGCTAGCACCCGCCCTGTCCGCCAACCGCCTCTGTGCGAGGATTTTCGGAATACCGACAAAGCATGGATTCTTGCGACCTGCGGATATGCGAGCAAGTTGCCTTCGTCATGCGTCTGATCCCTCGCACGAAGACGGTTGGCGGACAGGGTTTGCGCCCGTATGCTCGGCCGTTGCCGAGGCGATGCTGTACGTGCTGCGGGCATGCGCGGTACAATCGAAGCGACACAGCATCGGACGAAGGAGGCCGTCATGTCGCTTGTAGCCGCGTACGTCGTTCCGCATCCCCCGCTTGCCGTTCCCGAAGTGGGCAGGGGGAGCGAGTCGGGGATCGCTGCTACCTTGGCTGGGTATCGTGAGGTCGCGCGCCGCATCGAAGCGATTGCTCCCGAAACGATCCTGATCGTAAGCCCCCATAGCGCCTACTACGCCGATTGGATCTACCTCGGCGCGGGCGACGGCGCTACGGGATCCTTTTCTCAATTCGGGGCACCTGAGGTCTCCTTCGCGTTGCAATACGACGAGGCGTTTCGCGACCGTCTCGAGAGCTGCGCTTGCGACAAGGGGCTTTGCGCGGGATGCGTTTCAGAACGCGCCCGCGAGCTCGACCACGGAGTGCTCGTTCCCCTGTACTACCTCGAACAGCGTTATCCGTCCGAGAACTACCGTGCGGTCTCGATCGGCGGCTCGGGCATTGCCCGCGAAGAGCTGCTCGCGTTCGGCCGGTGCATGGCGAAGACGGCGGCCGACCTCGATCGCAAGGCGGTTCTGCTCGTGAGCGGCGACTTGTCCCATAAGCTCAAGGCCGACGGCCCCTACGGGTTCGATCCGGCCGGCCCGCGCTTCGACGAGGCGTTTGCGGCCGTGGTCGAATCGGGCGATCCAGCCGGATTCGCCGATCTCGATCCTTCGATGTGCGAAGACGCCGCCGAGTGCGGGCTTTCGGGATTCATCATGCTGGCCGGTGCGCTTGGCGAAGCGCAAGCCGGGGGCGCGGCGTTCTCGTCCGAGCTGCNCGCCGATGGGCGACGGCAGAGCGCTCGGCCTCGTGGCGGTCAATCCGCCCTACGGCGAGCGGCTTTCGTCAGAGGTCCAGCTGCCTGCTGTGTACGCCGCCCTTTCCGAGGGTGTGAGCGCGGTACCCGACGGCTGGACGCTCGCCGTCATCACGCCCGACGCTTCCATCGATACGGCGCTCGGGCTTGCGCCTACCGAGGCTGCGCCACTCTACAACGGCCGCATCGAAACCTCGTTGCGCATCTACGAAACGGCTCCCTCGACGCGCATCGAGCTTCCCGTCGTCTCGCTTGCCGGCGGCGAGCGGTCGGTTACCGTGGCCGAAAAGAACAGCGATCAGTTCGCAGCGCGGTTTCGCAAAGTCGCGAAGGAGCGCATGAAGTGGGCCCGCAGAAACGACGTGCTCTGTTTCAGGCTCTACGACGCCGACCTGCNGAGGAGCAACTTCGAATTGCGTGCATGAAGGCGGGCATCGATCCGCGCGGCGGGTTCGATCGTATCGACATCGAGCGGTTCGAGGTCGTGCGCCATGAGTGAGCGAAGCGGCATGTCGCATTGCGGCCGGTTCGCCGGCGCACCCGAATGCGGCAGCGAGACGCGGGGGACGGATGCTTTCGGCACGGCCCTCGTTCCCGAAACGCTGCTCGAAGCGCAGGGCGCGCGCGACCGGGCGGTGTGCGCCGTATGCCCCCACGAATGCCGGTTGCGCGAAGGATCGTTCGGCGTGTGCGGCACGAGAACCGTATCGGCGGGGCGCATCGTTTCTTTGAGCTACGGGCAGGCTACGGCTCTCGCGCTCGATCCGATAGAGAAAAAGCCCCTGGCGCGCTTTCATCCGGGTTCGCTCGTCCTCTCGTATGGAAGCTTCGGGTGCAACCTGCGCTGCCCGTTTTGCCAGAACAGCGATATTTCGATGGCCGATGCCGAGGGCAGGGCCGCAAGCGGCACCCGCTTCGTGCCTCCCGAAGCACTCGTGGCGCATGCGCTCGATCTTCGCGACCGCGGCAACATCGGCATCGCCTACACGTACAACGAGCCCTTGATCGCGCCCGAGTACCTTTTTGATTGCGTCGCGCTTGCCCGCGAGGCGGGGCTCGCGAACGTTGCGGTGACGAACGGGTACGTGTCGGCGGATGCGTGGGATGCCGCCCTGCGCTGCCTCGATGCGGTCAACATCGATCTGAAGTGCTACTCCGAGGAGGGCTATCGTTCGCTCGGTGCGCCCGGGGGGCTCGCCGTCGTCAAGCGCTCGATCGAGGCCGCTGTTGCAGCCGGTGCGCACGTGGAGGTCACGACGCTCGTGGTTCCCGGCTTGTCCGACGACGAAGGGCTGTTCGAACAGGAATGCGCATGGCTCGCCTCGATCGACCCGTCCATTCCACTGCACCTCTCGCGGTTCTTCCCGGCGTATCGCATGGCCGAAGCGCAGCCGACGTCGCGCGAGCTGCTCGAGCGGTTCCGCCGCATCGCGGAAGCGTCGCTTGCGCATGTGTATCTTGGAAACGTGTAGCCGGGATCCGGGCTGTTCGCAGCCCCAAAGCTCGTTGGAAACCGAGGGTATCGACTTCCGGATGGTCGGGTTGCCTTACTTCTCGATCAGCTTCTTCAGCTGGTCGATGGCGAGCAGGTTCACGGATTCGAACTCGCCCCGGTAAAACGTGGCCCAGTTGTTGAAGACGCAGGGGAGCTCCTTCGCCTTCTGCAGCGTATCCACCTGGATCAGGGTGACGGCGACGCCGTTCTCTTCGCAGTACTGTCGTATCGATTCGACGTACTGGGGCACGAAGGGGCACTGCATGTCGTAGTAGATCGTCAGATCCTGGTTCTCGATGCGCTCGCTTTTGGCGTTTTGCGTGAACTGCGGCATCGTTGTATCGAACGAGAGCGCGAGCAGCTCGTAGCCGCTGTCGGTCGTGTCGACGACTTCGAAGCCGTGCTTTTTCGCGAACGCTTGGTTGGATAGCCAGTTCTTCTGCCTCTTCGACCCGAGCATGCAGATGCCCGATTTGCCCTGTTGCCGAGCGTCGGCGATGCAGTATTCCAGCAGCTGCTTTCCGTATCCGTGCCCTTTGCAGTTGCCGGTGACCCAGAGGCAGTACAGGTACACGTAGTTGTCGCCGACTATGGGAACCCAGGCCGTTTCGAGGGGCGCGTACTCGATGAAGACCGTGGCCTTCGCATCGAGCTTCCTGAAAACGTGGCCTTCGCCCAGCCGGTCTGCGAGCCATTGCCGCTTCGCTTCGACGCCGGGGTGCGGTTTCCTGCTGCGGATGATGCAGCACAGATGCTCGGTCGCTATGTTCTCGGGCGTCAGGTTGATGAACTCAGCGTCCATGGGCTCCCTCGTTTCGGGTCGGGTTCGATGCTTGCCTCAGTATGAACCCATCGTACCCCTGCGATGCCGCGTGCGTCTCCACGAGCGGCACATTGCTTAAAACAAACAAATGTTCTCCCCGAGGCGCTTGCTCGATGGGTTTTCGGCAAGCGCCTCGCTTTCATGGGGTTGCAGGCGTTACTGGGGGGAGGTGGTTTCCGATGCCGGCTTCTTGCAGGGGGTCGCCATCGGCTCGGCGCCGGTACCTGCGCCGGTACCGAATTCCTTGCGGAACGTTTTCGCCGCAAATACCGAGATGACGAGCATGACGAGTACGACGCATACGGCGAGCACCGGCACGGAAACGGCATCGAAGCCGACGCCGTAGACGAGCTGACCTACAGGAAGGGCGACGTTCGCCGCCGACATGGTGAGGGCGATCACCTTGCCGATGAGGTCGGACGGCGTTTCCATCTGCAGGAACGATATGCCTATGATGGAGAACATCGAGCACATCGCCATGATCCAGGTGAGGCTGACGAGTAGGATCGCATACGTTGCCATCGGGCCTATGCCTGCGGCCATGACCACGGCGATGGGTACGAAGCCGAGCGCTGCCCCGAAGAGAAACCGGGGAGCTCTGGTGATGGGGAAGAGGCCGGGCTTCACGGATATGAGGATGCCGCCGATGAGTCCGCCGAGGGCGAGCGACGCTTCGGCGAACCCCATGAGCTGGTTGGAGAGCCCGAGCACCTCGGTGATCATGTAGGGGGTGCCCACCATGATGAAGGCCGAGGACACGAAGTTGATGACGGTGGCGAGCAGGATCGTCTTTCCCATGATCGGATTCTGCTTGAGGAATGCCGCCGCTTCTTTGATGTCGCTTTTCAGGATGCCGAGCGGGCTTCCGGTCGATTCGTGCTTGACGGGGGGAATCTTGACGAACAGGATAATGAGGATCGACGAGACGAAAAACGCAGCGATCGACACGATGACGATGGGCATGACGCCGAAGAATCCGAACACGAGTCCGCCGACAACGGGCCCTACGAGCCCCGTGAGCGCGCTTACCTGCGTGACGATGGCGGTAGCCGAGGGAATGCGGTCGTGCGCGACCACCGAGGGAACCGACGATTGGACTGTTGGCTGGTAGACGCTTTGCGCCGCGTACAGAAGCATGAGGATGACGATGGTCAGCACGACGAGATCGGCTGTTTGGGAAAGCAGGACATAGGCGAGCGCCGAGACGGCCATGACGAGGTCGAGTGCGGCCATGACGTACTTCTTGTTCACGCGATCGGCGAGCGCACCTCCGATGGGCGTGAGGAAGATGTAGGGGAGAAACGCGCACGCGACGACGATGCCGTAGAGGGTGGCCGACCCTGAGAGGTTCAAGAGGTAGAGCGGCAGCACGAACTTGAGGATGGCCTCCCCGAGCAGTGAGAACAGCTGGGCGGAGGCGACGGCTGCGAAGGGGGGCGTGAAGAGGCGATTGCGCGTTGCGTTCTGGCTTGACATTGCGGTCCTTTCAATTAAACATACATACGGTCGGTATGTATAAAGAGTAAAAAAGAATGCTGCGTGAGCAGCGGTTGTGCGCTTATGCGGCAGGGGTCGGGTTTGGCGCGTGCGCGGAGCAGCGCGTTGTTCGGTCAAGCGGTCACGATACGCCTTCCTTCCCTTCGCTGAAGAGGTCTGCACGCTCTTCGAATACGACACGGTAGCGCTTGAGGGCTTCGGTCATGCCCGAATCGGCGAGCTCGACCCCGAGGGCGCTGGCGAGTTCGATGTAGAAGGCGATGCGCCCGCCCAGCTCCTCGGGCGTCGATGTGCGAAACATCGGACCGGCCCAGAGGTTGGCGAGGAGCACGAGCACTTCGCTCAGCTCCCTCGGATGGTTTGTCTTAATGCTCCCGTCGCGTACCCCTTGCTCGACGATCGGCAGGACGTAGTAGGGTACCGTTTCCTCGAGCACGGATTGGTACTGCAGGCCGAGCAGCCGGGAGTTCTTAACCGGATCGGTTGCCGGTGCGATCGTGGACCAGATTTCGAGCTGCGAGCCGTTGACGGAAGTTTCGAACAGCGCTTGGAGCTTCTGCGCCCCGGTCATGTGCGCGTCGTCGCGGATGCGTTTCAGCTCGTGGTACAAAGCTTCGTTCTCGCGATCGAGCGCGGCGGAGAGGATCTCGTCCTTCGACTTGAAATGGTGGTAGACCGCTCCTTTGGTGAGGCCTCCCAGGTTGTCGATGATGTCCTGGATGCTCGTGTTGTCGTAGCCTTTGGTGAAGAACAGCTCGAGCGCAACGTCGAGGATCTTGGCAACGGTCTCTTCGGGGTGTTTGTTGCGGGCCATCGATCCTCCTATCCTTCTGTGCCTGCGGGCGAGCGTTAAACATACCGTTGGTATGTATAGTAAAGATGCGGAAGGAAAAAGGCAAGGGCTATTTCGGCTCGGATTGGTTTTTCTTCGCGCGAAGGATGAATTTCTGCTCGGGGTAGTCCTGGTCGACGCAGAGTTCCCCCTCTTCGAATCCAAGGTTTCTGTATAGGGCCCTTGGGGCCTCGCCCTTCTCATCCTCTTCGCGAAACGTGAGCACGACGACATCCTTGGACCGATCGAGGTGCTCGAGCATGAGTTCGATCATGCGTGTTGCTATTCCTTTGCGCCGGTAGTCGGGATGCACCGCCATATGGCAGAGCATGTTGTACTTGGTCGAGAACAGCAGCAGTCCCACCACCGCTCCTTGGTCGCGCGCGCATACGGCGCTGCCCCGTTTGATGTTCTTGATCGTGGTCATGCGGTATCCGTCGACCTTTTCCGGGGTTTCGAGACCAGGGAAATTCCATTGCACGAGATCGATCAGATCCATCCAAGATCCGAGGTCGTCTAGGGTGGCAAATCCGACTTCGATCGATGCATCCATGGGCTACTCGCCTTCGTTCCATAAGGGCTGCTGACCCGAGGCCGCCGGTTTAATCGGCCTCGCGGCGATCACGGGCATGTTCGTCGCATCGGGCCCCTGCGCGGTGGCGGCAAGCGCGATGCCCGTGCGGTCGAACAGGTGCTCGAAATCGGGCGAAAACCACAGGGGCAGTTCGTGTTCGAGCAGTACGACAGGCATGCGGTCGTGCACGGGTTCGACCGCTGCGTTCGGGGCCGTGGTCATGATGGAGAAGCGGTCGTTTCGGTAGATGCCCGCCAAGAACAGCAGGCGGCGCGGACCGTCGAAGCGGTACTGCCGCTTGATCGGTTTGCCGGTCCGTTCGCTTATCGACGTCTCGGTTTTGTGCGGCTCGAAGAATCCGAATGCGGGCACCGCGCAACGGCGGTTCAGAAGGGAATCGCGCCACATGCTCGTTTCCGAAAGCGCGGTTTCCGAACGGGCGTTGAACACGACGCCGCTTTTGCCGGAAACGGTGTACCCCCAGGTCATATCCGCCACGCGGAGGCCTTCGGTGCACGGCACCACGAGCGGAACGGTCGAGCCGGGGTAGGCGTCGGTTGCCCGCGCCGGCCAATCGGGCATGACGTTGACGTGGTTCTCTATCTCGATGTCGCGGACGATCAGCTCGATGACGTCGCGCGGAACCATGATGAAATGCCCGCACATGCCCGGTCTCCTTTCCTTGCCGCCTCAGGCGATCATAGCACGAGCAAACGCTCGTAGGCGATGCGATCCTCATCGGTAAACACGTTGAAAACCACGGTTTCGAGGGTCGTGTCGCGTGCGAGGAACTCTTCGACGGTGCGCAGCGCGATCTCGGCCGCCCGTTCGCGCGGGAAGCGGAACTCGCCCGTCGAGATGCAGCAGAACGCGATGCTTTCGAGCTTCTCTTCCGCCGCGGCCTCAAGGCACGAGGTGTAGCACGATGCGAGCTCGCGTTCTTGGCTCGCGCTCGGCGTGCCGAAGGTGACGGGGCCGACCGTATGCATCACGCGTTCGGCGGGCAGGTTGAAAGCGGGCGTGAGGGTTGCGGTGCCGGTGGGCTCGTCGCGTCTGCGGACTTGCATGATGTCGTTGCAGGCGAGGCGCAGCTGCATGCCGGCGAAGGTGTGGATCGCGTTGTCGATGCAGCGGTGGTTGGGAACGAAGCACCCGAGGAGCCTGCTGTTCGCGGCGTTGACGACGGCGTCGGCGGCGAGCGTGGTTATATCGCCTTGCCAAAGCGCCGTTCGCCCGCTGCGGCCGAGCGGCGCGATGCTCGATGCTTCGGTTGTGCCGCGGGCGTCGCGGATGCGCGCGAGCACGCCGTCCTGCAGCTCGAGCAGGGCGCCGGCGGCGGGCACGGGCTCCCGCGTGTTCATAAGCGCCCGTACGAGGCGCCAGCGTTCGAGCGGGTCGTCGGGTACCGGGAGCCCGTGCAGATCCGGGCGCTCGGCAAGCAGCATTCCTGCGAGTTCGGCCGTGTCTGCGGGTTCGAAGAGGTCCGATGCGGGTGCTTTTGCGGGACCCGTGCGCTCGGGACGGAGGTTTTCGGTCACGGGCGGTCTCCTTCCCGGGTAAGGTCTGCGATCACCTGGGACATCTCTTCGGCGAAGGTTACAGTGCATTCCCCGTTTTCCGCCCATCCCCTCGGCTGGTCGCGGTTCAGCCTGACGAGCGTGACGTTTTCGGGATCGTTTAAGGCCATGTTCTCGAACGGGTAGCGGATGATGCCGGGCGTGTTGAACCCCACGCCGAGCTCGAGCAGCACGGTGCGGGCGCTCGCACATGATCGGACGAAGGCGCCGTAGCGCTCGCTCGCTTCGCGCCAGGTCCCGTCCTCGACGAAAAAGGCGTCTTTGCGCACGTGGATATCCATGGGGCCGCCGCATACGGGGCATGCGGGCACGAGCTCGCGCGGGATGCGCAGGTCCTCGGTGCGCGCGGCCATGGCGCGCATGAGCCTCTCGTCGGGATAGAGCGCGTCGTGGCAGCCCTTCGCGCACTGGATGAAGCCGTAGTTTCCCTGCACCTCGAAGATGCGCGTGGTGGGGAAGCCCGATTTTTCGAACTGACTTTCCACGTTGGTGGTGATGACGAAGAAATCCCTGCCCTCGATGAGGCGGAGCAGGTCGGCGTAGAGGGCAAGGGGCGGCTCGTCGAAGTGGTTCGCGAGGACGTGCTTGGCCCAGTACGCCCATCGCTCCTCCTCGGTGGGGTAGGGGTAGAAGCCTCCCGCGTACATGTCGGGGATGCCGTAGCGCTCGATCCACGGAGCGAACAGCTCCCCGAAGCGCGCGCCGCCGTACGTGAGGCCCGCCGCGTCCGAAAGCCCGGCTCCGCCTCCGACGATGATCTTGTCGGCACTCGCAAGCGCCCGGCGAGCCGCTTCGATGCTGGTCCGGTAGTCGTGTGCGGCCATCACGCGCTCCTCCCGATTGCGTCGTGCGGGCAGGTTTCGGCGCAGGCTCCGCAGCCGGTGCATGCGTCCGTGACGCGGTAGGGGCCTGCGAACGCGCATTCGCGGATGTCCTCGTGCAGGAAGCGGAGGTAGCGTTCTGCGTCCATGTCTTGCCCCTTTGTTCGTCAAGTTGGTATCATATATACGCCAACAGCCTTTGAGAAACCAGTCCGGAAGGACCGCCATGCCCGACGAGACCAAACCGCATCTGCCCGCCTGCCCGGTGGAGACCACCCTCACGCTCATCAGCAACCGATGGAGGGTGCTGATCCTGCGCGACCTCATGGACGGCCCGCGCCGCTTCGGCGAGCTCAAGCGGAGCATCGGCGCCATCACGCAGAAGGTGCTCACGGCGAACCTGCGCGCCATGGAGGAGTGCGGCCTTGTCACGCGCACCGTGTTTCCCGAAGTGCCGCCCCATGTCGAGTACGAGCTGACCGAGCTCGGGCACAGCCTCAAGCCCGTCCTCGACAGCATGCAGGAGTGGGGTGCGGGCTACAAGCGGGCGATCGGCTGATTCTGCCGCGCCTGCCTTGCGCGCGTTTTGCTCTTACGACCCTAGCATACAAGCGCGCCGCCCGATTGGTAAGTAAGCACTTCGAAGTGCGCTAGGTTCCTTTGAGATACTATAGGAGAAGAGCGCAGAGATGAGCTCTGCGGGCACGGAGGTGCACGCGGGAGTCGGGTGCGACCTTTGACGTAAGCGCTATTTCGTACCTTCGACAAGCTCTTTGATAGATGAAAATCCCATCGCGTTCAAGAGGGGGGCGGAAACAAAGGAAGGCGTATCCCGAGTGACTCCCAGTATGAGACGAGATACCTCTGTTTTCATTTCCACAATCTCATCGACTTGCATTATCTCCGAAAGGTCATCGATAACGTCGGAGAAGCGGATATCTTTCGAGGGAGAAACTCGAGCGCAATAAAACCGCTCGTCATGCCCGCATATGTTCCGGAAGTCCTTGATGTGGTCGTAGATGAGGCGCAGATTTTCGGGGTCAAATCGTTTTTTCGTCCCATGGGTGGCTTCGAAGAGACGCGAGAAATATCGGGCTATTTCGTTTCTCGTGGACTCCTTTTGAAACGTATAAAACTTGAAAATGGCACCAAGACTGATGTAATTCGATAAAACCCAAAGCGGAACCTCATCATGGTTTTTTTATGTAGTGCTCGATGTAAGGGCGCTCGTAGGCTTGCTGCTCATTCGGGTTTTTGCCGAGTGTCTTCTCGAAATTTCTTATAAGCTTCTCGATATTGCGGCGATAGCCGCTTTCTCTCCTGTACAGTTCTTCGTTCAGATAAGGTTCGCACTCGTCTTGATATCGACTTGTGAAGCAGTATGAGCAAGCTGTTTTGAGAGTCGCTTCGACTCGTGCGAAATATTTGAACATTCTCAGTCTGAGATCTCTATCGAACTCAAAGAGGCGATAGACGTGATCAAACGTGACGCCTTTATAGAACCTGTCATCTCCAGAAGCTGCTGATTTTGCTTCTTTGTCGATGAATAAAACTGTGTATCCGTTTATTACGCAATAGTATCCCTCGCGAGCTAAAATATGCTTCGTGCGTTCGTCGGTGATCAGCCCGCGAGCATTCAGTATCTCTATTTGCTCGTCGATCGTCTTAAATGGGGCTTGTCCATAGTCCCTCATCCCTAGATACGCAAAAACCGCCCGAAGGCGGTTCGTGCGGATTGTGACGGACGTACCGGCTCACAACCTCTTCACGTCAACAATAATAGCAGCGCAGCGTTCTTTCGCAAGGCCTTCACAATATCGGTACGCAGAATCAGTACACCAAGGTGGAACATATTTTGCGTCAAGATCTTGTTCAGTCATCAGGTGGAAAAGAGTGCCAGCCTCTTATGCTGAAGCAAGTTTTCGCGTCAACGGGCTTCTCCTGCGCGCACTTTCTCCTCCACGAACCAGCGGGGGTTCTCGTAGAAGAGAAACGTATCCCTGTCCCGGATGCGCACGAGGAAGCGCACGCCGGTGCCGCCCACTTTGAGCGATGCGGCGCGGCGCGTGTCGAGGATCCGATCCACCTTGAACCGGCGGCCGTCTTCCCAGACGATCGAGAGCGGCCGCACCGACCCGTCTTCGCGGTGAAGCGCCACGACGTCCACGTAGCGCTTCTTCCTGCTTTCGATTCCCTTCATGGCGCATGCCTCACGAATGCAGGTATCCGACCGGGTGGACCGTGTTCTCGCCCTTGATGTCCACGCCGAGGAGCGCCTCGTCGACAAGCTCGGCGCCGCGCTGGATGCAGAGGTTGCCGAACCGCCGCCTCAACTCGTCGATCGTGAAATCGAGGCGCAGGGCGATGTCGCGTTTGCTCTCGAAGAGCGAGAGCTGCTCGGGCTCGCTTGCGGCTACGAGGTCGGTCGCGCGCACGTGGAGCCCGCGGATGGGCCGCGTGCCGTCGAACCGCTCGTTTGCGAGCACGAGCGTCCAAGCCGTCCGCGCCACGTCGCGCGTGGCCGCCGTCGCGTACGGCAGCTTGGTCTGGCGCGTGTAGCTCGTGAGGTCCTCGCCGTCGCGCACGCCGATCGCGATGGTGCGGGCGCGCATGCCGTCTTCGCGCAGGCGCTGCGCCACCGATTCGGAGAGCAGGTAGATGAGGGCCTTGGCATCGCTTGCGGTGAATATGTCGTGCGGGGCGGTGAGCCCGTTGCCGTAGCTCTTCACCGTACGCTCGACGTCCTTGCGCGCGGGGTCGTAGGCCTTCACCGGCGTCGCGTCCTCGCCGCGTGCGAAGGTGCGCAGCATCAGTCCGATCGTGCCGAAGCGCCGCTTCAGATAGGCGTCCGAGGCGTGGGCCAGATCCCCAATGGTTCTCACGTTGTAGGCGGCGAGTTTCCGCTCGGTGGCGTGCCCCACGTAGAGCAGCTCGCCGACAGGGGAGTTCCAGACGATGTCCTGGTAGTTCTCGCGCGTGATCTCGGTGATGGCATCGGGCTTTTCGAAATCGCTGCCGAACTTCGCGAAGATCTTGTTCCACGAGATGCCGATGGACACGGTCACGCCGAGCTCGGCGCGGATGCGCTCGCTGATCTCCTCGGCCACAACGCGCGGCTGCCCGCCGTGCAGATGGATAGAGCCCGTGAGGTCGAGCCAGTTCTCGTCGAGGCCGAACGGTTCGACGAGGTCGGTGTACTGGTAGTAGATGTCGCGCGCCAGGGCGGAGTACTTCTTGTAAAGCGGGTAGTCTGGCGGCAGCACGACGAGGCCGGGGCACTTCGCCCGCGCCTCCCAGAGCGCCTCGGCCGTCTTGATGCCGTAGGCCTTCGCCTCCTGGCTCTTGGTGAGCACGATGCCGTGGCGCAGCTCCTCTTTGCCCGCCACCACGACGGGTTTGCCCCGAAGCTTCGGGTGCTCGGCCTGCTCGACCGACGCGTAGAAGGTGTTCATGTCGACGTGCATGATGATTCTCTCGTCCATAGCTCGCCCCGTTTCGATGTCGGCTGCCCCACGCAACCGGTAACTTCTTCAATAGAGTACAGATGTTCGCATCATTGAACGGGGAGCGCAAGCGAACAAACCGTGGAGATTGCGGGGCGAGGATTGGAAAAGGGAAAAGAAAAATGTCTTCTGTAGCGCAACGGTTTTCAGGTCTAGCGCAACAGAGCAGCGTTAAGTCTGAAAACGACTCAATAATCCAAATTGTTGTATACTATTGCCGCAATCAAATAGACTGGTGATGTAGGTCATGGTGCTGCGTATCACTTCCTATGAAAGTATGTGATGCAAGGTAACACCTTCCACTTGAGGCACAAGGTGTTTATATCCGAATAGTGTAGATGCTCGAACCGTGATAGAAGACATGATAGGGGAATAAAAGACATGATAGGGGAATAAAAGACATGATAGGGGAATAAAAGACATGATAGGGGAATAAAAGACATGATCAAAACGATGCAGCCCTCTCAAAACAAAACGACCTTGTCTGCGCGCATCCTCAGTGTTGTGCTTGCAGCTTTTCTCGTGCTCACGCTTGCTCCCTTTGTGCCGAACACCTCGCACACCGCAGAGGCAGCAGTGGGGATTCAGCCGGGCATCAACATACAGAACACCAATACCGCTACTGCCACCACTATCGCTTTCGGAGGTATGGAGTGGGTCGTAATAGGGTATGACGGTGCCGGTGTGGCAGGTGCCGGTGGCGCTCTCAGTCCAGATGACACTACGGCGACACTTCTTTTGAGAGACGCTTCACTCTTTCCCGATTCTTACGATGTGTTTAGCAATAGTGGCTCGGCGGACTATGCGAACAGCGGGCTTCGTTTTAAAATGACAGCAGCCTATGATGCCCTTGGCACAGGCGAGCAGTCCTTGGTGGATGAGCGTGTGCTTGCCGCAAGCACGGCGGTGAACTCAACAGTGACAACTGATTTCGATACGATCTATGGGGAAACGATATCAATGCATACTTCTGGTCTTTGAGCACCAAAGAGGCGTCTACTGTCAATTCAACCCTGCGACAGTATGACTTCGGCTGGTGGCTGCGCTCGCCCGGTGACGCTCCGGAGTTCGCCGCTACCGTCATCGGCGACAGCGGCGACGTGTTCCAGAGCGGTAGTCGCGTGGGTGACGCCCGCTCCCTTCGCCCCGCTTTCAAGTTAGATCTGTCCTCTGTTTTCTTCACCTCTTCCGCGACCGTAACAGACAGTAAAAGTTCGGTAGGCGTTGGTGGCGGCCTGGTTGCGGCAGCTGCCCCGACCGGCACTGTCAAACTTACGGTTGAAGATGACGCACAAGAGATGGAGTTGCAAGCAACACTCGCACAAAGTACCCAAAGTGTCGCAACGAGCGAATCTCTTAAGTTCAGCTACGTAGATGCCACTTCCGGTACCAACCAATACGTGTCCTGTGTTTGGACTGACGACAACGACAGCAATGCCCCTACATACTACGGCAAGCTTGCCGATAGTTCATCTACCGCATCAGGCACCCTATCTATCCCGCTTGGCGGTGTAGCTGACGGCATCTATACCGTAAGCGTATTCAGCGAACAGGCAAACGGTGACACCTACACCGATTTCGCCTCCACCCCGACCACCATGACCGTTACGGTCGCAAGCGGTACCGCTACCGTAAGTAACTTCGGCGGCACCATTCTTTCTGACGATGCCACACTTCAAAGCCTCAACGTAAGCGCGGGGACACTTGATCCTGTATTCTCATTTACCACCACAAGCTATACCGTGGATGTGGACAATACACAAGACAGCATCGACATCACCGGTACAGCGAACCATGCCAGTGCCACGGTCTCAGGTACCGGCACTAAAAGCCTTAGCGTCGGTGCAAACAACTTCACCATCACCGTCACAGCCGAAGACGGTGTGACGACAAAAGACTACACCATCACCGTGACCCGTGCAGCCGCTCCCACCAAAGCCGATGCAACCAAGAACACCTTCTCTGTCACTGGCGGCCTTTCTCAAACCACCAATACCGACTTCACTATCACCGCACAAGGTGACTTACAAGACGCTACCGGAGCCGTTGTCGGAGACACCCGCTACCTACCCAAACAGGCTTCTGCCAACCCTACGATATCGTTTCCCGCTAGTGCTCCTTATACCGCAACCATGAAGATCACCAAAGCGGGCTCCTATACCTTGTCCGTTACCTTCGAAGAGCAGGAGTGGACAGGCAGTGCCTGGGTTGCAACCGGTGTTACCGATACCAAATCCCAGCCTCTTACCGTGGCCGATGCGAAATCGAACCCCAAGCCCCTTCCCGATGACGGAAAGAACAAGCTTGCTCCTACCGGTGACGGCATACCATATCTGCCGATAGCTATCTCTTTCGTTATTTTCTTGGGACTGATCGTTATTGCGGCGAAACGGAAGAGTACAAACAACACGAAGTAGCAGCTATTGCGTGTATTGAGCACGAGAACATAAGGACGAATACCGCCTGTAGCGATAAGTCTGAAAACTCTTGTTGGGGTGCTGGATTAGTGTGTCCTGAACCCAAATACCGAACAGTTTATGGGTAAACGCAACGGCTTCTTCTGCTCGTAAATAGGTCTGCATATCAACAATCCATCCTTATGGTACCTATTCATACTGTTGCAATGACCTCAGAAACCCACATTTCCCGCAAACCGTTGCAGTAAAGATGATAATCAACCTGGAAAAGGGAAAAGAGAAATGTCTTCTGTAGCGCAACGGTTTTCAGGGCTAACGCACCACCAGCGCATTAAGTCTGAAAATAGCTTCTTTTATTAAGACTTCGAAGAGTTAGCAGCTACTTTTAAGAGTCCCTTGATGGAATAATAATTGTAAACGTGATTCTCGTATGACCCATATTGATGATCTATAGCTTCGTATCCCAGATTTTTGGTTGTCTGCAATATATGTTGCGAGATAGACTTTTTCGGCAAGCTTTTTTGCCTTAAAGTTTTGAATCTCTATTTTCTTTTGATCTTCGCAAATGAGTTTTCTATAGCTTCCTTCCTTGAATACACTTCTTCCGAACTTCCATATTCAACAAAGTCAGCTGCTAGGATATCCTCTAAGTTCTTGATGTCTTTACAAAAGTTCATATCAAGAAGTTTCTTTTCCAAAGCAAGAATCGTGTCTTCCATAATTTATGCCCTTGAACGGTTTTTCGTTACAGGTGCTATTCTGATCCCTGTTCACTGCGCTCTCTACTGATCTTTCTTTAGCTCCGGTTTTCGATCTAGCATTCTTTCTACAGAAAAAGAAAGGATGGAATTATGCCACGAAAGAAAAGAAGAAACTATGCAAGGCTTTCCAGCATGGATAGGATCGCCATCCAGCACGGCCTTGATGATGGTATGGGTTTCAGGGAGATCGCAAAGGCGACCCACCGAGACCCATCAACAGTCTCAAGGGAAGTAAAGCGCAATCGTACCTTATGGAGAGGCGGTCTTTGAGGAGGGCCAGTGGAAGAAGTCCCCCTTGCAGCCTGCTATAAGCTGAAGGAAGCTCCCTGGGCGTGCAACGGGTGTAGGAAAATCTCAACATGCGGCAGAGTGTGGCAGTGCAAATACTCTTCATCCCACGCATCCAGGCTTTCGTATGTCCGTAGAAGCGAATCGAGAAAGGGAATCGATAGGACGAGCGAGCAAATGGAATGGGCGATGGGACTTATCAGGGATGACCTTGCTCGTGGTCTGTCGCCTTGCCAGATAGCGCAAGGTAGGGCGAGAGAGCTTCGCACTTCTCCTTCGACGATATACCGCTGGATGGACAAAGGGTACAGAAAAATGTCTTCTGTAGCGCAACGGTTTCGCTATCGGCGCAGCGGATCTGCACTGAGCTCGAAAGACGGGACTCTGCGCCTGCCTATTCGCTCTTGATGAGCGAAAGAGCGATCCCGTCCTCGGGCCAAGCCAAGTACTTGGTGTAATTCGAGAGCAGCACAACGGCCCGTTCTCTCTTTTTGCTGAACGCCAGAAAAGCATGGAACGAACCCGTTCTTCCGTTGTGCCAAACGGTATCGTCATCTTTTTCGATCATCCAGCCGAGGCCCACGTCGAGATGCTTGTCGGAAACTCGCTTCTGGTGGCTGTAGGCGAGGTGGCTTCTCTCGCCGTAAAGGTTCATTTTGGCAAACGCGAGCATGTCGGATGCGTTCGAGCAGATGCATCCGGCGGGAGCGTAGGCCGAATCGTCGGACCATGTCCAGTTTCCCAGGTCGGCCTCTTTCTTGAAGCCGTGAACCATGCAAAGCTCATTCGAGTTGCACGAGGTCGCTGCCAGTCCAAGGTCTTCTTTGATGTAGGTGGCGATGCAGTCGAAATACCTTTTGCCCATCGCTTGGCCGAGCGCGTGCCCCAGCACCGAATACCCGAAGTTCGAGTACTGAAACTTCCCTTCCTTTCGCGGTTTGCGGGAAGCCTCGAGTATCGAGGCGATAAGCCAGTCCGACGTAAAGCTGTCGAAGGGGTTGCTCTGTTTTTTGCCCGAAAAGAAGACATAGGAAAGGGCATCGAGTTTGGAGTCGAAGAGGTCGGGATCAGCATAGCCCGACGTATGGGTGGCAAGCTGCAGAATGGTCGGGTAGGAAAGCCCGGCGGGCAGATCGATGTGACGATCGACGGTGTCGTCGAGGCGCAAGAGGCCTTCTTCCAGGCATTTCGCAAGCAGGGTCGCGAGGAACACCTTCGAGATGGAGCCCACTTCGTAGGAGCGGCTCTCGGGCGCGACGGGCACGCCGCCGCTCCCGAAGCTCCTGATATCGTCGACGCCTTTTTCGTGCGTCGCAACGGTTAGGACAACGTGCGGCTTGTTCTTGCAGTACTTCTGGATATCGCTTTCGTCGAGGTGCATGAGAAAACCGCCTGTTCCTTGTTTCGTCTTCGTGCTAAGCCGGGTGCGCCCGGTGCTTCGTTGGTTGGGTGCTTCGAGGAGCGCATACGCATTCTATCATGGGGCCTTCTCGGCTCAGGGGCCCTAGCGGTATCGGAAAAGACGAATCGCGGCCGCGCTCGCGTTCGCGCGGAAAGCCATTCGTTTGCGCAATGACGCCCAGGTAGTCCATGATCGCGTGGATGAAGATGGGGACAAAGAGCGATTTCGACTTGTAGAGCGCGAAGGCGAAGGTCGTGAACAGGAGGTAGGCTGCGCAGACAGCGAGAGCTCTGCAGACCTCGCGCCAGTCGTTTTTCGGCTTTTCGTCCAGGCTGGTTTGCACTCGGATCTCTCCTAGGTGGTTGCGTTCCGGTCCGATGGTATGCCCAAAACAGCGTTCCTCGGTGCGTTCGGCGGCGAAAAGGCGCCCGCGATTCCGACGAATCCTTCGCATTTCCGTGCCTCCGTTACAGCTTCGTTAGACTTGGCCCTCATGCTGGTACCAGTAACCGAGAACGACGTCCGCTGCGAGGCGGACCCAGACGAAGGGAGACGGCATGGATTGCATGCTCGAAACGCGGGGGCTCACCAAGCGCTTCGGCCGCGGCGACAACGCCCAGACGGCTGTGGCGGATGTGAGCCTGCATATAGGCAACGGCGAGGTGTACGGGCTTTTAGGCCCCAACGGCGCGGGTAAATCGACCACGCTCAAGATGATCTGCGGGATGCTGCGCCCCACGGAAGGCCAGATGATCTTCGACGGGCACCCGTGGCAGCGCGACGACCTCTACGCCATCGGTTCGCTCATCGAGGAGGCGCCGATCTATCCGAACCTCACCGCCCGCGAGAACCTCTGCGTGCGCGCCACGCTCTTGGGCCTGCCGAAGGAGCGCATCGACGAGGTGCTCCGCACGGTCGACCTCGAAAACACCGGCAAGAAGCGTGCGGGGCGGTTCTCGATGGGCATGAAGCAGCGGTTGGGCATCGCGCTCGCGCTCCTCGCTCATCCGCGCCTCCTCATCCTGGACGAACCCACCAACGGGCTCGACCCCATCGGCATCGAAGAGCTGCGCGACCTGATCCGATCGTTTCCGACGCACGGCATCACGGTGCTCGTGTCGAGCCATATCCTCACCGAGGTGCAGCAGATGGCCGATCGCATCGGCATCATCACGCAAGGACGCCTTTCCTACGAGGACGTGCTCCGTCCGGGCGAGGATCTCGAAAAGCTCTTCATGGACGTGTGCCGGAAGGGAGGGGCTGCATGATGGAAGCGCATCTTCAAACGACGCTCATCTCGGCGCTGCGAGCCGAGGCGCTCAAGTTCCACCATGCGGCTCCCGTGCGCCTGGCCATCGTCATGGCGCTGCCGTTCGCGCTTTTGGGCGCGATGACGGGCTTTGGCGGCATGCTCTCGTTCTCGCCATGGAACTACTGGTACGCCCTGCTCATGCCTGTGACGATCGCGCTTGTGACGGCGTGTGTGGCGAACGCAGACGCGCGGCTCAAAAACCGCTCGATCCTCGGGGTGGGAACGTCGCTTCGCACTTCGTGGTGGGCGAAAGTCCTGTACTGCCTCGGCCTCTCGCTTCTGTCCAACCTCGTTGTCTTCGCGATCTACCTGGTTGCGGCGGTCTTCGGTGCGGGAGGGCCTGCCCCAGACATGTTGTTCGCAGGCGCGCTTACGATGCTCTCGGCGGCGCTCGCCGTAGTGGTAACGAGCGCGTGGATGATTCCGGTCGGGTTGTTCCTCACGGCCCGCGCGGGCATGCTCGCGGGCATCTTCGTGCCTCTGGCNTCACGGCGGTGGCTTCGGGGCTGCTCGGCCTCGAGCCGTTCGCCCTGCCCGCGCGTTTGGGTTCGCTTGCCGTGGAGGGGGCCATAGCCGAAGCGCTCGGATCCGCGCAAGTCGCTTCGCAGGTATCCGCCGCCGCGACAGACGCGTCGCTTCTGTGCGCGGCCCTCACGCTCGTTGCGGTAGCGGCGCTTCTCGCATGGTTCGAACGGTTCGAAGAAGGGAAAACCTATGTCTAGCTCTGAAAGGCGGACGCACCGCTCCGTAGTTCTGCTTCTCGCGCTTGCGGCTGCGGCCGTCGCGCTGATCCTGCTGCTTCCAAACTGTTCCGGCGGTTGGGGCGCGGCGGCGCAATCGGTCCTCGACCGGCTTATGCCCGGTCCCGAGACGACGATGTGGGCGCCGGTGCCGCAGCCCGATTCCTACTCGGACAGCTACAGCGATGCGACGGGCGCGGGCACCAACTACGTGTACAAAATCGATGCGGCTACCGAGGGGGGCGACCGCCGCGAGCTCACGATCATATCCTTCGGAAACAAGGCGACGGGCGAGGGCTATCTCGAGATCGATGCCAAGGGCTCTTCGGGCGTCCATTACCGTGCCGTCGAAGAGGCCGAGGTGCCCGAGGGCGCCAAGGATGCCCTGTAGGGCATGCGGCCCGGCCTGAAAGTCCGCGAAGGCCGAGCGGAAAACCTGCGTGGCGGGCGGGGCTGGCGGATAGGGTTCGCTGTCGAACTGCGGACAATATCAGGTATCATGGCGAGAACACGACGGACAGGGAGGTGCGCAAGCGATGGCGCGCATACTGGCTATAGACGACGAGCAGGCGATACTTGCCGCGCTTGAGCGTGTGCTCAGGCGAGACGGGCACGAGATCGTATGCGTTACGGAGCCGGTGGAAGCGCTTTCCATGGATCTTGCGCGCTTCGACCTTGTTCTCTGCGACGTGATGATGCCCGAGCTCGACGGGTTCGACCTGGTGAGGCGGATCCGCCCGTGCTTCGACGGCCCTATCGTGTTCCTCACCGCCAAGGTTGCCGAGGAAGACGCCGTCGTGGGCTATGGCTTGGGAGCCGACGACTACGTGCGCAAGCCCTTCGGCGCCGCCGAGCTGCGCGCGAAGGTGTCGGCACACGTAAGGCGCGAGCAGCGCGAGCGCGTACACGTCCTGACCTTCGAAAACGTTCGCGTGAACCTCGGCACCAAAGAGGTTGCCGTAGACGACGAGCCCGTTTCGCTCACACCCACCGAGTACGAGATCTGCGAGCTTCTGGCACGTCGCCGCGGGCAGGTGCTCTCGCGCGAGCAGATTCGCGTATCGGCGTTGGGTTGGGACAGCGATGCGGACGATGCCGCCATCTCCATGCATGTGAGCCGCGCACGCAAGAAGCTCGCCAGCGCGGGCGTCGATCCCATCGCAACCGTGTGGGGAGTGGGGTACAAGTGGCAGCTGTGAGGCTTTCCGGGCGGGGCATTCCGCTTTCGCTCGTTATCGTGCGCTACTTCATCTACGTCATCGTCGCCGTCGCCGCTGTGTGGATGGTGTCGTTCATGGCCATCTCGATGGCGATCAACGCGGGCGCCGTGTATCCGGCAAGCTACGGGGCGGGGCACGTCGACGAGACGGTCGAGGCTCTGCGCTCCGCGCCCGAGTTCGACCCCGATGCGGTTCCGACCGCCTACCGCTATCTGCGCATAGACGATGCGGGCGCTGTGCTCGACGGCGACATGCCCGACGAGGACCTGGAATCCGCGCTGAGCATCGCCCGCGAGCATCTTGGCGACGGGGGGACCGCGAGCGAACAGGCGGCGGTAATCGGGAAAAACGGCATGACCTACACGGTGTTCGGGCTTCCCGATGGATCGACATGCCTGCTTGCGAGTGAGTTCATGCCGCAGTTCACCTCCCGCGAGCTTCGCGACGTGCTTCCCAACCCGCAGAACATCATGCTCGTCGTCGCCTGCGCGGGAAGCATCGCCTCCATTCTGCTCATCTCGCACCGTGCGAGCCGCGTCATAGCACGCAAGATGGCACCGCTCACGGGCGCGGCGGAGCGTATCGCGCAGGAGGATCTGGATTTCACGGTGGGCTCGAGCAACGTGCGGCAGGTGAACGAGGTGCTCGAAGCGATGGAACGCATGCGCTCTTCGCTCAAGGAATCGCTCGAAGCCCGCTGGCGGGCCGAGCAGGCGCAGCGCAACCAGGTGGCCGCGCTTGCCCACGACCTCAAGACACCCCTTACCGTGGTGCGCGCGAACGCCGACTACGTGGCGGAGGAAGCCTGCGGGTTAGCCGGTTCCGAAAGCGCTTCTGCGTCGGGAGAACTCGAGGACGTTGCCGCTGCGGCCCGCGACATCGCTGCGGCAGCGGAGCGGCTCGACGAATACGTGCGCCTGCTCATCGAGGCGTCGCGCGGCGAGGCTGCGGTCTGCGCCAAAGCGCCCGTTCCGCTCGACTCTTTCGCCGATGAGCTCAAAGCGGAGGCGGCGGCGCTTGCGCGAACGGCGGGCGTCGAACTCGGCGTCGCCTGCAGCCGATCGCTTGCAGGGGCCTGCATCGATGCGGATCGGGAGGCGCTCAGGCGGGCCGTCATGAACGTCGTCGCAAACGCGCTCGATCACGCATGCGGGCGCATCGACCTCTCTTTCGAACTCGACGAAGGCGGCACCTCCTTCGCGGTGGCGGTAGACGATGACGGACCGGGCTTTTCCGCGGAAGCGCTCGAACGGGGGTGCGAGCGGTTTTTCCGCGGCGATTCGTCGCGGAGCGCCGCCGCGTCCGTTGCGCACTACGGCATCGGGCTCTCTGCCGCATCCGAGGCAGCGCATGCGCACGGCGGGACGGTCGAGCTTTCCAACAGGACAGACGAGGCGGGGCGCATCGTCGGCGCGCGCGTTATCATGAGCATTCCCTGCTCAAGCGGGGGTCCGCTTCGGG
>NZ_LT964679.1:1142281-1214773 GCF_900240215.1 Raoultibacter timonensis | reverse complement strand
GTCGGATGGTCTGCAAATCACGTCCACGCTCGCAGCTGGTTTTTTGGGCAAGCTTGTGATCAGGTGTTATTGAGCGGTTGAAAGACAAGAGCGTTCCTCTGCGCCTTTCGGCCGCAACACAACGAGCAAAATCCTGCATTTCGGAAACCCCCGAGCGCTCGAAGCGTTCACTGCATCGGTTTTCTGAGTCCATTCGTGCAGCGGAGCTTCGACAGGGGCCGTGGTAGTGGGCTGCGGCTTGCGGTTCGAAGGCGGGAGGGGCTCGCTGCTGCCTAGCGGCCCTCTCCTTCCTCGCCCGCATCCTCGAACAGCGCGGCGAGCTCTTTCTTGCTGTGTACGTCGAGCTTGGCGTAGATGTGCTGGATGTGGGCCTTGAGGGTGCCGCTCGCGATGACCAGCTCGCGCTCGATGGCCTGGTTCGACGTTCCCCGTGCGAGCAGCCGCAGGATCTCGTCCTCGCGCGGCGAGAGGCGATAGCGGCGCGCTATCTCGTCGCAGCGCGCGGCGACGAGCTCGGTGCGACGGCTCTCTTCGGCCAGATCACCCGTGTCGAGCAGGCGGATGCCCCATCTTGAGGCGAGCTCCTTTTCGGAGAGCAGAATGAAGGTGCCCACGAGCACGAGCATGATGACTGCAACCATGAGGACGGTGTCTTGCGTCTGCATGGGCAAAGGAGACGTATCGAGCAGGGAGGCGAAATCGTTTCCCCATATCCTGAACAGGTAGGCCGCCTTCTCCACGCCCATGAGCGCGATGATGGCGATCCCCATGCGCTTCGAGAGGTCGAACAGCAAAAGCCCCAGCAAGAGCCCCGTCAACGTCATGCCCATGGAGATGAGGTATCCCGAGGCGACGTTTCCGAGGATCCCCTCCATGGGGATGAGGAGGAATCCGCACACCATGAGCAGAAGCGGCGAGCGGTACAGGGCGCTGATGGGCAGTTTTCCCGCGCATAGGCAGACTATCATGAGTCCGCCGGTGACAAGGGCGGTCGAGAGGGACGAGTGCATGCCCGCCCCGCCGACAGCCATGAGATGCTGCTCGCGCAGCCCGTAGGCGAACATGTAGATGGCATAGAGCGCCACGAGTTTCCAGGGGAACGTGTAGCGCGGCCACGTTCGGTTCGGGCGGCCCGAGGCGGGTGCGGTTTTGTAGGCGAAGGAAACGCACCATACGGCGATCATGGGCAGGAGGAAGAGCGCCAGTTCGAGACGTTGCTGATCGAGTCCTTGGCAGAAGTAGGCCAGCGGGACTGCGATGAATTGAGAGGAAGCCCAGTATAAAAGGATGCGCAGAAGGCTCAAAGGAACGAGTGCCTCGGCNGAAGCGCTCGAACGGGGGTGCGAGGGGTTTTTCCGCGGCGATTCGTCGCGGAGCGCCGCCGCGTCCGTTGCGCACTACGGCATCGGGCTCTCTGCCGCATCCGAGGCAGCGCATGCGCACGGCGGGACGGTCGAGCTTTCCAACAGGACAGACGAGGCGGGGCGCATCGTCGGCGCGCGCGTTATCATGAGCATTCCCTGCTCAAGCGGGGGTCCGCTTCGGGTGTGAGCTCATAGGTTTCGCATCGAGCGGACGGCGTGCCCGTCATTTGGTCGACGCCGCGCCTGAAAAACGTAAGAATGGACTATAATCGAATATCGGAGGCGCTGCGCGCTTCGCCGAACGCATGGCTCGCCGCGCCGATGTGCCGGGCTATCGTATGCAAAGGAGTGTGCTTCGTGACAACCGTCGACGTATCCGCCCGCCTGTTGCGAGGTGTAGGCGCATGATCGAGTACTTCCGCACCGATGAGCACCGTTCGCTCAAAAAGATCGACAAGGAGGAGCCCGGCTGCTGGGTAGCCGTGTTCGAGCCGACTTCCGATGAGCTCTCCCATGTGCGCGCCGAGTTCGGCTTCGCAGAGGAGGACGCTCTCGCCGCGTTGGACCTTGAAGAGGTCTCGCGCATCGAGGACGACCACGGCTACGCCATGTTTATCCTCGACACGCCGGTGCGCGACCGCTCGTCCAACGAGCGCAGCTACAAGACCATCCCGATCGCGCTGTTCGAGACGCCACAGAACGTGGTGACCATCTGTTCGGTGTGCAAGATACCGCTTATCGACCAGCTCAAGGCGTCGAAGGAGCTCTCTCCGACCGAAGACGTGCATGCGTTTGCGGCCGACATCCTCATGGCCTCGTCCTCGGCCTACTTCATGGCGCTGCGCATCATCAACCGACGGCGCGCCGAGCTCACGTCCACGACGAAGCGCCCTTCGCGCAAGGCGCTTGAGGATCTCTACGTGCTCGATTCCTCACTCGTGTACTTCAAGACATCGCTCGTCACCAACGATGCGATCTTCGAGAAGTACCTGCGTCGGTCGCCCTTTCCCACTGAAGACGACCGCGGCCGCTTCGACGACGTGCTGATAGAGAACCGCCAGGCGCTCGAGACGACGCGGATATACTCCGAGATCCTCGATTCCACGATCAACCACTTCAGCCTGCTCATGGAACACGATCTGAACCGCACGATGCAGGTGGTGGCTACGGTAACGCTTGTGCTGTGCATACCCACGGCGGTGGCGGGGTTCTTCGGCATGAACCTCTTGGGCATACCCCTTGCGGACTACCCCTGGGGCTTCGCCGTGGTGGCCGGCTGCACGACGCTCGTCGCTCTGACGCTCCTGTTCGCGCTGAAGAAGCTCCGCTGGTTCTGACGCCCAAGCGCACGGATGCAGGATGCCTGCGGTCGCCATCGTTTGCGGGCGGGTGCGGGTGAGGGCTCGCTCGGTTCGGGCGGGCGGTTAGACGTCTTTGCGCAGGTAGACCATGTCTCGCAACTGGACGCCGTCCTCGAACATCGGGTGGTCGTAGTTGTCGATGAAGAAGTTCTCGTCCCTGTGCGATATGCGAAAGCCGCATCGCTCGTAGAACCTCAGGATCTTCGGCACGTCGCCTGTGCCGACGTACATGGTTTCGAACTCGCCCAGGTACCGACCGGACAGGTAATCGACCATAGCCTTACCGTAGCCCTTGTTCTGGTGCTCGGGATAGGTGGCGATGTTCTTCAGCTCGCATTCCTCCGCGTTCAACGCAACGACCACCGCAACGCATTTGACGCCCTCGTCGTCGAGGACGAAGAGAGAGCCGTCGTCGAGGTACCGATCGATCATGTCTTCCTGCTCGTCGGCGAGCAGCAGCAGATCGAGATACTTCTTCTTGTTCGCGGTTACTTCGGCAATTCGGTAGTCCATATCCTGCCCTTCTGAGGTTTCGGCCTGCGGGTGCATGCTGAATGCACGATGCAAGTATAACCCGTAGCGGTGAATGAACGTTATACGAGTCCGGTTCGGCTGCCGTTTCGGGATTTTCTCTTTGTTCTCGGGCGAACCGTTGCGCTCGAAAGAGCACACAGAGCCCGTTCGCGGGTTTTTTACCGAAGTGTTGCGGTTGCGCCTACGAAAGCGGTCGGATGGTCTGCAAATCACGTCCACGCTCGCAGCTGGTTTTTTGGGCAAGCTTGTGATCAGGTGTTATTGAGCGGTTGAAAGACAAGAGCGTTCCTCTGCGCCTTTCGGCCGCAACACAACGAGCAAAATCCTGCATTTCGGAAACCCCCGAGCGCTCGAAGCGTTCACTGCATCGGTTTTCTGAGTCCATTCGTGCAGCGGAGCTTCGACAGGGGCCGTGGTAGTGGGCTGCGGCTTGCGGTTCGAAGGCGGGAGGGGCTCGCTGCTGCCTAGCGGCCCTCTCCTTCCTCGCCCGCATCCTCGAACAGCGCGGCGAGCTCTTTCTTGCTGTGTACGTCGAGCTTGGCGTAGATGTGCTGGATGTGGGCCTTGAGGGTGCCGCTCGCGATGACCAGCTCGCGCTCGATGGCCTGGTTCGACGTTCCCCGTGCGAGCAGCCGCAGGATCTCGTCCTCGCGCGGCGAGAGGCGATAGCGGCGCGCTATCTCGTCGCAGCGCGCGGCGACGAGCTCGGTGCGACGGCTCTCTTCGGCCAGATCACCCGTGTCGAGCAGGCGGATGCCCCATCTTGAGGCGAGCTCCTTTTCGGAGAGCAGAATGAAGGTGCCCACGAGCACGAGCATGATGACTGCAACCATGAGGACGGTGTCTTGCGTCTGCATGGGCAAAGGAGACGTATCGAGCAGGGAGGCGAAATCGTTTCCCCATATCCTGAACAGGTAGGCCGCCTTCTCCACGCCCATGAGCGCGATGATGGCGATCCCCATGCGCTTCGAGAGGTCGAACAGCAAAAGCCCCAGCAAGAGCCCCGTCAACGTCATGCCCATGGAGATGAGGTATCCCGAGGCGACGTTTCCGAGGATCCCCTCCATGGGGATGAGGAGGAATCCGCACACCATGAGCAGAAGCGGCGAGCGGTACAGGGCGCTGATGGGCAGTTTTCCCGCGCATAGGCAGACTATCATGAGTCCGCCGGTGACAAGGGCGGTCGAGAGGGACGAGTGCATGCCCGCCCCGCCGACAGCCATGAGATGCTGCTCGCGCAGCCCGTAGGCGAACATGTAGATGGCATAGAGCGCCACGAGTTTCCAGGGGAACGTGTAGCGCGGCCACGTTCGGTTCGGGCGGCCCGAGGCGGGTGCGGTTTTGTAGGCGAAGGAAACGCACCATACGGCGATCATGGGCAGGAGGAAGAGCGCCAGTTCGAGACGTTGCTGATCGAGTCCTTGGCAGAAGTAGGCCAGCGGGACTGCGATGAATTGAGAGGAAGCCCAGTATAAAAGGATGCGCAGAAGGCTCAAAGGAACGAGTGCCTCGGCGTTGAGCAAGACTATCAGAAGAAACCCCGCTCCACCTGCGATCGCACCGCACAAGGAGAGGGGCGCAGCCGTTTCGGGCAGGCGAGCGGCCGCGAGCATGCAGGTGGACGCGATGAGGCACAAAGCGAGCGCCAGCGGTTTCGCCCAGCGGCTTTCCTGCAAAGGCGCGATGCGGCGCGCTGCGAGCGCGACGGCGATGCCGACGAGCGCGTAGGAGTAGTCGAAGAACACGTGGGGGTTGAACGGGATCGCGGCCGACGCTATTGCGGGTTCGGCGAACAGGAGCGTGAGCCAGGTGCGGGCGCAACCGAGTGCGAACATATAGGGAATCATCTGCTCGAGATGATCGATGCGCTTCATGCTGCTTCCTTCCGCTTGGTGGTAGACAACCATGCTACCAGAACGGGAGGCGAAGGCGTTGGCGGGCTTCGCGGTCGCGTCCATGGGCGCTGACGAACAGCGGTGCCGCCGCGGGAGGGCGGCGGCACCGGGAGGGAAGACGTGCGGTGGTTCCAGACGCTAGAGGCCGGCTACGTATCTGCCGGTCGCAAAGCCCGTGGTGATGGCGCGGCCGACCGAGAGGCCCTCGATGTCCATCGGATAGTTGCCGCCGCCGAAGAAGCGACCGGAGGCGTTGCCGACGGCGAACAGGCCCTCGATGGGCTTCCTGTCAGCATCGAGGCACTGGTAGTTGCCGTCGACCTCGAGGCCGTCGAGCATCGCGTCGATGTTGTTCGCACCGCGGGGAACGGCGTAGCAGGGCGCTTCGATGGGGGTGAGGTATTCGGGGCGCTTGCCGAAATCCTCGTCGGCCCCCTTGGCGACAAGCTCGTTGTAACGTTCGATGGAGGCCACGATGGACTCGACGGTGTAGTCGTGGTCCCAAGGCTGCTCGTTCGCGTAGTCGATCATGGCCTGGGCAAGCTCCTCGAACGTATCGCCGTGAATCCACTTCTCGGGATCGACCTTGCGGTAGGCGTTGTTGGTCGAGATGTCGTAGGGGGCAAGCGCGTCCCATTGCTCGTAGTAGTCCTGCCAGTTCGAGGGCACGATGCTGAAGAACTTGGTGGCGGTTGAATCCTCGAATCCGGTTTCTGCGAGGTACTGCTTGCTGAACTCGTTGAGGTAGCCCATGCGGCAGCAGCCCTCGTCCATGAAGCGCTCTCCGTGGCGATCGAGGAACAGAAACGGCATCTCGAAACGTACCGGTGCGCCTTCGCCGTGCACCATCTTGGTGTGGCTGGGAGCGCACATCTGCGCGCCCGCTCCCATGGCGGCGCACAGTCCGCTGCCGTCGCGGAACAGGATGGCCTGATGGAGTCCCTTGGTGTCGGGTGCGTAGAAATCGAGCATCTCGCGGTTGCCCACGTAGTCGCCCGTGGCCATGATGATGCCCTTCGACGCCTTGAACAGAATGTGTCCCTCGTCACCTTCGCCGATGACGCCCGTCACGCGATCGCCTTCCTTGTAGAGCTGCACGCACGGGGTGTTGAAGAAGAATTCCGCTCCGCGCGAAGCGAGGGCGTCGCCGATGACGAGCGCTGCGGCCTGATGGGCTCCCTCGATATGGAAGTAGGTGTTCGCGTGCAGGTAGAAATCGTATCCGTTGTAGGTGAGGCTGTAGTCGTAGGGTTGCGATTCGATGCCGCCCTTGGCCGCCTCCTCCTCCCACCAGGCGAGCGCTTCTTGGGAGTTGCGCGCCCACACCTCGACCACGTCGCGGTTCGAGCGCCAGTCGCTCTTGTAGTTGATGAACGAGATGCAGGCTTTGATGCCGGCCTCGTCGGTCTTGTCGAGATCGAGCGCGGCAGCCATGTTACCCGCCGTCTGCACGGTGTTGATGTTCTGCACGCAGGCTACGCTCGCACCCGCCTCGAGCGCGGCATGGACGGCGGACAGCCCCGATTCGCCTGCGCCGACGACCACGACGTCGAACTCCCTGGTGTCGGCGAATTCGGTGATGGGCTCGGGCTGCTGCAAGAACGCCGGATAGCCCTCGCTACCCGATGCCGCTGCGGTTCCGCTTCCGCTTCCAGCGGATGCGGCGGGTGCGCAGCTTGCGAGCGCGGTGGCTCCGAGGGCGCCGACGGCGGTGAGACCGCCGAACTTGAGAAGGTCGCGGCGCGTGACTTCCATTTTCGACATGATGGTATCCCTTCCTTGATGATTGCATGCACGGCATCGCGGGAATCGTTTCTGCGGATTCGGCGATGCGGGACATAGCTTGTGCCGAGGAAGCGGGCAGCGCATCGGGCGAACGCGTAAAATCGGGTTAAATGTTTAACCCGCGGTATAACCCAAGACATCTACCTGCGGTTTTGGAAAGAGCGAAAAGGGAGCAGATTCGGTGGGAATGCAAGCAGGCGCGACCAACACGGCTGAAATCTAGCGCATATCGCCTCCGTTGCGTTTTCTACAACCGGGAAAACTCGTCTATTGCTCTTTCGGGATCTTCGATGAACCTTTGAAGGACGGTCCATTCGAGGGATTCTTTGGGATCGATGCGTGAAATCTCGTCATCGAACTGGAACGCCTCCGAATCGGGCGTGCACAGGAGGATGGGCGAGTGGGTGGCGATGACGAACTGGGAGCCTGCGCCGACGAGCCTCTTTATTTCGCAGAGAAGCGCGATCTGGCCGATTTGCGACAACCCGGTTTCGGGCTCGTCGAGGATGTAGAGGCCGTTGCCCGCGAACCTCCGCGATACGAGCGCCAGGATGCCCTCCCCATGCGAGCGGCGGTGGAGCGAGCGGCCTTCGTAGTACCTCTTGTCGTCTTCGAGCTCGTCCATTGCCGTTATGAGGTTGAACATGGTGTCGGATCGGACGAAGAAGCTGTCGCTCGGTCGGCGAAGCGAGCGCTCGATAGCCAGGTAATCGTGGAGCTCCGAATGGGTCTTTTTGACGGAGAACAGGTAGTTGCGGGAGCCTCCTTCGGGGTTCATCCCTAAGGCGATGCTGATCGCTTCGAGCAGGGTCGATTTTCCCGTACCGTTTTCTCCGCAGAAAAAGGTGACGGGTGCATCGAGATGCAAGGTGGTCAGACTGGACAGGGATGCTACGTTGAAGGGGTAGACGGCGGTGTCCGGCACCTCGTTCCATTTGATCGAGATGGAATCGATGAAGTTGGTGGGGATGGCGCTGTCGTCCATGATGCCGTCCTTGCAGCGGATACGTGCTTTCTCGGGCGTACTCAGGTGTGCTCGGTATATTCTACTCCAGTTTCCCGGGGTGCTACTCGATAACCCCGAACGGCAGATAGCCCGCTTTGCTCGGGATGCCCGCATCGCGAGCAAAGGCGAAATCCCCACCCGCTTTTTTGCATGCTAGGGCGTAGTGGCACAGGCCGATGCCCATATCGATATCCGAAAGCTTGTAGGCGAGCGAGATGGGCGGCTTCAACTTCTTTTCGTACACGAGAACCCTGTCGCCCTGCTTCTCGAAGTACCACGGCTGGGTGTTCATGCCCGAGGGTGCGAGGTGGGCCGCCTGTATGCACGCGTCGTCGGGGGCGTTCGTCATATCTTCGATGGGCTGGCGCTTGAACTGGTCGATCGTGCGGTGAACCGATTCGGGGCAGTTTCCGAAGGCGAGTACGATGATGTCTTGGTTCGTGTCCGAGGTTTCGGTGTCTTTCGAGGATCCGAGCCAGACGCAGCCGATGTCCATGGCGTCGAACCAGAGGGCGAGCTGCTCGAACAGGAAACCGGCGGCTTCCTGTTCGCCGGGTGCTCCGTTTCCGCTTGCAACGAGGTAGTGCGGCGCCTCGACGCGGAAGCGGCCCTTGACCTTTTTGGTGAAGCGATGCTCGAGCTCGACGGTGGGATACAGGTGGTCGAAGCCCTCGATTGCCCGCTCGATTTCGTCCATGGCTTCGCGACTCAAGGGTTCCATGTCGTATTTCCGACATGATTTGCGCTGTGCGATCGAGGCATATAAATCCATGGCGAACTCCGTAACGTGGATGGGAACATTGTGCATACCCTTATGGACAAGGTCATTGTACAGCAGCTTTTCGCAAGAGCCGTCTCGGTGGCTTCTCATGATACGGGGCTGTAACCTTCGCCTGAAAGGCGGTCGTGCGTTCGGAATGCGTCCTCGAGATGCTTTTCGACGAGCGGAAACAGGTATTCCCTGACATTCGAGAACGCAAACCCGAGTCGTTTGGCCTTGTCGGTGTTGATGCTGTAGGATGGTTCCCCGTTGTAGGGAGCCGCCTCGCCCGAATCGCTGAGAATTGGGCGCTTACCCGTCTTCTCGTATACGAAACCGAACACCTCGTTGAGCGCGATGGTGCCCTTGGAGGCCGCATTGACGCCACCTGTGCAATCACGGTCTGCAAGGAAGGCGAGAAATCGAGCTGCTTCGTCGCGCGAAATGAAGCTCATCTGCGAGAACTCGTTGTCTACGTAGAGGGGGTCGCCTGAAACGGCATGCTCGATGTAGAAGAGCAGCCGCAGCGTATAGTCGTCGTCCCCGATGACGAAGGGGAAGCGGACCGCAAGCGCCGGTATGCGGCCGTATGCCTGGAAAAGCGCTCCCTCGGCTTGTCGCTTGCCTTCAGCGTAGGAAAAGCCGGCCCGTTCGCCCCAGGATACGGGTTGTGCCAAGGGGTCGAAGTCGGTCTCGACCGTGTTTATCTTCTTGTCGTATACGGCGGTGCTCGATGTGAGGATGTAGCGATCCGTTCTCACGGTATCGAGCAGACGGCGAACGTCGTTCGACGCATAGGCTATATTGTCGTACACGAGATCGTAGTCCGCACCGCCGAGCGCATCGCGCACGCTGCGGGAATCGGTTCTATCCAAAGCGATCCTTGTAACGCGGCCCCCGAACGGGTCGGGCATCTTTCCGCGTGTTGCCACGGCGACGGTATGGCCTTGGCCGAGCAGCTCCCAGACGAGTTGCTTTCCGAAGAACCGTGTGCCTCCAACGACGAGGATATTCACCTGTGCTCCTTAGGCGCGATAGGCAATGGAATCCACTGGCAGTCGATGTCTATCATTCTATAGCGAACTTCTGGCGTCCGGCTCGACGTTTCTCTTTCGAGCGAGGTCGCCGTTCGACGGTTTCGCCGAGCGCGGGCGGCTTCTCATATGCCCGCTTCCGCACTGCCGCAGTGGTAGAATCGGGATAACTGCTCGGATGGCTGCGTGCTGAACGGGGTTTAAGCGATATGGATACCGTCGAAGCGAGTGCGGCTCGCAACCATAGGCTTCGCGCCCATCATTTGGACGGGCGCGTACTGCTCGGGCGCGTCGAGGAAGTCGTCGGTGCGTGCGGCGTGCAGAACTCTCCGCCCGGCGCTTGGGAAACGGCTCTATGGAACCGCGTGGAGAACTGCACGCTCGGTGCGATTCGCGAGGCTCTGTACGAACGGAAGAGCCTTCTCCAGGCTTGGAGCTACCGAGGCGCTCCCGTCGTGTTCCCGACCGATCAGAGCGATGTGTTCCTTGGATCCCTCATTGCCCGAGCGGGCGAGGACCCGTGGATCTACACCTTGGGAATCACCGGTGCGCTCGACCATCTGCAGATGCCGTTCGACGATCTTTTTAATCGGACGAAAGCGGCGGTCGGGTACCTCGACGGACATACCGTCAGAAGCAAGGAAGCGCTCGATGCGACGATCGCCGAACTGATTGAGAGGGATCTGCCTTTCGATCGGAAGGCGCGGTGGAGAGATCCGTCGATGTACGGGGATCCCGAGCGGCAAACGGTTGGCCAAGCGGCCGTCTCGTTTCTGCTGAGGCCGTGTTCCTTTTCGTCGCTCGTGGTGTTCGGCGAGCGGCAAGAGTCGAGCCCGACCTTCACTTCGTTCGAGAATTGGATCGGGCATGCGCCGGATCGCATACCTGATGCGGATAGGGAGCTGGTTCGCAGATTCGTGCATTGCTACGGTCCTACCACGCTCGATAGCCTGAGGGCTTGGCTCGGTAGCTCGCGCAAGCAGGCACGGCGCTTGTGGGAGGCCGCTTCCGAAGAAATGGAGCCGGTTCGGTTCGAGGGAAAAACCTGTTTCGCGCTCTCGTCGGACAGGGAAAGCCTGCTTGACGCATCGGATTGCACTGCGCGGCTCCTCCTCCTTGGGGCTCATGATCCGTATCTCGATCTACGGGACCGAAACGTCATCCTGCAGGACAGGTCGCTTCAGAAGCTCGTGTGGAAGTACGTCGGCAATCCCGGGGCGATCCTCGATGGCGGCAAGGTCGTCGGCATATGGAAGACGAAGGCGATCAAGGGGAAGATCGACGTGTCGATGACGCTTTGGGACGATACGCCGCACGTGAAACGAAAGCAGCTCGTAGCCCTTGCCGAGCAGTATGCGGCATTCAGGTCATTGGAGCTGCGAAATTTCCAACTGAGGTAGGGGTATAATAAGCGGCTATCGTTGAACGGCAGTCGGGAGTTGCAATGCGGAGCATCCACATCCAGAATGCGACCGAGGGAAACCTCAAGCACGTCTCGCTCGAGATACCCAAAGAAAAGCTCGTGGTGTTCACCGGGCTCTCGGGATCGGGCAAATCGACGCTGCTCGTCGACGTGCTCTTCAACGAGTGCCAGCGCCAGTACCTCGAAGCGATGAGCATGCAGGGCATCCAGAAGCCCCGCGTGGAGCGGATTCGCAATGCGTCGCCCGCTATCGTGATATCCCAAACCGACAACAATAGAAATCCTCGCTCCACGGTCGGTACGGCAAGCGACGTCTACACCGATCTGCGCATGGTATACGAGAAACTCGGCGTGCGCCAGTGCCCCCATTGCGCACGGACGATATCGGCTGCCGATTGCGTGGAGGAAACCGAAAAGATCGACGGCGATTTCTACGTGTACATGTACTGCAACCTGTGCGGGAAGCGGATGGACAAGGTGACCCGAACCGAGTTTTCGTTCAATACCGAAAGCGGGGCATGCCCCGCATGCGAAGGCCTCGGGCGGGTTTTCGCCATCGATGAGGAACACGCGGTCGATGAGAGCCTGTCGCTTGCGGGGGGTGCCGTTTCCTTTTGGGAGCACAAGTACAAAGAATACCAGATAGGAGTGCTCTTCCAGGCTTACCGTGCGCTCGGTGTGCCCATCCCTGAAAACGTAGCCGTTGCGAATTTCAGCGATATTCAAAAGGACATCCTTCTGAACGGGGTGGGCAGCGACGGCGTTCGACGGGCGTTTCCCGATACCGAGATCCCGAAATCGGTTGCGAGCGGACGGTTCGAGGGCGTCTATCCGATGCTGTGGAGAAAGCTCGCCGAGAAGGGCGGCGACGCGAAAAAGCTCGATCGGTACTTCGCCTCCCAAGTGTGCCCGACCTGCCACGGGGAGCGCCTCGGCGATCTCGGTCGCTCGATTACCGTGGAAGGCGTGCGGCTGCCCGAGCTTTCGGGGGTGTCGATCGAGGAGCTGTTCGCATGGGTGAGCGGGCTTTCGGAAACGCTTGACGAGCGCCGGCGTAGCCTTGTCGAGGATTACCTTCTCGATATAAAAACCAAGTTGCAGAGGTTTTTGCGGGTGGGGCTCGGTTACCTTTTCCTCGATCGGCAGATCGTTACGCTTTCGGGAGGCGAGCTGCAGCGCGTGCGCCTTGCGGGTGTGCTCGATTCAGAGCTTTCGGGGATCATATACATACTCGACGAACCGACTGTCGGTCTTCATCCCAAGGATACGGCGGGCATGGTCGCCGTGTTGAAGAGCCTGCGGGATCTCGGTAACACGGTGCTTGTCATCGAACACGATACCGATGTGATGCGGGAGGCCGATTACATCGTCGATGTGGGTCCCGGATCGGGGGTGCGTGGCGGTGAGATCGTGGCTTTCGGCTCGCTTGAGCAGATAGAATCCGCGCCGCGATCCGCTACGGGGCGTTGGCTTCGCGAGGCCCATCCGGCCAAGAAGGCCTATCGGAATCCCGCTCAGCGTGCCGTTCGGGTGAGAAACGCAACGCGTTTCAATCTGCGCGGCATCGACCTCGATATCCCGCGCGGTTGTCTCACTTCCGTAACCGGCCCCTCGGGTTCGGGCAAATCAACGCTGGTTTTCGAGGTTATAGCCCGCGGCGATCGCGAAGGCGACGAGAACGCGGTGGACGGATGCGCGCAGTTCGACCGGATGGTGGTGGTCGGCCAGGCGCCGATAGCGAAGATGAAGCGCTCGAACGTGGCGACGTATTCCGAAGCGTATGCCGACGTGAGAAAGGTGTTCGCCGCTACCGCTGATGCGAAGCGCCTCGGTCTCGGCATCAAGCATTTTTCTTTCAATACGCCGGGCGGCCGCTGCGAGAGATGCGAGGGACTCGGCTTCGTGACCAGCAACATGATCTTCTTCAACGACATCGAGCTGCCGTGCCCGGCATGCCAGGGGAAGCGCTTTTCCGATGAGGTGCTTTCCGTTCGGTTCGGGGACCTCTCGATCAGCGATGTGCTGGATCTTTCCGTCGAGGAAGCGGCCCGGGTCTTCTGCGATCATCCGCGGATCGCCCGCACGCTCGGCCTGCTCGACGAAGTGGGGCTGGGCTATCTTGCGCTCGGCCAATCGCTCACGACGCTTTCGGGCGGCGAATCGCAGCGCCTCAAGCTGGCCAAGGAGCTAATCGGCATGCGGCGGGGCTCGAACGACCTGTATCTGCTCGACGAACCGACGACGGGCTTGCATCCGCAGGATGTGAACCACTTCTTGACGCTTGTCGACCGTCTGATCGACGCGGGGGCTACGGTGGTCGTGGTCGAGCATAACGCCCAGGTGATCGAACGCAGCGATTGGGTTATCGACCTCGGCCCCGAGGGCGGCGATAAGGGCGGATCGGTCGTTTTCGCAGGGACGCCGGCCGATCTGCTCGAATGCGATGCGAGCGCAACGGCACGCTGTTTGCGCTCAGCCAACGCGCGCTGAGCGTTCGTACGTGCGTTGGTTGCGATTCTCCGCAGCCGACTGCGCGATGTTGTTGGCTGCGGCGGACTCCGACAAGCGCGGTGCACGTACACCGCGAATGCGGGGTTGACGACCCCCGCTGCGCAGGCGAACCCAGCGCCACATGTCGGTTTTCTGACAGTTGCCGGAGCATCTCCCCTTGTTGGATAATTCTGTTACCATACGCAATAAGGTAATATATGATCAGGCATTAATTGAATGCTTGATGAGGACGATCTCAAGATTGAGGGAAAGCAAGGGCCGATGGAAGAAAACCTGGTGATGGGTACTCCTGTTGCAATACTCTTGGCGGTCGAGCCGGCAATGAGGCCGCCGTCCGGGCCGTTCGGCGGCACAGCGCTCTAAAGAGGGTTTTGCGGGAAGGAGATGCGGGAGTGCACCGTATGCGAATCCTCATAGCCGTTGCCCTCGGGGCCGTTCTGCTCGTCGGCGTGTTCGCTGGCTATACCGAGCTAGTCGAGCGGGTGGTGTACGACGAAAGCGTGTTCGCCATCGCCGCACTCGTCGGCGTGTTCGCCGTACTTGCGCTTGCGGCGATCCTGTTCGTGGTCGACAAAAACAAGAAGAGACTCAACGCCAAAGAGCTCGAGATCAAGTATCGCGAGCAGTTGTTCGGCATGCTGGTCGACAACACCGATGACATATACATCATGTTCTCGCCCGAGGGGTTCGCGGTGGAGTACGTGAGTCCCAACATCGAGAAGCTCCTCGGCGTTTCCGCAGATGATGTCAGGCACGACATTCGTGCCCTCGTCGATTCGGCGGTCGACCCGTCGTGCGATCCGGCGGCGGAAGATATTGAATGCCTCGGCGAAGGCGAGTGCCTCCAGATCGACCGCGAGCGCATCCGTAAAAACACCGGGGAGCGCCGATGGTACCAAGAGACGTTGTACCGAGAGTCCATCAACGGAGTGGACAAGTACATCCTCGTGCTTTCCGACAGGACGAGGGAGGGCATGAACAGCGCCCGGCTGGAGCAGGCTCTTGCCATAGCCCGCTCGTCGAACGAGGCAAAAAGCCTGTTCCTCGCGAACATGTCACATGATATCAGGACCCCCATCAACGCCATTGTGGGCATGGCGAGGATCGCGCAGGAAAGCGGCGAGGCGAGCGAGAAGGTCGAAAGCTGCCTGCATACCATTATGCTGTCATCCCAGCATCTGCTCAACCTCATTAACGACGTACTCGAGATGTCGCGCATCGAAAGCGGGCAGATGTCTTTGCAGGAAGAGCGATGCACGCTCGATGCTATCGTCGAGGGCGTCGAGGCCATTATCCGCCCGCAGGCTCAGGCGAGAGGGCAGAAGATGCGCATCGATTGCTCGAGGCCGTCTCATCGGGAGTATACTGGCGACGAGCTTCGCATCAGCCAGATCCTGCTGAACCTGCTGTCGAATGCGGTGAAGTATACGCAGGAGGGGGGTGCCATCGTTCTCGATGTGAGGGAACTCGGGCAGGCAAGCCCCAGCTACGCTAAGATCAAGTTCACGGTTTCCGACAACGGGATGGGCATGCCCGAGGAGTTCGTCGAGAGGATATTCGAGCCGTTCGAGCGCAGCAGACAGGCGTCAAGTTCGAAGATACAGGGAACGGGACTCGGCATGTCGATCACCAAAGCTCTCGTCGATGCAATGGGTGGAACGATCGAAGTCGACAGCAAGGAAGGTGTCGGAAGCGTTTTCTGCGTGACCCTCGATCTGAGGATAGCGGTTGCCGGCGAGGCGGAACAGCCGATCGACGGTCCGGCTTCCGAAGACGAATACGACTACGGGGGAAAGCGGTTCCTTCTCGCCGAAGACAACGAGCTCAATGCAGAGATATTGATCGAATTGCTCGGACTGCGGGGGGCGGAGGTCGAGTGGGCCGAAAACGGCGAAGAGGTTGTTCGGATGTTCGCGGAAAAGCCCGCAGGGTACTACGATGCCGTGTTCATGGACGTGATGATGCCGATTATGAACGGATACGAGGCGGCTCAGGCCATACGGGCGTCGGACATTGGGTGCGCGCACGACGTCGCGATCATCGCATTGACGGCGAATGCGTTCGCCGAGGATGTGAAGGCGGCTCTGGACGCAGGGATGGACGCCCACGTTGCCAAACCTGTCGATCTCGAAGATCTCGGCCGCGTTTTGTGCAGGCTATGCGGCTAGACGGGCTGCCGGTTGGGCGCATCGGCTAGGTGGGCTGATCGACGAGGCCGCTAGCGAACGGGTTCGTAGCCGATGGCGGACTCTTCGTCGGTGGCCTCGAGTTTGAAGATGACGGGACGTAGCCCGTCGTTGCAGCTGCAGATGGCGACGCCGGGCGTGCGAATCCAGTCGCCGTAGTAGAACGTGCCCGCATCGGCACCGTGCGCGAGCGCGAAGGCGTATTGGTAGAGAGCCTTCCATGCTTCGTCACAGAACCCTTCGGGTTTGGCGTAGTCGGCGTAGTAAATCTGCCCGACCTCATGCATGGGGCACGCCTTAAGGCCTTCGGCGCCGTACTCGGCGGCAAGCTCCTCGTCGAGCGTGGTTTTGAGAACCGTTATCTTCACCTTGTTCATGCGTTCGTCCTCTCGGTCGGATCGTCCCATTGTAGACGATGCCGGACTGTGCGCTCGGAAATGAAACGAGTGCGGTGTTCCATAGGTCTGCGGCTTTGCCAAAGCGGTTGGAATCGCGTGCTTCGCTAAACGCCCTCGGTAGGCGGAGCGCTCCGATTGCCCGATCTGCTCGCGTTGTTGTCGACGGCATCGATGAGCAGCTGTTGCGAGTTGATGCCCATTTTCTGATAGATGCGGTAGATGTGGGTTTTCACCGTCGATGAGCTGATGCAGAGTTTCTCCTGGATGTGCTTTGCGTTGCGTCCCTTTGCGAGCAGGTAGAATATCTCACCTTCCCTCGGCGATAGGTCGAAGGCAGCGATCACCTCGTCGCAGCGTTGGTAGAAGTGCGAGGGGAGCTTTACGAACGATTCGGCTTCGGCGGGCGAGCTTTGATCGGTCAAAAGGCCGTTGAGGAACTCCTTGTTTCTGCCGTCGTTGCCGTTGTAGATCGAGAATGCGGTTACGACGATTCCCGCCATTATGACGATGACGAAGTTGAATACGACGGCATGCTCGGGGATCGCCGTACCGAGGACGAACGCGACGAAGGTTCCCACGAGGAACCCGAACCAGCGCGGCACCTGCCGCTGCGCGTAGCGATCGACGGGATGGAGCTGAAACTCGGCGTTCTCGATGCAGGAGTTCCCTCTGATCAGAAGCGAGCTGAACGCGAGCGCGTTGTTGACCAGGCACCCGCAGAAAACCTGCCCCGTCTCCCCGACCAGCGGCAGGAGCAGCAAACCCACCACGATGACCGGCAGTGAAACGCGTTGGATGAAGCTGTTGTCGAGGTCGATCTTCGGCTCGTAACGCGAGAACAGGAGCGCGGCGATGCTTCCGATGATGCCGCTGCCGCCGACGATGATGGCGGCGGTCGGGCTGATGAAGAACATGCACGCCGTTATGAATCCGTACAGAATGCCATGCGCTCCGACTGAAATCGAAGCAGCTGCGCTGAGCGCTGGCGCGCGACGATAGTTCTTGACGGGCAGGATGCTGGCTTGCGGAAGGTTTTTGAACGAGAACACGAGGAGGGAAAGCGAGAACATGGGGATAAGCGTGATCGCGAACAGGCTGACGGACGCCGGCGAGGCGCTTGCCGCGATAACGAAGATGAGCGTACCGAGGCAGGCGCCCGCGGCTATGGTCGAGAGGGTCCGCCGCGTGGGCAGCAGGCTCAAGTAGGTGCACCAGATGAGATCGAGGATGCCGCTTCCGATGCCGAACAGCACCCACGAGACAACCGACAAGGGCACGGGAATCGAGAAATACCTGCCTCCGACGGCGTTAGCGACTACCGCGAGCGAGAGCACGGTGCTTATCACCGCCACTTTCACTCGGTTCTCGAAAAACCAATCGGCGTTGAGCTTGCAGGCGAAGTAGGTGAGTACGAGCGCGCCGAGGCTTACCAGCCTGAGGATGAAGGCGTCGGGTATGTCGGTATAGGTGAGGAGCACCGTAGCGGGACTGAAGGCGCCGATGAGATCCCATCCGATGAAGCAGCCGAAGCCCAGACTGGCAATGAGGTAGGTGTTCAGGAGGTCATGGGAGGTAGGCTGTGCCACCGATGCTTGCTGAACAGGTGTTTCTTGCATAGGAAACCCACTTTCAACCTTCTGGTACGACAAGATTATACCTGCAAAAACCCTTTTCAACATTACCACCCGACACAGGATATGGCTAGAAAGATTTACGCTTTCGCTCAACGAAAGGGCGATTGCGTGCGGGCGGGGAATCGGATGCAATCGGCCTCGACATCCGGGGAAGGAAAGCCGGAAAGGGGGTAGAGCGCGGGGCTTTTCTTACGTTTCGGGATGCTTCTTTTCGTATCCATCCGACGTTGCCGCCGTTGCCCAAGCGAACGGTCGGCGAGGAAAAGTGAGGAGATATGGCAATAAACGCAAAAGGTACTCCTATCGTGAAAGGCCTCGGGTTCAACAGCTTCGGCATCGGAACCAACGCCTGCTCGGTCGACATCGACGAGGAGAACGACAAGATTCTCCGCATCAGGCCCTTCCACTTCGACGAGCATTACACACCCGAGGATCTGAACGCCTGGAAGCTCGAAGCCCGCGGCCAGACGTTCGAACCGGGGTTCAAGACGCTGATCTCGCCGTTGTCCCTCTGCTATAAGAAGCGCGTCTACTCCAAGAACCGCATACCCTACCCGCTCAAGCGCGTCGACTGGGATCCGCACGGCGAGCGCAACCCGCAGAACCGCGGAACGAGCAGCTACGTGCGCATCTCGTGGGACGAGGCGGCGGCCATCACCGCCGAGGAGATCAAGCGGATCCACGACGAGTACGGCCCGTACTCGATCCTCTGCGAGCTCGACGGCCACGGCGAGACGAAGTTCGTTCATGCGCCGCACGGCTGCCAGAGCAGGATGTTCGACCTCATCGGCTCCTATACCTTGCAGACGCGCCAGCCCGACAGCTGGGAGGGCTGGTACTGGGGCGCCAAGCACATCTGGGGCATGGATCCGCTCGGGCAGCAGTCGCTTCTGAACAACGTCATCAAGGACATCGCCGAGAACGGCGACGCGGTGCTGTTCTGGGGCTGCGACGTCGAGACGACCCCGCTCGGGTGGGGAGGGTATCTTGCGAGCCGCCTGTGCTTCTGGTTCACCGACCTCGGCATCAAGCAGATCCACATCTCGCCCGACGTGAACTACACCAACGCGGTGCACGCCGACAAGTGGATCCCCGTGAAGCCCAACACCGATGCGGCCCTCCAGCTGGCCATCGCCTACACCTGGATCACCGAGGACATCTACGACAAGGACTACCTCGACACCCACGCGGTCGGCTTCGACCACTTCCGCTACTACGTGCTCGGAGGCGAGGACGGCGTGCCGAAGACCCCGAAATGGGCCGAGAAGATCTGCGGGATTCCGTCCTATACCATCAAGGCGTTCGCCCGCTACTGGGCAAAGCACGCCGTGTCGATCGCGCACTGCAACGGCGGCTCGTTCATCAGGTCGTGCTACGCTCACGAGCCCGCCCGCCTCGAAGTGGCGCTGCTCGGCATGCAGGGGCTCGGCAAGCCCGGCGCCAACCAGTTCAAGTTCATCGAGTGGACGCTCTACGGCATGCAGACCGTCACGCCGCTGCCGCCCTCGTCGGAGATCCCCGATTGCAGCCCCGCGTATCGCGGCTGGTACCGGAGCTTCCCTGAGAGCTTCATTCCCAAGACCATGATCCCCGAGGCGATCATGAACCCGCCCGTGCAGTGGTACGGCCACATCGGAGCGGGCTTCCCGCGCGAAGACCAGTTCACCGGTCCCTTCACGTTCCCGCTCGAAGGCAACGAGCGCCTGCATATGATCTGGTCCGACACGCCGTGCTGGGAGACGTGCTGGAACGGCGGCAACGAGATGCAGGAAGCGCTGCGCCACGAGAGTATCGAATTCATCATCATCCAGCATCCCTGGATGGAGAACGACTGCAACTTCGCCGACATCATCCTGCCCACGAACACCAAGTTCGAGACCGAGGACATCGGAACCGACTCCGACAACGGCCAATGGAACCTCGTGTACTTCGAACGCCAGGCCATCAAGCCGCGCCTCGAGTCCAAGTCCGACATGGAAGCCGTCGGCGAGGTGGCCAAGGCGCTCGAGAAGTTCGGCGGCATCTACGAGAACCTGTTCGACCGCTACATGGGCGGCAAGACCTGCGAAGAGTACATCCAGGCGGGCTTCGAGAACACAGGAGCCGCCAAGAAGATGACGTTCGAGGAGTTCAAGGAGAAGCAGTACTACCCGTTCCCGACCATTGAGAACTGGGAGGACATCCCCGCAGGCTTAAGCGAGTTCTACGCCGATCCCGAGGGCCATCCGCTGCAGACGCCGTCGGGCAAGCTCGAGTACTACTCGACCACGCTTGCGAGCATGTTCCCTGACGACAAGGAACGCGGCCCGGTTCCGCACTGGATCGACGAAGGCGCGGGCCATCAGGAGCGCCAGTACCTGCCGCGCGGCAGGAAGTACCCGTTCCTCATCGTATCGAACCACCCGCGGTGGCGCGTGCATGCGAACCTCGACGACGTAACCTGGTTCCGCGAGATGGAGGAGTACGTGAAGGTGACCGGTCCCGATGGCTACAAGTACGAGCCGGTGTGGGTGAACCCGGTCGACGCCGGTGTGCTCGGCNCGTGGCGGGCGTCGCCGTCGACCTCGAGGCCGACGAGGTGGTCGTCGGCGCTGCGGTGACCCTCGAGAACCTCGCGGACGGCACGGTCGTCGCCGCCGAGACCGACGAGTTCGGCGACTTCTGGTTCGACCAGGTGGCCGCCGCCCCCTACCGCGTCTACGTCGAGGCCGAGGGGTACCTCTCGCGCATGGTCGAGACCGACGCGACCGACGAGGACCGGAACGTCGGCGTGGTCGAGCTGTTCAAGAACCAGATCGGGTAATGAGTTTCTGCCTGCCGCCTACGGGCGGCAGGGCTGCTGGATCCGGGGATCTTCCGAGATCGTCGGACCGTATAAGAGCCGATCGCCGCTCGGTGCAACGGGCCCGGCCGAGCGGTGTAAGGGGATATCACATATGCCGGTAGTTGCTTTCTGAAAGGAAGACAAATGGCACAAGAAATGGTAACCAAGTTTTTCAGCAAAGAGGGGTTTTTAAACAAGAAGGGCGTTGGCATCGTTCTTGCGGTTGCGGTACTCGTGATCGCCATGTTCGTTCCCGCAACGCCCGAGCTTTCCCGCGAAGGCATTATGGCGATAGCGACGCTGCTGTTCGCCGTGTCGCTGTGGGTATGCGGAACGTTTCCCGTGGGCGTCACGGGCATTCTCGCGCTCGTGGTCGCCGTGGTCATCGGTGCGGCAACGTATAAGACGGCCTTCGGCGGATTCAGCGCATCGGTCGTCTTCTACGTTATCGCGATCTTCTCGCTGCCCGCGTTGCTCCTTAAGACCGAGTGGGGCGTGCGTCTGGTGAACAGGATATTCAAGATCACCGGCGAGAGTTCGGAAAAGCTCATCCTGGCGTTCATGATCGGTACCGCACTCGTATCCACCATCATGTCCGACGTTCCTGCGGCGGTTCTGTTCATGGGCATTTCCTACGTTGTTTTAAGGGCGGCGGATGCTCAGCCCGGAAAATCGAACCTCGGCAAGTGCATGATGATCGCCATCCCGATCGCCGCGGTTATCGGCGGCGTCGTCACGCCCGCCGGCAGCTCGTTCAACGTCGTGGCCATGGGTCTCATGCAGGAGCTGACCGGACAGACCATCAGCTTCTTGAACTGGATCGTCGTCGGCCTTCCGATCGCCATCCTCTGCATTCCGCTCTGCTGGTTCTCGATCGTCAAGATCCTCAAGCCCGAGCCGATCGAATCGTCGGCGTTCGATAAGCTCCGTCAAGCCGCCGATGAGGCGGGCAAGCCCAACTCGTTCGAAATACGTGCTCTCATCATGATCCTCGCGCTTCCCCTTCTCTGGATTCTCGGCAGCTGGATTCCGATCCTCAACGTTACGACGGTGGCAATCATCGGTCTCGGTATCATGTTCTTCCCGGGCATTAACCTTCTTACGTGGGAAGAGTTCTCTGCGCAGGTTCCGTGGAGCATCATCCTCATGGTGGGTTCGGTTCTTTCCATCGGCGGCATCTTCTCGTCGACCGGCGCCGATCAGTTCGTGACGAACATGTTCATGAACAGCGGCGTTACTTCGCTTGACTTTACGTTGTTCCTGCTGGTAACCGTTGTATTCGTCTATCTGCTGCACACGATCGCACCGGTAGGCGCGGCCATCATCAGCTTGTTCCTCCCGATCCTCATCGGCATCTGCGTATCGCTCGGCGTTTCCCCGGCCATTCCGACCATGCTGCTTGCGTTCATCGTTGCGGGCAACTTCCTGCTTCCCGTCAATCCAACGCTTATCGTCACGTACGGCGAGGGCTACTACACCTTCGGCGACATGTTCAAAGCGGGTGTGATCCCGGCGATCATCTTCTGCGTCTGCATGGTGCTGTGGGTCCCGTTCATCGCGGGCGTGCTGGGACTGTAGCCGCGGCTAAGCACAGGCAAGTTGCAGGAAACGTATGCAGAAAAGGGCCTTCGGCGCATGCCGGAGGCCCGGACTGCGCGATGAGGAGAAGGTTTGAAAAGCAAATCGAAAAAGTATCAGAACCACGTACTGGTCGCGATCGTCGTCGTGCTTGTGGGCATTGCGATCGCGCTCGGGCAGTTCAAGGTGCCGTCCGTCATGCCGGCCATCATGGAAGAATTCTCTATGGATGTCGGGTCGGCTTCGTGGCTTATGTCCATCTTCACGTTCGCAGGAATATTCCTCGCCCTGCCCACCGGAGCCCTGGCATGTAAGTTCGGACCGAAGAACATGATGATAGCCGCAGTGGCCATCATCGCCGCCGGCACGCTCATCGGCGCTTTCGCCACCAGCGGCAGCATGCTCGTCTTTTCGCGCGCCATCGAGGGCATCGCGCTCGTGTTCTGCGGAGTGGCGGCTCCGCTCGCCATTCAGCGCTACGTCGCGCCCGACAAGATCGGGTTCGCGATGGGCGTTTGGGCTCTGTGGTTTTCGCTCGGATCGTTCTTCGGCGGCGTGCTCACACCTGCGCTGTTCGAGGCTATCGGCTTTCGGGGCGTGTGGTTCTTCATGGCTGCGGTTGCCGTCGTTGCGGGCGCGGTCCTGTTCTTTCTGCTTAAACCCTCCTCGGGCACCTTCTTCGAAGCGGTTGAAAGGGCGAGCGCTCAAACGGGCCCCAAGGCAAAACCCGACTACCGTCTGCTTGTGAAACCGCGGGTGCTGCTTGTGCTCGGGAGTTTTCTCATGTTCAACATGGTGCTTCTTTCGATGCTGTCGTTCTCCCCGACGTTTCTGCAAAGCCAGGGTATGGATGCCGGCCAGGCGGGGTTCGCGAGTACGCTTCCCATGCTCATCGCCATCGTGAGCTCTCCGGTGTTCGGCATGCTCGCCGATAAGACGGGCAAGGTGCGTCTGCTCTCGGTGGTGGCCATGCTCGCGATGGGACCCTGCGCCTGCGCGCTGTTGACGACGACGGGCCCGGTCATGTGGATCGCCGCCGTCGTCATGGGGTTGGTGGGCCTCGGATCGCCGACGATGTATTTGACCGTCTATCCCCGTGCCGTCGGCGACGAAGCTGTTATGCCGGTGGCTATGGGGCTCTTGATCCTCGTCCAGAGCCTCGGGCAGTTTCTTGGCACCGCGCTTATGCCGCTCGTCCTCGAAAGCGGATGGATGGCGATGGGCCTTACCGTAATGGTGCTCGGCCTGGTGGGTGCGGCCTTGCTCGCTTTCGTGAATCTGAGGGGGAGCGGGGAAGAGGCGGAGTCTACAGTTCGATGAAACCCTCGAGCCCGCTCGATCGCACGATCGAGCCGTCGTCGAGCACGAGCAGTGCTTCGATGCCGCAGGTGCGTTCTACGAAATCGAGCGCATCTGCGGAGCCGAGCGCGAAGACGGTTGTGGAATAGCCGTCCCCGTCGAGCGAGCGTTCGGAAACGATCGAGGCTCCCGCGATGTCGGTTTGCACGGGGTAGCCCGTTTTCGGGTCGAGGATGTGGTGGTAGCGGATGCCGTTCTTTGTAAAGCAACGTTCGTACAGGCCGCTCGTAACCACCGACCCCTGAGCGATCGGAACGGCGCCGATGAGCGTCGAGGGGGCGGCGGGGTTTCTCACCCCGATAGTCCAGAGCTTGCCGTCGGGCTTCGAGCCGAACGTCATGACGTTTCCGCCGAGGTTGATGATGGCGTTGGAGAATCCTTGCTCTCGCAAGAGGTCGCACAGGTCGTCGGCTATGAACCCCTTCGCCGTGCCGCCGACGTCTATCGAGGCGGCCGGGTCTTTCAACTGGGCCCAAAAGCCCGTTTCGTCTTCGGCGATAACCAGTGCATGCCAGTCGACGTGGGCGAGCGCATGTTCGAGCTCGTCTGGCTCGGGCACGGTTTCGTCGGCGAAATTCCAGAGCCGGCACACCGCGCCCATCGTAATGTCGAAGACGCCCCCGCTCGCTTCGCAGTAGAAGAGGCTCGAAGCGAGCACCCTATGGGTATCCCGTTCGATGGGAACCGCCTCGCCCGCCGATTCGTTGATGCGTACGATGTCGCTTCCGGCGAGGTGGCGCGAGAGCAGGCGCTCGAACGTCCTGCAACGTTCGACGGCGGCGGCGAAGCCGCGCCGTAGGACGGATTCGGCAAGGTCGCCCGGATACGTTTGAAGCAAGATTTCGGTATTGAAGGCGAAGAAGCTGCACGACCAAGCGCCCTTGGCGTCGGGCCCGGTAACGCTCACCGAGTCTTCGAGGGGTATGTCGGTCAGTAGTTGCTGCATGGGTCGATCATACCACTATGTTGCGCCGACGTTTTCCTTGTGACGCGAACGCACGGTTTCCGGCGATGAAAAAGGGCGCTTCCTGGGATTGGGTGTGGTGGGAAGCGCCCTTCGGGAAATGCCGCGCGGGGTGACGCGGCCGAGTGGTTGCAACTCGAGGTCAGTCGACCTTCGTGTACTCGCTGTGCATGCATGCGGGGCATGCCGGCAGCTTCTCGTCGTCGCGGTAAAGATGCACGAGGAAACCGCATTTGGTGCAGCGGTAGGTGCCTTTGCCGGGCGTCTCGCCGGTTTTGTAGATCATGGGGTCCTCCGTTCAGCCCTGCGAAGCCCATTCGTGGTATTTCCGCAGCTTGTAATCGGTTACGGCATCGATGACGGTGTAGAGGTACGTGTGGATGTCGTTTACTTCGCGCTCCTCTTCCATTGCGTTGTCTAAAATGATGCGTTCGACTTCCGCTTTGCTTTCATCGCTGGCGAGAATTCTCAAGAAATCGTTGAAGTCCTTCATGGTGTATCACCTCGTTTTCGCATCAATCATAGCAGCTCGGAAGGCGTATCCGTTGTCGGGAAGGAAACGGGGAAGATACGGTTGGATGAACTGAAAGCAAGCTCGCTGCGACGTTGTTTGCGGCGACGGCCGCACCGGAGGACTGGTCGATGCCCGAGGATCGGGTAGGGCGTTTGCCTGCGCAGCAACGAGAATCCGCTTTCGAATCCGCATCGTGCGCTTCCGATGCGCGGCTATTTGCTCCTGAGGAACTCGAAGAACGCGAACGCGATGGAGACGATGGTGAGTACCGAAACGATTAGCTGCGACATGCCGGTTGCATAGTCGACCTGCTCGGGATCGATGGCTCCGAGTACAAGGTAGTAGCAGCACCAAACAAGCCCCTGGGCAAGGATGAAGAACGTCAGGTATTTGGCGACGTTTGAGGCCTTTTTCTGAAACGCAGCGGTGCGTTTCACCTGCTTTTCGCTGTAGGTCGGTTTCTTGGCGATTTTGGCCGCGCCTAAGGAGAAGCCGATGATGATGCCGAGCGATAGGGCGAGGCAGATGGTGTAGGCGAGCTGCATGGATTCCTTTCGGGTTTGCCGGTACCGGCCGAAGTTGCAGTTAAGGAAGATGATGCCGCGAACGGCGTCGAAAGACAAGCCCCTTTCAGGTCGGGGCTCATTTGCTTCCTGCAGGTGGGCGCGCTCGGCGCGGCGGGTATTCGGGTTAGCGCATGACGAGAACGGGAACCTCGGATTCGGCGAGGACGGCCGAGCTCACGCTGCCGAGCATGCTCATGACGGCGCCGAGGCCGCGCGATCCCATGACGATCAGGTCGCACTCGTGCGCTTCGGCTACGTGGACGATTTCCCTTCGCGGCGTTCCGACGCGCATCATGACCTCGACGATGTCCTTGAAGTCCTTCGTTATCGCGGCGATTTCCTGCGCGACGGCGGTTGCGTCGTTGTCTTCGAACGCTTCGGTGTCGCTTGCCGCCATCATGCTGCCTGCTTCGAGCATCGGCTCGACGCCTCGATGGGTTGCGACCACGTGCAGGACGATGATCCTGTTGGCCATATCGTGATCGACGAGATCGAGGGCTGCTGCGAGGGCTTGTTTTCCGTGCTCCGAGCCGTCGTATGCGACGAGTATCTTGTGGTAGGGCATGAAGCGCTCCTTTCGGTTGCCGGATCTTCGGAAAAGCTTAGCAAACGGACGTAAAAACTACGTGTCGTATCGGTTACGGTTTGTGCTTCGTCCGTGCGTTCGGCTGCGTTTTCGGTAGCGCAGCACTCGGCACCGTGCGGGGGAACGGTACGCGCATGAGGTTTGCTTCGGTCGTCAAAGTTTTTTCGCTGCCGCGATCGGGCGCCTTTCGGGAATCGGTATACTGGGCTGTACGGCTCAACGAGTCGACAGATGACCGGCGAATCAGGAAACGAGGCCCATGGAACCAGCCATCCGCGCGCAGGGTTTGCGGAAAACCTACCCGCTTTCCGCAAAGCAGCGCAAACTCGAACGAACCGACCAACGGTACAAGACCGCTGTCGAGAACCTCTCTTTCGAAGTGGTGAAAGGAGAGATCTACGGACTGCTCGGCCCGAACGGAGCCGGCAAGACCACGACGCTGAGAATGCTCGCAGCCCTTATCAAGCCCGATTCGGGCGACGCGTGGATCAACGGCGCGAGCATCGTGTCCGATCCGATGGGCGTGCGCATGACCATCGGGTTTCTCACGAGCGAGCTCAAGCTCGAGGAGGTGTTCTCGGCCGACTACCTGTTCGATTTCTTCTCCGAGCTGCATCATATCGAACCGGCAAAGCGCGACGCTCGCAAGAAGAGCCTGTTCGCGCGCTTCGGCATCGAAGCGTTTGCGCAGACCAAGGTGGCCGATCTCTCAACCGGCATGAAGCAGAAGGTGTCGCTCGCCGTGTCGGTCGCCCATGATCCGAGCGTCATCATCTTCGACGAACCCACCAACGGGCTCGACGTGCTGACCGCGAAAACGGTTACCGATTTCCTCTTGGAGCTCAAGGGGGAGGGGAAGACCATTTTGCTGTCGACCCATATCTTCAGCCTGGTCGAGAAGGTGTGCGACCGTGCGGGCGTCATCATCGGCGGGCGCATGGTCGCAAACGGAACGCTCGACGAGCTGACCGGAGACCGCTCTCTCGAAGATGCCTTCTTCGACATGTATCGCATGACGGTGGGTGATGCATCGTGAAAAGCAGTGTGCTGACTATCGCGAAGAAGGAGCTCGCTCGCTTCTTCAGCAACAAGGCATCGGCCCTCATCGCTATCGTCCTGCCGGGCCTTCTGATCTTCGGCATGTGGTCGATCATGGGCAACGCCATGTCGGGCATGATCTCCGGAGACGGGACCGATCAATCGACGATTGCCGTCGTCGGCCTTCCGGCGAGCGTCGAGCAGATGGCCGACGCATCGGGGATCGACCTTGTCGAGAGCGCAAGTATTCCGAGCGCCGAAGAGATGCGCGAGCAGATCGACAAGGGGGATGTTTCGGCTTTCGTCGTGTTCCCCAACGGATTCGACGAAGCGGTCGCTTCCTACGATACCGCTTCGGGCGCGGTGGCTCCGCAGGTCGAGGTGTACTACAATTCGGCCGACTCGTCGTCGAGCAAAGCGTATGCGTCGTTTGTGGCCCTGCTCGATGCCTACGAATCGTCGCTTTCCAATAAGTTCGACGTGAATGCAGGCGAAGCAACCTACGATGTCGCCGAAGACAAGGACCTCGCGGCTACGATCATCGTGTCGATCGTGCCGATGCTGCTGCTTATCCTTTTGTTCAGCGGATGCATGTCGGTCGCATCCGAAGCCGTTGCGGGGGAGAAGGAGCGCGGAACGATGGCGACCATGCTCGCGACGCCCATCAAACGCAGCGATATCGCATTGGGGAAGATTCTCGCACTGGCGCTCATCGGGTTGGCTATCGCCGCTTCGAGCGCTATCGGCATCTTTGCCAGTTTGCCGAACCTCACCCAAGGCGAACTCGATATAAACGTGTACGGCGCGCCCGAGTACCTGCTGCTTGCGCTCGTCATCTTCTCGACGACGCTGCTCATCGTCATGCTGATCACCGTGGTATCGGCGCTGGCCAAGACCACGAAGGAGGCGCAGCTGTACCTGACGCCGCTTATGATCGTGGTCATGGTGATCGGACTGCTCGGCATGTTCGGCGACGGCGCGAAGCCCGAGCTGGGGTACTACTTCATTCCCCTGTACAACAGCGTGCAGTGCATGATCGGCATCTTCACGTTCGATTTCCAGCCGGCGGCTGTGGTGGCATGCGTGGCAAGCAACCTGGTATACACCGGCATCGGAATATACGTGCTCCAAAAGATGTTCAAGAGCGAGCGGCTCATGTTCGCTCGGTAGCCAAGCCGACGATCAAGGGGCTCGGTTCGTACGAAAGGCCGGCGAGGGGTTGCAGTCCCTCGCCGGCCTTCGCAGTCGCTTATGCGGTTGTGCTCGGGTGCGGTTTCGTTGGCGGATGCCGCGACCTCGGCGAACCCGCACCGCCTATTTGCCCATGCTGCTCTCAAGATCGGTCTTTGCGTCCTCGGCGGCATTCCTTGCATCGTGTGCAGCGTCTTTTGCCGCGTTGCCGGCGTCGTGGGCGGCATCCTTGACGGCGTTTTTCGCATCGTTAGCGGTGTCTTTGATCTTGTTCATGATATCGGACATGGGATCCTCCATTCGTTGATGTTCTCTGTCAACGAATATTCTAGGAGGAAACCTTTGGTGCTGGATGAGGTACGGAAACGAATGCCCAACAAGACGGTGTCGGCTGCAGCCGCCTCTATTTCTCGGGCGGGTCGATGACGAGGGAATCGGGCGGTTCCGACCCTTTGGGAACGAGGACGAGCGCGTAATCGCAGGCGCTTGCAATGCCCGCCACGGTGCCGCACTCGAGAGTGCCGCCGGTGTTGTCGGCCTGAGTGACCAGTGCGTTTACGTAGTTGCGCGTTTTGCCGATGCTCTTGCTGATGCCCGCCTGACTTTTGCCAGACGAGCAGATTGCCACGCGCAGTGCGTCTTGTGCTTTCATCGAACGACCTCCTTTGCCTCAATATGATACCATACGCCTAGTATGTATTGTGTGTATATGATGAATTGACCTACTATATATTGTGCATAGTTTCTAATGGGCATATAGTGAACCTACGCAGAGGAGGGGACATGAAAACGGGTATCCACGCAGCCTTGCCAGTCAAGGGGTGCTCACCGCCGATTCGGAGCGATGGCTCTAGGAGGGTGACTGTATCGTGGGAGGTCTTTTTTGCGGTGGCTCGGTTACGGTATCCATCGAATTCATCGACAATTTAAGGAATGCGGCAAACTCCGCCGGCGATTTGGCTCGTGCGATCGAATGTACGCGCATGGCCGTTTGCTCCGAGCTGAGCGATCCGGAGATGTACATCGAAGGCACGCTCAACGTGCTGCTGTTTTCTGCCGAGCATGTGCATGCGAGCACGGTTGCGCTCTGCGAAGAGGCCGAGATGATTTTAGAGGATCGGCGGACGGAAGCGCTCGGGCATCCGAAATAGTGTCATGAAAAAAATCAGGCCACCGGGAGCCGATGGCCTGTTGTTTATGGTGGTCGCTACAGGATTTGAACCTGTGACCCCCGCCGTGTGAAGGCGATGCTCTCCCGCTGAGCCAAGCGACCGAACGCGCATTCGAAAAGCCGTGCTTTCCGCGTGCTCGAAGTATTTTAGCGGTCATGTCGTCCGAGCGCAAGTGAGAATCTGATATTCGGGGCTTACGGTATAGACGGACTTGCGATAGAATACTGACTCGCGCGAGAAAGCATGCGCGGAACCCGCGGGCCTATAGCTCAACGGTGGAGCAGAGGACTCATAATCCTTTGGTTGCAGGTTCGAATCCTGCTGGGCCCACCATTCTAAATTCAGATGAAACTCCCTCGTTAGGGAGTTTCGTTTTTCACGATCCGCAGCATTCACTGTCTTCGCTGTAGGGTTGCGCGGCATCCCTTGCGTCCTTTACAGCACGAGCCTTGTCTGCGCAACGAGCAAGCTCGTTGCCTTTCTGTCGGCGATGACATCGCCCGGTTCGGCACGGTCGCACAGCATTTCGGATAAGGGGTCGTACGCGTCGAACCTCCTCGGGGCGTTGCGTTCGCCGCCGCCGTTCGCATAGCAGTACACGCAACCGTTCGCGCAGGTGTCGTACGCGCCGATGTCGACGCTCGGTATGCAGTAGCATCCCTCGCGCGAGCTCTCCGTACCCGTTTCGGCGACGTTGAGGCCGGTTGCCCGTTCTACGAACGAGGCGTCGATGCAGCCTACGCGCTTCATGCCCGCCGCTTCGAGATCCATCGAGCCGCAGCCGCCGCATTCGATTCCATACGACGCCGCAATGGCGCTGAGCGATTTCGCAAGAAAGGTTTCCTTCTCGGGTGCTACGCATTGCAGTCCCCGTCTGCCCATAAGGCGTTCTATCTTCGGGTACACGTCGAGGAAGCTGATGCGACATTGCGAGGTGAAGCCTTCGAGGCGCTTGGCGAACGTTTCAAAATAGTGAAGATGGTGGGAAATCGTATAGCGCTTGCTTATGAGGATGGGGCTGTAGCGCCATACCATGCGATGGGGCCCGACGGCGGCGGAGAGCTCTTGGAAAGTCCGAATGAGATCGGCTTTCGGTGGCAGCGCCCCTTCGATATCGGCCCCGTATGCATTCAGCGTGAACTGCACGTAATAGGGGTACGGGGAAAGCTCGTCGAGGCGCTCGAGCATGGGTTCGGGATTCTTCGTCCAAAACGCAATGCAGTCGATGGCTTCCGGAGTAAGGGGCACACGGGAAACGCTTGAGCGGTTCATGGGGTTTCGGACGAGAGCGTAGCCTTCCGAAAGGCGGTTGAGAAGCCAGTCCATATGGAATCGAGGTATGTCGGTGCGACGCGACGCGCTGACGATCATGATGTTTTCAGGCTCCCTTCATCCATTATCGCATCATTCAGTATAGCAAACAAATGTTCGTAGTAAAACCTTAAACATTCTGAAGGTTGTGCACCCGTTCTCCAACGAAACGATGAAAGGCTGCCGATGTCCATCGGGCATCCATATGGCGGCGGTAGCGTGGTGGGGATATATGAACAGCGAAACGGCATACGGCGAAAAGGATGTGGACGCACCTGTGGATGCGGTAGCTCGAAGCAACGTGACGCTTACGATGGGCGACTATCGCGAGTGGCTTGGCGGAACGCATCTCAAGGTGCTCAATACGCTTGCCCTTCCCGTTGCGCTGCTCCTGATGTTTATTTGCGCCGTCCTCTTGCCGTTCGATGCGTTTTTCCATATCGCCAATCACGATATCATGATGGAAGCGGCAGGCGTGGCCGCCGTGCTGCTTGCGATGCGTTTCATCGTTCCGATCGTTTTCGGATACGTCGCGTTCAAACGAGCGCGACCCCGCGGCGGTGCGGTGGAGCACGAGGTGGCGTTCTTCGGCGATCGGGTCGAGGCGGGAGGTGAAAACGGCGAGCTTGTCGTTTTCTACGAAGATGTCGAGAGAACCGATCAAACGGAGCACCTGTTCGTCATGACGTGCAAAAAACAGGGAGCATTGATCGTGAAGAAGGAGGCGTTTTCTTCCGAGGAGCTTGCCGCTATCGAGCGTTTGACGAAGGGATCGGCGGTTTGAGGTAACCGCATGTCAAAAAGTATTCGAACGGTTTGAAATTCGGTATTGCCAAACATCCGGGTTGCGGTATAATTTCCACTTGCGCATGAAGCGCAGCCCATTCCTCGGTAGCTCAACGGCAGAGCATCCGGCTGTTAACCGGAGGGTTGTAGGTTCGAATCCTACCCGGGGAGCCATAGTTGATTCGTTCGAACCCCTTTCGGGGTTCGAATTGTTTTCGGATCAAGAAGCGAAGGACCTATGCGGGCTTCGCCGTCGGCAATCCGGCTGAAAACGCGCATAGGGGCTCCTCTCGGATGCCCCGATGCGCGGACAGAGCTTCTGAGGCGGGATGCTAATACACCATGCCCATCGTCGCTCGCACTTCGTCGAGCGTAGCGTCGGCGATTTCGTTTGCGCGGCGATTGCCCTCGTGCAGCACTTCTTCGATATAGCCCATATCCTGAGCGAGCTTTTGCCGGCGGGCGCGGATGGGGGCGAGGTAGCCGTTCACGCTTTCGGTGACGTACTTCTTCAGCGTGCCCGATCCGCCATCGCCGATCTCGGCGGCGATCTCCTCTTCGGTGCGGCCCGTGCACAGCGCCGCGGTGGTCAGCAGTGCCGATACGCCGGGGCGCGCTTCCGGGTCGAACGTGATGGTGCGATCCGCATCGGTTTGGGATTTCTTGATGAGCTTCGCCGTCTCCTCGTCGGTGGAGGAAAGCGAAATGGCGTTGCCGTAGCTCTTCGACATCTTGCGGCCGTCGAGGCCCGGGATGGCGGGCGAGTTGTTCAGCAGGCCGTCGGGTTCGGGAAACACATGGCCGTAGCGCTCGTTGAAACGTCGTGCGATCTGGCGGGTCTGCTCGATATGGGGCATCTGGTCTTTGCCGACGGGTACGATGTTGCCCTTGCAGAACAGGATGTCGCACGCCTGGTGCACGGGATAGGTGAGCAAAAGGCCTGTAAGCGTGTGGCCCGAGGCCTCCATTTCCGCCTTAACCGTGGGATTGCGTAGAAGCTCGGCCTCGGTTACGAGCGAAAGGAACGGAAGCATGAGCTGGTTTAAGGCGGGAACGGACGAGTGCGTGAAGATGATGGTCTTCTCGGGATCGATGCCGCAGGCGAGATAGTCGATAACCATGTTGCGTACGTTGTCGGCAATGTTTTCGGTCGAATCGCGATCGGTGATCACCTGGTAGTCGGCGATGATGATGCGAGTTGCCACGCCGAGGTCCTGGAGCGCCACGCGTTCGCGGATCGTGCCGAAATAATGGCCGAGGTGCAATCGCCCCGTCGGCCGATCGCCCGTCAACATGGTGTACTTCTCGGGATGTTCGGGAAGGTCGGCGCGAATCTCGTCGGAGCGCTTGCGGCTCGCCTCGTAACTGTCGATGCTCATAGCGGTTTCTCTTTCGTGGTCGTACGGATATGCGAATACGATCACACCAGTATAGCGTTTTTCGCGTGCGCGCCGAAGAGCTTTATGCGCCTCGCGCCCTGATTGCGCCCGACCGTTGCATGCGCATACGGGCTGCATGTCCCTTTGGCGCATGCGCCGTGCGCCCCGGTGCTCACGCGGGTCTTAGCGGCGCCGCGCTGCGCGCGCCGCGGGGCTGCTTGGATGAAAAATGCGCCTCGCATGATGGATGCGAGGCGCCTGGGGTGCGGTTTGCCGTGTGGGATACGGGCTTCTAAAAATGACCGAACTGCAAGACCGAGTACACGGCACCGGCGATGCCGAGCGCGATCACCACCGCAACGATGATCTTTTCTTTATTGGTGAACAGCTTCGCCTTCGCGTCGTGCTGTTTGACCCCCGCGATGTAGAGCGGGATGCCGACGGCGTACACGATGCAGGCCACCATGAGGTAGTTCAGGCCCGCCGCGTAGATGAGCCAGAGCCCGTAGACCGATCCGATCACGCCCGTGACGATGGCGCTCGTGCGGCTCGCGAAGATGCCCGTGGGGTAGCTGTCCTTCTTGAGGGCGATCTTGAAGAGGAACAGCGTACAGAACAGATAGCACGGCAGCGCCATGACGCTCGTGATGCTGATCATGGTCGTCCAGGCGTTGCTGCCGATGAAGTACGATGCGACGAGTACCACCTGGATGACGATGGTCGTCCACAGAAGCGATGTCGACGGTGCGCTCTTCTTGTTCTCCTTCTCGAATGCCGTGGGGAAGATGCCGTCTTTCGCTGCCGCGAACGGCATCTCGCCGAGCATGAGCATCCAGACGAGCCACGAGCTCAAAACCGAGATGATGACGCCGGCGTTCACCATGATCTCGCCCCAGCTGCCGAACGACTGGAGCATGATGGCGGCCATCGAGGGATCGGCCATCTTGCCGACGGCCTCCTGCGAATCGACGCCCAAAGGCAGCAGGGAGACGATCACGTACAGCCCGAGCGTGACCAAGAAGCCGATCATGGTCGCCTTGCGCACGGCGGTCTGCGACTTCGCCCTGCCCGACACCACGACCGCGCCTTCGATGCCGAGGAACAGCCACAGCGTCACGAGCATGGTCGACTGCACCTGCGGCATGACGTTGGCCCAATCGAGCGTGAGGGCAACGCCGTCTTTCATGCCCCAGAAGTTGTCCATGAAGACCGAGAACTTGAAGATGGTCGCAACGGCCAGGATGAAGATGATCACGGGTACCAGTTTGCCGATGGTGCCGATGATGTTCAAGAAGCTCGTCTGCTTTGCACCGCGCAGCGCAAGGAAGTACATGATCCACGTGATGATGGACCCGCCGATGATGGAAGGTATGTTGTTGCCTCCGGCGAAGTCGGGAATGAAGTAGTTCAGGGTGGCCATGATGAGCACCGAGTACGCAACGAGTGCGAAGCAGTTGCAGATCCAGTACCCGTACGCGACGAAGAACCCGACGAGCTTGCCGAATCCCTTCTCCGCATACGCATACAGGCCGTTGGTCAGCTCGGGGCGCGCTGCCGAAAGGATGCGGAACGTGTTCGCGATGAACCAGATTCCGACGCCTGTCACCAGCCAGGCGATGATGATGGCTCCCGCGGAGGCATCCTGCGCCATGTTCTGCGGAAGGTTGTAGATGCCTCCGCCGATCATGGCGCTGATGACGATGCCGACCAGGCCGATGAGGCCTACTTTCTTGGTGCTGTCTTGGGTCGGTGCTCCGCTGGAACCGGAAGATGATTTGTCTGCCATGATTCCAGTCCTGTCTCAATTACCCTTGCGCGATATCGGTAAGGGGTTGGAAGTTCATTTCCTTCAGCCATTCGGTCAGGTTGATGTCGTTGAGCGATGTGAAGCCGTCTGCGGGAACCGCGTTGCGCGCGAGCGTGACGTAGGGGCCGACGGTGATGGCGTTGCCGATCTCGCCGGGTTTCATCATACGGTAGGCGAAGCCGACGTAGGTGCGGTCGAACAGCACGTTGGAGTCGCGTCCGCACTCGACGACGGACCAGACGATCTCCTTGCGATGGTCTTCGAGGAATGCGATCATGTCCTCTTCGTTATCGTTTTCGGTCCATACGCCCGCATCCTCGATGAACAGGTCTGCCGAAAAGTCGCGGTCGGCGGAAAGGGATATGGCGATGAAGGACCACACGCCGTACGCCTCGCCGTCCTGAAGCTCGCCCGACTTCGGGCGGTATGCCGTGATGCCCTTGTTCGCGCAGATGGTGTGAGCGCCGGGGATGAGGTGGTAGCGGCGGTTCTCCTCGGTGCCGAAGAGCTCCTTGCCGGCATCGAGCAGCGGTTGGGCGTCGAACACCTTGAGTTCGGAGCCATCGAACTGCTTCACGGAGAACAGCGGCTGGCTCTTGCCCGACGTGATATCGTCATGGCGGGCGAGGTCGTAGCCCCAAACCTGGCCGGCCATGCCGCAGAAGGACGAGGCGGTGAGCATGTTGATCTGCCCGATGTAGGCATCGGCCGCTTCTGCCTTGTCGTAGGTGACGATGCGGTCGATGAGCCCGTCGTCGGTCTTCTCGACGGTGCCCGCCGAGACCTTCAGGATCGACACGTAGCCGTTGCCGTAGGCGCCGGGCATGCCGTAGCCGTCGCAGTAATCGTCGTAGGGGCTGATGGCGGTCTTGTCGATGTGGGGGGCACGCATATGCTCGTGCTTGTGCTGGGACAGCGCGAGGGCGCGGTTCCTTCTCTCTTCGAGACTCATGGGTGGTTCCTTTCGTTCGTGACGCTTTACAGATTCGGTTCGGAGCGCTTCGCTGCAAGCGTTCGGTCCGCCGCCTTCCGTCAAGGCCCTGCTGCTTCGGCGATTCCGGTGGGCTGAGCGTTTGCTTGCTCGGTTAACCTTGGCCCGATAATACGACCGCGAAAGCGTCCGTGGTTCCCTAACGGCTCGATCGAAAACGTTTCGTACCTCTTTTGAAGCTGGGACGTAACGTTTGAAAATTTGTTACCTAAATTGTGCTATACGGGGGAGACCGCCTTGCGGGCATGCGGGAAAACGGGCCCGAACATTGCTCGGGCCCGTTTGGGAAAAGATGGTACGAACTGCGGTAATGTGGTAATTGACCCGTTTCGAGCCGCTTTGATTGCGTCTGATGCGCCGAACGCCGAACGGGATCGGGGCCTCGGTCAGGCCACGCAGAACAGCGCTTGTTCGGGTTTCTCGGCGAGCTTCCTCGAAAGCTCCTCGATCGGCCCGTACTCCATGCAGCGCGCCTGGCAGTGCTGCACGCACGTCGGCGCCTTGCCCTTCGCCGTGCGGTCGGCGCACAGGTCGCACTGGCGGGTCGGTACGGGCAGGTACCCGTACTGCCAGGTCGTCTCGTCTATCTGCCAGGGTCCGATCTCCTTGACGAGGATGCCGCATTGCCCAACTGGCATCGTGTGCTCCATCTGGCAGGCCATTTCGCACGAATGGCATCCGGTGCACCACTCGTGGTCGATCAACAAACCGTAACGGGTCATGGCTATTCTCCTTCCTCGACCTTGTATATCTTGCAGATGCTGTTTTTGTAGTTCGCACCGAACCCGCTCTTGCCGGGCGACCAGGGAAGCAGGGCGTTGATGTTGTAGTCGAATACCTCGAAGAGCTTTTCGGGATCCGATTCGGGCAGCCACCAGGCGTGGTCGGCTGCAACCATGCGCGGATCGACGATCGGCGTGGATTTGACCTTGCGCTTCGCGCGGCCCAGGTGGTTTTCGACCCACACCCAATCGCCGTCGGCGAGGCCGAGCGCTGCGAGCGTCTCGGGATGCACCTCGACCGTCGGGTTCTTCTTGTACGCGCGCAAACGATCGATTTGGCGATGCTCCGAGTGGAACGATGCCCAGTCGCGCGCGCCCGTGGTCAGGATGAGCGGGTACTCCTCGAAGAGCTCGGGCGTCGATCCGGGTCCCGGCTCGGGTTCGACGAAGTAGGGAAGAGGATCGAGGTGCACGTTGTTGTAGTAGTGCGACCACAATTCGATGCGCCCGGTCTGCGTATTGAAGCCGGGCTGCCCGTCGGGACGCAGCAAGCCCTTCTCGAAACGGCGGTACTCAAACGGCATGTAGGCGGGCGCAGCTTTTTGCAGCTCCTCGAACGTCATGCCCGTCTCTTCGAGTATCTCGCTGTACATGTCCTCGGTGTTGTCCCACGGCCAGGCGTCGGGGTTGAACANCACATCGAGATGTGAATAAGAGACGGGGGAGGGTGGGGGCGGGCAGCCCCACGTCGGCGACCGCCATGATGGTGGGCGTCTTGAACAGGTCGACCGCCACCACGAAGTCGAGCATCTTGAGCCCCTCGTAGGTGTATTTCGGCTGGGCGCCCGCGCAGGCGAGCACGTTGCTCGTCTGCAGGAAGGCGGCGCGCAGCTTGTAGGGCTTCTCGGTGTGGAGTGTTTCGGCCCACACGTCGGGATGGAGCATCTGCGGCCCCTTGTCGAATATCTCGTAGCGCTCGGGCCCGATGCGCTTGGCCCACTGCTCCTGCGAAAGGATGTCGCCGCCCCAGCCCTTGAGGTAGTTGAGTATCTCGGGCGGCACGATGAGGCCGCCGGGAACGTCGAGGTTGCCCGTGATGCTGAACAGTGCGAGCACCGCCTGCGCAACGGGAACCGTCTCTTTGGTCATGTCGATGGCGAGGCCCCACTGCAAAGCGGCGTTGTTGCTCTTTGCGAGCAGGCGCGCGGTGCGCACGATCTGGTCGGCGGGAACCCAGGTGATCTCGGAGACCTTCTCGACGGGGTAGCCCTGCACGCGCTCGGCGAGCTCCTCGAAGCCGTAGCACCATTTGTCGACGAAATCGCGATCGTAGAGGCCTTCGTTGATGATGACGTTGAGCATTCCGAGCGCGAGCGCGCCGTCGGTTCCGGGGCGTACCCGCAGGTGCTCGATCGCCTTGTTGGAGAGCCAGGTGACGCGCGGATCGATCATGACCACCTGCATGCCGCGCTTCATGAGGTCGATGACCCAGTGACCGAACAGGCCGTCGGAGTTGGACACGAGCGGATAGTTGCCCCAGATGAACATCGTCTCGGGCGGCTGGTACTCGGGGTTTTCGTAGCGGTCGGCGAACTGCTGCGAGCAGTCGGCGACCCAAAACGAGCCGGTCTGCGCGAAGCAGCCGACGACGCGGGGAAGGTAGCAGGCGATGCCGGCCAGCGGGAACGTGTCGTTGGGCGTGCCCATCGTGGCGGCGAGGCGCGTGATGTAGGTGGCGATGTCGCGCCCCGTGCCGTGTCCCGTGAAGATGGTCTCGGCGCCGTAGGTGTTGGAGATTTCCTTGAACGTGGTGTAGATGAGATCGTACGCTTCCTCCCAGCTGATGCGCTCCCACACGTCCTTGCCGCGATTCTTCGGGTCGCGCTTCATGGGGTAGCGCAGCCGGTCCTTATGATGCGTCACGTCGGGAACGGCAAGGCACCTCATGCACAAGCGGCCTTCCGAAAAGGGATTCTCGGGGTCGCCTTCGCACTTGACGAGCGTGCCGTTCTCGTCGGTGTAGAGCAGCACCCCGCAGCCATCGTGGCATCCCGGCCCCGACCATGCGACCGAGCGGGTGACCGTGAGCCCGTCCTCTTCGTATTGGAACGGTTTCTCATGCGGGACCAGTACGTATCCTCTGTCTTCCATGCAACTTCCTCCTTGAGTAGTGATTGCCGTGCGTTTAAGTGCGTCTACTAAGGACTTCGCTGCTGCCGCAGCGCTCGTTCGCCTCCCGTGCATATCGGTTGCACCGTGTTCGCTCCCAGCCCTATAAAGCAAAACGAAAATCGTGGCTCCATTGTGGGAAGAATGCGGTGAAAATCTGCCTACTGCGGATGTGAATTGCTCGATTTCAGCGTACTGCTGCGAGTAGTAATTGATGGTAGACAGCTCTTTGACAAGGGAAAATGCGAATAGCGAATACTGTCATGCGATCGCATGCGTGCGAACTCATGCGCGGTAGGGGCGTGCTCCCGGCGCGGCGATAACGGGCCGGTCCGTTTGGGCGGGGACGCTGCCGATTGCATCGCTTCCGCACGCTTCTGCGCATGCGTGGCATCGAATGCATCGGGTGCGATCGAATCGGGGTGCGGCGGAGCCCTCGTCGAAAGAGAGGGCGCCTTCTACGGGGCAGGCCCGCTTGCACTCCCGACAGCCGTTGCAGTGGGACGGATCGTGCGAAATCGTGGATGCGGCTGCGAATCGGTACGGTGCGCTCATGGGATTCCTTTCAGGTGCAGTGCGTTGAGACAAAGGGGCGTTCGGAAGCCATGGGCGAAAGGGTGCCGATCCTTCTTGCAGCGGAACCCTCTGCTCGCGGCAGAAAACAGGAGTTTTTCGTCATCTCGGGGCTATGAGATACCGGTAATGCAGCCGCCCGCGTTCGGATGCCTGCATGTGGCCAGTTCAGCGACTTGCGGCAACATGCTATGCCCGAATGTGCTTCGGACGAACTCATACAGCGACGAAATACTCCTGTTTTCTGTCATTTTCGGGCCTGCTCGCTGCCAGGGCAGGAGCTACCCGGTTCCTGTAACGGGTAGCGATAACAATACGTGCCTTACCCCGCGGTACTTGGCGGAGGCCACCCGTTTGCTCCACGGGCGGCCGCCAAGTAGCCCAGCGGTTCGAGCCGTGCGGGGGAGTTGCCGTGCGGTCGGCGTTTGCCAGCCAACCGCACGGCAGGAAGTTAGCCCATCTTCTTGACGTCGGCGAAGGCGAGGTGCTCGTACTCCCGGTGGAAGAAGCCCTCCTCGTTGCCGTCGATGAAGTCCTCGACGGGCGATTCGGAGTCGACGCGATCGGCTCCGTCGATGCAGGAGTAGATAGTGCAGAGCAGGCCGCGTGCGATCCACTGGCCGCCTGCCGGGTCGAGCGACTCGTAGGAGTCGTCGGTGAGCACGTTGCCGTTCGAGTCGAACACTCCTTGCGACCATGGTTCCTCCGAGGGAAGCTCGGGGAACCACCAGCTCGGCTGCGCCATCACGGTGCCGCGCTTGAGGCCCCACTCGAGCTTGGCCTTTTGGCGGATGCGCCCACGCGGCGTCTCGATCCATACCCAGTCGCCGTCGCGGATACCCGCGATGCGCGCGTCGGTCACCTGGATCTGCACGATCGGATCGGGCCACATCGAGCGGGTTCCGCAGCCGGGCACGCGCCACTCGGAATGGAACATCGGATTCCAGCGGCCTCCCACGGTGAGCCTGAACGGGTACTTCTTGGCGAGCTCGGGGTTCGAGCGTGGCGTTTCGGGCAGCTCGCGGTAGGCGGGGATGGGGTCGTAGCCGATCTCCTGCATGATGCTCGAGAATATCTCGGCCTTGCGCGACGGGGTGGCGAAGCCCTTGATCTGGCCGTTCGGCAGTTCCTTGGCGTACTTCCAGAACTCCACGTCGCCGGGTGCCCAGACGGTGTTCTCGACGGCCTGCTCGTAGGTGATGCCGGTGCGCTCGAAGCGGTGCGCGATGGCCTCCTCGTAGGTCTCCCACGGCCAGTGCTCCTCCTGGCCGAGGGCCACGCCGAGCGCACGGAACATATCGTAGTCGCTGCGCCTGTCGGCGACGGGGCGCGACATGCGGTCGCCGATCAGGAACACGTCCATCGCGTCTTCGTTCGTGGTCGCGATCGGGCGTTCGAGCGAGTCGGCGGCGGGCAGGATGTAGTCGGCGAGCGCCGCCGTCGGCGTCTTCCAGTACTCGGCCACCACGAGCAGGTCGAGCTTTTTGAGCGCCTCGTAGACGTGCTTGGTGTTCGGGGCCCAGGCGAGCGGGTTGGAACCCCAGGCGATCATCGCCTTGACGGGGTAGGGCTCGCCCGTGAGGATGGCGTCCCAGGCGAGCGTGGGCGCCACGAGCAGCTGGTGCAGCATGGGGCGCGGGATGTTCCACATCTTGCGGTAGCACTTGTCCACACGGGTGAAGCCCGGCCAGCTCATCATGCGGTACGTGTCGTTGCCGAGGAACTTCTCGCGCATCTCGTCGGACACGAGTTCGGAGAACTCCAGCTCGGCGTCGCGCAGGGGGAAGCGCTTGGTGCCGTCCTCTTCGACGAGTCCCGGATCGGCGAGGTACTCGCCCCCGCGGTTGTCGACGTTGCCGGTGAGGATGCGTAGCATCGTCTTCGCGATGCCCGAGCCGGTGGAGTTGTAGCCGTGCTGGTCGCCGCCGCCCACGCCCCAGGCGATCCATGCGGGCCCGTTCGTCGCGTAGATCTGCACGGCGTCGGTGAGGCGGTTCGCCCCGACGCCCGTGATCTCGGCGGCCATGTCCATCGTGTACTCGCTCATGCGCTCGGCGATCCGCTCCAGCACGGTCACGCAGGTCATCGGCGTGCCGTCGGCACGGGTGAGCGTGAACTCGCCGCGCAGCGCCGCGTCCACCTCGCCGTCGCGGTAGTAGCGGTTCTCGTCGGAGCACCATTGCAGAGGCGCGCCCGCGATGTCGTCCCAGACGACGAAATCCTCCTCTTTTCCGCGAGCGTCGATGTCGGATGCGCGCACGAGCTGGCCGCTTTCCTTGTCGATCAGGAACACCGCGTTGCTCCAGTACTTCAAGAACTCCTTATCGTAGAGGTCGTTCTCGATGATGTAGTTGATCCAGGCGAGCATGATGATGAGGTCGGTGCCCGGATGGATGGGCAGATGCACGCTCGCGTGCAGCGCCTCGACGCCGGCGAACGGGTCGATCACGATCAGGCGCGCGGGATTCACCTTGCGCTCGGTGGCCGCGGTGATCTCCTCCCAGATCTTGCCGTAGGCGGTTCCCTTCTCGTAGGGGCGGCAGCCCCACACCACGATGGTGTTCGCCTCCGATCCGCACGGCGGCATGGTGGTCTCGATCGGCCAGCCCACCATCGACATGTTGAGCGTGTAGGTCCAGCACCAGCACACGGTGCCCGGGTCGATGATGTTGCCCGGGTTGCCGAACAGGTTCGTGAAGCGCGTGCGCGCCCACAGATGATCGGAGCGGTATGTGCCCTCGGATACGATGAGCGATTCGGGCCCGTATTCCGCCTTGATGGCGGAAAGCTTCTCGGCGATCTCCCGTATCGCCTGATCGTAGGGGATTTCCTCCCACTTGTCCTCACCGCGCTCGCCCGCGCGCTTGAGGGCGTGGTTGATCCGTTTCGGATGGTAGTGGAACCGCAGGAACTTGTGCCCGTCCTTGCCCATGCGCTCGCAGTGCTCCGCCTGCGGTTCGAGCGCCTTGAGCTTCACGAGCTTCCCGTCTTTGCTCCCCCCGTACAAAAGGCAGTGCCCGTGGCAGAAGAAGCAGCGCCCCTTCGTCCATTTGATGCCGTCTTCGTCGATGTAGTTGTTCGGATAGCGATCGGCCATAGTCTGGCTCCCTTCTGGTCTCGTCCCTTCCTGAAATCAGGCCTCGGTCGACGCGGCAGACGTTGCTCAGCCGCCGAGGCCGCGGTTCACCTCCCATCCGGTATAGGGTTCGGGATCTTATGGTCGGGCAGCATCGGCGAGAGGAATAGACGGCCGAGAATATGAAAGGCGCGAAAACGCGGGCGCGGGCGTACTACTCGGGGCAGTAATTGCCCTCCACCATATCGATGAGCTCCTGTTGGGAGTGGATGTTGAGCTTGCGGTAGATGCGGTAGCCGTGGGTCTTGGCGGTGTACACCGAAATGTAGAGCTCGTTGTGGATGTGCTCGGCGTTGCGGCCCTTGGCGAGCAGCAGGAACACCTCGGTTTCGCGGGGGGAGAGGTCGAACCGCTCGCAGATGGCGAGGCACTTCTTCTTCCAGGCGCCCTTGGCCCCCTCGCTCTTTTCGCCCTGCTCGAGAATCGACAGGGTTCCGTCCTCGGCCATGGAGAGCACCTCGACGGCGACGTTGGACTTGTACGACACGATGGCGGGGATGAGCGTGGTGAGAAACGCCATGGCCAGGCAGCTCGGAAGCACGGTCGACTCGGGATCGAGCCCGAGTCCGACGAACACGGTCTGAAGGCCCCAGCCGAGCGCCAGGCCCTCGAAGGGCGCGATGGTTCCCTGCGAAAAGTGGAAGATGGGCAGAAGCTCGTGTTTGTAGGCCATCATGAGCAACGTGTTCCAGTGCGATAGGAAGTAGAAGCTCAGGCCCGCGGCGATGGCCGCAAGCGGATACAGGCGAAGATGCGCCTCGAGAAACGGCGCGGCGATGAAGCACAGGGCGAAGATGGGGAACAGGATGCGCTCGACGGTCGTGATGCGGGGCACGCGCCTGAGCACGATGATGACGAATGCGGAGATCGCGCCGCCGAGAAACACGCTCGCGACGATGGCGTACGACGCCGTTTCGGTGCCGAACGCCGAGAACATGAAGGCGAGCGTGAACCCGAAGAACGCGCCCATGCACAGAGGCGTGTAGCGGGTGCGCGAGAACAGCTGGAGCTTCTGGCCCGAATCGCTTTCGCCCTCGTCGCTTTCGGGCTGGGCCATGCGCTGCGAGCACACCATCTGCAAGAGCGCCGATACGAGGTAGGCACCGAAGGCGAGCGGCATGTCGAGCTGGAGGGGGGCGAGCTTGATGAAGACGCACAGGCACGCCACGAGCAGAATCGACCAGGCGAGGCGCTTCGCCGTCGTGCGGTTGTACGACTCCTCGCGGTCGAGCGTCGCCCAGATGCTGCCCCACGAGAGCAAGAGCAGGCTCATCGAGACGCCGAGCATGATCCAGGCGATCGACGCGACGAACAGCGGCGCGATGTCGGTGTAAAGGCCCCATATCGTCACAGCGAGGATGGGCACCGCCAAAGCAACGATCAGGGCGAACAGCCGCTTCGTTTTGGCGTAGTCCGAAAGGCGCACCGCGAGCTTCAGATGGGTGGCGAGCTGCGTGAGCGCCATAGCCGCAAGCGCGCAGAGCCTCACGAACAGCTCGGAGAACAGATCGGTGCTGCCGGGGTGGAAGATGCCGCCCATGAACGCGGCGAGGAACCACGCCCAGAAGCAGGCGAACCCGACGATCATGAGAAGCGAGGTCATCTCGGCGCGCTCGTCGCGCACGATGACAGGGTCGAATCCGTCAGCCATGGGTGCCTCCAGCGAGATCGGCGATCAGTAATGCCCAGAGTAGTACAGAAGAAAAATACCGACGGTAGTAACGTCGTCCGTCCGTTTCATATTCTAGGCAGATAGCCCTTCCGTTTGCAAGGGTACATTCTTACCAAAGTGCCGAATCCGCAATCCGCGGGTCGAGCATGGCATGACGAGACCATGCGGCAAACGTATATAAGGAAGGGGAAGCACATGGCAGAAACACCTCGCTATCCGTCGAGCGACGGAACCACGAGATTGACGACCTGCTCTACCTCGGGCCCGATGTTCGTCCACGTGAAAGACGACAAGATCGTGCGCATCGAGCCGATGCAGTTCGAGCCCGGCGAAGCCAAATCGTGGAAGGTCGTGCAGAACGGCAAGGAGTACAAGCCGCCGCTCATCCAACCGCTTCTGCAGTGGGGCTTGGCTTCGAAGCAGTCCGTGTATTCGGAGAATCGGGTGAAGTACCCGCTCAAGCGCGTCGACTGGGATCCCAACGGCGAGCGCAACACCGAGAACCGCGGCGTGAGCGGATACGAGCGCATCTCGTGGGACGAGGCGTATGCGATCATCGAAACCGAGATGCGGCGCATCCTCGACACCTACGGGCCCTCGGCGTTCGCCTATTCGTACTCGGCGCATCCGGAGTGGGGCTCGCTCCACTTCCTCTTCAGCGACCTGTTCCGCTTCTGGCACATGATCGGCGCCACGCACCGCGAGTTCACGCCGAACTCGTGGGAGGGCTGGGCGTGCGGCGCTCCGTTCCTCTGGGGCGACTGGCAGGGCCATGGGCTGCCGCCCGCGACCGACTCGCTGCAGGACATCACGCGCGAGAGCGAGCTCATCATCTTATGGGGCACCGATCCTATCATGCACAACACCTACAACGGCATCGACACGGGCCGTCTTTGGAAGTACTGGAACGATCTCGGCAAGCGCGTCATCGTGATCGACCCGCTCTACAATGAGACGGGCATGTTCACCGCCGATTCGTGGATCCGGATCATTCCCGGCACCGACAACGCCATGGGCTGCGCGATCGCCTACATCTGGATCACCGAGGGGCTCTACGATCAGGAGTACCTCGACACGCACGCCGTCGGGTTCGACGAGGATCACCTGCCCGAGGGCGCACCTGCCGGCAAGTCGTTCAAGACCTACATCCTGGGCGAAGCCGAGGACGGCATCCCGAAGACGCCGGAATGGGCCTCAAAGATATGCGGCGTTCCCGTGCGCGTCATCAAACAGATCGCCTACGAATGGGCTTCGAAGCCCACTTCGATGTGGGTGCTCACAGGCGGCGCCTGCCGCCGCACGTTCGCCCACGAGTTCGCGCGCCTGTTCGGCACGCTGCAGGTCATGCAGGGATTCGGCAAGCCCGGCGTGAACATGCTGAGCCCGGGTCTGTTCATCGCGGGCCCCTACGACGGCGAGAAGCAGATAGGCCCCACCGGCTACGCCGACGGCGGCATGAACGTCGTGCTCGACAACTACTACCCGAACAAGGTCAAGCAGTCCATCACATTCCAGAAGTTCTACGACTGCGTGTACAACCCGCCCCAAAAGTGGCACGGCGGCCATCAGGACAACTTCAATCCCGAGATGTACCTCGAGACCTGCGAGTACCCGATGCCCGGCCACTCCGAATGCCATTTCTACTGGCAGCGCGGCGGCACGCTCACCAACCAGCCCGGCAAGATGCTGCGCGACCACGTGGCGTACAAGAGCCCGAAGGTCGAGACGTTCGTGGTAGCCGACGTGTACTTCAACCGCGATTGCCGCTACGCCGATCTCGTGCTGCCGATCACGACGCTGTTCGAGCGCCAGGACATCACCGAGCCCGGCAGCGTGGGCCAGTACGTGCCCACGGCGGTCATCAACCTGCGGAGCGCGGTGTACAGCAAGAAGTGCATCGAGCCCATCGGCGAGAGCAAGACCGACCTCGAGATATTCGAGGAGCTGGCGCGGCGCCTGGGCTACGGCGACCAGTTCATGGAGGGCAATACCGAGGAGACCATCCTCGAGAAGATGTACACCCGCACGAACATCCCGATGGAGTACGACGACTTCAAGGAGAAGGGCTACTACGTCTGGCCTGCGATCGAGGATTACGTGGAGAACAAGCAGTGGAAGGATTTCTACGAGGATCCCGAGAACCATCCGCTCGACACGCCCACGGGCAAGGTCGAGATATTCTCTACGCTGATCTGGAACTACTACGGGCCCGACAACCCCGAGATCCCCGTGGTGCCGCACTACATCGAGGAGAAGGAGGGCCGATACGACCCGCTCGCCGAGAAGTACCCCTTCCAGGACCTCCAGGCGCACCCGAAGTTCCGCTTCCACGGAAAGTTCGACGACTGCGAGTGGCTGACCGAGAACTACAAGGTGTACGGACCCGACGGCTACCCGTACGAGCCCGCCTACATCAATCCCGACGATGCCGCGCGCTTGGGGATAGAGCACGGCGACATCATCCGCGCGTTCAACGATCGCGGGGGCGTGCTTGCCGGAGCGCAGCTCACCCACCGCGTCATGCCGGGCGTGGTGTGGCTGACCTACGGCGCGTGGAACGATCCGCTCGAGCCGACGCCGTGCAAGCTCGACCGCAGCGGCGACATCAACGCGATCACCAATCCCGATCCGATGTCGGTGCACCACGTGGGCGGCGCGTACAACTCGACGCTCGTCGGCATCGAGAAGGCCGATTTGGAAGCGCTTGCCCGGGAGTACCCGGAAGGGTTCGCCGGCAAGTACCGTACGAGCAATTGGAAGGGGTAACCATGAAGACGATACTTGTCGATCCGGATCGCTGCATGCAGTGCTGCCTGTGCCAGCAGGCGTGCAAGGACGAGCACTGCGACAACGACTGGTCGCCCATTGCCAAGCCCCAGGGCAAAAGCCAGTTCTGGGTCAAGTGCAACGAGACCGAGGTGGGCAGCGGCACGCGCATGAAGCTTCACCGTGTGACGGTCATGTGCCAGCACTGCTCGAACGCTCCCTGCATCGCGGCGGGCGAGGGTGCGGTGTATCGCCGCGAGGACGGCTACGTGATCATCGATCCCGAGAAGGCCGTCGGCAACAGGGCCATCGCCGAGGCGTGCCCGTACGGTGCCGTGTACTACAACGAGGAGCTCGATCTGCCGCAAAAATGCACGATGTGCGCGCATCTGCTCGATATGGGATGGAAGCAGCCGCGCTGCGTGACCGCCTGCCCGGCCGACGCGCTCACCTACGTCGACACCGACGAGTTGACCGTCGACAACATGTACGCGCCCCTCGAGCGTTTGCATCCCGAGTACGGCACCGACCCGCAGGTCGCTTACGTGAACCTGCCGAAGCCCTTTATCGCGGGTGCCGTGTACGATCCCAAGGCCGACAAGTGCTTGGCGAACGTGCTGGTCACCGCTACACATATGGTGACAGGCAAGGCCTCGTCCGCCTATTCGGACACGCTTGGTGAGTTCCGCCTCGTAAAGCTCGATCCAGGGTTCTACACCGTGTCGTTTTTCAAGGACGGCTACTGCTACAAGGAGCTGTCGAAGATCGATGCGAGGGTTTCACCGAACATCGAAGACGTGGTGCTCTACCCACTGCCTTCGTGAGCGGAATACCGTCTGGCCTCCGAGGGATCGGCGGCCAGACGGAACTATCATGCCGGAAATAGGTAAGAAAGGATGTATGCTATGTGTTTCCGNCCCGGAGCGCCGAAGGCGCCTGGTTTGTAGGCCTCGAAACGGGGCCGTCTCAGGCAGTGCAGTTCGCACGGCGTTCGGGGTCCGGCAAACAAGGGGTGGTGCCGGCCCCGCGAACGCGGTTGACAGGGGGATGTATGAACGCAACGTTGGATCGATCAGGAAGAACGAAGAAGCCGGTGCCGCGCTACGCGTGGGTCATCCTGGCCGTCGTGTTCCTCGCAAGCCTCGCCGCGCCGCTCAACTTCGTCAAGGCGCCGGGCATCGCGACGACGCTTATGCCGTACTTCGGCATCGGGGTCGAGGAATTCGGCTGGATCATGGCCATCTTCTCGGTAATGGGGATCATTCTCGCGTTTCCGGCTGGCTTTATCATGCAGCGCTTCGGGGTGAAGCGCGTCGTCCTGCTTTCCGTGGGGTGCTGCTTCGTCGGCTCCACGATGGGGGCGCTTTCGACCGAGTTCTCGCTGCTGCTCGTGAGCCGCTTCATCGAAGGCGTGGGCAACAGCATCATCTTCGTCGCCGCGCCGGCGGCGCTCATCGCGTGGTTTCCCTCCGAGCGGCAGGGTGTGGCGCTCGGCGTATGGGGCACCTGCATGCCGTTCGGAACGTTTCTCATGCTCAACATCGCACCGACGCTCACCAACCAGTACGGGTGGCAGTCGGTGTGGTGGTTCGGCTCGGCGGTGGCGGCGGTCGCGTTTCTGCTCTACGCGGCGTTCTTCAAGATGCCGGTCGCGCCGTACTCGGACGAGGCGAAGCACGTGAGCCACGCCGAGAATACGAACAAGACTTCCGTCAGGGAATTGGCCATGGTTCTCAAGGTTCGCGACGTGTGGCTGGCGGGATTCATCTTCGGATGCTTCAACTTCGTCGTGGCCACCGTCATCAACACGTACTATCCGTTGTTCCTCGAAACCGAGGTCGGGCTCACCAACGTGGTGGCTTCGTCCATCACCGGAATCCCCGAGCTGCTCTCGATCTTCGGCTGCCCGATCGTCGGCTTGGTCGCCGATCGGCTCGGCGCGAAGAAGGGGCTGCTCGTGGCGGGGTGCATCATCCTCGGCGTGACGAGCTCGCTTGTGTTCTTCGCTTCCTCGGCGCCGATGGCCATCGTCCTCATGGCGTGCCTCGGCGTGTTCTCGCCGCTCGTCTCGACGGGCGTGCGCCTCGTCATCCCCGAGGCGACCGGCAACGACCACCTGAAGGCGGGCATGGGAAACGCGGTGCTTTCGTTCTGGCAGAACTTCGTCGGGCTCGCGGGTCCCGTCCTCGCCGGCTTCTTCGTCGTGAACGTAGGGTGGGTGGAAACGGGTCTATGGCTGTTCGCGCCGCTGTTCGTCCTCGCGCTGGTCGCTTCGGTGCTCATCAGGTCGGGCAAGCGGGCCGAGCGGGCACGGGCCGAAACGTTTCGCAAGCGAAGCACGTGATGCCATACGGTGTACGCGTACTCGCAATGCACATGAGTTCGAAGTGCTCGGATACCAAAAAACCTTGCACGGGATTTTCATGGGATTTTCAATCAAATCGTATCCTCATCGGATAAAAGGGGGTTTCAATGTCAGCAACAGCAACAGCAACCCAGGCGATCGACAATCGCCCCACGCCGCGCTACGCGTGGGTGATCCTCGCCGTCGTATTCGTCGCAAGCTTCACCGTTCCGGTGAACTTCTTCAAGGTTCCCACGCTCGGACCCGTCATGATGGAGGCGTTCGGTTTCACGCCCGATACCTTCGGCTGGCTCATGTCGGTGTTCACCATCGTCTCGATCGTGCTCGCGTTTCCCGCTGCGGGCATCGCCAAGAAGGTGGGCATCAAGAAGATCTCGCTTGTCGCCATCGCCTCGTGCATCGTGGGCGGCCTCATCGGCGTGTTCGCCACGAGCCAGGGTATGCTCCTCGTCTCGCGCGTGTTCGAAGGCGTGGGCATGGGCTTCTTCGGCGTGCTCGCGCCTGCCGCTCTGGCCCAGTGGTTCCCCGCGCGGCGCTTCGGCCTTGCGGCGGGCATCTGGGGCATCTGGATGCCGTTCGGATCGGTCGTGATGATGAACCTCGTGCCGGCGCTCTACTCTTCGACGGGCGCATGGCAGACGATCTGGTGGTTCGCCATCGGCTTCTCGATCGTCGCTTTCATCCTGTTCCTCATCCTCTATAAAGAGCCCGACCAGGATGTGCAGCCCGCAGCCGAAGACCAGAGTGCGGCGCCCGCGAAGAAGGTCAGCATGCTCAAGGCCTTCAGCGTGAGCCTCATCATGCTCGGCATCATGTTCGCCGTGTACAACGTGTGCATCAACGGCACCGTCAACACGTTCTTCCCGACGTTCTTGCAGATGGAGCACGGGATGGACATGGCCGCTGCCGGATTCATCACCTCGGTCATCACGTTCATGAACATCATCTGCTCGATGGCTGCGGGCGTGATATCCGACAAGCTCGGCACCCGTAAGTGGTGCATCGTCGGCGCGCTCGTCATCCTCACGATCGCTTGCTGGTTCCTCTTCAGCTTCACGAGCGACAGCATGATGTGGATCGCGATCGTGCTGTGCGGATTGTTCCCGCCGTTCGTTTCGACCTGCGCCACCGCCGCCGTCCCCGAGATCATCCCGAACAAGGAGAACCAGGGAACCGGCATGGCGATGCTCGGCTTCTCGAGCAGCATCGGCTCGTTCGTGGGCGGCGTGGCCCTCGGGTGGCTCGTGCCCTCCATGGGCTGGTCGATGGGATCGCACGTGCTGCTCATCCCGCTGCTCGTGCTGGCGATCGTCTGCACGCTGTTCATCAAGGTGCGCTAAGCGCCTGTAACGTAGCGCAGGGTTGCGGACGGCGCGTTTGTTCGCGGCCCCGCTATTCGCCGTCGCGTTCGACGACGCTTGCTCGATGGCGGCACGGTGCCCTGCAGGGTTGGTTATCCTGTGGGGCACTTCTGCCTTTCGATGCGCCGCGTCGACCGCTCTTTTTGCCCGTTTCTGATACCGCCGCGCTTTTGGCAGGTCTCGCAACGGTCGATGCGCGGACCCCGGTCGATGCGCGACCGGGGCCTGATTCCGTCCGACTGCAGCGTGCATTGCGCGACGGTACTGCTTTATCGCGAAACCGTGCCGATTTTCTGCTGCTCCCGAACAACGCCTATAATGGATGAAACCGACGGAGGAGTCAGTATGGCGTTCGTGGAGTTTCGCGATGTGCGGAAGACATACAGGATGGGCGAGGTCGAAGTCGCTGCGGTCGACGGTATGACCTTCGATATCGAAGAAGGCGAGCTCGTCGTGGTCGTAGGACCTTCGGGCGCCGGCAAAACCACGCTTCTGAACATGCTCGGCGGCATGGACTCGTGTACGTCGGGAACCATCGTGCTCGACGGTCGCGAGGTGAACTCGTTCGACGCGAGGGAGCTTACGTACTACCGCCGCTACGACATAGGTTTCGTGTTCCAATTCTACAACCTCGTGCAGAATCTTACGGCGCTCGAGAACGTGGAGCTCGCTTCCCAGATATGCAAAGACCCGCTCGACGCCGCCGACGTACTCGGACAGGTCGGCCTCGGCCACCGTCTCGACAACTTCCCGGCGCAGCTCTCAGGCGGCGAACAGCAGAGGGTCGCCATCGCACGCGCCCTTGCGAAGAATCCGAAACTCCTTTTGTGCGACGAGCCCACCGGTGCGCTCGACTACCAGACGGGCAAGGCGATCCTGAAGCTGCTGCAGGATACGAGTCGGGTCATGGGCCGCACCGTCGTGCTCATCACGCACAACCAGGCCTTCACAGCCATCGCCGATCGCGTGATCCACGTCCGCGAGGGCAGGGCCGCAGGCGTGGAGGTCAACGAGCGTCCGGTTTCGGCTGAGACGATCGAGTGGTAAGGGTCCATGCGAAGCGCCTTCTCTAAAGATTTCTGGCGATCGATTTCGCATTCGTGGGGCCGCTTCCTTGCCATCGCGGCCATCGTCGCGCTCGGGGCGGGCTTCTACGCGGGTTTGCGCATGACAGCTCCCGACATGGAGCTTGCAGCCGACGCCTACTACGACGGCACCGACCTGTACGACATTCGGGTGCTCTCGACTATGGGCTTGACCGACGACGACATCGCCGCGCTCGAAAAGATCGAGGGCGTCGGGGGCGTGATGGGCGCCTACCAGGTTGACGCCATGTCGCTCATGGGCGGCGAGCAGGTGACGGTGCGCATCCACTCGCTCGACATCGACGCGGCGCGCGTGAGCGACACATCGGACGGGTTGAACGCGGTGTCCGACGATTCCGACTACCTGAACAGGCCGTTGCTCGTCGAGGGAACGTGGCCTACCGAGCCCGACGAGTGCGTGGTGTCGGCGGACGCCGTGATGGCGACGCCGTTGAAAGTCGGCGATACGATCGAGCTTTCCGAGGGGTCGCAGGATTTCGACGATACGCTCGTTTCGAAAACCTATACGATTACGGGATTCGTACGGGCCTCGTACTACATGTCCTCGGGAAGTCTCGGAACGACAAGCCTCGGAAGCGGCGCGCTTGCGCAGTACATGTACGTGCCCACCTCATCGTTTAAGGCCGATCAGCCCTACACCGAGGCCTACGTCGCCGTCGCGGGCGCAAAAGACGAGTTCGCCTCGGGCGAGGGGTATGCCGAAAGGGTGGCGGCCGTGCTGACGCGCATCGAGGACGCGGCCCCCTCGCTCGAGGCGCGCAGGCTCGACGAGGTCAAGCGCGAGGCGCAAGACGAGCTCGACAAGAATAGGGAAGAGTACGAGCGCGAGCGCGCAGACGCCCAGACTCAGCTCGACGAGGCGAAGCAGAAACTCGACGACGCCAAGCAGGAACTCGATGCCGCAAAGGAGACGCTCGACGCGACGCCGTCGCAGCTCGACGGGGCGGCGGCGACGATCGAATCGAGCGAGCAGCGGATATCGTCAGGTCAGGCCGAGTACGACGCCGGGGTGGCCGAGCTCGCCAACCAGCGCACCGAAGCGCAAGGGAGGTTCGATGCGGCCCAGGCGGAGATCGACGAGCAGCAAGCGCAGCTCGACACGGCCCAGGCGACGCTTTCCCGGCTCGAACCGCAGCTCGAGGCTGCGAAGCAGCAGCTTGCGGGCATGCAGCCCACGGATCCCGGCTACGGGGAGCTGGCCGCGCAGGTGGCTGCGCTCGAAGAGAACGTCGAGAAGATAAAGACCGCGCTCGCGGGCGGTATTCCAGCCCTCGAACAGGCTCGATCGGAGCTTGCTGCCGCGAAGGACACTGCCGAGAAGCAGTTCGCCGCCGCCCAAGCTCGGCTCGACCAAGCCGCCGCCGAGCTATCGGACGGCAGGGCTCAGCTTGAGCAGGGTCGCGCGCAGCTCGCCTCGGGGCAGCAGGATTACGAGAACGGGAAGCAGAGCTACGAAGAGGGACTCGGCGAATACGAGGATGGCCTGGCCGAATATCAGAGCCAGAAGGCCGAAGCCGAAGAGAAGTTCGCCGACGCTGAGAAGGAGATCGACGATGCGCAGGCGGAGATCGACGACATCGAGGCGCCCGAAATCTATGTCATGGACCGCACGAAGAACGTCGGCGCTGAGAGCTTCAAGTCGGATGCGCAGCGCGTCGACCAGATAGCCCAGGTGTTCCCGTTCATCTTCTTCCTCGTGGCAGCGCTGGTGGCTCTCACGACGATGACGCGCATGGTCGAAGACGAGCGCGTGCTCATCGGAACGTTCAAGGCGCTCGGCTACAGCAGGGCTCGCATCTCGATGAAGTACCTCGCCTATGCGGGCATCGCGAGCGGTACCGGTGCCCTCGTCGGAATTCTCGCGCTTTCGCAGCTCCTTCCTGCGGTCATCATGAACGCGTACGGCATCATCTATACGGTGCCCGTCGCGCCGACGCCCATCGACCCCGTGTTCGCGGCCATTTCGGCGGGCCTCGGCATCGGAGTGACGCTTGCGGCCACGGCGGCCGCTGCGGTTGCAACGCTGCGCGAGCAGCCTGCGACGCTCATGCTCCCGCGTGCGCCCAAGGCGGGCAAGCGCATCCTGCTCGAGCGCATCGGGCCTCTGTGGCGGCGCATGTCGTTCTCGTGGAAGGTCACGTTCCGCAATATCTTCCGCTACAAGAAGCGGTTCTTCATGACGCTCATCGGCATCGCCGGGTGCACGGCCCTGCTGCTGACGGGTCTCGGCCTCTCCGACGCCATCAACGACATCATCACCAAGCAGTTCGGGCAGATATACCAGTACAACACGACCATCGGCCTATCCGACGATCCGACCGACGACGATATGGGCAAGGTGCGAAGCGCCATCGACGACAAGAACGCGATCGAGGCGTACACGTACGCCGATACGACCTCGATGACGGCAAGCGCCCCCGGCGAGAAAGACCAGAGCGTCCACGTGATCGTGCCGGAGGATCCCGAAGCGTTCCAATCGTTCGTCACCATGCGCGAGCGCGTGGGGCACGTGCCGCTCGAGCTTTCGGGCGAAGCGGTGCTCGTCAGCGAGAAGATCGCTACCGAGCTCGGATTGCAGGTGGGCGACCCCATCACGCTTTCCAAGCAGGACGCGATCGGCAACACCACCGACGAGGGCTATACCGTAACGGTTACGGGTATCATGGAGAATTACGTGAGCCAGTACGTGTTCATGACGCCCGAGCTCTACGAGCGCGTTTCGGGGGAAGCCCCCGAGTTCACGACCATCTTCGCCAAAGCATCCTCCGACCCGGCGGTGCGTTCGGGTTTAAGCGACGAGCTGCTTTCGATCGAATCGGTTCGCACCGTGGGTTACAACGACGAAACCATCGATTCGTACGAGAAGATGCTCGGCAGCGTGAACTCGATCGTCGTCGTGCTCGTGGTAGCGGCGGCGGCGCTCGCGTTCGTGGTGCTCTACAACCTCACCAACATCAACATTACCGAGCGGCAGCGCGAGATCGCGACGCTCAAGGTGCTCGGCTTCACGACGCGCGAGGTGGACGCCTATATATTCCGTGAGATCATGCTGCTCACCGTCATCGGCTGCTTGGCGGGGCTTGTGTTCGGTGTGTTCATGGAGAACTTCGTCGTGGTGACCGCCGAGGTCGATCAGGTCATGTTCGGCCGCGAGATCCATGCGATGAGCTTCGTCATAGCGTTTCTTCTCACGATAGCGTTCGCGGTGCTCGTGGCGCTTGCTATGCGCCGCAAGCTCGCGAAGATCGACATGGTGGAGAGCCTCAAGTCGATCGAGTAGGGTGTCTGGCAGACCGGCACGCTATGCGGCCTTGAAGCCATGCGGCTCTTTGGTCAATTGGCAGGGGACGCTTCGCCTTCAACGATGTTTATGAGATCCTGCTGCGAATGAACGCCCATTTTCTGGTAGATGTGATACGTGTGGGTCTTGATTGTTCGCTCGGCAACGAATAGCTGATCGGCAATGTATTTGGCGTTGCGACCTTTGGCAAGGTAAAATAATATCTCCCCCTCTCGTGGCGTGAGGTCATACTTTTGAGCAGCAAGCGAGCACTTACGTTTATATGGCCGTTCGATGACAGCGGGTTCGCTCTTCGGTGGGTGATTCGTGTCCTTGTCGGGAAAACGTTCGTTGTCTGTGTTTATGATAAGCGGATACTTGTTCGGGTTTATTGCAGCAACGGTAATGTAGAGGCATACCGATGCAATGAGAACAATGATGAACACAGGCATGGCCATCATTCCGAGTTCCGTGGTGAGAAACGCGCCGCACGCCCATCCGATACCCTGTCCGGCAACGATGAAGAGGCGACCCTTCGAAAAACAGTAGCATGCTGAAATCGAAAGAAGATTGCCCCTCAGGGAGAGTACGGCTGAGTTTGTGAAATCGAAGAGATAGAGCACGATGAACAGCACAAGCGAGAACACGAGCTGCCATGGGGCTTCCGTGAACTCCATAAATAGCAGTCCGCAGACGATTATAGGAAGAAACACAAGTTGGCTGTGTTCCAACGAGAGCAGCTCGGGGCTATGCGTTCGCAATATGAAGAACAAGATGGCGGTGCCGATGAGGGCGACGCCTAATATGGCAGGCGTGAGCCCTGTTTGTTTAATCGAGTAAAAAAGGAAACAAGCGACTATGCCAATGAGGATGCCGTCTACGAGCATGATGTATGATCCGTTGCGATTGAACTTGCTCTTCTCTATAAGCCACTCCTCGTCATGAACGTCCGATTCGGCATAGCCATGGGGAAACGCGCGCAATAGCAAAATAAACGATGCAATGGTGGAGACAGCCATTGCTACGATATTGGTTGGCGATGTCATGGCCGACATGCCGATTACGAGGCAGCTGCCAAGGGCGAACGACCAAAAGCTTATCTTGGTTATGTACGACTCGTCGATGCTTCCCTGTCCGTCGACCCACGCGCAGGCAAAAAAACCGTTTGCTATACCCCAGAATGCCCAGGCCAGGGCGACGAGGGCCAAAGGCACCTCGATGCCGGTCAGCCGATCGACCAACACGGTTGCTGGCAGCAAAAGCTGCAACAGGAAGAAAGCCGTTCTGACGGTGTTCGATCTGACGAAAGAGTCCCGCTTCCTCACGAAGCGGTACAGGACGAAAAACACTGCGGCCATGCTGACGAACATAATGCTTCGCAAGCATCCGATGATAGTCGGTGATTCGGATACGGCGGTGAAGAACACCGGGCTGTATACGCTCGTCAAGCTGCTTGCGGTAAAAAGGGTGAATCCCACGATACCAAGCGCGGTTTTCTCCGAAAACATCCCGTTGATCTGGTTATCCCCGAAACTAATACCCTGAGTCATACCCCCGCCTTTCCGCCCAGATAGTATCCTGAGTCGCATTTCAATCAGGCTAATCATATCCAACAACAGATGTGCAGAAGAATCCGGAATGAAAAACTCATCCCGTCGGTTTTGCATGCTTCGAATTGGGGTTCGTGCATGCATCGTGGTTCGCGAAGGGGGGTCTAAGGCAACGTATCGGACAGGTTAATCGGGCGACTTAATTGTAAGGAGGTTCAAATGGCAGATCAAGAGGTGTTGGACAAATATGCGCCGACTCTCGACTTGCTGGAGACCAAAGAGGCGTACCTGTACGAGGGCGAACTCTACATCAGGTACGAGTTTCGCGATCCAGAAGAGCTGCAGGCTCGCATGACGTATCACAAGGTGGGCGACGACAACGTGGTGTCGGACGAGAACCTGATCATGCTGGGGGTATGGGCGCGTGCTCAAAAGAAGGGCGAGCGCGTCAAATAGCGAAGTCGATGTTGAAAGGAGTTTTGCATGAGGGAATGCTTTGATCCGAACGTATACAAAAAGGATTGGCAGTACCAAGAGGGCGACCTGACCGTCACCCGCACCTGCCAGTGGTCCGCGCCAGGCTGTCATCAGGGCTGCAGTGTCTTGTTCTACACCGATAAGGACGGCAAGCTGGTGAAGATCGAGGGGGATCCCAACTCGGCGGTTACCGACGGTCGCTTGTGCATGCGCTGTCTCGCCATGGTCGAGGCGGTGTATCATCCTGATCGCATCATACACCCCATGAAGCGCGCCAAGGAAGACCGCGGCTTCGACAAATGGGAGCAGATCACCATGGACGAGGCATACGATCTTGTCATAGAGATGGTGAACGATACGACTGAGAAGTACGGCGCGAAGTCGATCTGCACCGGTGCGGGCACGGGAAGGAACGCTACCTGGCAATCCAACGTGCTGGGACACGGCGGGTTCGGCACGCCGAACGACAACGCCGGCCTTCTCGCTGGCAACTGCTGCTACACGCCGCGCATGCAGGCGATGAACGCGCTGTTCGGCTCCACGTTTATCGCCGACTGCGGGCAGCTCAACGAAAAGCGGTTCGACGAGCCCGAGTACCGTCGTCCCGATCTGTTCATAATCTGGGGAAACAACCCCGTCCGTGCCAACGCGGACGGCTTCTACGGGCACTGGATCATTGACTGCATGCGGCGCGGCAGCGAGCTGTTCGTTGTCGACCCCCAGGTCACCTGGCTGTCGGCGCATGCGAAGATGTTCCTTCAGGTGCGCCCAGGCTCCGATGCGGCGCTCGCTTTGGCAATCTGCAACGTCATGATCGAAGAAGACCTCTACGATCACGAGTTCGTGGAGTGCTGGTGCTACGGGTTCGACGAGTTCAAGGAACGCGTAAAGGAGTACACCCCCGCCATGGCCGCTGAGCTGTGCTGGGTTTCCGAAGAGAAGATATACGAGGCAGCGCGCCTCATCGCCAACGCCGGCGTGACGACGCTGCAATGGGGCGTTGCGGTCGACCAGACGAAATGGGCCAACGGCACGTCCCAGGCGATCGCCTCGGTGCAGATCCTCACCGGCAACATCGACAATCCCGGCGGGTTCGTCGCCATCGACTTCGGTTACGTCCAAAGCGATATCCGCGAAAACGTCTCGAAGCAGCTCGGGCCCGAGGTCCGCAAGGATCGCCTCGGCGATGACGGCAACTGGGGTGCGCTCAACGCCATCGGCAAAGGCGGGCATGCGGTTCCCGAAGCCATCCTCCATGCTGCCGAGACGGGCGAGCCGTACCCGGTCAAGATGCTCTTCCTGTGCAGCACCACCGCGTTCACCAACATGGCGGGGCAGGCGCGGCGCGTATACGACGTGTACAAGGAGATGGACCATGTTGTGGTATGCGACTTGTTCATGACTCCAACGGCCATGGCGTGCGCCGACCTGTTCATCCCGATGGCCATGAGCTGCGAGCGCGATGGCGTACGCGGCTGGTATACGCCGCTGCGCTCCATCGTGAAGGTCACTCAGACCGGCGAGGCCATCGGCGACGAGCAGATGATGCTCGAGCTGGGCAAGCGCATGAATCCCGATCTGTTCTACTGGGATGACGTTCCCGAGATGCTCGAGTTCTGCACGAACAACATGGCCACGGTTCCGATCGAGGTCAGCCTTGAAGAGCTTCGCGAGAAGGTCATCATATACCCGAAGTTCGAGTACAACAAATTCCGCACCGGCAAGCTCCGCTTCGACGGAGAGCTCGGATTCAACACCATTTCGGGGCGTGTCGAGCTGTTCTGCAACATGTACAACAACGTTGGCATGGATCCGCTTCCGTACCACAAGGAGCCGCCCGAGAGCCCGTATTCGACCCCGGAGCTGTTCGAGCAGTATCCGCTGGTGCTCACCACGGGACGTCGGTCATGGGAGTTCTTCCATTCGGAGCACCGCCAGCTCAAGTCGATGCGCGAGTTCCATCCCGATCCCATCTTCGAGATCAATCCCGCCGATGCCGAGCAGGCGGGAATCAAGGAGGGCGATTGGGCCGTTCTCGAGAATTCGCATGGCTCGTGCAAGCTGCGTGCGCATCTGACCGACACCATGCTCAAAGGCGTTGTGAGCGCCGAGCACGGCTGGTGGTTCCCGGAAAAGGACCCTGAAGAGCCCTCGCTGTTCGGCCTTTGGGAATCCAACATCAACTGCCTGACCGTCCAGGGAGATTTCGGCCCGAGCGGTTACGGGTCTTCGTACAAAACGCAACTCTGCAAAGTGTACAAGGCTGACTAAAGACGACTGAGAAAGGAGGATGAGCCATGACGCAACACGGTCTTCTGATTGACTACGAGTTTTGCACGGGCTGCCATTCCTGCGAGATGGCCTGCAAGGTTGAAAAGGGTTTCAAAGAGGGCGAATGGGGAATCAAGCTCGCCGAGATTGGCCCATGGAAGCTTGACGAGGACAGGTGGGAGTGGGACTACCTGCCGATGCCAACCCAACGGTGCGATCTTTGCCAGGACCGCATCGATGCGGGGAAGGTCCCTGCCTGCGTGCACCATTGCCAATCGCTTGTCATGGAGTTCGGCCCCATCGAGGAGCTGGCAAAGAAGGTTACCAAGCCTCGCATGGTGCTGTATTCGGTCCAGTAGGCGCCTCCCGGCGCCGGGAGGCGCCGGGACAGTGCCCATTGCTTATCAAAGGGGGTTTCATGAGCACAACAACAGCTTCACTAGGGGAAAAGGTTGAATACGCTGTCAGGAACAACGTAACGCAGGCCCTCGGTCTCATCTACGGCCTCGGCATGCTTACTTGGACGGCATTCAATCAGATGAATAGCAACTACTGGTCGTACTTCCTGACTGAGATCTGCGGTCTCGAACCGACGGTCATGGGTACGGTCAAGGCGGTAACCGGTGTTGGCGAGTGGTTCTTCGTCATCATCGCAGCCATTATCATCGAGCGTGTGTGGCTCAAGCACGGCCAGTATAGAAGCTGGCTTCTCATCGCTCCTCCGGCGACGTTCGTATGCCTGCTTATGACGTTCGTCGATCCGAGCTTCCTGGATATGGGTGCGAAGACGGCGTGGATGATATTCTTCCAGATCGTCGGCGGGTTCTTTGCGAGCTTCTTCATGATTGCAGCCACGTCGATCGTGCCGGTGATCAGCCGTACCGAGGCCGACCGCACGCTGCTCTCGCAGCGCAAGGCTCAGGGCAATATGCTGGTCAAGGTGCTGTTTGCAGCCATATCCCTGCCGGCTATACTCGCCATCAACGGGCTGGTGTATCGTGTTCCCGCCGGAGAGAATGCGCAGAACGCGGGCCCCATGGGCTTTACGGTGCTCGCTTTGGTTTTCGGCATCATCATGATCGTCATGTTCATCGTCATGTACAAGCGCATCGATGGCATGGATCCTACGCAGAAGCTGTGCGAAGAGCGGGCAGCGGCGAAGAAACGCGGTGAGAAAGTGCCCCCGATCGACCCGGGCGAGAAGGTCGGGTTGGTTGAGATGATCAAGTACTGGATCACCAACCTGCCGGCTATCATCGGCCTGTTCGCCGAGATCATTCGCTTCATCGCTCAGATGACCATTCAGAGTATGGCCATGTACGTGTTCACGTATGCGTTCGGCGATGTAGCCATGGCTGCCGTGATGCTCACTGCGGCCAACATCACCGGTTTGGTCGCGACGTTCGTCTCCGAGCCTATCGCGCGAAAAGTCGGCATCCGCATCACCTATTTGGCGGGCATCGCCATCTCGTGCATCTCCATGGTTTTCTGCTATTTCGTCGGCGCTTCGGGCGAAATGGCGTTCATCGTGTGCATTTGCGGCGCGTACTTTGGTATGAACTTCATGAACGGCACAATGATGGGTATGCAGTCCAACGCCATCGCATACGGTGAGTGGCGCGACGGCAAGACTGCGAAGGCGTTTATCATGTCCACATTCCAGTGGTGCCCGAAGATCGCCAACGCCGTAGCCGGCGCTCTGACGGGTTTCGGATTGGCCGCCATCGGGTTCGTGTCGGGCATGGAGGCATCGCCGGAGCTTGCTCAGGGCATGATCAACATCATCTGCCTGATACCGGCAATCGCCTTCGCCATTGCATTCGTTGCCTTCTTCTTCGGATACCGTCTGCCTCCGAAGAAGATGGAGCAGATTGCGGAGGATCTTGCACGGCGAGAGGCGTCGAAAGAGGCTGACGCATCGGCTTAGGTACTTGTGGGCCTCGACTGCGACACGGTTTCGCAGTCGAGGCCGTATGAAAAAAGGAAAAGAAAGAGGTAAACGACATGTGCTTCAGACCAGCTGAAATCGACATGAGCAAGACGTGCCCCCAATGCGGCGCGCACAACGACTTTGGCAACGATACGTGTGATCAGTGCGGTGCCAAGCTGCCCGGAGCCCCGAAAGTGGGATCGGCTCCGGGTGCGCCGGGAGCACCGGGAGCACCGAAGGCGCCAGGAGCTCCTCAGGCGCCCGGTGCACCGAAGCCGCCGAGTGCACCCGGAGCACCCGAATAGCATGCCGCGAGGACGTGGCGACAGAGAGGAGCTGAACCATGGATTTGGGATCGATTTTTGCCCGCACCATCGCTGATACGCACTATGACATGCTTCCTTGCGATGCGGTCGAGGCATCCAAGATGGCGGTTCTCGATACGCTGGGATGCATGCTTGCGGGAAGCGGGGCAGGTGAGGGGATCGAAAGCGTCGTCGGTCTTGTTGACACGTTGGGGGGAGCCGGGCGCTGTACGGTGGTCGGCTGCGAGAAGCGAGGAAACGAGCTGCTCGCAGCTATGGCGAACGGATCGCTTGCCCACAGCATCGACTACGACGATGCGCACGACGATGCGTTTGTCCATCCGAGTGCATCGGTTGTTCCCGCAGCGCTGACGCTCGGGGAGAGCGTTGCGGCATCGGGCAAAGACCTTATCGCTGCGGTGACCGTCGGCAACGACCTCATCTGCCGCCTCGGTTTCGCCGTCTCGAATCCGCGGGAGAACGAAGGGCTGCTCTGGATGCTTCCCGTACTGCTCGGCACATTCTCGGCGACCGCCGCATCGGCGAAGATACTCGGCTTGAGCGCTGAAGAGACCGAAAACGCGCTCGGAATCGCCTACAACAGGGCAGGCGGATCGAAGGAGCTCGTCATCGAGCCTGGTGCGCTGCGCGGCCTGTACGGGATGTTTCCCAACATGACCGGCGTTTTGTCCGCCCTTCTCGCGAAGAACGGCGTCCCCGGTCTCAAGGAGACGTTCGAGGGCAAGGCGGGCTTCTTCTCCGTCTACTACGGTGGCGTGTACGATAAAAGCGCGTTCGACGACTTGGGCGCGAGGTTCGAGGGCGCTGGCGTGTCCATCAAGCCGTGGCCGTGCTGTCGTTTCACGAATTCACACGTTGATGCCGCACTCGGCTTAGCCGAGGACAACGACATCGATCCCGCCCGAGTGGCGCACATCACGCTTTACTATGCCGCCGAGGACGTCAAGCGGTGCCTCGAGCCCGAAGACGTGCGCAAGAACCCGCCGTCGATACCTGGCGCGAAGCTGAGCCTTCCGTTCACCGTTGCCCAGGCGATCGCGTACCGCAAGATCGAGATCGGCGACTTCTCGGTTGAGGCGCTGAAGGATCCGATGCTGCTTGAGCTGTGCGCGAAGACATCGTACGAGTACGACGAGAGCCTTGCGAGCACGCTGTCAAAGACCATGCTTCCGGGTAAGGTTCGCATCGAGCTGGATGACGCACGCGTCTTCGAGCGCCGCGTCGATGCGGTGTACGGACATCCGAGAAATCGAATGCAGTGGCCTGACCTCGCTCGCAAGTTCCGAGACTGCGCCTCATACGCCAAGCACGCCATGAAAGCCGAGGCGATCGAGTCGATCATCGATGCCGTGCAGCATCTTGAAGAGGTCGATGATGTGTCACGGATCATGGAGTTGGCAAGGTAGCTGCAGGTGGGAACTGTTTGCTTGGCAATCGCTGACGTGAGGACATGCTATGGACTTCGAAAAACTTGAGGTGAATGCAACCGGGGCAGGTGCCGTTGAGATCGAGGTGTCTGCGAGCGCAAACGACATCCACGCTCTTCTCGGCGAGTTTTACGATGCTTTGGCCGAAAGCCGAAATCTGCAAAACGGCGCATCGTGGGCAGAAATAGAGAAGGAGCTCGCGGATTCCCTTCCTAGCGAGCACCTTCGCGAGCTGCGCCGCGACTTCGTTATCGGACGGGTGACGGGTGAGGTTTTGAGGGCGCTGGATGTCGCTCCCGCCCTGACTCCCAGGATACATGCTCTCGAATACCCCGAGGACGGCGAGGCGTATTCGTACGCCTTGGCCGTGATCGAGCGACCCGAACTCACGCTGAGCTCCTACGATCCGGTAAGGATAGAGATGGAAGAGGCGATCGTGACCGACGAGCACCTTGCCGATTGCGTTGCGGAGATCCTCGATCAGCATGCTCAATACGTTGAAGATGATCCGCGTCCGGTTCGGCAGGGCGATCACGTGAAGGTTGACGTTACGACGCTGCTTGGCGATCAGACCGTCGCACGCCTGTCAGGCAAGGGCATGCTCTTCGACGTTGACGAGCACGCTATGCCCGCGCCCTTCATCAAGGGGATGCTCGGCATGCACGTGGGAGAGACGCGGACGATCGAGTACGCGGTCGAGCGCCCGCGCGCCATTGCGCCCGATGATGTGGACCGCTACGTTGCGACGGTTACCGTGCTGAGCCAGCAGCGAAAAACCACCCCCGAGCTGACCGACGAGTGGGTGCGCGAAACCTTTCCCCCTGTCGAGTCGGTTGCATCGTTTCTCGAAGAGCTGCGCCGGGATATGGAGTTTGATGCAAGGGCACTCAACAAGGACACGAAAGCCCGCTTGGCCAACATCGAGCTCGAAAAGCGACTGCAAGGCGAGATTCACGATGATTTCTACCGGGCTTCGTACAAAGCCCAGATGGACAAGCTCGAGCGAGAGCTGGCGATGCAGGGCAAGACCTTGGACGACTACTTCGAGGAAGAGAAAGCCAACGAAGAGGAGTTCAGCATGAAGATGCTCATCAGATCCGGGGAGAGCCTTCGCCAGGGCTTCGCCCTGGAAACGCTTTTCGAAGGAAGGGGCATGACGCTTTCGGATAAGGATATCGAGGCGGCATGCGTGAGGCTTCTGGGGTCGGATTCCTGCGATGAAGAGGCGCTGCAAAGCAGCGGCAAGCACCGCGTGGTGGAGGAGGCCGCAAAGAGGATGAAGGCGATAGGCTGGCTTGTCGAGACGGCGGAGGTAACGACGCCGCGCATGAAGGCCTGATCGCCGTGCGGCCGCGAGAGAGCCATGCAGGCACCGTCGCTTACGGCCGGGATGATCGGAGGATGACCGAGCAGATTGGATACGAGCGAAATGCATCCCGAACGGCTGTGGAACCGCAAATACGTTCACGTGCTCTTGATGGAGACCGTCATGCAGATGGCGCTCTATCTGACGAGGCCCATTACGGCGAGCTACGCGGTATCGCTTGGGGCCTCCGTTGCCGCCGCCGGATTCGTCGCGGGGCTTCTTGCGACGGCTGCCGTGGTGGTTCGTCCGCTGAGCGGGTCTTTTTCAGATCTGCTCAGCAAGAAAAACCTTCTTGTGGCGGCAGCGGCGCTCTTTGCCGTTTCCGCGTTCGGTTGCGCGACCGCCACAACCACGCTCATGCTCGGCGCATGGTGCGCCGTGCAGGGTTTCGCCTTCGCGTTCAAGTCGACGCTGATCATATCGATGGCTTCGCTTGTGGTTCCGAGGGAGTCTTTGGGAAGCGGCGTGGGGTGGTTGAGCATCGCCTACACCGTTGCATGCGCGCTCGGCCCGGCCATAGGCTCCTCTTTGGGAGGCTCGTTTGGGTACCCGGTCGTGTACCTCCTGTCAGCCTGTTTGCTTGTCGTGGGGTTCGTTCTCGCGGTTACGTTCAAGGCTCCGGCCGCCTCGTCGCATCATGCCCCCCTGCTTCGGGGTGCCGACGTTCGCTCGAAGATGAGCTTGGCGGTGCTTTTCAGGCCGAGCACGATGTTTTACGGGCCCGCGATCGCGTACTCGCTCGTAGCGGGGCTCATGATGGTCGCTCAGGGGACGACCAATACGTTTCTCGTGTTCATGGGCGAGCAGGGCGAGGTTCAGGGGGCACCGCTCTACTTCGTCGTGTATTCGATAGTCACGCTCGCTTCGAAGCCGTTAGCGGGCAGGATCAGCGATCGCCAGGGAGTGGCTGCCGTCGTCGTTCCCGCGCTCGCTGTTGCCGCGATAGGCATGGTGCAGCTTTCGCTGATTCGCTCGGCTTTGGCTGTTTGCGTTGCTGCGGTGTGCATGGCGGTGGGGCAGGCGTCGGCATACGCGGCGCTTCAGGCGGAGTCGGTGCGAAAGGTCAACGAGAGGAAGCTCGGAAGGGCGGCGAACACGTTTTACATCGGGCCGGATATCGGAATGGGACTGGGTCCTGTCCTGGGCGGCTTCGTGCTGCAGACGTTCGGCGCCCCGGCGACCTTTGCGTTCAACGCGGCGGCGCTGCTTCTGTCGCTGCTCGTGTTCTTGGCGTATAGGAGGCGAAGTTAGGGACGGCCCGAGCCGCGAGGGCCGAAAGCCGGGCATCGCACCATCACTGGGAATCTTCGAAATAATGGGGGTAGGGTCTATGCACTCATGGATAAAAGGCATTGTAGCGTATTTCAGAGTCGAGCATGCGATTGTACTGATACCCGTCTGCTCGTTTGCCGTGTTCGATAGCGCGTTCAGCGCATTCTCATCCGTGCTGGCGATGATCGGCGATCAGTTCCCCGATGTTCCGGTTGTCGTCATCCAGATGGTTCTCTCGATACCTTCGCTTCTCTCGATTCCGGCAATGCTCCTTTCGGGCTTTCTGGCATCGTATGTGAGAAAGCGCTCGATCGGGCTTGTTGCGCTGGCGATCCTGTTCGTCGGCGGCATGATACCCGTGCTGTTCCGAGCCCAGAGCATCTACATCCTCTTTGCGAGCAGCGCGCTCATCGGAATCGCGCAAGGTCTTATGCACCCGCTCGCATCGGCGATCATATGCGAGGGATGGTCCGGCAAGCAGCGAGGCAAGGTGCTCGGGTTCAAGCAGGCTGCAAACTACGTCGGGGCGGCTGTCGTCGCCTTGGTGGTCGGGTATCTGGCCCTGACGGGGTGGAGCAACGCGTATCTGGTCTACCTTGCGGTCATTCCCGTTTTTCTCATCACGATCTTTCGCCTGCCGAGGGGAGGCCTTGAGAGAAAGCTCATCAACAGAGAGGATAAGGCCCAGGGACTCAAAGAGCTGTTCACGCCGAAAGTCGTCTATCTGCTCCTTCTGTTCATGATGGCCGCATTGTTCTCGTTCTCCTTCCATTCGAACATTGCCATGATGGTCGGCGAGAAGGGCATGGGAACATCGGCCGATGTGTCAAAGATAACATCGCTCAACTACCTGGTGGCGTTCGTGCTGGGGATAACGTACGGGAAGCTGTCCGGCGTGATGAAGGACAGAACGCTTGCCTTCGGGTTTGCCGTTTTGGCGCTCGGTCTGCTGATCGCGTCGTTCAGCTCATCGTTTGCGATGCTCATGATCGGGGGAGTTCTGTTCGGCTTCGGCTCGGGGATCCAGGAAGTGAGCACGATATACTACTTGAGCAACGAAGCGGAGAAGCGCGCCACGATGGCCATTTCGCTCGGCCTCGTGTTCGTCAACATCGGCATCACCTTCTCTCCCCTTGTGATAACAGCCCTCAAGACGACGTTGCTTTCGTCGTCATCGGCTGCAGCGGGGATGCTCGTCGGGGCAGCGGGGTTCGCGCTGCTCGCTGGAGTCGAGCTGCTGTATCGAAATCATATGCGAAAAAGCAAGCCGAGCGTCAAGGGAGAAGGGGAATAGGACGAAATCATGGCCGGATGCTACGAGTGCAATCATTGCGGGAAATGCACGATGCCCGATCTTCCAGTCGCGAATATGGTCCTCGTCTGCAGCGACTGCGGGCGGGAGATACAGCCAGGGGAGAGCCCGAAGAAATGCGCGCGCTGCGGAGGCGAGCGCATCGAGTACAGACGGGCGACGACGGAAGGTAGTACTGAGAGTCATAGGGCGCAACGCTCGATCAGGCGTGTTTGAAAAACCTTACCTGATCGGCTCTTTCATACCTCTCAGCAGATGACGGGATCCCCTTTCGCAACGATGATTGAAACGCGGCAGCGAGGGTCGCTGATTGGGTGTCAGCGGGCTTTGCCGTAGGACGAATGCACGTGGCTTTCGCAAGCCCGAACGGGCAGTCGAGAAAGTTGCGTGCGCTGTGCAAGAGACAACGAGCAGGAAACAGGAAGGAGTATGCAGGATGAGTGAGTTACGTAGAGTGTCGGACACTCCCGCCGTCGAAGAGCTGGCTGACGGCACAAAGGTGTTTCGGACTGCCCAATGGTCACCTCCGGGGTGCCATGGAGTCGGCTGCGGGTTGAGGGTGTTCGTGAAGGATGGAAGGCTGGTAAAGGTAGAGGGGGATCCCGATCAGCCGATCACCAACGGGCGTTTGTGCGTGCGATGCCTGACGCTTCCCGAGTACTACTATCATGAGGATCGACTGCTCTATCCAATGAAGCGCGCTCGCGATCAGCGAGGGAACCCCGAGGCTTGGGAGCGGATTTCTTGGGACGAGGCGTACGACATTCTCGTCTCCAAGTATTGGGAGATTCGCGAGAAATACGGACCTGACAGCATATCGGTGTGGACGGGCACGGGGCGCGAGGCGAGCGCCTACCAGTTCCAGCTCTGCAATCAGGTGTTCCATAGCCGAACCGCCATACATGCCAACGGAGGCTGGTCTTGCATCATCCCCCGCCAGACGGCAATGGACTGGGTTCTCGGGTGCGCATACGTCGAGTACGACGGCGCGTTCGGGTTCGAGGACCGCTACGACGACCCGCGCTACGAGCTTCCGAAGTACATGCTCGTGTGGGGCCGCAACCCGCTCTGGTCAAACCCCGACGGCCTGTTCGGGCACAGTGTCATCGACATGATGAAGCGCGGAACGAAGCTGATCGTCGCTGATCCGCGCGCCAGCTGGCTCGCTATGCATGCCGAGTACCATCTCCAGCTTCGCCCGGGCACCGATACGGCGCTTGCGATGGCGCTGAACAACGTCATCATCGAGGAGGACCTCTACGATCACGAGTTCGTCGAATACTGGTGCTACGGCTTCGACGAGTACGCAGAACGCATGAGGACCATGCCTCCCGAGAAGGCTGAAGAGATCACCGGCGTTCCGGCCGACGATATCCGGGCGGCCGCCCGATGCCTGGCTCAAAAGCCCTCCACCGCTTCTGTCGGGTTGAAAGTGGACCAGAATCCGAACTGCATTCAGATCGGCCACGCTGTTTGGGGCATTTTCGCGATTTGCGGCAACCTCGATAATCCCGGCGGCGTCAAGCTTGGCCAGACGATGAAGAACGGTGGATCGACCGGCCGCGGCGGTGTCGGCATGACGGTTCAGAAGGAGGATGAGAACCCCATCCCCATCGCCGGTCACGAGCAGTACCCTGCGATGGATTTCATCATCAACACGACGCAGCCCGACTGCACGCTCGATACGCTGCTTACGGGAAGCCCGTACCCGATCGAGTATCTCTTCATTCAGAGCTCGAACTTCATCTCGTCGTGCATCACGCAGCAGCCGATGCGCTGGCTTGAGGCGTGCCGTCACAAGGAGTTCTGCGTCGCCACCGATATCTTCATGAATCCCACGATCCAAGCGCTCGCTGATCTGGTGCTGCCGGTATCCACTGCGCTTGAGCACGAGGGTTTGGTCACCTTCCATGGGTGTAATCAGCCCGGCCAGTTCAATGCGCTGACGAAGGTCCTCGAGCCCGAAGGCGAATGCAAATCCGATCTTGAGATCATGCTCGACATCGACCATCGCATCAATCCCGACCGCGACCCGAGCGAGAAGAAGTGGTTGGATACGCAAAGCTATCTGACCGACAAGATCCGCTCCATTCCCGATGTCGATATCGATTATCCCACGCTTCAGGAATGGGTGTACGGCCAGTACGAGGTTCCGTACAAGCAGTACGAGCTCGGCCTTCTGCGTGCCGACGGAAAGCCCGGATTCAAATCGCCGACCGGTCGCGTTGAGCTGTTCAGCACGGTGATGCAGCATCTTGGCGAGGATCCCCTGCCGTATTACGAGGAGCCTCGTTTCTCGAAGATATCGCGTCCCGAATGGGCCGAAGAGTATCCGCTCACGTTCGTTACGGGCGCTCGTCAGGTGACCTCGTTCCACACCGAGCATCGCATGATCGATTCCCTGCGCGAGATCCACTCCTATGCAACCGTTGAGATACACCCCTCGATGGCTGAGAAGCAGGGGATACACGAAGGCGACTGGGTGTACATCGAGAACCCGTGGGGACGCTGCAAGATGGTTGCGAAAATCACTCCGGTTGTAAAAGAGGATGTCATAAGCTGCGATCACGGCTGGTGGTATCCCGAAGACAAGGATAAGGAACTCTACAGCGTCTGGAAATCCAATATCAACGAGCTCATGCCGCACAAAGAGATCGGCAAGCTGGGCCTTGGCTCGCACTATGGAGCCATACCCTGCAAGATCTATCGTGCTGAGGGCTAACGACGGGAAGGTGGAAGGAGGTTTAATATGGCTACTTATGGATTGATGATAGACAACGAATACTGCACGGGCTGCCACTCCTGCGAGATCGCGTGCCGCAACGAGCTCGATCTCCCGAAAGGCCAATGGGGCATAAAGCTTCTGGAGCTGGGACCCTGGAAAAAGCTTGACGGGAAATGGGAGACAAAGTTCGTTCCCGTTCCGACGACGTACTGCACCCTCTGCGCCGAGCGCGTTGAGGCGGGAGGGGTCCCGGCGTGTGCCCTTCACTGCCTCGCGGACGTCATCGAGTACGGTACGCTCGAGGAGCTGGCTGTCAAAATGGCGGAAAAGGGAAAGCAGTGCTCGATGTTTCTGCCCTAAACCGGATTCGCTTCGAATACCGAGCATGAGCTGATGCACGCGTTAGCGCTCCCGAGCCGCGGCCGGGGGCGCTTTCTGCCTGTCCCGGTGGAAAACCATACCTATGCAAAGCGTGTGCAGACGTCAGCGGATCCACCTTTTCCGTTTGCGTTCGAGCGGTTGAACCGATACCATATGCCCTCGTGATTATGCAACTCGAACATATCTCAAAAGCGTTCGGCAGCCGCGTGCTGTTCTCCGACGTGACGTTTCGGCTCGAAGAACACGATCGGCTTGCGCTTGTCGGGCCCAACGGCGCCGGCAAGACCACGCTTTTGAACATCATCTCGGGCGAGGAGGATGCCGATGCGGGCCGCGTGCTCTTCGCCAAGGGCGCAGCGGTTGGCTACCTCGAACAGGAAGCGATCGAGATGGAGGATCGCTCGATTTTCGAGGAGGTCATCTCTTCACAGGTCGAGATCCTACAGGCCGAGCAGCACCTGCGCCGCCTCGAGCACGCGCTCGGCGACGATCCGACCGATTCAGAGCTTGCGGCGTGCGGTCGTGCGCGCGACATGTACGAAGCGCTCGGCGGCTATACGCTCGAGCCCCGCGTTCGAAGCGTGTTGTTCGGCCTCGGGTTCAAGGAGGAGGACCTCGAGCGCTCGACGACCGAGTTCTCGGGCGGGTGGCAGATGCGCATCGCGCTTGCCAAGCTGCTCATCAGAAACCCCGAGGTGCTCCTGCTCGACGAGCCGACGAACCACCTTGATCTCGAGAGCGTCAAATGGCTCGAGGGCTTTCTGCGCGGCTACGCGGGCACCGTCATCGTGGTCAGCCATGACCGCGCGTTCATGGACAACATGGTCGACCGCGTGGCCGAGATCGACAACGGCGAGGTGACGCTCTACAAGGGCAACTACTCGGCGTATCTGCGTACGCGCGAAGAGCGCATCGAGCAGCTCAGGGCAGCCGCCGAGAAGCAGGCCGAGGAGATCGCCCACATGGAGGCGTTCATCGAGAAGTTCCGCTACAAGGCCACGAAGGCCAAGCAGGTGCAAGACCGCGTCAAGAAGCTCGAGAAGATCAAGCGCATCGAGGTTCCCGAAGAGAAGAAGAAGGTGCACTTCAACTTCAAACAGCCGCCGCGCACGGGCGACAAGGTGGTTGGCGTCGAACACGTGCAGAAGCGCTTCGGCGAGCACGTGGTGTACGAGGACCTCAACGTGACGCTGTACCGCGGCGATAAGGTGGCGCTCGTAGGGCCCAACGGCGCTGGCAAATCGACTCTGCTCAAAATGGTGGCAGGCGCGCTTGCCCCCGATGCGGGCTCGATCGATTACGGCATCCACGTGACGAAGACTTACTACGCCCAGCACCAGCTCGAGGAGCTCAATTCGGGCAATACCGTGTTCGAGGAGCTCGACCGCGTGGCGCCGGGTTGGTCTATATCGCAGGTACGTACCCTGCTCGGCGCGTTTCTTTTCGTGGGCGATGCGGTGGAAAAGCGGGTGAGCGTTCTATCGGGCGGCGAGAAGAGCAGGCTTGCGCTTGCCAAGATGCTCGTGGCTCCGACGCCGTTGCTCTGCCTCGACGAGCCGACGAACCACCTCGATATCGCGAGCGCCGACATTCTCGAGCAGGCCTTGAAGCAGTTCGAGGGAACGATACTCTTCATCACGCACGACCGTCACCTCATCCGGGGCGTGGCGAACCGCATCATCGAAGTGGAGCCCGGCAAGGTTACCAACTACGACGGCGACTACGACTACTACCTGTTCAAGAGCGGCCAGCTCGACGGCGAGCAGCCTCAGGGCCAGTCGCTCGTCGACGAGATGGTGGGCGAGGGTTCGCGTCCGGGCGCGAAGGGATCGCCTGCGGGCAAGAACGGGCGCGGCTCGTCATCGGGCTCGAAGGAGACTGTTGTCACGGTTAACCGGCGCGGTCGAAAGGCGGAGGCGAACTCCGACGAGCAGCCGGAAGCCGTACTGCTTACCGCTCCGCGTGGCAGTGCGCCGAAGACCAAGGAGCAGAAGCGCAAGGAGGCCGAAGCGCGCAACCGCGCTTACGCTGCCCTCAAGAACCACCGCAAGCGCATCGCGCAACTCGATCGTCAGATGGAAGCCGACAACGCGCGCATGGACGAGCTCATGGCCCTTATGGCCGATCCCTCGTTCTACACCAACGAGGACGCATCGAGCGACGCGATCGCCGAACACGCCAAGCTCAAGCAGCGATTGGCTGCCGCCGAAGAGGAATGGTTCATGCTCACCGAAGAGCTCGAAGAGGAGCTGCGCCGCCAGCAGGAGGACGCGTGATGGGGCAAGGCACGGTGGGCGACGGGGCGGTTTTTGCCGAGCGCGCCGCGGTGCTTGGCGAAACCCCCGAGG
>NZ_LT964679.1:1136659-1142175 GCF_900240215.1 Raoultibacter timonensis | reverse complement strand
AAAAGAGCCAGCCCCCCGCCTGCCTCGGGCGATCCGAGCACAGCGCCGGTCCTTCCTGCGCACCCGCCGCACGCGACGGCTCTGCTCGCGATGCGACGCCGCCCGAGGCGGGCTGCCTGCACATCGTTCTTTTCGAGCCGGAGATACCGCAGAACACCGGCAACATAGCCCGCACTTGCGCCTGTACGGGCGCGGTGCTTCATCTGGTCGAGCCTATGGGCTTCCGTCTGACAGAGAAGCATCTCGGGCGCGCGGGGCTCGACTATTGGGATGAGGTGGAGATCGTGCGCCATGCATGCACGGCTGCATTTCTCGAAGAGCACGGCGAGCGCGAGCTGCACTTCTTCACGGGGCACGCAGCGCGTCTCTATACCGAGGCGCTCTACGGCGCCGAACCGTTCCTCGTGTTCGGTCGCGAGAGCCGCGGCATCGATGAGAGGATACTCGAAGCCCATCCCGGCAAGCTTGTGCGCATCCCCATGCGTGAGGGCCTGCGCAGCCTCAATCTTTCCAACGCCGTCGCCGTCGGTGCGTACGAGGTGCTTCGGCAACGGGGGTTTTCCGGCTTGCGGTAATCCTTCGATGCCAGAGGCGGCTCTTTCGGAAGGGCGGTGCCCGGATCCAACGGCGGCTGATGGGAAAGCGGCGCACGGTTCTTCTCGAAGACGAGCGTAGTGAAACCGATTACCGGAATGGCGACAGGCCGCGAACCCTGGATTTTCGGAGCGGTTTGCCTGCGATAGGGCCGAATATGGCACAAAATTCGACCTGTGTCAAAAGGTACTACAGTACGTTGTTGACACATGCGTTTTCGGGGATCGGCGACCAGGTGATTCTCTGAAATCGGGCGCATTATCAATAAAGTAATAAATTCTATAATTGACACAGGTCGAATTTTCTGCCAGATCGGATCCGATCCGCCCTTGCCGCGATGGGCTGCGCCTTCCGCCGAGCGCCCGCAATCCATGTATCGGGTCCGATTGTTGCGCTTCTCGCTTTTTCCCGCTCGCAGAGTCGGGCTTTCGGCTTTCGACATTTCGGAACTTGTGAAATTTTGCAGGCACGCTGTCTTGGGCGGCGTTGTCAGGGTAGACTAGCTACCACTATGAATTCAATCGATATCCCATACCTCATCTGCAGTGTCCTGAGCTTCATTCCCGCCATCGTGTTCCACGAGGTGGCGCATGGCTTTGCGGCCTACAAGCTCGGCGATCCCACGGCGAAGAGCCAAGGGAGGCTTTCGCTCAATCCGCTCAAGCACGTCGATCCTTTCGGTACGGTCATCATGCCGGCGCTGCTCATGCTCATGAACATGCCGGTGTTCGGCTACGCGAAGCCGGTGCCGTACAATCCGCGCTACTTCAAGAACCCGCGCAAGGGCGATCTTATCGTGGGGCTTGCGGGACCTGCGGCAAACCTCGTCATGGCGTGCGTTGCCGCGCTGCTCCTCTGGTTCATAGAGCTCGTCGTGCCCACTGCGGCGTTCCAAAACGAGCTGCTCGTGTACTTCTGCTACCTGTACCTGCCTTTGTTCGGACTCATCAACCTGTTTCTCATGTTCTTCAATCTGCTGCCGATACCGCCGCTCGACGGGTCATCGATCTTCGCGTTCATCTTGCCCGAGAAGTATTTGCCGCAGTACTACCGCATCCAGCAGTATGCGCTGCCCATCTTTATGATCGTGGTCATCGCCGTGCCCTACGTGCTCAAGGTGAACCCCATCGGCATGTACCTCGATGTCACGGCATACAACTTGGCGCATCTTATGGGACTTATCTGATAACGGGCGCCCATGTCGTACAAGGTTCGCATAGAAAGCTTCGAGGGGCCGTTCGATCTGCTGCTGTATCTGGTCAGCAGGCAGAAGGTCGATATCGGGGCCATATCCATCACCGAGATCGCGGATCAGTACCTGGCCGAGGTGTCGCGCATGAGCAACCTCGACCTCGATGTGGCGAGCGACTTTCTGCTTGTGGCTTCGACGCTGCTCGAGATCAAGGCCGCAAGCCTCATTCCGCAGGAGAAATCGGCGACTGCCGAGGAATTCCAGGAGATCCCGCCTTCCGAGGCGCGCGACATTCTCGTCGAACGCTTGCTCGAGTACAAGAAGTTCAAGAACGCGGCGGCGGGGCTTCACGCCCGGTTCGTCGCGGAGGGCCGCATGCACTCGCGGCCTTTCGGTCCGGACCTGGATTTCCTTTCGCTCGTGCCCGATTACCTCGAGCACGTCACACTCGACGCGCTCGCCTATCTATGCGCTGCAGCGTATGCGCGCCGCGATGTATTCTTGCTCGAATCGGAGCATATCGCCGCGAAGCCCATTCCGGTGGAAGTGCATGTGCGGGCGATTCACCAGCGCGTAAAAAACAGCAAGCACCTGCGTTTTTCCGATCTCGTCGATGCGCAGACGCCCACGCCCATCGTGGTCGTGACGTTCCTCGCCATTCTCGAGCTGTACAAGCGCTCCATGGTCACCATCAAGCAGAAAACCTCGTTCGGGGATATCGATATCGATTTCATCGAGGGGTCGGGCGAACTCATCTTCGACGGCGACGACGCCATCACCTCGATAGGGGAGGAATAGGTTATGTTCTCGGGTTTGCAGGACTACCAGCTTAAGGGCGCGCTCGAGGCGATGCTCTTCGTGACCGACGAGCCGGTGAGCACCATCACGCTCGCCGACATGCTCGAAGTCGAGCCGGGCGAGGTGGAGTGCGCGCTCGTCGATCTGCGCGCTCAGCTCGAAGACGAGAACCGCGGCATCCAGCTGCGCGAGGTTGCAGGCGGATGGCGCCTGTTCACGCACCCGGTATACCACGAACTCATCGAGCGCTACGTGCTCTCGTGGGATACGCGCAAGCTTTCGCAGGCGGCTATGGAGACGCTCGCGATCGTCGCCTACGGCCAGCCCATTACCCGCGGCGGCGTAGCGTCGGTGCGCGGCGTGAACTCCGACAGCTCCATCAACTCGCTCGTCGAGAAGGGGCTCGTGCGCGAAGCGGGCACCGAGGACGCCCCGGGCAATCCGACGCTCTACGCGACGACGCGCACCTTCCTCGAAAAGTTCGGGCTGCGCTCGACCGCCGATCTGCCCGACATCGCCGAATACGCTCCCGACGACGAAACGCGCGCGTTCATCCGCGAGCGGTTGAGTGCGACGAGATCCGATGCGCCCGTCGACGGGGAAGACGGATACGGCGATTTCGAAGCCCGGTTCGACATCGACGAGATGGCCGAACGTGCAGGGGCGGGCGGCGCTGGGAACGCCGAGCCTGCAGGCGGGCCTTTGCCGGCTTCGGACGGTGCGGGATCGCCTGAGCGAACCGGAGGCGAAGCGGGCGAGAAAGAACAGGCGGGACGATCCGACGGAAAAGGGGATGCGGCGCTGCACCCGGAGCCGACGGGCGGCCAGGCGATGCTCGCCGAGGCGATGGCGGCAGGGTTCGGTCTGGTGGAGAAGATCGATTTCGATGAGCTCACCTTCGAAGAAGAATAGCGGACGCCGCGCGGATACCGCGGGGGCCGCCGAACCCGAGCGGCGTGCGACCGAAGCGCGGACTGCCACCGCGAGCAGCGCTCAGCCCGAGGAGCGCATCGTCGTCATGCGGCTGCAGAAGTTCCTCGCCCGTGCGGGAGCGGCATCGAGGCGCGGCTCCGAAAACCTCATGACCGCGGGCCGCGTAACCGTCAACGGCCGGGTGGTAACCGAGCTCGGCAGCAAGGTCGATCCGCGCGTCGACGAGGTGGCGGTCGACGGGATCGTCGTGCGGCTCTCCGACGAAGCGGTTACCCTGGCGCTCAACAAACCCGCCGACGTAGTTACCACGATGAGCGATCCGCAGGGCCGCCGCTGCGTGGCGGAGCTTGTGCCCACCGATCGCTATCCGGGGCTCTATCCGATCGGCAGGCTCGATCGCGACACGACGGGCTTGCTGCTCTTCTCGACCGATGGCGAGCTGGGGCATGCCCTGCTTCATCCGAAGAAGCACGTCGAGAAGCGCTACGTGGCGCTCCTCGAGGGAAGGCCGAGCGAATCTGCATTGAAACGGTTGCGGGGCGGCATCGAACTCGACGATGGCATGACGCTTCCCGCGGCGGTCGAGCTGCTCGAAGGGAAAGAGGCCGCCGCAGCGCTGTCGACCCTCGTCGAAACGGCGCGCACGGTGCAGAAGGCATCGGAGCAATACGTGCGCGAGCTGGCGAACCGGTCGGAGCACCGATCGGTGGCGAGCATTGTCGTCCACGAAGGGCGAAAGCGTCAGGTGCGTCGGATGTTCGAGGCGATCGGCCATCCGGTAGCCGCGCTCCACCGCACCGATTTCGGGCCCGTTTCCATCGGCGACCTTGCGCCTGGTTCGTGGCGGCGAATCGAAGGCGAAGAACTTGCCGCGCTGTATGGCGCTTTGCGCCGATGATGCTAGAATAGCCCTACTGAACCGATCGATTCAAGGAGTTGAGCAGCAAGCATGTCCGCATGCGTTACCAGGATTGCAGTTGTGGGCCTCGGCCTTGTGGGAGCCTCGTTTGCGGCCGCCTACCGCGCCCAGTGCCCCGAATCGGAAGTGCTCGGCGTCGACATCTCCCCGGAAACGAACGCTTCGGCGCTCGAGCGGGGATGGGTCACGGCTGCGGCCGAACCAGGCGATGCCTCTTTCGAGGAGTTCGTCAAAGGGGGATGCGAGATCGTCGTCATCGCCACGCCCATTGCTGCGGTCGACGAGTACTTCGAGCGGTTGTCGGCATGGGACTATCGAGGCGTTGTCACGGATACGGCATCGACCAAGGCCCACATCCTTGCGGCGGCCTGCGAGCTTCTTCCCCATCCCCATAACTTCGTGCCGGGCCACCCCATGGCCGGTTCCGAGGTCAACGGCATCGAAGGTGCGCGCGCCGACCTTTTCAAAGGGGCCCACTGGATCCTCTGCCCCGACGAGAATACGGCGGCGGAGCATTTCCAGCTTCTGCACGAGGTCATCACGAGCATCGGTGCACGCGTGATCTCGCTTCCGCGCGAGGATCACGACGAAGCGGTCGCCGTGGTAAGCCACGTACCGCACATCATCGCCTCGTCGCTCGTCGAGCTTGCGAGCAGGCACGCCGACGACCAGCAGGCGCTGTTCCGCCTTGCGGCGGGCGGCTTCAAGGATTCTACGCGCATCGCCGCCGGTTCGCCGAAGCTGTGGTGCGGCATCGCATTCGACAACGCCGCCGCACTGAGCCGGGGCCTCGCCGAGATACGCGATATCGTCGGGCAGTTCGCCCAAGCGCTCGAAGCGCGGGACCGCGAGGCCATGACCGCGCTTTTGAGCCATGCCGCCGAAGCCCGCCGAGCCCTTCCCGCCGCATGGGTGCCGAGCACCGAGAAGCTTCTCGAGGTGCGCATTCCCATGGAGGACCGCAAGGGCGTCGTCGCAGAGGCGACGACGATAGCGAGCCAGGCGGGGTGCAATATCCAATCCATCGAGATCGACCACATCACCGAAGACAGCGCCGTTTTGAGCCTCGTCCTCACCGAC
>NZ_LT964679.1:1063355-1136018 GCF_900240215.1 Raoultibacter timonensis | reverse complement strand
CGGTGTTCGATTCCAAGTGCGATCACCGCCTCGCCATGACGTGGGCGCTCGTGGGCTTGTGCGGTTCGACGCCGATCGAGGTGGAGAACTTCGATTCGGTGAAAATCAGCTATCCGGAATTCTTGGACGATATTGAAAGGTTGACGCGATGATCATAGCTATTGACGGCCCCTCGGGGGCGGGAAAATCGACGGTTGCAAAAGCCGTTGCGAAGAAGCTCGATTTCTCCTGCCTTGATACCGGCGCGATGTACAGGGCCGTTGCGTGGCAGGCGCTTTCCGACGGCGTAGCCCTCGACGACGAAGAGGCGCTCGGCCGCATCGCTTGCGAGAAGAACATCGAGTTCGGGCATGCGGACGGGGATCCCGTACCCAAGCGCGTGTTCATCGACGGCATCGAGGTGACCGAGGCCATCCGTACGGCCGAGATCGATAAGGCGGTCAGCCCCGTATCCGCCGCGAAGCCGGTGCGCGAGGCGCTCGTCGCCCAACAGCAGCGCATCGGGCGGGCGGGCAACTACGTGGTCGAGGGGCGCGACATCGGCACCGTCGTGTTCCCGGAAGCCGAAGTGAAGGTGTTTTTGACCGCATCCGACGAAGAGCGCGCCCATCGCCGCGTTCGCCAGAACGTCGATCGCGGTATCGGGTCGATCGACTACGGCGAAGTGCTCGCCGATCTGCAGCGCCGCGACGAACATGACTCGACGCGCGCGACTTCGCCTCTGAAACCGGCCGACGATGCCGTGCACATCGACTCCACCGGAAGCTATATAGAAGATGTGATCGAGCGCATCTGCGAGATGGCACGCAACAAGATGAACCGCTAGAATAGGTTGCTGCTGCCGAAGGCGGCATTCGAGGTGCAACGCGATCTATCCAAAGGAACCCGATGAGTTTGTTTCTGCCATACGAGAAGATGTGGGATATGCCGCTCGGCGGCGAGTCCGACGAGAAGCAGGTGCCCCACTGGGCAGGAAACATCATATACGGGTTCCTCGCAGCCGTGTTCAAGGTGTGTTTCCGCTACCGCGTCGACGGACGCGAGAAGCTGCGCGGGTTCGAGGGAAAAAGCGGCGTGCTCGTGGTGAGCAACCACACCTCGTTTCTCGACGTTGCCTTCATGTACCTGGCTGCACGTCCGAACCAGTGGATTCGCTTTCTCGGTCGCGAGGATCTGTTCGACAACGCCAAAGGGCTTGTCGGCCAGATCCTCTCGCGCGTCGGCGCGTTTCCCATCAAACGCGATTCGGCCGATCGCTCGGCTATCAAGCGGGCAACCCGCATGCTCAAGAACAAGGAATGCGTGGGCATTCTCCCTGAAGGCACGCGGCGCGGCAAGGGGTCGAAGGATCCCGAACTGCACAGCGGCGCGGCCTTCATCGCACGTATGGGCCATGCGCCCATCCTGCCCATGACGGTGCGCGATGCCGAGAGGGTCAAGGAAAAAGGGCGGTTCTTCCGCTTTCCCAAGATAACGATCGAATACGGCGATCCTCTGCTGGTTTCCGATTTCGATTTCCTTCCGAAGGAGGAGCGGCTCGACGCGTGCACGTGGTACGCCATGCGCGAGTGCTTCGCCCTCTCGAGACGATGCGCTCCCGAAGAGGTGAACATGCGGGAACTGTTTCCCGCCTCGCGCGACTATGCGGCCGTGTTCGCGGAGCACCCCGTCGTCCGCCATACGACGCAGGAGCTGGTATCGGAGATCGAGCGCAAGGCGCAGCAGGAATCGAACGGAGGCGAGCGCGCGGCATGAAGGTTGTAAAAGCTCGTCATGCGGGGGCATGCTACGGCGTCCAACGCGCTCTCGACATGGCCTACGCCGCCATCTGCGATGGAAGCCGCGCCTACACGCTCGGCCCGCTCATCCACAATCCCCAGGTTGTGACCAGGCTCGAAGAGCGCGGTGTAGCCGTCGCCTCGACCCTCGACGATATCGACGAGGGTATCGTCATCATCCGGAGCCACGGTGTCGTTCCGCAGGTCAAGCACGATGCGGAGGCAAAAGGCCTTCCCATAATCGATGCGACCTGCCCGCATGTGGCACGCGCCCAAAAGGCGGCGTCGGGTCTTGCCGACGAGGGATATCACGTGATCGCCGTGGGCGAGGCGGGCCATCCCGAAGTCGAGGGCATGAAAGCGCATGCCGAGGTTGCCGGCGGCGAGTGCATCGTCGTGGCAGGCCCTGAGGAGCTTCCCGAGCGCCTCGAAGAGCCCGTGGGCATCGTCGTGCAGACCACCCAATCGAGAGAAGCGCTCGACGCGGTGGTCGAAGCGCTGCGGGATCGGGGCATCGAACCCCAGGTGAAGAATACGATCTGCTTCGCGACGCGCCAGCGTCAGGAGGCGGCGGCCGAACTTGCCGAAAACGTCGATGCGCTCGTGGTGATCGGCGGACGGAACTCGTCCAACACGACGCGCCTGTACGATATCTGCAAAGCCATCTGCTTCGAATCGCACCATGTTGAAACGCCTGACGAGATCGACCCCTCGTGGTTCGACGGCTGCGAGACGATCGGCGTGACGGCGGGGGCATCGACCCCCGAAGATCAGATCGACGCGGTTGTCGAGCGGTTGGAATCGCTGTAGGGCCATGGGAGATGCACCGAGAGCGCTCATAGCGTCGGTTGAAGCGGGAAGCCCTGCTGACGATGCGGGGTTCTATGCCGGATGCTCGATTACCGCGGTGGACGGAATCCCCGTACGCGACATCATCGACTGGCGTTGGATGAGCGCCGAAGACGAGATCGAGCTCTCCTACATCGACGGCGACGGCGACGAGGGATCGGTTACGCTCGAGCGAGACGGGGGTGAGGAGTGGGGCATCGAGTTCGAAGGCGCCATCTACGACGATGTGAAGCTGTGCCGCAACGCCTGCACGTTCTGCTTCATGCGCCAACTTCCCGACGACGTACGCCCCTCGCTTGTGCTGCGCGACGACGATTTCCGTTTGAGCTTTCTCCAGGGAACGTTCGTCACGCTCACGAACCTCGGCGCCGAGGATGAGGCCCGCATCGTCGAGCAGCGCATCTCGCCTCTGCGCGTATCGCTGCATGCCGTGACGCCCGAGGTGCGCCGCGGTCTGATCGGCAAGCACGCCGCCCACGGGATCGCCGCCTTGGACCGGCTGCTCGAAGCCGGCATCGAGGTGCATGCCCAGATCGTGCTGCTGCCGGGCGTGAACGACGGGGAAGAGCTCGACCGTACGCTCGCCTGGGCCTACGCGCGACCCAACGTAAAGAGCATCGGCATCGTGCCGATCGGATTCACGAAGCATCAAACGGCATTCGATAAGAGCTTCAACGACGAGACGGATGCCCGTGCGGTCATCGCGTGCATCGAACCGTTCCAAAAACGAGCTCTTGTCGAGCGCTCCACACCGTGGGTGTTTGCGGCCGACGAGTTCTATCGCAACGCCTACCCGAAGGACCTGCTCGACCACTTGCCTCCGGCCTCGTATTACGGCGATTACGACATGTTCGAAGACGGCATCGGCATCATCCGGTCGTTCGTGGACGACTGGGAGTCGAGCGGCGATGCCGAAAACCGGCTCGCTTCGCTGCTCGATCGCACCGGGAGGCGCGTCGCTTACGTGGTGGGATACGCGCAGCGGGAGTTCCTCGAGCCGCTCGTTGCCCGCGGACCGCTTGCGGGGCTCATGGAGGTGCTTCCCGTCAAGAACGAGTACTTCGGCGGCAACGTCGATGTGACGGGGCTGCTTACCGCCTCCGATATCGTGCGGGAGCTCAAGCGCGCACGAGGTTTCGATTTGGCGGCGATTCCCCGGGTGGTCTTCAACGCCGACGGCATGACGCTCGACGATATGGATTTGGGGAAAATGCAAAACGAACTCGCCGTTCCGCTTGCCGTGGTATCCTGTAATGCATCCGAGTATTTCGGGGAAATTGCAGCGCATGTGGAGCGTCTGGCCCCCGATGCCGAATGCTAGCCGCCACCCTGTGGAAGCGTGGATCGAAATAAGGAATTAACATGACATTACCGATAGTGGCAGTGGTGGGAAGGCCCAACGTGGGCAAATCCACCTTCGTGAACCGCATAGCCGAGGCCGACGAGGCCATCGTGCACGAGATGCGCGGCGTGACCCGCGACCGATCCTACCATGAAGCCGATTGGAACGGCGTGCACTTCACGCTCGTCGACACCGGCGGCATCGAAATGGGAACCGACGACGCGTTCCAGGGCTCGATCCGCTCCCAGGCGTTCGCCGCGACCCGCGAAGCCGATCTGATCGTGTTCCTCGTCGACGGCAAAACGGGCATCAACGCCGACGACGAGGAGGTTGCACGAATCCTCCGCAAGTCGGACAAGCCCATCATGCTTGCGGTCAACAAGATGGACACGCCGAACAAAGTGGATGAGATGTGGGAGTTCTACCAGCTCGGCTTGGGCGATCCGTGGCCGGTTTCGGCCATGCACGGAAACGGAACGGGAGACATGCTCGATCAGCTTGTCGAAGAGCTCAGGGCATTGCCCGAGAAAGAGGTTGGGGGAGAGCCCCTCGACGCGATCAACGTGGCCATCATCGGCAGGCCGAACGCGGGGAAGAGCTCGCTGACGAACACCATGACCGAAAACGACCGCTCGATCGTATCCGACGTGGCAGGCACCACGCGCGATGCCATCGATACGACCATCGAACACGACGGCCGCTACTACACGATCGTCGATACGGCCGGGCTTCGCCGCAAGAGCCAGATCGACGAGGATGTGGAGTACTACGGCTTCGTGCGCGCCATGCGCGCCATCGATCGCGCCGACGTCGCCCTGCTCGTGATCGACGCCTCCATCGGCCTCACCGATCAAGACCAGCGCGTGGCCGGTTTCGCGGCCGAGCGCGGGTGCGCTATGGTGATCGTGCTGAACAAGTGGGATCTCATCGAAGGCCCCGATGCCAAAGCCGAGATACGCGAGAGGATCGCCGATCGCATGTCGTTTGTGGGATACGCGCCGGTCATTTCCATCCAGGCGACGACCGGCAAGCGCGTGAACCGCATATGGGACGCGGTCGATACGGCATACGCCAACTTCAGCCAAGGGATCCCCACGAGCAAGCTCAACACGTGGCTACAGGGCATCAGGGATTTCGGTCACACCATCAGCCAGGGCAAGAAGATGCTCAAGATGAAATACGTGACCCAGACGGCAGTGAGGCCGCCTCAGTTCACGTTCTTCGTGAACCACCCCGAGATCGTCGACGACAACTACGAGCGCTACCTCGAAAACCGCTTGCGCGACAGTTTCGATCTCGTGGGAACCCCGATCAAACTCAAGTTCAAGCGGAAGGACTAGGCGTCACCCATGCAAGATTTCATCGATGCGTTCGTCGTCACGTTCGTTGTGACGTTTTTGCTCGGTTCGATCCCCTTCGGCCTCATCATCTCGAAGGTGTTCTACAAAACCGATATCCGCGAACACGGGTCGGGCAACATCGGAACCACCAATGCCATTCGGACGATGGGCAAGGTGGGCGGCTATTCGGTGTTCGTGCTCGATTTCGGGAAAGGGCTGCTCTCGGGTTTTCTCGGCATCTGGATCGGGCAGCTGTTCTTCTCGCTGCACGGCTACGGTGCGCTCGCAAGCGATCTGACCGCGATCCTTGCGCCGTTCAGGCTGGGGCCCGTCGGCGATCCCCTTGATCTTGCGACGCAGTTCTCGCAGGTGCTGCTTGCGGTATCGTTTCTCGGCTGCGTGTGGGGGCATATCTTCTCGCCGTGGCTCAAGTTCAAGGGAGGCAAGGGCATCGCGGTTGCCGTCGGGTGCCTGTTCGTCACGTTCGGCGTCGTCGGCGCAGTGCTCGAGCTCGCCATCTTCATCGTACTCGTCGTCGCGACGCGCTACGTGTCGGTCGGCTCGATCGCCGCAGCGCTCGCATGCCCGTTCTTCTCGCTGTACTTCTTCTGGGGCGACTGGCTCGCCTTCGCGCTCTGCTCGCTTGCCGGGCTCACGGTGGTGTGGGCGCATCGCGAAAATATCAAGCGGTTGCTCTCGGGCACTGAAAACCGTGTGGGAAGCAAGAAGAAGGCGTAGGTTTCGATGACGTCCGGCTCGTCTGCGGGCGGCATCGCGCATGCGCAAACCCATCGAATCCGCGCATGCGGGTTTAAGCGTACGGCGGCTTTCGGCCGCATTCGATAGGAGGACACATGACGATCTCGGTCATCGGCGCCGGCTCGTGGGGAACCGCCCTCTCGCAGCTCCTTGCGGTCGGCGAGCACGAAGTGATGCTGTGGGCCCGCAAGGACGAAGTGGTCGATTCGATCAACGAGCGCCACGTGAACCCCCGCTATCTGAGCGACGTGTTCCTGTCGGAGCGCATCAAGGCAACGACGTCGTACGGGCAGGCGCTCGACGGCGCCGAGGCGGTTGTGATCGTGACGCCGTCGAGCCTCATGCGCGAAACGGCGCAGGCCATTGCCGCGTACATCACCGATGAGACCCCGATCGTCGTCTGCTCGAAGGGCGTCGAAGAGGGGAGCGGGCTTTTGCCGGTGGAGGTGTTCGAAGCCGAGCTCGGCGGCAAGGACCGCTTGGCCGTGCTTTCGGGCCCCAACCACGCCGAAGAGGTCATCAAGCTCATGTTCTCCGCGACGGTCGTCGCCTCGTCGTCCGAAGCGACTGCGGAGTTCTTCCAGAGGCTGTTCGCCACCGATACGTTTCGCACGTACGTGAGCGACGATACCTGTGGAGTCGAGCTCTGCGCGGCGTTCAAGAACGTCATCGCCATCGCCGTGGGCTTATCCTACGGGATCGGCTACGGCGACAACACCGCAGCTCTGCTTATGACGCGCGGTCTTGCGGAGATGAGCAGGCTTGTGGCGGCATGCGGAGGCAATCCCCTTACCTGCATGGGTCTGGCGGGAACAGGCGATCTCATCGCCACCTGCACGTCCGAGCATTCGAGGAACCGCCGCTTCGGAACCATGGTCGCCGAGGGCAAGACGCTCGCCGACTTCACGGAATCGACCCATATGGTAGCCGAGGGCGCTCTTGCGTGCCGTACGCTTCAGACGCTGGCCGAGATGTATGGTGTGGAACTTCCCATCACGTCGGTGGTACGCGGCGTGGTGTGGGAAGGCGCCGATGTGAAGCAGGCGGCGCTCGATTTGGCGAGCAGGCCTCTCAAAACGGAATTCTACGGCATATAGGATGCGATCGCGATGGGTGGCGAAAGCGTTCGGCGAGCAATGGCGACACCGATAGGCGAAGGCGTTCGGCAGATGGAGCTTTCTTCGAAAGACGATGCTGCGGTTTCGGCCGACGGGGCGCACGCCCCGATGCGGCGCGCCTGCCTGCTCTTCGAAAGCCTTTTGGAAGAACGGCTCGACGGCCTCGGCGGGCGCGGGTTGCTCGGACTGACGGTTTCGGTACTCGGTTCGGCCGTTACCGTCTGCGACGCATCGCGCTACATCTACGTATACGCCCGTCAGCTCGGCTACGATATTCCGCCGTATCCGCTTGCGGGGTGCGGCGAGATACGGGAATTCTTCCGGGCCTTCGGCATAGCGAGCGTCCCCGATTTTTACGAACGCGCAGGATACGATGCCGATGCGTATGCGCAGCTGCCCGAGAAAACGGCCGTAGCGGTGAGAAGCGGGTGCGGCAAGCGCAGGCTCCTCGTTGCCGATGTGCCGTTCTGCCGCATCGAGGGGGCGATCGACATGCGCCGCAGCGCAGCTGAGGTCGACGCCGCTGCGCGTGCCGTTCTGCCGACGGTGCTTTCGGAGGCTGCGGCGCTCCCCTTGGCAGTGCGCATCCTCGAGGCAGCGCTCTGCCAAGGGGAAACGCCTGACGAGCCGATGCTGCCGTAGGCGATAGCGGGATCGTGCGGAGCTATGCCGAGGGTTCGACTCCGCTATCGGCGGCATCGATGCCGCGCAGGCGGCTGAGGTAGGGGGCGGTGTCGACGAGACGGGCGAGCTCGACGGATCCGGTGAAGCGGCGCGCTTGCGGCTTTACGAGCCCCGGCTTGTAAGCGAGCATGGTCACCGTCGTGTCGGCTGCGAACGTCGGGCGCGCTATGGTGCCGGTTTGCGCGCCGAGTCCGCTCGGGACGTCGACGGCGACGGCGAGCGGCGCGTCCTTGGCCTTCGTCGGCAGGCTCTTTCTCGACCGGTCGTGGTCGCCTCGTTCGAAGGCGCGCTTCCGATGGAATCCGCGTCCCTTCTCGCGCGACCCCTCGAAACGCCGTCTATTCGCGGCACGGATCCATCCGGCGTACGGTTCGCGCAGTTCGGTCCCCGAAAACCCGGTTCCGAGAACCGCGTCGACGACCGCTTTCGCCTCATCGAGGGCACTCGCGAGCACATCGGCGTCGGGCGCGACGAGCACGCTGAGGGGCAGGCCCCTCTCGCTTGCGTCGGCGAACGCCGCCATAGCCGTCGATCGGGCGGGTTCCGCCTTGATGCGCTCGGCGATATCGGGCGTGACGAGAATCGCCCTGTAGCCCGCTTCCGCGAGCGCATGGGCCGCTACCCACCCGTCGCCGCCGTTGTTTCCCGATCCGGCGAAAACGACAACGGGCGAGGGGTCGGGTACCCAGGCGCGGACTTCGTCGGCTACGGCGGTGCCGGCGCGCTTCATGAGCTCGGAAAGCGGCACCCCGTCGTCGGCGATCATCGATTCGAGCGCAGTCACGGCGGAAACGTCGAGCGGGCTTCTCCGATCGCGCTCTTGCTGCACGGCGTCGACGGTCATGACGCGCGTTGCGCTCAATACGCCGTTCAGCATGATGAAGGGACGCTTTTTCACCGCCGAGCGGATCGCCCGCACGATAAGCGACAGGGCCCATGCGCCCATGAATACGAGCCATGCGACGACGAACCCGGCGCGGTGGTCGGCGAAGAATGCTGCAATCGAGCTCATTTCCGAAGCCTGGGCCGGATCGAGCGATACGATGCCGAACAGCGCGAGGAACGGCGCCAGCGCCAGCGCGTAGAGGAAGCCGTACCGGGCAAGGTACTGATACCATCGCGCCCGGCTCGCGTCGGGGCGGACGATGCGCAGCTTCAGGAGCATCTGCGCGGGCGTTTGGCCCTTGGTAAGGGCGGGGATCGCAACGAAGCATAGCAGGTAGAACACGGCATCGACCGCCATGCTGACCAGCCCCCACGATACGCCTTGCGCCTCGGCTGCGGCGCGTGCGCCCGTCGCATCGAGCGCTCCGGCAACCATGGTCGAGGCGGTTTGGGCAACGAAGACGTCGATGAAGAACGAGAGAGCGCGCTTGGTTACGCTCGCCCTCATGCCCGCCTCGCGCGCCTCTTCGTTCACGAGGCGTATGTCGGGAAGCAGGCGCATGGCGGGACCGACGAGCCAAAAGCCAACCATGGATCCCAGCGTATTGAGGATGAGGTCGTCGACGTCGAAGAGGCGGTACGGGTGCAGATAGGCTCCCCAGAGCCCCGTGAGCTGCGAGAGTTCGAAGAACAGCGTGACCGAGAACCCGATGAGCAACGTCTGATACCAGGTGCGTCTGAAGTAATAGCGCAGATACATGCCGAGGGGGACGAGCAGAAGCACGTTGAAGGCCGCCTCGTACACGTAGGGGTCGCGCAGCGTGGCGAGCCACGTTGACGGATCGCCGAGCGAAAACGTCGTTTCGGCAAGGAATTCGCGGACGAAGTTGAATGGCATGAGCTGCGGCGTCGCCGCGTAGGCGACCACGGCCGAACGGTCTTCGGGCAACGGAAGGATGACGAGGAAGTACGCGCAGAGCAGATAGAACGCAAGCGAGTACACGATGAGGGTTCTGATCCAGGGGATCGACCCGAATTTGCGGTACTGGTAGATCATGTAGGGAACGGTGATGGCGAATGCGATAACAGGAAAAGCGATGGCTGCGGCGATGATGTTGTTCGTGTAAACGTTCATGGTTGCTTTCTCGTCGGGTGTCGGTGCGTGGATGCGGGCGGGTCTTGCGGTTGCTACGGAGCCTGGCGGCCTCTTTCGAGGGAGAGCAGGAACTCCTTAACCTTGAGGCCGCCGCCGCATCCTCCCGATTTGCCGTTCGCGCCGACGACGCGATGGCAGGGGATGACGATGGGAATGGGATTCTTGTTGTTCGCCTTGCCGACCGCCCTTTGGGCGCCGGGGCTGCCGATCGCTTCGGCGATCTGGCTGAAGCTCCTCGTCTCGCCGTAGGGGATTGCGCGAAGCGCCTCCCAAACGCGTTGTTGGAATGCGGTGCCCCGCGGGGCGAGCGGAAGGTCGAACGCCGTGCGCTTTCCCGCAAAGTACTCCTGAATCTGGTTCGCAGCCCGGTTGGTGAGCTCGGTGGGCTTTTCAGCTCCTTCGAGCTGCCGCGCACCGAAGGCGAGTTCGGTGATCGCTTGCCCGTCGGAGGCGATGGTAACGTGCCCGACCGGTGTGACGTAGCAGAAATACGTTGGGCAATCAGGTGTCATGGCTCGCCTTCTTTCGGTTGCATGCGCCCATTATAGTGCAGGGCGATGCATCCGTCCGTGACGAACGGATGACAACGATGCGGGCGTGACAGCGGGCGGCTTCGGTGCCGGCGCACCATGCGCGCAGGGCGCCTGCGGCAGGCTCATCGCTCCGCAAACGGTGCTTCGATGGCATGCGGCGTGTGATTTTTCGGATAAGGGGCGAACGCGGCCGTCCTCGGCTGGGCATACGTTACAATCGTGAGAGCGATGAAAGGAAGCAGGCATGTTTGAACCGGTAAAAATCGCCCCCTCGATACTCTCGGCCGACTTCATGAACATGGAGCGCGATATCGCGATGATAGAAGAAGGCGGTGCGGGGTACGTACACGTCGACGTCATGGACGGGCATTTCGTGCCGAACCTCACCCTCGGCGTGCCGTTCGTCAAGCAGCTGAAGGAAGTTGCCGAGATCCCGCTCGACGTCCACCTCATGATAGCGAATCCGCTCGTGCAGATCCCGTGGTTCCTCGAAGCGGGATCCGATATCGTTACGGTGCACCTCGAAGCGCTCGACGANGACCCGCGAGCGGCTATCGCCGAGATCGCACGCATTGCCGACGAGGCGCGCGAGCGTGCCCTCGCGGCAGGGGAAGGCGGGGTGCGCGATCGTGGGTAGGGCCGTGTACCTCGATTGGGCCGCTACGGCTCCCCTGTGCGAAGAAGCGGCGCGCGCCATGGAGCCGTACATGGTTCCGGGTCCGAACAACTTTCCCGCGGGCAGCAACGCCAACTCGCTTCACTCGGGTGGAAGGGCCGCTTTCGACGCGCTCGAGAAAGCCCGTTATTCGCTTATGCGCGATCTGGGGGCGAAGCGTCCCGACGAGATCGTCTTCACGTCGGGTGCAACCGAGGCGGACAATGCCGCGCTCGTCGGGATCGTATCCGCCTGTGCGGAAAAGAAGCGTCGGGCCGGGGCGAAGAATTTCGTTCCCCACCTGATCACGTCTTCGATCGAGCACGATGCGGTGCTTGCGGCAGCCCGCGTTCTCGAGCGTACGGGTTGCGAGGTGACCGTGCTCGATCCGGATCGGCAGGGCTTCGTCGAAGTCCGGGCGCTCGAGGCGGCGCTCAAGGAAAATACGGTGCTCGTGTCCATCCATATGGTGAACAACGAAATAGGTTCGGTGCAGCCCGTCGCCGAGCTTGCGGCGATCGCGCGCGATGCGGGTGCGCTGTTCCATACCGATGCCGTGCAGGCGCTCGGCAAGATGCGCATCGACCTCGATGCGCTCGGCGTCGATGCGGCGTCGTTTTCAGCCCACAAGATCGGCGGCCCGAAAGGCTCGGGTGCGCTCTACCTGCGCACGAACACGCCGTTCGATCCGCTCGTTGTGGGCGGAGGCCAGGAGTCGGGACGTCGAAGCGGCACCCAGAACGTCTGCGCTGCGGCGGGGTTCGCTGCGGCCTGCGCGGCGTCGTGTGCGATGCAGGAGCTTGAGGCCGAGCGTTTGCGGGCTTTGCGCGACGATCTCTACGAGCGGCTCGCAGAATTCCCCCGTGTGTACCCGAGCGTCGAGGTTGAGCGCGGGAGCAGGGATTTTGCGCCCCATGTGGTAAACGTGTGCGTGGAGGGCTTCGAGAGCGAGACGCTGATACTGCGCCTTGACATGAGGGGCATTGCGGTATCGGGCGGCTCGGCCTGCTCGTCGCATTCGCTCGATCCGAGCCATGTGCTCAAAGCGCTCGGCATTTCCGACGACCGTGCTTTCGGGTCGCTGCGCGTATCGCTCGGCCGCTACACCGAGCCCGAGGATGTGGAATCGTTCATGGCGGCTTTCGAAGAGAGCCTGAAGGGAATCTGAGCATGGAGCTTGTCACCACGCATACGCATACGGGATTCACCGGCCACGGAAAGGGGACCGTCGACGAGCTGGTGAATGCGGCGCGATCTGCGAACATCAGCGTGCTCGCGATCACCGAGCATTATCCGCTGTCGGCCGCGATCGACCCGAAGAACTACGTCGGGATGGCCGCCGAGCGCCTTGAAGAGTACGTTGCCGACATAGAGGCGGCCCGCAGCCGCTACGACGATATAGAGATCCTGCTCGGTTGCGAGCTCGATTGGCTCGGCGACGACGAGGACCGCGTCTTTGCGCCGCACGAGTTCGACCGGTTCGAGGTCGTTATGGGGTCGGTCCATTTCGTGGACGCGTGGCCCTTCGACGATCCTGCCCAGCGCGATCATTGGGAGAACGTCGGGGCCGATAGCATATGGCGCCGCTATTTCGAGGTATGGTGCGAATCGGTGTCTTCCGACATGCCGTTTTCCATCATGGCCCATCCCGATCTGGTCAAGAAGTTCAACTACCGCCCCTCGTTCGACCCGATGTGCCTTTACCGCGACGCCGCCGAGGCGCTGCGCGAAAGCGGCAGGATGGTCGAGGTCAACACGTCGGGTTCGTATTACGCGTGCGCCGAAATGTTTCCCTCGCCGCAGCTCTTGGCTGAATTCTGCCGTGCCGGGATACCCTGCACGGTCGGCACCGATGCCCATGAACCGCATCTGGTGGCTCGCGATATCGAAAAGGGGTACCGCGCGATGTACGAAGCTGGTTACCGCGAGGTTACGGTACCGACACGGGACGGGGATCGAAGAAGCATTACAATCGAGTAAACCGCACGTCGAGGAAAAGAGGTTGCCATGGTTTCAGCTCGAAAGGAAAAGACGAAGAACGGACTTGCGCAGCGGGCGTCGGGAACGCTGTCGAAACAGGCGTTCGTCATGACCGTAGGAGGTCTCGAGCGGGCGCTGCTCAAGAAGTACCCCGCCGCCGATGCGGAAGCATGGGATAGGACGGGGCTTACCGTCGGCGATCCGACCCGTCCGATCGAGAACGTCGCGATCGCGCTCGATCCGACCGTCGAGGCGGTGAAGGAGGCAGCGAGCCTCAAAGCCAACGTGCTCGTCACCCACCATCCCGTATTCCTCGAGGCTCCTGCAACGTTTCGGCCTGCTCCCTCGAGTGCCCTCGTCGATGGGGCGGTCGTGTGGGCCGCCGTCGAGAGCGGCGTTGCCGTCATGTCGTTTCATACGGCGCTCGATGTGAGCCAGGACGCTGCCCGCGCGCTGCCAGGCATGCTCAACCTCATGCTCAAGGGCATCGTCCAGCCGCTCGAGGCGAGCAAGCGGAAGGGATACGGGCAGCTCTGCACGGTTCGCGCAGCCGATGCGCCGCTCACGCTCGGGCAGCTCGCTGCGCGTTGCACGTCGGTGTTCGGCAGGCAGCCGCGCGTGTGGGGCGATTTCTCCCAAGAGCTTTCGACGGTGGTCACCTGTACCGGCAGTGCGGCCGATCTTTCGCGCGCCTGTCTTGAAACGGGAGCCGATTGTCTGGTGGCAGGTGAGGTAAAATACCATGATGCGCTCGCAGCATCACAGGCGGGTCTCGCGGTGATCGACCTGGGGCACGACACGAGCGAGATGCCCCTTGTGGCGGTGTTGGCCGCTGCGGTGGAGGCGGCGGGAGTGCCGAAGGAGAGGATGGCCGTACTCGATCAGAGCGCGAATTGGATGTATCCCGAAACGACCAGGATGTAAGGAAGAGCCTATGAAGGCAGACACGAAAGATCTGGCCACGCTGCTCAGCATGCAGCATATCGATATGGAACTGATCAGGGCAAAGAAAAAGCTTGCCGAGCTGCCGCAGCGCGCTCAGATACTCGAGATCCGCAAGAAGAAGCAGGCCGTCGAGGAGAAGCAGGCGAAGATCGCGGCTATGAGGAAGGAAGCCGATCTTGCGGCCGCACGGATCAAAGACGAAGACGAGCGCCTTGCGGGCCGCCAGCGCGAAACCCAGGAGAAGATCGAGGAGTCGCGCGGCGATTACCGCAGCGTCGAGGCGCTTACGAAGGACATGGGCGGCATTACCAAGCGCCGAGAGACCCTCGAGGAAGACCTTGCCGAAGCGAGGGGGAAGCTTGCTCAGATAGAGAAGGTTCAATCTCAGATCACGGCAGCGCTCGAGAAGATCGTCGTCCAGGAAAACGCCTACGTCTCTTCGTTTCAGAAAGAGGGCGGCGGGTTGAATGCCGGTATCGCGGGAGCAGAAAAGCAGCGCTCGGAGCTCGCGGCATCGCTTCCCGCCGAGCTGCTTGCCGAGTACGAGAAGATAGCCCGCAAATCGGGCGGCATCGCGTTAGCGCGGCTTGCGAACGGGTCGTGCAGCGTATGCCGAGCGACCATTACCGAGGGCAAGCTTCTGCAGGTGCAGGCCGAAGCTCCCCTGAGCACGTGTCCTGCCTGCAAGCGCATGCTGGTGGTGGGCGAGTGATGAAGGCGTTTCTCAACACCGACGGCGGCAGCAGGGGAAACCCCGGCATTGCGGGCTTCGGGTTCGATCTCGTTGACGAAAACGGCGCGCCGATCGCTTCGGGCGGCTGGTTTCTGCCGAAGGCGACGAACAACGTCGCCGAGTACTCCGCTTTGGTGTGGGGCCTCGAAAACGCGCTGGCCGCCGGCGTTGCGGATATCACGGTGCGGGCCGACTCCGAGTTGATGGTCAAGCAGATGCTCGGGCAGTACAAGGTGAAGAGCGAGGATCTCAAGCCCTTGTTCATGCGGGCGAAAGATCTGTTCTCCCGGTTCGCGAAAGCGTCGATCGCGCATGTGTACCGCACGGAGAACAAGCGCGCCGACGCGCTTGCGAACGAGACCATGGATGCGCGCGGCCCGGTGGGCAGCTACCTCGTGGCATGGGAAGAATCGCCGACGAACCTGTTCGACGTCGGAGCCGCGGCACCGCTGCGATCCGAAAAAACCGAAGCGATGTCGTTTGCGGAATGGAACGCCCGGACATCGAACGGCGAGGGCCCCGACCGGACGGCGTCCGCCGGCAGCCGCGATCAAGCTGAACCGTGCGCCGAGCGCTGCCAGGCGGCGCTGCACGAAAACGAACCGATGAAAGGGACATCCATGGAGCACAATCCCGCCTATTCCGGCCCCGGCCGGCTGACGGGCGAAACGTACGAACATGCGGGCGGCCATTACGAGCTGACGGTGAAGGATCACTTCGACGCGGCGCACGCCCTTCCGGGCTACGATGGTCCCTGCCGTTTCCTCCATGGGCATACCTGGGATATCGAGGTCACCATCGCAGGCCAGCACCTCGACGACGTGGGGATGCTCTACGACTTCAAAGACATAAAGCGCGATCTGCATGCGGTTCTCGAGAACTTCGACCATCGCTGCATCAACGAGGTCGCTCCGTTCGACATCATCAATCCGACCGCCGAGCACATGGCGCGCGTTATCTTCTACGAGCTTGAGAAAACGCTGCCCGCCCCGATTTCCCTCAAAGAGGTCGCCGTGTGGGAGAGCCCTGCTGCCCGCGTGGCGTATCGCCCGTAGGGCGCAAGCCCTCCCGAAAGGCTTCGGGCTCATGTATCCGAACCCGAAGTTTCTGGCAGAAAAACGAAGCAATTCGTCGCAATTCGTTATCGTTTCTGCGGGCGATGCCAGTGTCGACTCGCTGAACTGGGGTCACGCGGTGGCTGCGAGCGGAATCAGCCGTACGCGCTTCGCCCAGCGGCTACTCGCGACGAACTGCTTGCATTTTCTGCCACGATGAGGGGGTGCGGCGGCCCGATGCTTACGGCGGGCATGCGTCCGTTCGGGGCCGCGGGGCACCGGATCCCGGCCCGATGCGCACGGCGGGTCAAACGCAAAAAAGCCCGCCGCGAGGCGAGCTTTCGAGGCAAGCGAAAAGGAGGCTTTAGGCGCGCTCGATCTTTCCGGCCTTCATGCACTTGGTGCATACGTTGGCGCGCTTGACCTTTCCGTCGATCTTGACGGTGACCTTCTGAACGTTCGGACGGAAGGTGCGATTGGTCACTCGATGCGAGTGGCTGACGTTGCGCCCGGCGACCGGTGCTTTTCCGCAAATTTCACAAACCTTAGACATCTTAATCAACTCCATGTACGTTTCGGCATTAAACCGTTGATGACAAAAAAGCCTAAACACTATACCACAGGAAATCCGGCGCATACAAGAATTTTTAGTGTATTATCGCCCGTGGAGTTATCAGGCATTCTGCACAGCATCTGCCCCATGCGCTATACTGCTTAGCTAGTCTAAGCACATAGGTTTACCATAGCAAGCTTGTTCGCGAAAGGACCATCATGACCCAGACAATTCCGGGCAACCTTCATGTTGCCAACGACGTTCTGTCCGATCTCGTCGGCAATGCTGCGCTCGAATGCTATGGCGTCGTCGGCATGGCGGCTCCCACTGCCGCTGACGGAATAGCGAAGATCCTGCCGGCGTCGCGCCTGCGCCGCGGCGTCATCGTGACGACCACCGAAAAGGGCGTTCACGTCGATCTGTACGTCGTGATCGAGTACGGAACCAACATCAACGCCGTGTCCCAGAACCTTATCGACCAGGTCTCGTTCGCTCTGACCGAATACGCGCGCGTGCCGCTCGACGGCGTCGACGTTCACGTCCAGGGAATCAAGGTTCGCAAGTAGCCCGTACGGTATATGGAAGACCGCGCCCGGCCCGGGTGGGATCGCGTGCGGATTGCAAGCTAGGAGTAAGACTCAAGATGCCAGAATCATACACAACGAACGACCTTCTCAACGCCATCGCGGTCGCCTCGAAGGCGTTGGCCGAGCGTAAAGAAGAGGTCAATCGCCTGAACGTGTTCCCCGTACCCGACGGGGACACCGGCACCAACATGTCGCTGACGGTCGAGATGGTCGTCGACAACATCGCCAAGCTCCCCATCGGAGCGCACGGCGCGGAAATTCGCAAGGCAATCACGACCGGCGCGCTCATGGGCGCGCGCGGCAACTCCGGTGTCATTACCTCGCAAATTTTGCGCGGTCTGTGCGAGGGCAGCGCAGACTACGACGAGCTCACCACCGAGAGCATCGATGCGGCTTTCTCCCATTCTGCCGAAGTGGCGTTCCAAGCGGTGCGCAAGCCGGTCGAGGGAACGATCCTCACCGTTCTCAAGGACAGCGCCCTGGCTGCCAAGAAGGCGCGCAAGAAGAAGCTCGACGTGGAAGAAGCGCTCGAGTTCATCGTCTCGGAAGCCTACGCCTCGGTTCGGCGCACGCCCGATCTGCTCCCCGTCCTCAAGGACAACGGCGTGGTCGACGCCGGCGGATTCGGCCTCGCGATCCTCTTCGACGCATTCGCCTCCGCGCTCGTCGGCAAAGAGGGGCCTATGGTCGACGAGCTTGCGTTTGCGCGCGGCGCGGTTCCTCGGGTAGAGATCGAGCAGGTTAACGATTGGGAGGGCTCCCAGTACCGCTACTGCAACGAGTTCCTCGTCGATTCCGACAGCCTCGACAAGGACGAGGCGCTCGATTTCCTTGCCACGATGGGCGATTGCGAGCTCTGCGTGGGCGAGGCCCCCAAGTTCAAGGTCCATGTGCACTCGAACACTCCCGATAAAGTGCTCAAGTACTTCCTCGATCGCGGTCAGATCTCGGAGGTCCACATCCATAACATGCAGCTGCAAAGCGAAGCGCGCGCTGCGGGACTTGAGGCCGAAGAAGCCGAAGCCGAGCATAAGCCGATCGGTTTCGTGGCGGTGGCACCGGGCAGGGGCAACGCGAAGATACTCGAAAGCCTGGGCGTCGACGTCGTCGTTTCGGGCGGTCAGACCATGAACCCGTCGACAAAGGATCTGCTCGATGCGGTCAACAAGGTGAACGCCGATGCGGTCATCATCCTTCCCAACAACAAGAACATCATCATGGCCGCCCAGAGCTGTGCGGGGTTGTCCGACGTGCCGTGCGCGGTCGTGCCCACCACGAGCGTACCCCAGGCGTTTTCGGCTCTGTTCGGGTTCGACGAGGAAGCGAGCCTCGAGGAGAACGTCGAGTCGATGACCGAGGCGTACGAGGATGTGAAGACGGGCGAGGTGACCGTTGCCATCAAAGATGCGAAGGACGCCCACGACAATCCGATCAAGGAAGGCGACACCATCGGAATAGCCGACGGATCGATCGAAGCGGTCGGCAGCTCGATTGCCCAGGTGGTCATGGATCTGCTCGATGCGATGGGCGCAGGCGATGCCGATACGCTCACCATCCTTGCGGGCGAGGACATGACCGACGATGCGTTCGAGGAGCTCATCGGTGCCATCGAGGACGCATACGAGGATCTCGAGATCGATTCTCACCGCGGCGAACAGCCCCTCTATCCGATCGTCATGTCGGTCGAGTAGGCGTTTCCGAAAGCGAGTCGCTTGAGCACGCAAGCCACAACAGCATCCAATGGCAAGGCGGCGGGGGAGCGAACCCCCGACCGCCTTGCTGCTACTTTGGCCTTCGACGAGCCGGTGAGCCGCGTGCGGCTCGTCAGCCCCGTGCGGGCGAGCGCCCTCGCCAAGCTCGGCGTGCGAACCGTGCGCGATCTGCTCACGCACTTCCCGCGCCGCTACATCGATATGTCGCGCATCGAAGACGTGGCCCATGCGCAGATCGGCGAAATGGTTACGATTGCGGGCACCGTGCACGAGATCAAGCTCAAAAAACCCAAACCGCGCTTTTCGCTCGTCGAGATCGCGCTGACCGATCGGTCGGGTGTGCTCATGATCACCTGCTTCCGTCAGCCGTGGCTTATGGACCAGGTCAAGAAAGGCGATCGGCTCGCCGTTTCGGGAAAGCTCGAATTCAATTACGGGTTCAAGCGCATGACCAATCCCTTCATCGAGGAAGCGGACGATTCGTTCGACGAGCGCCATGGGCGCATCATCGCCGTCCATCCTGCGACCGAGAGGATATCGACTGCCTGGATGCGCAGGCTGGTGGGCAACGCGCTTTCTCTGTGCCGCGGGGCGTTTGACCCGCTGCCCGTCGATCTGAGAGCGAAGTACCGCCTTCCGAGCAGGATGAGCGCCCTTTCGTCGATTCATTTCCCCGTATCGATGGACGAGGTGGCGATGGCGCGGCGCCGCCTCGTATACGAAGAGGTGCTGATGCTCGAGCTTCACCTCATGATGGACGAAACGAGGCGCAGCGCAGGCAAGCCGGTGACGGCGCACGCGACGGACGGCTCCCATATGAGGGCGCTCGAGCAGAATCTTCCGTTCACGCTCACCGACGAGCAGGCTTCGGCCCGCGACGACATTCTGCGTGCGATGGCGGCCGATCAGGCGGCTAACCACATGCTGCTCGGCGATGTCGGCACCGGCAAGACCGTTGTCGCTTCGTTCGGGCTGGCGGCGGTTGCCGATACGGGTACGCAAGCGGCCATGATGGCACCCACCGAGGTTCTTGCCCGCCAATACGCCGGCAAGCTCGGTCCGCTGCTCGATGCTGCGGGCATCACCTGGGAGGTGCTGACGGGCTCGACTGCGCCGGCCGAGCGCGAGGCCGTCATCGAACGGGTTGCAGGCGGAACGGTAGACGTCCTGTTCGGCACCCATGCGCTGCTAGAAGACGATGTGCGGTTTCGCAACCTTACGTTCGTGGTCATCGACGAGCAGCAGCGCTTCGGGGTCGACCAACGTGCGGCGCTGCTTGCCAAGGGCGAAGCGCCCGATGCCCTCTATATGACGGCGACGCCCATTCCGCGTACGCTCGCGCTCGCGCTGTACGGCAACCTCACGTTGTCCTACATAAAGAACAGGCCGCTCAATAGCGCGGGGAACACGACGAAGGTCTACGCGAAAAGCGAGAGGGGCCGCGCCTACGACGCCGCGCTCGCCGCGCTCGCCGAGGGGCATCAGGTCTACGTTGTCTGTCCCCTTGTGGGAAAGCCCCATCCGAATTCCGAGGCCGAACGGAAGGCGAAGCGCGAAAACGACCTCGAGTCCGACGAATACGAGTACGCCGTCATCAGCATCGAGGACGAGTCCGATATCGAAGACGATGCGAAGGCGGCTATCCAGGAGGCGGCTTTCCTTCAGGAAAAGACCTTTTCGAGCTATAGGGTTGACCTTTTGCACGGAAAGATGAGCGGTGCGGAAAAGCAGGAGGTCATGGATCGGTTTCGGGCGGGGATAAGCCAGGTGCTTGTGGCGACGACCGTGATCGAGGTCGGCGTGGACGTTCCCAACGCAACGGTGATGATCATCGAAGACGCCGAACGGTTCGGCCTCTCGCAGCTTCATCAGCTGCGGGGACGCGTCGGGCGCGGCACAGAGCCCGGCGAGGTGTTCCTTGTTTCGGGATCGAAGGCGCCGTCCGCCCTCGAGCGCCTTGCGGCCATGGAGAAGACCGAGGACGGGTTCGAGCTCGCGAGCTACGATCTGTCGCTGCGCCGCGAGGGCGACATCCTCGGAAACCGCCAGCACGGCGCTTCGATGCTCAAGCTCGTGAACGTCGTGCGCGACGGCAAGATAATCGAAGCGGCCCATGCGGACGCCCGCGCGATGCTCGCCGAGGACGCGGCCCTCGAATCTGATCGCTATCGTGCGTTCGGGCGTGAAGTCAGGCTTGCGTTCAGAGGTTTTGACGAAGTAAAGGGAGGATAGGCGTGAGAATCGTAGCGGGAGAGTACCGAGGCCGTCCCCTGAAGGCTCCGAGGGGAGACGCCACGCGACCGACGACCGATCGAGTGCGCGAGGCCCTCATGAGCGTAGTAGCCAGTGCGCGAGGAGGCTTCGGCGATGCGGTTGTGCTCGACGCATTCGCCGGCTCGGGCGCGCTGGGATTGGAATCGCTGTCCCGCGGTGCCGCATCGGTCCACTTCTTCGAGCGCGACGGCGCTTCGATGCGCACGCTTGCCGACAACGTGAAGACCCTGGGGATCGAAACGCTCGGAAGGGGCGCGCGGGCGCGCCTTCATCGCGACGACGTGCTCAAGAATCCGCCGACCTACGCGAACCCCGCCTTCGACCTCGTGTTCCTCGATCCGCCGTACGCGATGGATCCGACAGCCGTCGCGGATCTCGTCGATGCGCTCGATCGGGCGGGCGCGCTTGCCCCCGACGCTCTCGTTTCGTACGAATATGCGAAATCGGACGATTCTGCGGTTGAGGGGGCATTCGCATCGCTACAATGGGAAACCGTTTCGAAAAAACACTACGGCGATACGGGAATCGCCTTGTTCGGAAGGATGCGCGAAAACTCATGAAGCGAGCAATGACGCCCGGCACGTTCGATCCGATAACCGAAGGCCATCTGGATGTGATCACGAGAGCCGCCCAGCTTGTCGACGAGATCATCGTAGCCGTTGCGGCCTCCCCGAAAAAGAAGCCGCTCTTCACGCTCGAAGAACGCGTCGCCCTCGCACGGCAGGCGACCTCGCATCTGCCGAACGTCCGCGTCGAGCCGTTCGACGAGCTGCTCGTCGACTTTGCCGAACGCATGGAAACCACGGTCGCCATCAAGGGCCTGCGAGCCATTACGGATTTCGAATACGAGTTCCAGATGACCGCCATCAACTACCAGATCGACCGCAACCTCGAAACGCTCTTCATCATGTCGCCGCCTGAGTACATGTACCTTTCGTCTTCGGTCGTACGCGAGATAGCGAGCCTTCATGGCGACGTGAGCCAGTTCGTCCCCCCCTGCGTGCGAGAAGCGCTCGAGAAGAAGTACGCCGAACAGTAAGAAATTTGATACCATACACAGAATTGTCGGGAATAGCGCGGAAAGAATAATGCGATCACCTATGAAACGTTATGGCTTAAGCTCTCTGTTCTACGCATTGTCGTTTTTGGCACCATGCGGCATTGTCGTTGCATCGTTTTTCATACTGTCCATGTACCCATTCGGGGATCGAGCGGTCTCGGTATGGGATCTGCAGATCACCTACACGTACTTTTACGAATGGTTCAGGGATTGCCTAGCCGGCAATCAAAACATTTTCTATTCGTTTTCAAAATCGCTTGGCGGAAACATGTACGCTGGATGGTCTGGGCTTTTGACGAGTCCCATCAATTGGCTCATCCTGCTTTGCGGCGACAACCCGATGGACTTCGTCACGCTCATGATCGTTCTCAAATTCGGGCTTGCCGGTCTGACGTCGTATTTCTATGTTAGGCGGAGGTTCGCGCTGTCGCGCCCGATCTCCCTGTGCTTGTCGGTCTGCTACTCCATGATGCTCTTTATGACGACGCAGTCCGCCAATCCCATGTGGATGGAAGTGGTGATCCTCCTACCTCTTGTCATGTACGGCGTCTACTGCATTGTTCATCGGGGCAAAGTCGTCTTCTTCTACGTGAGTCTCCTTGCAACCATTATTTGCAACTACTACAACGGATACATGGTCTGCCTGTTCAGCATAATGTTCTACCTGTTCGAAAGCTATCTGTTCGTTCCGCAGGCAAAGCGGGTGCGGGCCGGAATCATGGTCAATCCGGGCAGGTTTTCGATCGCGTTCTCCCTTGCGGTCTTTTCGTCTCTTTTCATACTGCTGCCAACGGTGTTAGGCTTGCTTGGCGGCAAGGGGGCTGTTCCCGGTGGACTGTTCACGTTCGAGTTCCGCTACGATCTCAATGATCTTGCTCGAAGCTTCTTCCTCGGCGTATACGAGAAAGAACAGCTTCCCCAGATGTACTGCGGTACGCTCACGCTCGTTTGCGCGATCTGGTTCTTCCTCAGCGATAAGATAGGGAAGCGCGAGAAGGTCGCTGCCGGCGTATTCATCGGCTTTATGGTGTTCTCGACGTGGTACGCACCGTTTGACCGGATCTGGCTTGGCTTGCGCGACGGCAATTCGTTCTACTGTCGCTTTACCTTTCTGGTCTCGGCCCTGTTTTTGTTCGTCGCAGCCCGGGCCTTATCGGTCGGGTGGGAACATCGATCGTACAAGGGGCTTGTTAAGGCGGCGGTGATCGTTGGGATCGTCGCGGTAGTCATCTACTGTGACGGGAACTTCCCCCGCACGCGGTTTTTCGTGGCGACGATCGCCATGTGCGTTGCCATACCGCTTGTCGTTATCTTGCTGGATAGATTCCGGGATAATGCTTTTCGTCGGTCCGCCCTTTCGGCGATCCTTGTTTTGGCGGTGAGCTTCGAGGCGCTCTTGAGCTGTCATGGGATTTTCAGGACACGGCTCGATTCGGACAATCCCAGTTATTATTCGCGCTATGGTTCGTATTACGAAGAAGGAGAGAACGCGCTTGAGGAGGTCGATGCCAAAGACGGAACCGACGTCAATGCCTATAGGTTGGAGAAAACGTACAATTTCCTTTCACCGTTCCGCCGTATCGCGCTCAACGAGACGATGGCGTTTGACTATGCGGGTATAGCGCTTTACGATTCGGCCTATGACGATCGGGTGCAAAACGTGCTTTCCCGCTTGGGATACACGCCTGATCGCGGCATCAGAACCAGCTACAACGATCCCATGATCGTATCCGATGCCCTGCTTGGCATCAGATACGTTTCCGATGACGAATGCCCGCCCGGGTTTGTCGAATCCGATATCGAATCGACGTGGGAGGGCAAGAAATTCTACGAAAACCCCTACGCTCTTCCCCTTGGGTACAAAGCGAGTTCGGAGATACTCGACGAGATCGAATTCGACGGAGACCCGTTCGAGTACCAAAACGAATTGGTGAACAAACTTGTCGGCGAAGAAGTCGATTGCATCGTCGACGTGAGGGGTCGCCTCGTCGAACGAGGCGATGGCGAATGGGTTTGGGAAATCGAGCTGCCTGCGGATGCTCCCGAGGGTGCTATCCTGTACGGCTACTTCGAGTATGGCTGGCAGCTCTCGGTCGATCTCTACGATAACGACGAATACCTCTACGTCTATCTTGACGATTGGTCGCAAGGAGTATTTCCGATAACCGCCGAAACCGAGGACGGGGTCCACTCGATCATGCTCAAGGGCGATATTCCCGAAAACGCAGACGACCTGGTTTTCCATGCCGCTTATGTTGATATGGATAAACTCGGGGCAGCGTGCGACAAGCTTGCCAGCCATCCTTTCGAAATCGACACGTTTAAGGACGGCGAAGTCGCGGGGACTTACGTTTCCGATGGCGATGGCGTGCTATTCACGACGATACCCTACGATGCGGGTTGGACGATCGAGGTGAACGGGACGGTGGTCGAACCCCAGGTAGTCCAAGACGCATTCATCGCCTTCGATGTCGAAGCTGGTGAAAACACAATCAAGATGACGTATTTCCCGCCTGCCCTTGGCCTCGCGGCGGGTTTGTCGGGGCTTGCGGTAGCCGGTTTCATTGCTTCTGCAGTTGCCATGCGCCGGAGGGATCGGCAGCTGCGCTGATGGGCAAGCTAGCCATTTTATGAAAAAGATCGGCGGTCTGCATGGCTATGGTACTCTAGATAGGTTTGATGTCAGTGGAGCATGGTAAAGGAATGCAATGAAGCTTGATCTGTCCATAGTCGTCCCCGCTTACAACGAAATCGAAAGCCTCGAATCGCTCTACGAGGCGATCACGGGATACATCGATTCGACGGACCTTGATCTGCAGTTCGTCTTTGTCGACGACGGATCCGTCGATGAAACGTACTCAGTGCTGTGTTCGTGGGACCTCGGGAAAGCTCATAGCAAGGTGGTTAAGCTGTCTCGAAACTACGGTTCGCATGCGGCGATTCGAGCGGGTATATACCATGCCGATGCGGATGCCGTCATGGTTTACTCGTCCGATATGCCCGAGCCCATCGAAGACGCGGATCGGTTTTACCAGGGGCTCAAGGAAGGATACGAGCTCGTATACTCGGTGCGGACGGGGTATCGGGGCGATCTTGGGAGCAGGTTGTTTTCGAAGCTCGTCAATAGATGCATCGATGAGAATTACCCCGCAGAAGGCCTTATCGGCGTTGCTTTCGGAAGCAAGATAAAAAAGGAGCTCAACACCGACATAGAATCCAACTCATCGGTATTCTTCCAGATATTCCAAATGGGGTTCAGCAGACTTGCTATAGAGGTGCCCTACCTTGAACGAGAGCAGGGTGAATCGAAATGGACGCTTGCGAAGAAAGTGAAGTTGTTCGTCGATAGTTTCGTGATGTTCTCGTATGCGCCCATCCGCGTGATAACATCGATCGGGATTCTTCTCGCTGCCGTGGGAATCGTTTGCGCAATCGGAATCATCATTGCTAAATTGTTCAACATATTTGAATTTGCCGCCGGCTGGCCTACGATGATCAGCATAATGCTGCTCGGGTTCGGGGTAACGAACGTCTCGCTGGGCATCATTGCCGAATATCTTGTACGTACGCTCGATGCGGCGAGAAACAAGAAGACATTCATCGTCGATACGGTAATGGAAGACCATGCGCCGGATGGACGATAAGGACGTAATGAGTAGGAGATACTTTTATGAGCAACATCGAAACGTATAACACGGCTTTCAAGGATACCCTTGAAGTGGATGACGCCATGCTTGGTGCCGATCTCGTATACCAGAGCGTGGAGAACTGGGATTCGGTCGGGCACATGCAGCTTATTGCGGCGCTTGAAGACGCTTTTGACATCATGCTCGACACCGACGACATCATCGATTTCAACTCTTATGAGGCAGGCAAGGCAATCCTCTCTCGCTACGATGTAGAGCTGTAAGTTAGAATTGGGATGCTTGAGCAGCATGTTCGACGCTATTGCATACCATGACGAGGGACGCAGTGTCACCTACAAAGAGATGCTTGAGAATGCGGACCGCATAGGGAAGCGGGTAGAGCCTCGTTCCCTCGTTCTGTTCGTCGCTACCAATACCGGTGAATCCCTTGAAGGTTACCTGGGGTTTTTGAGAAATCGAGCCGTTGTGATGATGGCTGCTTCGAGTATAGATGCGGATTCGCTCGAAGCGCTGCTCGAGGCGTATAAACCCGAATACGTTTGGTGCCCGGATTCGTTCGGCTATTCTTCCGATTCCGAGAAATCGTACGGAAGATACCGTTTGTGCGAAACCGGCATGACGGGCGAAGCGAAACCCCATTCCGATCTCGCATTGATGCTTACGACTTCGGGGTCGACGGGAAGCAGGAAGTACGTGCGGCTAACCTATGAGAACATTCGGGCGAATGCGATCTCGATTGTCGATTACCTTGGGATATCGCCAGGCGATTGCGCGATTACGACGCTGCCGTTTTCGTACTCTTATGGGCTGTCTATCATCAACAGCCATCTTTTGGCGGGCTCTTCGCTCGTGCTGACCGAGAAGACGATGTTCGACAGGGAGTTCTGGGATCTCGTTCGCGCAAGGAGCGTCACCACGTTCGGTGGCGTGCCCTACACGTATTCCATGCTGAAGAGATTGCGCTTCGAACGAATGGATCTTCCCTCCCTTCGCTACATCACTCAGGCTGGAGGAAGGCTCGGCAGGGATCTGCACGAGCACTTTGCGCGCTTATGCGCCGAGAAGAACATCGATTTTATCGCAATGTACGGTCAGACGGAGGCGACTGCCCGCATTGCCTATGTGCCTGCAAGCCGCAGCGTCGAGAAGGCCGGCAGCGTCGGCATCGCTATCCCCGGGGGTGAATTGTCGATACGTGACGAGTCGGGCGGCGAGGTCGAAGCACCGGATACCGCTGGCGAGCTCGTGTACCGAGGTCCTAACGTTTCGATGGGGTATGCAAGCAGCCGCATCGACGTGTCAAGGGGCGATGATTTCGGCGGCGTGCTCGCTACGGGCGATTTGGCCTGCCGCGACGAAGATGGCTTCTACCGCATCGTCGGCCGCATGAAGCGCTTCCTCAAGGTATACGGCAATAGGGTCAATCTTGACGAATTGGAGTCGATGCTCGCGGTCGAGGGGATCGTTGCGGCCTGTTCGGGTGAAGATGATGCTCTCAGGGTGTTTGTTGAAGACGGCGATCCGAAAAGCATTCAATCGATCGTTTCCGAAAAGACCGGTTTATACAAAGGTGCTTTCGACGTCCGGCTCATCGATGCTCTGCCTCGCAATGATGCAGGCAAGATCCAATACTCTTCTCTGGAGGATCTATGCTAGATTACGACGAGCTCTTTTCGCTTGACCCTTACGGGCTTAATGCACAGGACAAGAGCCTGTTGTATCGTCGATGGCTTCGAGATCTATCGGAGCACCATCGAAAGCTCTGTGTTCCGTACGATCGTCTCGTTCGTGCCCTCGGCGAGAATCCGGCAATTCCCGTGCGGCTCTTCAAGGAATACGATCTGAGGAGCATCGCGCAAGACGACGTTGCCAAAACCATGACTTCATCGGGAACTACAGGGCAGCGTGTATCGAAGATATACCTGGATAAACAGACTTCGTTCCGGCAATCGAAAGCGCTCTCCCGGATAGTATCTTCATTTACCGGCAAGGCTCGCATGCCCATGCTTATCATCGATTCGAGCGCCGTTGTGAAAAACCGCGCGATGTTTTCCGCGCGAGGGGCGGGCATCCTCGGATTTTCCATGCTTGGGCGGGATTGCACGTACGCCCTTGACGAGAACATGGATCTCGACATCGAGGCCATCGAGTCGTTTTGCGAAAGGCATCACGGAGAGCGGGTATTTCTCTTCGGCTTCACCTTTATGATATGGGAGCATTTTTTCCAGGCTTTGAGGAGAAAAGGCAAGAAACTTGAAATCGACGGAGTACTGATACACGGCGGAGGATGGAAGAAGCTTGCCGATCAGGCCGTGTCGAACGAGACGTTCAAAAGGGTGGCAAGGGAGACCTGCGGCGTAGAAGAGGTTTACAACTATTACGGCATGGTGGAGCAAACAGGCTCGATATTCATGGAGTGCGAGTGCGGTCATTTGCATGCGTCGGTGTTCTCTGATGTCTCGATCATCGATCCGACGACCATGGAGCCCGTTGCTTCGGGAAGGGGCTTGATACGTTGCACGTCCCTTCTTCCCACAAGCTATCCGGGCCATATCCTCCTTACCGAAGACGAGGGCGAGATCGTCGGTGTCGACGATTGTCCTTGCGGTCGTAAGGGGACGTATTTTACCGTACACGGTCGCATGAAGGGCGCGGAGATCAGGGGGTGCTCGGATACTTATGAACGCCGTTGAGATGGATCCACGCATAAGCGGGACGATACAGTGCCTTGCGGGCTGCCTCGACGGTATCGTCGCAGAACCGCTGCTCCCTTATAGCGAAGAGGCGATATCCTTTCTTGCTGCGTTGTCGAGCAGGCTTATGAAGGACCGCTCTGCGAAGGGGTTCCCCGATATCATTTCGTTTGCGTATTGGTGCAGGAAGTCGAATATCGAAAGGAAACGCGACGAATCCCGGTCTCGAACAGCGTATTTCGATGAAAGGATCGGGCGAGGTCTGACCTTTCACATCGCTCCATCCAACATTCCTGTCAACTTTGCCTTTTCGTTCGCGTTCGGGCTTCTTGCGGGTAATGCATGCATCGTTCGTGTTCCGAGCAAGCCGTTCGAGCAGACAGGGGTGATCTGCCGTGCAATAGAGGACGTTTTACCCGAGCATCCGGAAATAGCGAAACGATGCGCCGTCGTCACCTATCCGGTCGACGACGAGGTAACAGGTGCTTTCTCGCTCGTTTCGGACGCTCGGCTTATCTGGGGCGGGGATTCGACGATAGCTTCCGTTCGAAGGTTGCCGTCGAAACCTCGTTGCGTCGACATCCTGTTCTCGGATCGCTATTCTGTCGCCTTGATGGATGGCAGGGCGATGAAGGATATCGGCGATGAGGACCTCTCTCGTTTAGCCGAGGGGTTTTACAACGATACCTACCTTATGGATCAAAACGCTTGCTCGTCTCCGCAGATGATCTATTGGCTTCATGACGTTCCCGAAAGCAGGGACCGATTTTGGGCAGCGGTACGCGAAAGCGCTGCTCGTCGGTATGTTTTACAGCCTCAAATCGCGATGGACAAGTACGTGCAGCTTTGCGAGGACGTACTTGATGCGGTTGCGGGAGGCGAGGTGCGCTTCGATGGCTTGCTCACCGTGGTTGACGTCTTGTCTACTCCGGACGATATCTGCGGATTGCGGGGAAAGGGCGGCTACTTTTATCAGCAGGTCGTCTCAGACCTTAACGAGATAGAGCCGTTTGTCACGGAAAGGTTTCAGACCCTTCTCTATTTTGGGGTCGAAGCGTCCGACATAAGGGATTTTGTACTGAAAAAGAAGCTGAGGGGAATCGATCGCATCGTGCCCGTCGGTCATGCAATGGATATAGACATCGTCTGGGATGGGTATGATCTTGTTGCCGAGCTATCCCGCATCGTGGACGTTCGATAGGAGGATTATGCTATTAGAAGAATCCGTATGCTTGGTAACGGGGGCAAGCAGGGGCATCGGGGCCTCGATTGCGATGCGTTTTGCCGAAGAGGGCGCGACGGTATACGCGAACGCGCGAAGCGAAGGCTCGCTCGACGCCCTTTGCGAGAGCAATGCGGGTCGACGCAAGGGAACGATCGTTCCCGTTTACTTCGACGTATGCGATGCCGCCGGGCAGAAAGCGGCGATCATGCAGATAAAAAAAGAGCAGGGAAGACTCGATGTTCTGGTGAACAACGCAGGCATCATGAAAGATTCCCTTATCGGCATGATCGATCGAAGCACCGTGCAGGCAACGTTCGAGACCAACGTTTTCTCGGCGATCGAGCTCATGCAGCTTGCAACGAAGCTCATGTTCAGGCAGGGGTCGGGAAGCGTGATAAACATGTCGTCGCTTGTCGGGGTCAACGGAAACAGGGGGCAGGCCGTTTACGCTGCGTCGAAAGGCGCCGTGATCTCTCTCACCAAGGCCGCTGCGAAAGAGCTCGCACCGAAAGGAATTCGGGTCAACGCTGTTGCGCCGGGCATGATCGATACCGATTTGTTCCGTTCGGCAGGTGAAGAGGCCGTTGAACGGTTTTCCTCATGCATCGGGATGGGCAGGGTGGGCGCACCCGAGGACGTTGCCGACGTGTGCGTATTTCTGGCAAGCGATCTTTCCCGGTATGTGACGGGGCAGGTCATAGGAGTCGATGGTTCGGCGCTGATGTAGGCAAGCGCGAACGGGCAAAGGGCATAGCGAGATGAAATTATCTTTTGATGTGAGCGACACGCAGGATGAGACGTTTTTCGGTCGCGAGGGGAGCGGCGCCATCGAGTACCGAGAGCGCACCTTCGAGAGCGAATGCTTTCATAACCGAACGGCGGAAGTGCTCGATTGGGACACGGAGTCTTTCCCCGAGCTTTTCGGCGAATTCATCGATGAAAAGGGGTTTGTCTCCGGCGATCTTCTCTATCTGAGGCTTCCCGCAGACGATATAGGCGCCATTCAGGCTGCGGAGGCGGCAGGCTTCTATTTCATCGAAAGCTCGATCATACCGTTTCTTAAAACGCGTCATTGGGACAGGCGCCGCTACGAGAGGTATGTTTGCCCCATGGTCGAAATCGATGACGAGAGGATAGGCGAGGTCAAGGAGATAGCTCAAGCCACGTTTCGCGGGCTGCGCTTCAATCTCGATCCGCACGTCGGCGATCAGCGCGCTGACGAGAGATACCTCCGCTGGCTGATGAACGCGTATGAGGGCGGTGAGGACATATGCGCCATCATGCATCATGGCAGCGTTGCGGGGTTCAGCCTTCTGCGTCACGAGGATGGCGGCAAGACGGTCTTTCGCCTGGCGGGGATGCGCCCCGACCTCAAGAACGCGGGTCTTGGGATGATGCTCTATGCCAGCACGGTTGCCCGTTGCCAGGATCGGGGCGTGAAACACATAGACGGGGGAATCAGCATGGCAAACTGCCCCGTCTTGAATGTGATGGCAAACCTTGGATTCTCATTCAGGGATCCCACTATCGTATTCCACTATTATGTTGAATAGCGGGTGTTGTTTTTCTGCTGCCGGAAACCGCGTCGGGATTTCATAGGCGACTGTTCGGTGTAAACCGTGTGGCCGCTTGCGACGGTTAAGCGGTGGATGCCATATCTGCTAGAATGAAGAAGATTATGGTTGGATACCGGTGCTGTCAGGTTTTCTTGACGGGTTGACAATGCCGAAGGCGGCGGTTGTTGCAGCGCTTTCGGGGTGATACTAGGTTTATTCTTTGCGAGAAGGGTCGATTTCATAATGCTCGATGCGCTAGCCAGCGTTCTTTCGCTGATCGTTCAGCCGTGCTATGACTTGACGGGGAATTGGTGGCTCGCCATCCTCCTGTTCACGGTAATTATCAAGATTGTTCTCATGCCGGTCGCTCTGTGGTGCCAAAAAAACGCCATCGTCATGGTGCAGCTCATGCCCGACCTCAATCGCATTACAGTCAAACATTTCGGTGATCGCGAGACCATCGGAGAGATGCAAAACGCTCTGTACAAAGAGCGCCGATACCATCCGATGCTGAGCCTCGTGCCGCTCGCCATCCAGATTATAATCTTGTTCGGGCTCGTCGAGGTCGTCCGTTCCATTACGGAAGGCGGTGCGCCCGGTACCGAGTTCATGGGCCTGGTGCCGTTCGAGGACGGCGGCGCCTCGTGGGCTATGCCTTTGCTTGCGGGGCTTTCTGCTGTGATCATGGGTTTTGCTCAGAACAGGATCAACCCCCTGCAGCGCGAGCAATCGAAAACCGAGAAGAACGTGACGAACGGCCTTTCGATCGCCCTGTCGTTCGTGCTCGGCATTTTCGTTTCGGCTGGCATGGCGTTTTACTGGATATGCTCGAACCTCTCGTCGATTGCCGTGCAGGCGCTCTGCAACGCCATCATCAAACCGAGCAAGCACATCGACTACGAAGATCTGGCGGAAAGCCGCGTCTCGCTCGACGAGCTGAACGCCCTTTCGAAAAGGACGACCAAATGGTATCAGCGCGATCCTCTCGCGAAGCGCGAGAAGGCCGATTACAAGCGCTTCTTCAATATCGTGAACAAGCACATCGTATTCTATTCCGAGGGGAGCGGTTTCTACCGATACTTCCAGGGCGCGATCGAGTGGCTTTTGGCTAATTCCGACGTGCGCATCCATTACATCACGAGCGATCCGAACGATCAGGTCTTCGAAATCGCAAAGACCGAGCCGCGCATGCTCCCGTATTTCATCGGCGACAAGCGGCTCATTACGCTCATGATGAAGATGGATGCCGACATCGTAGTCACCTCTCTCGAGGATCTGGAGAATTACTATATCAAGCGCTCGTATATTCGCCACGATATCGAGTACGTTTTCATGTTCCATCATATGACCAGCGCTCACATGGTTGCAAACAAGAATGCCTACGACCACTACGAGACGATAATGTGCGCCGGCCCCCATCAGGTTGAGGAACTGAGGCGAGCGGAGGAGCTGTACGGTTTGCCCGCGAGGAACCTTGTTCCATGCGGTTACGATTTGCTCGATCGCCTGATAGCGTCTTACGAGGTGTTGGAGAAGAGCAAGCACGAGCGACCTGTCGTCATCGTCGCGCCCTCGTGGCAAGACGATTGCATCCTCGATACGTGCGCCGATGAGATGCTGAAGCTTTTGCTTGCCGAAGGGTATCGCGTTATCGTGAGACCGCATCCCGAGTACGTAAAGCGATACCGACCTCGATGGGAAGCGTTGCAAGCCCGATTCGCTGATGTCGACGACGGGGATCTTTTCTTCGAGCGCGATTTCGGGTCTACCGATACCGTTTTCACCTCGGATCTGCTCATAACCGACTGGTCCTCGGTTGCATGCGATTTCTCGTTTTCGACAGGGAAACCCTCTGTGTTCGTCGATACGCCGATGAAGGTGGGAAACCCCGATTGGCGCGAGTACGGGATAGAGCCTACGGACATCTCGCTGCGAAACGAGATCGGTGTTTCCGTTTCGCCCGACAACCTCGCCGCCCTTCCCGCTATCGTTAAGGATATGCTCGGCAACCACGATGCGTGGGCTCATCGGATCGAGAGCGTTCGGGCGGGATTCATCTTCAATCTCGGACACGGTGGCAGCGCGGCAGGGGAGTACCTGCTTGAGAGCATATTGGCCAAGCAGGAGGCAAAGAAAGCGGAGATCGGTCATGTCTGATATGCAAGCGAAGACGATGACGCACCGTACGGCGGTGCTTCGAAGCATTTTTACAGCGTGCGCGCTGGTGTGCGTCGCGCATGTCGCATTTCCTCCCCTGGCGTATGCATACGTCGACCCATCTGTTATGACCTATACCATTCAAGCGCTTGCGGGCGTGGCCGTGGCTCTCGGCGCAGTTGCCGGCGTGGCCTTCAGGCGGACGCGAAAAGTGCTCATGAAGGCGCTGAACATCGATGAGAATGCCGGGAAGGAGGTCGAAGGCGATGTGCACCGCACGGGAGCGGCTTGGGCTGAGGCGGATTGCGACGAAGCGGGTCGGACGCGATCTTTCGCCGAAGCCCCCGACGCTCGATACGCCAAAAAGAAGGAAAGGTCGGGCAAGCCGCTTCCTTGGCCGAAGCGGATCGTCGTCTCTCTGGTCGCGGCAGCGTTTCTCGCATACACCGTGTTCGTGGTGGCCCCTTACGAGATAGTGGCGAGCAATTCAAGCAGTCTGGTGTTCGGCCTTTCCGATATATGGGCGCCGATAGCCGTCGGCGGCATCGTTATCACGGTATGTCTCGCGCTCGTTCTCTCGATTTTTCGCGGCAAGGTATTCGATGTAGCGGTTGTTTTGGTCGTTGCCCTTGGCGTATGCGCGTATGTGCAGGTCATGTTTCTTAACACCTCGCTTCCGACAGCGGATGGTGCTTCGGTGGTTTGGGGCGACTATACCACTGCAACGGCCGTCAGCGCCGCTGTATGGATTGCGGTAGTGGCCGCTTTCGTCGGTTTTGCCGCGTATCGGAGCCGCTTGTGCCGCGGGGTATCCGTTGCGATAGGCGCCTGCCTCATCATCGTTCAGTCCGTGGCGGTAGCAAGCTTGTTTCTGACGCCCCAGGCGGCAGATGCCGACACCGTGGCGGAAGCCTCCACGGAGCCGCTCGTGGTAACGGAGGACGGGCTGTACAGCGTTTCAAGCAAGGAAAACGTTATCGTGTTCATTCTCGATAAGTTCGATACGTTCGAGATGGAGCATCTGCTCGACGAAAACCCCGACTTGCTCGATCCTTTTACGGGCTTTACGTATTTCCCCGATTCTACCGGCTCGATGGTTCCCACCATGTTCGCGCTTCCTTACCTTGTGACAGGGGAGCTCCCTCAAGAAGGAGAGGAGTTCACCCGCTACATTGACGAGCGATACACCCGCAGCACGTTTCTCGAGGACATTGCTAAGCAGGGATACGATGTGGGGATTTATTCCGATTCGCTCGGGTGGGGAGATATAGGCGAGTTGGCGGACAAGACGGTGAACATCCATCCTCTGGGCGAGCGCCGAAGCTCTCTCGATGTCGAGGGCGCTGTGGGAATCCTGTATCAATGCGCTTTGTATCGCGATCTACCTTGGGTGTTCAAGCCTCCGTTTTGGTTCTACACCGACCAAGTCAACGATGCGATGGTCGTTCGGGACAGCGATGCAAACGGCGCGGACACCCCCTACACGATGAACGATTTGCGCTATTACGATATGCTCGCGAACGGCGGCCTGAAAGTTGAAGACGGCGGTGCCGAGGGAGATTTCCGGCTGATACATTTGAACGGCTCGCACGAGCCGTACGTGATGGATGAAAACTGCCAACCTGCCGAGGGAGGCGAATCGACGCGCGACGAGCAGAGCATCGGAGCGCTCGGCATCGTGGAGGAGTATATCAGCCAACTCAAAGAGAAGGGGCTCTACGAAAACTCGACGATCATCGTTATGGCCGATCATGGGGACTGGTATGTATCGAAAGACCCCCTAACGGAGCCGACGAGCCCTCTGATGCTTGCGAAACCCGCGCAAAGCAAGGAGGATTCGGAGAAGCCCTGCGTGATATCGGATATGCCGGTGAGTCATGCCGATCTTTTCCCGACCGTCATCGATGCGGTCGGGGGCGACGGTTCGAAGTACGGGTCGACCATGTTTGAGATAGACGATAAGGACCGTGCGCGTTACTACTACATGACCACAACCGATCACTCGGAAGGCTATGTAAACGAGATAATCGAATTCGAGATAGACGGACCTATGTCGGACTTCGACAATTGGCACCTCACGGGACGAAAGTGGTATTACGACTCGAAGAACTACACGAAATAGGGCCGTTGCGGAAAGACGGCGATCTATGACGGAAGCATGCGCCCTGCGCAGGTGCACGGCGGCGACAAAGAAGGACGTGAATCGCATGAGGAAGAGCATTGAGGGTTCGAACATTCTGGTGACCGGTGGAGCGGGTTTTATCGGCAGTCACCTCGTAGACAGGTTGCTCGATAAGGGGGCTGCAAGCGTCGTCGTCATCGACAACATGTTCCTCGGCAAGGAGGAGAACCTTGCCGACGCGATGCAGCGCGGCGCGATTCTGTACAAGGAGGACGCTGAGGACAAAGAGGCCCTCTCGCGCATGGTCGAAGAGCATGCCGTCGATATCGTGTTCAACCTCGCGACAAAGGCTTTGAACTATTCGTTCATCGATCCGTGCGATGCGTTCGAGACAAACGTCGTCGTTATCGGAAACCTCCTCGAGCTGCAGCGTGCAGGAGCTTTTTCGACGCTGTGCCATTTCTCGTCTTCCGAGGTGTACGGTACCGCCGTGTACGAGCCTATGGACGAGAAGCATCCGTATAATCCGACGACGACATACGCCGGGGGCAAAGCTGCCGCCGACATCATGCTCAGAACCTACGTCAACATGTTCGACCTCGATGCATTCATCGTGCGGCCCTTCAACAACTACGGCCCGCGGCAAAACGCCGAGCCGCCCATGGCTGCGATCATACCCCTGACCGCAAAGCGCATCATGGACGGTATTGCACCGGAGATCCATGGGACGGGGAAGCAGAGCCGCGATTTCATCTATGTGCTCGATACGGTCGATGCGGTGATCGATCTGTTCGATAAGATGGAAAAAGGCCAGGAGGTGAACATATCCGCCAATGGAAATACCTCGATGGAGGATGTGATCACCAAGATCAGCGCATATATGGGCTACGAGGGCGAGATTGTGCGCAAGCCAAGGCGAGGTGCCGATGTGGATTGCCATAACGCCACGAATGCCCTTGTCAAGAGTATGATCGACTTTAAGATCCGCTCGTTCGACGAAGGACTTGCCGAAACGCTCGATTGGTACAAGGAGAATCTGTGATGATCAAGCTCATTAAGCCCTACATCTCCTTCGATGAGGTTTCCGCGGAGCTCGAGGCGATCTTCGATTCGGGAATACTTACGAAAGGTCCGTATTCGAAACTTTTTCCCAAGAAGGTGGAGGCCTACACCGGGGCGAAGTACGCGTTCAACGCGACCTCGGCAACGACGGCGCTTACGATGGCGCTCAAGGTCCTTGAGGTAGGACCGGGCGACGAAGTCGTGGTCTCCGATTTTTCGTTTCCCGCGTCGGTCAACGTGATCGAGGATGTGGGGGCCACCCCGGTGTTCGCCGATGTTTCGCTTGAGACCTACAACATGACGCTCGACGAGCTCGCCTCGAAGATCACCGAAAGAACCAAGGCGGTAATTTTCGTCGATGCCCTGGGGAATCCCTCCGGGCTCGATCGGATTGCCGGGCTATGCCGCGATAAGGGTATCGTGCTGATCGAAGACGCCGCCTGCGCCATAGGAAGCGCCGTAGGCGGGCGCAAGGTGGGTTCCATCGCGGACATCACCTGTTTCAGCCTCCACCCTCGCAAATTGCTGACATGCGGCGAAGGAGGCATCATTGCAACCGATAACGATGCGTACGCCGAAATCCTCTCCTACAAACTGAACCATGGCGCCGACGCGTCGGGCGACTTCGTGTCGTACGGGTACAATTACCGTCTTCCGGAAATCCCTGCGCTTATGGGGTGTTCGCAGATCGACAAAATCGACGATATCGTCAAGGAGCGCAGGGCTCAGGCTTCCGAATACGCCCGTCTCCTCGAGCCGCTCGGTTTTACCGCCCAGAAGGCGGCGGAAAACGCTTACCATAACATGCAGAGCATCGTGTTTACCGTGCCCGAGGGCGTCGATCGCGATGACTTGTGCCGCTATCTTGCGGGTCGTGAGATCGAGAGCACAATCGGGACGTACTGTCTGAGCGAGTGCGCGTATTACAGGGCCAAGTACGACAGCGTCCAACCTAACGCGTCCTATCTGCAGCACCACACGATCACTTTGCCCTGCTATACCGACGTGCCTGTCGGCGAAGTGTGCGCTGCTATTGCCGACTACATGGCGTCGCGGTAAGCGCAGCCTACGGTATTATGGCGAACGACGAAACGGGAAATGCGCAGACGACAAGAGCTTCCGGCCAGAAGCTCAAGACTTATCTTATGCTGCACGGGATACTGTTTCTGTATTCCCTTGGTGCCGTATGCTCGAAAATGGCCTCGGGTTACCCCTTCCTTTCGGTTGGCTACATCGGATGGTACGCGGGACTGCTAGCCGTTTTGGTGGTATACGCGGCAGTTTGGCAGCAGGTGCTACGTCGCTTGCCCCTTATCACGGCGTTTGCGAACAAGGGCGTGACTATCATCTGGGGCGTTCTGTGGGGGGTTTTGCTGTTCGGCGAGACGGTGTCTTTGACGATGGTCATCGGCGCCGCAATCGTGTTCTGCGGCATCGTGTTGGTGGTGAGCAGCAATGTCGAATGATGCTTTGCCCTACATCCTTGTTTTCGTCGTGTCGGTGCTCATCAGCTCGGTATCTCAGGTGCTTTTGAAGAAAAGCGCCGATAAAGAGTACCCTAATCTGCTTGCGCAGTACCTTAATCCGCCCGTTATCGGCGCCTATACGCTGTTTTTCCTCTCGACTCTCGTGACGGTGTACGCATTCAAGTACGTGCCCCTCTCCATGGGCCCCATTCTCGAATCCCTCGCTTATGTTTTCGTGGGGATACTCGGTGTATTCGTGCTCCACGAACGAGTGACGCCAAAAGCCGCCCTTGGTATGGTGCTTATCGTGGTCGGTGTAATCGTGTTCTCTCTTTGATTCGGAACAGCCGCTTGCCTTTCGGTCAAGCTGTGCGCTTACCTGCACTTCCGATGCTTCCGCGTTGTCGAGAGTTGCTGCGGATTGCATCCTGATGTTCTGTTGGAAACGTTATGGGCTATACTGGAAACGCTTGCACGAAAGTTGCTCGTTGCGATAGGAGAAGACATGCAATTTATCGACTTGAAAACACAGTTCGAACGCATTGAAGACGATGTGTTCTCGCGCGTGAGTACGGTGCTTCAGAGCCAGAAGTACGTTATGGGCCCCGAGATTGCCGAGCTAGAGGAAAAGCTTGCCGAATACGCGGGCGTCAGGCATGCGATTTCCTGCTCGAGCGGCACCGATGCGCTTGTAATACCGTTGATGGGTTACGATCTCAAGGCTACCGATGCGGTTTTCGTGCCCTCGTTTACCTTCTTCGCTTCTGCTGAAAGCATAACGCTTGCCGGCGGCACGCCGGTCTTTGTCGACTCCGATGCAACGACGTTCAACCTGTCGCCAGCGGATCTTGATCGCGCTATCGACGAGACGCTCGCGGAAGGCAAGCTCACTCCGAGGGGCATCATCACCGTCGATCTGTTTGGGCAGCCCGCCGATTACGATGAGATTCTGGCCATTGCCGACAAGCACGGACTGTTTGTCATCGAAGATGCCGCGCAGGGGTTCGGCGGCGAGTACAAGGGTGCAAAGGCGGGTTCGTTCGGCAATGTTGCATCGACGTCGTTCTTCCCCGCAAAACCGCTCGGCTGTTATGGCGACGGCGGCGCCATCTTCACCGACGACGATGATCTTGCCGAGCTGATAAAGTCGATTCGCGTGCATGGACAGGGTAGCGATAAGTACGATAATGTAAGGATCGGCGTCAACGGTCGCCTCGACTCCATTCAAGCAGCGGTGCTCCTCTCCAAGCTCGCTATCTTCGATAGCGAAGTAGAGGCTCGCAACCAGGTAGCGAATGCCTACTCAGAGCGGCTTTCCGATGTGCTTGCTGTTCCGGCTGTGACGAACGGAAAGCTTTCGGTGTGGGCGCAGTACACCCTTGTTGCAAAGGACGCAGACGAGCGCACCGCAATCATCGATGCATGCAAGGCGGCGGGTGTTCCGACGGCCATCTACTATCCGATTCCGATCCATCTTTCGACAGCCTACAAGAACTTGGGATACAAGCTTGGCGATCTGCCTGTTTGCGAAGACCTTGCCAATCGCGTATTCAGCATCCCGATGCACCCGTATTTGCAAGAGTCCGATATCGAGCAAATCGTTGCAGCTGTTAAGGAAGGATTGAGATAATGAGTGAAACATTGAAGGTCGGTGTCGTCGGAACGGGCAACATGGGAAAAAACCATGTCCGCGTCCTCTCGACGATGGCCGAATGCCAACTTGTCGGCTGCTACGATGTTAACGAAACATTGGCGAAGGAGCAGGCCCAACGATACGGTATCGCGGCATTCGGTTCGCCTGAGGAGCTGTACGCGGCCGTCGACGTCGCCCATATCGTCGTACCCTCCTTCCTGCATAAGGAATACGCTGTTGCCGCAGCCCAGGCTGGCTGTCATGTTCTCGTTGAGAAACCGATAGCCCTAAACGTGGAAGATGCGCAGGCGATCATAGACGCCTGCAGCGATGCCGGCGTGCGCTTATGCGTCGGCCATGTCGAGCGGTTCAATCCGGCCATCTCAACGCTGATGAACATCATCGATCAGGAAGAGGTGATTTCGGTCGACTTCCGTCGCATGAGCCCGTTCTACGGTAGGGTGTCCGATGCAAGCGTCGTCGAAGACCTCATGATCCACGATGTGGATGTGCTCAACGCCATCGCGGGCGATGCGGGCATCAAGCGCGTTGCGAGCCAGGGTGCGAAGGTCTATACCGACAAGCTCGATTACGCTCAGGCGCTCGTTACGTACGACAATGGTCTTGTTGCCAGTTTGACGGCGAGTCGCGTCACGGAATCGAAGATTCGAAAAGCGGAGATCAGCGCTAAAAACTGCTACATCGATGTTGACTACCTCAACCGAACCGTCGAGATATCCCGGAAGACGAACTTTTCCCTCGATGTCGGGTATCCGGTTCAGTATCGGCAGGAGAACATCGTCGAGAAGGTCATGGTGCCGATCAGCGAGCCGCTGCGTGCCGAGTTCGAGCATTTCTTCTCGTGCATTAAAGACGGAAGCGAGATCGCTACATCCGGAGAGATGGGAAAGCGGGCCCTTGAGCTTTGCGAACGAATCCAAAACGAGGCATTGGTGGGGTAATCCATGGCGAGCGAAGATACGGGGTATTTCGTCCACGAGTCATCGTACGTCGATGAGGGGGCCGAGGTAGGCGACGGTTCCAAGGTTTGGCATTTCTCCCACATCCAATCAGGTGCACGCATTGGCAAAGGATGCGTGCTTGGGCAAAACGTCAACGTTGCGGGCGATGTCGTGGTGGGGGACCGCTGCAAAATCCAAAACAACGTTTCTCTGTACGATGGCGTCGTCCTCGAGGACGAGGTGTTCTGCGGGCCTTCATGCGTGTTCACAAACGATCTTATGCCACGAGCCCATGGGCCTATGGGTTGGACGGTAGGTTCGACGGTGGTGAAAAAGGGGGCTTCGATAGGCGCTAACGCGACGATCGTGTGCGGTAATACGATTGGCGAATATGCCATGATCGGATCGGGGTCTGTCGTAACGCACGATGTCGCATCGCATGCTTTTATGGCGGGCGTGCCCGCCCGCCGCATCGGATGGGTATGCGAATGCGGAGCGAAGCTCGAAGGGGAATTCACGTGCCCTGCCTGCGGCCTGCGCTATGTCGAGGCCGAAAACGGTCTGGCGGCGAGGAACGCCGAATAGGGATAGGGCGACTTTCGCCCGGCAGCTGCGTACTGCTTGGCGGGCGGCTTCGACGACGGAGCCGCCCGCCCGTTGTCGAAGCGCGTTTCGCGCCGATTGCGACACCGTAACCCTTCGTTGACGCAAATGTGCGGTTTATGCAGGGAGTTTCGATTTTATGGAGCTTCATGCTAAAATATCGCGATGGTGTATACCGAAGCAACGCTTCATACCCATAAACGCAGTTCAAACGCAGCAGCAAGGTTGGAAGGACAGCAATGGACGAAACGGGAGTGCTGGGCTTACTCGAAGAGCTCTCTATCCTCTTGGAAGATTCTAAGCCGGTTTTCGGCAAGAGCAATATGCGCCAGGTCGATATCGCAGCCGCATTCGAGATCATGGATGAGATCCGCGACACGTTCCCGAGCGAGTTTTCCCAGGCTCGCCAAATCGTTCGCGAGCGGCAAAGCCTGCTCGACGATGCCGAGGCCGAGGCGAGCCGCATGATCGACGATGCGCGCAGCCAGGCGATGACCATCGCAAGCGAGCAGGAGATCGTCCGCATCTCGCAGCAGCAGGCCGAAACCATCATGGGCGACGCCCGTGAACTCGAGCGCCAGACGCGCGCGGGAGCCGAAGATTACGCCGACGAGGTGTTCGGCCACGTCGAGCAGAGTCTCGACACCTTGCTTGGAAACGTTCGCCGCTGCCGCGACCGTTTGAACGCTAACTCGATGGCGGGTCGATAATGTCCGATACCCGCATACTGGTACCGAGCGAACTCTTCGCCCCTGCGGAGAGTTCTTATTTTGAAGGTACGTACGATCTCGAAATCCTCAAGGCAGGACCCGATCTCTACGAGTTCGCCGCCCCGCTTGCCTGGCAGGCGACTGTTACCAATACGGGCGGCGCCCTGCTCGTGACCGGAACGGTCGAGGGAACGGCGAAGACCGCTTGCGCACGCTGCCTCAACACCTTCGAGTTTCCCGTAACAGGCGAGATAGAGGGATATTACCTGCTTTCCGAAGAGGAAGACGCCCCCGAGGATATGGACGAAGACGAATTCTCTTACCTTCCGAAGAACAACGTGATCGAACTCGATCCGCTGCTCAAGGCGGCTTTGCTGCTGGAGATGCCGCTCGTTCCCCTGTGCGACGACGACTGCAAGGGCATTTGCCCCGATTGCGGCGCGGACCTCAACGAAGGACCCTGCGCATGCGGGGAGAAGCAGTCTGCCGACGAAGCGCCCGCCAATCCCTTCTCGGTGCTCAAGGACATTACGTTCGAAAGCTGAGACGGGCTGCACGACGCCCGAAGGAAGGCGATGCGAGGATCCGATGCGTCCAGGCGAAGAAACAGACGAGCCGTCCGTGCGCGCCTCCGAAGTGGTGGGGGCGTTCGTTTCGTATTACAGGCCCTATCGGGCGCTTCTGATCCTCGATCTGTTCTGCGCTTCGGTGCTTGCGGTCGTGGATCTGGCGTTTCCCCAGATACTGAACTTCTTCACCAAGGAGTTCTTCCTCGAGCCTCCCGACGTCATCGTCGCGTCGCTCGGGCTCATCGCGGTTCTACTCGCGGCCATGTACGCCGTCCGTACGGCGTGCCAGTACTTCATCACGAGCTGGGGCCACATCATGGGCGCGCGCATGGAGGCCGACATGCGCAAGGATCTGTTCGAGCAGTACCAGCGCTTGAGCTTCTCCTACTACGACCGCAACAACACCGGCACCATGATGAGCAAGCTCGTTACCGACCTGTTCGACATATCCGAGCTCGCCCACCACGGCCCCGAGAACCTCTTCATCTGCATCCTCAAGATCGCGGGCTCGTTCGCGCTTCTGTTCCTCGTCAACGTGCCGCTCACGCTCATCATGCTCGTCGCCACCGTGCTCATGGCGGCCTACGCGTTCTGGCGGAACTACCGCAAGCGGACGATATTCACCGAGAACCGCAAGAAGATGGCCGATATCAACGCACGGCTCCAGGATTCGCTCGGTGGCATCCGCGTGGTGAAATCGTTCGGAAACGAGGGCGTCGAGATCGGCAAGTTCGACGAGAGCAACCATCGATTCGTCGACACCAAGGAGCTGTCGTACCGGTTCATGGGATCGTTCCACGCGGTGAACTCGGTGTTCATCGGCGTACTCTATACGGTTACCGTCGTGGGCGGCGGCTACTTCGTGGCGCAAGGCACCCTCGAGGTTACCGATCTGGCCATATACGCCCTCTACATCGGCATCTTCGTCTCGCCTGTCGAGCAGCTCATCAACTTCACCGAGCAGTTCCAGAAGGGCTATGCCGGCTTCAGGCGCTTCATGGAGGTGCTGCGCGTGCGGCCCGACATCGAGGACGCTCCCGACGCCCGCGACCTCGACGAGATCGAACGCGAACAGCGATCCGATACGGTCGGACAGGCGACCGGCGAGATCCGCTACGATGGCGTGCGGTTCTCTTACGATGGGGAGCACGANTGGGCGGCGGCTACTTCGTGGCGCAAGGCACCCTCGAGGTTACCGATCTGGCCATATACGCCCTCTACATCGGCATCTTCGTCTCGCCTGTCGAGCAGCTCATCAACTTCACCGAGCAGTTCCAGAAGGGCTATGCCGGCTTCAGGCGCTTCATGGAGGTGCTGCGCGTGCGGCCCGACATCGAGGACGCTCCCGACGCCCGCGACCTCGACGAGATCGAACGCGAACAGCGATCCGATACGGTCGGACAGGCGACCGGCGAGATCCGCTACGATGGCGTGCGGTCCTCTTACGATGGGGAGCACGATGTGCTGCAAGGTCGCACCCTGCATGTCCCCGCCGGCTCGACGGTCGCGCTCGTGGGCCCGAGCGGGGGAGGCAAGACGACCACCTGCTCGCTGCTGCCGCGCTTCTACGACGTGTCGGCGGGATCGCTGTCGATCGACGGCATCGACGTGCGCCGCGTGCGGGTCGATTCGCTGCGCCGCTCAATCGGCATCGTGCAGCAGGACGTGTACCTGTTCGACGGCACGATTCGCGAGAACATCGCGTACGGTAGGCCCGACGCCTCCGACGACGAGGTGGTGCGGGCGGCGGTGCTTGCGAACATCCATGATTTCATCTGCGATCTCGAAGACGGCTACGAAACCTATGTGGGCGAGCGAGGTGCAAGGTTGTCGGGCGGCCAGAAGCAGCGCATCGCCATCGCGCGCATCTTCTTGAAGGACCCTCGCATCCTCATCCTCGACGAGGCCACAAGCGCGCTCGACAACGAGAGCGAACGGAAGGTGCAGAAATCCCTCGAGGATCTGTCGCGGGGAAGGACGACGCTCGTCATAGCCCATCGCCTTTCGACCATTCGCGGTGCGGACGCGATAGCCGTGGTGGAAAACGGCCGCGTCGTCGAGTTCGGCACGCACGGGCACTTGCTCGAATCGGGCGGCACGTATGCGCGCTACTACCGCATGCAATTCGGGGAGTAGCGCGGATTCGCGGGTTTCGGCGGACTCGATGCGCGCAAACCCAATGCCGCGTAAGATGCGGATTCCATAAAACCTATATTGCACGGGGGAGATGCGTTTGATAGAATATCTCTTCGCGTGTTTAACGATTGCTTTTTAATACCGGGCAGTCAGTCCGGCTTGGAAAAGGAGTACAAGGATCATGGCAGTACCTAAGCGTAAAATGGGTCGTGCTCGCACCAACGCCCGTCGGAGTGCTAACGACAAAATTGCAGCACCTTCTCGTTCCGTATGCCCGCAGTGCGGCGAAGTGAAGCTTCCGCATCGCGTGTGCCCGAACTGCGGCTACTACAAGAACCGCGAAGTCATCGAGACCGAGTAGATTCGGATCGCACATCCGTGCGGTGTTTCCGTTCGGGTTGAAAGCGAAGCTCTCCGGGCTGCCTTGTTCGAGGCATCTCCGAGAGCTTCGTTTCGTTTTGCGTGCAGGAAGCGCGCATGCCCGTCGCGTCGGGCGCCTTGCGCCGCGCTTTGCCAGCGGGTTTTCCGAGCCGATGCGACGGTGCGGGTCCGTGCCGTTTTTAGTTTTCGGATAAAGATGGCCGGGCGGCGCTGACGGTGCGTCTTCTTTGCCTATAATTGATTCGTGGCCGCAAGGCCGACCGAGTACGCAGCGGCGTTTCCCGCCGTCTGCAACGCAAGGAGAAACGATGTCTGAACAAGTTACCTTAACGGTCGATGCGTTGGGCGGAGACCATGCGCCCGGCGTTGTGCTCGACGGTGTTGCCGCAGCGCTCGCCGAAGATGCCGACCTGCATATCGTACTGTGCGGCCCCGCCGATACGGTCGAGCCGTTTTGCGCCGAGCACGAGCGGTGCCGGGCCGTCGCTACGACCGAGTTCATCGCCATGGACGAGCATCCCGCGAACGCGGTTCGCAAGAAGAAGGATTCTTCGCTTGTCGTCGGATGCAGGCTGGTCAAGGAGGGCGAAGCGAGCGGGTTCTTCTCCGCCGGTTCGACTGGGGCGTGCCTTGCCGCCGCCACGCTCGTGATGGGCCGCATCAAGGGCGTTTCCCGCCCTGCGCTCTGCACCGTCATCCCGTCGCCCGCCAAACCGGTCGTCATGTGCGACGTGGGAGCCAATGCCGATTGCAAGCCGGAGTACCTCGTGCAGTTCGCTCAGATGGCGACCATATACATGGAGCAGGTCATCGGGGTAAACGAGCCGAAAGCGGCGCTTTTGAACATCGGCGAAGAGGATACCAAGGGTTCGGCGTTCGCGCAGGAAGCCTTCGCCCTGCTCAAGGAACAGGTGCCCAACTTCGTCGGAAACGGCGAGGGCAACGACATCCTTCCGGGCAACTACGACATATTCGTGACCGACGGCTTCACCGGAAACGTGTGCCTTAAAACCATCGAAGGTACGTCCAAGACGCTTTTCAAGGCGCTTAAGGACATCTTCTATTCGAGCACGGTTACCAAGCTGGGCGCGCTGACCATCAAAGGGGGCTTAAAAGACCTCATGGCGCAAGTGAGCCCCGATACGTACGGGGGCGCGCCGCTGCTCGGCGTCAAGGGCGCGTGCATCGTCGGCCACGGCTCGTCGAACGCGACGGCCATCAAGAACGGCATCCATACGACGGCGAAGATCGTCCGCACCAATGTGTCGGAGATGATCGCCGAGACGGTTCTCGGCGGGAATTCGGCGAAGTCGGCCGAAACGGCCGACCGGGTAGCTGCGAAAGCGCGGTGATCGAGATGACCAGTTCGGAAGAGCAACGAGAAAAGCTCGATCGCGCCGAGGAGATACTCGACTATTCGTTCGGCCATAAAGAGCTGCTGCTCGCCGCCATAACCCATCCGTCGGCCACCGAGGGCAAGTCGGTCAAATTCTCCTACGAGCGCCTCGAGTTTCTGGGCGACAGCATCCTCGGCGCCATCGTGGCAACGGTGGCGTTCCATCGGTTCCACGATCTCGACGAAGGCGGCCTCACCCGTATCAAGGTGGCGCTCGTGTCGGGTACGAGCTTGTCGGATGTGGCGGCCGAGCTCGGGTTCGCCGACATCATCGTGTTCGGCTCGTCGGAGACGGGCACGGGCAAACGCGGGCTCCACTCCGCGCTCGAAAACGTCTACGAGGCGATCGTCGCCGCACTCTACCTCGACGGCGGCCTCGAGACGGCGACCGCGTTCGTGGAGCGAACCCTCATTCCGCGCATGTCGCTCGACATGGCCAAGGAACCCGAAAACCCCAAGAGCGCTCTGCAGGAGAAGCTTCAGGAAGACGGAATAACGCCAACCTACAAGCTCGTGGAGACGCAGGGCCCGCCGCACGACCGCACGTTCGTCGCGCAGGTTTTCGCGGGAACGCAGGGGCTTGCGCGGGGGACCGGAAGAACGAAGAAGGAAGCCGAAAGCCAGGCCGCGAAGTCGACGCTCGCCCGCCTGAGCGACTTTTTCGGTTTGGGAGCCGATGCGAAAGCGGCCCGTACCGAAAAAGCCGCTGCGAAAGCGGCGCTGGCTGCTGCGAAGGCCGAGGACAAAGCGCGCAAGAAAAGCGAGCGCGATCGCGCCAAGCAGAGCAAACAGAACAAGCAAAACCAAAAGAAAAACCGGGAGTAAAGAGACGTGTATTTAAAATCCCTTGTCCTCAAAGGATTCAAGTCCTTTGCCGATAGGAGCGTGCTTTCGCTCGAGCCGGGTATCACGGCTATCGTGGGCCCGAACGGTTCGGGCAAATCGAACATCTCGGATTCGGTGCTGTGGGTGCTCGGCGAGCGCAACGCGAAGAACCTGCGCGGCCAGGCCATGGAGGACGTTATCTTCGCAGGCTCGTCGGCTCGCAAGAGCGTCGGCATCGCCGAAGTCGATCTCGTGCTCGACAACACCGACGGAACGCTTCCGGTCGACTACACCGAGGTTGCCGTAACGCGCCGCATGTACCGGAGCGGCGAGAGCGAGTACCTCATAAACGGCGCGTTAGCCAGGCGCATGGACGTGCTCGACATCCTGCACGATTCGGGGCTGGGAACCGGCACCCATTCGATCATCTCGCAGGGCAGCCTCGATTCGATCCTGCAGTCGAAGCCGGAGGATCGCCGTGCCATCATCGAGGAGGCGGCCGGCGTGCTCAAGCACAAGCAGCGAAAGCTCAAAAGCCAGCGCAAGCTCGAGCAGATGGACGTCCACCTCACGCGCGTGAGGGATGTTGCCGCGGAGGTCGAGCGCCAACTCAAACCCCTTGAGCGCAAGGCGAAGCGCGCGCAGGCCTATCAGGGCCTTGCAGACGAGCTCGCCGAGCTCAACCTGATGCTTGCGGTCGACGATCTGCGCGTGCTCCAAGAGAAATGGGGTAAGGCGACCGGTCAGGAGAAGGATCTCGACGAACAGCTCGCCTCGATGCGCGAGGCGATCGACGCGGCCGAAAAGCAGATCGAGACGCTTCAGGAGACGATACAGGAGCGCAACGTCAACACCGGCGAGCTGTCCCGGCGCTACCGTCGCGCCCAGTCGGCACTCGAGCGGTTCGATGCGACGACGCTGCTGCTCCACGAGAAGAAACGCGCGGCGCAAAGCTACGAGGGCGAGATACAGGTTTCGCTCGCCGCAAACAAGGAGAAGGCCCGTCAGGCGCAGGAGGACCGAGCCCAGGCGCTTGCGCAGCTCGAAGAGGTCGCCGCAGAGAAACGTAAGGCCGATGCGCAGGTAGAAGCGCTGCTTGCCGAGCAGCGTTCGTTGACGGAAGCCCGCTCGGCGCTCGAGCGGAGCGTGCAGGAGTGGACGGGCAAGGAGAAATCGCTCGTCCGGGAAATAGAGACGACGAGGCTTGCCCAAGCGGAGACCAACGAGCTTTTGACCAACAGCCGTGCGCACGAGAAGCTCATCGCCGGGCACAGCAAGGAGCTCGAGATCCAGCTCGCCCACGCAAAGGGCGATTACGACCGCGCCCATGGGGCGGCGCAGGAAAACGAAGCGAAGCTCGCCGAGCTCAAGGAACTCGAGGGAAGGGCGCGCGAGGCCGTGTCGGCTGCATTCTCCGCGCGTGAGAGCGCGCGCGAGGCGTTCGACGGCACGCGCGATGCGGTATCGCTTCTCGCGTCGGAGATTCGCGGCCTCGAAGAGGTCGAGCGGGCAAGCGAAGCGGCGGGGCCGGCGCTTGCATGGCTTATGGATCACCGAAGCGAGTTCGAAACCGAGATCGAGCCGCTGTCGCATGTCATCATCGCACCGAAGGGGTCGGAGGCGCTCGTCGAGCATCTGCTCGGCAGCGACCTTGCAGCGCTGTTCGTATCGGATACGGCAAGTGCGAACGCCATCGCCGATGCGCTCGTCGACGTGGACGAGACGGGCGAGGTCGTCCTGCTTCCCGGAAAGAACATGAGCGCGCACGATCGGACGGCGAAATCGGGCGAACGGCTCATCGACCTGCTCGAGTACCCCGAGACGTACGCTGAGGCGGTTTCGGGCCTGCTCGGCGATGTGTATTTGTGCCAGACGAGGCAGGAGGCCATCGCCGCATACGAGGCGGACGATACGGGGGCCCGGTTCGCCACCCGCGATCTGTTCGTCATCTGGCCCAACGGCAAGATCGTCATCGGCGCGAACCGACACGACGAGGAGGGTACGCTTGCGCGCCATCGCCGTATCGAAGAGCTGAAAGCGGAGCTTTCCCGTGCGGAGAAAGCGCAGGCCGAATCCGAGGTCGAGCGGGATGCGGCCGATGCGGCACTGCGCGAGGCGCAGGGGGAGAGCCTGAAGCTCTCGCAGGATCTCGCTCAACTCAAAGGGCAGACCGACTCCTCGAAGGAGGAGCTCAAGCGCGCCGAGGAGAAGCTCGCTGCGCTGCAGCGCGAATTCGAGGATCTCGAACGGCAGCGCGCCGAAGCCCAGGAAGTGCTCAAAACCGCGCAACCGACTGCCGACGAGCTGGTCGCGAAGCTTGCGGAACTCGACCGTGCGCTCGAGGAGGCGAAGCAGAACGTCGCCCGTTTCCAGCAGGAGGTCGCTCCGCTGAGGAAACGGGGCTTTGATCTGTCGAACGAGTTTTCCGAAGCACGTCTTGCCGCGGCGACCTCCGCAGAGCGGGAGACCTATACCAAGCGCGTCGTCGAGGCGCGCGAACGCGAGATCGAATCGATTCTGGCGCAGGACGAATCGGCGAAGGAAAACCTTGCCAGAAAGGCGCTCGCGCGAACGCGCGTCGTGCCGCTGCTCGCCGTGTTCGAGGAGCTGTCGGACAGCGCGAAGAAATGGACGCAGCGCCTTGAGGACGAGACGCTTGCGGCGCAGGATTCCTCGAGCGGGCTGCATGCCGCCATGAACGAAGCGCGGAAGGCCGCCCGCGAGGCTCACGACGCCTTCGACGAGGTGAATGCGAAGCTCTCGCAGGCCCGCGTCGACAAGGGCAGGCTCGAGGTGCAGGTGGAGGCGGCGATCGGCACGATCGTGAACGATTGCAAAACGCCGCTCGAGACTGCCCTTGCGATGCCCGCGCTCGAGGATCGCGCCGAAACCGAGGATAAGACGTTCAAGCTGCGCCGCCGTATCGCCAACATGGGGACGATCAATCCCGATGCCGCCGTCGAGTACGCCGAGCTCAAGCGCCGCTACGATTACATGGCTGCCCAGCTCGAGGATCTGAATTCGGCACGTCGGTCGCTTTCCAAGATCGTAGGCGTGATCGATGCGCGCATGAAAGAGGACTTCATCACCACTTATGAGCAGGTGAACATCAACTTCCAGGAGATATTCGCGATCTTGTTCCCCGGCGGTTCGGCCGAGCTTTCGCTCGTCGATCCGGAGGATCCCGAGAACACGGGCGTCGAGGTGACCGCGCAGCCGCGCGGCAAGCGCATCACCAAGATGATGCTCATGAGCGGCGGCGAGAAATCCTTGACGGCGCTTGCCCTCCTGTTCGCGGTGTACCGCATCCGCTCGACGCCGTTTTACATCCTCGACGAGGTCGAGGCCGCACTCGACGATTCGAACCTGCGCAGGCTCTGCGCGTACCTCGATTCGCTGAGGCATACGACACAGCTTATAATGATCACCCATCAGCGCCGCACCATGGAGATGGCCGACGTGCTCTACGGCATATCGATGCAGGCCGATGGCGTTACGCGCGTGGTGAGCCAAAAGCTCGATCATGCACTTCGATACGCGGAGGAATAACATGGGATTTTTCGATAGGATCAGCGAGGGGCTCTCTCGCTCTCGTGAAAAGTTCAAGGAGCAGATGAACGTCCTTTTGGACCGCGGTCCCGATCTCGACGACGAGTTCTGGGACGGTCTCGAAGAGTCGCTCATTTTGAGCGACGTGGGTGCGTCCGCCGCCTCCACCATCGTGGAGAACCTGCGCGACCAAGCGACGCGCAAGGCGCTGCCCGATGCGTACGCGGTGCTCGATCTGCTCTACGACCAGATCGCCCGCACGTTTTCCGAAGGCGGCGAGAACGTGTTCGGGGACGGGGCGGCCATCGTCTTGTTCGTAGGCATCAATGGAACCGGCAAGACCACAACGGTGGGAAAGATCGCCAAGGAAGCAACGGATGCGGGTCGTCGCGTTCTGCTCGGAAGCGCCGATACGTTTCGCGCGGCGGCCATCGAGCAGTTGGAGGTGTGGGCGAAGCGCGCCAACGTCGAGATTTGCACGCGCGAGCGGGGGAGCGATCCTGCGAGCGTATGCTACGACACCATCGAGCGCGCCGAGCAGACGGGCGCCGACCTTGTGCTCATCGACACGGCGGGGCGCCTTCATACATCGGCCGACCTCATGCGCGAGCTTGAGAAAGTGGTGAACGTGGTGCGCAAGCGGGCGAACATGCCTGTGTACACCGTACTCGTCACCGATGCGACTACCGGGCAGAACGGTCTTTCGCAAGCACGCGAGTTCGACCGTGCGCTCGATCTTGACGGCGTGATCGTCACGAAGCTCGACGGTACGGCCAAGGGCGGTATCGCGCTCGCTGTTTCCCATGAGCTCGATCTGCCCGTGCTCAAGATCGGCGTGGGCGAGGGCTTGGACGACCTCAAGGATTTCGACCCGCTCGACTTCGCAAGAGCGCTGGTCGGGGATCTGGACGAGCGAGACTGAGCCGCACCTTTCGGCGTGCGCGCAGCGTTGCGCCGCCGAATGGGGTAGTTTTGTCGTATTGGGTTCGGTATGGAAGCGCTTTAGTATAATCAAGCGAACGCATACCTACGATGGGAGTTTACCGGAATGCTTGAGAACCTCTCCGAACGACTGCAGGGCATATTTTCGGGGTTGCGCGGCAAGGGCCGCCTGACCGAGGACGATATCAACCAGGCCATGCGCGAAATCCGCATGGCCCTGCTCGAAGCAGACGTCAATTTCAAGGTCGTGAAGACCTTCATCGCGAATACCAAGGAGCGCTGCCTCGACGCCGAGGTGCTCGAATCGCTGACCCCTGCCCAAAACGTCATCAAGATCGTGCTCGACGAGCTGACGGAGCTTTTAGGCCGCACCGATTCGAAGCTCGTGCTGGGCAGCCGCATCCCCAACGTCATCATGCTCGTCGGCCTGCAGGGCTCGGGCAAGACTACCGCTGCGGCCAAGCTGGCATACCGCCTTTTGCAGGAGAACCATCAACCGCTGCTTGTAGCATGCGACGTGTACCGCCCCGCAGCTGCCGACCAGCTCGAGACGCTCGGCGACGAAATTGGCGTTCGGGTGTACCGCGGCGAGGGCACAGACCCCGTGAAGATCGCAACCGAGGGCATCCGGGATGCGATCGACAGCCTGCGCGACGTCGTCATCATCGATACGGCGGGGCGCCTCCACGTCGACGAGGAGATGATGGCCGAGGCCGAGAATATCAAGCGAGCGGTCAAGCCCGATCAGATTCTCATGGTCGTCGATGCCATGACCGGGCAGGATGTGGTCAACGTAGCCGCAGCCTTCGCCGAGCGCGTCGACTTCGACGGCGTGATCATGTCGAAGATGGACGGCGACGCCCGGGGCGGTGGCGCCCTCTCCATCAAGCAGGTGACGGGCAAGCCCATCAAGTTCATCTCGTCAGGCGAGAAGCCCGATTCGCTCGAGGAGTTCCACCCCGACCGCATGGCCAAGCGCATCCTCGGCATGGGCGATGTGGTGAGCCTTATCGAAAGCGCTGCGAAGATAGAAGCCGAAGAGATGGAGGCCGAGGCCGCCGAGCGCATGATGCGTGCGCAGCTCAATCTCAACGACTTCTTGGACATGAACAAGCAGATCCGCAAGATGGGCGGCGTCTCGAAGCTCGTCGCGGCGCTGCCGGGCGGCGACAAGGCCATGTCGCAGGGTCAGGTTGACGAGAGCGCCCTCGACCGCATGGAGGTCATCATCCACTCCATGACGCTGCAGGAACGCGAGAAGCCCGATCTTTTGAACGGCAGCCGCCGCGCGCGCATTGCCGCAGGCGCCGGCGTGCAGGTATCCGACGTGAACCAGGTCATCAAGAAGTTCAACGAGACGAAGAAGATGATGAAGCAGTTCATGCCCGCCGACGACGGCAGGGGGAGAAAGGGCAAGAAGGGGAAGAAGGGCCGCCGCAGGCGCTCGATTCCCGGTATGGGCTCCATGAGCATGGCCGACATGAAGAAGATGCAGGACCTGTTCAAGGATCTCGATAAATAGAAGCGGCATTTCCTTTCGATAGGAGGTCCAATGGACCAAGCGTATGCACCACCGACCGTACCCGCTCCCGACCCGGGGCTCGCTCCGGTACTCGACTGCCGGTCCCTCACCAAGCGCTACGGGAGCGTCAACGCGCTTAACGCCGTGACGTTTACGATTCCGCGCGGACGCGTGGTCGGCTTGCTCGGGCCGAACGGCAGCGGCAAAACCACGCTCATCAAGCTCATAGCGGGGCTTTTGCAGCCCACTGCGGGCGCCGCCTACATCCTCGGCGAAGAGCCCGGTGCTTCGTCGAAGGCGCGGGTGTCCTATCTGCCCGAGCGGCCGTACTTCAGTCCGTCGATGAAGGTGACCGACACGCTCTCGTTCTTCGCGGATTTCTACGCGGACTTCGATCGCAGGCTCGCCGAGGACATGCTTCTGCGCCTCTCGGTGCCCACGACGGCAACCATGGGAGCCCTATCGAAGGGGACGAAGGAGAAGGTGCAGCTCGTACTCGTTATGGCGCGCAGGGCGGCGCTCTACCTGCTCGACGAGCCGATCGGAGGCGTCGATCCTGCGGCGCGCGATTTCATCCTTGGGACGATTATTGCAAACTACCATCGGGATTCGACGATTCTCGTCTCGACGCACCTCGTATCCGACGTCGAGCGCGTGCTCGACGATTTCATCCTTTTGCAGTACGGCAACATCGCCATGTACTCGTCGCCTCAGTTGGTGTACCAGCAGACCGGGCGAAGCCTTGACCAATACTTCAGGGAGGCTTATCGATGCTAGGAAAACTGCTGAAATACGACTTGAAGGCGCTTTCCCGCATTCTCGTCCCCGTGCACATCGCGGCGCTCGCCGTGGGTCTCGGCGCTGCTGCGTGCTTCTTCGGCGTGCACATGTTCGACTCGTCCTACGGCTCGTGGAACAGCTCGTCGGGCTTCGGCACGTCGATGCTCGTCATGCTCGCGATGACGGGTGCCTTTTTCCTGTTTGCGCTCTTCATGGCCTCCGCGGCTACGCTCTTTGCGATCGTGCACCGCTTCTATAGGAATTTCTTCACCGATGAGGGGTACCTGACGCTCACGCTTCCCGTCACCGCGAACCAGCATATCGCGTCCAAGGTGATAGCGGCTATGGTGTGGGTGCTCATCGATGCGCTCATCGTCGGTTTCTGCGGGTACTTCGCCTCGATCGCGGCTATGGGGTTTTCAGGCGATTTCGACGAGACGATACCGTACTTCATGCTCGTGTCGTCGTTCGGGTTCTCCGACATCGTCTCGTTCGTCAGCTTCCTCGTCGCCGCAGCCACGGCGGCAATGCAGGCGCTTACGATGGTGCTCACGGCCTACGCCGCCTTCGCCCTCGGAGGAGCCCTCGCTTCGAAGCACAAGGTGGCGGCCGGTATCGGTTTGTTCTTCGCCCTTTCGTGGGCTGCGGGGCTGATCCACAGCATAAAAAGCGTTTTCATTGCGACCGGTTTCGCCTACGATTCAACGTTCGGCTACGAAGCGATGAACGTGATGTCTTCGGGCGTCTCGCTCGTCTTGTACCTCGTGACCGCCGTTGTCTTCTACGCCATCTGCGTATTCGTCATCGATCGAAAGACGAACTTGTCATAGGGGTCGTTCGGAGCAGGAAGGATTAAGTGGCACGTATGGAAGAGCCGTTGGTCATCCGTCTTTTCAAGGAGACGGACATCGAAGCCATGTGTGCGATATGGAACGAAGTCGTCGAGGGCGGCATCGCGTTTCCCCAGGAAGAGCTTCTCGATGAAGCGTCGGCTCGCGAGTTTTTCGCGTCGCAGTCGGCAACTGCGGTTGCCGAGGGCGGCGGGAAGGTTCTCGGCCTCTATATTCTGCACCCCAACAACGTCGGCCGGTGCGCACATGTTGCGAATGCGAGCTACGCGGTCGCTTCGGCGGCGAGGGGCAGAGGGCTTGGCAGGATGCTTGTGAGCGATTCGCTTGTGCGTGCGGGCGATCTCGGGTTTTCCGGTCTGCAGTTCAACGCCGTCGTCGCAAGCAATGCGGGGGCCGTTCATTTGTACGAGGACCTTGGATTCGCCTGCATAGGCACGATACCCGGAGGGTTTCGCCTGAAGGACGGCACGTTCGAGGATACGCGGATATACTTCCATCGAGTGTAGGCGCCCTGCTGCGCAATGGTGCACTTTCTGTAATTCGTGCCGCCTTTTCGCTGAATGCTTGCCAGAAGCGCATTTTCACCCTATTATTAGCAATTGCTGTTTTTCAGGAGGTCGATTCGCGCAGAGTCGAGCACCCAAACGTTGTATTTCATGGTAAAAGGAGTTCATCTTCATGGCAGTTAAGATTCGTCTCGCCCGCCACGGCGCTAAAAAGGCACCTTACTACCGCATCGTCGTCGCCGACGCCCGCGCTCCGCGCGATGGCCGTTTCATCGAGGAGGTCGGCCGTTACAACCCCTGCGTCGATCCCGCTATGGTGAAGTTCGATTTCGAAAAGGTCGATACCTGGCTCAAGAACGGTGCGCAGCCGACCGATACGGTTGCCCGTCTGCTCGAAACCGCTCGCAAGGGCGAGTAGCGCCATGTCAGCGCAAGCGACAGACATCGCCGGATTGGTGAGCTCGGTCGTAGAGCCGCTGGTCGAGTTTCCGGACGACCTCGAGATCACTTCGAGCGAAGCCGACGACGGAACGATCCTCGTCGAGATTCGCGTGCACGAAGACGATGCCGGAAAGGTCATCGGGCGCCAGGGTAGGGTTATCAAGGCGATCCGCACGCTCGCGCGCGCGGCGGCCTCCCGCACCGACACGCATGTCGAAGTCGAACTCATCGATTAGATGCACGACTGGGCAAACGTCGCCGAACTGGTAAAGCCGAAGAGCCTGCAAGGGGGGCTGGTCGCACGCAGTGCGCCTGGCCTTCCTTTTTTGCTGCATGGGGGCACGGAGGTCGCGTTCGTTCCGCCGGTGCTCGACGCTCCGAGGCGCGGAGTCGTGCGCGAGGTGGGCCATCTGGGCGACGGTGCGTATCTCGTTTTGTTCGACGGCGTCGATTCGATCGATTCTGCCGAAGCCCTTGCGGGCTGCTCGTGCCTTGTGCGCCGGTCCGATCTTCCCGACGGCTTCGATCTCATAGCCGAACGGGAACTTGCAGGCTTCGAGGTTTACGACGAGGACGCCGGTTTCGTCGGCAGCGTGCGCGAGATCATCGACAACACCGCGCAGCGGCTCATCGCGATCGACGGCGAGGCGGGCGAGGTGCTTGTCCCGTACGTCGATGCGATCGTAATCGACGTCGACCGGGAGGCTCGCACCGTGAGGACGCGCATGCCACAGGGCCTGCTCGATTGTTGAGGTTCGGCGAGGATGCGAAACGGGATCAACCGGTTCGCTTGAGATGGGAAAGGACGGATCCATGAGGATCGAAACGCTTTCGACGTTTCCCGGCATGTTCGACTCGATCATGGGTTCGTCGATGATGCGCATCGCCCAGGAGAAGGGCATATTGGAATTCACTGCTCACGACCTTCGGGACTGGACGCACGATCGTCATCGCACGACCGACGACGATCCGTACGGAGGCGGTCAAGGGCTCGTCATGAAGTGCGAGCCGATATTCGAGGCGTACGACGAGATCGCGGCCTCGGGAATTGGCAAGCCCTGCACGATCTTCCTCAGTCCGACTGGCGAGCCGTTCTCCGAGGCGCTTGCCACCGAGCTGTCGGTTTGCGAGCGCCTGCTGTTCGTGTGCGGGCATTACGAGGGCATCGACGAGCGTGCGTATTCGCTCGCCGATAAAACGATTTCGATCGGCGATTACGTGCTGACGAGCGGCGAGCTCGCATCGATGGTGATAATCGATGCGGTGGTGCGCAAGATCGATGGCGTTCTCGGCGACGAGGCGGGCGCGATCGACGAGAGCTTCTACGACGGCCTGCTCGAATACCCCCAATACACGAGGCCTGCGAGCTTTCGCGGCATGGACGTTCCCGCCGTGCTTCTCAGCGGGAACCATGCGGCCGTCGAGCGGTGGAGGCGCGAAATGAGCCTCGAGCGTACGGCGAGGTTGCGTCCCGACCTGCTCGCATCGGCGAATCTCGACGCAAGCGACCGGACGTTTCTCGGATCGCTCGGTATCGGCGGGGAAGGCTGCTCGCGATGACCCCGGATTTCCCTCGCATCGCTTCGCATGCGGTTCGATCGGCGGGCCGCTGATGGCCGGCAAGCAGGCATTCATGGATGCCGGTCGGCACGCCGACCCCGATAGGCCGTCGCTTCTCAAGGGGCTTGCGAGCTTTGTCGCAACCATCGCGATCGCGCTCGGCATCTCGTGGTTCCTCATGACGTTCGTCATCCATTCCTACGAGGTCCCCTCGGGGTCCATGGAGACCACCATCATCACCGGGGACAAGGTGATTTCGGAGAAGGTCAGCTACTACTTCCGAAACGTGGAACCAGGAGACATCGTCACGTTCGACGACAAGGAGATTCCCGGCAGGATACTCCTCAAGCGCTGCATCGCGGTAGGCGGCCAGACCGTCGACCTCGTCGACGGCAAGGTGTACGTGGACGGCGTCGCGCTCAGCGAGCCCTACACCCACGGGCTCCCGTCCGATCCGTTCGCGAGCACGCTCGTAGACATAGCCTACCCCTATACGGTGCCCGAGGGCGAGATATGGGTGATGGGGGACAACCGCACGAACTCGAAGGACTCCCGCTACTTCGGCTCCGTCAAGGAAAAGAGCGTGACCGGGAGGGTGTGTCTTGTCTACTGGCCGTTCGGCGATTTCGGTGTCCTTTAAGGCGTGCGGAGACCCGTTTCGCATGCGGTGTCCAAGGCGGTTTTCGAACCTGCTCGCGTGACCGTGCCGCTGATCATGGATTTCTGAAATCTTTATCGAACGGCGTTCCCGACTAGGCGCGAAGCGGTATCATATACCGTCGAAGCGTATTCAGGCGTATCGATTGGCGAGGTCTGGATGGAAAGGAAGCAAACGTTCATGGATGCCGGTCAGCACGCCGATCCCCGTAGGCCGTCCCTCTTTCGGAGCCTGCTGAGCCTTCTTATCATGGTCGCCCTCGTCGTGGGACTCTCGTGGTTCCTCCGCGAATTCGTCATCCAGCCCTACGAGATTCCCTCAGGGTCCATGGAAACCACCATCATGACCGGCGATAAAGTGTTCTCCGAGCGGGTGAGCTATTACTTCCGCGACATCGAGCCGGGCGACATCGTCACGTTCGAGGACAAGGAGATCCCGGGACGCATTCTCATAAAGCGCTGCATCGCGGTAGGCGGCCAGACCGTCGACCTCGTCGACGGCAAGGTGTACGTGGACGGCGTCGCGCTCAGCGAGCCCTACACCCACGGGCTCCCGTCCGATCCGTTCGCGAGCACGCTCGTAGACATAGCCTACCCCTATACGGTGCCCGAGGGCGAGATATGGGTGATGGGGGACAACCGCACGAACTCGAAGGACTCCCGCTACTTCGGCTCCGTCAAGGAAAAGAGCGTGACCGGGAAAGCCTGCTTCATATACTGGCCTTTGGAGAACTTCGGGGTTCTCCAGTAGGGCTTTCGGGAAAAGTACGAATCAGATCGCAAGGAGAACCATGTCATCAGCTGTCGAAACCGAAACCGAGTTCGCACCCGAATCGCTGCCCCCGACGTTCCAGGACGTCATCATGGGCCTGCAGCGTTACTGGGCGAGTGCGGGGTGCGTCATCTTGCAACCCTACGACAACGAGGTGGGCGCCGGTACGAACGCGCCCGCGACGACGCTCAGGTCGCTTGGCCCCGATACGTGGCGGACGGGCTATGTGCAGGGATGCCGCCGTCCCACCGACGGCCGCTACGGCGAGAATCCGAACCGCCTGCAGCACTACTACCAATTCCAGGTGCTCATCAAGCCCTCGCCCGACAACATCCAGGATCTCTACCTGGGCAGCCTGCGCGCTATCGGCATCGATGTGGACGCCCATGACGTGCGCTTCGTCGAGGACGACTGGGAAAGCCCGACGCTCGGCGCATGGGGTCTTGGCTGGGAGGTTTGGATCGACGGCATGGAGGTCACGCAGTTCACGTACTTCCAGCAGGTCGGTGGATTCGAATGCAACCCGGTGCCGGTGGAGATCGCCTACGGCCTGGAACGTTTGACCATGTACATCCAGGGCGTCGATTCCATCTACGACATCGTCTGGTCGCGGGGCGACGACGGGGTCGTGTTCACCTACGGCGATGTGTTCCTCGAAAACGAGCGCGAGTACTCGGCGTACAACTTCGAGGTGGCCGATACCGAATTTCTGTTCCAAGAGTTCAACGAGCGCGAAAAGGAGTGCATGCGCGTGCTCGACGCCGGGCTGCCGCTTCCCGCCTACGACAGCGTGCTCAAGTGCTGCCATGCCTTCAACCTGCTCGACGCCCGCGGCGTGATATCGGCAACCGAGCGCATGGCCTACATCCTGCGCGTGCGCACGCTCGCCAAGGCGGTGTGCGCATCGTATCTGGAGCACGTGGTGGGCGAAAAGCCCGCAGGCGGCGATGAGGAAGGGAAGGAGGCGTAAGATGGCGGAGAATACCCGTACGCTCGCATTCGAAATCGGAACCGAGGAAATACCCGCATTCGACCTGGCGAACGCCACCAAACAGCTCGAGACGCTCGTGCCCGCAGCGCTCGACGCCCTTCGCATACCGCACGGGAAGGTGCGCCTCTACTCTACGCCGCGCCGCCTGATCTCCATCGTCGAAGAAGTCGCCGAGGAAACCGAGGCGCTCGTCCTGGAGCATAAGGGTCCCTCGATCAAGATCGCGTTCGATGCTGACGGCAACCCCACCAAGGCTGCAGAGGGTTTCGCCCGCGGCAAGGGCGTGAGCGTCGCCGATCTCGAGCGCAGGGAGGTCGACGGCATCGAGTACGTGTACGCGACCAAGAGCATCGCGGCGCGACCCGTCGCCGATCTACTCCCCGATGCGCTCGGCGGTCTCATCGAGGGCATCTCGTGGCCGAAATCGTGCCGCTGGGGCACCCAGACGGTACTGTTCTCCCGTCCCGTGCGCTGGCTTCTCGCCCTGTTCGGCACCCAGGTCGTGCCCGTAACGTTCGCTAACCTCGTTGCCGGCGACACCACGAGGGGGCATCGCTTCCTCGCACCCGGGCCCCATAAGGTCGCTTCCGCCGACGAGCTGATCGATGTCGTGCTGAACGCGAAGGTCGTCCCGAGCGAGGCTCTGCGCGAAGAAGCCATCCGTGCAGGCGTCGCCGCGGCCGAGCGCGAGACGGGCTTTACCGCCGAGCTTCCGGCCAAGACGCTCACCGAGGTGATCAACCTCACCGAGTTTCCGACGGTCCTCGTCGGTTCGTTCGACGAGGAGTTCCTGCGCGTTCCCGAGGAGATCATCGTCGACGCCATGCTCATGCACCAGCGCTATTTCCCGCTCTACGACGGCGAGGGCGGGCTTACGAACCGCTTCATCGTCGTGACGAACGGAAACCCCGACTGCGCCTCGACCATCATCGATGGAAACGAGCGCGTGGTTCGCGCGCGCCTCGCCGATGCGAAGTTCTTCTACGAAGAGGATCTGAAGCAGCCGCTCGAAGCCTACGTCGACCGCCTCGACGAAGTCGTGTTCCAGGAAGCGCTCGGCACCATGAAGGCGAAGACCGATCGCGTGGTTGAGCTCGCCGATGCGCTTGCGGGCGATGCGGGTTTGTCGAAGGCCGACGCCGTCGACGCCCATCGCGCCGCCTATCTCAGCAAAGCCGACCTCGTGAGCAACGCGGTCGTCGAGTTCACGAGCGTGCAGGGCATCATGGGCTCCTACTACGCCGAGGCGTCGGGCGAGACGGCCCAGGTGGCCCGTGCCATCGCCGACCACTACCGCCCGCGCTTCGCGGGCGACGAGCTGCCGGAGAGCACGGTTGGCAGAATCGTCGCCGCCGCCGATAAGCTCGATACCATTTGCGGCCTATTCGCGGTAGGCCAGGGGCCGACCGGATCGTCGGATCCGTTCGCGCTGCGCCGTGCGGCGATCGGCATCGTGAACATGCTCGCTGCGGGCCTGCCCGTTTCGCTCGACCGCGCGATCTCGGCTTCCCTCGATACCTATTCGGCCGTCGAATTCGATCGAGAGGCTGTTCAGCGCGAGGTGGCCGACTTCTTCGTTACGCGCACGAAAGTCATGCTGCGCGATGGCGGTAAATCTCCCGACGTAATCGATGCGGTGCTCGCCACCGGCGTGACCGAACCCGCCGAGATCATCGCCCGTGTCGAAGCGCTGCAGGGCGCTCGCGACGATATGGCCGACGTTATGGACGATCTCGCTACGGCGTACGCGCGCGCGAACAACCTGCGCGACGCATCGCTCGGCGATACGGTCGATCAGGCGCTTATGGGGGAGGCCGAGAGCGCGCTCGCCGAGGCGCTCGAGGGCGTGCAGGCGAAAGCTGACGCTGCGCTCGCTGAAAACGCGTATGCGACGGCTCTGCGCGAGCTGGCGGCTCTGCGCGGCCCGATCGACAGGTTCTTCGAAGACGTCCTCATCATGGACGAGGACGAGGCGCTGAAAGCGAACAGGTTGAAGCTGCTCAACCGCTTCGTCTCGGTGTTCGCCCGCGTAGCCGACTTCGGCAAGATGGCCAAATCGGGTAGGTAGGGTCATGGTTCTCGAGCCGGTTACGGTTGACAACAACACGCCGCTTCCGACGATCCACGTCATAAGCGACTCGGTGGGCCTCACGGCGCAGGCGGTCGCCCGTGCGGCGACGAGCCAGTTCGGCGTCACCGATCCGTGCATCGAGGTGCTGCCGAAGGTGCATACGTTCGGCGACATCAAGGAGTTCTTCGAGGAGCATGCGGCCTACCACAGGCAGGTTCTCGGCACGGACCGCATGCTCGTCTTCTACACGCTCGTCGACGAGGCGCTGCGCATCCAGCTCAAGGCGTACGTCGAAGAGCATGACAACATCGTCGCCGTCGACCTCCTGTCGGCGGCGATCGACGCCATCGCCGATATGAGCGGGCTTTCGCCCTCCACCAAACCGGGCGGATTGCACGTTGCCGACGAGAACTACTTCCGCCGCATCGCCGCCCTCGAATTCACGATTGCGCACGACGACGGGCGCAATCCGCAGGATCTCACCCAGGCCGACATCGTGCTCATCGGCGTGTCGCGCACGTCGAAGACGCCGCTTTCCATCTACCTCGCGCAGCAGGGTTACAAGGTGGCGAACATCCCCCTCGATCTGCACACCGACCCGCCTCGCGAACTCGAAGACGTCGAATCGACGCGCCTGTTCGGGCTCATGACGACGGCGGAAGTGCTCATCAACATCCGACAGCGCCGCCTCGGAAACGCAAGCGCGGTCGCGGCGAGCTACGCGGATCCCGAAGAGGTGCACCGCGATCTCGAGGAATCGAGGGCGCTCATGCGCAAGCTCGGCTGCATCGTCGTGCGTACCGACAATCGCGCTGTCGAGGAAACGGCCCAGGAGATTCTGCGCTATTTCGAGCGCAGCCATCCGCCTTCAGCGGAAGCGCTAATGTAGCAAAACGCAGTCACGTGCGACATGCGCTCCGCGTGTTTCATGCGGCGTGCCGCGCGTCGTGAGTCTCGTGTCGCCTGCCGCACGCCGTAGGCACTTTCGACGACGGGAAGCTCGGAATGGCAGAGAATTCGACCTGTGTCAATTATAGAATATATTACAAAGTTGGAATTGAGGAAAAGCCTCGTGAAATGCCAGGTCGTAATTTTTGCATACAGCGATTAGTTCAAATATACTATATTACATTTTGACACAGGTCGAATTCTCTGCCATTTCAGGGGATCGCGCCGCTGGATACGCCGTCAATTCCCGGCACTTTCCGTCCGCGAAACGTTCTTGTCCAGAGCCGCCGTCGATCCGCTGACCGTCCGCCGCCGTTAAGGGCCGCCCACAACCCGTCCGCCTTGCTCCAGATGCCGAAAAGCTCATGGATGATGCGTCGAGGCAGCGCGTTTGCGGTACTATAAACAGCGCGCCCGACCTCTGCTGATATGATGAACGGAGGCCCTCGGCGAGGGCTTTGGCTCATAATGAGTACGTGGTGTGTGTTTTGGCAACCAAGCGCTAAGGAGAAAAAGGTGACCGAAGAAGTGAAGCGCGTCTATGCGTTCGGCAAGGACGCACAAGGCAACAACGTGACCGAGGGCAACACGAACATGAAGGCGGTTCTGGGCGGCAAGGGCGCTAACCTCGCCGAGATGGCCAACATAGGCCTGCCGGTGCCTCCGGGATTCACCATCTCGTGTCAGACATGCATGGAATACGCCAACGCCGACAACACGTGGCCCGAGGGCGCTTTGGACACCATCGAGGAGTACCGTGAAGATCTCGAGGCCCGCATGGGCAAGAAGATCGGCGACGCGGAGGATCCGCTGCTCGTATCGGTTCGCAGCGGCGCGCCGATGTCGATGCCGGGCATGATGGACACCGTGCTCAATCTAGGACTCAACGACGAATCGATCAACGGCCTCATCAAACAGACCGACAATCCCCGCTTCGCGTGGGACTCCTACCGCCGGTTCATTCAGATGTTCTCCGGCGTGGTCATGGGTCTTGACGGCGATCTGTTCGAAAACGCCATCACGGCAATGAAAAACGCACGCGGTGTGAAATCCGATACCGATCTGACCGCCGAGGATCTGCAGGAGCTCGTGGTCGAGTTCAAACAGATCTTCTCCGACAACGTGGACGCTTCGGCGTATCCCTCGCTCGTCGTCGATGGCAAGCCATCTTTCCCGCAGAATCCCGATGTGCAGCTGCGTCTCGCCATCGAAGCGGTGTTCGGCAGCTGGAACAATCCACGCGCAACGCTGTACCGCAAGCAGAACAAGATCGCCGACGATCTCGGCACCGCCGTGAACGTGCAGTCGATGGTCTTCGGCAACAAGGGCGAGACCTCCGCAACGGGCGTTGCCTTTACCCGTAACCCCGCAAACGGGGAAAAGGAATTCTACGGCGACTATCTGGTGAACGCCCAGGGCGAAGACGTCGTCGCAGGCATCCGCAATACGAGCCCCATTGCCGATCTTAAGCATGTGGCCGGTCTCGAAGATGCGGGCCGCGAGCTCGAAGAGGTGTTCGTCACCCTCGAGAACCATTTCCGCGATATGTGCGACATCGAGTTCACGATCGAGCAGGGCAAGCTCTGGATGCTGCAGACCCGTGTGGGCAAGCGCACCGCCGCCGCCGCGCTCCACATCGCAATCGAGATGGAAAAGGAAGGCCTTATCACCAAGGAAGAGGCCGTCATGCGCGTCGATCCCGAGCAGCTCGACCAGCTCCTGCATCCGCAGTTCGACAAGACCGCCGACTACGATGTGCTCGCCAAAGGCCTCAATGCGAGCCCGGGCGCCGCTGTTGGCGAAGCGGTCTTCTCGGCTGTCGATGCCGTGGCCGTCGCCGAAGCGGGCCGCAAGTGCGTGCTCGTGCGTTGGGAGACCAACCCCGATGACCTCGCCGGCATGATCGCCGCCGAGGGCATCCTTACCTCCCATGGCGGAAAGACCTCGCATGCGGCCGTTATCGCCCGCGGTATGGGCACCCCGTGCGTCTGCGGCGTCGAAGCGCTCAAGATCGATGCCGAGAAGAAGGAGGCCTCCGTTATCGGAACCGACATCGTCATCAAGGAAGGCGATATGATCTCGATCGACGGTACGACGGGCATCGTTGTCCTGGGCGCCGTCGAGCTGGTTCTCCCCGAGCTCACGGGCGATCTCGATACGATCCTCGAATGGGCCGACGAGTTCCGCACCATGGGCGTGCGCGCGAACGCCGACAACCCCGAGGATGCCGAGCTTTCCCGCTCCTTCGGTGCGACGGGCATAGGTCTCTGCCGTACCGAGCACATGTTCCTCGGCGATCGCAAGCAGATCATCCAGTCGTTCATCCTCACCGACGACCCCGCGGTGCGCGAGAAGGCCCTTTCCGACCTGCTCGCCGCTCAGACGGGCGATTTCTACGGCATGTTCAAGGCCATGGACGGCCTGCCGGTCATCGTGCGCCTGCTCGATCCTCCGCTGCACGAGTTCCTCGAGAGCCCCCGTGAGCTCGATGTCGAAATCGCGCGCATGGAGGCAACCGGCGCCCCCGCTGCCGACATCGCCGCGAAGCGCAAGCTCATGGATCAGATCGACGCGATGAGCGAAGCGAACCCGATGCTCGGACTTCGCGGCTGCCGCCTCGCGATCCTGTATCCCGAGCTTCCCGCCATGCAGGTGCGCGCTATCGCCGCGGCTATGGCGCAGCTTAAGAAGGAAGGCCTCGATCCCGAGCCCGAGATCATGATCCCGCTCGTGTCGGTGCTGCCCGAACTCGCCGTGCTGCGCGAGGAATGCGAAGCCGCCATCGCCCAGGTGTGCGAAGAGGAGGGCGTCGAGCTTGAGATTCCGATCGGCACTATGATCGAGCTGCCGCGTGCCGCCGTTACGGCTGACGAGATCGCCACCAAGGCCGACTTCTTCAGCTTCGGCACCAACGATCTCACCCAGACGACGTTCGGATTCTCGCGCGACGATGTCGAGTCGAAGTTCATCCCGCGCTACCTCGAGCGCCGCTTGATCCCGTACAACCCGTTCGAAACCGTCGACCCGGGTGTCGCCGCACTCGTCGATATGGGCTGCACCAAGGGTCGCGCGACCAACCCCGACATCACGCTCGGCGTCTGCGGAGAGCACGGTGGCGACCCCGATTCGGTGAAGATGTTCCACAAGATCGGCCTCACCTACGTGAGCTGCTCGCCGTACCGCGTTCCGCTCGCGCGCCTCGCCGCCGCCCAGGCTGCCCTGGAGGAGAAGATGGGCAACACGCGCGACAAGTAGGATTGCGCGCTTGCGGCGGAGGATGCTGTAATGCGCGGTGCCGAGACGAGGCGAATCGCAAAGCCGGCTTGCCTGTCCATAGCGCTTAGAAAGCGCCCCGACCTTCGATGGTCGGGGCGCTTTGCGTGATGCGAGCGGAAACCGTCGCTTTCTGGCAAGGTTCTACATTGAGGGAGACGGAAGCTTACGGTGCCGTGAGGTTCAAAGGCCGATCGGGGGATTTCCCAGCCGTTCCGCTATACTTACGTTCGATCCCTGCAAGGAAGCGCACACGATCGGAGGAACCGTTGGGTATCGAGAACCTGCCCCGCACCATAGAGATGACCGAATCGGCCGATGGGCGCCGAACGGCCCGTATCGTCGACCAGCGCGCACTTCCCCGGGATCTGAGCTATTCCGACGTGAAAACCCACCGCGAGATGATCGATGCCGTCAAGACGCTTGCGCTTCGCGGCGCGCCCGCCATCGGCATCGGGGGAGCGGCGGCGCTCGCGCTGTATGCGGAGAACGAATCGGGGGCGGACGATGCGGCCGCGCTGCTGTCGGAGCTCGAAACCGTCGCGCAATCCGTTTCGACTGCGCGCCCCACGGCCGTCAACCTGTCCTGGGGAGTTGCCCGAGCGCTCGAAGTCGCCCGCGTTGCAGCGGCTGGAACCGCAGCGGCGAGCGCAGTAGCGGATGCGCTCGTTTCTAACGTGCAGGCCATGATCGCCGAGGACGAGGCGGCCAACCGTGCGATCGGGGCCTTCGGCGCCGAGCTGCTCGGCGCCGGCACCCGCATCCTCACGCACTGTAACGCGGGAAGTCTCGCCACGGCCTTTTACGGTACGGCGCTCGGGGTGGTGTATGCGGCGCATCGGCAAGGCAAGATTGACATGGTGTACGCCGACGAGACGCGTCCGGTCGGCCAAGGCGCGCGGCTTACCGCCTGGGAGCTCGGTCGAGCCGGAGTCCCCTGTACGCTCATCTGCGACAACATGGCTGCTTCGGTCATGGCTGCCGGCAAGGTGGATGCGGTCGTCGTCGGTGCCGACCGCATCTGCGCAAACGGCGATACCGCGAACAAGATAGGCACGTACGGTCTAGCCGTGCTCGCACGTCATCACGGCATACCCTTCTACGTAGCAGCGCCGACTTCCACCACAGACGCCTCGCTTACTGCGGGTTCGCAGATTCCCATCGAAGAGCGCGCCGCGACCGAGGTGTCGGCCTGCATTCCCCAAGGCGTCGAGGTGTTCAACCCCGCGTTCGATGTAACGCCTGCGAACCTGATAACCGCGATCATCACCGAGCGGGGCGTATTCGATCCGGAATCCGTCTAGAAGGCGCTGCCGGCCAAACTCCGCTTCGGGGTAGGGCGCAACGCGAATTGCGTATGCATGAAAACCGCCTCGAGCGGACACAGGGGATGCGCCGTTCGAGGCGGGTTGATACGCGCGGAGATATCGGGCTCGGAAGTCGTCACGTATTCTCTCGGGCTACGACGCCTGCCGGCGCGTTTTCGTCAATCGCGCACGTAGGGCACAAAGGAAACCTCGTACTTGCCCGTTGCATACGCAGGGGGGATGTAATCTGATTCCGTCGTAGCGAAGCCCTTCGCCGTATCTCCCCCGAGAAAGCCGCCCTCACCGTCCATGGCCGCAAACGTTACATAGTAGCCGATATCTCCCTTGGTCGTGAATTCGGGCATCTCGACGGATAGCCTCAGATGCTCGGGCTCCATATTGCTTTGTTCGGTCAGCACGGCTGTGACGTTGGGGGCGTCAAGCTTCTGGCCGAGGAATTGAGCCCACGTCTCGGGGATCTCCGCCTCGCTCATGAAAACCGCGCCTTCCAAGGGGGGTGTTCGCGGAGACGGCGAAGGAAATCTCCGTATCGGTTTTCTGGGGGGTATGCGCAACGACCTGTATCGTCTCATTGGGTTTGATGACGATGGTTTGATGGATGACGAGCGCAGACGGATCGATGACGAGACCGGACTCCAAAACGGCATAGGCGTTGCTGTTCGGATTGGTGATGGTGAAGCGCTGCGAAACCATCTGTTCTTTATCGATCGCGGTGGACACGTTGCTGAACGGCGTCGAGGTCTTTTCCGACTGCTCTAGTTCCAAAGGCTTTATCTCGACGGATTCGTCGACGGGCGCTTCAGGGGATTCACTGCCGGCCTCTGCCGGAGCTGACGCCGTCTCCTCGCTCGGCGCATCGGATCCCCCGCATCCAACCAACCCGATGGCCAGGCACGCAACCATACCTGCACTTACAAACAACCCGCTCTTTTTCACGTTAGACCCTTTCGAGCGAATGCTTTTCGTTTGCACGCGGCAACGCAGCCCCTGTCCCAGCCGGTATCCTCCGCGTTTTCCAAACGACTATACCCGATAGTGAGGCAAAAAATGAGAAGAAATTACCTTAAAAAGGCAGGGACCGGAAATACCGGGGATCGACCGTCTGCGATATCCCGGAACGCGAGAGCGGGGTTCGGTGCGGCCGCATCTTATGCGCGGTTACGCCTGTTTCGTTCGCGCGCTTGAAGGAAGTCGTGCGAGCGCGCCGAAGCTCGCTACGCAAGCCCTGCAGTTCGTTTCGGCATCGGGGCGTTCTTCTGCTACACTTGCGGAAAACGGATAAGGACCTTGTGTTCGACGCCGAGGAGGAGCTATGCGCATTATCTACCGCGAGGATCAGGAACAGCGTGAGCACGTTTCGCTGTCCGAGGAAGCTGCGTTCGCCGACGAGAGCGAGGGCAGGGCGCGCTCGACCGAGCCCGATATCCTGAGAAACGACTACCAGCGCGACCGCGACAAGATCCTTCATACGAAGTCGTTTCGCCGCCTGTCCCACAAGACGCAGGTGTTCCTTGCGGCTGAAGGCGATCACTTCCGCACGCGCTTGACCCATACGCTCGAAGTTTCCCAGATCGCCCGGACGATCGCCCGGGCGCTCGGCCTGAACGAGGATCTTACCGAGGCGATCGCGCTCGGGCACGATCTCGGCCATACGCCGTTCGGCCATACCGGCGAAGAGGCGCTTTCGATCTGCATCGCCCGGCATCGCGGCATCCCGCACAGCGATGCCGACAGTCCGCTTCTCTACCACCACAACGCACAGAGCCTGCGCGTGGTCGAGGTGATCGAGAACGGGGGCAAGGGCTTGAACCTCACGCCCGAGGTGCGCGACGGCATCATCTGCCATACGGGCGAGCAGCGCGCCGAAACCCTCGAGGGGCGCATCGTAGCCACCGCCGACCGCATCGCGTACGTGAACCACGATATCGACGACGCGATCCGTGCGGGCGTCCTGCGGGAATCAGACCTTCCCGATTCGACGCACGAGGTTCTGGGCCCCGATCACTCTTCGCGCATCCAGACGCTCGTGCTCGATATGGTGGAAACCTCGGCGGCAAACGACGATATCCTCATGAGCGGGCGGGTGTGGGACGCCATGAGCGAGCTCCGATCGTTTCTGTTCGATCGCGTGTACATGGCCCCCGTCGTCATGGTCGAAGTGCGCAAGGCCATGCACCTCATCGGGGATCTTTTCGACTACTACGTCGAGCATATCGACGAGGTTCCGCAGGAGTACTGCGCCATATCCGAGGGAGACGATCTGCGTGCGGTGACCGACTACGTGGCAGGCATGACCGACCGCTACGCGAAGAGCCTCTATCAGGATCTGTTCGTGCCCCAGTCGCTTCATCGCTGAGCCGCGCCGCCAGCCAGGCTGCCGCGCTATCATCCCGCTGTCCTCCCGCCAGGCTGCCGCGCCGGCCTCCCGCCAACCGAGGTTTTGTCGGAAATCGGCCTTCTGATGGCGGTCAACCGTCGATATGCGATATGCCGACGAGGAAGTTAGCCTCTATTAATTTTCTGACCTGCGGTTTTGCCGGACTGTTTGCTAGCGGGCGCTCTGAAGAGATCTCCAGGCCCCCGATCTCGTCGCATAACGGCGGTTGACCGCCAGCAGAAGCCTGTTTTCGCACAAAACCTCTCGATTGCATGGGACAGAAGTGCAAAAGGCTGCTCGGATATCGCTCGGGTGTCCGGGGCGAGGAAAGAGGCGCTCGGGAGCGCGCGGCGAGTTCGCCTCCGTCTGGTTGCTCGGGGTAGTTTGGAACGGCTCGGTTTATCGGGAATACTGCCGCGAAGGCGGATAGGGGCTTACAAAACGGCAGCGTACCGCTATAATCATGCAGGTTATGCCATCCAGAGAACACATACAGCAGTCGCTTTCCGCAGCGCTTCCGATCATGCTCGGATACGTTGCCATCGGTATTCCGTGCGGCATCCTCTGCTCGTCGATAGGACTCGATGCGCTGCAGGTGTTTCTGCTCTCGGCTCTCTTCTATTCGGGGGCGGGACAGTTCATGATCCCCAACATGTGGATCGCGGGCGCTCCCATCTCGGCCATCGTCGCATCGGTATCGCTTGTGAACACGAGGCAGATGCTCTACAGCGCATCGTTTGCGAAAGCTTGCGAAGGCGCGCGCAAGCGGGTATCGTTTTTGTTCGCCGCGACGGTGACCGACGAGAGCTACGGTGTGAACATGGCGAAATTCGAGGAGGGCGGCTGGTCGGTGGGCAGGGCCACCATGGTGAACCTGTTCTCCCAGACCTCGTGGGCCCTTTCGAACGTGCTCGGCGTGCTCGTGGGAAACGCGATCGGCATTCCGCTCGCCATCGCGTCGTTCGCCATGACCTCGATCTTCATCTGCCTTCTGTGTACGCAGAAGATCACAGCGGCCAACGGAGTCGCAGTCAGCGTTGCCATGATCGGCGTGTTTTTATGCAAGGCAGCAGGGTTCTCCGGTCCGGCGATTCTGATCGGAGCCGTTGCGGGCGTGGTGGCGGCCATGGTCTTTTCGGGAGCGAGGGCCCGATGAACGAGTTGATGGGGTGGCCCGAGTTTCTCATCGTGTTCGCGTGCTGCGCGGGCACGATGCTCGTCTGCCGTGTGGTGCCTCTGTTCCTGCTCAAAGGCAAGGAGTTGCCCGAGAGCGTCAGCCAGGCGCTCGGATTCATCCCCCCTGCGGCGTTCGCGGCTCTCGTTGCGAACGACCTGCTTACGCCTGGAATGTTCGATGCGGGTCTCTGGCCGGCTGCGGCGCCTCTGCTCGCAGCGGCGATCGTGGTCGTTGTGGGTCTTAAGACGAAATCGCTTCTATGGTGCGCGATTACGGGTGTTGCCGCCTATGCGCTCCTGCTCATGATCTAGGGCTGTCCGTTCGCCTGATCGCTTCGATGAGCGCGTTCCAGCCCGCTGCGCCCGTCTCGTCGCGCTTGAAGACCCCGGTTGTCTCGAGGATGGTCTCGAACACGCGCCCGACCTCTTCTTGCATGGGAGGCGAGAGCCTGCGCGTCGGCTCGGGGAAGCCGTCGGTCGAGCCTTCGTTGTCCGACTTCTCGCCTGCGTCGAGGAATTCGGCGGCTCTGCGGGCGTACACGTCTGCCGCCCACGATGCGTGGGGTGCGGTCGCCTTCTGTTCGAGCAGCTTCGCCTGCACCCAGGCGACGCTTCGGTTTTTTCGGGCGGCCCGCACGAGTTCGCGCTGTACTGCGGGAAGCTCGCGGGCGAGCCGTGCGGGCAGGATGGCGAGCCCCATGATCTCGATGAGCCCGATGTTCTCCTTCTTGATGTGGTGCAGCTCGTCTCCGGGATGGAAGATGCCCCAGGGGTGCCCGGCGTCGGTGCGGTTGTTGCGCAGCACCAGATCCATCGTATAGGTCGCACCCATTTTGCGCACGATGGGGTTGAGCGTGTTGTGGGGGACGGCGCAACCGTCCTTCGACGGGTTCGGACTGTGCGAGGCGATCGCGCACGCGTCATGCGAGAAGCTCTGCCATGCGCGAAGGATCCTCGCCGCCGCGCAACAGAGGCTCGCTCGATCGGCGGATTCCAGGCGCAGCACCGAGGCGGGCCAGCGGACGATGCCGCACCGTACATCGGGGAAGGTCTCCAGGGCGACGTCGCGTTCGACTGGCGCCTTCATGAGGGGAAACGTATGGCGCCCGCCCTGGAAATGGTCGTGGGAGAGGATCGAGCCGCCCACGATGGGCAGATCGGCGTTCGAGCCGATGAAGTAGAACGGGAAGGCATCGGCGAAATCGAGCAGCCGCTCGAAGCAGGCGGCGGCGATCCTCATGGGTCGATGCTTTTCGGAAAGCGCGATGCAGTGCTCGGGCACGTAGGCGTAGGGGGAGTACTGCAGGCCCCATCGCTCACCGCCGAGTTCGATGGCGGCGATGCGCAGGCCGGGCTTCGCGGGATGCTCGGGGCTGCCGGCGAACCCTTCGTTCTCCCAGCAGAGGTCGCATCGGGGCACGGATCTAACCGGGGCCGAGTCTGACGAAGAGCATGAGGAAGGGATGCGGTTTTCCGCTTCGGTCGCGTCGGCGACGGCGTCGTGCGCGCCCGCGGCGGCGGATTTGGCGGGCGATGCCGCGGCTTCGGCGATGGCGCGCGGATCTTTTTCGGGTTTAGACAGGTTGATGGTGCATTCGAGCGTTCCGTAGGCGCTCTCGCTCGTCCAGCGGATGTTTCTCTCGACCGCCTCCGTTTCGATGTAGCCGCTTGCGACGCCCAGATCGTACAGGTAAGCGGTAGCCTTCTCGGGATCGTCGGCGAACAGGCGGGCGAAGGTTGAGCGCACCTCGTCGGGGTCTGGCAGGCGCTTCGACATC
>NZ_LT964679.1:992034-1062530 GCF_900240215.1 Raoultibacter timonensis | reverse complement strand
GGTGCGGGTCTGCGGGGCTCCATGGGTGCGGGCGAGGGACCTCGAGGACGAGCCTGTGGGTGCAGAGTGCGTGCGACGCGCAGCCTGCCTCGCTCGCGCCGGAGCCGGTGTCGGCGTGCGCGGTTTCTGCGGGTGCATCCGAGACGGCGGCGAGCGCCTCCGCATCGCCGTCGAGAAGCCGGACGGTCAGGGCGGTGGATCCCGCGTTCGCCGCGCTCTCATCGTCATGCACGGTTACGACGAGTTCGAGCACGCCCGCATCCGCCTGCGCGTCGATCTTGATCGACTCGATGTGCGCTTCGGGTACGGCCTCGAGCCATACCGTCTGCCATATGCCGCTCTGCGCGGTGTACCAGATGCCTCCCCGGTCGAGCTTCTGCTTGCCGCGCAGCTGCACGCCTTCGTCGCTCGGATCGTACACGCACAGGGCGATCTCGTTTGCGCCGTCTGCGAGAGCATTGGTGATGTCGAAGGAGAAGGGAAGGTAGCCGCCGACGTGGTTCCCTACGCGGGTGCCGTTCACGAGGCAGGCGCATGCGTAGTCGACCGCTTCGAAGTGCAGGAACAGACGGTCGCGCGCGCCGATGCTCGGAGTGGGGAACGTTCGGCGGTACCACAGAAGCTCGTTCGGCATGAGCTGGCGGTTCACGCCCGAAAGCGGTGCCTCAGGGGAGAACGGAACGCGGATGGAACCTTCGAAATCCGCTGGGGTTTCGGCGGTTCGCCAAGCGGTCTCTGCGCTCTCGCAGGCAACGATGCGGTAGTCCCACCAGCCGTCGAGCGATTGAAAGCTCGTGCGCTCGAACTGGGGATGCGGATGGACGGGCTCGCTCTCGCATCCCTCGGCGATGCGCTCGCCCCACACGGTGTAGAGCGGCTCGAGCGCGGTCTGTTCGGGCTTTCGGGGTGCGCTTGCAAGCACGCGTTTGATGTCGAGCATGGCGGTATCCTATTCGGCTTTCGAGCGCTCTGCGCGGATGGCCAGCAGTACGATGAACGTCAGAAGCGCCACGACCGCCCCGCCCAGAAACACGAGCGACGAGGGTGTGAACCCGTCCCCGACGACGCCGAACCCGAGCGAGCCNGATGGCACCTGCGATGGTGCGGCCACCCTGATGATCGGTGTGGTTGCCCGCGAGCTCGACGCGGCCGGGAGCCGAGGCCGATACCGAGGGGGTGCCTGCGAACCGTGCGGCGTACAGCTCTTTCGCCCGCTGCTCTGCGTTGCCCAGTGCGCTCATCGCTGCTCGCCTTCCTGCGAAGAGGCGCGCGCCGCGCCGCATGCCGCGATTGCGGGATCTTCGCCGATCGGATCGCCGTCGAGCTTGTTGATGCGCCGGTCGTAGGTCAGGATCCCGTTCGTTTCCTCTTCGACGTCGGAGAGTTGGGTGTACACGAATCCCGCAAGCCCCTCGCTTTCAAGCGAATCGGCGACTGCGAGGGCTTTGCCGACGGCCGCCCTGAAAGCAGTCAGATCGGTGAAGCTTCCGTAGCCGTACGAGGAGGAAAGCGAGCTGTGATCGGACACGTGATAGGACAGTCCGCCGAACTCCGAGATGACGAACGCCCGTCGAGGTTGCGCTTGGTCTGCGTACACCTCAAGAGGGCGGAAGTAGTTGTGTACGCTTGAGAAGTCGCCGCAGGCCTGGTCGTACCACCCGCTGACCGCATCGATCGGCCGGGTCGGATCGAGTGCGCGCACCGCCTCGGTCGCCGAGCGGGCATCGAACTGCCCCCACGCCTCGTTGAAGAGCACCCACGTGACGATCGACGGATGGTTCTTCAGGTATGCGATGGTGCCCGCGCAGGTGTCGGTCCATTCAGCACGGTACGCATCGCTTCCCGCCGAATAGGCGCGATGGCGCCTCGGCGTGTCGTCGGCGCACGAGGTCCACGACCGGCGGAAGAACGTGGGCTTGTAGCTCGAGTGCCAGGCGCTCAGGGGCGAGCCGCCCGACACCATGTCCTGCCATACGAGCATCCCGAGCCTATCGCAGTGGTAGTACCAGCGGTCGCTTTCGATCTTGATGTGCTTGCGCAGCATGGTGAAGCCGAGTTTTTGGCACGTTTCGATATCGAAGGCGAGCGCTTCGTCGGAGGGTGCGGTCAAGAGGCCGTCGGGCCAGTATCCCTGATCGAGCACGCCGCGCAGAAACCGCGGTTCGTGGTTTACGCAGAGCCTCACGATGCCGTGTTCGTCGGGCTCCATCGACACGGTGCGGAAGGCGCAGTAGCTTTTCNTTTGTTTCATCGAAGTAGTGGAGCGCGCGCAGGGTTTTGCGGTCCCCGAGCTCGGTTCGGACGCGCGGCAGGTTTTCGAAAAAGGCGCGCTGCGGCACCTCTTCGAGCCGATCGCTCCCGAAGAGGTGCGCGACGTCGCGCATGTCGGCGGGTACGGCGGCGTATTCTTCGGTGAATGCGGCGTGGTCGCATCTGCTGTCTATCAGGCAGAGCGAGAAGGCGCAGGCATCGACATCGAAGGCGATCGGTACTGCGCGGGGCGTCTCTTCCGAGAAGTCCATGGCCACGATGCCGCCGAGCGCGCAGGCTATCTGGTCCTGTGCGCCGCACGGCTTGCCGAAATAGGCGCGCTCGGCTTGCACGCCTTCCAGGGCGAGCGCGATCAGCTCGTCTAGCGACGGCTCCCCTGAGCGGTCGAACAGGGCGCGCATCGCCGCTCCGACGAGTACCTCGAACGCNGCCTCGGCGTGTCGTCGGCGCACGAGGTCCACGACCGGCGGAAGAACGTGGGCTTGTAGCTCGAGTGCCAGGCGCTCAGGGGCGAGCCGCCCGACACCATGTCCTGCCATACGAGCATCCCGAGCCTATCGCAGTGGTAGTACCAGCGGTCGCTTTCGATCTTGATGTGCTTGCGCAGCATGGTGAAGCCGAGTTTTTGGCACGTTTCGATATCGAAGGCGAGCGCTTCGTCGGAGGGTGCGGTCAAGAGGCCGTCGGGCCAGTATCCCTGATCGAGCACGCCGCGCAGAAACCGCGGTTCGTGGTTTACGCAGAGCCTCACGATGCCGTGTTCGTCGGGCTCCATCGACACGGTGCGGAAGGCGCAGTAGCTTTTCACCCTGTCGTCTCCGAAGACGAGCTCGAGGCGGTACAGGTGCGGGTCTTCGGGGCTCCATAGGTGCGGGCGAGCGACATCGAGGACGAGCCTGTGGGTGCAGAGTGCGTGCGACGCGCAGCCTGCCTCGCTCGCGCCGGAGCCGGTGTCGGCGTGCGCGGTTTCTGCGGGTGCATCCGAGACGGCGGCGAGCGCCTCCGCATCGCCGTCGAGAAGCCGGACGGTCAGGGCGGTGGATCCCGCGTTCGCCGCGCTCTCATCGTCATGCACGGTTACGACGAGTTCGAGCACGCCCGCATCCGCCTGCGCGTCGATCTTGATCGACTCGATGTGCGCTTCGGGTACGGCCTCGAGCCATACCGTCTGCCATATGCCGCTCTGCGCGGTGTACCAGATGCCTCCCCGGTCGAGCTTCTGCTTGCCGCGCAGCTGCACGCCTTCGTCGCTCGGATCGTACACGCACAGGGCGATCTCGTTTGCGCCGTCTGCGAGAGCATTGGTGATGTCGAAGGAGAAGGGAAGGTAGCCGCCGACGTGGTTCCCTACGCGGGTGCCGTTCACGAGGCAGGCGCATGCGTAGTCGACCGCTTCGAAGTGCAGGAACAGACGGTCGCGCGCGCCGATGCTCGGAGTGGGGAACGTTCGGCGGTACCACAGAAGCTCGTTCGGCATGAGCTGGCGGTTCACGCCCGAAAGCGGTGCCTCAGGGGAGAACGGAACGCGGATGGAACCTTCGAAATCCGCTGGGGTTTCGGCGGTTCGCCAAGCGGTCTCTGCGCTCTCGCAGGCAACGATGCGGTAGTCCCACCAGCCGTCGAGCGATTGAAAGCTCGTGCGCTCGAACTGGGGATGCGGATGGACGGGCTCGCTCTCGCATCCCTCGGCGATGCGCTCGCCCCACACGGTGTAGAGCGGCTCGAGCGCGGTCTGTTCGGGCTTTCGGGGTGCGCTTGCAAGCACGCGTTTGATGTCGAGCATGGCGGTATCCTATTCGGCTTTCGAGCGCTCTGCGCGGATGGCCAGCAGTACGATGAACGTCAGAAGCGCCACGACCGCCCCGCCCAGAAACACGAGCGACGAGGGTGTGAACCCGTCCCCGACGACGCCGAACCCGAGCGAGCCCGACGACGCGCTCAAAGCCGATCCGATCCACGGCCCGATGAGCATGGGGATGAGCACGACCATGAAGATGCGGACGCCCTGGAACATGCCCACATAGCCGCCCGGGGTGTTGTTACGCACTTCGGCGCCGAAGCAGGCGACAGCTCCGAGGTAGCCGCTCAGCATGAGCACCGAGCCGGCGAAGATGAACGCGGTACCCGTGAAAAGCGTGAGCACGACGCATCCCGCGATGAACAGAACGAGCGGGAGGATGACCGAGCGCAAAAAGCCGCGCCGGTCGACCGTTTTGCCGTAGAGGATGGTGAATATCGCTGCGATGATGATGCCCGGCGCCATGACGAACACGTAGCTTTCGCCGAGGATGTAGGGGAGGCGCAGGTAGAGCACGTAGTAGGGCATGAACACCTGCAGGGCCGTGGCGAACACGAGGTAGGCGAGCAGCACGAGGTAGAGCATTTTGTTGTCGGCCATCGATCTCGGGCGGAACCCGTAGAGCACGCTTTTCAGATAGCCGCCGTCCCGTTTTCGCTCGGGGGCGGAATCGTCCATGAGGACGAGCACGAGGATGCCGAGTGCGATAACCGCGCAACCGATTATGATGAAGAAGAGCGGGTAGTCGTAGGTGACCGTGCCGTCGGGGCGCACGATCATAAGGAACATCGCGCCGCCGAACACCGCGAGCATCGCCAGAAGCGGCATCGCGGAATTCACGCCCTCGACCTTGCCGCGGTTCTTATCGGTGGTGATGTCGGTGACCCAGGCGTTGAAGCACGAGTCGTTCGCGAGGCTGCCGAAGAACGTCATCACGCAGTCGAACACGATGGTGAGCGTCACGCCGAACGCCATCGCCGCCGCTGCGGTGCCCGCGAGTGCGAACGAGATGGTCTGCAGGTAGGCGAACACGATGATCGAGACGCCCCAGAGGATCGTGCCCACGCCGATGAACACCTTGCGCTTTCCCACCCGATCGGACCACGCGCCCACCAGCAGCGTGGTGGCCGCAGCGGTAAGCGCCGAGGCAGACACCATGAGCGCGACGTCGGAGAGCGACGCGTTGAAGACGTCCTGGATGAACAGGTTGAAGAAGTTGTTCTCAAGCGCCCATGCCACCTGGCCCACGAACGAGAGCAGGATGATGAGCAGCCAGGATTTCTTCGTGAGAGCCGGTTCGGCGGCGTAGGTCGGAGGCTTCTGCTTCGCGTCGGCCGCTTGTCCCTTTCGGGCATCCGCTTCTGTTGCGAAGATGGGGCGGTTCTGGGGATGAGGCGTCTTTTCTTCGGTCATGGCATCGCCTGGTTCTCTTGGGAAACAACTCTGCTGCTATCCTACTAGATAATGCGCATGAGCGCATGGCTCAACCGCTCCCACAACCGCTTGGGCGGGCTTTTCCTGCGAAGCCGCGGTTGTTCGCATTCCCACGGTCGGGGCGTCGCGTTTCGGGGCCGATTGCGAGACGGAATAGGCTTCGTGTGGAGCTCTTCGATTTCTCCCATATTGCTTCGATTTTCTCTTGCGCCTGATCGGATGTGGCGTTATACTAACTGATCGTGTCTTTATGGAAGCACCATACAATTTGGTATGTCGAAGAATTATATTGAGTATATAGAAGGAAAACGAACATGGACATCATTCGCGCTATCGAACAACAGCAGATCAAGCAGGACGTCCCTGATTTCAACGTGGGCGACAACGTGAAGGTCCACTATCGCATCACCGAAGGTAATCGCGAGCGCATCCAGGTCTTCCAGGGCGACGTCATCCGCCGTCACGGCGCTTCGAACCGCGAGACGTTCACGGTTCGCAAGATCAGCTTTTCCATCGGTGTCGAGCGCACCTTCCCGGTGCATTCGCCGAAGATCGAGAAGATCGAGGTCGTGCGCAAGGGCGATGTGAACCGCGCCAAGCTGTACTACCTGCGTAACAAGGTTGGCAAGGCAGCCAAAATCAAGGAAAAGTCCTTCAACTAATCCTCGGGCTACAAAGAGAACGGAAGACCCCGCAAGGGGTCTTTTTCTGCGCTGCGCCCGTCCTGCAACCCTGGAGATATCGGATCGGATATACTGAAACCTATGATCCAAACCGTCGCCGACATACGAAAGAGGCTCCAAGAGGCGGATGCCGCCGAGTTCGCTGTGCTCGAGCGCTCGCTGGTCGCCGATACGCGCAAGGGCGTTTTGAGCGCGATCGAATCGGCGCGTCGGAGGCTCGAGGCACAGCAGGCGGAGGCGACGCGCATCGAGGGCCTGTATGCGTACGAGTGCGAGCTTGCCCGAGGCGGTGTTGCGGTCGGGCTTGACGAGGTCGGTCGCGGCCCGGTGGCGGGCCCCTTGACGGTCGGGGCGGTCGTGTTGCCGCCCGAGCCTCGGATACTCGGGCTGAACGACTCGAAGCAGCTGACTGCCCAACATCGCGAAGAGCTGGCTGCGCAGATCAAAGAAACGGCCATCGCATGGACCGTGCAGCACGTCGAACCAGATTCGATCGATGCGGTCGGCATGACGGCTTCGCTGCGGTTCGCGTTCCTCAAGGCTCTCGGCGCCATCGAGGAGCAGGGCGTTTCCTTCGATGCCGTACTGCTTGACGGAAATCCGATGCGCCTCGATCCTCGTGAGAAAAACGTGGTCAAAGGCGATGCGAAATGCGCATCCATCGCGGCTGCTTCGATCGTTGCAAAGGTCGAGCGCGATGGCATCATGTGCCGCATGTCCGAGCGCTATCCCGTATACGGATTCGACGCGAACAAGGGCTATGCGAGCAAAGATCACATCGACGCTATCAAGGAGCATGGGCTAAGTCCCATTCACCGCGTCTCCTTCTGCACTGCCTTCACCCAAGAAACGCTCTTCTGATCCGTTCGATCAATGCGCCGTGCCCCGCGATACGGCAAGCGAATTCCGGAAATCAGTCGGCAATCCGGCAGCTTTCCTCCTTTCGCGCGCACCCGGCCGTCTCCTTTCCTGCCGCTCTGGGCGAATCCGTCGGTATGAAACGGATCGGATGCGCTTCGCTCCCGGTTCGCTTTGAGCCGTTTGATCGTATAGATTGCACTCCTTTTGTCTTCTCGATACCGCAAGCTGCGCCCGCTAGCATGGCTTAGCGAAGAAAGGAGTCGAAATGGTGATCGAAGCAACGCTGGAAAGGCGCGAAGCGCAGGACCCTCCCGGCATAGCCGCATCGGAAGGGTCACAGCCGGGGGATTCGTCCTCCGTCGAAGCGGCACAGAACGCGGAAGAGTCGAGGCACAACATCGAACTCGGCAGGCGGGGGGAAGAGGCGGCGGCGCGCTTTCTCGAGCGGCGCGGTTTCGAGGTGCTCGAGCGTAACTGGACGTGCTCTGCGGGGGAAGCCGATATCATAGCCCAGGATGAGGATACGCTGGTATTCGTCGAGGTTAAAACCAGATCGAATACCGAAAAAGGCCTTCCGGAGGAAGCGGTCGACGAGCGCAAGAGGGAACGCTACGAGAGGATTGCCGCCGCTTTTCTCCAGACGTACGAAACCGTCGATATTGCCGTACGGTTCGATGTCGTATCCATCCTCGTTATCGGATCGGAGCGTGCGTTCCTGCGGCACCACGTCAATGCGTTTTCCGTCGGCGAATGAGCGAGGGCGGCTTCGATGCAGGCGCAGTACAGCGTATGGAGCGCAACGATCAGGGGCGTGGAGGCGGTGCCGGTTTCCGTCGAGGTGCTCGTGGGCAGCGGGATGCCGTCTTTCTCGATCGTCGGCATGCCCGATGCCGCCATCCAAGAGGCGCGCGAACGGGTTCGGGCCGCCATCAAAGCCTGCGGGTTTCGCATGCCGACCGAGAAGGTGGTCGTCAACCTCGCGCCCGGTTCGCTCAAGAAGACGGGATCGGGGTTCGATTTGCCCATAGCGTTGGGGATCCTCGCGGCTACGCGGCAGCTCGACGCTTCGCGCATCGACGGGAGCCTGTGCGTTGGGGAGCTGTCGCTCGAGGGCGACGTCCGTGCGATCAAGGGTATGCTGGCTTTCGAGCTCTGTGCGAAAAAGCAGGGGCTTTCGCTCATATGCGCGCAGCCAGACGACGGTTTGATCGGACTCGAAGAGCTCGAATGCAAAACCGTGTCGAGCCTTTCGGCGTTTTACGCAGGTTCCTTTTCGTCTCCCACGATGAGGGGCCGAGCGGGCAGGGGCCCTTCGATGGACTACGCCGACGTTGCGGGGCACGAAGCTGCGAAACGCGCGCTGCAGATCGCCGCAGCGGGCGGGCACGGCATGCTCATGATGGGTCCCCCGGGATCGGGCAAGACGATGCTCGCTTCGCGTCTGCCGACGATACTGCCGCCTCTTGCGGACGACGAGATGATCGAGGCGGCTCTCGTGCATTCGGTTGCGGGGGAGGACATAGGATCCATCCTCGCAGGAGAGCGCCCGTTTCGCAAACCCCATCACTCGGCGAGCATGGCGGGGCTCGTGGGCGGCGGTTCACCGTTGCGTCCCGGAGAGATTTCGCTTGCAACCGGGGGCGTGTTGTTTTTGGACGAGGTGTCGGAGTTCAAACCTTCGGTGCTGCAAGCCATTCGCCAGCCGATCGAATCGGGGCGGATCGTGGTGACGAGGGCGGAGGGGAGCGTCGCGTTCCCCGCGCGGTTCATGCTCGTTGCAGCGTCCAATCCCTGCCCATGCGGCTATTTCGGAGATGTTGCCGAACGCTGCACCTGCACGGCTGCTCAGATAAGGAACTACCAGAGCCGCATAGGCGGTCCGCTCATGGATAGGATCGACATCCATGTCGACGTATGGCGGTCCTCGCCCGACATGGTGCTGGGCACCGGCGGTAAAACGGGGTCCGAGAAGCTGAAGGAGGGCGTTATGGAGGCGCGAGCGTTCGCTTTGCGCAGAAAGCAGAAGGGAGGCGGCGCGCGCACGGCGAGCTCTCTCATCGCATCGTGTGCGCTCGATGCCGAAGACGAGGATTTTCTCAAGGAGATGGCCTCCCTGCACCGCATGAGCGGCCGGGGGATCATGAAGACGCTCTCCATAGCGAGAACCGTCGCCGACATGGACGCATGCTCACGGGTCGGCAAAGACCACGTATGCGAGGCGCTCGGGCTGCGGCTGCGGGACGGCGTCGGTTCGGTATGACAGGAGGTACTCGATGCAGAAGAAAGAGTTTGCACGTTATGCGGGGCCAAGGTTGAGGGGCGAGCGCACGGTGCTCGAAAAGGAAGAAGCGGGGTACCCTGAAGCGCTCTGCCTGATAGCCGATCCTCCCGAGCGTCTTTTCGTCGTGGGAAACCCGTGCGCTCTCGGCGAGGGAATCGCCGTCGTCGGTGCGAGAAACGCAACGCCCTACGGCATATCGTGCGCGAAGCGATTTGCGGGAACGGCGGCGAAACGGGGGATCCCCGTCATTTCAGGCGGTGCCCGCGGTTGCGATGCGGCGGCGCATCGGGCCGCTCTCGATGCGGGCGGCACGACGGTTGCATTTCTCGGCGGGGGATGCGACGAGCTGTACCCGGCATCGCACTATGGCCTTTTCCAAGAGATCGTCGATGCGGGCGGTGCGGTGGTTTCGGAGCAGGAGTGGTCGTTTCCTCCCATGAGGCATACGTTCAGGGCGCGCAACCGGCTTATCGCCGGTTTGGCGCGGGCGACGCTCATCGTGGAAGCGGGCTTGCCGTCGGGGACGTTCTCGACGGCAGACGAGGCACTTGCCGCCAACCGAGAAGTGCTCGTCGTACCGGGCTCTATCGCATCGAAGTTCTCGCGCGGATCGAACAGGCTGCTCTTCCAGGGCGCAACGCCCATCGTCGACGACGAGACGTTTTCCAGCGTGCTCGAAGCCCTGTTCGGCCAGCAGGAGATCGAGGGTTTCGCCCAGGTCTGCGAACAGCCCAGGCTCCGTGTTCGGGCCGACGGCTGCGTCGCCTCTTCGAAAGCCGGAAGCGAGGATGCCATTCTCGAGGCTATGTGCGCCAATCCGATGAGCATCGAGGAAATGCTCGGATATGTCGAGTCGAACGGCATGCAGGAGGGGTTTCGCCTTGGGGGAAACGCGATCACCTATCTTATGGTGCGCCTTGCCGAACTGCAGAAAAGCGGGCGTATCGTACGGTATCCCGATGGACGATACGGACCCGTCGTGGTCTGATGCCCCGACATTTGCTAAGATCGTCCCCATGAAAAAACACGTTGACATACTGGGTGCCGGACTCGCCGGGAGCGAGGCGGCATTGCAGCTGGCCGATCGGGGCGTGTCGGTTAGGCTGTTCGAAATGAGGCCCAAGACGAAGACGGCGGTGCACGCGACGGACCGCTGCGCCGAACTCGTGTGCTCGAACTCCCTTAAAAGCGAAAAGCGCGACAGCGCTGCCGGGATGCTCAAGGCCGAACTTTCGGTGCTCGGATCCCGGCTGTACGCCCTTGCGCAGGAAAACCGCGTCGCCGCAGGAGGCGCGCTTGCAGTCGACCGCGACGCCTTTTCGGGAGCGGTCACCGCGCGCATCGAAGAGCACCCGCTCATAGAGCTCGTTCGCCTCGAAGCGACGGAGATTCCCCGCGGAGCCGATGCGACGATACTCGCGAGCGGCCCGCTCACCTCCGAACCGCTCGCCGATGCCATCGAGAGCCTGACTGGTTGCGGACGCCTGTCGTTCTACGATGCAGCAGCCCCAATCGTCATGGCCGATTCGCTTGACTACGGCAAGCTGTTTCGGCAGAGCCGCTACGAAGAAGGCGAGGGCGATTACCTCAACGCGCCGTTTTCGAAGGACGAGTACGAACGGTTCATAAGCGAGCTCGTTGACGCGAAGCGCGTGGTCATGAAGGATTTCGAAACGCGTGAACTCTTCCAGGCATGCCAGCCCATCGAGGAGATCGCCCGAAAAGGAACGGACGCGCCGCGTTACGGAACGCTGAAGCCCGTGGGGTTGACCGATCCCGCTACCGGCAGGCGGCCGTGGGCGGCGCTGCAGCTGCGTGCGGAAGACGCGCACGGAGAAAGTTACAACCTCGTAGGGTTCCAAACGAATCTTACTTTCGGCGAGCAGGCGCGGGTGTTTCGCATGATACCCGGGCTTGCTCATGCCGAGTTCGCCCGATACGGCGTCATGCACCGCAACACCTTTATCGACGCGCCGAGGCTGCTGGGGCGCGATCTGTGTCTGACGGATGCGGGCGATTCGGGGTGTCCCCTTTACGTGGCGGGGCAGCTTGCGGGAACCGAGGGGTATTGCGAAGCCGTCATGTCGGGGCTCCACGCGGCGATCGGCGTCTTTGCCGCGCTGTCGGGTAAGCATGCTCCCGAGATGCCGCCGCAAACCGCGTTCGGGGCGCTGCTTGCCTATGCGACCGACCCGGCGGTTACCGACTATCAACCCATGCACGTGAACTTCGGGATCATGGAGCCGCTGCCCGAACGGGTGAAGAACAAACGCCTGCGCTATGCGGCGTATGCCGATCGGGGAGAAGCAGCCTTGCAGGCATATGCGGAGGCGCTTCGCGATAGGGGTCTTATGGCGATGGAGCGAAACGATGGCTGAGGCTTCCGACGGTCCCGCTTCGGCGTTCGCTGAAGCGTATCTGGAAACCATGCGGGTCGAACGAAACGTTTCGCCCAATACGCTGAGGGCCTACCGCAACGACATCCTCGATTTCCTCCGGTGGGCCGATCGCAACAATATGAACGCCTTGGAGACGACCCATCGGCAGCTGAGGCTCTATCTCGGCGAGCTCGATCGGGCGCAGTACTCGCGAACGACGATCAATCGCAAACTGAGCTCGTTGCGCGGTTACTTCGGCTGGATGTGCGCAACGGGTGCGATTGCCGAGGATCCGGCAGGCGTCATGCAGGGGCCCAAACAGCCGAAGAACCTGCCGCACACCATCAAGCCGGCCGACATGGCGAAGATCCTCACGGTTCACGGCGCAAAGGATCTGTCCGGCAATCCGCGCGAGCAGTCTTTTTCGGACATGAGGGATCAGGCGCTGCTCGAGCTGCTCTATGCATGCGGTGCCCGTATCTCCGAAGCGTCGGGATTGCTGATCGCCAACGTGGACCTCAAGAACTCGCAGGTGAAACTGTTCGGAAAGGGCTCGAAGGAGCGCATCGTGCCGATTCACGAGCTTGCCGCCTCGTCGATGGCGCGCTATTTCCATTTCGGGAGGCCAAAGCTGCTCAACGGGGGGCAATGCGAGTTCTTCTTCGTGTCGACGAGGGGAAACCGCATGGGAACCGATGCGATGCGCAAGATGTTCAAGGCGACGCTTCGCGCAGCCGGAGTCGACGAGACGCTTTCGCCGCACGACATGCGCCACACCTTCGCCACCGATCTTTTGGGGGGAGGAGCGGATCTGCGCAGCGTCCAGGAGATGCTCGGGCACGCAAGCCTCTCGACGACGCAGATATACACCCATCTGTCGCCCGATAGGCTCAAGGAAGTGCACGGGCAGGCGCATCCGCGCAGCGGTCGCTGATCGCTGCGCGCAACCCGCATCGAGCGCTGGCCGTCGTTTCGAATAGCGCACCCCGCCGTGCAAGCCCCCGCATTGTATCGACTTTATGAACGTAGTTCAAAATGCTGCCGAGCCGCCTTGGGAGCGCTATACTGAACAAAGTTCATACACGAATGCGGCATCTTGTAAAAAAGCAAGGGCGAAGACGTTCGCGCGGGAAAGGACCTCGGTGGCGCGGCAAACGATAGATAAACAGGCGATCGTCGAAGCGGCGTATTGCATGGCTTCGGAAAACGGCCTCTCGTCGCTTGGGATCCGCGAGGTCGCTACGGCGTGCGGCGTGTCGGTCGGCACCATCTACAACCACGTTGCCTCGAAAGGCGGCTTGATCGCCGAAGTCGTTGCCATGTTCTGGCGAAACTCGCTAACGGCCGCGGCGTGCAATCCCCTTGAAGACGAGGATTTCGTCGAGTACGTCGAGCGCGTATACGAGGCCATGCGCAATGCGCTCGCAGCGTTTCGATCGGATTGGCTGCCAGAGATCAGGGCCATGATGCTGAGAGGCGAAGCCGTAGGGCACGAGCGCGAAAAGCAGGTGTTCGCGCATATGGGCGATGGCCTGACGCGCGTGCTGGAGTCGGATCCGAATGCCGACGTCGGAAGGCTGGAGGGCATGGCGCCTGAGGATGTCTCGGGGTTCGTGCTCGATTCGATGCTCTCTGCGCTCAGCGAGGGCGCGTCGAATTGCCGTGTGCTCGCTTCGCTGCTGCGCGCTTCGCTCTACGATTCGAGAAGGTAGGTCTCTGCAATGGGTGTGCTTAAAATAGCGACGGAGAAGCTGCTCTTGGTGGCGGGCATCGTCTGGATGATAGCGGGACTCAATATCGCCAATATCGGCATAGGGGCGTATCTCCACGAGGCCGGATGGATATTCTGGGTGCTGCTTGTGGGGACCGTCGTCATCTTCATCGTATTCCACATCTTCGTGTTTACGAAGATGGTCGGCAAGCATGCTAACAGGATCAGGGGCTATGCGGATGATCGGACGCACATCTGGAAGTTCTTTGACAAGAAAGGCTACCTCATCATGGCGTTCATGATGGGCGGCGGTATCGCGCTTCGCATGTCGGGTCTTGTACCCGAATGGTTCATCGCCTTTTTTTATACGGGGCTCGGCCTTGCGCTCGCCGTTGCGGGCATAAGCTTCATCATCCGTTATTTCAAAAGCTCGGATCCGTCGTGTCCCGTCGTGCCGAAGGGTGCCGGGGCCGGGAAAACGACGTCAACGAAACAGTGACGGGCACGCCGCTCTCGAGCCGATTCGTTTACCATAAGGAAAAACGTCTCGAAAGGAGTATCCGGTGCCGAAACTGTTCGTCGTCGAAGACGACGCATCGCTGAGAACGGAACTCCTGCACGTTTTGGAGCTTCAGGGATACCAGTGCGCCGCAGCCGTCCGATTCGATCGCACGGTTGACGAGATACTCGAATACGGTCCCGATTGCGTTGTCCTCGACCTCAAACTGCCCGGAACATCGGGATTCAACATCGTGCGCGACCTTCGGGCAAAAAGCCAGGTTCCCATCATCATGCTCACTTCGTCCGATAGCGAATTCGACGAGCTCATGAGCATGAATCTCGGCGCCGACGACTATGTGACGAAACCCTACAATCCGGCTATTCTGCTGGCGCGCATCCAATCGGTGCTAAGGCGGACGCAACGCCATGCGGCGCCTTCGAGGATAACCCATAAGGGCCTTACGCTCGATTTGGCGAAAGGGGTCGTAACAGCAGGCGACCTCAGCATCGATTTGACCCGAAACGAGCTGAAGATACTCGCCTTACTCATGGAGAACCACGATACGATCATCTCTCGTCAAGAGATCATGAACGAGCTTTGGCAATCGGACGAATTCGTTGACGATAATACGCTGACGGTGAACATCAATAGGTTGCGCAAGAGCCTCGAGCGCGTGGGGGTTACCGACTACCTGGTCACGCGGAGGGGCCAAGGCTACCTTGTCTGAGAGGCGTTTATGAAGCTGTCGGAATACCTTGTCGACAACGTCGTATCGCTTGCGGCGTGGGTCGTTGTCATAGCCGTCATCGGTTGGATGCTCGCCATTCTCGGCGTGGGAACTTCCGCGATCCTGTTCTTGGCGGCCATCATGGTTGCCTGTCTCGCGCTTACGACGGTCTACGGGTACGCGAGACGCAGGCGCTTCTACGACGAGCTCGATGCGATCGTCGAGTCGCTGTCGCGGCAGACGGAAGCCTATCTTGCCGCCGAGCTCATCGAGCGCCCGTCGTTTCTCGAGGGGCGCGTCGCCTACGATGCGATCGGTGCGGCGGGAAAATCCATGAACGACGAGGTGGCGCGCTACCGCGACATGGTAAATTCGTATCGCGAGTACGTAGAGACGTGGATTCACGAGATAAAGACACCGATAGCGGCCGCGAAGATCATGTCTTCGGAGCTTCACGGACCGGAGGCCGACAAGATCAAATCGGAGCTTGGGAGGATCGAGGGATACGTCGAGCAGGCTCTGTATTACGCCCGGTCCACCTCGTTGCAGAAAGACTATTCGATCAGAGAGGTCAACCTTGCCTCGTGCGTGCGCGAGTCGGTCAGGAAGAACGCTCAGCTGCTTATCGGCAGCGGCGTCGGCGTGTGCGTCGACGTAGACGACGATGCGGCGGTATTCGCCGACGCTAAATGGCTGCAGTTCGTGCTCGGGCAGATTCTCGCAAATGCGGCGCGATACGATTCGACTTCCATCGTTGCGACGGCGCATGTCGAAGACCAGGGAACCGCGGCTTCGCGAACGGTGCTCGAGATAGCCGATAACGGCTGCGGCATTCCCGCCTCCGACATCGATTCGGTGTTCGAGAAGGGGTTCACCGGACGTAACGGCAGAACCCATGGGACTTCGACGGGTATGGGTTTGTACCTCTGCGCCGTCATGTGCGCCGAGATGGGCCTCGGTATCGCCATCGCTTCGGAGGAGGGGAGCGGTACGCGGGTGATGATCGCGTTCCCCCATGACAGGCGGCGGCTCGATGCCCTGCGCTGAGCGCGCCTGCGCCGTAGGCTCATCCGAAAAAAACCGCTAGCTTACAAAAGCGTAAGAGAGCGGTAAGCCTGATCGATGGATCGCGCGAGCGGCCTCCTCTAGGATGTTCGGTGTCAAGAAAAGGAGGCAGTCATGAACGAGAAGGCTGTAATCAGGATACTCGAGGCGATCGATGCGGTCAGACGCTTGATCTCCCCGTTGCACGCAGCAGGAAGAAGCGAGGGATAGACACCATGGCAGAAGCTTACGCAACCCCTATTTCGAGCAGTACCGAAGCGGCCCGCACAGGCCAGGGTTTCGGCGGTGTCCAGCCCATTTTATCCGTGCGGCATATCGAGAAGGTGTACGGCACCAAAGATTCGATCACCCATGCGCTCTCGGGCGTGAGCTTCGACGTGGTGCCCGGCGAGTTCATCGGCATCATGGGTCCTTCGGGCTCCGGCAAAACGACGCTCTTGAACTGCGTTGCAACCATCGATACCGTGACGAGCGGGCATATCCTCATCGGCGGGCGCGACATCACGAACCTGCGCTCTCGCGAGCTTGCGCGGTTCAGGCGCGACGAGCTCGGCTTCATCTTCCAGGATTCGAATCTGCTCGATACCCTGAACGGGTTCGAGAACATCTCGATCGCGCTTTCGATCAAGGGCATTCCCGCCAATCAGATCTCAGCGAAGGTGAACGCCATCGCCGAAACGCTCGGCGTTTCCGATGTGCTGAAGAAGTATCCCTACCAGATGTCGGGCGGCCAGAAACAGCGCATCGCCGCGGCTCGCGCCATGGCGGCCGATCCGAAGCTCGTACTTGCCGACGAGCCGACCGGCGCGCTCGATTCCCGCAGCGCGACGATCATGCTCGAAACCATGGAGATGATGAACGCGCATCTCGGTGCGACGATCATGATGGTCACGCACGATTCCTATGCCGCTTCGTTCGCCAAGCGCATCCTGTTCATCAAAGACGGCACGGTGTTCAACGAGATACGCAGGGGCGACACCTCGCGGAAGGATTTCTTCGGCCGGATCATGGAAGTGGTCACATTTTTGGGAGGCGATGCGGGCGATGCGCGCTAAACTAGCCGTCCGCAACATAAAGCGGTCGTTCAAAGACTATGCGATATACTTCATAACCCTCGTGTTCGGCGTTGCCGTGTTCTATGCGTTCAACTCGATCCAGAACCAATCGGTGCTGTTCGATCTCAAGGACGAGGCAACCGAGAGCATCTTCATCATGACCGGCCAGTTCCTCGGTATCTTTTCGGTGTTCATAGCCTGCGTGCTCGGGTTCCTCATCATCTACGCGAACAGGTTTCTCATCCGCCGCCGCAAGCACGAGTTCGGCATCTACCTGACGCTCGGCATGAAGCCTTCGACGGTCTCTCAGATCGTGTTGATCGAGACGCTCTTGGTGGGCATCGTATCGCTTGCGATCGGCCTAGCGCTCGGCATCGCGCTCTCCCAGGGGCTTTCGTTCTTGACGGCGGCGCTATTCAGCATACCCATGGTTCAGTACCAATTCGTGTTCTCGGGCGACGCTTGCATGCTCACGCTTATATGCTTTGCGGTGATATACCTTATCGTCGCCCTGTTCAACACCTTCACGGTGAGCCGCTACAAGCTGATCGATCTGCTTTCCGCCCGGGCGAAGAACGAGAAGATGAAGATGAGAAGCCCGTGGGCGAGCCTCGTGCTGTTTGTGGTTTCGGTCGCGGTATTGGCCGTTGCTTATGCGCTGCTCGTACAGAACGGGCTCGTCATGCTCGACGACCCGAAGTTCCTCTGGGCGACCGTGCTCATGGTCGTGGGCACGACGTTGTTCTTCTATTCGCTGTCGGGGTTCGCCATCGCGATGCTGCAGCGCAGCAAACGCGTGTACTACAAGGGCCTCAACACCTTTACCGTGCGTCAGATCGCGAGCAAGATAAATACGGCGTTCGTGTCGCTTTCGGTGGTCTGCGTGATGCTGTTTTTCAGCATCACCGTGTTCTCGTGCGGCATGGGTATGGTCGAGGCGTTTACGAGCGGCGTCGAAGACGGAACGCGCTACGATGCCACTTTGACGGCGAACGTGTTCTGGGACAGCCAGAACGTCGAGGACATGGATCCCGAGTACCGAGAGGACGCCAAACGCGTTATCGCCTTAGGGAGGGAAAACGACTTCGACATCGAAACGTACCTGGCCTCGTTGGGCGTTGATTGGGACGCCTTTGCCGAGCGCGTCATGCAGCTCGATATATACCAGGCGCCCGATCTGATGTACGGGCAGCTTGTCGACACGAGCACGCTCGGGCTTGCCGAAGACAGGGCTGCCATGGTCGAGACAACGCCCGTCCAGATCATCAGCGCATCGCAGTTTAACGCACTGCGCGAAGCGACGGGGGAGGATCCGGTCGACGTCGGATCGAACGGCTACGTTGTGAACAACCTCGCAGAATCGGGAAGCGTGCTTTCCGATCGGCTCGCCCAGCTCGACGGCGATGTGACGGTAGGAGGCGTCGCCCTCGAAAGCAAGAGCGATCGCGTATACGCCCAATCGCTCGATGTCCACTCCTTCGCGGGCGATGCCGCGCAGCTCATCGTACCCGATGACGTTATTGCCGCCGTGAGGGACCAAGGGGCCGTGCCCTATATGAGCTACCTCAACATCGACTACAAGGCGGATCGGACCGAAGGCGATACGGCTCTTATGGAAGCGCTCGGCAAGGCTCTGCCGCCCGACGATCAAACAGCGCGAAACGGGTTCGCCTACAAGAGCGATTCGTGGCCCGTGTCGATGACGTTCACCGCACAGGAGGTCATTGCGCAATCGGGCGGCATGCGTATGCTCATCACGTACCTTGCGCTCTACATCGGCTTCGTGTTCCTCATCACGACCGCCGCCGTGCTCGCCATCCAGCAGCTTTCCGAAGCCAGCGACAGCATCGAGCGCTATCGGCTGCTCTCGAAGCTCGGGTGCGATCGCCCGATGATCGCGCGGTCACTGCTCGCCCAAGTGCTCATCTACTTCATCGCGCCGCTCGGTCTTGCGGTGTGCCACGCCGTTTGCGCGATCGGCGTAACGAGTACGAGCCTGTTTACAAGCGTCGGCGTCTCGATTACCGGGCCTACGCTGATGACCGTGCTGCTCGTTGTGGCGGTGTACGGGTCGTATCTGCTCGTTACGTACGGTGCTGCGCGCGGTATCATCGGCCAGGCCATCGACTCGCGCAGGTAGGCGGCATGGCGTGCGGGCGGTGCAGACCCGCCCGCCATGTCAAACGGGCGGGGGCGAAGCGGGAGCGCTGAGCCGATCGGCCCGATCGGGGTCGCATGCGCCGGACGAGGGAACTCGTGGCAGAAAACGCAAGGTTTTCGTCGCGCTAGCGTCCAAAGTCGCGCCTTCCCACCCGATGCAATTCCTTGCAGGAAGGCCCTACCTGGGGTAATCCGTTTACAGGGGCGGCGGCAGCGCGGGGCGCCCGCTTCCGGCGACGAAAACCTTGCGTTTTCTGCCACGAGCAGGCGATTCCGCAACACTCGTGCGTCCATGCGTCCGGCCTATGCTGCAACGCCGGACCACGGCCGACCCCGGCTATCTGCCGAGAAGGTGGCGTAGGGCGGCGATGGGATGCGCCTTCATCATGCGGGGCCCCGAGTAGCGCATGACCGTGCGGATGCTCTTTCGCTCTTCGGGCTTGTAGCAGTGGTGCTCGCACTCGTCGCACGAGGTCTTGACTTCCATCTTGCGGCAGCGTTGCGTACGGAGCACCGCGTAGTCGTCGATGGCCTTGCACTCCTCGCAAAGAGACTCGCCGCAGTAGGCGGTTTCGCTCCGGTCGCGGTCGCTGTGGTTGCCGGCGCAGTACAATGAGATCATCTGGGAGATGGTGCGCTCCTCGCGCAGGCGCCGCTTCGCTATGTTCGGTGTGTCTTCCATGGAGCGAAGAATAGCACTTCCTGTATCGATGCAGAAGTTAAACGAGGCGAATTTCGGGAAATCCCTAAGGGCGGGCTGTGCGAGGATGCGTGCGCATTGCAAGCTGCGGGCGTATCGCGATCCGCAGCGGGAAACCTCGCGGTGCAGGCTGCCTCCGACCTTGGCGTGCAGCGTGCGCATCGCGGGCTGCGAGTCTGAAGCGCGCCGTAAGCGAAGCGAACCCGCCTTCCGCGCCTTTCGCCGCACGGGGCGCCCCCGCCTTCCGTCGCGCTCGAAAGGGCGCTATCGAACAGAATGTGCAAATCATTTGAATAGGGAACGATTGTTCTAATTTTGTTCCGCTTTTGAGACCGTCTGCGTTACAATGGGCGTTTGCGTGATACGTACGGTCGGACTGTCAGCCGAGTTTGCTCTGGAAGCCGGACGGCCCGAAAGCGAAGCGAAAGAAGCTAACGAATATGGCACAGAATTCAATCGTCATCAAGGGTGCTCGCGAGCACAACCTCAAAGATATCGACCTGACCATTCCGCGTGACAAGCTCGTTGTGATCACGGGATTGTCGGGTTCCGGAAAAAGCTCCCTGGCGTTCGACACCATGTACGCCGAGGGGCAGCGCCGCTACGTCGAGAGCCTGTCGAGCTACGCCCGTCAGTTTCTCGGCCAGATGAACAAGCCCGACCTCGACAGCATCGACGGGCTTTCGCCGGCGGTCTCGATCGACCAGAAGACCACGAGCAAGAACCCCCGCTCCACCGTGGGCACCACGACCGAGATCTACGACTATCTGCGTCTGTTGTTCGCCCGCGTGGGCGTGCCCCATTGTCCCGAGTGCGGCCGCGAGATCAAGAAGCAGACGACCGATCAGGTGGCCGATGAGATCCTCTCGATCGGCGAAGGCGCGAAGGCGCTCGTCATGGCACCGGTCGTCGTCGGCCGCAAGGGCGAGTTCACGAAGCTCTTCCAGGATCTGCAGAAGGAGGGCTTCTCGCGCGTCCGCATCGACGGCGAAGTGAAGAAGCTCGACGGCGAGACGATCGTGCTCAACAAGAAGATCAAGCACTTCATCGACGTCGTCGTCGACCGCGTAGTGCTCAAGCGCGACGCGGTCAGCCGTATCGCCGAAGCGGTCGAGATGGCCACGAAGCTCGCCGACGGGCGCGTGCTCGTGCAGGTGCTCGGCGAAGACGGCAAGCCCAAGGCGAGCGGCGCCACCTCTTCGGGTGCAACGGGCGGCTTGCAGGAAGGCGAGTACGTGTTCTCGCTCGCGCTCGCGTGCCCCGAGCACGGCCACTCCATGGACGAGCTGCAGCCGCGCGACTTCTCGTTCAATGCGCCTTACGGCGCCTGCCCCGATTGCCTCGGCATCGGAAGCAGGGAAGAGGTCGACGCGAGCCTTTTGGTTCCCGATCCGTCGCTCTCGCTCGACGAGGGTGTTATCGCGCCGTTCACCTCGGGGAACTACTACCCGCAGGTGCTGCGTGCCGTTGCAAAGCATATGGGGGTCTCATCCGATACGCCCTGGGAGGACATGCCGAAGAAGGTGCGCGATGCGCTGCTCTACGGGCTTCCCAAGGAGAAGGTGCGCGTCGATTACGTAACCGTCGACGGGCGCGAAACGTACTGGTACATCGATTGGGAGGGCGCCTGCGCTGCGGTCATGCACCGCTACCAGGAGTCCACGAGCGATAGCCAGCGAGAGAAGTACGCGCAGTACTTCGCCATCGTTCCGTGCCAAACCTGCGGGGGCAAGCGCCTCAAGCCCGAGATCCTCGCCGTCACGGTGGGGGGCAGGAACATCCACGAGGTCACCGAGATGAGCGCCGTCGATTCGCTCGCCTTCTTCGAGGGCCTTTCCTTCACGGGGTCCGACGAGCAGATCGCAGGGCCCATCGTGAAGGAGATTGCGGCGCGCCTGCGCTTCCTCGTCGACGTGGGGCTCGACTACCTTACCCTCGAGCGCGCAACCGCTACCTTATCGGGCGGCGAGGCGCAGCGCATTAGGCTCGCCACGCAGATCGGCGCGGGTCTGATGGGCGTGCTCTACATCCTCGACGAGCCGTCCATCGGTCTGCACCAGCGCGACAACGAGCGCCTGATCGCGACGCTCGAACGGCTGCGCGACCTCGGCAACACCGTCATCGTCGTCGAACACGACGAAGATACGATCCGCCATGCCGATTACGTTATCGACATGGGCCCCGGCGCGGGGGAAAACGGCGGCGAGGTGGTCGCCGAAGGAACGCCGAAGCAGATCCTCAGGGCGAAGAACTCGTTTACGGCGGATTACCTGTCGGGCCGCAGGNGCGAGGTGGTCGCCGAAGGAACGCCGAAGCAGATCCTCAGGGCGAAGAACTCGTTTACGGCGGATTACCTGTCGGGCCGCAGGAAGATCGAGCTGCCCGAAGAGCGCCGCCACGCGAAGCGCGGGGCCATCAAGCTTTTAGGCGCAACCGAGAATAACCTCAAGAACGTCGACATCGAGATCCCGATCGGCGAGCTGACCGTCGTGACCGGCGTATCGGGTTCGGGCAAGAGCTCGCTCATCACCGACACGCTTGCGCCTGCGCTCGCAAACCGCGTCAACCATGCCCGCCGTCGCACGGGGGCTTATCGGAAGATGACCGGCAGCGATCTGCTCGATAAGGTCATCAACATCGACCAGAGCCCCATCGGGCGCACGCCGCGGTCGAATCCCGCCACCTACATCGGGCTGTGGGACGACATCCGTCAGCTCTTCGCATCCACGCAAGAGGCCAAGGCGCGCGGATACTCGCCGGGCCGCTTCTCGTTCAACGTGAGCGGCGGGCGCTGCGAAGCGTGCAAGGGCGACGGCCAGATCAAGATCGAGATGCACTTCCTGCCCGACGTGTACGTGCCGTGCGAGGTGTGCGGCGGCATGCGCTACAACCGGGAGACCCTGCAGGTAACGTACCGCGGCAAGAACGTCTACGACATCCTCGAGATGACGGTTGAAGAAGCGCTTGCGTTCTTCGAGAACATCCCTGGTATCAAGCGCAAGCTCCAGACGCTGCACGATGTGGGGCTTGGGTACATCAGGCTCGGCCAGCCCGCCACCACGCTGTCGGGCGGCGAGGCGCAGCGCGTCAAACTCTCGAGCGAACTGCAGCGGCGGCAAACCGGCAAGACGTTCTACATCCTCGACGAGCCGACGACGGGCCTCCATTTCGAGGATGTGCGCCAGCTCCTCGAGGTTCTGCAACGGCTCGTCGATGCGGGCAATACGGTGCTCGTCATCGAACACAACCTCGACATCATCAAATGCGCCGATCACCTCATCGACCTCGGCCCCGAAGGCGGCGATCGCGGCGGTACGATCGTGGCGACGGGAACGCCCGAAGATGTTGCGGCGGTGCCCGAGAGCTATACGGGACGGTTCCTTGCGAAAATACTCGATCAAGCCAAGGGCGGACAAGCTCAGGGGAAGGCGTCGTAGCGGCGCACCCCTGCCGGCATACCCCTGCAGGATTTCAATCGCATTGTCTCCGCGCACCGCTTCGGCGGTGCGTTTTTTCGCTGCGGTTGCGCCGATCGTGAAAACTTAGGGAAGCGTCTTTACCGCAGGGTAGCGGCGTGCGACAATGCTCGCGGCTTATTTCAGGGGATTGCCGGATTACTTCGAACCATAAAGAAAGGGCGGGCGGTGGCCGTGCAGGGCAACCATGTGATGAGGGGCGTCGTATGCGCTCTGTTCGGCGGTGTGCTGTGGGGTTTCTCGGGCACGTGCGCCCAGCTCCTCATGTCGACCTACGACGTTCCCGCTTTGTGGATCACCTGCGTGCGCATGAGTATCGCGGGAGCCCTGTTTCTCGCGGCGACGGCGGTGAAGGATCCACGCGGCCTTGTCGCGGTGTTTCGCGACTGGCGCTCCCTCATATCCATTGCGGCGTTTGCGCTGTTCGGCGTTCTTTTGACCCAAGTGAGCTATCTGCTCACCATCGGGTACACCGATGCGGGCACCGGCACCATGCTCGAGCAGATCGGGCTTGTGTTCATAATGGTCTACGTATGCCTGCGCACCCGCAGGCTTCCCAAGCTGCGCGAGGCGATCGGGCTCGTTTTCGCCCTCATCGGCATGGTCGTCATTTCGACGCAAGGGAACCTCGGGGGTCTCGCCATTCCGATAGAGGGGTTGGCGTGGGGTTTGGTGGCGGCTCTTGCGCTCGCATTCTACACCCTTATGCCGGCGCGCGTGCTTAAAAAGTGGGGGTCGCTCATTGTGACAGGTCTCGCAATGACGTTCGGCGGTGCGGCTGCAACCGCGTTCGTGCAGCCGTGGACGATCCCGGTTGCCGTCGAGCCGGGCATGGTCGCAACGATGGCCGCGATCGTCGTGGTCGGCACGCTTGGGGCCTACATGCTCTACCTGCAGGGCATCACCGATGCGGGGCCGGTCAAGGCGAGCCTTCTGTGCGCCGTCGAACCGGTGTCGGCGATGGTCATTTCCGCGGCGTGGCTCAAGACGGCGATAACCGTTTACGACATCGGGGGATGCGCCCTCATCCTCGTAATGGTACTGCTCGTTACGCAGAGGGAGGAAAAGCCCGCAGCGGAAGACGGCGGTTTCGAGCAGGCACCCGATGCCCCCTTGTTCTTGGGGCCCGCTGCCGTGCTCGGCTATTTTTCGAGCCGCGTGGCCGAGCGCGACGATTACGGGACGGCGATGGCGCTGCTCGACGAGGGCCATAAAACGTTCAAAGAACTCGGCATCGATGAGGGGAGAAAGAAATATCCCTCGCCGCGCCGACTCATGCACAGCATAAAGAACAAAACGACGCACCTCATCGAAAACAAAGACGGCGTGGCTATCGGCATGTACGCCGTATCCTTCAGCCCCGATCCGCAGTACGGCAAACCGTTTTCCGGAAGGTGGCTTACGCAGGATTCTGGGGGAGAGCCGCCGTATGCGGTACTCCACTGGGTGAGCGTAGCGCCTGCCGCCAGGAGAAGCGGCGTCGGGCGCTTCATCCTCGACGATGCCGAGAGGCTCGCGAGGAAGCGGGGAAGGGAATCGCTGCGAGCGGATATCTATCCCGAGAACGAGCCGATGCGCGCACTGCTCGAGAAGTACGGGTATTCGGAGTGCGGCGTAGTGGCGGTGAAGGACTATTTCGGCCGCGAGAAACGCCGCGTGGCCTTCGAGAAGATGTTGCGATGAATCGGTGAAGAGCGCCATCGAACCAGTGAGTATGCGCCGCTAGGTCAACAATTTCGAAAAGACGGCGTAAGAACATGGAAAAAACCATTGAATCGCGGTTCGGTGATTGCTATTGTGTCTGTTCGCTTAATTTTACTAGAGAAAGAGCACGGTATTGGAGCTGAGGAAAGCGGAGTTCTCCGATCTGGACCGCATCATGGAAATACTGGCCGACGGCCGGAGCGCCCTTGCGGCTTTGGGCATAGACCAATGGCAGGGCGGATATCCCGCACGAGAGGTGATCGAGCATGATATAGCCCGCAGGGAAGCCGTTGTCGTCGATGACGAGAACGGCAATCCCGTGGCGACCGCGATGGTGGCCTGTCGCGAAGAGTTCGACTACCGCGAAATAACCGACGGCGCGTGGCTCACCGAATCGCTGCCCGGCGATCCGTGCTACGTCGTCGTGCACCGCGTTGCGGTGACGGGCGATCGAAAAAACGGCGGCATCGGCGCTTCGATTCTCGAATATGCCGCATGGCTTGCCGAGGAGCTCGGATGCTCAAGCGTCCGCATCGACACCCACCCCGGCAATATCCCCATGCAGCGGCTTCTCGAAAAGAACGGCTTCTCGAAATGCGGAATCATCTGCATCAGCCATGCAGAAGGCGCCACGCCCGAGCGCTACGCTTACGAGAAGATGGTCGGCGTTGCGGCTACCCGTGAGGCCAAGCCTCTCGTTGCAATGCGCTGACCTGCGGAAAAGTACGATATATCCGAATAAGGATCCCCGTTTGCTCTGAAATTATGTCACTTGGTCGGAACCTGAAACCCATGGTTTCGACGAAGGTATAATGGATTGCACCATGTCGAATGTATCTCGTGAAAAAATCGCGCTCGTCGTCTTCGTCGGGCTTATCGCTGCCTCGCTGTGCGGACTCGTCGGCTATCTGGCTATCGGCCACTCGTGGAACGTTGCCGCTTCGAACATCGATGACGCTGCAGGTCGTATGGACGGCTACACGGCAATCGTCTTCAAGGGGACGGTTGATCCCGAGGAAACGGCGAAGAGCGGATCGGGTGCGAAATCCGGCCAGCAGGGTACGGCCGACCCCGATGCGCTCGATAAAGCAGCCGACGAAGCCGAGGCGGGCCTTTCGGGCCTTGAGGCTCCGGGCGCCACGAGCGACGATTCCGACGGCAAGGAGAGCGCCGACAGTCCGGCTCAGCGGAATGCGGGTTCGGGTAAAGACGAGAGCGCAGCAAGCGGCTCCGGCAGTGAAAAACATGCGCAGAACGGTTCCGCAGCGGCAAAACAAGGCGAGACCGCCGCCGATGACGATGAGCCCGGTCCCGATGTCCCGTCATCCGACGCAAACCCGTCTGGAAACGGATCGACATCCTCGTCCTCGCCGAGCGCCAAGAAGAAAACGCCCATCGATGTCGAGGAGGTCGAGCAGAGCTATCTCGATAAAAACGCGACGGTATTCTCCATCGATTCGGAGAACCCGGGAAGGTACCGCGAGGGAACTATCCTTAAAAAAGGCGATCACCGATTCGGCATCTTCAGCGTTGCACCGAGGATGACGACGAAGATGATCGAGAAGCAGATCGAGTACTTCGAGGAGTACGAGGTTGACTTCATCGTCGTTTTAACGCCGGATAAGAAAATCGTCGAAGAGGTTGCGGGGATCGACATCGTCATATCGACGCAGGACGAGGGGCTGTTCGTCATGGGAGAAACCATCAACGGAACGTTTTACGTGAACGCGCCCCAGCTCGGATCTGCGGGCATCATCCTCATTTCGCCGAGCAACGTTGTTTCGGCCAAAGTCGTGCAGCCGAGCTAATGCGGCAATCCTCTCGATAGGAATGCCGATCGCTTTCGGCTGGCATTCCGCGAAGCCGTTTTCAGGCGCTTCGAACGAGTTCGTTCCATCGCCCTTTCGTAAGCACGTGACAGAGGAAATCTTCCGGTATGCCGTCTTGGCCGATTTCGACCAGGTGCCGCGTGCCTTCGTATTCGAAGCCGCACTTGTCGATCACCCGTTTCGAAGCTGCGTTCCAGGGATAGCACGTGCAGGAAATCGCCTCGAGTCCGAGCTCTTCGAAACCGTAGGCGATCACGGCCCGTGCGGCCTCGGTCGTGTATCCCTTGCCCCAAAACCGAGCCCCGATGGCGTATCCGAGCATGAGGACCTTATCGTAGTTGCGAGCGGGGTCGGATATGAGGCCGACCGATCCGATCACCATGCCCTGCGGCCTGCTTTCCGAAACGGTCGCTTCGGGCGCGATGGCCCATACGTGGCCCTGCGAAGCGATGTCGTTGATGAACGAGAGGGAATCGTCGAGGCTGCGGTGGGGCGGCCACCCGGCATCGTGGCCGATGCGCGGGTCGCTCGAGTAAGCGAACACGTCGTCGGCATCCGAAGGCCGAAACGCGCGCAGCGTCAAACGGCCGGTCGACAGGCGGGCTACGGCGCTGACGGGGTCGTCTAAGCGGCGCTCCGTCCCCGCCGTCTTTCCAGCCGATGTCTCTTGGGGGTTTTCCGTTTCGCTCATGAAACCGTCCTTTCGGGACTACCGCGCGTCTGCGATGAACAGGATGTTGAGATCGACGGCGGTGGATACGCCCGCAACCGTGCCGTCGTTGGCATACTGCCATATTGAGAAATCGAACTGCCCCGAGGGCGTTGCCGCTCCGTATTCCGCAAACCAGACGTCGATGCCTTCGAGCTGCGAAAGATCGAACCGTGCTATATCGCGCTTGTTGCCGTAGACCATCGGCTCGTACCCCGCTTCGGCGATACGGGTGCAGAAAGCGAGGGCGTTCTCGGTCATCTGCTCCCGCGAAAGCCCGTCTGCGCGTCCCTCGATGCCCGCTACCGGCTCGTGGTCGTAGACGATCGGATAGGCCAATTCGGCGTCGCCGAGCATGGCGAGCACGAAATCGGCTTCCTCGAGCGCCTCTTCTGCAGTAATGGCTTGCGAAAAGAAGTAAACGCCGACGGGGATGCCGGCTTCTCTAGCTCCGGTCATGTTTTCGACGTAGCGCTCGTCGAGATACACGGCTCCCTCGGTGGCTCCCCGATTGCCGATCCTGATGAACGCGAAATCGATACCGTCGGAGGCGACGGCGTTCCAGTCGATCGCCCCCTGATGCTCCGATACGTCGATTCCCGTGAACGAGCAGACCTCGCCGCTTTCGGCGTAGGTGTAGCGGCCGTCCTCCTTGGCAAGACCCGACCAGTCATAGGGGCTCACGTAAGCGGGCTTCGAAGGGGCTTGCTCTCCTGAAGACGAGCAGGCTGCAAGCGCGAGAAGCGCCAGGGCGAGCGCTGCGGTGAAGAGGATGCGAAGAGACGTGCGGTTCATGCGTTCCTTTCGAACGATGGGTAAACGGGGGCCCGAAGGTTGACGTGCACCGAGGATCCCCGTGCGATCGAAGCGATAATCGTAACGGAAGGGCATCGAGCGGGAAAGCCCTGCGAAAGATGCACATAAACGAAACGCCCCGATTCATCGGAGCGTTTCGCGTTGAGCCGCTGCGTTAATCCGGCGGTTGCCGGCAGAACTACACGATGCCCTGCGCCATCATGGCGTCGGCGAGCTTCTTGAACCCGGCGATGTTTGCGCCCATGACGTAATTGCCCTCATGGCCGTACTCCTTGGCCGCGTCATCGGCTGCGTGGTAGATGTTCTTCATGATGCCCTGCAGCTTGGCGTCGACCTCTTCGAACGACCAGGATAGGCGCTCGGAGTTCTGGCTCATTTCGAGTCCCGAAGTGGCTACGCCGCCGGCATTGGCGGCCTTACCGGGGCAGAATACCACGCCGTTTTCCATGAGGTAATCGGTTGCGTCCATGGTGGTGGGCATGTTAGCTCCCTCGGCGACGATCTTGCATCCGCTGGCCACCAGCAGCTTGGCGTCGTCGATCAGAAGCTCGTTTTGGGTAGCGCACGGCAATGCGATGTCGACGGGAACCGACCAAACGCCCTTGCCGTCATGGTATTCGACGCCTTCCTTGCGGTTCGCGTATTCGGAAATGCGCGCGCGTTCGACTTCCTTGATCTGCTTGACGAGGGCGAGATCGATTCCTGCGGGATCATGGATCCAGCCGGTCGAATCGGACATGGTGACGACTTTGGCTCCGAGTTCTTGAGCTTTCTCGGTCGCGTAGATGGCGACGTTGCCCGAACCGGAGACCGCGACGGTCTTGCCCTCGAACGAATCGTCATGGCAGTTGAGGTACTCTTGCACGAAGTACACGAGGCCGTAGCCCGTCGCCTCGGTGCGTACGAGCGAGCCGCCGTACGAGAGGCCCTTGCCGGTGAGCACGCCGACCCATTCGTTGCGGATGCGCTTGTACTGGCCGAACATGAAGCCGATCTCGCGGGCACCCGTGCCGATGTCGCCCGCGGGAACGTCGGTGTTCGCGCCGATATGGCGGCAGAGCTCTGTCATGAAGCTCTGGCAGAAGCGCATGATCTCCATGTCGGACTTGCCTTTCGGGTCGAAGTCGCTGCCGCCTTTGCCGCCGCCCATGGGAAGGGTGGTGAGGCTGTTCTTGAAGATCTGCTCGAATCCGAGGAACTTGATGATGCCGAGGTTCACGGAAGGATGGAGGCGCAGGCCGCCCTTGTAGGGTCCGAGGCAGCTGTTGTACTCGACGCGGTAGCCGCGGTTGACGTGAACGCCGCCCTTGTCGTCGACCCACGGAACGCGGAACATGACCACACGCTCGGGCTCGACGATGCGCTCGAGCAGCCCTGCCTTCTCGTATGCGGGGTTGGATTCGATTGCTGGCTTGAGCGACGTGAGCACCTCGGTGACGGCCTGGATGAACTCGGGCTCGTTCGGGTTCTTCTCCTTGACCTGCTCGATGACGTTATCGACATAACTCATCAAAGGACCTCCTTTATGGGGTTGTACGGATTGTTCCATTATAGGGAGGTTCACGAGGGGGAAACCAAGATTTAAAAAAGACGAAACAATAACGCTGCCGACGGACACGTCATCTTCGGCGGTGAGCGGGAATTCGCCCGACTCGGCGGCCGATCCTTGGTTTTGCAGCAGAAAACGGAGGTTTTTCGTCGCAGCGGAGGGGGGCGGCCTTGGCGTCGTGATGTGTGCGTCGGAAATGGTGCGTTTGTCCAGTTCGGCGGCATGCCAGCGGTCGCCTCTCCTTGAAAACGGGTCTTCGGGGCTTGTGCGGCGACGTAAATCTTGCGTTTCCTGCCATTATACGGGAAGTCGGCGGCCAAGCGGATGTCGGTAGCGCCCGACCGCGGCGGTTCGACCTCCTGGCTTTCTGCCCGCGCGGGCATCGTGAACGCTGATGTGCATCCGCGTTCCTTTGAAGGAACCGTGAACGCGGGTGAACGTCCGTTTGCCCTATATCGTATACTGGCAACATGGAAAAACTCGAACGCATCAAAAACGAACTCGCGAGCGTACCGGCGCTGCCCGGCGTATACTTGTGGAAGGACAAGTCGGGCCAGGTCATCTACGTAGGCAAGGCCAAGCAGCTCCGTGCGCGCATGCGCCAGTACGTGAACTACCAGGACGACCGCGCGAAGATCCCTTTGCTCGTCGACCAGATCGACTCGTTCGACTACCTCGTGACCGAAAACGAGCACGAGAGCCTCGTGCTCGAAAAGAACCTCATCAACCAGTACTCGCCGTACTTCAACGCCGACTTCAAGGACGACAAGAGCTACCCGTTCATCGCGCTCACCAAGGGCGACGTGTTCCCGGCAATCAAGTACACGCGTGAGAAGCACCGCGCCGACACCAAGTACTTCGGCCCCTACACCGATAGCCGCGCCGCGCGCGAGATGGTGGACATCGCGCGCAGGGTCGTGCCGCTGTGCTCGACCTCGTGTGCCGATTGGCGCCGGATGAAGCGCAAGCTCGAGAGCGAGGACCTCGGGGCGTTCCTCGGAGCCGACGGCGTGAAGCCGTGCTTCGACGCCCATGTGGGGCTCGGTCCCGGCGCCTGCTGCGGCGGCATCACGCCCGAAGAGTACCGCGATAACGTCAAGCGCATCGAGCGGTTCCTCTCGGGCTCGCACCGCGAATTCGTCGAGGAGCTCGAGGCGGAAATGCAGGAGGCGGCCGCAGAGCTCGATTTCGAGCGGGCAGCGCGCATCAAATCCCGCATCGGTACGATCAACTCGCTGTGCGACAAGCAGCATGCGGTTTCCTCGCGCAACCTCAACGCCGATGTCGTAGGCGTGTTCCGCGAGGAAACGATCGCGGGAGTCAACGTGTTCATGATCCGCGAAGGCCGTATCATCAACAGCAACGAATTCATCCTCAACAAGGGCAAAGACGTTCCTGACGAAGATCTCGTGCACGTGTTCCTTCTGCGCTACTACGACACGACCACATCCGTTCCGCACGAGGTCATCGTGCGCGACGAGCCCGATGACGCGGAGGTCATGCAGGAATGGCTGACCGAGAAGCTCGCGAGCCCGTACGGGGCGAAGGTCAGGCTCACCGCCCCGCGGAAAGGAGAGAAGGCCGATCTGCTCGACATGGCCGAGACCAACGCGAAGCACGCGCTCATGCGCTACAAGGTGCGCACCAACTACGAGGACAAGCGCATCAACGACGCGCTGCTGCAGCTCGAGAGCGCCCTTGCGCTCGACGAGCCGCCGATGCGCATCGAGTGCTTCGACATCTCCACCATCCACGGCAGCTACACGGTGGCCTCGATGGTCGTGTTCACCAACGGTAAGCCCGACAAGAACCAGTACCGTCGGTTCAAGATCAAGACACCGCTCGACGAGGCGAATGACTTCCTCTCGATGCAGGAGGTGCTCGGACGCCGCTACGCGCCCGAGCGGATGGCCGACGAGCGGTTCGGCAGCAAGCCCGACCTCATCATCCTCGACGGCGGCAAGCCGCAGCTTTCCGCAGCGATCGATATGTTCGACGAGCTCGGCATCGACGACATCGCGCTCGCCGGCCTTGCAAAGCGCGACGAGGAGCTGTTCGTCCCCTGGCAGGATACGGGCCCTGTGGTGCTGCCGAGCGGGTCGTCGTCCCTCTACCTCGTCAAGCAGGTCCGCGACGAGGCGCACCGATTCGCCATCACGTTCCACCGCGAACTGCGCGGCAAGGGCATGACGGCAAGCGTGCTCGACGACGTGGTGGGCTTGGGCCCCGTGCGCAAGAAAGCGCTCATGAAGGCGTTCAAATCGTTTCGCAACCTCAAGGCGGCGTCGCTTGAGGAGATCAAGGCGTCGCGAGCCGTACCCGTCGAAGTCGCCGAAGAGCTGTACGCGGTGCTCAGGCAGTATAATGAGAAGGAAAACACCGAGCAGGCCGCCGAAGGCGAAGATGCGCGGGCAGGCGCGGAATGCGTACACGACAAACACCCAACCGAGGAGGCATCATGAACGAAACCGCCATCGGAGACGGAGCATCCTGTTCAGAGCAAGACGCTCGCATCATGCCCGAACTCGTCATCGTGACCGGCATGAGCGGCGCGGGCCGTACCGAAGCGATGCACGCATTCGAGGATCTCGGTTACTTCTGCATCGATAATCTTCCCGCAAGCCTGATCGGAACGCTGCTTGCGCTCGAGGGGATGCCGGGGCAGCCCGATGCGGCGCGCAGGCTCGCCGTGGTATGCGATGCGCGCAACCGCGATTTCTTTTCGGACCTCATGTGCGAACTCGACGATCTCAAGAAACGCGGCGTTGCCTACCGTCTCGTATTTCTCGACGCCGACGACGACAAGCTCATCGCGCGTTACAAATCGAGCAGGCGCCGCCATCCTCTGTGCGGCGAGGGCATGACGATCGGTCAGGGCATCCAGCAGGAGCGGAGCCTTTTGCGGGCCGTCAAGGATACGGCAAGCGACCTCATCGACACGACCGACATGCTGCCCCAGAAGCTTAAGAACACCATCCGTTCGCTGTTCTCCGAAGGCGACGAGCGCGCGGCGCTCACGGTGACGGTCTACTCGTTCGGATTCAAGCACGGCGCGGCGCTCGACGCCGATATCGTCATGGACGTGCGGTTCCTCCCGAACCCGTACTACGAGCCCGAGCTGAAACGTCTGACCGGCCTCGACGCCCCGGTGCGCGATTTCGTGATGTACCGCAGCGAAACCGAGGAGTTTCAAAAGAAGTGGCGCTCTCTGCTCGATTGCGTCATGCCCGGATACGTGGCGGAGGGCAAGCAACAACTCGCCATCGCCATCGGCTGCACGGGAGGCCAGCATCGCAGCGTTGCGATAGCGGAGTCGACGGGAGAGTACCTCAAGGCCAAGGGCTATCGGGTGAGCATCGCCCATCGTGATCTGTCGCTTGCGGAAACGGGCAAGGGCGAACGGAGCCTGCAATGATGGGCCATCCGTTCAGCCAGGATCCGTCCAACACGGCCGCCTTTGCGGCCATCAGCGGATCCGAACCGCTCGTTTCGGGGAATCAGCATATACGCGCAGTCGTGATCGGGGGAGGAACGGGTGCGCCGGTGTCCATCCGCACGTTGCTCTCCATGGGGTTCGAGACGAGCGCCGTCGTGGCGATGGCCGACGACGGGGGATCGACGGGCATCCTGCGCGAAGAGGCGAACGTGACGCCGCCCGGCGATGTGCGCAAGTGCCTTGCCGCCTTCGCCGCCGATGCGAACGACCCGCTCACCCGCGCTTTCAAATACCGATTCGAGTTCGCTCAGAACCATACGCTCGGAAACCTCATGCTCTCGGCGCTCGAGGATGCGACGGGCTCCTTTCCCGAAGCCATCGCCATCTGCGAAAAGCTGCTTGATGCGCGCGGACGCGTCTATCCGTCTACGCTCGACCGCGTGACGCTGTGCGCCCAGACGCGCGACGGATCCCGCCTCATGGGCCAGGCGAACGCCTGCCGATCGTCGACGGCGCTCCAGTACGTATGGCTGCAGGCCAGCAGGGAGCCCGAACCCTACGGCCCCGCGCTCGAGGCCATTCGCAACGCCGATCTCATCGTACTCGGGCCGGGGTCGCTGTTCACCTCGATCATCCCGAACCTGCTCGTTCCCGGCATCGTCGAGGCGATCAAGACCTCGAAGGGGCGCACCCTGTTCGTGTGCTCGCTTGCCGACATGCAGGGGGAGACGTGGGGCCTGTCTGCCAAGGAGCACGTTTCGGCGCTCATGGACCACGGTATGCGCGGCCTGCTCGATTACGTCTTGGTGCACGCACCCGAACCGCTGCGCCCCGAGGACGCGCTTTCGGAAAGCTACAATGCAGCGGTGGGGGAAGGCGACAGGGTTTCGACGATGTCGGAGCTTGGCGACGCCCAGCTTTCGGGGCGCGTCCGTCCGGTTGCGGTGTCCTACGCCGACGTGCAGGCGATACAGGCGGAGGGCCCCGTGGTCGTAGCACGCAACCTCGTCGATCCCCAGCGCCCGACGTGGCATGATCCCCGTGCGCTTAGGGCTGCGTTTGCGGGGGTGATGAGACTATGTCGTTCACCGCGGAGGTGAAAGACGAGCTCGCACGCGTTGCCCCGATGTGCAGCCACTGCGACAAGGCAACGCTTGCGGCGCTCGTGCGCATCGAGGGTACGCTCTTCTTCGGCGGCCCCGGTCGCTACCGCATCGAGATAGCGACCGACGTGCCGAGCGTGGCACGCCTCGTGATCAAGCTTCTGCACGGCATATACGAGCTCAAGACCAACCTCACCGTACGCAGAAGCGTTCTGCACAAAACGCCGAACTACCTCATCGAAGTGCCGACGCAGCCCAAACTCGAAGGCGCGCTGCGCGATATGGGCGTACTGTCCGGGGAGGGCCTCGAGATGGGCATAATGCCCGAACTCGTAGAAAAGCAGTGCTGCGCGGCGGCGTATCTGAGGGGCGCGTTTCTCGGCAGCGGGTTCATCTCGAACCCGCGCGGCGATTTCCACTTCGAGATCACGGTGGAGTCGGAAAGCCTTGCCGAGGGGCTTGTCGAGCTTATGGCGAGCAAGGGGATCAACGCGCGCGTCATGCAGCGGAGAAGCTCGTACATGGTGTACCTGAAGAGCGGTACGGCGATCCTCGAGTTCCTCGCGTTCGTCGGAGCTCATCACAGTGCGCTCTCCATGGAAAACGAACGGGTCATCAAAAGCGTGCGCAACGATGTGAACCGCATCACCAATGCCGAGATCGCCAACCAGGCGAAAGCCGCCAACGCTTCGGTCGATCAGATATTCGCCATCCGCAAAGTGGTCGATGCCTACGGGATGGAGAACCTGCCGCCCGCATTGCAGGAATTCATCAAGCTGCGGGTAACCAATCCCGATGCCACGCTCAAAGAGCTCGGCGAGAAAGCCAATCCTCCGCTGTCCAAATCGGCGGTGTATCACCGCGTTCGCCGTATTGAGCAGATGGCCAAGGAGCTTGGGGATTAAACTGAAATCCGCAACCGATGCCATCCGCCGCGGATGGCATCGGCGCGTGCGAAGCGTCTCGAAGCCCGTTGGTTCGGATGCTTTTTTTGTGGGAATGCCTGCGGTTATAGGGGCTTTGTTGCCTGCAAGGGTACCATTGCCTCGAAGACGCAGGCCCGCTTGAGTATCTTTATGGAAAGGGGATACGAATGACAACCAAGGTAGGTATTAACGGATTCGGTCGCATCGGCCGTCTGGTGTTCCGTGCGATGGCGAACGATCCCGAGCTCGAAGTGGTCGCCGTAAACGATCTGGGCGACATTCCGACGATGGCCCACCTGCTGAAGTACGATTCCATCCATGGACGCGCATTCGACGCCGTCGAGGTGACCGAAGACGGATTCGTCGCCGACGGCCGTGCGGTCAAGGTTCTTTCCGAGCGCGAGCCCGCAAATCTCCCCTGGGGCGAGCTCGGCGTCGACATCGTCGTCGAATCGACGGGCTTCTTCACCGACGGCACGAAAGCCGCCGCACATCTCGAGGCCGGCGCGAAAAAGGTCATCATCTCCGCTCCCGCGAAGAACGAGGACATCACCATCGTCATGGGCGTCAACGACGGCGACTACGATAAGGACAAGCACAACATCATCTCGAACGCGTCGTGCACGACGAACTGCCTCGCCCCGTTCGCCAAGGTTCTGCTCGACACGTTCGGCATCAAGCGCGGTTATATGAATACGATCCATTCCTATACCAACGATCAGAAGATCCTCGATCTTCCCCATAAGGACCTGCGCCGCGCCCGTGCCGCTGCGCTGTCCATGATCCCGACCACCACCGGTGCCGCCCGTGCGGTGTCGCTCGTGCTTCCCGAGCTCAAAGGCAAGCTCGACGGATTCGCAACCCGCGTTCCCACTCCCGACGGATCGATGGTCGACCTCACGGTCGAACTCGAGCGCGAGGCGACGATCGAGGAGATCAACGCAGCCATGAAGGCGGCTGCCGAGGGTCCGATGAAGGGTATTCTCGAGTACACCGAAGATCCGATCGTATCGGTCGATATCGTGGGCGACGCCCACTCCTCGGTCTTCGATAGCAAGCTCACTATGGTCATGGGCGGCCAGGGTACTTTCGCCAAGTGCATTTCCTGGTACGACAACGAGTGGGGCTACTCGAACCGCGTGAAGGATTTGGCGAAGATCCTGCTCTAACGGGTGAGAACTCAAGCCGACGCTGCAAAGCCCCGAGGCACCCAATCTTGTCGCTTTGGGCCCGGTTCGCGTGCGAAAGCGCGCATCGCCGGGCCCTCGTGGCAATCTCGGGCACCTCGGGGCTTCTTGATGGCTTCGGCGAACCTGCGATAGTGCGTTTCGATCATGTATCAAGGAGGCTGTTCCATGTCCGATATCAAAACCCTCGAATCGGCAGACGTTGCCGGCAAGCGCGTGCTCGTGCGCGTCGATTTCAACGTCCCGCTCAAAGACGGCGAGGTGGCCGACGACACCCGCATCAGGGCCGCGCTGCCCACTATCGATTACCTTGCGGGCAAGGGCGCTCGGCTCATCCTGATGAGCCACTTGGGGCGTCCCTCGGGTACGGGCTTCGAGGAGGCCTTTTCTCTCCGGCCTGCTGCGCGCCGCTTGAGCGAACTTCTCGGGCGTCCGGTGGTGTTCGCTGCCGATACCGTGGGCGAGGACGCTCAAGCGAAAGCCGCATCGCTCGAAGACGGGCAGATACTGCTGATCGAGAACCTGCGCTTCGATTCCCGCGAGAAGAAAAACGATCCGGCGTTCTGCGAAGAACTTGCCAGCCTCGGAAGCGTGTACGTGAACGACGCGTTCGGCACGGCGCATCGAGCCCATGCTTCGACTGCGGGCATCGCATCGCTTCTGCCCGCCTATGCCGGGTACCTGCTCTCGAAGGAGGTCTCGACGCTTACGGGCATGCTCGAGAAGCCGAAGCGCCCGTTCGTTGCCATACTCGGCGGTTCGAAGGTGTCGGACAAGATCAAGGTCATCGATGCGCTCATCGAAAAGTGCGACACGCTCATCGTCGGAGGCGGCATGTGTTTCACGTTCTTGCTCGCTTCGGGCAAAGAGGTGGGCACCTCCCTCAAAGAAGAGGATTGGATCGAGCGCGCCGCGGCGACGCTTGCCCGCGCTAAGGAAGCCGGCGTTGAGATATTGCTGCCGGTCGACGTAATTGCGGCCGATGCGTTTTCGGAAGATGCCAAGACGGAAACCGTTTCGACCGACGCGATGCCCTCTGATATGATGGGCCTCGATATCGGTCCCGAGACCGCGAAGCTCTACGCCGAGGCGATAGCTCGGGCGCAAACGGTATTCTGGAACGGCCCCATGGGCGTTTTCGAGATGAAGGCGTTCGAGGCCGGCACCAAGGCCGTTGCCGTGGCCGTCGCCGAAAACCAAGAAGCCGATACCATCATCGGCGGCGGCGATAGCGTAGCGGCTGTCAACAAATTCGATTTGGGAAGCAGAATGACGTTCATCTCGACGGGCGGCGGCGCTTCGATGGAACTCGTCCAGGGCGAGGCCCTGCCCGGCGTCGAAGCCCTCCGATGAACGCATAGCAAGCGAAAGGAATGATGAACATGGCGCGCATCCCCATGATGGCCGGAAACTGGAAGATGAACAACACCATCTCCGAAGCCGTCGTCCTCACGCAGGAGATTTCCAACCAGTACGAGAAGAAAGAGTGGGAGGACGCCGTCGAGATCGTGCTGTGCACGCCGTTCACGGATCTCAAACCCGCAAAGACCGTGCTCGACTTCGACAAGGTCAAGATCAAAGTTGCTGCCCAGAACGTGTACTGGGAGCCTTCGGGGGCGTTCACGGGCGAAATCTCAGTGCCCATGATAAAGGAGATCGGCTGCGCCTATTCGATCGTCGGCCACTCCGAGCGTCGCGAGCTGTTCGGCGAGACCGACGAGGCCGTCAACAAGAAGGTCAAGGCGCTCATCGCCGAGGATCTCGGCGCTATCGTATGCGTCGGCGAATCGCATGCCGTGCGCGAAGAGGGAACGACGCTCGAGTTCGTGTGCGCCCAGGTGCGCGCGGCGTTTGCGGGGCTCGATGCCGACGAGGTAGCCGCATGCGTGGTTGCCTACGAGCCGATCTGGGCGATCGGCACGGGCCGCACCGCTACGCCCGAACAGGCCGACGAGGTGTGCGCGGCCATTAGGCGTACGGTGGCCGAAATCGCCGATGCCGAAACGGCCGAAGACATGCGCGTGCTCTACGGCGGNNNNGTAAAAGGGGGTGAGGCGGCTGGTGAGGCCGATGGCGGGGTGCCCAGCGAGCCGGTCTGGGCGATCGGCACGGGCCGCACCGCTACGCCCGAACAGGCCGACGAGGTGTGCGCGGCCATTAGGCGTACGGTGGCCGAAATCGCCGATGCCGAAACGGCCGAAGACATGCGCGTGCTCTACGGCGGTTCGATGAACCCCGGCAACGTCGAGGGGCTCATGGCCATGGAGAACATCGACGGAGGACTCGTCGGCGGTGCCAGCCTCAAGGCCGAAACGTTCGTGCAGCTTATCAAAGCCTGCCTGTAGGAGCGCATCCATGGCCTCTGCAGAAAAACGGGATCTGACGCTTCCCGCGTGCCTCATCATCATGGACGGGTTCGGCTTGGCCGAACCCGGCGACGGCAACGCGATCTCCCTTGCCTCGACGCCGGTGCTCGACGAACTGTTCGGCATGTGCTCGAAAACCGTTCTCGATGCTTCGGGCGAACCGGTGGGCCTGCCCGACGGGCAGATGGGCAATTCGGAGGTCGGGCATTTGAACATCGGCGCCGGGCGCGTGGTGTACCAGGAGCTGACGAGGATCAACCGCGCGTGCCGTGACGGTTCGCTGGCCGAGAACCCCGTTATACGGAACGCGTACGAGAACGCGTCGAAGCCGGGGGCGGTGCTCCACCTCATGGGCTTGCTCTCGGATGGCGGCGTGCATTCGAGCAACGCACATCTCTACGCGCTTTTGGAGCTTGCCGCTTCGATGGGCGTTCCCGAGGTGCGCGTGCATTGCTTCATGGACGGGCGCGACGTGCCGCCGAAGAGCGGCCTTGGGTTCATCGAGGAGCTCGAAGGCGAGATGGAGCGCATTTCCACGGACAAAACCGCCCTGTCCATCGGATCGATCGACGGGCGCTACTACGCGATGGACCGCGACAACCGCTGGGAGCGCGTCGAGCGGGCGTACCGAGCGATCGTGGGGGGAGAGCCGTATTCGGCGATCGACCCCGTCGATGCGATGCGCGCGTCCTACGACGCCGGCGTGACCGACGAGTTCTTCGAGCCCATATCGTTCGACGAGCGGGGCGTACGCGACGGCGATTCGGTCGTATTCTTCAACTTCAGGCCCGATCGCGCCCGCGAGCTGACGCGCGCGTTTACCGATGGAGACTTCGCGGGTTTCGAGAGGGAAGCGCATCCTCGCGTTTCGTTCGTCTGCCTGACCGAGTACGATCCGACCATCGGCGCGCCGATTGCGTTTGCGAAGGAATTCCCCCGAAACGTGCTTGCCGACGTGCTCGCAGAGTCGGGGCTCGTCCAGTACCACATAGCCGAGACCGAGAAGTACGCGCACGTGACTTTCTTCCTGAACGGGGGAGTCGAAGCGCCGAAGGCCCAGGAGGTGCGCAAGCTCGTAGCGAGCCCGAAGGTTGCGACCTACGATCTGCAGCCCGAGATGAGCGAGCCGGAGGTGGCTGAGGCGCTCGCCTCTGCCATACGCGCCGACGAAGCCGACGTATACCTGGTCAACTTTGCAAACTGCGATATGGTGGGGCATACCGGAAGCATTCCCGCTGCGATCGAAGCGGTCGAAGCGGTCGACGCGGGTGTGGGCGAGGTGCTTGCTGCGCTGCGGGAAAAGGGCGGCGTTGCGCTTCTGACGGCGGATCACGGCAATGCCGACAAGATGCTCGCCGAAGACGGTACGCCCTTCACGGCCCACACCACGGCGCTCGTCCCCCTCGTTTTGATCGACTACGCCGAAACGGGGCGCCAACTCGCCGACGAAAGGGGTGCGCTGTGCGATATCGCACCGACGCTGCTCGAGCTGATCGGGTTATGTGCGCCTTCCGAGATGACGGGCAAAAGCCTACTTGCGTAAAGGTGCAGCATGCGGTTATAATCGATAACTTGTGAGCGAATGCAGAGAAGTACGGTTTTGAGGAGAGAGATACGTTGAACCCCTTGTTGATTATCACGCTGGTTTTGCTGGTTGTTTCGGGCGTCGGCTTGATCATATTCATCTTGTTGCACTCGGGTAAGGGCACCGGCATTTCCGACATGATCGCCAGCTCGGTCTACTCGACGCAAACGGGTACGAGCATCGTGGAGAAAAACCTTGATCGCATCACGATTATCTTCGCGGTTGTATTCCTGCTCTCGCTTTTGGTGCTCATGATCATCTATCCCCACGGAACTATCCGATAATAGTTGAAAAAAGTTCTGTACAACGGCTCAGGTTTTGGTAGAATATCCAACGTTGCTTTTGAGCAATGCATACGTCGGAGTGGTGGAACGGCAGACACGCTAGCTTGAGGTGCTAGTGCCCACATTACGGGTGTGCGGGTTCAAATCCCGCCTCCGACACCAGGAAATCGAAGGGAGTCTACGGACTCCCTTTTTCGTATAGTCAGGCAGTCCGAGCTGGTCTTGGACGCAACGGGCGAAAGGAAGGGATCATGGCGAGAACGGCGATGCTGGCAAAACCTCCCGTATCCGATCGCATGCGCTCGATTAGGCGCGTTTTATGGGTCATCCTGTTTCTGAACCTCGGTGTAGCGGCCGCCAAGTACCTGTACGGAGCAGCAACCGGCTCGGCCGCCATGCAGGCAGACGGCATCCATTCCGTATTCGACTCGGCGGGAAACGTCATAGGGCTTATCGGCATCGCGCTCGCATCGCGCCCCGCCGACGAAAGCCATCCGTACGGGCATGCGAAGTTCGAAACCTACGCGAGCCTCGCCATCGGCATCCTGCTGCTGCTCGCCGCCTTCGAGGTTGGAAGCAGCGCCGTCGTGAAGCTCGTATCGCGAAACTATACGGCCGATGTGACGCCGTTTTCGTTCGTCGTGATGATCGTGACGCTCTGCGTGAATCTCGGCGTCACGTTTTACGAGAGACGGCGAGGAAAAGAGCTTAAAAGCGAGGTCCTCGCAGCCGATGCAAGCCATACGCTGTCGGATGCGCTCGTGTCGGTGGGCGTCATCGTCGGGCTCGTTTTCGTGGCGCTCGGTTTTCCCGCGGCCGATCCGATCGTCGCGCTCATCGTCACCGTCGCAATCCTGGCGACCGCTTACGACGTGTTCAAGCATGCGCTCGCCACGCTTTCGGATCATGCGCGCATTCCCGAAGACGAGTTGAAAGCGTTCGTCATGGGAATTCCCGGCGTTAAGGAGGCGCACCGCATCCGAACGAGGGGCACCGAGGGCGAAGTGTACGTCGATCTGCACGTCTGCGTAGACGAAGACATGACGGTAGGCGCGGCGCACGACCTGAGCGAGCAGGTCGAAGATGCCATCAAGCTGCGTTACCCCCAGGTTATCGAAGTTCTCGTGCATATCGAGCCCGACGACGGCCACGAGGACTGAGCGCGGCCACGAGGACTGCGGGGCTCGGCGTGCTCCGATCGATCGAACGATGCGCGCATCGTTCGTTGCGGATTCGAACAACTGGTTGCGAGCGGAGGAGAAAGCGTGATCAAGACGGTGTTTTTCGATGTGGGCTCGACGCTTATCGATGCGGACCCCGATATCGACGGCGCCTTTCACGAGGTTGCCGTCCGACGCGGCCATGAACTCGAGCGGGCCGAGGTGAGCGTCCATCTTCCCGCTGTGAACCGCTTCTACGAAGAGGAGTATCTGAGGGACGGCGATTTTTGGTGTTCTCCCGAGGGGTCGGTCGAGATGTACCTCGACATGTACCGCTATCTCAGCCACCTGACGGGCTTGGGCCACGATGCCGAGGGGATAGCCCGGGAAGTGAACGAATCCTATTGCCGGCCGGCGCACTGGCGGATACTCGACGATGTCCTGCCATGCCTCAAGGAGCTGAAGAGACGCCATCTGAGGCTCGGAATCGTATCCAATTGGTCTTCGAACCTCGAGAGCCTTATCAGGGGCCTCAGAATGGCTCCGTACTTCGATGAGATCGTTTCGTCGGCCGATGTGGGATACCGCAAGCCCAATCCCATGATCTTCACCATCGCAATGGAGCGGATGGGCATCGAAGCGGGGGAGGCGGTTCATGTGGGCGACCGTCCCGATGCCGACGGTAGGGGAGCCGAAGCCGCGGGCATAAGGCCGATCATCGTCGACAGGGCGGGAGCTTGCGAGGACTGCGGGTATGCAACCGTGCGATCGCTCGCCGAGCTTGTCGAGCGCTTCTGAGCGCGCGTCGGCAACGGTTTCGCAAACGACGGGTAATCGGAGGATTGCGGATCGCCGCTTCGTCCGAAGCCGGGCGTAACGGTGGTATATTGAACGGAGGGCGGCTGACGGCCGCGTGCGACGAAAGCGTGCTGATATGGCGAGCGAACAGGCAATCGTAACCGTGCTGTGCATGGTGTACAAAGACGACGAGATTCTTCTGCAGGATCGCGTGGCCGAAAACTGGCCCGGGGTGACGTTTCCCGGCGGCCATGTCGAGCACGGCGAATCGTTCGTTGAAGCGGTGAAGCGCGAGATATGGGAAGAGACCGGTCTCACCATCGAGCACCCGCGTCTCTGCGGCGTCAAGCAGTTTCAGTCGGAAGACGACGAGCGCTATATCGCGCTGCTATTCAAGACCTCCGAATTCTCGGGCGAGCTCTCGTCGTCGGCCGAGGGTAAAATGCGCTGGATCAAACGCGCCGATATCGATTCGTATCCGCTTGTCCCCGATTTCAGGGAGCTGCTCGCCGTATTCGATTCAACCGAACTGCAGGAGTTCATGTACCGCACCGGCAAAGACGGGAACAGCTGGTTCGAGCTGCACTAGAGCGCGCGGGATCGTTCCGAAGCCGTCGACTGCCCGAGACGGCGGCAAACCGGCAAGGGCAGGGCATGAAAAAACGCCCGAAGGCGTTCAGGGAATTTCTGGAGGCGACGCCCGGATTCGAACCGGGGGTGAAGGCTTTGCAGGCCTCTGCCTTACCACTTGGCCACGTCGCCATGCGTGCGTCTTCATCGAAAAGGCCGGCCATACACAGTTATGAATGACCGGCCCGAATCTACGATGGAGCGGACGACGGGGTTCGAACCCGCGACCCCGACCTTGGCAAGGTCGTGCTCTACCAGCTGAGCCACGTCCGCAACGCAAGGAGATATGATACTGAAACCGACCACCGAGCGCAAGCCCTTTTTTTGAAAAATTCTCAGATAAGATTTTTCAAAATATCCTTTGCCAGAAGCGCTCAATCTGGTAGTATATCCATTCGCTGGTGCGCAACGCCTACGCGATGCGTCAAAGCGGGCGATTAGCTCAGGGGGAGAGCACTACCTTGACACGGTAGGGGTCAGAAGTTCAAATCTTCTATCGCCCACCATTGATATCGAAGGAGCCTTCACCGATCGAAGGCTCCTTTTCGTTTTCCGCCCAGTCGGCATCGCCGTCTTTGCCGCTCTGATTCTCTCGATGCCGCCGATGTAGAGCGGAAACTCTTACGCCGATTCGACGCCGGACTCGTGCGGAAGCGGGTTCGCCTGTCCGCGTTTTAGCGCGGCGGTCCGCCTTTTCGCCCGCACCGCGTCCGATCTGGTTGCATGCCGAGCGCAAGTGCTATCATGGAACAGGCAGAATAATCGGGTACGGGCACGGACGGGGATATATGGCTGCATCGAATTTTCCGGAAGATACGCTTGCCGGCGCTTGCGCCGAGTACACGCAGGCGGTGTCGAAGGTTTGCGAGCGCTACGGGTTCGACTTCGTCGCCATCGGGCTGACCGCCTTCGTCGGCGCCCCGTTGAAGTGGATATACAGCGCGGGAGCAACCGGCGAGCGCCATAAGCGCATCGTACTGGCCCCCGGTCACGGCATCGGCGGCATCGTCATCAAATCCGGTAAGCCCATGCTCTTCACCGACATCGACGAGGAGATCGACCCTCAGGAGTACTCTTCGTACCCTATCGTGTTCGCGGAGGACCTCCGGAGCTTCTGCGCCTTGCCGCTGAAGAAAGGCGGGCGCGTAGTGGGCTCGCTGCTCGCTGCGTTCCGTTCGGTCGACGAAAACCATGTCGATGTGTACCGGCGTATGATCGACGACCTCGATGGCACGATCTGCGACCTCGAGGTCGTATCCGAAGGCTTCATGAACTTCGAAAAGATCGTCGAAGAGAAACGCCCGGCCAAGAGCGATGCGCCGATACCCCATTCCGAGATCACCCGCATCATCGGTGCCCAGGAAGACGAACGCAAGCGGATTTCCCGCGAGCTGCACGACGGCATCGCCCAGGAGCTCTGGTCGGTATCGTTTTCCCTCAAGCGCCTGCACGGCATGGTGGGAAGCGAGCAGGAGTGCACCATTATCGACGAGGCGGGCTCCAACATCGAAAGAATCCTCGACGAGCTCCACAACATCACGGTCGAGCTACGGCCTTCGGCACTCGACCATCTCGGCTTCGCTTCGGCCCTTCGCTCGCAGGCTGCCATATTCGAAAAGACCTACGGAGCCGAAATCGTGTTCGAAGGCGATTTGACGACCGAGCGATTTCCCCAGGCTTTGGAAACGCAGGCCTACCGCATATGCCAGGAAGCCATCCTCAACGCCTGCAAGTACTCCGATTCCGATAAGATCCACGTTTCGATCGAAAACGCGGGCGGATGGCTCCATGTGAGCGTTTCCGACAGCGGACGCGGCTTCAACGTCGACAGTCCCGAGATACGGGGGTCCGGATGCGGGTTGCCGGGTATGAGGGAACGAGCCAATCTGATCGGCGCAACGCTGTCGATCGAATCGGGGGGAAACGGCACGACGGTCACGCTCGTCGCCCCCATGGGCATGGATGGGGGGTTGCATGATTAGGATCGTATTGGCCGACGACCACGAAATCGTCCGATCGGGTTTCAGGATGCTGATCGAACAGGATCCCGACATGGCGGTAGTCGGCGAGGCGGCCGACGGCATGCAGGCGTACGAAGTGGTGGCGCGCGAGAAGCCCGACGTGCTTCTCATGGACATCTCGATGCCGCCGGGACAGAGTGGCCTTGTCGCTTGCGAGCGCATTGCGAAAGACCATCCCGCAACGCGCATCGTGATCGTCACCATGTTCGCCGAACCCGAGTACCTGTACTTTACGCTGCGCGGCGGCGCTTCGGGCTATGTGCTCAAGAACTCGAGTTCCGACGAGCTTTTAGGAGCCGTCAAATCGGTTGTCGGGGGCGGAACCTACATCCACCCCAAAATGGCCGCGAGCCTTACCAAGCAGCTGTTCGCTACCGAGGGGGGCAAAGATGCCGATGCTTCCTACAAGAAGCTCTCGACGCGCGAGCTCGAGATCTTGCAGCTTCTGGCGAAAGGGTATACCAACAAGGAGATATCGGAGTTGATATTCCTTTCGGTGAAAACCGTCGAAGCCCATCGCAGCAAGATATATGCGAAGCTCGGCCTCAAGACGCGGGCGGATCTCGTCGCCTACGCGATGGCGCACAAGCTGCTCGATATATAGGGTGCCGGCCGCCGTACGAACGGCGGCGCACGCAAGGGAAAACACGGGAGCCGCTGTTATTCTGGCCTGCGTTTCCCCTCGTGGCGGACGGCGCTGCGGTTTTCCGTCTATCGGCTGCGCCTTGGACGGGCACGGTAATGATCGAGCCCCGGTTCGATCGAAAGCGCTTTCGCGGGGCAGGAGTCGACGCATTTTCCGCACACCATGCAGTCTCCCGCGCTCACGTACATCGCCTGCTCGAGCAGGATGGGATCGAGGATCTCGGGGTCGGCCAGGCATGCTTCTTTGCAGGCGTTGCAGTGGATGCAGGCCTTCGGGTCGATGCGCACGTTGAGAAATCCGAGCCGCCCTACCGCTTCGTAGAAGCCGCCGAGCGGGCAGAGGGCGCGACACCATACGCGATGGCTCCAGAACAGCTCGAGCACGACGATGGCGACAAGCACCCAGAGCCCGGCAACGCTTCCAAGGAGAATCCCCTTGTTCACGGCGCTGATCGGCGAGAACGCCTCGAACACGGGAACCGAGGTCACCGCGGAGGCGACGATGACCGCGAGCGCGATCCCGAGCTTGGCGTGGCGGGGAACGGTGCGCTCGGCAACCTTCAAACCGAGTTTCCCCCGCAGCCAGTCGACGCCTTCGAGCAGCAGGTTCACCGGGCATACCCAGCCGCAGAACGCCCTGCCCCGAACGGCTGCGTACAAAACGAGTATCGGCAGAGCGAAAAGCAGCCAGTCGAACGAGAAGCTTTTCGACGCGGCGGTTATCTGGAGCACGGCATACGGGTCGAGCAGATCGAGGCCCAGCAGGTGGGAAGACGAAAGCGTGCCGTACAAGGGCATGTCGGAGGGTGTGGGTACGGGATCGTCTCCGCCTTGGACGAGCCCGAACAGACCCCACCCGCTTGCGACAACGAGGGCCGCGAAGGCGATCAGCACGCCTGTTTGCACGATTCTGCGTGCGGTAAGCCAGCGTTTGCGGGGGGATCTGCCCGATGCTTCGGTACTCATGGTTCGCCTCAAGCCTTTCTGAGGCTGGGATCGTCTTCGAAGTTCGCGTAGACGAGGTTGATGTTCATGACGCCGTCGATCTCGATGAAGCTGCTTGCGACCGCATGCGAGGCGTCGACCGTTTCGGCTTCGATGGTCACGACGAGGCGGTTCTCCTCCCTGTTGTGGACCTCGACGCCGTCGATGGCGGCGAGGCTCTGCGCGATGGCGTCTTCGGTGCCCGGCACGGCGTCGACGACGAGGCTTGAGATAACCATGGGATGTTCCTTTCTGGCCGCTAGGCGACCGGATGGCAGGTGATGCACTCCGCGCGGATGGGGTCGAGCTCCTTGGAGTCGTAGCTCCCGTCGACGTAGTGGTCTTCGGGGATGATGACGGCTCCGGTCAGCTGGGGGTTGGCGAGCGATCCGTTGCCGTGGCATCCGTAGCACATACGGGAGCCGCCGCGCTCGAACTTGCCCTCGTGGTCTGCGGGCTGGAGGGCAGGCGCGCCGAGGGCGCCCGCTTTCGGATCCGAGGTGCCCGAGGGCGTGGCACCGCTTTCGGAGCATCCCGCGAAGAGGCCGAGCGAGCCGATGACGGCGAGGCACAAGCAGGTCGTGATAATGCGCTTTTTCATGATCGGCTCCTTAAACCTTTTCGATGGAGACGCAGGTCTTCTTGTAGTCCGGCTCCTTGGACAGCGGGCAGTAGTAATCGTGCACGGCAAGGTTGACGAGGGTCTCCTGCGCGAAGAACGGTGCGAACACGACTCCCGGTGCGGGCTCGGTACGGCCGGCTGTCGAGACGTGTATCTCGAATTCGCCGTGGCGCGACTTCACGCGCACGAGATCGCCGTCTGTCACGCCGAGCTTGGTGCAGTCGTCGGGGTGCACGTTGAGCTGCGCTTCGGGCAGTGCGCGGTCGAGTTCGGGAATGCGGCGCGTCATCGTGCCGGTGTGCCAGTGCTCGAGCAAGCGCCCCGTGCAGAACCAGAAGGGGTATTCGTCGTCGGGTTCTTCCGCGGGAGGTTCGTAGGGACGAAACACCACCGACGGCTTTCCTTTGGCGGTCTTGTAGAAGCTGATCCCGCCCGCGAGGCCCTCTTCGCCGTACTGGGCGATGCCGACTTCGTCGAAGCCCTCTTCCTGCGAGCCGTTGGCGAAGCGCCACATGGTGGGAAGCCACGTGCCGTCCACTTCTCGGACGGGCCAGGTGAGGCCGTGGTTGGCGAGGTACTCCTCGTAGGGGGCGAGCTGCTTCGCCTCCATCTTGAGCTTGCCCTCGAATTCTCCCGAGGCGTTGTCGTTGATGGCCTTCGCCTTCTCGTTGAGGTCGGGGTTCGAGAACGTCCGGTACTCCTCCCAGATGTCGATGTTGGTCTGACGCGAGTCGCCCTTGAAGTCGCCTGCCGATTTGTCCCAGATGAAGCCGAACAGCGTGTCGAACGCATCCCGGCCGTCGATCTGCTCGCCCTCGAGCACGCGGCTTGCAACCTGCAGGATGATCCAGAGGTCCCACTTGGCGTCTCCCGGAGGATCCACCGCCTTCTCGAACACGGCGGTACGGCGCTCCGCGTTGCCGAACTGCCCTTCGCGCTCGACCCAGAGCGCTGCGGGCAGCACGACGTCGGCATACTGGGTGGAAAGGGTGGGGTAGACCTCGTTCACGACGACGAACGTGTCGAAGACGCCTTTCTGGTCGCCGCGGCCGAGGAAGCGGGTGAGGTTGGGCATCGACTGCGCCCAGTTGTTGTGGGCCGACCAGAGGAAGTCCATGTTGCCCTTCGACATCTCGCGGAAGATCTTGACCGTATGGAAGCCCGGTTTCTGGATCTCGTCGAGGTAGCCCTCCGGCAGGTTCCAGATGGCCTCCGAATAACGACGGTGCTGCGGGTTGGCAACGAGGAGGTCGGCGGGAAGGCGGTGCGAGAACGTGCCCACCTCGCGCGCCGTGCCGCATGCCGTCGGTTGTCCCGTGAGTGAGAACGGGCCCGAGCCCGGCTGGGCGATCTTACCCGAGAGGAGGTGGATGTTGTAGATGTTGTGGTTCATCCAGGTGCCGCGGTTGTGCTGGTTCACGCCCATGGTCCACAGCGACATGACCTTCTTATCGGGGTCGGCGAACACGTCGGCGAGTTCCTTGAGGTCCTCGACGGCGACACCCGAAAGCTCGGAGGTGTACTCGAAGGTGTAGGGCTTGAGCATTTCGGCGTACTCGGCGAATTCGATGTTCCATACCTTGTCGACCGATTGGCCGACGTCGCTTGCATCGTAGCCGTCGTCGTAGGCGTTGCCGATGTTTTCGGTACCCGCTTTGAACTGCAGGTGATCCTCGACGAAATCGGCATCGTAGAGCTCGTTTTCAACGAGATAGTTGGCGATGCAGTTTGCGATGGCGAGATCGGTGCCGGGGTGGAAGACGAGCGTCTTGTCGGCGCTCGCGGAGGTGCGGGTGCGCAGCGTGCCGAGGTCGTAGTGCTTGACGTTCGGGTCGTTGAGCTTGCGCGCCGTGAGGCGCGAGTAGAGCACCGGATGGGCCTCAGCCATGTTGGCGCCCCAGGTGACGAACACGTCGGCATAGTCGAGGTCGGTGTAGCATCCGGCAGGCTCGTCGGTTTGGAACACGTTCATGAAGCCGACGACCGCGCTCGCCATGCAGAGGCGCGCATTCGGGTCGATGTTGTTGGAAAGCAGGCCCGCCTTCCAGAGCTTCGCGGTGATGTAGCCTTCGGTGATGGGCTGCTGGCCCGATCCCCAGAACGCAAGACGCGATTTATCGGCCTTCCATGTTTCCTTGAGCTTCGATGCCACGAGATCGAGCGCCTCGTCCCAGCTCGCCTCCCTCAGGCCGCCCTCGGTGCCCTTCGTCGACGAATCGTCGCGGATGAGCGGCGTCGTCAAGCGGTCCTCGCCGTAGAGCACCTTGGCGAGGTAGTAACCCTTGACGCAGTTGAGCCCTTTGTTCGATTGGTTGTCTGGGTCTCCGGTCACCGATACGAGGCGGCCGTCCTTCACTTCGCAGATAACGCCGCATCCGCACCCGCAGAAACGGCAGACGGCGCTGTACTTCTGGGTGTCCCCGCCCGAAACCGCGCTTTCGCTCTGGCCCGAACAGGCCACGAGCATGGAAAGCGAGCCGCCGGCTGCTGCGGTCGCAAGGGCGACTGCCGTCGCCTTCACGAATTCTCGTCTGGAAATCTCCATACCGCTTTTCCTCCCACTTGTCTTGTCTGTACGCTTTGTATGCAAACTCTGCTTCGGGCGATCCCCTCAGGCAGAGGAGATGCCCGTTAGGTCGAATCGCCGCGAACCACTTTGATGGCGACTTCCGGCTGCCCGATGACGCATCGTTCGACGCAGAGGCCGCAACCGACGCAGGCTTGCTCGTCGATGACCGGCGCGAACACGGAATGGATGGAATCGCCCTCGCGGAGGCGGTAGTCGATGGTGATGGCCCGATCGATGAGGGGGCAGGCGCGATAGCACACCTCGCAGCGCATGCCCTGCAGCGCGATGCAGAGGTCTTCGTCGATGACCGCATGCCCCATGTCGACGTCTTCGACCGCTGCGACGTCGCGCAGCGCATCGGTGGGGCACGCGGCGGCGCAGGGGAAGTCGTGGCAGAGCCTGCATGCCTGATTGCGCAGGTCGAGCGTCGGGGAACCGACGGCAGAACCCGCATCGGCGCTGGCGGGAACAAGCGCTGCGTAAGGGCAGGCTTCGATGCAGCGCCCGCATTTGACGCAGCGGGAAGAGAAGTCTTTCTCTCCCTGTGCTCCCGGAGGCCTGATGAGGCCGTCGGTCGGATGGGCGATGTAGGCGACGGCCTGAACGCCGAGCAAGGCCGCTGCTGCATATGGCAAGTATTTCGCGATACCCATGAAACCCCTCATTTCGTCTTATGCAATCGTGCATCCAGACGAAACCTCGGACAATCGGGGGTGTTACGGGTTTTAGGGAGTGAAATACCCCTTGCAAGGTAGGGATTATTACTATTCAAATATCAGCATAATAATGAACAGGGTAAAAAACAACAGGTTACCGAGATCCAGAAGAACCGTTTTGAATCGATTTAGCTGTACAAGCGTATTCCGACGTAAACGGCCGTGTCGGGGAGGCCGTCAACCGAATAGACGCCCGATAGCGGACAGGCGGACACCTGCCAGCTGTACGTATATCCGTCGATGTCGACCGTACCGGCCTGGAACGTATTGCCCGAACCGTCGACGCCGGAATCGCCGTAAGCAGACGAGTCGAGGCCCTCGGCTATGATGGCGTTCTGTATGGCTGCATCGATCGACCCGGAGGCGAAATCGGTGTATTTGAGACGGTAATCGGTTCCGCTCGAACGGTCGACGATCATTTCCCAGGATCCGTTGAGCAGCTTGGCAGCATCGGCTGCGGAGAGCTTGGTGATTCCCTGCAGGTACAGAACCCCCGCTTCTTCGAGGCTCACATCGCTCGGAAGTTTTATAAGGTCGAACCCGACCCCGGCAGCGGCGATCTCCTCGTCGGTCTTGTCGTAGACCGTGTAGCCCGCCTCGTCGAAGGACGCGCGTATGCCCTCGTCGTCGTAGGAAGTGAGACTTGGCAGCGAGGGGAGGTCGAGCGACACGTCGCGATTGAGGTTCTCCTCTACCGATGCGGCAGCGCGAGCCGGTGCGTTGACCACCACGTCGATGACCTTGAACCCGAAGTATCCGCCGATGCCGAGCGCGACGAGAAGAAACGCTGCGGCTATCAAACGCTGGGGCGCAGGCATGCTGAACGGTCGTGAAAGCCTGCTTCCGTCGAGATAGCGTACCGCATCGTCGGTATCAACGTACGAGGGCTTGTTGTCGTGCATTGCCATGGCTGTTTTCTCCTGAGGGCTTTTTGTACTTCGGGCATTATAGCATTGCGCAGCGACAATGCTCATGGTAGGATACTCCGCACCGTGGGGGAGTAGTTGGCATATATCCTATGCGGCACGTCAACATCCTGGGTAAAACCTGGCGTGTCTGAAATAACGAGACTCATGGCGCAGTGGAAAAACTGTGCCGGAGTCTTTTTTTATGACCGGATACGGCCCCGGCGCAGTACAGACGAGTAAAGGAGAACCTGTGGATCTATCGATCTTTACGACACCTGAGGCGTGGATCAGCCTCGTCGCGCTCATCTTCCTCGAGATCGTGCTCGGCGTCGACAACCTCGTGTTCATTTCGATCACGACGAACCGCCTTCCCGAGGAAAAACAGCATATCGGCCGTAAGCTCGGCTTGGCCGGCGCGCTCATCATGCGCATCGTCTTCCTCTGCTTCGCATCGTATCTGGTGCATATGACCGATCCGCTGTTCACCGTCGATCTCGGTGCGTATTCCCATGGGTTCTCGGTGCGCGATCTCGTATTGCTCATCGGCGGCGCCTACCTTATCTACAAGGGCATCGCCGAGCTGCGCGATATGCTCAGGCTTACCGAAATCAAAGCCGAGCATTGCGAGGAGCATAAAGCGCTTCATATGGTCACGTTGCCTCAGGCGGTGGGCACTATCATGGTCATGGACTTGGTGTTCTCCATCGACTCGGTCATCACGGCCGTCGGCATGGTCGATCAGCTCATCATCATGATCATCGCCGTCATGCTCGCCGTATTCATGATGATGATTTTCATCGATCCCATCTCGAACTTCATCAACGGTCATCCCGAGATGAAGATGCTTGCCCTCACGTTCATCGTCGCCATCGGCGCCCTGCTCGTGATCGACAGCGCGGGATTCCATACCGGCATCGAACTTCTGCACATGCCGCTTGAGAAGCTCATGGTCTACTTCGCCATGGTGTTCTGCATCGTGCTCGAGTTGATCCAAATGCGCTACAACAAGAATTACGCCGCCTGGAGGAAGGATCGCTGGATCGAGGATACCGCCAAGCAGGTCGAGCGCGTGCGTGAGGAAATGCTCGAGAAGATGGAGAAGGACAAGAAAGCCGTCGAAGAGGGTACCGTACCGACGCCGGCGTCGGTTATCACGCCGGTCATCATCGGCAGCAACGTCTACATCATGATGCCGGTGGACGGGGAGGATGCGACCACGTTCAAGGCCCTTATGGAGGCCCCCCACAAGGCGAACGTGCCGATGGACGCTCCGCTCGAGATCGAAGCCGAATACGTCGAGGTCGAGGACATCGATCAAAACGAGAAGCCCGAGGAGCCCGAGGAGCCGACTGCTGGAAAGTAATCGCCCCGCTGAAGCGTCCTGCCCGTTCTCGGCATCGACTTCGTTCAGAGAACAGACGGTGCGGGCGGCTGCCCGTATTGCTGCATAACACGCGCGCATAAAAGCGGCTGTCCGATGAGGGCGGCCGCTTTTCCGTGTGCGTGCGCATTCCCGACGAGCCGAGCTGGGCGCATCGCGGCGTTTCGGACGGTTGGAATCTCCGCCGACGCAGTGAGGCTTCCGCTTGAATGCACGATACGCGATGCGTGATGCGGCGGACGCGGTTCCGCTTTTTGGGCAACTCGATAGTCGAGCGGGAAAACTGACTGAGATTGACGGCTTGGTGGATTTTCATCGCCATGTTGCATCGTGCTCCTGAAAAAGAAATGGCAAAAACGCAGGTAGTGTCGTTTGACCGTACGCAGAGGTCATCCAATCCAGTGAAACATATCCACCAAGCCGTCAATCTCAGCCAGATTGTCAATGTGCCGCAACGGCACAGCCTGCGCCGGGCGCTTCACTCCGTCACGTACGACGATCGGCGTGAAGCGCGCATCGTGTAAGTCTCGGGGGAATTCGAATCGCCTTTGCCAAGGCGATTGCGCCGTGCTGTCCCGAGTGGTTTGGTTTATGGTACTGTTAAACCATGACTATCCTCGTAAGCCATACGTCTGCGCTTGAATACTGGAACACCGTCGGTGCGAAGTTTCTGCGCGACGGGGCATCGCGAAGAAAGGCGACCGAGGCGGCGCGCCTAGCGCTCGATTGCACCGATAAGCCCCGTCTCGAAAGCGGCAACCTTCGTCCGGGCGGATGCACGCTGCCGTTAAGCGTGCTGGTTGGCAATGCATGCGCACGGACGAGTACGAGCGCGATCGCAAGTCGATACGTTGGAGGAAAACTTCCCGACAACTCGTTCGCGGATGCGGGCAAGGGATTTCTTGTGAGCACGCCCGAATTTATATTCGTGCAGATGGCAACTCGGATCGGACTGGCAGAGCTCATTCGGCTCGGGTTTGAACTGTGCGGCACGTATGCCGAGAACGGCAAACCTGCATCCGGAGCCCGTTGCATGGCCCCGCTTACTTCCTCCGTAAAGCTTCGAGCTTTCCTGGAAGGCGCTCCGGAGGTATACGGAAAGAAGAAAGCCGCTCGCGCTCTGCGTTACGTTTTGGACGGATCGGCTTCTCCGAGGGAGACGGTGCTGGCAATACTGCTGAGCCTCCCGTACCGATTGGGCGGATTCGGGCTTGACGGGCTTTTGCTCAACTACCGTATCGATACGGGAAGAAGATCGCAATCGATGGCCGATCGAAGGTATTGCGTATGCGACCTTTACTGGCCGGAATCGAAGATCGCCGTAGAATACGATAGCGATCAGTGGCATACGGGTGCAGCGAGGATAGCGAGCGACGCGAAACGTCGTAACACGCTGCTGGCGCAAGGCATTCGCGTTGTCGGCGTGACGAGGGCGCAGCTCGACGACGTCGAGGAACTGCGGAAGGTCGCACGGTTGCTGGCGAAGATGATGGGCAGGCGGCTGCGGTGCATGAGCCCGGAGTCGGTAGCAGCCCACTACGCGCTCCGCGCCGAACTCCAGGTTTCCGTGCGTCCGGACTGAGGAATCCGCTGCGTGCGACCCTTGCGACGGAGCCGATCGGCTATCGGCCGGGCGCATGCGCCACCGCAAAGCGGTGCCTCTGAGGGGCCTTCGGATTGTCAGGCGCTCACACCGCCAAACCGTCAGGAGAACAGGTCGTAACCTTCGTCCGAGATGAAGAGCTTGGTGGCTCCTTTGAGGATGTGGGCCGAAAACGGTGTGGTCAGCTCGGTAGCCTCCCCGTCGTACTGAACCTGCATCGGGGGATCGGCCGACACCTCGATCTTCGAGCCGCGATGGATTTCGAGCGCGTCGCTGCGATCGGGAAAATCTCCGCCGCGGTCGAGCAGTCCCGCAACGACGGCAGGGATAAGCCCGAATGCGTTTTCAGCCTTGAGCACGACGACCTCGAACTCCCCGTCGCGCGGTTCGTTTTCGTGAGTGACCGAGATATCGAACTGGATCTTCGAGAAGTTCACGAGGAGGATGCCGAGCCCCTCGCGCTCGATCGTCTCGCCGTCGATGGTGAGCGTGAACCGGGAAACCTCGGGAAGGGGGTTCGTGATGGCGGCAGAAAAGTACGCCATGGGTCCCAGCAGGCGTTTGTTGGGTTTGGCGTCATGCATGATGGCCGCATCGTAGCCGGCTCCCGCCATGATGGCGAAGCCGAACGTTTTGCCCGCGACCTCTATTTCCCCGAGGTCGAAGTCGAGCGTCTGACCCGACTTGACGAGCTTCGCCAAAGCGTGCGGCTCGAGGGGCGAGGCGAGGTTGAGCGTGAGGATGTTGGCCGTGCCGGCGGGGAAGGGCAGGATGGGGATGCCGGTGTTGCGCAGTTCGTAGCAGACGGCGGCGACCGTCCCATCGCCTCCGCTCGCAACGACGGCATCGTAGGATGACGCATCTTCGAGCATGTCGGTCAGATCGGTTGTTCCGTCGGTCGAACGGATGCAGACTTCGTCGCCATCGGACACGAACGAGCGAACGAAGTCGTAGATCGCGCCTTCGCCGAAGCCGGATGAGAGATTGTTGACAATAAGCAGTTTCACAGATTCCCTTTCTGTTGCTATGATAGTACATCATACGGAATGAGAAAACACGAAGGACGTCCCTTGTACATAGCAAACCAAGACGAACTCGTGTCGTTTGTCGATCGTGCGAAAGCGTCGAGCGTTCTGGCAATCGATACCGAGTTCCTGCGCGAGAAGACCTATTATGCCCGCCTTTGCCTGCTCCAGATGGCAACCGACGACGAGACGGTCATCGTCGATCCGTTTGCGGTCGATGATCTTGGCGTGCTCGCACTGCTGCTTGAAAACGAATCCATCGTGAAGCTCTTTCATGCAGCGGGGCAGGATCTCGAGATCCTGTACCGGGAAATCGGCGTGCTGCCCAAGCCGGTGTTCGACACGCAGATCGCCGCGGCCCTGCTCGGCCACACCCAGCAGATCGGTTACGCCGCCCTCGTGTACTCGGAATGCGGTGTTCAGCTGAAGAAGATCGACTCCTTCACCGACTGGTCCCGAAGGCCTCTTTCGGAATCGCAGCTCAGCTATGCGGCCGACGATGTGATATACCTGCCGAAGCTTTACGCTTCGATGCATGCGGCCCTCGAAGAGAAGGGCCGGCTTCATTGGCTCGATCAGGATTTCGAATCGCTTTCGGACCCGGGTCGCTACGAGATCGACGAACGCGACCGCTACCGCAGGCTCAAGCGCGTGTCCCAGCTTTCGAGGAAACAGCTGTCGGCGGCTCGCGAGGTGGCTGCTTGGCGCGAGGTGGAGGCCCAGCGTCGGGATGTGCCGCGCAAGTGGATCGTAACCGACGAGCAGATCGTCGAGGCATGCAAGCGCGAAGCCCGCACCATCGACGAGCTCTTCATGGTGAGGGGCCTTGGAGACCGTTTGAGCACGAAAGACGCTCGAGCGGTGGTGGGGCTCATAGCCAAGGGCATCGACGCTCCGAAAGAGACCTGGCCCGAGACCGATCGCACTGGCAAGAACGAGCGCAACGTCGACGCGGAACTCGATTTGATGTGCGCGCTCGTGCGCTTGCGAGCGAAGGAGAACGGGGTTGCATTCCCGACGCTCGCCTCGCACGACGATCTCGCGCGGGTGGCGCGGGGCTATACCGAGGGGATCGATCTGCTCCGCGGATGGAGGCGCGCCCTCGTGGGAGCCGAACTCCTCGACCTGCTGGCGGGCAACATTGCCTTGAGTCTTGAAAAAGGTGCGCTCAAGGTTACGAAAACTTCACAGTAATCATGTGATGTTTTCGAACGGATGACCGATTCCCGTATAATGGTTTTCGAAACATGGAAGCTCAGACGCAGGCATGATCTGCGCGCATATCTAAGGAGACTGAGAGCGCTATGCCAATTAGCCCCCTCTATATCGCATTGATCGTCGTTACGCTCGCCATCGGCGGGTTTGCGACCTTTTACGTCAACTCCAAGTTGAAGAAGTACAAGAAGGTTCCGTCCGCGCTCGGCATAACGGGTGCCGAGATGGCGCGCCGCATGCTCGCCGCCAACGGGGTGTCCGGCGTTTCGATTCATCAGGGCGCACCCGGGCAGGATCACTTCGATCCGCGCAGCAACTCCATCTCGCTCGGACCCGACGAGTACAACGGCACGAGCATCACGGCCATCGCGACGGCCTGCCACGAAGCGGGGCACGCCGTGCAGTTCGCGCAGGGCTATTCGCCCATGAAGATCCGCAGCGCGCTCGTCCCCGTGGTCAACCTGGCGTCGAACGCCTGGATGTTCCTGTTGCTCATCGGCATCTTCATGAACCTTATGGGCCTTGTCGACCTTGCGATCATCATGTACGCCGCTGCGGTGCTCTTCCAGATCGTGACGCTGCCCGTCGAGTTCAACGCGAGCCGCCGCGCCATGGCGTACCTCGGTACGACCGGCGTGTCGCAGGGCGAGCAGACAGGTGCCTTCTCGGTGCTGCGCGCCTGCGCATTCACCTATGTTGCTGCGGCCCTGACCTCCATCCTGCAGCTGCTGTACCTGCTGTCCCTTCGCGACAACAACTAGGCGATCGCGCATGCCGGAGGATTTCGAGCAGCGCCAAGACGAACCGTTGAGCGTTTCGGCGGCGCTTGCGCTTGCCAAGAAATCGCTCGAGTCGTTCACCGTCAAGCTCATCGGCGAGGTCTCCGAGGTCTCGAACAAGCCCGGATACAAAGCTGTGTACTTCTCGGTCAAGGATTCCGGGGCGAGCATGCCCTGCATGATGTGGCTCAACCGCTACAAGAGCGCGGGCGTTGATCTGCGGGTCGGCATGCTCGTCGAGCTGACGGGGCGGTTCACCCTGTACGCGCCGAAAGGCCGTATGAACTTCGACGTATTCGGCCTTTCCCTCGCGGGCGAGGGAAACCTGCGTTTGCAAGTGGCGAACCTTGCCAAAAAACTCGAGGCCGAAGGCCTTATGCGGCCCGAGCGCAAGAAGCCCCTTCCGCAGCTTCCCGAGCGCATAGGCCTCGTAACCTCCCCGCGGGGTGCGGCGGTCCACGATGTGCTGCGAACGCTGAGAAGGCGCTATCCGCTTGCACGGGTCATGCTCGCAGGCGTCGCCGTCGAAGGGGAGCATGCGCCCGCCGGGCTGATAGCGGCGCTCGAGGCGGTACGGGATGCGGGGGCCGAGGTCGTGCTGCTCGTGCGCGGCGGCGGGTCGTTCGAGGATCTCATGCCGTTCAACGACGAGGCGTTGGCGCGTGCCATCGCATCGCTCGGCGTGCCGGTGGTTACCGGTATCGGACACGAGCCCGACACGAGCATCGCCGACATGGTGGCCGACGTGAGAGCTTCGACGCCGACTGCGGCGGCGGAGACGGTAAGTCCGACCTTTGAGAGCCTCGAAGGTGAGCTCGACATCGAGGGGTCGAACCTTTCCCGCGCCTTGACGACGAGGATCGAGCGGGCGCTTTCGGCGGTCGACCGCATCGCCGATCGCCCGGTGTTCGCCGACCCGAACATGCTGTTCGCCGTGGAAGCGCAGAGCCTCGACTTGTTCGAAGACCGCCTGCAGCGGGCCATTCCGATCAATCTCGATCGCGATCGCGTGAGGCTCGCCCATCTCGAGGAGCGAGTCCGCTCGGCGGGCGCTGCGATGCTGCCGCGTTTCGAGAACCAGCTCGCCATGGGTGCCGCGCGCCTGCACGACCTATCGCCGCTCACGATTCTTTCGAGAGGCTACGCGATCGCCAAAGACGAACAGGGCTCCATCGTCAAGAGCGTCGATGCCATACGGCTCGACGATACGGTCCAGGTCGAGGTTGCAGACGGCCGTCTCGGCTGCACCGTCGAGAAGATAGAGAAGATTACGAGTGAGAACATTTTGTTTGGAGGCTTAGATGAACGATAACGCGCGGCCTATCGAAGAGATGACGTTTCGGGAGGCGATGTCCGAGCTCGAGGGAATCGTCGGCGTGCTCGAGGGCAACACCCTTGAGCTTGAGGATTCCCTGAAAAGCTACGAGCGCGGCGTTGCACTGCTCGCCGCGTTGAAGAAGCGCCTGAACGAGGCCCAGCAAAAGGTCGATGTCCTCATGGGCGAACTCGAAGCGGGTGCAAACGATGCAGCCACCGATACGACCTTGTCGTAGAATGTCATCGTAGCGGCAGAAACGAAAACCTGAAACCGATGCAGGTCAGAAGGAAAGGAACCGGTATGGACGATTGCATTTTCTGCAAGATAGCGGCAGGGGAGATACCCGCAACCGTAGTGTACGAGGACGAACGCGTTCTTGCATTCGAGGATCTTAATCCCCAAATGCCCGTTCATGCGCTCATCATCCCCAAAGAGCACTACGCCAACATCGGGGACGCCGTCCCCGACGATCTTATGGGCCACGTATTCAACACGGTGAAGAAAGTCGCCGAAATCAAAGGCATCGCCGATTCGGGGTATCGGGTCATCGTCAACACCGGATCCGATGCGCAGCAGACCGTCCACCACCTTCATGTGCATGTACTCGGTGGCGCGCCGATGAATTCGGGATCTCCCGCTTTGTCGTAGGGTTCGCTCGCCCGTGCGGCGAGCTCGATGCGCCCGCGTCCCTTTCCGCTGCTCGCCGCAGGCGATGCGGCGATGATGGATTGCGGGTTCGGCTTGCGGTGCGAACCGCGGGCAGCTCGGGCCGCGTATGCGGCCTTTTTCTTTATTCTTGGGTCGATACCTGTGGATTTTCTATAACATGCTGCCGCTTGCCGAGATCCTTGACCACTCAATCGGACAGATGGGCTGATAACCCCTAAAATTAATAGCTTACCGAGTGCACAAGGAGGCGGAATATTGAACGTATTGGTTGTCAACGCAGGTTCATCGTCCCTGAAATACCAATTGGTCAACGTCGAGCAGCAGAAGCTCCTCGCCAAGGGGATCTGCGAGCGGGTAGGCTCGAGCGGGGCATTTCATAAGCACGGACTCGATGAGAACGAGCATGTGCTCGATGCCGAGATGAAAGACCACGATGCCGCAATGGCGCTCGTCATCGATGCGCTTCTCGACGGACCCACGAAAGCCATCGATTCGCTCGACGAGATCGACGCGATCGGGCATCGCGTCGTGCAGGGCGGCAAGTACTTCGACAAATCGGCTCTCATCGACGACGACGTGATTGCCAAGATCGACGAGCTTGCAGAGCTCGCACCGCTTCACAACAAGGCAGCGCTCATGGGTATCCACGCCTGCCAGAAGCTCATGCCGAACGTTCCGATGGTGGCGGTGTTCGACACGTCGTTCTTCCAGACGCTCCCCCCGAAGGCGTACATGTACCCCTTGCCTTACGAGATGTACGAGAAGCATGCCATCCGCAAGTACGGCGCCCACGGAACCTCGCATCGCTACGTGGCCGAGCGCGCCGCCGTCGTGCTCGGGGAACCGCTCGACGAGCTCAAGCTCATCACCTGCCACCTCGGGAACGGCTGCTCCGCCTCGGCCATCGATCACGGCGTCGCCGTCGATACCTCGATGGGTCTCACGCCGCTCGACGGCCTCATGATGGGAACCCGCTGCGGCGCGATCGATCCCGCCATCGTTCCGTTCATCATGGAGCACGAGGGTCTGACCACTTCCGAGGTCAACGACCTCATGAACAAGAAATCGGGCCTTTTAGGCATTTCGGGCATCAGCAACGATCTGCGCAGTGTCAAAGAGGCCTCCGAGCAGGGACACGAACGAGCCCAGCTCGCTTACGACATGTACTCGAACTCCGTTAAGAAGTACATCGGGCAGTACATCGCCGTCATGGGCGGCGTCGACGCCATCGTGCTCACGGCGGGCGTCGGCGAGAACTGCGAGAAGATGCGCCGCATGATCTTCTCGGGCCTGCAACCGCTCGGCATCGTGCTCGACGAGGAGAAGAACCGCCACCGCGGGTTCGAGCGCGAGATCTCGAGCGACGATTCGAGGGTCAAGATCATCGTCATTCCCACGAACGAGGAGTACATGATCGCCCGCGACACCTACGAAATCGTGTACGCCAAGAGCCAGCTTGTGGAGGCGTAAGCCGAAAGCACGCGCTCTCGGCATCTCGTTGCCCCGCAAAAACGAAGCGACCCCGATGATCGGCAAATCATCGGGGTCGCTTTTTCTTCGCTACAGCGCTGCGAAGCGCTCGCGCGGATGGTGTCAGTTCGCCGCCTTCTTCGCCTGTGATTGCACGCAGGTGATTCCGATCACGCCGACGATGTCCTCGGCCGAGCAGCCGCGGGACAGGTCGTTCACCGGCGCGGCAAGGCCTTGGGTGATGGGGCCGTAGGCTTCGGCCTTCGCAAGGCGCTGCACGAGCTTGTAGCCGATGTTTCCGGCATCGAGGTCGGGGAAGATAAGAACGTTGGCCCTGCCCGCAACCGTCGATTCGGGTGCCTTCGACGCGCCCACCGAGGGCACGATGGCGGCATCGAGCTGCAGCTCCCCGTCGATGGCGACACCGGGTGCGAGCTCCCGGGCTATTTCGGTCGCCTCGATGACCTTGTCGCGGTCGGCGTTCGCCGAAGCGGATCCGTAGGTCGAGTGGGAGAGCATGGCGACGACGGGTTCGGTGCCGATGAGCGTCTTCCATGACCCGGCCGAGCTCACCGCGATGTTCGCGAGCCGTTCGGAATCGGGCTGGATCTCGAGGCCGGAGTCGGCGAACAGGAACACGCCGTTGTTGCCGTATTCGCAGTCGGGGACGATCATGATGAAGAACGCGCTCACGAGACGAACGCCGGGTGCGGTTTTCAGGATCTGGAGCGAAGCGCGCAGCACGTCTGAGGTGGAGTGGCAGGCACCGCACACCATGCCGTCGGCGCGGCCGAGCTTCACCATCATGTTGCCGAAGTACAGTACGTTGTCCATGAGTTCGAGCGCCTGCTCTTCGGTCATGCCTTTCGCCTTGCGAAGTTCGTAGAGCGCGGAGGCGTATTCGGCGCGTTCGGGGGCGGTGCGCGGATCGACTACGGCAGCGCCTTCGAGGTTGTAGGAACTCGCGTTGATCGCTTCGGCGTTCCCGAGGATCACCAAATCGGCGATATCGTCGGCCAAGATTGCCTCGGCTGCTTTAAGCGTCCGCTCGTCGTCTCCCTCGGGCAACACGATGGTCTGCTTATCGGATGCAGCCTTCGCAAGGATGGTTTCGATGAATGATCCCATGTTGGTAATCCGTCCTTTCTCGATTTGTCCAAATTATATGATAATGGGACGAGGTGCAATGTCTCACGGTAAAATGGTTTCTCGGCAGAATATGCAGGACAATAGCAAGCCGCGCTGCATCGGCGGAAATGAGCCGGGGCGCCGCTTCGTCTCATACATTTCCTAAAGGAAGGGTTCACATGGGTGTACAGGTGCGCAGTTTAAAGGAGCTCGACGTCGCCGACTACGATGCGGTTGTCGTGGGAAGCGGTTTTGCGGGTGCCGTCGTGGCTCGAGAGCTTGCCGAACGGGCGGGCAAGCGCGTGCTGATCGTGGAGAAGCGGGCGCATATCGGCGGCAACATGTACGATGAGCTCGATGAGAGCGGCATCCTCGTCCACCGTTACGGGCCGCATATCTTCCATACCAACGACAAGCGCGCTTTCGAGTACATCAGGCGCTTCACCGAGTGGCGCGATTACGAACACGAGGTGCTCGCCGATTGGTACGGCACGTACATGCCCGTTCCGTTCAATAAGAACTCCATGGAGATCGTCTACGGCGAGGAGAAGGCCGCCCGCCTCATCGACAAGCTCATCGAAACGTTCGGCGACGAACGCAAGGTGACCATCAACGAGCTGCGCGCCCAAGACGATCCGGAGCTTTCCGAGATCGCCGACTTCATCTACAAGAACGTGTTTCTGTACTACACCCAGAAGCAATGGGGCCTCACGCCCGAAGAGGTCGATCCGAGCGTAACCGCGCGCGTGCCCGTGTTCGTTTCGCGCGACAACCGCTACTTCCAGGACGCCTACCAGGGAATGCCCGCCGACGGCTACACGGCGGTGTTCGAGAACATGCTCGACCACGAGCTCATTGACGTATGCCTCGAGACCGAGGCCGAGAGCGTTTTCGATCTCGAGTTCGAGAGCGATGACGAGAACGCGCCGCTTTGCGCCATCTCCATCAAGGACGTGGCGATCACCGGGCCCATCGTCTACACCGGCCCGCTCGACGAGCTTTTCCTCTCGCGGTTCGGCAGGCTTCCGTACCGCAGCCTCGACTTCGTCTACGAGACCCACGATGCCGATCACGTGCTTCCGTGCGGTACGGTCAATTTCACCGTAACCGAAGATTATACGCGCATCACCGAGTTCAAATACCTGACGGGGCAAGATCATCCCAAGACGACGATCATGAAGGAATACTCCCATTCCTACGACGACCCGAAGACGCAGATCCCGTATTACGCGATCATCAACGAAGAGAACGCCGCGCATTACGATCGCTACCTCAAACTGACGAGCGGCCTCGACAACTTCCATCCGCTCGGACGGCTCGCCGAGTACCGCTACTACAACATGGACGTCATCATCGGCCGTGCGCTCGCGCTCGCCGACGAACTCGTCGGCGAAGAGTAGTCGGCGGTATGGCTATGAAGACAATATCGTTTGCGGTACCGTGCTACAACTCCGCATCGTACATGGACGTCTGCATCGAGTCGATTCTGAAATGCGGCGACGATATCGAGATCCTCATCGTCAACGACGGGTCGACGAAGGACGACACGGCCGAGAAAGCCGATGAATGGCAAGCGCGCCATCCCGGCATCATCAAGGCGATCCACAAAGAGAACGGCGGACACGGTTCTGCGGTGAATGCGGGGCTGGCCGCGGCAACCGGCCTGTACTACAAGGTGGTCGACTCCGACGACTGGCTCGACGAGGCCGCCATGCGCGAGATCATGGCCTATCTGCGCGAGCAGGCGACGCGCGAGAACCCTACCGACATGGTGATCGGGAACTACGTGTACGAGAAGGTGCACGAGGGCAAGCGGACCATCATGCACTACCGCAACGTGTTTCCCGAAAGCAAGGAGTTCGGGTGGGAGGACGTCGGGCACTTCTCCCAAAGCCAGTACCTGCTCATGCATTCGGTCATCTACCGAACGGAGCTGCTGCGCGACATCGATCTGAAGCTTCCCGAGCACACCTTCTACGTCGACAACATCTTCGTGTACGTTCCGCTTCCGCATGTGAAGACGATGTACTACCGCGATGTCGACATGTACCGGTACTTCATCGGACGCGAGGATCAGAGCGTCAACGAGAGCGTCATGATGTCGCGCATCGATCAGCAGCTTCGCGTCACACGCGTCATGATCGACTCGGTCCGTCTTCCCGACGACGTCTCGGATAGGCGCCTCGAGCATTACATGGAGAACTACCTGTCCATGATGATGTGCATCTGCTCCATTTTCCTGCGCATGCAAAACACCGACGAGTCGGAAGACAAGCGCGAGGAGATCTGGATGTACCTCAAGGACAGCAACGAGACGCTGTACCGCCGCATCAGGCGCAGCGTGCTGAACATGGGAACGAACCTTCCCACCGAGTTCGGAAGGCGCATCGGCCTGACGGGATACCGCATGGCCCAGAAGATTTTCAAATTCAATTGACGCAGCACCTCGCGGCGCCCGGCCTCGGTTTTCGGGTGGAAGCGCACGCCGCGTAGGCGCTGGTTTACACTGTTCGATTAAAGCCCGGCTTCGGCCGGGCTCATTTGTAGTCGGAGGAGTTCTTCGAACCCGATCCGGTGGTTCGGCGCTCCATCGCAATCTCGCGCCCGAATCTGACGGCTGCGTCGCCGAACCGGTCTTTGACCTTATCGGTTGCGGCGAGCAGTCCGCTGCGTTTTTCATCGTCTGCAATGACGGGCTTCACGTCGTCGTCGCTCGGAGCCTCCTGCGAAACGTCGAACAGCGCCCCCTGCACCGGCTCTTCACCATCGAAACCCGCCATGCCCACGCCGATCAACCGAACGGGAATGCCCGGCTCCCAGATCTCACGTGCCATTCGGTACAACAGGGGGGTGAAGAACAGATCGTCGTCGGTCGGTTCGTCGAGCCTTCTCTGCACGCTTCTGACGCTGCGGTCCGAAAACCGCAGTTTCAAACTGACCGTATGCCCGCGCATGCCCTTCTTACGCAGGCGCCTGCCCACCTTCGACGCCATCGTGGCGATGCCCGCCTCCACATCCTCGACCGTCGAGAGGTCTTCGGCAAAGCTCGTCTCGTTGGATACCGACTTGACGGGATCGTCGTCGGATACCGGCGTTATATCGCCGCCGTTGGCCCGCGCCATGATCATCTCGGCGTTTTTCCCGAAGATATGCTTGAGCAGGGACTCGTCGGCCTTGGCGAGCTCTCCGAGCGTGCGGACGCCGTGCGCGGTGAGCTCCTTTTCGGCGGCGGGCCCGATGCCGCTCATCGTACGGATGGGCAAAGGGCTTAAGAAATCCTTCTCGCGTCCGGGGTACACGATCGTAAGGCCCTGGGGTTTATCCATGTCGGAGGCGATCTTGGCGATCGTCTTGGTTGTGCCGAGGCCGATCGAGCAGGTTACGCCCAGTTCGGAAACGCGCTTCTGGATGCGCTGGGCAACGAGGATGGGGTGCTCGGCAACGTGTGCGGTGGGGGAGATGTCGAGAAACGCCTCGTCGATGCTCACCTGTTGTATGCGAGGGCTCTCGTCGAGGAGTATTTCCATGATGCGCTTCGACATCGCACGGTAGCGGCTGTAGTGCCCGTGCGTCCATATCGCATCGGGGCACAGGCGTGCGGCTTGCGAGGACGGAATCGCGCTGCGCACGCCGTAGACGCGCGCCTCGTAGGATGCGGTCGAAACGACGCCTCGCTTGTCGGGGTCGCCGCCGACGATGACGGGCTTACCGCGCCATCCGGGATGGTCGAGCTGCTCGACCGAAGCGAAAAACGCATCGAGGTCGACAAGCAGGATCGCCGAGCCGTGCCAAGCGGGAAGCTGCCCGGCGGCATCGACTTGCGGCCCCTCGCCGCCGACGTTATGTCCGTGTGTGCGATACATGGTGTTCATAGTCTAACATGTCGGGCATAAGGCACTTGAATTGTGCTAGGATTGGTTACCCCGCGACGGGGATCGTCGCGTCGCACGGTACGGAGGGAGAAAGACATGTCGGCTTTGTTTGGGTTCAACGCTCGTTCGGGCGTTCGCGACGCCACGACGGCGCAGCCCGAGAAGCCTCTGTCGTTGCCCTACGAGCTTCGAACCGAGATGAACTGGGTCGACTTTTCGGGAACGGCAAACCCCCTCGGTACGCCCAAATCGTTCATCCGGGCGATGCACACAGCGCTCGTCGACGGCGAATTGAGCTATATGCCCGACCGCAGCGCCCATACGTTCCGTGCAACGCTTGCGCGGAAGTTCGGCGTTGCCCCCGAATCGTTTCTGTGCGGCACTTCGGTAAGCGACATGGTCCGCTCGGTTGCGCAAACGTACCGCCCCTGCTCGGTGGGCGTCGTGTCGCCTGCGGCAGCCGAGTTCATGCTGGCCGTCGCCAATGCGGGCCACGACGTTGTCGAGCTTTCCACCCCGCATGCGTTCGTCGTTCCCGACGTGCACGCGGCGCACGATAACGGTTTGAAGTTCGATGCTGCGGTGCTTGCTAACCCCACGTACCCGACAAGCCGCCTGCTGCCCAAGCAGACGCTGGTCAATTACCTGGAGGCATGCTCGTGGGTGGTCGTAGACGAGAGCCTCATCGAGCTCACCCTCGGCGGCGAGAGCATGATTTCCCTGACCGACCGCTACCGCAACCTCATCGTGATACGGTCGCTCTCGTCGGCGTTCGCCATGCCCGGCGTTCCGATCAGCTACTGCATCGCCCATCCCGATACGATCGCCCAGATAGAGCGCTTCTTCGACAATTCGGGTCTCTCCATGTTCGCCGAGGTCGTCGGGGCGCACGTGTACGGCGAATCGGCCGATTACCTCGAGCGAACGCGCGAGTTCCTCGATACCGAGATCCCGTGGATGCAGTGCATGCTCAACCTCATCCCCGGCATTCAGATATTCCCGGCCGAAGCGAACTTCGTCATGTGCTCGTTCGACAACGCGGCGCCGATGGATCTGGCGGTTGCAAACACCTCCGAGCTCGTGCTGCGCCTGCAGCTTGCGGGTTTCCTCGTGAGAAAGCTCGAGGGGATGCCCGGGATCACCGGCGGCAAGTACTTCTGCGTCGGCGTGCGGAGCCGCGAGGACAACGAGAAACTGCTCTCCGCGCTCCGTGAGATCATCATCGGCAGGCGCTAGCTAGCCCAGCCGTACGCGAGCCTCCTTCCTGCGCATGCGTCCCGGCGAACACGATCGTCGCCAGTGGGCGCCGTCGTTTCCCAAGCGCAAGCCGCCTGCCTCGCGCGACCGCATTGTAGCCGATCCTGTAAAAAAGCCCCCGACCGCCGTTGAGCGGTCGGGGGCATCGATTCGACTCGGCCCGGCGCTCGATCAGCGCCTGTCTGCCAGGAAGAACAGTGCGAGCGTGCCGGGACCCGAGTGAGCTCCGATGACCGGGTCCACGTAGTTGATGTGGACTTCGCCCACGCCGAACTCCTCGCGTACTTTGCCGGCAACGTACTCCGCATCCTCGATGCAGTCGCCGTGCGTGATGAACACGACCTGCTCGGAAATCGGCTCGACGGCCGATTTCCTCATGTGGTCGACCAGCGCGTTGAGCGACTTCTTGCGCCCGCGAACCTTCTCCATCGGGATGAGGTGGCCCTCGTCGTCAACGTGCATCACGGGCTTGATGTTGAGCATGGTTCCGGCCCACGCGCTCGTTTTCGAAACGCGGCCCCCGCGGAACAAGAACATGAGGTCGTCGACCGTGAACCAGTGGGCGAGGCGAAGGCGGTTGTCCTTCACCCATTCCGCGACCCCGTCGATGTCCATGCCCTCGCGTTTCTTCTGCACCGCGTAATACACGAGCAGCCCTTGGCCGCCCGATGCCGCCAGCGTTTCGACCGAGCGTATCGTGCGCTCGGGGAACTCGTTCTTCAGATCCTTCAACAGAAGGTCGATCGCCTCGTAGGTTCCGGAAAGCCCGCTGGAGAATCCCAGATAGAGTATGTCCTGCCCTTCTTCGAGCAGGTTCCTGAAGAGCTTTTCGGAATCGGCGAGGTTCGGCAGGGAGGTGGTGATGACCTTTCCCTCGCGCATCATGGTGTAGAACTGCTTCAGATCGGTTCGTTCGCCTTTGAGATAGCTTTGGTACTGCTCGCCATCGATCATGAACGTGAGCGGAAGAATATGGAGACCGAAGTCGTCGATCATATCCTCTAAGAGATTGCAGCTCGAATCGGTAACGATTTCAAAGCCCATGGGTCACCTCGAATCATGCTTGTCGTTAAATCGTGTCCTGAGCCAGTATAAACATTCTCGTACGACCCCGTATGTCACAATTTTGAAAAGTATCGTAAGGCACGGGGGAAATGAGGAAATTCCCCTATAATGTTCAAGTTTGATGCGATTATCCGGGCCGCTGGCCCGAGTGAATACGATAACCTGAGGAGACGGCGTGGGAAACAGCTACAAGGAAACGATGAATCTGCCCAAAACCGATTTTGCCATGCGTGCGAATCTGCCCGAAAACGAGCCGAAGCGCTTGGCGAAGTGGGAGGAGGCCGACCTGTACTGGAAGGTGCTCGAGAAGAACAAAGACGGCGAACCCTTCGTTCTGCACGACGGCCCCCCGTACGCGAACGGCCCGATCCATATCGGACACGCGTTCAATAAGATCCTCAAGGATTTCGTGATAAAAAGCCATGCCCAGCGCGGTTTCTATACGCCCTACGTCCCAGGGTGGGACTGCCACGGCCAGCCCATCGAGCATATGGTCGAGGTGACGCTCGGCCCCGACAAGATGGCCGCCATCGACCAACCGACCCTGCGCCGCCTGTGCCGCGAGTGGGCCGAGAAGTACGTCGACGTGCAGCGCGAAGGCTTCAAGCGCCTCGGCGTCAACGCCGATTGGGATCATCCGTACCTCACGTTCACGCCCGGATACGAGGCGGGCAACGTCGAGATATTCAAGAAGATGTACCTCGACGGCGCGATCTACCGGGGCCGCAAGCCCATCCATTGGTGCAAAAGCTGCCATACCGCCCTCGCCGAGGCCGAAATCGAGTACAGCGACGAGACGTCGCCCTCCATCTACGTCAAGTTCAAGCTCGACACGGTTCCGGGCGTCTTCGAGGCTGCCGGCGTCGATGCGGACGCTTACGTGCTCATCTGGACCACCACGCCCTGGACGCTTCCCGCCAACACGGCGGTGAGCTTGGCTCCCGATGCCGATTACGTGATGGTCGAAGTCGACGGGAGCTACCTCCTCATGGCCCTCGACCTCGTCGAGCAGGTGGCCGAGACGGCGGGCTGGGATACCTACCGCATCGTTTCCGGTGCCGACGGCGAACCCGTTGCCCTGAAAGGCCGCGAGCTCTACGGCCTCACCTATACCGCCCCCGTTCGCCAGGACCTCAAGGGTACCGTGATCTACGGCGACCACGTGACGCTCGACACCGGCACCGGCGCGGTCCATACCGCACCGGGCCACGGCCAAGACGACTACCTCGTAGCCATCGAGTTCGACATCCCGCTGCTCATGCCCGTCGACGACAACGGGCGTTTTACCGACGAGGCGGGCCAGTTCGCTGGGCTCGATACCGACGAGGCGAATCCCGTCATTATCGAGTGGCTGCGCGAGCAGGGAACGCTCGTCGCCGAGAAGAGCATTACGCACAGCTACCCCCATTGCTGGCGCTGCCACAAGCCCGTGATCTTCCGCGCAACCGACCAGTGGTTCGTCTCGATGGACAAAACCGGCCTGCGCGAGAACACCATGCGCGTCATCGAGAACGACGTCACATGGATTCCCGAATGGGCCTCGAACCGCATCGGCTCGATGGTGGCCGACCGTCCCGACTGGTGCATCTCGCGCCAACGTTCGTGGGGCGTGCCGATCCCCGTCTTCAAGTGCGCCAAGTGCAACAGCACCGTGGCCACCGAGGAGACGTTCGACGCGGTGATCGAGCTCTTCCGCACGGAGGGCGCCGACGCGTGGTTCACGAAGGATCCGAGCGAGTATTTGCCCAAGAGCGTCGCGTGCGAGGTGTGCGGTTCCCACGAGCTCGTTCCCGAGAAGGACATCCTCGACGTGTGGTGGGAGAGCGGCGTGAGCCATACGAGCGTGTGCCGCTACCGCGCAGACGAGGGCCTCACCTTCCCGGCCGACATGTACCTCGAGGGCTCCGACCAGCATCGCGGGTGGTTCCAGTCCTCCATCCTCACAAGCGTGGGGGCCTACGGAGTGGCTCCGTACAAATCGGTCATGCACTGCGGATTCACGATGGACGCCGAGGGCAAGAAGATGTCGAAATCGGCGGGCAACGGCATCGATCCGGCCGACGTC
>NZ_LT964679.1:933727-991886 GCF_900240215.1 Raoultibacter timonensis | reverse complement strand
CCGACTCTCTTCCGATATAGGACCGCCGCTCCAAGGGCGCGTGCCTGTCTCTTACACACATCATGGTGAAAAAGAGAAAGATACCCGATCGCGCGGGCGGGGCCTACCGCCGTATCCGCAACACGTTCAGGTTTTTGCTCGGCAACCTCGCCGACTTCGACTACCGCAGCGACGCGGTCGCCTCGTGGGGCGACCTCTCGCCGCTCGACCAGTGGGCGCTCGTGCGCGTGCAGCACCTGCTCCACGACGTCGAGGCGACCTACGACGCCTACAAATACCACCTGGTGTACCGAGCCGTGTACGACTACATCGTGAGCGACCTCTCGGCCGTCTACATGGACGCGCTCAAGGACCGCCTGTACTCCGAGGCACCCGATTCGCTGCTGCGCCGCGGCGCCCAGACCGTGCTCATGAACATCCTCGAGGTACTCGTGCGCGTGCTCGCCCCCATCCTGTCCTTCACGACCGACGAGGTGTGGGAGAGCTACCCTCAAGGCTTGCGCTCCGAAAACGGGCATCCGCAGAGCGTGCAGCTCGCGGGCTGGCCCGAGGATAGCGACTTCATGCCGGCCGTCCCCGCAGGGGGAGCCGAGCATATCTCCGAGGCGTTCGGCGTCGTGCTCGGCGTGCGCGAGGTGGCCATGAAGGCGCTCGAGGAGGCGCGCGGCGCCAAGGAGATCAACAAGAGCCAAGAGGCGTCCATCGAGATCACCGCACCGCGCTCGGTGCTCGACTATACCGAGCGGTTCGCACCCGAGGTGTTCGAGGAGCTGTTCATCGTATCGCAGGTCACGTTCGTCGAGGGCGACGAGCTCTCCGTGCGCATCGGCCGCGCACACGGAGAGAAATGCCCGCGCTGCTGGAACTACCGCGAGCTCGGCGGCAACCCGAACCACCCGGATGTGTGCAAGCGCTGCGGCGATGCGCTCGACGCCATCGGCTACAAGGAATAGCGCCGTGGAGCAAACCCCGACAGAGACCCAGACCGAGCCTTCCGCAAAGCCTTCGGCGAAATCTCCGAAGGAATGCGGACGCGGACGTGCGGCGCTCTTGTTCGCTTGTTTGGCGGCCGTGTGGCTTGCCGTCGACGTGGCGACCAAAAGCTACTTTAACACGTCGTTTGCACCGGGCGATGTGATAGGCGATCCGATTGCAGGGCTGTTTCGTTTCAGGCTCGTTCACAACACCGGTGCCGCATGGGGGATGTTCGGCGATTCGACGTTCGCTCTCGGCATCATGTCGATCGTCGTCTGCATCGCGCTCGTCGCGTACCTCGTCATCGCTTCGAAGGACATGAACGCAGGTCAGATCATCGGCCTCGCCCTCGTGTTCGCGGGGGGCATCGGCAACGCGCTCGACCGTTTCACGCTCGGCTATGTGGTTGACTTCGTCGATTTCACGTTCATCGATTTCCCCGTGTTCAACGTTGCCGATATCGGCGTCACGTGCGGTTTCGTCGTGTTCATCGCCAGCATGCTCTACGCGTGGAGAAAAGCCGACCTTCGCGCTGCCGCAACGACGGCACTTGGGGACGATGGGTGGAAGGCCGATCGAGGCGACGACGGGAAAGGGCCTGCGGCCTGATGGCGCGTTCACTCGTCCATATCGTCGCCCCCGAAGACGACGGGATGCGCCTCGACGCCCTCGCTGCCGCCCGAAAGCTGTATCCGAGCAGGTCGGCAGCGGTCAAAGCCATCGAGGAAGGCCGCGTCTTCGTCAACGGCGAATCGCTTGCGAAGAAGGCGGCGGTCTGCGCGGGCGATACGATCGTCTACGAGGTATCCGAAGAGGCTCCCCGAACGCACCTGGTCGGGCAGCCGATCGATCTCGACATCCGCTACGAAGACGACTACCTCATCGTTTTGTCGAAGCAGGTCGGATTGGTATGCCACCCGTCGCCCGATCACTTCGACGGAACGCTTGTGAACGCCCTCATCTACCATTGCGGAGCCGACAACCTCTGCAACGTTCAGGGGGAGCGCGACCGCCTCGGCATCGTTCACCGGCTCGATCGCGATACGAGCGGCCTCATGCTCGCAGCCAAGACCGACGAGGTGGGCCAAAGCCTCATGGACGATATCCGCGACCGCATCGTCGATCGGCATTATCTGGCGCTCGTACAGGGCGTCATCCCGCACGATACGGGGATGATCGACGCTCCCATAGCGCGTGCTGATCGCGAGCGCACGCGCATGGCGGTCAGCGATTCCGCTTCGGCCCGCGACTCGATTACGACGTTTACCGTGCTCGAGCGCTTTGACGCGGGACCGAAGGACGACGGGTACACGCTCGTCGACTGCAAGCTCTTCACCGGAAGGACGCATCAGATACGCGTGCATATGAACTACATCAAGCATGCCTGTGTGGGCGATCCCGTGTACGGAAGCGGATCGGTCGCAATGCAGCTCGGCTTGACGAGGCAGTTCCTCCACTCCTATCGCCTTGCATTCACCCATCCTGCAACGGGCGAAGACCTCGAATTCGTCGATGGTCTGCCCGCAGATCTGGCTCGTGCACTCGAATCGATCTCCGATCGTTCTCGGGGGAGAACCGAAGCAGGCGAAACGGCATACGCCGCTATCGGGAAAGGATCGCTTCGATAGCCGAAACCTGCGTGCGGCGTGCGACGCCGTCGCCGGAGTTCGCTCGGTCGTTTCGACCCGGAGAGCGCCCAAGTACCTTTTCGGCCGCAGCGGTTCGGCCCCCGGCTATTTCTTAGCCGTGACCGTCATGTTCTGAAATCGCGCTTGGAGGAAACTGTCGGGGAACACGTCGTCGCAGAACTTCTGGATGGGATCGGTTGCGGGGATGCCCGCCATGCGCTGGCTTTCCCGGTCGAGGGCCAAACACGTGCAGGCGATGTTCGCTGCCATGAACAGCGTCATGAGCACGGTGGCGATGCGGGCGATCCTGCTCTTCGAATCGATATGGGAGAACACGCGCTTCACGACGGGCATGATGATGCGGACCCACACGAGTCCGAGCATGCCCCACATCATCCCGAAGAAAAAGTTGGTCCTGCCCTGGATGCTGCCGAAGGTGCCCGTGTAATCCCAAGCGATCGCGCCCCAAAACGTTTCCATGCCCCAGCTGGTCACGTACTCGATCGCCGAGCCCACCACCATCGATATGAGGAATATTACAAGGTTGTGAGAGTGATAATAGCGGTTGAGGAACAGCGTGAGCAGCACCGCACCTGTGCCGTAGATAGGGGAGAACGGCCCCCATACGAGGCCGGCTCGGCTCTCCCATCCGCCGAACACGATGGCGTGGTAGACCGTTTCGACAGTCAGACCGAATACCGATCCGGCCACGAACAGCCAGAACATCGTGAAATAGTCGATCTTGAGAAACCCTTGGTTATGGAACACCTGGGCTTTGAGTTCGCTGGCGAACTGGACGAGGGGCGATTCTTTCCCCGCCGCCTTCGGCGCTTCGCGGCTCGGCACATCGGCCGATGTGCCGAGCGGTCCGTCGTCTGGTATTCGCTGCCCATCCTCGCTTGCCTGCGAAGACGGGGGCGTGCGGGATGTGCTGGACTCGGGGTCCTGTGCCTTTTCTTCGCTCGCCATGGTTTGGCGGGAACCCGTTTTTTCCGTTTGCTTTCCCATCCCTGCGCTCCTATTGCCTTGATACGAGGCTAGAGTATACTAGATTGTTCGTGAACCTACATGACGGTTTCGTTTCAACTTACCGAATGGGCAGGAGTGATGGAAATATGCCGGCGCATACTCGATGCGGCGTGTTGTTGGTGAATACGGGAACCCCCTCTTCCCCGAAGCCGAAAGCAGTGCGTAAGTACCTGGGTAAGTTTCTCTTGGATAAAAGAATAGCCCCGATGAACAGGGTCTGCTGGTGGCTCATCGTGCATTTGTGCATCCTGCCGGTGCGCGGTCGCAAAAGCGGCGCGAAATACGAGCAGATCTGGACCGAGGAAGGATCGCCCTTCACCATCGCCCACGAGAAGCTCGTGCACGGGCTCTCCGCCGCGTTCGCCGAGGGCGGCTACGGCGACGTCGTCGTGCGCCACGCGATGAGCTACAGCGATCCGAGCATACAATCGGCCTTCAAAGATCTCGCCGGCGAAGGCTGCAGCCACGTGGTCGTGCTTCCGCTGTACCCCCAGAGCGCGCATTCGACGACCGGTTCGGTTCACGACGGCGTCGAGCGAGCCGTAAAGAAGACAGGCTGGAAGGGAACCTACGATTTCATCGACAACTATCACGATAATCCGATGTACATAAAGGCCCTCGCCGCTTCGATCAAACATGCGGGATTCGATCCCGAATCCGACGATCAGCTGCTGCTCTCGTTCCACTCGATTCCCCTGAAGGATATCGAGGCGGGGGACACCTACGAGCTGCAGACCGGTGCGTCGAGCCTCCAGATCGCAAGCGAGCTCGGGATCGATCGCAAGCGTTGGACCATCGGATACCAATGCCGCTTCGACAAGGGCCGCGAGTGGCTTTCGCCCTACACGACCGAGGTGCTCGCCCGCTGGGCCGAGGCAAGGGAAGGGCGTGTGTTCTTCGTCTGCCCCGGATTCGCAGTCGACTGCCTTGAGACGATCTACGACATCGGAGCCGAACTCAAGCCGTTCTACGAAGAGAAGGCGCGGGAAGCGGGAAATCCGATCGGAGATGGCGATTTCGTATACGTGCCGTGCCTCGATCGCAGCAAGGCGCATGCGAAAGTGCTCTTCGACGTAACGATCCCTTATGTTAAGGAGCGCATCGATGGATAGAGCAGCGGACGGGTCGCGCCGGTCGGAATGCGCCCAGAAGACCGTCCTACTCGGCGTGACGGGGTGCATTGCCGCCTACAAGTCGGCCGAGATCGTGAGGGGGCTTCAGAAAGCGGGGGTCCGCGTCAAGGTGGTGATGACCGAGCACGCGTGCGAATTCATCGGCCCCACGACGTTTCGAGCGCTTACGCGCGAACCGGTTGCAGTCAGGTTGTTCGACGAGCCGGGAGATCCCATACACCACATATCGCTCGCTCAGGAAGCCGACGCGATGCTCATCGCGCCCTGCACGGCGAACGTGCTCGCAAAGCTGGCGTGCGGCATCGCCGACGATCTGCTCACTACAACGGCGCTCGCGTTGACGGTCCCTTTGATCATCGCTCCCGCAATGAACGTGCATATGTACGAGAACCCGGCAACGCGCAAGAACATGGGCGTGCTCCATACCCGCGGCACGCACTTCATCGAGGCGGACGACGGCTACCTTGCCTGCGGCGAAGTGGGAAGGGGCCGATTGGCCGATGTTGACGAGATCGTCGATCGGACGCTTCGCGTGCTGGGTGTCGAGCGGGACCTTCAGGGGAAGCGGGTGCTAGTAACCGCGGGCCCGACCGTCGAGGCCATCGATCCGGTTCGCTATCTTACGAACCGGTCTTCGGGCAAGATGGGATATGCGATCGCCCAGGCGGCCGCGTTGCGCGGAGCGGAAGTCACGCTCGTATCGGGTCCTACGGCGCTTGACGCCCCCCGAGGCGTGCGCACGGTTGCCGTTGAAAGCGCAAGGGAAATGCTCGCTGCGGCAGAGGAGGCGTTCGCCCGTTGCGACATCGCCGTGTTCGCGGCTGCGGTCAGCGATATGAGGCCGAAGAATCCCGCTTCTCGAAAACTCAAAAAGGGAGCTGCCGACGCCGAGCTCTCGACGATCGAGCTTGTCGAGAACCCCGATATCCTCTCGACGCTCGGCAACGCGAAAACTTCCCAGGTGGTGGTTGGGTTTGCAGCCGAAACCGATGGTGTGATAGAGAACGCTCAGGTCAAGCTTTCGAAAAAGAATGCCGACATGATCGTTGCGAACGATGTGGGGGGAAGCCTCGGCTTCGGCACCGACGACAACAAGGTGTGGCTCGTGAGCGCCGACGGCGTGCTCGACGTGCCTCGGCTCGCGAAAAGCGAGATCGCCGATATCGTACTCGATCGGGCGGCGCGGTTCATCGAGAAATAGAGCCCGTCCATGCGAAGGTGCCCCGAACGAGGTCCGGCTCGAAGCCCGGTAGCGTTCGGGGCACCTTCGTTGCGTGTGCTAGTCGAATCGGCGCAGCGCCCGGCTCAAACGATCGAGACCCTCGCGCAGCGTCGTTTCTGCGGCGCAATATCCGAGGCGGGCTCCGCAGGGGAGCTCGAATCTGCTGCCCGGTACGAGCAGCACGCCGTAGTCGCGCAGCAGGTCGATGCAGAACCGCTCATCGTCGATGGGGATATCGAGCTGGATGTAGGAGGTTGAAACCGCTTTGGGCGCGACCCAGCTCACCCGAGGTTCGCCATCAACCCACGCCTGGGCAATGGCCAGGTTGTTCTCCACGATGGCGCGGTTGCGATCGAGCACCTTCTCTTTGTTCCTGAGCACGTGCACGGCGAGCGCGTCGTTGAACACGCCGTCGCAGATCATGGTGTAGTCGCGGTACACGCGGAACCGGTCGGCGAGCTCCTTGTTGGAAACGGTCCAACCGATGCGGGCGCCGGGAACCGAGTAGGTCTTCGAGAGGCTGTTGGTAACCACGGCCCTTTCGTAGAGGTCGGCCATCGAGCGATACGATTCGGTGTCCTCAAGCGGCAGGTACACCTCGTCGGAGAGCACGTAGGCGCCGACCGAACGGGCGATTTCGACGATTTCCTCGAGCATGTCGGCGGAAAGCACGGTGCCGAGGGGGTTGCTTGCGTTGTTGATGCATATGAGCTTCGTGTCGGGGCGCACGAGGCGCTTGAGCTCCTCGACGTCGGGGTTCCAGCCGTTCTCCTGGCGGATGTGCCAGTACTCGACCTCTGCTCCGAGCGTGCGCGGGATCTCGTAGAGCGGCTGATAAGTGGGGTATTCGGCGATGACGTGATCGCCCGGCTCCACGAGTGCGAGCAAGGCGAGCAGATTCGCGCCGGTGGCCCCGTTGGTCTGGAGGATGTTGTCGGGATCGACCGAGCGGTAGAGCTTCGATACCTCGACCTTGAATTCGGGGGAGCCTTCGATCCATCCGTAGTTCATCTTCTCTCTGCCGAGGCGCTCGTAGAAATCGGCGCCCTCATGCTCGTCGAGCGCGAGGATCTCGTCCATGGTCATCGAAGAGATGGTGGATTGCGCGATGTCGTAAGTGGCGCTTTTCTCCCACACGTTGAGCCAGTCTTCGACGCCGATCGTGGCTATGTTCATAACGGTACTCCTTTCGAGGCAGCTCAACCGTACGCCGCCGTAGCAGAAGATGCAAGGAACTTAGAAGCTGATGACGCCCAGCGCGAGCAGCACGAGCGAGAGCGCGCCGAGCGCGGTGATGGTGCCCATGCCGATCTTCTCGGGGTTCGTGAGACCGCGCCCCTGATCTTTGCGCGCCTTTGCGTACACGAGGAATCCGGGGACGTAGCCGACGCACGTGAGCAGCAAAAACGACCAGCCGTTGAACAGCACGCCGATAACCTGAAAGGCGACGGCTACGATGCCGATGATCATCTGGCCGGTCTGCCTGTTCTCGGCCGAGTACTTCACCTGGTAGGCCGCCGCCATGGTCCACGTGATCACGATGGCCACGGTGCACAGCGAGAACGCGAAGTTGTACGCGTCGGCGGAGAAGAGGAGCGTGAGCATGAACACCTGCGTGCACGCGCCCACCAGAAGCAGGCTGAACTGCGGCGCGCGCTTGGCGTTAAGCTTGCCCCAGGCTGCGGGCAGAAGCTTGCGCTCGGCCATGTCCGAGGTGGTCTCGGCGGGTAGGATCGTGAAGGAAAGCCACGAGCCCATGACCGAGATGATGATGGCGATGGATACGAACGCACCGCCCCAGCCGGGCGCCATCGACTCGAACACGTAGAGCATGGCGGGGTAGTTCATGGCTGCGATCTCGGTGTAGGGCATGTAGCCGTAGGGGAGCACCGACGCGCAGACGTAGATGGCGAGCAGGCAGATAAGGCCGATGACGGTGGCCTTTCCCACATCGCTCTTGCGCCGTGCGCGAGACGACATGACGGTTGCGCCCTCTATTCCCACGAACGTCCACATGAGTATGATGAGGCAGTTCGTCACCTGCTCCCCGATGCTGCCGATCCCGACCGCCTCGCCTCCGAGCTCGCCCATGGCCGCCATGTTGTTCTGGAGCATGCCCCAGAAGTCGGCGGTGAACACGTTCGCGTTGAACAGGAACAGCGTGAACGCGATGAACACCGCGATCGAAGCGACCTTGCACACCATGACGATGGCGTTCAGGAACGACGCGCTTTCAACCCCGCGGATGACGAGCAGGGTGAGCAGCCACATGATGACCGAGGCCACGGCTATGCAGGGGATCGTGTTGCCGGGCAAGAAAGAGGGGAAGAAATACCCGACCGTCGACATCATCATCGTGGCGAACGCGACGTTGCCGAGCCACGCCGAGAGCCAGTACCCCCAGCCGGAAAGGAATCCAGCGAACGGTCCGAAGCCTTCTTCGGCGTATTGGAATATGCCGTGGAGGTCGGGGCGCTTGGCGCCGAGGTTCGCGAGCGAGAGCGCGAGCATCATGAACCCGAAGCCGACGATGCCCCAGGCGATGAGCGCGCTGCCGGGCGCAGCGACCTGTGCGAGCTGCCCGGTGATGGCGAATACGCCCGAACCGATGCACGAGCTGACCACCATGCCGATCAGCCCGAACAGGCCGATGCCCTGTTTCTTCTGTTCTTCCATGTGCATCCCTTCCAAGAATCGTCCGATAACGAGCGGTGCCGGACCAACGCATCCGTCGAATCCGGCACCGTCTTAAAGCCGTATGATCTAGTCTTCGCGCCAGATGGGCATGCTCATGCAGCGCGGGCCGCCACGGCCGCGCGAGAGCTCGGCGGAGGGAACCTCGATCACCTTGAGCCCCTTGTCCTTGAGCACTTTGTTCGTCACGTCGTTGCGCTCGTACACCACGATGGTGCCCGGAGCGATGCAGAGCGTATTCGAGCCGTCGTTCCACTGTTCGCGCTCGGCTGCGATGCGGTCGCCGCCGCCGCAGGGGATGAGTTCGACGGGCAGCCCCAGGTAGGTCTCGAGGACGGTTTCGAGCGTATCGTTCATCTCGCGCACCTTGATGCCTTCGCCCTCGGGCGTGATCTCGAACACGGTGAGCGGCCCCATGATGCCGGGGTGGATGGTGAACTTATCGGTGTCGATCTGCGTGAACACCGTATCGAGGTGCATGAACGCGCGCGAGTTCGGAATGTTGAACGCGAGGATCGTGTCGATCGGGCTTGTGGGATCGCCGAAGATGTTCTTCGCGATGGCGTCGATCGCATCGGGCTCGGTGCGCTGGGAGATGCCGATGGCGAGCACGTGGTCGTTGAGGTTCAGGATGTCGCCGCCTTCGATGTGGAAGGTGTTGTAACGGCTGTAGTACTCGGGCGTGCCCTTGAGCAGCGGATGATGCGCGAAGATGTACTCGCCGTAGATGGTCTCGCGGTTGCGGGTGACCGAGTACATCCTGTTGATGGAAACGCCGTTGCCGATCATAGCGAACGGGTCGCGGGTGAAGTAGAGGTTCGGCATGGGTGCGATCACCATCTTCGAGGATTCGCTCACGAGGTCCACGAGCGAGTTCGATTTGTCGGTGTGCAGCTCGGCAAGGTTGATGCCCTCCATGGTCTTGAGCACGAAGTCCAACGCATTGGGATAGTTTTCCTGCATGTAGTCGAAGATGATCTTCTGATAGCGGTCGGTGCGGATGCCGGCCTCTTCGATCCACTGCCTGAGAAACTGCTCGCGAAGCGCCGGATCGGCTTCGAGCACGTCGGCGGTCAGGTCTTCGAGGTAGTACACCTCGACGCCGTTGTCGCGAAGCGCCTGCGCGAAGGCGTCATGCTCCTCCTGGGCGACTTTCAGAAACGGGATGTCGTCGAACAGCAGCTCTTCGAGCGTATTCGGCGTGAGGTTCAAAAGCTCCTTTCCCGGTCGGTGAAGCAGCACCTGCTTCAGGGGTTTGATTTCGCTCTTGACGTTTACACCAGCCATGTGCGAACTCCCTTTCTCTAACGGTTGAGATTCTTCGCCAAGCCGTGAACTGAGGCGCTTCAAGCCTCCGACGACGGCCCCTTGGCGCCCAGCATGGACCCCTCGATTTGTGAAGGAAAGGTGTAAAGGGGTTTACCGAGGGGACGAGCGTGGGTGTAAAAAGCGGGAGTTGTCTCTACACCCTCGCTAAACCCCTGATAGAAGAGGTGGTGCTTTCGATCGGGAAGCTGCCGGCTCGAAACGGGGATCGCCGTTTAGCAAGCGAGCCGATCGTGTATCATGGAACGCGTTTGCCTGAATCGTCGTCGAATGAGGTGCTCGGATGGAATTGCTGCTCTTCCACTTCACGCTTATCGTGCTTCTTGCTTCCATTCTCGCTTCGGCGACGTGCCTTTCGGCCTACCTGGTGTCGCGCAAGCGCATGATGCTCCTGGCGTTCGTTGCGTTCTTGTTCTACTTCTTCGATGTCGCCTGGGTATTCCAAGACGATTTCGTGACGTTCCTGACCGAGGGGGCGATGGATTCGTTCTACGTGGTTGCCCGTTCGGTTGCCTCGATTATCGCGGGGGGAGGGTTCCTCGTATCCTTTTGGCTGATCGTTTGCGATTACTTGGGCGAAACGCGACGGGCGGTGCTCGTTGCGCCGGGCATCGTCTTCGTTCTGGGAAGCATTCTCGCGCTTGTCCTGGTGCCCGAGAGAAACGTCCAACGCTTCGTGTTCTACTCGATGCGAGCCCTCATGCTGTACTGGATGTTGCTCTACATAGGAATTCGGTTCGCGGCGACGAAATCCGACGAGGAGAGGGCGCGCCTGAAGCGACATGGGGGACTCTACGCCATGCTTTGGGTGCTCGGTATCGCGGTGGTTGCATCGGACGCGAACTTCTTCCTGCTGGTCGAGCCTGCTACGCTCGATGCCGGCGTGCGGACTTTCGGCGTCGAGCGCAACTACATGGAGAACCTCCTCATGCTCATCGTTGCATTCGTCGCAGCCCGCGATGCCGTGAGAACGCTCGCATTGCGGTTCGAGCGACCTTTGGTGCAGGGCGGGGGACGGCAAGAAGAGCTGGTAAACCAAAATCTCAGGCTTTACGGAAACCGCCATCAGCTTTCCGAGCGCGAATTAGAGGTGCTTTACTACGTGCTTTTGGGCAACGACAACCAGAACATCGCCTCGACCATGCACCTCGCCTTGAGCACGGTGAAGGTTCACGTGCACAACATCCTCCACAAAACGGGGCAAGCCGATCGGCGCGACCTCATTCGTGATTTCTGGAAGACGTAATGATTGCCCGCCCGGATACGTCTGCTCTCGTAAACCTGACGTAAACCCGAGAAAACAGACCGTTTTTCAGCAATTTTCGAAAATGCACCCTTGAAACGAAGGGAGATTACCACTAATATAAACAACGCTGCTTTTGAGGTTAGCGAAAAGCGGAATCTACGGGTTGTGGCGCAGTTTGGTAGCGCACTTGACTGGGGGTCAAGGGGTCGCAGGTTCAAATCCTGTCAACCCGACCAGCAACTTACAGCAGGCCATCGATGGAAACACGGTGGCCTGCTTTATTTTTGCATGCAGCGCGGCTGCTCTGCATGCTGCCTGCGAACCCGTGAAAAGGCGTTTCATTGCGATTCGGGGCGAAACCGGTCGATGTCGGCATTGTTAATCCGATTTTGCCGAAAAACACCAAAAAATGGCGGTCAACCGTCGCTTTGCGAAACTTTTGCGAAACCCTGACCGTCGAGATCGCCGTCGGCGATTTTGTGACCTGCGGTTTCGCGAATCACTGTCAGGTTGGGCACTCCCCAACCGTCTCTGAGGTCGATTTCTTTTCGCAAAACGACGGTTGGCCGCCACCCAAGGGGCGTTTTCGCACGAATCCGCCTTCGGAGCGGGCGGCGGCGATTCCGAATGCGGATGCGGTCGGAACCTCATCGTCGTTCTGCCCGAATCCTCGCCATCGCTCGGACGGCGCATCGGCGCCCCCCTGCATGCAGGCACCGACGGCTATGGTTCTGTTCGCTTCATCGGCACGAAGCGAATCCCGTTCAGCGTTTGCTCGCCATCCGTTTCAACGAATCCGAGTTTACGGTAAAACCCCACAGCGTACGGAGAAGAGTTCACGGTCGTCTCGATGCGGGCGCTGCGCTTCATGCAGGTTGAAACGGCGGCGTCGAGCAGCCGCCTCGCTATGCCCCTTCTATGGTGCTCCTTATCGACGAAGAGGAGGGATACTTGGCCGATCGGCCGCATCGCGATCACGCCTACAACCCGACCGTCCACGAAATAGCCCCACATGAGCAGCTCGCCGCTTCTCAGCCGCTGCTCCATTGCGCGTTCGTCGACGTACTCTTGAAACTCCCGAACGCCTTCATCCGAATACTCGGGCGCTTCGAACTCTCCGAAAACGCGAAGCACCAGCGGCATCGCTTTGGAGCCCCGAAGCTGATCTGCATCTATCGGCCTAATCATAAGTCTCCTCGTAAAGCGCTTTGCTTGCGGGTTCAACCTTCATGATGCCATCCCGTAAGCGCATCCTGCGCTTCAGGGGGATGATTGGCGTCGCATCGGCGAGCGGAGGGTGCGCAACCGCCCATGGTGACGGGATGGTTTCCGTTCGGTTTCCGCCGAAAACGGCCTGCATACGGGAAGGGTACGAATGGTTTTTCCGAACGCGGCCTCTCAGTCGGCGCACTACCATAAGTCATGCAGTAATCGAATTACCCCTTGGAAAGGAGCGAGAACATGAGCATTATAGTATGGATCGTGATCGGCGGGCTCGCGGGCTGGATCGGGAATATGATCATGAAAACCGATGGCGGGCTGCTTAAGAATGTCGTGACGGGCATCATCGGGGCCTTGGTGGGCGGGTTCGTCATGAGCTTCTTCGGAGCGAGCGGCTTTACCGGGTTCAACCTATGGTCGTTCGTCGTGGCCCTGATAGGCTCCATCATCCTGATCGCCATCATCAACCTCTTGACCGGCACTCGCGCTCACCACGCGTAGTCGATGCAGAGCAGGAAGCGCTTGGGAATCCGGGCGTTTAACCTTGGTTGCGCGAAAAGAAAACGGCCCCATCGGGGCCGTTTTTTCGTACTATATTCGAGCAGTTTAGATGGTGTGAACCTGGGTCGCTTGGTTCTTGCCGTTAGAACCCTTGGCGATGACGAACTCGACCTGGTCGTGCTCTTCGAGGTTCTTGAACCCGTCGCCTTGGATTTCGCTGAAATGCACGAAAAGGTCCTCGCCGCCCTCTTGAGAGATGAAGCCGTAACCTTTTTCAGAGCTGAACCACTTGACTGTACCTGTAGACATGAAAACCTAACTTCCTACCCCGCAGGGCAAATGCTGGTAACGCTTGCAACCATGTTGAACGCGTTGCCGATGATAAGCGACTCTGTGCCGCATATTCGAGTCTAGGGGGCTACGGGGCGCATTCCGACGGTAGGGCGATAATTGTGCCGTTCGCACATCATATCAACACGCTTCGAGCTGTTTCGGGCGAAGAAACCTCGCCGCAAGCGCTTTTCGCATGCACGCATGTGCTATTCGCATACCTCGATCGTATCGCCTTTGGCCACGGTTCCACCGGTCAGCACTTTAGCGAACACTCCTTCACGCGGCATGATGCAATCGCCCATGCGATGGTAGATCGCGCAATGGCTGTGGCACTGCTTGCCGATCTGCGTGATCTCCATGCGAATGTCACCCGAAGCAAGCTGCGTACCTACGGGGAGCGCTTTCACGTCGATGCCTTCGACGATGAGGTTCTCGCCGAACGATCCGTCGACCACTTCAGCGCCGCGCGCCTTGAAATCCTCGATGCTCTCGTACGAGAGCAAGCTGACTTGCCGGTGCCACTTACCCGCATGGGCGTCGCCGACGATGCCGAAATCGGGCTCGATAACCGCCGATCCGACCTCCTCCTTCTGCACGCCCTTCGCATCGCTTACGCATACGGCTTTGATAGTCCCCATGTCCGATCCTTTCTCGTCTGAAATAATCGCGGTTCGGAATAATGTTGGTAATCCTAGCATATTGCTAGGTATATGAAAAGCGGTCGCAGGCTGCGGAATGGGAATCTCGGGGAGCGCGAGAGGGCGGGAGGGCTTTGCGCCGTCCACCATCCTTATCCTACCGATCGTATCGTACGATTTGCCCCAACGTCCCGCTGACCGAATAAAAACCCCACGTCTGAAGCGTCGAGCGGGCGACGAGTTCCATCTTTGCTAGAGTTTACGCGGCGGCTCGTGCCGCCATTATTGTAAGAATGGCACTTTATTCGAAGGGGGAAGCCACGTGGGTATGCTTGGATTTCTAATCCTTTTCCCGCTGGTTGTTGCGGCGGTTCTTCTCGTCGTGAGAAACAACCAAGCGAGAAAAGTGATTGTCAGCGTTTCGGCCCTTGTCATCGGCCTCGCATCCGTGCTGCTAGCGGGAACCTATCTCGGAGCCGGGGGAGTGTACTTCGAGTACGCATCGCCGGTGATCGACTACGTATGTACGGGCATCAGCATCCTGATAGCCGTCGTCATACTCGCTTACGGCATCAAGTACAGGAATGTGCTCGCCTCGGTGCTTGCAATCATCCAGGTTGTCGGCACGCTCGTTCTCGAATTCGGGTTCGCGCACCATGTGAGCGTTCAATACGGGCTCTATCTCGACTCCCTCTCGCTTTTGATGGCGCTCGTCATCGGCATTATCGGCTCGGGGATCTGCGTGTACGCAATCGGCTACATGGAAGATTTCCAAGCCCATCACGCCGACGAACCCGATCGCAGGCCGACGTTCTTCGCGCTTATGTTCCTGTTCCTCGCCGCCATGTTCGGCATCGTGTTCTCGAACAACATGATGTGGCTGTTCGCAGCCTGGGAGATCACGACGGTCTGCTCGTTTTTGCTCATCGGGTACACGAAGACCGACGAGGCGATCAAGAACGCTTTCCGCCAAATCATCATGAACATCCTCGGCGGCCTCGGATTTTTGGGTGCCCTGTACTTCATGGTCATCGGCCTCGGTACGCTCTCCTTCGTCGATTTCATCGTGTTCGGCATTCAGAACCCCGCCATCGTCGTGCTGCCGGTAACCTGCCTCGCGTTCGCGGGCATCACGAAGGCCGCACAGATGCCGTTTCATACCTGGCTCTTAGGCGCCATGGTGGCCCCGACCCCCACGAGCGCGCTCTTGCATTCGTCGACGATGGTGAAGGCGGGCGTCTTCCTGCTCGTCAAGCTCGCTCCCATCTTCTACGCGGGAACGGCATCGTTCTCGGGCAACTTCATGACCGTCATGCCGAGCCTCATGGTCGTGCTCGTCGGCGGCATCACGTTCGCCCTGTGCTCGTTCATGGCCATCTCGCAGAGCAACGCCAAGCGCGTGCTCGCGNGGCCCCGACCCCCACGAGCGCGCTCTTGCATTCGTCGACGATGGTGAAGGCGGGCGTCTTCCTGCTCGTCAAGCTCGCTCCCATCTTCTACGCGGGAACGGCATCGTTCTCGGGCAACTTCATGACCGTCATGCCGAGCCTCATGGTCGTGCTCGTCGGCGGCATCACGTTCGCCCTGTGCTCGTTCATGGCCATCTCGCAGAGCAACGCCAAGCGCGTGCTCGCGTACTCGACGATCGCCAACCTCGGCCTCATCGTCGCGTGCGCCGGCGTCGGCACGCCTGAGGCCATCTGGGCGGCCACGTTCCTCGTCCTGTTCCACGCCATCGCGAAATCGCTTCTGTTCCTCTGCGTCGGCACCGCCGAGCACCACATCGGCAGCCGCGACATCGAGGACATGGACCTCATGTTCGAGCGCATGCCGCGCCTGGCCCGCTTCATGATGCTCGGCATCATGTGCATGTTCATCGCCCCGTTCGGCATGCTGATCGCCAAATGGGCGACGCTCGTCTCGTTCGTGGAAACGGGCAACATCGCCCTCATCATCCTGCTCGCGTTCGGCTCTGCTGCAACGTTCATGTTCTGGGGCAAATGGCTCGGCAAGCTCTCGGGCATCGCCGCCGAACCCGAGAACGACGAAGTGACCGTCCACCGCTCCGAGTGGGTCTCCATCTCGCTCATGGCCGTGCTCGTAATCGCCTGCTGCATCGCGATCCCCGCAATCTCGTGGGCTATCGTCGAGCCGTACGTGTACAGCGTCTACGGCACCGTTGCCGCAGGCATAGCGTCGGACAACCTGTGGATAGCAAGCGTCGCGGTCGTATTCATCGTGATCGTCCTGTTCGCGGGTCTCGGCAAAAGCAAGGCCCGCAAGGTCGACGTGTACCTCTCGGGCGTAAGCATCGACAACAACGAGCGTACGTTCCAGAACTCCCTTTCGCAGGAGACGAAGGCGACGTCGCGCAACATGTATCTGGATTCTATTTTCGGCGAGAAGCTCATCGCACCCGTCGGTACGATCATGTGCACTATCGTGATCGTCGCGTCGTTTGCTATTGCGGCTGTCGGCTTGCCGGGTCTGATGTAGAAGGAGGCTGACATGAACATCATCGCTATCATCATCGCAACCATTGCCTTCGCCATCATCGCTCCCGTGCTGGGTTGCCTGCTCGCAGGCGTCGACCGCATCATATCCGCCCGTATGCAGGGCAGGGTGGGGCCCCCGCTGCTCCAGCCCTACTACGATGTGCGCAAGCTGCTCGGAAAAGAGAACGTGAGCGTCAACTCATCCGAAGGCGTCTACATCACCTGCGCGCTCGTATTCACGATCCTTGCGGGCGGCATCTTCTTCAGCGGAGGGAACCTGCTGATGAGCGTATTCGTCATCACGCTCTCGGCCCTGTTCTTCATCGTGGCAGCGTACTCCACGCGTTCGCCCTACGCCGAGATCGGCGCCGGTCGAGAAACGCTGCAGGTCATGGCCTACGAACCGATGGTGCTGTTCATGGCCGTAGGGTTCTTCATGGCCGCCGGCACTTTCGACGTTGCGGGCGTATTCGCGCTCGACGCGCCCATCATCACGAACATTTGGCTCGTGTTCTTGGGCTTTCTGTTCATTCTGACGATCAAGCTGCGCAAATCGCCGTTCGACCTGTCGTACTCGCATCATGCCCACCAAGAGCTCGTCAAGGGCATCACGACCGAGATGAGCGGCCCGACTCTCGCCAAGGTCGAGATCATGCACTGGTGCGAGAACATCCTGTTCCTCGGATGGACGGGCATGTTCTTCATATGGGGCAACCCGGTTTCGTTTGCAATCGCCCTCGTGGCGATCATCCTCATCTACTTCTTGGAGATCTGGATCGACAACAATTTCGCCCGCGTCAAGTGGCAGGCCATGCTCAAATCGGCATGGGTCGTGGCGCTCGTCGCCGGCGGCATCAACATAGCCGTCCTCGCGTATCTGTAAAGGGGGTATGCATATGTCTTACGCAACAAAATCGCCGTGGGTCATCCACTACGACGGGTCGAGCTGCAACGGCTGCGACATCGAAGTGCTCGCGGCGCTGTGCCCCGGCTACGATGTGGAACGCTTCGGCATCATCAACACGGGCAATCCCAAGCACGCCGACATATTCCTCGTGACCGGCAGCGTCAACGAGCAGAACATCAAGGTGGTCCAGGAGATCTACAACCAGATGGTCGAGCCGAAGGTGGTCATCGCCTGCGGGATCTGCGCCTGTTCGGCCGGCATCTTCCACGATTGCTACAACGTGATCGGAGGCGTCGATCAGGCAATACCCGTCGACGTGTACGCGCCGGGATGCGCGGTGAGGCCCGAAGCCATCATCGACGCCGTCGTCCAGGGTCTCGGGATCCTCGACGAGAAGGCGAAGGCCCTCGAGGCAAACAAGAAAGGAGCGTGAGCGCGTTGAGCTTGCAAACGGAGTTTCTTCCCCTCGAGCTGGCAAACGTGAAGCAGTGCGCAGCCGACATGAAGGATCGCGGTTACCGCTACGTGCAGATGCTCGCCGTCAACACCGACGACGGACTCGATCTGCAGTACGCCTACATGCAGGGTGCCGACCTGAAGATATACACGATCAAAGGCGTGAAGAAGGGCACGAAGGTGCCTTCGGTTACCGATATTTTCCTCGAGGCGTTCGTATTCGAAAACGAGGCGCACGATCTGTTCGGAGCCGAGATCGAAGGGATCGCCATCGACTTCGGCGGCAAGTTCTACCACGTCGCCCAGTCCGAGCCCATGACGGTTATTTCCCCCGCCCAGAAGGCGGCGCGCGAAAAGGCCGAAAAGCTCGCCGCTGCGAAAGCCGCAAAAGAGAAGGGCGCAGGCACCGCCGACGACATGGAGGCGAAGCTCGCGGGTATGGATCCCGAGAAGGCTGTGAAGGTTCGCGCGGCCATGGAGGCGAAGGCGAAGAAGCAAGCTGCCGAAGCCGAGGCTGCCAAAGCCGACAAGATCGCCAACCTCGATCCTGAGAAAGCCGCAAAGCTCAAGGCGGCCATGGAGGCGAAGGCGGCCCGCGAGGCGGCCAAGAAGGAACAGGCCGACAGTGCGGCGAAACCTGCCGCAACCGACCAGAAAGAAGGTGAGTAGCATGGGAAAGGCAACCGTCATCCCGTTCGGGCCGCAGCACCCGGTACTGCCCGAACCCCTCCACCTCGACCTGGTTGTCGAAGACGAGAAAGTCATCGAGGCCATTCCCCAGATCGGATTCATTCACCGCGGGCTCGAGAAGCTCGTCGAGACGCGCGACTACAACCAGTTCATCTACGTGGCAGAGCGCATTTGCGGCATCTGCGCGTTCGGACACTCAATGGGCTACGCCGAAACGGTCGAGCGACTCATGGGCGTCGAGATACCGAAGCGTGCCGAATACCTGCGCGTTATCTGGCACGAGCTCTCGCGTATCCATTCGCATATCCTGTGGATGGGCCTCGCTGCCGACGCGTTCGGTTTCGAGAGCCTGTTCATGCACTGCTGGCGCCTCCGCGAGCGCGTGCTCGACGTGTTCGAGGCGACGACGGGCGGCCGTGTGATCTTCTCCGTCGTCAAGGTCGGCGGCGTGGTGCGCGACATGGACGCAACGCAGCTCGAGAACATGAAGTCGACGCTCGAGGGCATCAAAGACGAATACCGTCAGATATGCAATGCGTTTCTCAAGGACAGCTCGGTCAAGAACCGCACCGTGGGCGTCGGCTACATCAGCGAGCAGGACGCCGTCAACCTGAGCATGGTCGGTCCGTTCGCCCGCGCATCCAACGTGAACAACGACGTGCGCTGCCTCGGCAACGGCGGCTACGGCGATCTTTCCGATTTCAAGCCCATCCTCGACGCCCAAGGCGATTGCTACGCGCGCGTCAAGGTTCGTGCGCTCGAGGTGCTGCAGTCGATCGACATCATCGAAGAGATGATCTCCAAGATCCCTGCCGGCGATATCGAGGTGGCGGTCAAGGGTTCGCCCGCTGCCGGTGCGGAAGCGGCCAACGTCGTGGAGCAGCCGCGCGGCGAGTGCTACTACTACGCACGCGGCAATGGAACGAAGTACCTTGAGCGCATGCGCATGAGGACGCCCACCTCCCAAAACCTTGCAGGCATGACAACCGCTCTCGCAGGATGCGATCTGGCCGATGTGAATATGATCGTGCTGACGATCGACCCCTGCATCAGCTGCACGGAAAGGTAAGGGCCATGGGAAGCTTCAAACTGGGTAAAATGACGCTCGGATCGATTTTCAAGAAGCCGGAGACGATCCAGTACCCGGCGCAAACAAGGTTCGCGCCCGAAGGCCTCAAAGGCCACGTCGTCAACGATATCGACGCATGCATCCTCTGCGGCATCTGCATGAAGCGGTGCCCGACCGGGGCGATCACCGTTGACAAACCGGCGGGAACCTGGGCGATCGACCGGTTCAGATGCGTGCAATGCGGAAGCTGCGTACGGGAGTGCCCGAAGGCGTGCCTGCACATGGACCCGGCTTACACGCCCCCCGCAACCAAGAAGTCGGTCGACGTCGTTTCCAAAGAAACGGCAACAGATGGTAAAATTGCTGCGAAGGAAGCCGAGTAATCTCGGAAACCTGATAGAATGGGTGCCTGTGAGCTTTGGCTGCACGAGCATCCGATGGTTTCATCGGGACGAAAACCTTATCCGTCATCTAACAGGGCTCGTGTAATGCGGGCCCTGTTTTCGTTATGCGAGAAAGAAGAGGAATGTCGAAGGCTACCGATCAGCGGGATGAGAGCGCTACGGCCGAGGAAGAACCGGTCTCGAACAGAATACTCACCGTACCGAACGTCATCTCCGCCATCCGCCTGTGCATGATACCCGTGTTCCTCGTGCTTCTTACCGAGGGCTACGATGTGCTTGCGACGTTCATTTTCGCGCTTGCGGCGGGCACCGACTGGATCGACGGGCAGATCGCTCGCCGCACCCACACGGTCTCGAAGCTCGGACAGCTTCTCGATCCGGCCGTCGATCGGCTGCTTATGATATCGGGGGTTCTCGGATTGCTCATGGTGGGCAGGCTGCCGCTTTGGATCATCGCCGTCGTGCTTGTGCGCGACGGTTTGCTGCTCGTTGGGGGAGCGTTCCTCCTGAGCAGGTACCGCATCAGGGTTCCCGTCATATATGCTGGGAAAGTCGCTACGACGTTTCTGTTCGTCGGATTTGCGGGCTTGCTGCTCAACTGGCCGCTCATCGGCGGATTCGGAATCGCGGATGCCGCATGGCTCCCCGGATTCAACGCGGATCCCGTATCGTGGGGCATCTGGTTCGTGTACGCGGGTCTGCTTCTTGCGCTCATCACGACGGTTTACTATGTCATCGCCGCCTGCAAGGAACTGAAGGCAGCGCAAAACCGGGAAGCCGCTTAACCTCGGTGGCCGATAGCCGTCGCACATATTCCGAAAAGCCCGAACGCAAGAAGCCGAGCGTCAGGAAAGCGCCCCCTGCGCGCTCGTCTCGTGCGCCGTACGGGAAAAACGCTGCGCCGACGGGCGTTCCCTTGCAGCAGAGCACCGCGAACCGGACTCGAGACAAAGCGCGAGGAAGCAAACCCGCCGCCCAAAACCCCTTGGGACAAACCACGCTCTGGACGAAAGAGCCGGCCCGGGGATCAAGCAACGGCGCAGCGCATGCGTTCGTACGTGCCGTCGCGGGCGCATGCGCTGCTGCATTCATGGCGATAGGGCGGCTCTTCGGATACGCCGCCCATGCGATAGCGAAAAGCAAAATCGCCGTCGCCGCAGTAGCGCTCATGGTCGTCATCGCGGGCATATGGGCTGTAGACCTCGGCTTGAACTCGGGAAAGATTTACCCGGGAGTAAGCATAGGGTACCTGGATCTTGGCGGGAAGACGCCCGAAGAGGCGCGTTCGATGGTGTCCGAAGCCTACGCTGCCCAGCTCGAAGGCAAAGAGGTGCTGATCTTCGCGAACGAAGAGGCGAGTAGGGATGTGGAGGCCGCACTCGAGAAGACGCAGAACAACGCCCTGGCAGAACAGCAGTCGGTCGACGAGGCGAAAGCCAACAAGGTGCTCTGGACGGCCGACGTCGATTCCCTTTCGGCGGTACTCGACGTCGATGCGCTCGCCGATAGGGCCTTGGCCGTCGGCCGCGACGAGGGGGGACTTCCCGCACGCGTGAGCGCGCTTCTCTTCGGATACGATATCGAGCCGCAGGTCGGATTCGATGCCGCCGCCCTCGAATCGCTCGCCGCAGAAATCGATGCGGCGATAGGGGATCCGCGCGTGAACTTCGATATCGCGGTAGCCGACGGCGTTGCGCAGGTAACCGACGGACACGACGGCGACATGGTCGACCGCGCATGGTTCGAATCGAAGCTCAACGAAGCGTTTCTCTCCAACGAGGGCGCTCGCGCGATCTTCGTTGCAGAAACCGAATACGCTCCCATCCAGATTACCCGCGACGAGGCGCAGCGCGTCTGCGACCTCGTAAACGGGTCCATCGCTTCGGGTGCCGTGTTCACGTTCGGCGACACGACGTGGAACGCATCGGCGACCGATATCGGCAACTGGGTCAAAACGCGCATCGAGGGCGAAGGCGATTCCTTCGAACTCGTGCCGTTCCTTGATCAGGATGTTGCAAAAGGCATCCTGATCAACCATCTCAAGGCGACGTTCGAGGGCGATGCCATCAAGGTCACCTTCGAAGTTTCGAACGGCGAGCGCATCGTCCACACCGAAACGGACGAAACCATTCCCGTCGCGGGAGATGCGGTGAAAAAGCTCGAATCGGCTCTATTCGCCGCGCAGGACTCCGAGTCTTCCGACGCTACGGCGCCGACGATACCGGTCGACTCGAAACGCGTTCCCGACACGATGACGTTCGACGAAGCGCTCGAAAACGGCGTGATCAGCTCGATCGCCTCGTTCACCACCGAGTACACCGTCGAGCCGACCTCCCGCCAGCACAACATACACCTCGGCGCCGACCTGCTCAACAACTCGATCATCGAGGCCGGGGGAGGAAGATGGTCGTTCAACGACATCTCGGGCGACTACAACGAAGAGGCGGGATTCCAGGGCGCAGGCGCCATCCTCGACGGCGAATTCGTCGATGCGATCGGCGGCGGCATCTGCCAGGTTGCGACGACCGTGTTCAACGCGGTGTACGAATCGGGCTTCCCGGTGATCACGCGCCACAACCACTCGCTCTACATCGCGAGCTATCCCGTCGGACGCGACGCCGCAGTCGCCTACCCCGATCTTAATTTGGTATGGGAGAACGACAGCGCATCCGATGTGCTGCTTGCGATGACCTACACCGACACGACCGTAACCGCCACGCTGTACGGCGTCAATCCCGAGTATCAGGTAAGCACGCAGGTGGGCGAGTGGCAGGCGGGCGAAAAGTACAAGACCAAGACGACGGTCGATGAAAACCTCGCTCCGGGCACCAGTTATGTGAAAACCGTCGGGTCGGACGGCAGAAAAATCTCGATCGTGCGTACGGTGAAGGACAAAAATGGCACAATACTCCATGAGGATCTTTTCTCCTCGACGTACGACCCCTTAAACGAAGTGAAGGTCGAGGGGCCTCCGGCCAAAGAAACGGACGCCTCAGGCCAAAACGAGGATGACACGCAGAAGAGCGAATAGAACGAAAGAAGGTAGCTTCAGTGTATTTCCAGCCAGATATCGAAACCATGCCGGCAGAACAGCTCCGGCAGCTCCAACTCGAGCGGATGCAATGGTCGGTTCAGCACGCCTACGACAACGTCGAGTTCTATCGCTCGTCGTTTAAAGAGGCGGGCGTCGAACCGGGCGACCTCAAATCTCTGGACGATCTGGCTTCCTTCCCGTTCGTCGTCAAGCAGGACATGCGCGACGCCTATCCGTTCGGCCTGTTCGCCGTACCCCAGAAGGACGTGGCCCGCATCCATGCCTCGTCGGGTACGACGGGACAGGCGACGGTTGTCGGCCATACGGCAAGCGACCTGAAGAACTGGGGCGACTGCTTTGCGCGCGGCATCTACATGGTCGGCGGAAGCGCCGAATCGACCATCCAGGTATCCTACGGATACGGCCTGTTCACCGGGGGCTTGGGCGCCCACGCAGGCGGCGAGGCCGTGGGGTGCTCGGTTATCCCCACCTCGTCGGGCAACACGAAGCGCCAGATTCAGATGATGAAGGATCTCGGCACCGATATCTTAGCCTGTACGCCCTCCTACGCGCTCCTCATTGCCGATACGGCGATAGAGATGGGCTTTGATCCCGCGAAGGATTTCAAGGTTTCGGGCGTTATCCTCGGCGCCGAACCCGCATCCGAGAGCATGCGCCAGGATATCCGCGAGAAGCTCGGCGTGCAGTATTGCGACGTGTACGGCCTGTCCGAAGTGATGGGACCGGGCGTGGCGATGGAATGCGCCGCCGCCAACGGCCTCCACGTGGCCGAAGACCAGTTCTTCGCCGAGATAGTCGACCCCGATACGCTCAAACCGCTGCCCGACGGCGAGTGGGGCGAGCTCGTGTTCACCACGCTCACCCGCGAGTGCTGCCCGCTCGTGCGTTACCGCACGCGCGACGTCACGCGCATCATCGCCGAAGAATGCAGCTGCGGACGCACCCATCGCAAGATCGACCGCATCGTGGGCCGCACCGACGACATGCTCATCATACGCGGCGTCAACGTGTTCCCGTCGCAGATCGAGCAGGTTATCGTCGGATTCCCGGAGATCGCAGCGCAGTACCAGATCATCCTCACGAACAAGGGACCGCTCGACCGCGTCGAGCTGCAGGTCGAGACCGTTCCCGACTACCCGTTCGACGAGATCCGCAAGCTCGAGGAGCTGAAAGCCCGCCTCGCAGGCGAGCTCAAGAGCAACCTGCAGATCGCCGTGGACATCAAGATAGTCGAGCCGAAGACGATCGAGCGCAGCGAGGGCAAGGCAAAACGCATTGTAGACCTGAGAGAAGGGACGCAAGCATGATTTCGCAACTGACGGTATTTCTCGAGAACGAAAAGGGCCGCCTGGCGAGCGCATGCCGCGCTATCGCCGACTCGGGTATCAACATGAGCGCCCTGTTTTTAGCCGATACTGCCGATTTCGGCGTAGCTCGCATCTTCTGCGATACGCCCGAGGCGGCGGTCGAGGCGCTCAGGGATGCGGGCTATCGCGCCACGCTCACGCCCGTGCTCGGCGTTCGCGTGCCGAACAGGCCGGGAGGATTGGCGGATCTGCTCGAGTTCTTCAACGAGCACGACGTCAACATCGAGTACGGCTATTGTTTTTCCGTTAACCAAGAGTACGCCATTGACGTGCTCAAGGTGAGCGACCATAGTATTGAAGACGCATTGGAAGACGCGGGCTTCACGCCTGTTGCACCGGAGGAAATCTATCACGTTGATTAAGCCACTCGTAAAACAGAGGGCACTATCCTGGTACGCGAGCTTCACGGCTTGCGTACTTGTATTGGCTCTCGGCTTCGGGTTCGCTGCTCCGGCAGCGTATGCCGACGTTCGCAAGGCAGATGTCATCTACGGCGTTTCGGTCGATTCGCGAGGCCTATCGGTTGCGCAATGTCCGAGCATCGACGCGGAGTACGCCCTCGTCATGGATTCGGAAGGAACGGTCTATTTCGAGCGAAACGCCGCCGATTCGACCCAAATAGCATCGATCACCAAGATCATGACCGCCCTCGTTGCGCTCGAGAGCGCCCCGCTCGACACCGTTGTCACGACGAGTGCACGGGCGGCGACGGTGGGCGAGTCGAGCGCTTCGCTTGCCGAGGGCGACACCATGACGCTCGAGATAGCGCTCAATGCGCTGCTGCTCTCGTCGGGCAACGATGCGGCCATTGCCATCGCGGAAAGCGTCGGTCGCGTTATCGCAGGCGACGCCGCATTAAGCGACGAGGACGCCTACGACGTATTCGTGGAGCGCATGAACACCCGCGCTGCCGAGCTCGGCTGCACCGATACGGTGTTCGAGAACCCGCACGGCCTCGACGACGGCATCTGGCAGGGTTCTCATCACAGCTGCGCAGCCGACGTGGGAATCATGGCGCAAGCGGTCATGAAGAACGATACGTTCCGCTCCATCGTTGCGACCCCCTCGACGACCATCGATGTTACGCGGGCCGACGGAAGCCTGGCGAGCCTGTACCTCGAGAGCACCGACGAGATGCTCAAAAACGGATTCGACGGTGCATGCGGCATCAAGACGGGGTTCACCGCCCTTGCGGGATGGTCGTTTGCAGGCGCCGCAAACCGCGAGGGCGTCGAAATGTACGCCATCGTCATCCACTCCACGTCCGAAGCGCAGCGTTTCACCGATGCGCAGACGCTCCTCGACTGGGTATACGAGCATACTGGGGATTATCGGCTTGTGAACACCTCGCAAACCACGGCATCGGACGTTAACGGAAGTTTCGCCGACGTTCCGGTTGTCGCCGAGGTCGCCCATACCGAATGGATAGACCGTACGGTCAAGGCGACCGTTGCCGACCCCGATCAGGTCATCGACATATTCGACCTGAACGGCAACATAAGCCAGTCGGTCGAATACGACGAGCTTACGGGCAACGTGCATGCGGGCGACAAGATCGGAACGCTCACGTTCAAGCAGCGTAACTCCGTGATGGCTACGGTCGATCTGATCGCCGCCGAAGACGTGAATGCGCCCGATCTGTTCGAGGGCATCGGCGTTTGGTGGGATCGCCTGTTCAGGGGTTTCTCGGGACAGTCCACGGTTGCAGAGAGCGTTCTGTACAATGAGACGCCGCTTGTCGTTGACAAGACCAGCGCGTGAGCCGAGCGGCTTGCGCGTGAAACGATACGAATGAGGTAAAGGTATGAGCGAGAATTGCCCGATTTGCAATAATCCGCTGCCCGACGGCGCGGCTGCATGCCCCAACTGCGGCTTTAAGCTGTTGGGTTCGACGCAGAGCTTCAAGCCGCTGGATCTTCGCGGCGAAGACGTTGCGGCTGCGGTTTCCGAAGCCCCCGCGAATGCGATCCTGCGCGTAGTGAGGGGCCCGCAGATCGAGACGGTGTTCAAGCTCGGCGCAGAAGAGCTCTCCGTGGGGAGAAGCCCCCGCTGCGACATCTTCCTCAACGACATGACGGTATCGCGCGAGCATGCGCTGATCGCCCCCGAAAACGGGAAGTACCTCATTTCCGATTCGAATTCGTACAACGGTGTCTGGATCAACAACAAGAGCGTCGATTCGGCGATTCTGCACGATGGGGACATTATCCAAATCGGAGTCTTCTGCCTGCTGTACCAGGAGAGCCCCGAAGCGTAAGTGAAAGCGAAAGACGAGAGAGCCGCTCGAAGACAGCAGTGAAGGCGGCGAAAGACGGAAGGTTGCTCAGATGGAATTGCTCTCCGGCAACGAGGCGATAGCCCAAGGGGCGTGGGAGGCGGGCGTCCGCATCGGCGTCGCATATCCCGGTACGCCCTCAACCGAAACCATGGAATCCTTCGCCGAGAAGGAAGGCGTGTACGCCGAATGGTGCCCGAACGAAAAAGTGGCGCTCGAGGTCGGCATCGGCGCCTCTGCCGCAGGTGCACGCGTACTGGCGACCATGAAGCACGTCGGCGTGAACGTCGCCGCCGATCCGCTGTTCACCGCCGCCTACACGGGCGTCGGCGGGGGACTCGTCATTCTTGCTGCCGACGACCCGGGCATGCACTCGTCGCAAAACGAGCAGGATTCCCGTTTCTATGCGCTTGCGGCGCGCATGCCGATGCTCGAACCTTCCGATTCGGCCGAAGCGCTTGCGTTCACGCGCGAAGCGTACGATTTGTCAGAGCGCTTCGACGTGCCGTTCCTTATCCGATCGACGGTGCGCATTTCGCACACCAAGACGCCGGTCGAGATCGGCCCCCGACTCGAGCACGATTTGAAGCCCTACGAAAAAGATGCGGCCAAGTGGGTCATGATGCCCGCGTTTGCGAAACCGCGCCGCAAGGTGCAGGACGCGCGTACGGCTGAACTCAGGGAGTGGGTCGAGAAATGCCCGTACAACGTCGTGGAGCGCAAGGGCGCGGAGATCGGCATCGTATGCGCGGGCGCGACCTACCAGCACGTAGCCGAGGCATTGCCTGAGGCGAGCGTGTTCAAACTCGGCGTGACCTGGCCGCTTCCCGCACGCGCCCTCGAAGCTTTTGCAGAATCGGTCGATCGCCTCTATGTGGTGGAGGAAGCATCCGACTACCTTTCGAACCAGATCAGATCCCTTGGCATCGAGCTCTCGGCCGCTCCCGGCAAAGAGCTTCCGCCCGACGGCGAGCTCACGCCGAGCATGATCCGCCTTGCGTTCGGCATGCAGGAGGCCGAACATATTCCCACGCAGGGCGATGTGCCCGGCAGGCCGCCGGCGCTGTGCGCGGGCTGCCCCCACCGACTCGTGTTCAAAGAGCTTTCGCGCCTGCGCGCGATCGTGACGGGCGACATCGGCTGCTACACGCTCGGGGCGCTGCCCCCGCTTTCGGCCATGGACACCTGCGTCGATATGGGTGCATCGATTTCGATGGCGCACGGGTTCGAGCTGGCGCTTGCCGAGACCAAGCATCGCCCGGTCGTCGCCGTCATCGGCGATTCGACGTTCGGCCATTCCGGGTTGAGTTCGCTGCTCAACACGGTGTACAACCAGGGCGCGGGAACGGTCTGCATCCTCGACAACCGTACGACCGCCATGACGGGCCAGCAGGGAAACCCCTTCAACGGCATTACGCTGCAAAAGCGTCCGACACGGGAGCTCGATCTCGAGGGCATCCTCGCCGCACTCGGCATCGAAGACGTATCGACGGTCGATCCGCACGATATGACGGCGGTTCGCTCGACGCTCAAGAGGGCAACCGATTCCGAGAACCTCTCGGTCATCGTGTTCAGAGCACCGTGCGTGCTCATCGACCGAACCCGCAAACCGGCGTTCACCGTCACGCAGGACTGCCGCGCATGCGGCGTCTGCCCGACGCTCGGATGCCCCGCCATCGCGAAAGACCCCGACACGGGGATGGCCGCAATCGACGATGTCATGTGCATCGGATGCGGCCAGTGCGCCCAGTACTGCGGGTTTTCGGCCATCGTACCCACGGCCGATCGGACGAAAGGGGGCGCCGATGCCCGTTAACGCAACGAACACCACCACCGTGCTTCTGTGCGGCGTCGGCGGGCAGGGAACGATCCTCGCCGCCGATCTTTTGGCGAAGACCGCGATCGCCGCGGGATGCACGGTCAAGTTGTCCGAAATCCACGGCATGTCGCAGCGCGGTGGCGCCGTAACGACGATCGTGCGGTTCGGAGACGACGTTTCCTCTATGGTGACCGATCCCGGAAGCGCCGATTACATCATCGCGTTCGAAACGACCGAGGCGCTGCGCAACGCCCCCTATCTCAAACAGGGCGGCATGCTCCTCGTCAACGACGAATCGATCAAGCCGCTTCCCGTGCTCACGGGATCGGCATCCATGCCCGAGCGTGCGCGCGAGAGGCTTTGCGAGCTCGGTGCCGTGCTCGTCCCCGCCGGCGCGATCGCAAAGACGGCCGGCAACGCCAAATCGACGAACGTCGTACTGCTCGGCGCTTTGGCTTCGGGCATGGATTTCGATCTGGCGCTCTGGAAAGACCAGATCGCCAAGCGCGTGCCCGCGCACACGATCGATGCCAACCTGGCAGCGTTTCGTGCGGGGGCCGAGGCCGCGCAAGGAGTGAAGGCATGAGCGTATCGCAGATCAGCGTCTTCCTCGAAAGCCAGCCCGGACATCTCAAGCGCGTACTCGAGATGTTCGAGAAGGAATGCATCAGCGTGCGCGGCTACAGCGCATCCGACACAGGAGATTACGGCATCGTGCGATTCATCGTCGACGACCCCGATCGGGCGCTTGCCGCGCTCGAGGCGGCGGGCGCGGCTGCCACGAAATCGAAAGTGCTCTGTGCAAAGCTCACTGACAGGCCGGGCGAACTCGCCCGGCTCATCGGCGTCATGGCCGACTGCGAAATCAACGTCATCTACAGCTACTCGCTCATATCGACCTACATCGCCCTGAGCGTCAAGGATATCGCTTTGGCGGAGCGCCTGCTTGCTGACCAGCCCATAGAGCTCATCACGCAGGACGACCTGAGAAAGCCCGTCGGGGGTGTTGGTCCATGCTAGATTTCTCGACCATGCCCGTTTTCGATCGCGAGATCGAGACGGCACCGCGCGAGCGCATCCGCGAGATTCAGCTCGCCAAGCTCAAAGAGCAGGTTGCCTGGACCTACGATCGGGTTGCCTGGTACCGCGAGAAGCTCGACGAGCGCGGCGTGGCGCCCGCCGACATCAGGACGCTCGAAGACGTGCGCCTTCTGCCCTTCACCGACAAGTCGGTTCTGCGCGAGACGTTTCCCTACGGGCTGTTCGCCGTCCCGCTCGACGAGGTCATCGAGCTCCATTCTTCGTCGGGAACCACGGGCAAACCTATCGTGGTCGGCTACAACGTGCACGACATGGACGTATGGAGCGATTGCATCGCGCGCCTCGCCCAGATGGCAGGCGTCGTTCCGGGGGATCGGGCGCAGATGGCCTTCGGGTACGGGATGTTCACCGGCGGGTTCGGCCTTCATTACGGCCTGCAGAAACTCGGTTGCATGATGATCCCCGCCGGTTCGGGCAACACCGAACGCCACCTTGCCATGATAGAGGACTACGGCACCACGGTGCTCATCGCAACGCCGTCCTACGCCATGCACATGTGCGAGGTGGGGGAGAAGCTCGGGTTCGACTGGGAGGCGAGCACGTTGCGCGTCGGCCTGTTCGGGGGCGAGCCGTGCCCGCCGAAACTCAAACAGGAAATCGAATCGCGGATGCACATCGTCTGCACCGACAACTACGGCCTTACCGAAGTCATGGGACCGGGCGTTTCCGGAGAGTGCCTTGCTTCGCGCGACATGCAGCACATCGCCGAGGACCACTTCCTCTGGGAGGTAGTCGACCCCGAGACGGGCGATCCCGTTCCCGACGGCGTCGAAGGCGAGCTCGTGCTCACGCCGCTCGACAAGCAGGCGATACCCGTGCTTCGCTACCGCACGCACGATCTCACGCGCGTCGTAACCGAGCCGTGCGCATGCGGCCGGACGCATGCCCGCATGCAGAAAGTGCGGGTACGTTCGGACGATATGCTCATCATCCGCGGCACCAACGTGTTCCCGAGCCAGGTGGAGGACGTGCTTGCGGGCATCGAGGGCGTTACGACCCACTACCGCATCGTCGTCGAAACCGTCGGCGGCCTCGACAGCATGACCGTGCACGTGGAGCTCAAGGCCTCGGCGTTCAGCGATTCGTTCGAGGAGATGAGCGCCTTTACCAAGCGCATCGCGGAGAAGCTCAAAGCCGTGCTGCTCGTCGGCGTGAACGTGAAGCTCGTCGAACCGGGCGGCATCGAGCGCAGCCTCGGGAAGACCAAACACGTCGAGGACAGGCGGGCGAAGCTGTAAGGCCATGGTCGCGCACGATCTCGGGGGACAGGCTCATCTCCTGCGAGGGGGAGCGGGAACGGATTGCCGCACGGGCGCAAAAGCGCCGGTTGGCCGTTTTGCGCCGAGCCCCACCGGGCGCATGCATGCCGGCAACGTGTTCGCGGCGCTCATGGCGTGGCTCATCGCCAAGCGCGACGGGGGCTCGATCGTGCTGCGCATCGAGGATCTCGACGAGCAGCGTTCGAAGTCCGCATTCGCCAGCGCCATCATGAGGGATTTCGAGTATCTGGGGCTCGATTGGGACCGGGGTCCCTACTACCAGAGCGATCGGAAGAACGCCTACGAGGAAGCCTACCGCGATCTCGAATCGCGGGGGCTTCTGTACCCGTGCTTCTGCACGAGGGCCGACCTCCATGCAGCATCCGCCCCGCACCGCGGGGAGAAGGCCGTCTATCCGGGCACGTGCCGCTCTCTGACGGCCGACGAGCGCATCGCGCGAGCGAAGACGCGCGATCCCGCCATGCGCCTTACCGTGCCCGCCGAGGTTTACGGGCTGAACGATGCGATCCAGGGAACGTACCGGCAGAACCTTGCCGATGAATGCGGAGACTTTCTCGTGCGGCGCTCGGACGGGGCGTTCGCCTACCAACTCGCCGTCGTGCTCGACGATGCCGACCAGGGCGTGACCACGGTCGTACGCGGCTGCGATCTTCTGTGCTCGACGCCCCAGCAGCTCTACCTGCAAGACCTCTTCGGTTTCGAGCACCCCGCCTACGCCCATATCCCGCTTATCGCAGGGGAGCCGAACCGCCGCCTCTCGAAACGCGATCGCGACGCCGATATGGAAGCGCTACGCGCCCGCTTCAAAACGCCCGAAGCGCTGATCGGACACCTGGCGGGCATCACGGGGATCGCAGACACCTGCGACGCTATCGCACTCGACGAGCTCTTGCAGCGATTCTCTTTGGAGGCGCTTCGGGGCACGATACAGATTCAGTGGCGCTAGAACGCGCAAAGCTGCACGACGCCGCCCATGAGGATGGCTGCAGCATAGAAGGCCCCGAGGGCGATGTTGAGGTTCAAGCACTGCGGCATCGCCTGAAGACGCGTTGCGGGCGTAAGCGGGTTTTTCCAGAGGGCGCTCGCGGCAGGATAGAGGGCGATCAGCATGAACGGCGCCACGATAAGGCCGGCAGGGAAGAACACGGCAGAGAACACGACGATGCTCGCCATCCATACGACGATCGTACCGTGATAGGCGGCTCGCGCGCGTTCGCGGCCGAGCAGGACGGAAAGCGTCTTGCGATCGGCTGCGGTATCCTTCTCGATGTCGCAGGTGTTGTTCGTGAACATGATGAGCCCGATGCCGCATACGAGCGGCACGGACAAGAGCAGCACGGTCCAAGAGAAGCTTCCGGTGAGCGCTTGGTAGCATGCGAGCGGAATGAGCCCGCCCATCGTGATGCCGCTCACGAACTCGCCGACCGGCAAGTAGGATAGCGGGCTTTTGCCCGCCGAGTACAGCACGATGATCCCCGCCCCGACAAGCCCGATGGCAAGCGGAATCCATCCCGCGGCAACGATGACGTAAACGCCGAGGGCGAATGCGGCGGCGAGAAACCCGACGGCCAGCTTGAGCGCCGATTTCGGATTGACGTTGTTGTAGACGAGCACCGCATCGGTCGGATCGAGCTGGTTTTCGATATTGTCGGCTCCCTTGACGAAGTCGTAATAATCGTTGAGCGTGTTGACCGAAGCTTGCATGAGCACGCAGATGACGAGGAGCGAGAGGACCAGGGTCACCGAAAGGCTTCCGTGCCAGATGCCCGCGAGCGCCGTAGCGAACAGGACGGGCAGGATGGCTGCAGGCCACGTATGGGGAGCGGCGAGCTGCATGGCCATGATTGCCGTGAGCTTTGCGTACGCTGCGTCGTCAGCGCCGTTTTCTGGGGTTTGAGCGACTTGTTCCACCAATTATTCCGCCTCGTCTAGTTCTCGCGTCGATTACTCGAAGAGGTATTGTACCGCTCTTTTCTAAAAGGAAGCCAAGTTCGCGGCGAGGGGTGAAATCTCTTGAGCGTTTCGCGTTTGAGGATGCCGCCGAGCGAAGCGATGGTCGAGAGGATGAACGCGCGCGTCTCGGGGTCGAGCCGGCCGCCTCTTCCGACGAGTTTCTTCGTGTTGGCTAAAAGCTGGCTCTGGAATTCCGCCCAACTACCGGCATCCGTCGATACGAACAGGTCGTAGATGGTGTCGATGAATCGCTCTCGTTCGTCGGCGGTCTTGCTCCTCAGCCATTCGTCGAGCGCAGCGTCGAAGAACACGGCGCTTTTGTTGAGCGCATCTTGGCAGGCGAACCCCGTACCCTCGACCTCCCAGCTGAACGGATTGTGCTGAAAGACGGAAAGCGCCGATGACCGCACGACGCGGTAGCCGCTCCTCCGTTCGAGGATCATCCCGAATGCCGACGATTCGGGAACGGTCTTATGAAGCTTGGCGGCGAACGTCGGATCCTCGATGCGGGGAGAAGGATCTTCGAGAAACGACGGCCCGTCATGATTGTAAACGGCGACGATGCGCTCAAAGACGCCTTCGGGGCATACGAGCGATGCGTATTCGGCAAGGTTTCCGCCCTTCGAATGGCCGCCGATGATGAGGGGCCGCGATCCCGTCGCGGAGGCGACTCCCGACAGGTACGCCTCAGCCGATCTCTGAGAGGGGATCACGTGCCTGAAGCACAGGTTGAAATCCTCCTTCCAACCTGCGAAGCTGCCGTCGGTGCCGCGGTAGGCGAGATAGGCATCTCCCTGCCCGAGGAACAGCGTGACGGCGCTGAACTGCTTCTCGACCGCATTGGAGAATTCGTTCGCGTAGAACGCAACGGACATGGCCCGGTATCGTCTGCTCGCCATGAGAGCCTGCATGAAAGCCCCCGTTTCCTTGGAATCCTCGAGCCAGCTGCCGGCGCAAAGCGCGTCCCAATCGCTCAAGGCGACGATGTCGTGGAGCAGCGTCTCCTCGCCGCCCACGCGAACGGCTACGGGGGAGCGATCGAAGTCGAAGTAGCAGATAACCGAGCAAATAAGGCTATCGACCGCGTGAAACGGTAATTCCGAGAAAGTGCGCTGCTCTTCTTGCATATACGTTACGATATTACCCATACGACCATTGTATCCAATCAGGAGAGAACAAGCATATGCAGGCTAGAACCACTATACACGTACGCTATGGAGAAACCGACATGATGGGCATCGTCTACCATGCGAATTACCTCCTCTACTTCGAAGACGCCCGGACCGATTTCCTCAAGACCATCGGCTGCCCGTACTCGGATCTCGAGGAGGCGGGTTTTCTCTCGCCCGTCGTGAACGTCGATATATCGTACGGCGCTCCGCTTACCTACGGCGATACCGCCATCGTTCAAACGCGCGTTATCGAATCGCGGCCGACGAGGACCGTATACGCCTACGAAGTGTACAAACAGGGCCAAGAAATCGGCACCGACAAGCCGTGTTGCACCGCCACGACCACCCACTGCGTCGTCGATGCCAAGACGTTTCGCCCGCAGAGCATCAAGAAGGTAGCACCGAAGCTCTACGAGCGGTACCTCGAGGTCATGGAACCGCTTGAAGAGAAAGAGGCGTAGGGCGTGGCCTCGGTTCCGTACCGCATCCTCTTCGTCTGCCACGGCAATATCTGCCGTTCGCCCATGGCAGAATTCGTCATGAGGGACATCGTCGACAAGAACGGCGAAGGAGCCCTGTTCGACATCGCGTCGGCTGCTACGAGCGACGAGGAGATAGGCAATCCGGTTCATCCGGGAACCGCCGCCGCGCTCGCGAAGGCGGGCATCTCATGCGAGGGGAAATACGCGCGCAGACTCAGACGGGGCGATTACGCGGCTTGGGATCTGCTCGTAGGCATGGACGAAGCGAACGCACGAACCATGATTCGGCTGTTCGGAGGAGACCCCGCATGCAAGGTGAAGAAGCTCCTGGAATACGCGGGCAGCGACGGCGACATCGCCGACCCGTGGTACACCGGCGATTTCGATGCCACCTACGACGACGTGCTCGCCGGCTGCTGGGGCCTGTATCGGTTCTTGCGCCCGTAAACCGGCGCCGTGCACCCAATGCGCCGCATTGCGGACGGCTCTCGCATGCAGGATCCTCAGCGCTGCTGTTGGAACACCCGCTCGATACGGCGTTCGGGAACCACCCAGAGCACGAGCATGACCGCGTTGAGGATGAAGATGAGCTCGGGCCGTATGAGAACGCCGAGCAGGATGGCGATCACGTTCGTGCCGATCGACACCCATGATTTGTAGTACTTGTTGAAGAACACGGAGACGGTCTCATTGTCGTCGGTCGCCTTCTTCAGGTTGTAGGCGGTCGCGAAGAACATCACGTCGGCCATCATGATGGCGATGCCGAACGAGAGCTGCGGGGCCAGATCCGAGAAGAAATCGCCCATCCACGAGGTGACGAACGGGAATACGGAAAGGCTCAGGATGAAGAGGTTGTTCGCCCAAAGCACCTTTCCGTTGATGGTTTTGGCCGCTTGGAACATGTGATGGTGGTTGTTCCAGTAGATGGCGAGCATGAGGAAGCTCACCACGTAGATGACGAGGCGGTGCCACTCCTCGAACAGCGCGGCGAAGCTGCCTGCGGTCGGTTCGTGAAGCTCCAGGACGAGGATGGTCATGACGATGGCGATAACCGCGTCGGTGAACGCCTCGAGTCTCGATTTCGACATGCTGATGCCTTTCGTTCGCGTTACGGCACCAGTGTAGCTCAAGGTTTTTTGCCCGTAGCGTTCCGGGGATATTCCGATAACAGGCTGAGGTGAAACCGTTGCTCGGCTATCGCCGCTCGACAAGGTATCGAAATCGCGTATCATCGGTAACCCCAATCGGCAATTCGTTCCTTGATTCTCACGGCATTTCCCCTCAACTTCTGCTATCATAGCACGTTCCGCCCAATTTCTTTACACCCATCCGAAAATCTGCCGCCTCAAACATGCGGCAGGGCGGGCGGATGGCGCTAAGGAGAATTCCATGGACACGACGACCGGAGCCGACCCCGACCCGAAAACCCCCGATGTATTCGCTGAAGAAGAGGAGCATCTCGGCGCAACGCTCGAGAAACTCGCCCAGGCGATCGATCACGCCTCGGAGCTGTTCGAGCAAACCAACGACGCCTACCGTTCAACCAAATTCTACATGTCCGAGAACAGGGGAGAGATCGACCCTCAGGAGATGTACCAAAACGAGCTCTACCTCAAAGAGGTCGACCGCAACGCCGAGATCGCCCACCTTTCCCGAGAGCGCCTCGTGCAGCTCTACGATTCGCCGTACTTCGCCAACGTGACGTTTCGCGTAGACGGGGAAGACGATGCGAAGACCAGCTATATCGGCAGGTTCGCCTTCAGCCACGAGGGGAGCATCGAAATATCGGATTGGAGGAGCCCGGTCGCGGGGCTTTTCTACGATTTCGACAGGGGACGGGCGGAATACGCCGCGCCTTCGGGGCTCATGGCGGGTACGCTTACGGGCAAGCGGCAGATCAAGGTCGAAGACAGCGCGCTCGTCTACGCGGTCGAGGATGACTCGGGTATTCGCGACGAAGTGATGCAGCGGGAGCTCAGCCGCACATCGGACAAGAAGATGCGTTCGATCATTTCGTCGATCCAGCGCGAACAGAACCAGATCATCCGCGACGAAACCGGCGGCACCCTCGTCATCCAAGGCGTTGCAGGCTCGGGGAAAACCTCCATAGCGCTTCATCGCATCGCCTACCTGCTCTATCGGCGCAAAGGCACGCTCAGTTCGAATTCCGTCGCCATCCTGTCGCCGAACAAGGTGTTCGGCGACTACATCGCAAACGTCTTACCCGAGCTCGGCGAGGAGCCCGTACGCGAGATGGACGTACGCACCGTCGCCGAAACGATGCTCGGATCGAACCTGAGCATCGCGCCTCAGCGCTATCCGGTTGACGAAATCGACTCCGCATGGCTCAAGCGAGCCTCCTTCAAGGGAACCGTCGAGTTCGCCGAATCGATTGCGTCGTATGCGCAACGTTTTCGCGATGAGGCCCTTCGTGGAGCCGACCTCGGCTTCGGGTCGAACACGTTTTCGGGCTCGTGGCTGACCGAGCGATACCGCAGCTACGGCAGGCTCACGGTCAAAGAGCGCATCGATCTTCTGGCGTCGCAGATCGTCGCCGAGATGTCGTCGCGCTCGATCGGCAGGAGAGTCGAGGTTCCCAAGAAGAACGAGGTTCGCCAAAAACTCAACGCCATGCTCGCCGCCAAGGATGCTTTGAGCCTGTATCGCCTCTTCATGGCCGAAGCCGGGAGCAAGAGCCTGTTCACGATGCCGGCAAAGGGTACCGTGGAATGGGAGGATGCCTGCGCGATCGCGTACCTGCAATCGGCGTTCGGCGGCTTCGAGGAACTTGCCGAAGTAAAGCACCTGCTCATCGACGAGATGCAGGATCTGACTCCGATGCAGCACCTGCTCATCGCGCGCCTGTTTCCCTGCGAGAAGACGATTCTCGGCGATTTCAACCAGACGGTCGATCCGACGAACGCCATGACGCTCGAGGCGATGGCGGATATGTACGGGAAGCCCGAAGTGTTCCATCTTCGGAAAAGCTATCGGTCGACCCTTGAGATCAACGAGCTCGCTCAACGGGTGAAGCCCGTCGCGGATCCGGTTTTCATGGAACGGCACGGCGACGAGGTTCGTACCGAGCGGTGCGGAAACGCCCAAGGCGTGCTCGCAAAACTCACCGAGCTCATCGACGCGTTCGAGCAAAGCGAATTCAAGACGCTCGGAATCATCCATAAATCGGACAAGGTGGCGCGGGTGTACTACGAGTTGCTGGCGGGGTCGCATCGCGTTCACCTCCTATCCGACGAGAGCGCGACCTTCTCGGACGGCGTCTCGATCGCTTCCGTGAAGATGTCGAAGGGCCTTGAATTCGACGAGGTGATCGTCCTCGATGCCGACGATTCGCAGTACGGAAGCGATTACGAGCGCAGCTTGCTGTACGTAGCCGTCACGCGCGCTATGCACCGGCTCACGATCCTGTACCGCGATAAACCGACTCCGCTTCTCGGACTGTAACCGATATCGGAAAGAAACATCCCCGCTACGGATGGCGCCGCACCCATGCGAAAGCGTATCATGGGATAACCAGGCGACAAACGCGCGGAAGGAGCATCGTGGAATTCGGAAGCAGGAACGCGAACGTCAACTTCTCGACCAACGGGGACAACTTCTTCAACCTTCCCTTCACGGGCATAGCTTCGTTCATGAAAACCGAGATCTGCCCCTCGCTCGATGCGCTCGAGCCAGGATACGATGTGGCGATCCTCGGGTTCCCCTTTGATGTGGGCGCATCGGCGAGAAGCGGCGCGCGTTTCGGGCCGCGCGGCGTCCGCGATGCATCGACCGTGTACTGCGATGGCCTGTACGGCCTGTACGATCCGGTCAGAAACGTCGAGTACCTCGATCAAGGCGAGCGCATCATCGACTGCGGGGACGTGGACGTTTCCCCGTGCGGTTTCGAGCAGTCGTTCGAAAACTGCGAGGCCGCGGTGCGGTGCATCATCGATTCCGGTGCGGTGCCGGTGGTCATCGGAGGCGACCATTCGACCACGATCCCCGTCGTCAGGGCGCTTGACCGCTACGATGACGTGTGCATAGTCCAGTTCGATGCGCACCTCGATTGGACCGACTCGTACGGAGAGTTCACCTGTTCGCACAGTTCTCCCATGCGGCGATCGTCGGAGCTTGCGCATGTCGGCAGGATGATGCAGATAGGCCTGCGAGGCCTCGGCAGCAGCGGTCCGGCCGATTTCGCCGAAGCGCGCGCATGGGGCAGCACGATCGTCTCCGCTCCCGAGCTCAGGCGAGAGGGGATGGAGGCGATCATCGCGAGGATTCCCGATGCCGAGCACTACTACATCACCGTCGACATCGACGGGCTCGATCCGTCCCTGTGCCCCGGCACAGGCTCGCCGCAGCCGGGAGGCCTTCTGTACGAGGAGGTGAACGATCTCGTATACGCCGTCGTGAAGAAGGGCGACGTCGTCGGCTTCGACGTGTCCGAGGTGGCGCCGCCTTACGACCATGCCGACCAGACGTCGCTCTATGCCGCCCAGATCATCCTCGACTTCATCTGCTTCTACACGAAAAAGCGCTCGCAAGGGTACTTGGAGTAACGCTCGGAGCGGCGAGCCCAAACCCGGATGATGCCTCAGAAAGGGGAGCGCATGGGCCTTGCCGAACCGACCGAGCACATCTTCTCCCTACCGCATGAGATTGTGGTGCACGTGCGCGCTACCCTAGGCGCTTCGGCACCTCAAAGGGCACGGTGATGACCGTTATCTGCTCGTCGAGCGGCACGTCCTCGCCCGTAAGATAGCACTCGTAGGCAAGACCGGGAAACGCAATCCCGCGCTCTGCCAACCAGGACGCGATATCCTGATATACCCGCATCATGCCCGCATTGTAGTCTCCCGTATACACGACCCGTGCGGCCTCGAATGATGCCCGTTCGTATTGAGCGAAACGGGCGTCGGCGGCGATCGCAGCGCGGATGGGAAATCCGATCTCGACGCGCATGTCGTTCTCGTCGAGCTTGATGGATTCGTCCATACCGTAGAACGCGACGAACGGCGCATCGGCGATTTCGGCATGCTGGGATTCGAGATAGCCTCCTATCTCCATGAAGCCGGGGCCTATCAGGGCGGGCAGCTGGTCGACCCGCACGTGTTCGTGCGTTATCGATACGATCGCCTGGGCGGGTACCGTCGTCTTTTCGATGTCAGTCATTGCGATGCTCCTTCGGTTTGATTGGCGGCAGAAGATCGAATTGCGTATCCTCCGGTTCGGTGTTCTCGAGCAAAGAATGTTGCATGCATCCCCGCAATCGCTTGCCGCGACCGACACCGATCATAAAGTACGACACGGTGTCGCAGTCAAGCGCTCTGCCGAAAGAATGCGTTCGCTTTACGCCGATTCATCCAAAAAGGTCGGCAGATCCTCTTCGATCATCCGTATGCAGTTGCTGCTGATCTCGAGGATCGCTACAACCTGCTCTGGGTGCTGCGGCAGCACTTCAAGGTAGTCGACCTCGCCGATCGACTGATCGGGCTCGAACGCGAGGTAGTCGTCCAATACGAGTTCGGGGGTGACGGCGGGGGCGTCGGCGTCCTTCGCGCCTCCGCGCGCATCGAGGCGGATCCATGCGTCCTTTACCGACGAATAGTAAGCGGTCAAACCGTGTAAAAAGAAATGCGGATCGTCTCCCTCGTCCTCGTACAGCCGCTGGTAGCAGAAACCGCTCGGGATATCGATGCTTCGGAGCAGGGCTACGAGCAGCAAGCTTTTCGTGTAGCAGGTTCCGTGCTCGAGATCCAACACGTCATCGGCGGTTTTGGCCACGATGCTCTCGCCGATGTCGACTGTGTGGGCAATGCAATCGCGAACGTAATCGAAGCAGGCGGCAACCTTCTCGGGTTCGCTTGCAAGGCCTGAGCACAGACGTTCGGCCTTCTCTGAAACGACTTTCGATTCGCTTCCCACGTAGTGGGTGTTTTCCAGATATTCGTCGATATCGGCAGTCAAACGCAATGGTTTCATGCGGCACTCCAAAGTCAGGTAAGAGATTCTTCTAATGCATGATATAGCATTAGAAAGGGAAGAGGTGTAATTCTTTTGGCCATTCCAGCTTTTCACTATGAATTCGACGACCGATGCGGCGTCGAAGCAACTTCGCGTGCTCGGCTACGCCGATCATGGTTCGAAGCATCCTTTTCACCAAGCTTTTTCACAAAGAGCCTCCTTAATGGGGCTGAGGTTCGGCTGAGTGGGTTCTATATGTCAGAGAGTGCAGCGAAAAACGTCACATGGGTGCACAAAATTGCGGCTGTGCGCACCGAAACAGCAAGAATCGTCTTTTGAAAGCAGCCAGCCCGCCGCGCCTGCCGCAATCGTTAAGCCTTTGCCCGGGTGGATGTCCCTAGGAGCCAACTTCAATGCTCTCAGAAAAAAAGCAAGCGCGCGCAACCGCAATAAAATGTACCCAGGAGTCGATTTTTCAAACTGAAACATAATACCTAAATGGGTTCGCTGCAGGTAAACTTGGAAATCCGCCGAGCTCTACGGACGCTCGTCCAGCAACGATGTAAGCGCGCCTTGGGAAAGCAAGGTGATCTTCTTTGTTGCGCGCGATACGGTCGTGTAGAGGCGGCGGCGAGAGAGCTCGTCATGGGGGAAGACGGCTTCGCTCGCATCGGGCACGATCACGTGGTCGAATTCCAGTCCTTTGGCGAGCTCGAGAGGAATGACCACCACGCCTTTGTCGGGCAGCGTCGCGTTCTTCTTTACAAGAGCGGGTGCGTTGTCCCCGATCAGAGATTGCACGTGTTTCGCATTGCTCTTCCAAGGAACGATGATGGCAGTAAGGCCGTCTTCCCCTTCCGCGGCTTCAACCGCTTGGCGCAACGCCGATACCCACATATCCCTATCGGAGCCTTCGATGACGACCGGCTTTTCGCCGGCACGCTGTATAGACGAGATGCGCATGCGTTCGCTGTCTTTAAGGAGGCTCGCGAACAGGGCGGTTATTTCGGGGGACGAACGGTAGCTCGTCATGAGCTTGCATTCGCTTACGGTCTCGTGCAGTGATTCGAATACGCTTCGCGCCTCGCCGAAAGTCGCTGTGTTCGGCTTGATGGCCTGGTTCTCGTCACCGAGCAGCATGAAGTGCGCGCGCCTGAAGTAGCGGCCGAGCACAGCGAGCTGCGCTGCCGAGTAGTCCTGCACCTCATCGATCATCACGTACTTTGCGGAGGGGTTTCCCAGACCAGTGAGCGCAATTTTCACATAGAGCCACGTAACGGGTTCGAGGTGCGTCGCGTCGAGCAGCCGCATGCCGATGCGATCGATTCGCAGCCAGTCGTCGTTTTCCACGGCCTCGAAAGCGTCGGCGAATCGGTTGTTCAGGTAGCGGAGCGCAAAGGATCGGATCTCCTCGTCATCCTGAGGATCGATCGTTTCGTGGAATATCTCAAGCTGTTCGTTCAAGTCGAGCGCAAGCAGCTCGTCATGCACCGCATCGGTTCCCGCCATCTGCGCGATACGGCTTTCCAGACGTTCGGCGAGCGCTTCGCGCATAAGCGAAACGAGGTGCGGGCCGGCGGGAAGATGCTTGTACTTCGCCGCAACCTGCGCAATCTGCCCCACGGGAATGAGCCGCGTGTCCTTGCAGCGGATCTCTTTGAAGTCGTTCTGCTCGAAAGCGAACGTTCCAACGAGGCCGTCGATACGCTCGAACGTGCTCAGGGGGACATCGGTTTCGCCATGGCTTCGGTCGGGCGGCATCAGCCGTTCGAGGAAATCGTCCCACGTGAACGTTTCGGGATTGCTTTCTCCCAAGTCGGGAAGCACGTTGTCGATATAGTGGCGAAACACCGGATTGGGAGTGATGAGAAAGACTTCGCTCGGGTCGAGCTCGCCGCGCCGTTGGTAGAACAAATACGCGATGCGCTGCAAAAGCACCGAGGTTTTCCCGCTGCCGGCAATGCCGCTCACCAGCAAAACGGGTACATCGTCGTGGCGGATCACCTCGTTCTGCTCTTTTTGGATGGTTGCGGTTATCGCCTGCATATGGGCGGTGCGCTCCTTGGAGAGCGAAGCGAGCAAAAGCGAATCCTGAATGGCGACGTTCGTGTCGAAATACGCGTTGAGCACACTGCCCGCAATATCGAACTGGCGGCGCAGTTTGAGATCGACGTCGATGGTCCGCCCGTTCGCACGGTACGTTGTGGGACCCATGTCCTGGTTGTAATACACTTCGGCAACCGGCGATCTCCAATCGACGACAAGCCGCCGATACGCGTCATCGGACACGCCCGCATTACCGATATAGAGTTCCTTTGCCTCTTCGCCGGCTTTGAACTGCAGGACCACCTTTGCGAAATAAGGCTGCTTGAGCAGCACCTCGATGCGGGCAAGTTTCTCGGCATTCAGGTCGTGCGCGACGTTGTAGCCGTCGACCACGCGGTTCACCGTGGCGAAATCCGCATAGGTTTCCATCGCATCGGCATAGCTCGCGAAGTTGGGGGAGAGCTCTTCGGCCATCGAGCGCTTGTCTTCAGCCGCAGATTCGTCCAACGCTCTGATTTTCGCCGTGAGAGACCGACCCATGGCTTCCAGCGTTTCGTACGTATCGCTCAAGTGCTTCTGCTCTTGAGCGAAGACGGGGTCGACCGAGCGGTCGGTCTGTGCGATTGCTTGAGCATCGCCCTCGGCAAAGCCAACGGTGTTTCGGGTCGAAGCGTTTCTCGTTTCATGGTGGCCGGACACGCGATTCTCCTCGGTACGGTATTTTGGGCATCCGCATACGATGCGTTTTTTGCATACGATGCGTTTCTGATAGGTTGCCATCTTAGCGCAAGTCGCCCACCGAAGCGCAGATGCAGCAAAAAGTTCGGACAATCGTGAACCGTCCAGCACCGAAGTGCTACTAAGATACAACAACGGGAAACGTGCAACGAGAAAGACGGCAAGAACCGAATGGCCGGATACGACGAAGACGAACAACGGGCGCGCTCAGCGCTCAGCGCGATCGCGCGCGGCGACGAGGAGGCTCTCGAGGAGCTGTACTGCGCCTATGCGCCGGCCGTATTCACGTTCATCGCCGCACGGATGTCGGACCGCGAGGCCGCAGAGGAAGTGGCGGCGGATGTCTGGCTCGCATGTTGGCGATCGGCGCGGGCCTTTCGCGGCGAGAGTCGCGTACTCACCTGGCTGCTCGGCATAGCGAAGCGGCAGGTGTACACGAACACGCGCCGCAAGCGTGCGGGCGCTATTCCCCTCGACGAACATGCGGATGCCATTGCCGACAGCGCCGAGGGACCGGAGAGCCTCGCACTTGCAGGCGTCGGAGTCGAGGCGATCCTTTCGGCCCTCGACGCCCTGCCCGACGATCTTGCGGAAACGCTGCGCCTCGCCTGGCTGCACGAGCTTTCCTATGCGGACATCGCCGCCGTAACCGACGTACCCGTGGGCACCGTCAAGTCGCGCGTGTCCCGTGCGCGCCGGATGATGCAAGAATCCTTAAGGGGAATGTTATGAGCAAAGTGCCGAGAAGAGAATCCGACTCCGCCTTCCGCCGAACCGATTCCGATCGACGGGGGGTAAAACCGCCCGACAGCCAAGCGAACGCGCTTCGCGATGCCCTGAGATGTCAGGAAGCCGAGTTCGCTGCGGGCGCGCCCGCGTTCGCAAGCGTAGCCGCGCGCATACGGAAGGAGCCCTCGAGGATCGACGCCGCGCCATGGACGGCCGCCAAGAGCCTGCGCGTTGCGGGCGAACTCGCCCTTTCGCAGCTGCGCATCGTACCGCAGACCGTGCTTCCGGCAGCTCTCATCGTGGCCGCGGCAGCCGTGATCGGGGCGAGCATGGCGCGATACGCGGATTCGCTGTTCGACGCCACCTGGCTGCTTTCGATGATCCTGCTTGTGGGCGCTGCGCTTACCGCGACGCTCGCACTCGCCTCGGAGCGCCCCGATTCCATCGCACTTGCAACGCCGGTAGGGCCGCAGACCGTAACGCTCGTTCGCCTGGCTGCGGTGCTCTGCATCGACGCTGCCTCGGGAATCGCCGCATGCGCCGCCGCCTCGCTGGCGGGCGTGCCGATCGATCTCGGGGCGCTCGCTTCGGCATGGCTCGTGCCCCTTGCCGCCGTTTCGGGGGCGTCGGCGTTTATCGCCGTATGGACGGGTTCTTCCTGGGCGGGTTCGATCGTCGGTGCGGCATCGATATCCGTTGTCGCACCTGTCGCCCATGCAGCTGCAGATTCGGGGATCGGACTGCTTATCGCCGACCTGCAGGGAGCACTCGGCCCCGTCGGCATCGTCGTTTTCGGGATCGCGCTGCTCGCCGCTACCGTATGCTCTGCAAGAAGGGCGGCCGTCGCGAGGATGCAGGCGGCCTAGGGCCGACAGGGAAACCGGCATCGCGCAGCGCCGACTGAGCGGATAATTTCGAGCGTTTACGCGAACCGCTTTGGCATTTGGCGCTACTAACGAATACAGGATCCGATCGGGATCGTCGACATGAAGGAGTTCGCATGGACATTGCACGCATAGGACATTCGCGGCTGCAGCCGCGTCGTGCGCGATCGCTTGCCGCCGCGCAGGTGCACCGCAGCAAAGCGGTTATGCTCGCCGTACCGCTCGGCACGAGCGCGCTCGTGAGCATCGCAGGTGTGGTTTTGGCACACTTCGCAGGAAGGGAGGCGGCAAGTTTGGCGATGATGCTTATCGTGCAGCTCTACCCCATCTCGGTGGGGGCGTGCGCCGTTGTCGCGCTTGGCGACGACCCGCTTGCGGAGCTTCAGGAATCGACGTTCGTCGGCTTCCGCGCGGTGCAGCTTGCGCGTCTTGCCGTCATGCTGGCGGGCGGCGTGATCGGGGCGTGCCTGCTGTTCGCGGTGCTCCATGCGTTCGGCGTATTCCCCAACGACATCGGCTGGTTGAGCGCACTCTCGCCGATCGGGGGTGCCGTCATCGTCGTGTTGGTCGCCTATACCGCCGTGTCTCTTGCCGGATCGGTGCGTTCCGCCACCATGACGGTCATCGCGGTCATGATCTTCCTCACGCTCTTTTGGGATCTTCAGGTACCGAACCCCATCGACCAGAGGCAAGGGCCGCTGCTGGTCGCCTGCGCGGCGGCGGCCATCGCGTGGTTCGCATCCGGTCGCTCTGAGCGACTGCTGGAAAGGGCAGGGGGTAATGCGCAATGAGCTTTCTTCGCCTCGCAAGGGTTCATACGCGTATGGCCCGACGCCAATCGGCGCTCTGGGCGGTATCGATCCTGCTCACGTTGATCGCTGTGGGCATTGCGCTCATCGCGATGCCCGATTTGGCCAAGCCGACGGGTTCCCAGGTCGACTTGGCGTTTCTCGGACAGACGCTCGGATTGGTGCCGGCAATCGCCTATGCAGCGGCTTTCACCGACCTCGCCTCTGCGCCTGCTCGCCTCGGCATCATGGAAATAGAGGATTCTACGCCGGTTTCGCCCGTTAAGCTCTTGGCGGCTCGGGTGACGGGGATGCTTTGGGTCATGATCTGGCCTTCCGCTGTGGCCCTTGTCGTTTGCGGTTTCATGCAATCTCCAAACGGCTTCCTGTCGGTTCTGACCGCACTCGCGGTATTCGCGGCCACCGTTGCGCCGCTGGCTTTCCTCGCCGCAGCGCTCTCGGCGTTTATCGGATCGCTTCTGCCCCAGGCGCTGGCGCGCATAACCGCGGCCGCCGCTTGGTGCGTGGTGGTATGCTTCACCACCTTCGCGCCCATGCCCGTCGGCGCGAGCCGATCGAAGATGGGTGTCGTAACCGACGCCATTTGCCAAGGCTTCTTCGGTTGTCAGCCCGTTATCGACCTTGATGCGATGGGGGGAAGCGCCGCCTATACGGCTTTCGATGCGTCGCTCTTACTGGTTCTGAGGATCGCATTGACGCTGGCGCTCGTTGCGGTCGCAGCGCTTATTTCTCGAAAAAGAAACTTCCAACGCAAGTAAGCAACCGTAACCGCCCTAACGAAAGGACAGCCATGTTCATATCCGTAAGCCATCTCGGCAAGGATTTTGCAAAAAAACCGCGTGCGCTCGACGATCTTACGATCGATCTCCCCTCGGGGATGATCGGACTCGTCGGACCGAACGGAGCCGGAAAAACCACGCTCATGCGCATCCTCTGCGGCATCGTACGACCGAGTCGGGGAAACGTGCTTGTCGATGGCTGCGATATAGCCGAAGCGCGCAACCGAAGGGCGCTCAAAAAATCCCTCGGCTATCTGCCGCAGGATATCGAACCCTATCCCAGCCTGACCCCGCTCGAGTTCCTCGACTACGTGGGCGTGCTTAAGGGCATGGATGATAAGCGCGAGAGAAAACGGCAGGCCGACGAGCTCATAGAGCGTGTGGGGCTCGCCGATGTGCGGACGCGCCGCATCGGCGGGTTCTCGGGCGGCATGCGCAGACGCGTGGGCATCGCGCAAGCGCTGATGGGGGATCCGCAACTGCTTGTGGTAGACGAACCGACAGCAGGACTCGATCCCGAAGAGCGCATGCGTTTCCGCACGCTTCTGGCAACACTGGGAAGGGATCGCACGGTAATCCTATCGACCCACATCCTCGACGACGTCGCGCAAACCTGCCCCTATGTATGCGTGCTACGCAAAGGGCGCCTCCGCTTTGACGGGGCAACGGGAAACCTCGTTGACGAAGCGCACGGGCGCACCTGGCTGACCGGGCCGCGCATGGTTCCGCCCGAGGGAGCCATTGTGGTGAATGCGGTGGGGGATGCGTACGGAACGCGCTACCGCGTGATAGCCGACAGGTGCCCCGAAGGCGCCGAACCGGTGGCTCCGACGCTCGAGGACGGCTATATGGCGTTAGCCGCGGGAAGCGCGGATGGGTAGTCGCCCTCGCCTCAAGGTTAGAGTAACTCTAAGCATTAGAATACAGGAGTCGAAGACGGGCAATAGATCGGAAGCGCCATCGAACGACGCCCCGAAGCGCGGACAAAAAAAGGGGGGAGGTACGGTTAGGGGACGGTACGGTTTTGGTTTGCATGCCTCGAACGAGCTTTGCCCACCGAAGCTATGCGATCGGGGTCCCCTTGTTTTCCTTGCCCTCTTCTCTAAGCTGCCGGTGGGCTTCGAGGACTCCGTTTTTAACGGCCTTTTTAATGATCAGGTAAAAAACGAAGATGACCAAAGCGTAGATAGCGACAACCATAACCATTTCCGGTATTCCCATCCCAAGCATTTTCATACCCGCCTCCCATCTTTTCTCGATAGGGAGATGATAGCATGCGAGGCGGTACAGCGGGCGATCGCGTTCGCAAGCGCATTTTACCGCATGAGACGCGCATGCACCCAAAAACAGACATCCCCCGCACGAGTCGTAACGAAACATGCGGGGGATGCAAGGCGAGCTAACCGAAGCGCGACGTCTGAAGGGGCGCTACGAGAAGATCGCTACTTTCAGCTTGTCGATCTTATCGCCAAGCTCCTCGAGCGTACCGTAGTATATGCAGCCAGCCTGGCAATGCTGGACGCAGGAGGGCAGCTTGCCGTCCATCTGGCGCTGCGCGCAGTGGTCGCAACGCTCGGTGGGAACGGGGACGAACTCGTACTGCCAATGGCGATCGGTTATCTGGTCGGGACCGATCTGGGTCAACTTGATGCCGAAATGCTCGGGATCAAGCCCGTGTTCCTGTTGGCACGCTATTTCGCACGTATGGCAACCGGTGCAGTAATCGTAATCGATGGCGAGATATTTTCGCATAATGTTACTCCTCGATCTTGCTGATGGCGCACAGCTGGGACTTATACGAAGCGCCGAGACCCGATTTGCCCGGGCGCATGGGAATGAGCTTGTTGATGTTCGACTCCATGACGCCGAACAGGGTGCCGTCGCCGGGATCGCGCTCGGGGAACCACCATGCATGGTCCGCTGCTACGGTGTCCTCGCGCAGGCGCACGCTGAGCTCGGCCTTCTGCTTGCATTCGCCGAACTGGTTTTCGATCTTGACCCAGTCGCCGTTCTCGATGCCGTACTTCGCGGCGGTAGCAGGATGGATGAGAACCGTGGGATCGGGATGCAGGCGGCGCATCGAGGGGCTCTGACGATGCTCGGAGTGGAAGAAGCCCCAATGGCGCGCGCCGGTGGTCAGAACCAGGGGATACTTTTCCGCAAGCTCGGGAGCGGACACAGGGCTCTCCGGAGGCTCTTCGTAGGTGGGGAAGGGCGGGAACCCGAAGTACACCATCTCGCGGCTGTAGAAGTTGTAGCGGCCCGTCGACGTGTTGAACCCGGGCTGCCCGTCGGGGCGCAGAAGACCCTTCTTGTGCTTCTCGTACTCGAACTCGGGGAACGCCCACGAGCGTTCCTGCAGCGTCTTGTACGTGAAACCCGATTTCCGGAGGCAGAAGTCGTAGAACTCTTCTTCGGTCTGCCACTGCTCCATGCCTTCGCCGCGACCGAACTTCTTGCCGATCTCGTACATGATGACCTGGTCAGGCTTCACTTCGCCCAAAGGCTCGATGGCTTGGTTGATGGAGCCCAGAAGATAGGGCTGGTGGCCGTAGATGCCCATGCGCTCGGCAAAGGTTGCAGCAGGCAGCAGAACGTCTGCGCAGGCGAGCGCCGTCGGGGTGAGGAACAGGTCGACCACGACGTTGAAATCCATGTTCTCCTGCAGCGCTTTGATGATGCGCTGCGGTGCGGCGCCCATGCAGGCGAGCGCGTTGTTCTGCATCATCCACATAGCTTTGATGGGATAGGGCTCGCCCGTCTCCATCGCCACGAGCAGATCGTCGGGGCTGATGGCCTGCATCGCCTTGTTGGCGGGCCACTCGCCGCAGATCTTCTTATCCTGGTTGGGCAGATCGGCGGTGCACAGCTCCCAATCGTCTCCGCCCGACCACGGTACGTTGACGTCGAAGGCGAAGGGAGCATCCACCATGCCGCCCGGGTTCTCGAAGTTGCCGGTGAGAGCCATGAGGTCGTAGGCGGCCATGCCGGTCACGAAGCCCTCGGACGTATGGTCCATGGCGACGCCCCACTGCAAGCAGCAGTTCTCGGCCTTGCCGATCTTGACGGCGGCTTCTTTGATGAGGTCGGCGTCGACGCCGCAGATCTCGGCGGCCCATTCGGGCGTGTAGGGCTTAAGGTGCTCGGCGAACTCGTCGTAGCCGTAGCACCAGCAGTCGCAGAATTCCTGATCCTGCAAGTTGTTCTCGATGATGTGGTTGCACAGGGCCATCGCTATCGCGGTATCGGTGCCGGGGCGAAGCTGAAGGAACACATCGGACTTGCCGGCGAGCCACGTGAGCTTCGGATCGATGGTGATGAGCTTCGATCCGCGCTTCATGGACTCAACCACCCAGTGGCCGAGCGTGCCGTCGGAGTTGGCAACGACGGGGTTGTTGCCCCAGATGAGGATGTACTCGGGCGCTTTCCACCGCGGATCGTCGTAGCGGAGGGGGGAGTACTGAGAATAGTCGGCGATGAACAGGCCGCCCGATTTCAGCGCGGTGCTGAAACGACGCGGCGCGTAGCAGGCGATGCCCGAAAGGAAGCCCGTTCCGTAATTCGGCGTGCCGAGGTAGCGGGCCATCAGCGGACCGTATCCGTTGATGTCGCGGCCGGTTCCCTGGGTGACCCAGATGGATTCGGCTCCGTACGTGTCGATGACCTTGCCCATTTCCTCCAGGATGATCTCGGTCGCCTCATCCCAAGTAATGCGCTTGAACGCATCTTTGCCGCGGTCTTCGCGAGCGCGTTTCATGGGGTAGAGCAAACGGTCGGGGTGGTAGAGCATCTCCTTGTAGGCAAGGCATCTCGGGCAAAGGCGTCCCTGGTTGTAGGGGTTTTCGGGATCGCCCTCGATCTTCTCGAGCTTGCCATCCTTCACGTAGAGCAAGACTCCGCAGTTGTCATGGCATCCGGGACCCGAGCGGGCACTGCTTCGAATAACCTCGTATTCGCCCTCTCGCCATTTCCATTTGCGACCTTCCGGATTGTCGGCCGTTTTCGGTTCAGACATATCTCCTCCTCTTGCATTAGGCGGCGCATATCGCTAAGAGAATTATACGAGCGTCCAGAACAAGGCTTTTATAGGGATATACGATAGGGCATCGCGAAAAGAGATCACCAAACCGCATGCTCCGGTTGACGCTATAGCGCCATCGACGATACAGGTGCACGTAAGCGGCCGGTAAGGCAGGTGCCATGCTTATCCTGCAATCGGCTGTCGGCATCGCTTCCGCTCATGCGAGCGCCGCGAAGCTGAGGGCGGGCGAGGCGGATTGAGCCTGCGCGAAGCGGGCCCCGGTTTCGGAATGCGCCGAGCCGGGCTGCGGCCGAACGGCTCCGAATCGCCGACGGGCGTACTTGAGCATGCGGGAGGCTACGACCACATGCCGCATACGGCTCGGCATAGAAGGAAAACCATGAGCGCCCATATCAGAGCGACGGGAATCGAACAGTACCATTTCCGAGGTTTCCCGTTCTCCCATAGCGTTTCCGCTTCCTTCCGGCATCGCGCGAGCACGGGCGCCGGGATGAGCTTGACGGTTGCGGCAACCATGGCGGGAAGAAGGATCACGTCGTCCAAGTACCCTAGGAAGGGGATGAAATCCGGAATCAAATCGATAGGCGAGAGCGCATAGCCTACCGTGAGGGCGGCAAGCGCTTTTGCGGCAAAGGGTGTATCGCTGCTCTTCAATGCAAGAAAGATCGCCGGCACGTCTTTCTTCAGCTCGTTCGCTTTGTCTTTGATGGTCATGGTGCTTTGTCGTTACGCCTTTCCCAACATGAGCCGGAACCACTGCCTCGCATTCCGTCGCCGATGCCGGATCACGGCTTAGCGTCTTCGAGGAGGATCTCGAACAGTCCGTCCATGCGCCCGCCGATTGCTGCGTCGATCCGGTAGGCGAATCCTGTCGGAAACTCCAGATCCCTTCCGTCGAGCTGATGGAATGAAGCGATGTCGTCTCTGCTGACGTACTGTTGGCCGATGGCGTCGTCGCCGCAGATGTGCAGCTTCGTGCCGAGGTCTTCGAAGGCGAGGTCGGATCGGCTCTCTATCGGGCTGAGCTGGTATCTGAGATGCACCTCGGGACCCACCATGGCGTCGACGATGCTCTTCCATTCGTCGAAGTAGGCGTATCCGCCGATGGACACCGTTGCACCGTCGATGTCCGAGCTGGCGAGCGACGGCTTGGCGGCGAGGGGGTTGGACTTCATCATGGCGATCGCAGCTTTGGAATAGCCCGTCCGAACGAACGCGATGCCGGCTTCTTCGGCCTTCCTTTTAGCCGAAGGCAGCGCCGTGAAATCGGGGCAAGTGCCGATTTCGATGAAACCACGTTCGAGGGCGTCGAGCGTGCTGACGTTATAGCTCGTGTCGACGAACGATACGCGCGGATCGCGCAGACCCGCTAGTCTCCTCGCAAGAGCGGAGGAAACCGGCAGGCTCTCCATCCTGATGGGCGGCATCTCGCGCGAGGCGGCCTTCCCGCTTTCGACAGCTTCCTCGTAGGTGTTGATGATGATCTGAGCGTATTCGAGAAACGACGACCCCGCAGACGTGAGCGTAAACCCTGTGGCGGTACGTTCGAGGAGCTCGAACCCCAGCTCCTTCTCCATGGCCCCGATATGGGTGCTCAAACTGGGTTGGGAGAGGAACAGCTCCTTTGCGGCACGGCTGAAGCTGCCGCACTTGACCAGTACCGCGAACTCCCTCAGCGTCTCTATCTTCACGATCATCCCTTCTGAGTCAAGCAGATTGCCCGGTTTTCGTGCGGAAGCGTTCGATCCGATGGCCCCATTGGTATATGCGATGGCCCCATTGGATTCTGGCGCGACGCCTCCTTCGATCGCTATTACCCCCATAGCGCCCAATCCCATTATAGTGCGAAAAACCAGCTGTCGCAGCTGGTTGTGAAAAGTCGTAGAAGGAGGGTTCATGAAGAACGCAACGAACAAGGTGAGCAGACGCGGTTTCCTTAAAGGGTCGGCCATCCTGGCTGCTGGCGCAGCCGGGGCCTCGCTTGGCCTTTCGGGGTGCTCTGCGGGCGCGAAGCCGTCGGAGGACGGTAAGCGGGATTCGGGCGCATGGGATAAGGAGTGCGACGTCCTGGTCGTCGGCACCGGAACGTCGGCTGTGGCGGCTGTGGCGGCTTCCCATTACGGCGCCGAATCGGTCGTCGTCCTCGAAAAGTCAAAGGAGATGTTCGGCGGGACCACGGGCACGTCGGGCCAAGGGGTTGGGATCCCCCTTACCGATGCGGCGAAGGAGGCGGGCATCGAAGACTCCGAAGAGGAGGTCCTAAAATACTACAAATCGGCGACGAACGGACGCTACGACGAAGCCGTGGCGAAATCGTACATAAAGAACGGAAACGAATACCTCAAGTGGACCAACGAGGTGTTCGGGTTCAAGTGGGACTTCACCTCGCCGGCGTTCCAGGATTACTTCGAGCCGTGCGAGGGTTTTCTGCCGTACGGCCGCGGAAGCCTTTCGGTGGTCGAGATCAACGGGCAGGAAAACTCATCGGGGATGTGGTCGGTGTTCCAGCAGGCTATCCAAGATGATGAGAAATCGGAGCTGCTTATGGGCACCGCCGCAACGGAACTCGTCGTCGAAGACGGCCGGGTCGTCGGCGTAGCGGCCACAGGATCGAAAGGGGAGGAGATTCGGATTCGCGCGAACAAAGGCGTCGTGCTCGGAACGGGCGGGTTCGACCACAACGATTCGATGCGCAAGGAGTTTCTTCCGTATCCGCTGTTCGTGACCAATGCTGCTCAGGGCAACACGGGCGATGCCCAGCGCATGGGCATGGCCATCGGCGCGGCGGTGGCGAACATGGACTGCAGCTGGGGCCTGCCGTGTTTCCTTCCCAGCGGGGAGGACTTCGAAGAGCTTCTTGCTTCAAACCGAATCGTGTACACGTTCACGGGCAACGACTGGGCAATGTACCGTGGCAAGCCGGGCGCGGTCGTGGTCAACCGAGCCGGCAAGCGCTTCGGCGACGAGGCGCAGGCCTACGGGGTGTACAACCTCGATTTCGGTCAGTTCTCGTCGAAAGACTCCAACTACCCGAACATCCCCGCCTATTTCATCTGCGACTCCTCGTATACGGCCATGTACGCCCTGCCCGGTCAGGAGGCCGCGGGAGACCCCATTCCCGACTTCTTCGTGCAAGCCGACACGATAGGGGAGCTTGCGGAAAAGCTCGGGATCGATGCGGAGGGACTCGCTGCCGAATTGGACGAGTTCAACGCGAACGCAGCCGAGGGCAAGGATCCCAAGTTCGGCCGTGGGGAGAAGTCGATCGACGTCAACTCGTCGGGTTTGTACGCGGGATCCCGCACGGACATCCCGAACCCGTGCCTTTCCCCCGTTGAGACCGGTCCGTTCTACGGTGCCGTATACGTGCCCGGCACTTGCGGCACCTGCGGCGGTCTGAAGATCGATGAGAACTCCCAGGTCGTCAACTTCGCGGGAGAGCCGATCGAGGGTCTGTACGCGGTGGGCAACTGCTCTTCGGGCGTCTCTGGCGGCAAGTACCTTCACGGCGGTATGACGGTCGGGTCGGGTTCGGTCATGAGCTGGGTCGCGGTTCGCCACATGCTCGGAGTTTCGTAGGAACGCACCCGCCTGCAAAAGCGGCGGACGGCCTGTGTCGTTCGCCGCTTTTGCTCCCGCGCCCGAATCGCTTTCTGGTTTCTGGCTACCTCAACGGAGATTGCATCTGACGGCATACTAAGCCATTTTAACCCTCTGGTCGCTGGCGGTAACGTTATTGGAGAAGGGGGAGGTCGATTACGAGATGCTTCTCTCCATGGTTGACGATTGCAAGGCGAGAAACATCCCTATTCCCAACTACTATCGTCCCTTGCTCTTCAAGAATATTTGTGTAACAGCTTTCTATGAGTTCTTTCGATTTTTTTCGATTGCTTCTGTTGGATTATTACTTGGTTTCAATGATTGTTGCAGCAAAGCGTAATGGATCCATCAATCACCAGTCGACTTGCCTTCGTTCGCGCCGGGAGAGAACGAAAGTGCCGATGACTTGGTCTAGACATCGGCACTTTCTCACACGTATGAATCGAATCAAACTTATAGCTTGTCCATGTTAAAATATTTTACTCATGGCATGTATAGCATTCAAATACGTTTTGATGATGGCAACATCGCGGCTTTCGGCGCGCTTGCACTCTCCAGCTACGGGGCCAATGTCGCCTGCCTGCTGAAGAGTCACCGCCTGAGCGCGGTTCCGACCTGCATCGGGTTCGCCTTGGCCGTCCTCGCGGCAATCGTCGTCAGAGTCCCGTTTTACTCCATGCATATGACGGTGGGAATGTAGCCGATGCGGGTTTGGTTCTCGAGGGCGATAGCGTCCTCGAGAATATATTATGCCGCCCCTTAATTGCAATCTAAAATGCGCTGTACGTGCATTTTAGATTGCATCCACGTCCGTTAATTGAAATCTGAACTGCCTCGAACATGCGGTTAGTCCTGCAATCTATGTCCGCAATATCAACAAAGAATTCATCAATCCAATCTCATATATAAAAGCGGATACGGATTGCCTTGCTCATCACACTCCGTTCTTTTGTATACTTCAAACCCCATATGTTCATAGAAACCGGCAGCAAGAGGATTTTGTTCATTAACCGCTAAATCATTAACCCCATATTTTTCGATACCGCATTTAAGCAGTTCTTTACCTAACCCTTGCCCTCTTTCTTCGTTTGAAATAAAGAGCATTTCAAGATGTTGCTCTACAATACCCATAAAGCCCACCGGAATTTGATTGTCGTTTTCTACAATAGTTAAATGAGGAATTTCTTTTAATGCTTCTGGTACATACTTCTTAATATTTTCTATTTCGCTCTCTGACAGAAAAAGATGTGTTGCCTTTACAGAACTTTCCCACACCTCTAATAACTGTTCTATCAACGATGAATTTCTATCAGTTACTTCAATAATTTTCATCTTATTAGTCCTCTATAAATTCTTCTTTTTAATAACTCTCAAAAACTTCTCACCAATAATACCAATAATACCAAAATACTCTCGCAGCTGGCCTTTTATTGTATCAGTTAGATCCTTGCAGCTTACATCTTGACTTAACACCGTCGCACCTGGTTCAAGCGGAGGATCGAGAGTATGCGGCTCCGCAAAGACACCGCAGTTATATTCGCAAATCCACTCAGACCCCAAGCTCTATTACCTGGAATCGATTAATGATTTTATGGACAGCTAGTGATAACATGTACAAGATCTAGGCGCTGGCTCTGTTTTTTTGCATTGGCAACGTCCCGCTTTGTCCGCAGTTCGCTTATAGCAGTCCAAGGGAACCGAAGCCCCGGTGCGATCGAAAACCCGCTGGCTGCTTCTATTCGAGTTCGTCGAATAGCTCGAGCAGCTCTTTTCTTTTATGGACGGCGAGTTTCGTGTAAAGCCGCTTGCAGTATGTGCGGACGGTGTTCTCGGATATGACAAGCGTTTCGGCCATGCGCGGAACGCTGCTGCCCCTCGCGATGAGCTCCATGACTTCGGCTTCCCTCATGGTGAGGAAATATCGTTTCGCTAGGATTGCGCACTGCTTCGAAATCCGGTCCTTGTAAGCTTGGTTTCCCGTCGGATCCTGTATCCACTTCATTGATCGTTGCCGAGCATTGCCTTCCGGGTTCTTATCGACGTTTCTCTTACGTGCGGGATCGAGTGCGATGAATTCGATGCTGCGCGTCTGCTCGGATTGAGGGTTGAACCTGCCCCGGACGAGGTACATGACGATCGCCAGCACCCATACCGATATAAGGGCGATGGTCGTGAGTCTGAGCGGTTCGGAGTCGAACACCGTCGAGGACAGGTAGCCGGCTATGAACCCCACCCCTTGGAGGATGTACACTATTCCGCCGAAGAACCCGTACACAAACGTCGGGCTGATTCCCGAATCGCGTGACGCTTGGGCGCATTGGATCATCATGATCATGGTCGCGAAGCTGAAGAACATGTACATGACTCCGGCGAAGATGCGCAGATACGATCCGCCGAGATAAGGCAGAAGCAAGAATACCGTGACTATCAAAGGGAAGAGGGTGCGGAAGGAGAGTACCGTGTCGAAGCGGAAGGAGTAATGCCGCCACAGCCAGACCAGGATAGCGGCAGATGCTAGCGCACCGAGCATCGACGTGTAGTTGACGAATGCGCCCATGGAGGGATCCTCAATCGCTATCGCGCGGGCTATTCCGCTCGCGAACCCGAAGCTCCCCACGCAAAGGGCGCTCTTCCATACCGTGTTGATCGAATGGCTGTAAATGCGTATGTGCTCTTTCGGCTCGTCGGCGAACATGGACTGCTCGAAGTCGATATTTTTAGACGCTTCGATGAGGCATACTTCCGCGAGCGGTATGAAGATGAGGGGTATGGTGAAGGCCGCCACGGCGTCGGGGATGGTGTGCAGCAGCACGTAAAGCGGCGCCGAGTAACCCATGCCGACAATGAGGTCGAGCGTGCCCTTCTCCGCGTTCTGCGAGGCGAACAGGCGCTGCCAGGACAGGAAGAACGCCGCCGAGCCGAACCCGAGAAGTATCCCGCCGACCACGACAAGGGGTATGGTGTGATCCTGCGCGTAAAGGGGCACTATAAGGCAGATCGAGCCGATTCCCATGAACGGGCCGCATGATACGGAGGTGCGGTGCCGGAGCAGTTCCGGCGAGAAGAAGGACAGACCCATGCCCGCGAAGAGCGTTATCCAGAACGAGGACGATTGCGCTAGGAAGAAGGTCATCATCACGTCGAACGTCTGGAATTCCGTGGGGAGCAGCGGAAACGCTCCGCCCCAAACGGAAGTCGCGTTTATCGCGAGGAACAATCCGAACCCGAAGGTGGCGGCGCTCGGCTTCAGGAAGCTCCCTTCCACGTACATCCCCCCGTTCTCCTTTTCCGTGTCGATGCCTATAGTGTACCAAGAGCGTTTTTCGCCAAGTCACACGATTCGTGGGACGAGCGATTTTCCCGATGTCACATGATTCGTGGTGCGAGGGCTTTTCTAAACCGTGGGATCTTGGGTCGGTCGTTGTAAGGGAAAAGCTCGAAAGGAGACTAAGGATGAGCAAAGACGAGAAGCGGGGTGTGTCTCGACGGTCTTTCGTGAAGGGGTCCGCGCTGACCGCTCTCGCTGCGATGGCCGGCTCCGGGGTCGCGTCCATGTACGGATGCAGCGCCCAATCCGGCGAGAAGACGGCAGAGCAGGCCGCTCCGGAGGAAAAGGTGATCTGGAACGCATGCCACGGTTGCGGGGTGTGCACCTGCCCGTTGCAATTCCACGTGCAAGACGGAACCATTACTTATGTAGAGACAGATACGACGGGCAGCAAGGAATTCGGGGGCGTCGAGGGTCGCGCTTGTTTACGCGGACGCTCGATTCGTCGACACATTAACCACCCCGACCGCCTGCTCCATCCCATGAAGCGTGTCGGAAAGCGAGGAGAGGGGAAATTCGAACGAATATCTTGGGACGAAGCCCTGGATCTTTTCTATGACAACCTAAAAAGGGTGATCGATACTTACGGCAACGATGCGGTGTTCAAGAATTGCGCTGGAGGCACCCATGCCGCCTTTGGGCTGGGCGGAGACTTCGCCCGCCTCATGAACCTTATCGGCGGCTATCTGAGCGGTTACGGAACCGATTCGGAGACGCAGGCGGAGTTTGCTGCGGGCTATATGCTGTGCGGAGGCTATAGCGGCGG
>NZ_LT964679.1:795782-933658 GCF_900240215.1 Raoultibacter timonensis | reverse complement strand
AAAGGGTGATCGATACTACCGGCAACGAGGCGGTGTTCAAGAATTGCGCTGGAGGCCCCCAGGCCGCCTTTGGGCTGGGCGGAGACTCCGCCCGCCTCATGAACCTTATCGGCGGCTATCTGAGCGGTTACGGAACCGATTCGGAGACGCAGGCGGAGTTTGCTGCGGGCTATATGCTGTGCGGAGGCTATAGCGGCGGCTTCGGTGCGGATGTTTCGTTCCCAGGTTATGGCAGCGCTTACTTCGGGAGTCCCTCTCAGGTTGCCAAAGACGCCGATCTCGTAGTCATGTTCGGTTGCAGCGCGGCCACATCGCGCATCGGCGGCGCTAACGTAATGTACGATTTTTCGCAGGCGAGGGAAAACGGCGCCCGATTCGTATGGGTCGACGTCCGCCAGGGCGAGGAAAGTTCGGGATATCCGGACGAGTGGCTTCCCATCCGACCGGGCACCGACGGAGCTTTAGCGGCGGCCCTCTGCTACGTCTTTATCACCGAAGGGTTCGCCGACGAGGAGTTCCTGCATACGCATTGCATCGGCTACGACGAGGAGACGATGCCCGATTCAGTTAAAGGCCAGAACAAGTCCTACAAAGACTACATTTTAGGCACCGGCTACGACATGGTTCCGAAAACCCCGGAATGGGCCTCTCCCATAACAGCCATCCCTGTTGAGAAGATATACCAATTGGCACGAGATATAGGAAACGCAAAATCATGCTATATAGGTAACGGGGTTGGCGTTCAGCGTCGGCAAAACGGTGAGACGGGAGCGGGCTCGGTTATGATGATCCCCTTGGTTTCGGGGCATTGGGGTCTGCCGGGAACAAGCATCGGCCTCAAACCGAAGTGCAGCTCGAATGCGATTTATTGGCCCGGTTTCCAGCCGATCGAGAATCCTGTTCACGCGATCATCCCTATAACGAAACGCATCGAAGCCATTGAGCGCGGCGAGGAGATGACGGCTTTACGGGACGGCATCCTCGGCGTCGAGAAGCTGAAGACCAACATCAAGTTCATCTACAACGTCGGCACCAACATGCTCGCCAACCAGAATTCCGATGTGAACTGGGCTGCATCGATTCTCGAAGACGAAAGTAAATGTGAGTACATTGTCGGCTCCGATTGGTTCTTAACTTCGTCCATGAAATACTGCGATCTTATCCTTCCCGATATAATGCCTCAAGAAGCTTTGCGTGTAACATCTTGTCAAACGAGCGGTTCGTGCGAGCAGTTAGTATACGGACAAAAGGTTCAGGACGCACCAGGCGAGTGCCGTTCGGAGTTCGACTGGCTTTCGGATATTGCCGATCGGTTCGGTGTTTGGGAGGAGTTTACCGAAGGCGGGTCCAACCCCGACGAAAAGTCCCTTGCAGGATATGAGATGATTCGGGAAAGCGGCATGTATCCCGACATGCCGAGCTACGAGGAAGGCGTAGAAATGGGTGTATGGACGAGGGTCTTCGACGACCTCCCCCCTGCGTATGCTGATTTTCGCCAAGATCCCAACGCGAACCCACTCCCTACTCCTTCCGGGAAAGTGGAGATATACTCCGAAAACTTGCAGCATGTTGCCGAGACATGGGAGCTCGACGACAAGGTACACGACGTCATCAACCCCCTTCCCATGTATCAGCCTGATTTCGAGGGATACCAAGAAGCAACAGATGAATACCCCCTTCAGGTTTCCAGCTGGAAGTCCAAGATCCGCTACCACTCAAAATTCGATCAGATCGAAGTGCTGCGACAGGCATCTCGCCATCAGCTTTGGATGAACCCCGTTGATGCAGAGCCCCGAGGAATCGAAACGGGCGACATGGTCCGCGTGTTCAACGATAGGGGAGAGCTGCAAATCGAGGCGCGGGTAACGCCCCGCATCATTCCCGGAGCTGTAGCGATGGAAGAAGGTCGTAATCGAGAGCTAAACGAATACGGCGTAGACGTGGGCGGTTGCATGAACACTCTCGTCAGCCATCACTGGTCGCCCCTGGCCAAGCACAATCCGTCCAATTCGGTTCTCGCGCAAGTCGAGAAGATATAAGGGGAGATGAGCGATGACTCAATTCGGCTTTTACTTCGATAGCTCTCGCTGCACGGGCTGCAAGACATGCGAGCTCGCATGCAAGGACTACAACGATCTCGGTACGAACATCCTCTTCCGCCGCGTGTACGACTACGAGGGCGGCGTTTGGGCGCAGGACGACCAAGGCGCATGGGCTTCCTCGGCGTTTGTGTACCACGTCTCCGACTCGTGCAATCACTGCGACAACCCCGCCTGTTTCGCTAATTGCCCGCAGGGCGCCATCGAAAAGGATTCCGATACGGGGTTGGTGCGCATCGACGGCGAGAAGTGCATCGGATGCGGAACATGCGGCGAGGCGTGCCCCTACGATGCGCCGCGACTCGATTTCGATCTCAGGAAGTCTCGCAAGTGCGACGGCTGCTTCGACCGCGTGAAAGGGGGCAAGCAGCCCGTCTGCGTCGAGGCGTGCCTCATGCGCGCGCTGGAATTCGGCGATATCGAGGACCTTCGCGCCGAACACGGCGACCTCGCGCAGCTTCTCCCCCTGCCCGATCCGGCCGAAACGGCGCCGAACCTGGTACTGAACACGTGCCCGGCCGCCGAGGCGCCCGATGCAGGTTCGGGCTTCGTTGCAAACGAGCTCGAAGTCGTTTAACGGGACGGCTCGAAACCGCGGTCCCCGCCGCGCGCAAACGGCGGGGACCAGGGGCGGGCGGATGGTAGAATAGCTTCACGCGAAAGACAGCTGCTGGAGGGACGATGCAGTACGGGTTCTACTTCGATAGCGCACGGTGCACGGGTTGCAAGACCTGCATGCTCGCCTGTAAAGATTACAAGGACCTTGGAGCGGATGTATCGTTCAGGAAGGTCTTCGACTACGAGGGCGGGGCATGGGCGATGGAAAACGGGGCGTGGCGGCAGGACGCCTTCATGTACCATCTCTCGATATCGTGCAACCACTGCGGCAACCCGGTCTGCGTCCACGTGTGCCCGACCGGGGCCATGCACAAAGACGAGCACGGGCTTGTCCTGGTTGACACGCACGTGTGCGTCGGCTGCGGCTATTGCGAACTTTCGTGTCCGTACGGTGCCCCCAAGGTGAGCGAGGATACGCGGCAGAGCACGAAGTGCGACGGCTGCGTCGAGCGCATTCTCGAGGGCTTGGACCCGATCTGCGTCAGGGCCTGCCCGATGAGGGCCCTCGACTTCGGCGAGATAAGCGGCTTCCGCCAGAAGGCGAGCGTCGTGAACTCGATCGCGCCGATGCCCGATCCCGTGCATACCAGTCCGAACATTGTGATCAGGCCCTGTCCGGCCGCGCGCGAACCCGGCGACTTGACGGGGCACGTCGCAAACGAGAAGGAAGTTTAGATTTAGGAGCTGTGCTCATGAACGAATCATTTAACGAAGCGGTAGCTTCGTGCAGTGTGATCCTTGGTTCGCTGTACCTGCAAGATCCGAGGAAAGACGATGTCCGAAAAGCAATCGTATCGCTTGGCGAAGCGCTGGACCGCGAAGAGTGGCCCTTCGGCGGGGAACGCGAGCTTCGCGATGCCTCCAAGCTCATAGGGGAAGGGGCAGCTGTTCCGATCGAAGATCTCGGCGACGAGTACAAGAGGCTTTTCGTCGGACCCGGGCACTTCGAAGCGCCCGCGTGGGGATCCGTGTACCTCGATCCCGACGAGGTCGTGTTCGGCAATTCGAACCTCGAGCTCTGCCAGTGGATGCGGCGAAGCGGCATCGAGATCCGCGAGAGCGAGGGGGGCAGGGAGCCCGCCGACCATATAGGCAAGATGCTCGTCCTGCTCGGGTGGCTCGCCGAAAACAAGCCCCATCTCGTTGCCGAGTACCTTTCCGACCATCTGATGCCGTGGGCGCCGCGCTACCTGGAGCTTCTTGGGGAAGCGTCGCCGGGAACGCTGTACTGCGGCCTCGCGAAGCTGACGGCGGCGACGCTCGACGGGGTAACGTCGGAGCTCGGCGTGTCGGCGAGCGAGAAGCGGCTCTACCGCTAAGCGGGAAAAGCCCATGGGAACCGATATCCGCATAGCCCTCATGCTGTTCACCGTGCTGGCTCCCGCCGGAGCGATCGCGTTCGCTTTCATGAGCGCCCGCATAGTGTCGCTTCCCGCGCGTTCGGCGGCGGCGCTGCGTCTCGAGCGGTACCTAGCGGTTCCCATAGCATCGTGCATGGTCGGCCTCATCGCCTCGGCTACCCATCTCGGCACCCCGAGCAACGCGCTCTACGTCCTCACCGGTGCGGGCCGATCGCCTCTCTCCAACGAGGTCCTCGCCGCTGTCGCCTTCCTCTCGCTCGCATGGCTGTTCTGGCTCACCACGTTCACGAAAGGGATGTCCCCAGTTGCAAAGAAGATTTGGCTCACCGCTGCATCGGTCGCCGCGTTCTGGCTGGTCTCGAGGATATCGGTCGTCTATTCAATACCGACGATACCGACGTGGGATTCTCCGTACGTGCCCGCTTCCCTCTGGTCGACCGCATTGACGACGTCTCCGCTGCTCTGCTGCGCGTCGTTTGCTCTAGCGAAGGACGACACTCCGAGATCGTGCGTCTGGCTGCTCTTTGCCGTCGGCTTTCTCGCAGCGCTTGCGAGCGTCGTCCTCCTTGCTATGCAGAACGCCGAGCTCGCGGGGATCCGGGACTCCTATCGGACCGCCGACGTCCTCGTTCCCTATTACGGCGTGTGCATCGCTGCTTTCGGCGTGCTTGCACTTTCCGGCTACGGGGTCAGCGTTGTCTGCCTGATGAAGAGGCGCCGCCTGGGCGCGGTTCCAACCTGCATCGGGCTCGCCTTGGCCGTTTTCGCGGCAATTGTCGTCAGGGTCCCGTTTTACGCTATGCATATGACGGTAGGAATGTAGCCGATGCGAATTTAGTTTTCAATGGCAATAACGTCCTGAGGGTATATTATGCGAGGCGAAAGGCGGGAATGCTGTTTTCTCTTCGGGAGATATGCAGAACCGCTTGGCATAACCTGCTCTTTAGGAAGCGCTAATGCATGGCCTTCCTGCTGGCCGTCGCGGGGCCTGGACACCGGCTCATTGCAATTGTCTTCAAAGACCTGGTTAATCATGCCACCGGGTTCCGTGGCGTCCGTTTATCGCTCATAAGGTTGCTGCCTGATGCTCGTAGAATTCTGCCGAAGATGGACGTCCCGACGAATGCGCCAGCCCTAGCATCGTTCGATTGGAGGATGGATGAAAAGGTCGGAGATCGTCGGATACGACGTGTTCTGCGGCATCGACGTCGGCAAGGCAAGCCACTGCATGGTCGCGCTCGACCGCAACTGCGGCAAGCCTCTTACGAGCGGATCCGCGGCCCAGGACGAGGCGGAAATCCGCAAGGCGCTCGCGAAGGCGAGTAGGCTCGGGGGCGCTCGCATGCTCGTGACGGTCGACCAGTGCGGGTCGTTCGGCAGACCCACTGTGGCTGTCGCCAAGGACATGGGCATGGACGTGGCGCACATTCCGCCGCGCAAATTCAGGCAAGTGGCAGAGACTTATGGCGAAGACAAGACGGATGTCATCGATGCGTTCATCATTGCCGACACGGCCCGCAGCGCCCCGCGTAACATCGAACTTGTGGGCGACCGCCCCGAGGCCGCAGCGGAATCAGCCGCTTCGCGAACGCCCACCATCTGGCCTCGTATGCGGGCGTGGCGCCCGTGAAGAAGGAATCCGGTATGATTAAGAAAAGCAAGAAGCGCAGGGGCGGCAACCGCCGACCGAAGAGCGCCTTCGTGCAGTCGGCGGCCCTAGCAGCGTTCAAGGAAGGCTCGCAAGAAGAGGCCTACTGCAAGAAGAAGCTCGCTGAGGGCAAGACCCATCAGCAGGCGTGCCTTGCCCTGGCGCGCAGGCGCGTAGAGGCGGTCTACGCGACGCTGGCGAACGGTACCTACTACGAGCCGTTGCCGGTTGCGGTGTAGCCAGCGGCAACGGCCGATTCCGCATACCGCCCCCTGCATTGCATGCCAGGGGGCTGGCCCGCCGCGCCCGAAAACGGCATTCCTCTGGGCAAAACAAAGCAACTTGAAAAGAAAATCAACTTATAGGTTGATTAACCAATGTGCTTTTGATCCTTAATTGTAATCTGAATTGCCTCAAACATGCAGTTAGTCTTGCAAGGGGACGGTTTTGTGTATGTTTGCTATTTGCATCGGCCATAAGGCGATTAATTGCCATCTATTGGGACAAATAGGGTTGTCGGGAGCAACGAAATAGCAGAACGGGAATAGTCGATACGGATACCAGGGTAATGCCTAGGTGGATTTCAATAGCGAGAGCCTCCGCGACATAAACACGGTTATGCCCTTCCATGCGACTAGGGGTAACGGGGGGGTACTGCATTTTCAACAAGCACTTCGGCTCGTACGATACTGATGTCGGAGCATTCGAAAACCCTTCGAATAGAACCTTGGGAATTCGCTCTACCAAGCGGATTCCATCTAAGGACGCGAAGACCTTGTCCGCCGCCATCGAACGCATTAACGGAATGTGCGAAAAGGGCGAAGATACCGGCTACGGGAAGGCAGCGTCGTGTTCTGCTGATAGCGCCGAGTAGGAGACAAGGGGGATTTTAGAAAAGGGTAGTGGTTCTACAGCGGTCGATCTTGTCTATTGGCTGACCAGAATATCCACGAAACCTTTCGTTTTTCCGCTGGCCTCGTTTTTCCGATACATGGCGTATGTACGGATGAGACAATCGTCGAATACGATTTTTCTCATTTCATTTGAAAGCCAATCGGGGAGAATCGGATTGGCAAGATCGTCGTGATGGGAAACGACAAACACGCTTTGCCCCGGGTCTTGGGCGTAGAAGTTGCGGTGTACATCGGTCTCCCTGAAGTCAAAAGTCGGGGTAAACCCACCGTGCTTTTCGCAGAATCGAGTAAAACTGTCCCTGAATATATCGAGATAGCGTTCGGTGGGCGAGAGGAACTTCACCCCTTCATAGTTCCTTAAATCAGCTGATTCATCAGCAAGGACTGGATTGCTTTTCTTTCCGATGAAGCTGAGCTTTCGCTGGAGTCTAGGAATCTCGACGATATCGATGTGCTCATCCACGATTGGCTCGATGATTGCGGACCCCTTGCTGAATCCTTGGACGAATCCTATGTCGAGAGTTCCGTCCTCAAAGAGGGAATCCAGGCTTTTGCCCGCCTTCGGGTCAACGTGTCGGAACACTATGTCGCTACGCATCATTGCCATGGTATTCTCGGCTTTGGAGAGCAAGTTATGGGCAAGAGGGGAAAAAGACAAATCTTGAACGCTTAGCTCGTGATACGAAATCCCTTTGACGGATTGGGCGAATTTTTTTAGAGCGCCGTACGACCCCGCTACCTCTGTGGCGAAAGGAAGGAAGTTTCTTCCGTTGGGGGTGAGTGTAAGAGGTCTCGTCCTGTTCAGAAGCGAAAACCCGAGCTCTTTTTCGAGAATGCCCATGTGCCTGCTGAGGGTTGGCTGCGCCATGTTCAGCCGAATGGCTGCTTCGCTAAAGTTCTTGGTGACCGACAGTACGACGAACTCTTCGAGAAGCTCTATCTGCATTGTAGACCTCCCATTACGTTTCGACGAGCACAAAGCAACGAAAACCGCTCCCGAGCACCTACTATACCATATCGCCATAGTAGGTGCTTATTAAAATGCGTGCGATGCGCCACATCGTGGAATAGTCGCATTTGTACGATACGCTCGGAATTTCACATACTGTGCTCAAGCGGAGGGTTTCCGTAACTTTTGAAAGGAGAGAGCAATGGAGGGGAAAGAAAAAAGGGTCGTCATGCAAAATGCGATGTCGAGGCGGGGGTTTCTTGGATTGGCCGGCGCCGCAATGGCTGCTGCCGGACTGGGCCTTGCAGGTTGTTCCGAAGGCAACGGCGCCGTCGCTTCGACGCAAGTGGTAGGAGCTGATGAGATTGCGTGGGATTCCGAGACCGATGTAGCGGTAATGGGTTTTGGCGGCGCAGGCGCCTCCGCAGCCCTGCAGGCGGCGCTCGACGGGGCAGAAGTGCAAGTATTCGAAAAAGCTCCGAAGGAGTTCGCGGGCGGCAATTCAACCGTGTGCGAGGGGGCTGCTTATTTGGTTAATGGCAATACCGAGGGTGCTCGGGCCGTGTTTCGGCGCTGGACGGCAGCGAATGTGACCGATGAAGAGATTGCCGGATTCGTATCGGATATGGAAGGACTTGTACCCTGGCTGGATAGCGTTGGGGTGCCCTATACCATCATGGAGCTTGCTGACAATCCCTCGGTCGGTGTTTGGGGCAAAGATGACGTATCCGAAGGAATTGACAAGCTTCTGATGTCGGCAACCTTCTGGGACTCTTTAAATTCTTCGATCGACAAGAACGAGAACATTTTGGTTAACTACGAGACTCCGGTCATCGGACTCATATTCGATCAAGATACCAAGGAGGTTTTCGGGGTTAAGGTGCTCGATCCGGACGGCACCGAACGCAACGTAAAGGCGAAAAAGGGTGTCGTTATGGCTTGCGGCAGCTTCGAGTACAACTACGACATGCTTGAGAATTACGTGTTCGAGCCCCTCTTTCCCGTGTACGGCCTCGGTACGCCGTACAACACGGGGGACGGCCTCATTCTAGCTCAAGGGATCGGCGCCGAGATCCGCCACTGCGGATTTCCGGAGTGGGGCTCCTTCTGCTCGCTCAAGGCTTCCGAAGAGACGGGCGTCGCAGTGGCGATGCAGAACGGCTTCGACCAGTTCGAGAACCTGATTCAAGTGAACAGGGAGGGAAGGCGCTTCGTGAACGAGACGGGGGCGAGCCAGGTTGGATCAAAGCCCCGTCCGACGCATGACAAAGAGACTCTTGCCGAACTCGATTACGACGGCATCAATTTGGAATACCGCAATCTCCCATTCTGGTTCGTATTCGATTCCATTCGGTGCCAGAAGCCAATCTGCTCTTGGTCGAGCGAGGAATCCCATGGCTCATGGTCGGGTAGGCACAAGACGTACACATGGAGCAACGACAACCGCAAAGAGATTGAGGCAGGCTGGGTGCTGGAGGCCGATACCATCGAGGAACTTGCCGACAAGATGGGGGTTGATGCTACTGCGCTGGCAAAGACCGTCAACGACTACAATGCAGCATGCGACGCTAAAGGCGGAGACGAGTTCGGAAGAGAAAAGTCGCTTTCGCCTGTATCCGCTGCTCCGTTCTACGCAGTGGAGATGACCATGTGTTTCGTCAACGTGCAGGGCGGCCCGACCCGAAACGGAGACCATCAGGTCGTAGACTACGAGGGGAATCCGATACCCCGGCTCTATTCGGCTGGCGAATTCGGATCGATCTGGAGCCGATTGTACCATGGCGCGCTAAACGTCCCCGAGGCGCTGTGCGGATATTCGGCAGGAGCCCATGCCGCCGCATTGGATCCCTGGGGCTAGCTAGTCGAGATGGTTGCGCTTAGATTCGGCGCAACCATGCTTTATGGTTTATTTCCAATGGTGAACATCTGACGCTTTCCGTCGACTGAAAGCGTCAGATAGCCCATTTCAACGAGCTTTTTCAGATCTACGTGGGCGGTGCTTATGGCGATACCGTTGGCATGTTGGTGCGAGCATGCATCGACGGGTGCGTTGGGGTTGTCGATAAGACATTCGATGAGCTGCCGCTGCCTATGGTTTAGACGGCAATCGTTTCTTACCGTTTGCTTCGCGGACTCTCTTTTCCGGGAATCTCGATCGATCGTTTGCTCCAGCAGGTCAAGTCCTTCCTTCATGAACTGCAGCAGCTGCTCGTAGTAGGGCATCACATCAAGCCCAAAACCGCTTTCGAGGATAGCGCACCCGAATCTGAATCGGTAACCGTAGCCGCCGCTCGGTCGGTCCTCCTCCCATTCGAGAACCGATTTCGAGTAGGGGACGTACCGCATAACGGGAAGGCCCATTTTCATAAAGGAGAATTCTCTTACAAGAAGCTCCATTAAATTCGTCCATCGGGGGAAAAGAGGCTTATTCCAGATGATATCAGAATTCATAAGCACCGCAACGATAGGATGGGTTTCCCCTTGTTGTACCGAAAGAATGTTCTCTCGAATATGCTTATGCGAAAGGCGACTGTATTCGTCGTACGCGGTTCCCCTGTGTGGCTTAGGTTTGTACCCTGTATCGCAGACCCCCTGGTCGAGCCCTTGCATCAAAAAAGAAAGGAACGAGTCGTCAAGTTCGCAAGCTGTACGCGCTTCGAGCTGCTCTCGCAGCTTGATTGCATTCCAGATCACCATTTCATCGGTGGTTTCAGGCCTTTCGCCCCCGATCGCAAGCCGCCGAATGGTTTCGTAATCGACGTGAAGGTTCTCTCGATACGCGACGGCTTCCAGCTCCGATAGATGGGCTGGCATGTATCCGGTCCTTTTGATATACGCGTTTGCTCCGGCTGCCAGCGATCCCCCTGCTCTCGATCGGTAGCCGAGCTGGTTGATCAGCGATTGTGATTCCGACGTGAACCCATACCAAGACGAGCCGATGGGATCCCCTCCTCTGGGGCTGAAGGTGAAGGTCTTTCCGTAGGCTACTTTCCTGAGGAACTCTACGATTTCCCACATATCGCCTGGCTCTAGCTCGGCGGGCATGGGCAGCTCCCTGAATTCATCCCACGGCCGAAGCCTTCCGATCTCCTCGAGCAAGAAGGAGAATACGTCTGCATCGCGAATGACGGACAATACCCCATCGGACCCCCTGGGCTGCATAGCCATCCCCTGTTCTCTTGTTGTCCCTGAGATGATTTTAGCAAATAACCGCTGCCGTTCCTTTCGATAATCGAAAGGTTCTTTCGATGGTGGTTCGACCTGCTTAAATACCTTATTAATATCGTTGTTGATTCGAGAAACCGCCTCCTTCCATAATGTGCAGCAGGGCATGAGTGCCATGTATTCCAAAAAAGAGGAGGATGATATGAGTATGGACAGGCGCAGCTTTCTGAAGCTCGGGGCGGCCGGTGCTGGGGCTGCCATGGTGGCAGGTCTTTCGGGATGCAGCCAGAGCGCAGGCGCAGGGCAAAAGAACAACCCGGATATCGAGTGGGAAGCGGAGGCGGATGTTGTCGTCGTTGGAGGAGGCGGTACCGGGTACGCCGCCGCCCTCGAGGCCCTTCGGGCCGGAAGCACCGTCATCGTTCTTGAAAAAAGCCCAGCTGCAGGCGGAAACACCCGATTGTCTGCAGGTATGATTCTCTCTTTTTACCCAGAGTTGCAAAAGGAGCTGAGCGGCTGGTGGGAGGGTGCCGATTCCGTGGAGAAATACACCGAAGAGATGCTCTCCTGGGGATGCGGACTCGTTGACGAGGATAAGATAAGGGAATTGTGCGAAACGAGCACGGAAGAGCTTCAGTGGATGCTTGATATGGGAAGAACGTACGACTCCTGTGACATCATCCCACCGGTTCACGGGTTCGATACTGAGGACACTTGGGCTCCGAGGTCGTTCCATAACGTCAAGGAATCGACGGGGCATTTCGACATAATCCATGAGAAGGCTATGGAGTTCGAGGGAATCAAAGAAGAGGTCAACACGGAAGCAACCCATCTCGTCTTGAACGGATCAGGGGAGGTCATCGGAGTCGAAGCCGAGAAAAAGGGGAGGACCCTGTACTACAAAGCCAAGAAAGGGGTTTTGATAGCAACAGCTGGACCTGATTTCGGAAAAGACCTTACGAGAACGTACAACCGCCAAATGTACTGGGGCACGCTTATGTGCGAACAGGAGCTTGACCGATCCAAAGCGCGCGGATCGGTTCTCAATACAGGCGACGGAATACGAATGGGCTTGGAAATCGGCGCCGACGTTGAAATGAGCCAATCTTGCGTCATGAGCGATTGCTGGAGCTTTGGCCAGGTGAGTACGTACGGCATCGAATATCCCGAACCCAACATGTACCGCAATCCTCCCCGAGGAGGAGCCATCTACGTTAACCAGAAGGGCAATAGATTCGTGCAAGAGGACGCCCAATGGGGCTTTCTGTGCTCGGAGATTTACCATGAAATAGAACGGTCGGGTACCGGTGCCCTGGAAAAAGAGCCCAACGTATTCGTCGTGACCGATCATGAGCATCTTCCCAACTTCACCAACATGGGCATAGGGATAGATCCCGATAAAGAGGTGTCCGAAGGAACGCTGTTCCGAGCCGACTCCCTTGAAGAGCTCGCGGAGTTGATCGGCTTAGAAAGCCCGCGAGCGCTGAAGGAGACAGTGGAAAGATACAATCGCTTCTGCGAAGCCGGAGAGGACCTCGACTTCCATCGCGTCGACAATTTGGAGGGCATGACAGGCGGTCCCTACTATGCCATGCGCACGCGGCCTATCGTGATGGGTGCGGCGGGCGGCCTTGCAATCAACATCGAAACCCAGGTGCTCGATACCGCAGGCAACACCATACCTCGGCTTTATGCTGGAGGAATGGCGTCGGGTGGATGGATCGGCCCGTTCTACAATGCCTGCGGATGGGCCGTTCTCGGTACGGTTCACTGGGGCAGGAAGGCCGGCAGGAACATCTCCGCACTCGAGCCGTGGGAGTAGGGTGCCCATCGTGAATACAGCGCTATCGGAACCCCTCGTTTCCTTGACCGCCGACCGCATAGCTCGATGATGCTGGCGCGACCCAGGTGCAGGTTGGACATGAAGTAGAACATGGCTCTGCCTGTCGTTTCGTGCGCGTGCAAGCTGGGTCGCCCTCTTTTTGTTTTTTTTTTGGGGGGGGGTTATTCGATCCCCAGGTCATCTGCGGCGTCAAGGTCAGACTGGGTGATGCCGAACTCCGCCATGGACTCTTCGAAGGATATGCCCCTTCGAGAGCAGTCTTCGCCGAACACGTCCTCAACCGAGGCGTATCCTTCCAGATGTCGGGTGGCGTGCGCAGCCTCTCTTAATTGAAACCTGGTCTGCATACGTGCATTACAGATTGCAATTAACCGTTACAATAACGACCTCAATTACAGGGAAGTTAATAAACTAAAGGCAGATATGATGAACTGCCCCCAGCGCTGGAGGCCAACTAGCTCGGAACAAATAAGAAACAGGTGTCTTGAATTAGGCATGAAAGAAAAGGATGCAAAAGAAGTGGCGAATCTTCGTCAGCGGAGAATAGAAGGACATCGCTTGGTCCCTCGCTATGGGTACCGAAATTTCATATTTCCTTTTTAGGTATCTGTGTCCATAGCGACATGCAAAAACAGGAGAACCATAAGGGCGGCGAATCTTCGACGATCTCTGATAATGATTTAATCTTCGCATGCGCAGCTTTCTACAACCAGGGCCACGCGGGCTACAACATGGGCGTCGTCGGTTTCGTTGCCTTCGTCTCGGTACTCGGCGTAGCGACAACATTCGCCATATTAACAGCAGCAGGCTCCGATCCGTTTTATAATATCTTGGGTATTGCAGGTATCTCGTTGGTCGAAACATATGCCAGTATTTCAAGGTGTTGATTCGATTGACAACCCACCTTCGTCGTCAACGTGCACCAGCAAGAGCGTTTCGTCTGAAAATGGCTTGACCATCGAGCGGATAGAAGAAGCGGGAATCGTAGCGGCGTACGGCCTCGGTGTACGGCCACTAAGGCACGCCTCTATTTTCTTGTGCATACTGCCACTCCTTCTGTCTCCCTCGACGGAGGTTTCTATAGCGAGATTCCAGCTTCTCATCCTTGCGAACTCCCGGCACTCCAACTCGCTCGCCCCCTCTGAGGCGGCCAACTCCAGTGCGGTTTTCCCGAAGCTGTAGTCTTTCGCTGAACCTCCGACGACAGAGAGGGCTTCGCTCAATACCCTCGAAATGGTTCTCAAGGTCAGCTTGCCGCCTCGGTTTCTTCGCGCTACGGACGAGAGCAGCGGATCCTCAGGTTGACAGGATCGCCTTGAATCCAAATAGTCTTCGATCGACGCCTTCGTCGCGGCGTCGAACAACACAACCGACGTTTTTTCCGTGTTACCCCAGGGCTTCGTAACAAGCACGGCTTCTCGGTCGGAAAAATGCAGATCCCCTATATCGGCGTCGATCATCTCCTTCGGTCGGACGAAACACCGGAGCGCCAAGCAGACGATAGAGTAGTCCCGTTTGTCCGCCTCGCCTCCTCCGATCGCACGTTGCCTAAGGGCATCCAAGACTTCTCGAGCCTGCGCCGGTTTGAGGGAATCCCTGGCGCCCCGCTCCAAGTGAGGAAGGGAAACGCCCTTTACCGGACTTGTTCGCACACCTTCCTCCTCTAGCCACGAGTAGAAGCAACGCACAACGCTCAGGTAGCTGTAACACGTGGCGGGAGCGAGCTCGTACGTTTTGCCCTCGATCCATGCCTCGACGTCCTCCCTGCATGCCGTAAGCAGCGAAGCCCCTTTGCGCTCCGTGTATTCCGACAGACTCATGACCCCTCTTCGGTACACGTTCTCCGAATCTTTCTTGATTCGCTTCGCCCAAGCGTATTCGTCGAATAGCTCCTCTGCCTCGCTTTTGATGGTCATGTCGTATCCTCCAGCTCTGTTGGTGGGTGTATTATCCCAGATAGCTTTCCGGGCAGGGAAGGGGGTGATTCTATGCCCAAGAAAAAGAGAGGGCAGCTCACCCAAGGCGACAGAATGTTCATCGAGGAGAACCTGAGGGACTCGGAGAGCATTCCTGATATCGCTAGGAAGCTCGGCGTGGAACCTTCGACCGTGAGGAGGGAGATCCAGCGGAACTCCGTGAAGGAGAGCCCGTCGTTCATGGTCGTGGAGACGAGGAGCATCTGCCTGAGGAAGGACGCGTGTCGGATCACGGCCGTCTGCGGCAATGGATGCATCATGACCTGCAGGAAATGCAAGAAAAGCCTCTGCAACAAGGTGTGCCCCGAGTTCAAGCCCAACCTGTGCCCGTGGCTCACGAAGCCTCCCTACGTGTGCAACGACTGTCGGAAGCGCTACGGCACGGGATGCGGGTACGAGTACCGCTTCTACGACGGCAAGCAGGCGCATGAGCTGGCCATGCAGCGCAAGATCGAGTCGAGGGCCGGGATCGACTGCACCAGGGAACAGCTCGAGGAGATGGCCGACTTCGTTCGGCCGATGCTGAAGAAGGGGCAGAGCCCCGAGCATATCTGGTCGAACCACAGGGAAAAGCTGCCCATATCCCTGAGGACTTTCTACAACTACGTCGAGATGGGGGTCTTCGACAGCATCGTGAACCTGGACCTTCCCAAGAAAGTCGTGTTCAAAATCCGCAAAAAGAAAGAAGACCCTCCCGTGCCCAGGCACGACCTGGACGGGAGGACGTACGAAGATTTTTCGAAGCTGCCTTCTGAAGAGCAGATGAACGCAGTGGAGATGGATTGCGTGGTATCGGCGAAAGGGTGCGACAAGGCGATTCTTACGCTGCTGTTCAGACGCTTCAGCTTCCAGCTCATGCTGTACCTACCCGCAAAGAACCAAAGCGTGGTCGGAAGGGCGCTCGACATGATCGAAAACCTGGTAGGGGCAAGGGCGTTCAAGAAATGGTTCGGAGTCATCTTGACCGATCGCGGCTCGGAGTTCCTCGATTTCCATGCGCTCGAGAAATCCTGCAAAGGAAAGGGGAGGCGCTGTAGCGTCTACTACTGCGATCCGATGAAGTCTGGGCAGAAAGGCCGTTGCGAAAAGAACCACGTCGAACTGAGGAAGATCATCCCGAAAGGTACTTCGTTCCAACATCTGACAGCTCGCAAGCTTGCCGTGGTGTGCTCGCATGTGAACTCGTACGGCAGACCCGCCCTAGGCGGTGCCTCGCCGTACCAACTGGCATCTCAGGTGCTTCCCGAGGAGCTGTTCGACGGACTCGGCATCGAGCGAATCGCTCCAGAGGAAGTGGTCATGAAACCTGGTCTCGTGGATCTGTAGAAGCGAAAAAGGTGTTTTAAGCGGCAAGCCCGGAAGGCGAGACAACCCCATAGCGAGACGAAAAAAATGCGGCCTCTGCAGCATAGCTGGTGCAATAAGTCTTGCAATTGGTTAAACAGAGGGTTCTATTTGCGCGTATGCCGTCCACAAGGCGCACACACAAGGCGTATCAGCTGGAAAAGTTGCAAGACTAACCGCACCCACGGAACGCGCTATAGGAGGTATAATTGCAGCAGTAAAAGCACTTCTTCGCAAACCACACATAGATACGTGCAGTTCAGATTGCAATTAACCCCGCTACGCCGCCCGTCTTACACGCTATTGCAGCTTTACATAAGATGTATTATCAATAATTTGGATTCCAATGTGGGATGAAGCGTCGAACCGCCTTTTGCCACTCTTAGCCCCAAGTTGCGTTTCCGCTGTTCGACCCACCAGTCGATGGCGCAGTTCCTTGCGGGAACAACTTCGAGTAATCGCCCGTCTCAAGCGCTTCCACCATAAGCGGATATACGGATACCACATACGTTATATTCAAAACCAACGCTATGGCCGTTACCACCAGAGCCACTATGCACGCCGTACGAAGCCTTGAGGCCACGAGTCCGATCGTTCCGCCTTTTGCCCGAAGCGCCCGGATCTTCCGATATGCAAGGATTCCGCATACCAATCCGACGATGCCTAAAAACACACCGCCGATCACCATCGAAACAGGCCCGGTGATGCTTGCTGCAATCACAAGGTTCTGCGCGGACTTGAGCTCACGTCCGTCGTTGTAGTTGAATTGCTGGGGATTTGAGGGCTGCGGTGGCTGATTTTGCTCGTCTGCCATCTGTTTTCCTTTCATATGCTAAAAACAAGCCTCTGAACTGGGCTTTTACAAACGAAGCTCTGAGAGCCGTTCTAAGGCCCTATCTTGAACTCTAACGACTCCTAGCTCGTTGTTTTTTAACCTTCTTCGGGCCGAGAGGGCTTCAGAAGCCTTCGCTGCTGTTTTCCAAGCCCCCGTACTCCCTGTGCAGCGTTTTGAGGCTTTCGCCCAACTCCTCACGCTGATACTCGAGTACGGTTTCCCGAGCCTCAAGGATGGCCATGCGCTCCTTGCGACTCGAATCTCCCTTGAGGCTTAGTCTGACATAATACTGGATGCCTTCGATAGACAACCCGCTTTTCCTCAAAGCATCAACAAGATGTAACGCGGCGATATCTTGATCGGCAAACGATCTCACGTTGTTTTTGCCGCGCTGGAGCTTCGGAAAGAACCCGCACTTGTCGTAGTATCGAATAGTGAATGCAGATATGCCGGTCATTTCCGACACCTCACTGATCGAGTACCGCGGAGCGCCATCATTGCCCGAATGATTGTTTCCCAGCACATGATCGATCATGGAACCTCCGAAACCTCGAGCAGCGCTCTGCCGACAGATCGAACTTACGAGCCTCTATTGCAAACAACGTCACCCTTAGAGTAACTCTAACCATTTCTCTATGAGCTTAGAGTTACTCTAAGGGTTAAGGAAATAGTACCTTAGAGCTACTCTAAGGTCAACTATGGACGTGCTTTTCAAAACTCGGAAGGACTCCCGTAGGAGCCCTTCCTTTGGTAGCGGCTGCGTATGTGGTTTATAAACTACCAGTATCGAGAAAGCGGGGATCTTCTGCAGTTGAACTGCGTTTGCCCGCTTATCCCGCAATGTCGGGGGCGTGTACGCCCACGCCTGCTATCGTCATGCCGAACCGCTGCTGCCGAATCCACCGGCTCCGCGCTCCGATGCTTCAAGCTCCTCCTGTGCGGAAAGGGTAACAAGCGGCGTTGCCATGATAACCAGCTGCGCTACCCGATCGCCTCTCTGTATCCTCAAAACGTTTTCGGGATCGAGGTTGATGGCGATGGCCTTTATCTCGCCCCGATAGCTGCTGTCAATCAGGCCCGGAGCGTTGACCAGCGAAAGCCCGTGCTTGATGGCCGATCCGCTACGAGGCAACACGAATCCGGCATAACCCTCAGGAATAGCCATCGCGATACCCGTCGGAATAAGCGCTCGCTGAAAGGGAGCGAGCTCTATATCGACAGACGATCTCAGGTCGAGTCCGGCATCGCCCGGATACGCATAGGCGGGCATCTCGAGATCCTTATCGACAAGCCGTATGGGAACTTCTATTTCCGCCACGGCCTAATCCAGCCCCTCGAGCGCGGTAGCGAATTCCTCGATGTTCTGGAAATCTTTGTACACGCTTGCAAATCGGACGTAAGCGACGTCATCGAGTTTACGGAGACGAGCGAGGACCATCTCACCGAGATCCTTCGATTTGATCTCGCTGCGCATGTCGTTACGCAGCTCCAGCTCGATATCGTCGATCAGGATCGCAATCTGCTCGGAGGAAATGGGTCTCTTGGCGCAAGCGATGAGAACGCCCCTGAACAGCTTTTCGCGATTGTAGGCTTCGGAAGATCCGTCGGATTTAACGATAACGAGGGGATTGTCGCCAAGGCGCTCGTAGGTGGTGAACCGACGCCCGCAATCGAGGCATTCCCTTCTTCGCCGTATCGACGCGCCGTCTTCCGAGGGGCGCGAGTCTACGACTTTCGATTCAGCATAACCACATGAAGGACAGCGCATCTTACTCCTTTGTTGGTATTTCGATCACTTTACCATACTACATATTGTGGAACAACGAGCATTCCACACTTGCGGCAAATTCTCAAAACGTTTTCCATCACGAAACAACGAGAACGGTATCTCCCCTTGCGACCCTCCCCTCTTCCCCGCAATCCGGTTCTCTGAAGTTCCATGATATCTCGCTCAGGGCGGAGAGGAACCGCTCGTCATGGGATACGAGGATGAGGGCGCAGGGGCATTGCGCAAGAACATCTTGCAGCGCTTCGATAGAGGGGAGATCAAGATGATTGGTCGGCTCGTCCATAACGATGAGATGCGGACGCTCGAGCAGCCCCATGGCCAGCATCACCTTCCTGAGCTCGCCGGGGCTCAGTTCGTCTCCGGATAGTATCCTCTCGGGCGGGGAGTTGAGTCGCGCAACGATCGAGAGCACCTCCCCGGTTTGCGACGACTGCATGCTCTTCAGTTTCTCCAAAACCTTCCTTCCATCCGCGGAATCAACCTCTTGGGGAATATAGACGAGGTGGTCGTCAAGATCGGGGATCGAAGCAAGGAGCACGGAGAGGAATGTGGATTTCCCTGCTCCGTTGCGTCCGCGGAGCGCAATGCGATCGGTCGGGCCGACGAATACCTCGGGATAATGAAGCACCCTCGCATCTCCCATATTGATCGATCCTCGTTCGATATGGGCCACGTAGCGCCTTTTCGAGGGTTCCGAATGAATATCGAGCGGCTTCTCGTAGATCTTTTTGGTCCGGATTCCATCGAGGCGCTCTCGGGTTCTCTCGATCTTCTTATCCATTTGGGCGGCCAACAGACCGGTTTTTCCGTCTTGCCCCGAATATACGGCCAGGCGAAGCTTTTCGCGGCCGTCGCTATCGTGTTTATCGAGGTTACGACCCGATCGGCGGGCAGCGCTTTGGCTTGCCACCGCTTTTCGCCGATTCATCTCGCTTCGGGTTCGGGAAAGCTGGTCGCGCACCTGCTTTCGCTCGGTTCGAGCGCTTTGCTCTCGCAGGTCGAGCTGGGCTTTGGCTTCGGTGTAAGAGCCTGGGATCATCGTCGCCCGTCCAGCGTCAATAAACAGGCACTGCGAAACCAATTCGTCGAGGAAACGCCTGTCGTGCGAAACGAGCAAACCGACGCCACGATGTGCCTTCAACGCACCGAGCAGGACTTCCCGCGTCTGGCTATCGAGATGGTTCGTCGGCTCGTCGAGCGACACAACCGCCGGATTAAGGGAAAGCGCACAGGCAACCTGTATGCGTTTGCGCTCGCCATGCGAAAGGGTGCCGTAACGCCACAGCCAATCGTCTTCGAGTTCGAGCGAAGCGCGGAGGCGAACTGCCTCGGCTGAGTAGTCGGATGCGAAATCGTAGAGGTTTTCGGGCTCCAAGGCGGTCTCTTGAGCGCAATACACCCCTGAAGCCGCAGGTCTGATCGTACCTCCATCGGGCTGAAGATGTCCGCAAAGGAGTTTTAGGAGCGTGCTTTTGCCGGCTCCGTTGTTTCCCACGATACCGGTCCACCCCTCGGCAAACGTCGCCGAAAGCCCTTCGAGCGCAGGTACAGGGGAATCATCGTAGGTATATGACACATTGTGCAAGGTAATGAACATGGCGACCTCCATTGAACGAAGGCGCAACGCGAATGAAATGCAATGGAAATCTGGGACATGGCTGATACGATAACGATTGCGCACCCGGTTGCGACAAAAGAATACTGTCTGCTTAGGGGATGCCCGAAGGCAATCGTTATTTGCGCATGTCCTTCTCCTTGATGACGGGTACAACGCCCATGGCGTATGATCATTCGAAGTGTAACACATCATACAAAAATCGAAAAGCACGCTTTCCGCTCGGCGGCGCGCGGGCGGCCTTCGAATAGCAACGCTCGCCCGATACGTGCCGCCCGCCATCAGCACGGAGAAGCAAGCTCCCCTCGAAACGAAATGCGCCCCGGCGAACCGGGGCGCTACGCAGCTCTTCTCACAGAACGCAGCTTCTGCGGAAGATAGGATGGTTAACCGTTATATCCCAAGGAAGATGGTGGCAAAAGCAGCTGCAGCGAGCACAACGCCAGCGGAAACGGACTGCCAGGGAGCAATGCGCCCGAATGCCTTGCCGCGGGCGGTTCCCGTTCGGAGCTCGCTGACAAGTTCAAGATCGGAGACTCTTCCGTGCAGATGCCGGCTCGCCGCATGGCGCGGCCTTCCGGTTTTGCCGGATGCAGGGAATTCGATGATAGCAGCATGGGCTTGGTTTTGGGAGGCATCGACCTTGAGGGCGGATGTTCCGACCACGGTATAGCGCGCTTCGAAATTCTTCATAAATGTGCCTCCTTGCTCTTGCCTAGAACCTTTGTTCGTGTATACTATATGGCGAACAAAAGTTCATGTCAAGATATTTTTCAAACATTTGTTCGAAATTTTGAAAGGAAGCCACATGGCAGAAAAAGTCACGAAACGCCAGCAGGCAGTACTCGACTGCATCGAGGACTGCATTCGCGAGAAGGGATACGGCCCCACCGTGCGTGAAGTGTGTCAGAGCCTTGGCCTCTCCTCCCCTTCAACGGTTCACGTCCATCTCAAAGCGCTCGAAGACAAAGGGCTCATCAAGCGAGATCCGCTCAAGTCCCGCTCGATCGCCCTCACCTACCAGCTTGAAGACCACTCGGGATCGGGCATCGACGAACTTATGCAGCCCACCTTCGGCAACCTGGTCAACCTTCCTCTGGTCGGCGATGTCGCAGCCGGTTCTCCCATCCTCGCAGAGGAGAACATCACCGACACCATCACCCTCCCAACCGAAATCGTCGGCGATGCCGCAGCGTTCCTGCTTTCCGTCCGCGGCGATTCCATGATCGAGGCCGGCATCAACAGCGGCGATTACGTGGTAGTGAAAGAGCAACCCACCGCCGATAACGGCGATATCGTAGTAGCCATCATGGACGACGGCGCTACGGTCAAGCGCTTCTACAAAGAATCGAATCACATACGCCTGCAACCGGAAAACTCGTCGATGGATCCCATCATCACAACCGATTGCTCCATAGCCGGTAAAGTCGTCGCCGTATTCAGGCGCCTTTAAATACGCTTTCCGCGCAACGGCAGTCGGCCCCGATCGCAATCGTCGATCGGGGCCGATTCTTTTCCGGAAGCTACGAGGCTACGCGTCGACGGGCGATTGCACCTCGACGCGGAACGCCTCGAACATCGAAGCGTATGCGGGGCCTATCTGCATATCGATGCGCGTACCGTCCTCGCCGTGTTCCTCGAGAACGATCAAGGCACGTTCGTGGGCGATCGAGACAAGATCGCCTCTGCTGTAGGGAACCAGCACGCTGATAAGCTCGTCGTGAGCTGAGGCCACCGCTGCAATTCTCTTCACCAGAGCGTCTATGCCGGCTCCACTGAGCGCCGAGACGAGTATCGCATCGGGATGCCTGTTCGACAGCGCCTCCTTTTCGACCTCGCCGAGAAGATCGATCTTGTTGAACACCTCGACGCGCTTGATGTCGTGCGCTCCGATCTGCCCGAGCACCTCTTCGACCGACTGAATCTGCGCCTCCCGTTCGTCTGAAGAAGCGTCGATGACATGAAGGATCAAATCAGCGCCTACGATCTCGTCGAGCGTCGATTTGAATGCCTCGACCAGCGTATGCGGAAGCTTCTGAATGAATCCGACGGTATCGGTAAGGGTTATCTCGCGCCCCTCGGGAAGCACGAATTTCCTCGTCGTCGAATCGAGCGTGGCAAACAGCTTATCGTAGCTGAGCACGCCCGCATCGGTGAGCGCATTGAGGAGGCTCGATTTGCCGGCGTTGGTGTAGCCCGCAAGGGATACCTTGAACATGCCGCTTTTGTACCGCCCCTCGCGCTGAAGCGCGCGCACTTCGTTCAGCTGCTTCAGCTCGCGTTTGATCGAGGTTATGCGTTTGCGCACCATCCTGCGGTCGACCTCGAGCTGGCTTTCGCCCTCGCCGAACCTCGATCCGACGCCGCCGCCCATGCGGTTCGAGGCAAGGTGGGCCCACATGCCCCGAAGACGCGGAAGAAGGTATTGGTTCTGAGCAAGCCTCACCTGCAAACGCCCCTCTTTGCTCGTCGCATGCAGCGCGAATATATCGAGGATCAGCGCCGTTCGATCGATTACCTTGACCTCCTTCGGAACGACCCTCTCAAGGTTCGTTTGCTGCGATGGGGTAAGCTCGTCATCGAATATCACGATATCGGCGCTATGGGCGCGGCAGAGGTCGGCAACTTCCTCGGCCTTTCCCGAGCCGACGAACGTACGCGGATTCGGTGCATCGAGCTTTTGCGACGTTACCGCAACCACGTCGGCGCCGGCGGTGTTGGCGAGCCTCTCGAGTTCTGCAAGGCTTTCGGAAACGGGCCACGTCGTATCGCCGCGATCGACCCCCACGAGCACGGCGCGCTCGCGTACCTCTTCTATAGTGAAATGCTTGGATTGGGTCATGGTCTATGGCCTTTCGTAAGGTTCAGATGGCGTGTATATGAATGAGAGCGCTTACCGCAACCTTATCGTGGCCATGTACGTACCCCGTCCTTTCCCGAACGAACATCGGTCTCAGATACTAGCACGGGTGCCGCACGGCAGGCAACACCCGCGTTTGCATTTCGTTACGCTTCCCTTCGCGGAGTCACGTCATTCGGGCATGCGCCGCCTGCTCCTGCTCCATGCGGCTATCGCAGCCGCTAGGCTGCCGAGTGTCGCAACCGCGATACCGACAGCGGCGAGCGCATCACCCGTCTTCGCCAGCCCAGCTGCGGAGTCTTTCAAACTCGCAGAGCCGCTCGGCTGGTTGGAGCCGACGAGCTGCCCAGGGGTCCCGGGATCGGTCGGCTCGCCGGGATCGGTTGGCTCCGTCGGGTCAACGGGATCGACCGGATCGGGGTTTTTCACCCATATAGCATACAGTGTCACATCGGTATCCCCCATGTCGATAGACACCGGCACCGGCTCGCCGCCGTCCGCCTTGAAAGACCAACCTCCGAACGTGTACCCTTCTCGCACGAGCGTATGCTCCGCTTTCACTGCGGCGACATCGCCAGGCAGGTACTTTCGATTATCGACCGGCACCGCACCGCCCGTCGCCCCATTTCCGTCGTAGAGCACCATCGCGGCTCTCCGATAGCTGATGTCGTAGTTGTTGTACCCGTATTCGAAGACAGCATCGGCTGCGCGGAACGGGAGGCCTGACGCGTCGTAGCTCTCGGGACGTTCGGAGAAGCTTCGCGTATGAATCCTCTCGTCATGCAAGGCAATATCACCAGGGTTGCCGAGCAGCACCGATTCCAGTTCTCGCGAAGCGGTATTGCCGGAGAACACCGTGGTATCCTCGATTTGCCCTTCGGTATCGACGGTTAAGTGCCCAAGGTTTTCGTACGGCGTCCAAACACCGCCGCCCGAATCCCCTGCCGCGTTGTCCGTAATGCTCGATGACGAGACAAACATCTCGGTAGCGTTCTGATCGTCATCCATGGCGCCGAACGCGAATGCTCCGCCGTTTCTTCCCGCTGTATTGCCGCTCATGACCACCTGCTGCACAAGCCCTGTCTGCCATCCGCCCTCAAGACACAGAGCCCCTCCGTCGAGCGCGGCTGCATTGTCGGCAAACTCCATGGGTCCCGATCCCGAACCGGCGGCGTGCAGCGAGAGGTTGTTTACGTTCTTCCCGAGATACACCGCACCGCCCGAACCGGCTCGGGCGGCATTTTCGCTGAACCGCACACTCGTCGCGGCAAACGACGACCATGCGCCTTCGGCTTCCCCGCTTCTCGCGGCGTACACCGCTCCCCCGGATCCTCCGGCCTCGTTCTTCTCAAACGACGATTCTGCCACGCTCGTGTCAAGCGAAGTGCTCGAATCGCCTCCCGCCGCACTTCCTGACGCATACAGCGCTCCGCCGTCTTCATGCGAGACGTTGGCGCGGGCATCGATGCGCTCGAAACGGTTTTCGATCTGGGATCCCTCAAGATAGATTCCTCCCCCGAATCCATTGCGGGCGCGGTTTTCGGAAAGGCTTCTCCGGCTGGGATCCCCGGTTTTGGGATCCCAGCCTCCATGCATCGACAAAGAGGCGTACGACGCCTTCGCGTAGATGCCGCCGCCGCTCTCCTCGGCTACGTTTCCATCAATATCCACACCTTCGACCTGGCCGTATGATTGCTGGCCTGAAACGGCGTACACGCCGCCTCCGTTTCCGTAGGCATGATTATCCGAAACCGCGTTTTTCTGCTGAGTGCTCGATTCGCTGAATCCGTACGTTGCGTACCCCTCGTTCGAAGCGAGGTACACGCCCCCGCCATCGCCTCTAGCAACCTCGCTTCCTGCTGTATTGCCCTCAAGAGCTGCACCGTTTCCGTAAAACGAAGACGATTGCACAGATGCCAGGTATACGCCTCCGCCCGATGCACCCGCAATGTTTCGAGAAATGCTCATGCTCGAAGCCTCGCTTCCAGCCGCTGCATGCAGCGTGGCGCTGCTGGTTGCAGCTCCGTAGATGCCGCCCCCGCTGCCTCGGGCAACGTTATCGTCTATCAACGCACCTTGCATTTGCATCGCCAACATATGGTAATCACCGCTGTCGGGGTTCTCGGAATACACGCCACCCCCGTTGCCTCCCGATCTGTTGTTCGATACGGAGCTATTCGCAACGAACGAACCGGACCCATCGAGTGCGGCGCTGGGGTAGATGAAGCTCGAGTGGGCGTTTACCGCAATGCCGCCACCGTTGCCGGCGGCGGCATTCCCGTTCACGGCAGTACCGCTAAGCACGAGGGTCGCAGAAGCCGATTGGCCTACGGCGATGCCGCCTCCTTCCGATTCGCTCGTGTTGGTCTCGATGATTCCGTAGTAGCTTTCAAACGACACGTCCTCTGCGGAAGACACGTGGATGCCGCCTCCGCTTCCCTGCGCATGGTTTGCATAGATGCGCGGTTCGAGAACGGGAGGCTCGAAGCTATGCGTCGGCCCCAAAGCGATCGAAACGTACTGTCCCGCGAAGGCCAAACCGCCGCCTTGCCCCCCTGCGGCGGCGTTGTCGCGAACCGAGCCGGTAGCCATCGTGGTGCTGGCTGTACCCGATTCTCCCGCGCCTTCAACGTACACCCCGCCCCCGGAGCCCTTAGCGGTGTTGTTGTATATATCGGTTGCACGAGAGTTTGTATCGGAATCGTCGATGAGCATGTCGGCATTGTCTCCGTAGAGGTAGATCGCGCCGCCGTTACCCTGTCCGCTCAATCCCGACGCTTCGTTCCCGAACACGTTCGCATGGGCAAGCGTAAGCGAAGCCTCGAAATCCGCGCCTTTCGAGACGAGCGCGATCGCGCCGCCGTTTTCGTGCGCGACGTTTCCCCGCAACGTCGAGGATACGATTTCCAGATAGCGCTCTGCGTACACTGCCCCACCGTTTCGATTCGCCGTATTTCCCTCAAGAGCGGAATCGTACACCTCGATCGCCGGCTGTCCGGCTCCCGATGCATACACCGCCCCACCATCGCCTGCAGTGTTGCCTGAAACGCTCGAGGAACCAAGGTGCATCCACGCTTCCGTTCCGAGGAATACGGCACCTCCGCGCTCCGCCGCTGCGTTACCCACAATCGAGGTATCGTGTACGTGCAGTGCGGTATCGATCGCATGCAGTGCGGCTCCGTCGATAGCTGTGCAGTTCTTTATCGTGAGGCTCGGGCTCTCGAAACCCGGGGGAACCGTTGCATCGGAAGTCGAATTGAGATAAAACGACGAAGTTCCCTGCTCGAGTTCTATCCCGCCGCCATTGCCGTTGCCGTCGAGCACTATATTCCTGAAATAGAGGGCCCTATCCTCGCTTTGCGGCTCGATTATCACGTGGCGGGCGGCGGGCGAAGCGGTTAGCACGACGGGTGCATCGGCGAAGATAGCCAGATAGCCGGACGAGAGCGCAGGAACGGCGACGGGGCCGACAAGCTCGAAAGAGCCTTTGATCTCGATCGGCAGGTTCTGCCTCGTTCCGTCGGCTATTTCGTCGATCAGATTCTGAAGCGCTTCCTGGTTGTCGGCTTCGTAGGACTCCTCGGCAGCATCGCCTGCCAGCATGTTCGCCTCTGCAGAGCCTTCGCCCGATTCGCTTGCCGGCTCGCTGCCTTCAATCGGGAGTCGGTCCGCTTGAGCGAATCCCGTGCCGCATTCGATGTCTTTTTGGGAGCCGCCGTCGGAAAGCTCGTCTGCGGAATCGGGCCCGGCCATCGCCTCGTCGGCCCCAGCTTGTCCGGTATCCGCCGCAGGAGAGGCCTCTGCCGTCGATGCAGATCCGCCCGCAAACCCGCTTTCAGACGCGACCGTCGCACCTCCCGCATTTGGGTCAGGGGAACGGGCGGGTTCTTCCGCCATCGCGCTGTACGGGACGCCGACCGTCGTTGCCACAACAACCGATACGATTGCACGAGCCGCACTGCGCCGTTTGTCTCTCAGCCAGTCCATACAAGTCTCCTTTATACCGAAAACTTCCACGCGCGACCAAGATCGAACGTGCATGCAGATTGCCATATACACCTATATAGAATACCTTACGTAATTAAGTAAGGTATTATAAATTGGTAGTATGACACATCCGCTTATCGAGATAAAGAAGTATTTGCTACTTATGTAGATACATTTACGAGAGATCCGCGATGCCCTTTATACGCCTCACCGCTTCGAGAAGCCTCTCGTCGGGCGTGGTGAGGGAAATGCGGATGTACCCCTCGCCGTCAGGGCCGTAGCCGCTGCCTGGCGTAACGATTACGTGTGCCCGTTCGAGCAGTTCCGTGGCAAACGATTCCGACGTATAGCCGTACGGCACTTTCGCCCACACGTATATCGTGGCCCGAGGCTTCTCGCACTCCACGCCGATTGCGCGAAGCGCGTCGACGATGAGATCGCGACGGCGCTCGTAGATGGCGCACATGTCGTCGATGCACTGCTGCGATCCGGTGAGAGCAACGATCGCGGCATCCTGGATTGCCGTGAACTGCCCTGAATCGAGGTTGTTCTTCACTGTTCCGAGCGCAGCTATCGCCTTGGCGTTTCCCGCCGCGAACGCGATGCGCCACCCGGTCATGTTGTACGCCTTCGATAGGCTGAAGAACTCGATGCAGCATTCTCTCGCACGAGGTCGCTCGAGAATCGAAGGTGCGCGGTACCCGTCGAAGCCGATCTCGCTGTACGCGTTGTCGTGGGCGAGCAGCAAATCGTGCTCGAGGCAGAACGCGATTGCGCGGTCGAAGTACTCCCCCGTCGCAACGGCACCCGTGGGATTATTCGGGTACCCCAGAAACATGATCTTTGCCTTGGCCAGCACGTCTTCGGGCACGCTGTCGAAATCGGCGAGAAACCCGTCCCCCTCGCGCATGGGCATGAAATACGTCTGCGCGCTCATGAGCGTGGCGCCGCCCGAATACACCGGATAGCCGATCGAGGGGGCGAGCACGTAATCGCCGGGATCGACGAATGCCGTATGGAGGTGCGCGATGCCTTCCTTGCTGCCGATGAGGGCGAGCACCTCGGTTTTCGGATCGACCTCAACGCCGAAACGGCACCTCATCCAATCGGCGCAGGCCGTTCGGTACGCAAGCGACCCCTCGTAGTCGGGATACCGGTGGTTTTCCGGCTTGCGCACGGCATCGACCATGGCATCGACGATATGATCGGGCGTCGGCAGATCGGGATCGCCGATGCCGAGCGAAATCACGTCGACTCCCTGCTCGACGAGCGCATCGCGCTTCTTGTCTATCTGGGCGAACAGGTACGGGGCCAAATGATCCAAGCATTCTGCAGTTCTCACATACGTTCCTTTCATCGCAACCTCATCGCGCAACCGCATCGGGATCCGCGCAAGCCAATCGTACAAACGCGCACAAGCGAATCGCTACAGGGGCAGGCGAACATGCCCGGAAAAGCTTTCCGCAGCAGGCCCCCTCATGGATACGTGCCCGTCATCGCCCCACGAGATCGTGAGCACACCGCCGGGCAAGTGCACCTCGTTGCTGCACCCCGAGCGCCCCGACAAGCATGCTGCGACACCCGTCGCGCATGCACCCGTTCCGCAGGCGAGCGTTTCCCCGCATCCCCGCTCATACACGCGCATGGCGATTCCCCCGCTTTGCACGACGGCGAACTCGATGTTCGCCTTTTCGGGAAAGACCGGATGATTTTCAAAGAACGCACCGACCCGATCGAGGTCGAGCGCATCGAGGCTCTTTGCGAGGGGATCGGCGAACAACTCGTCCGGCAAGGCGCGCATATCGTCCAAGAAGCAGACGGCATGGGGATTTCCCATCGATACGCAGGTAAACGAAAACGGACCCCAAGGCGAATCCACGGAAGCGTCGAGGACGAACGCTTCGCCGTAGGGAGATACGGCGTTCGCGGCGAGCGTCGTGGGCACCTCGTCGGGCGCAAGGCGCGGCGTGCCCATGTCGACGGTAGCCGAGACGAGCTTGCCGTCCTCGTCCACCGAAAACGTCAAGGGCCTCGCACCCGCAAGCGTTTCGGCCGCAAGGGCGCCGTCGCCCGGATCGACAAAGGCGTAGTCGACAAGGTACTTGGCGAAGCAGCGCACGCCGTTGCCGCACATCTCGGCCAAAGTTCCGTCTGAATTGATGTAGTGCATGTACGCTGCGCACACGGGGTCGTTCGGGCGGCGAACGAGGATAACGCCGTCAGCGCCGATTCCGAAATGCCGATCGCAGAGCCAGGCAATCTGCTCCTTCGTCAACTCGAGGGTGCCCGAGAAATCGTCTATGAAGACGAAATCGTTTCCCGCACCGTGAAGCTTCACAAAATCGAGTTCCATGGCAGACGCTGCTCCTTATCGTCGGTCGGCGGCGGCTCCGTTCAGCTGTGAAAGCACCTCGCGTGCCAAAGATGCCGTATCTCCATCGTCGGCTGAAAGCCAGTGGATCCTTGCATCCTTTCGAAACCACGTGCGCTGCCGCTTCGCGTAGCGCCTCGTCGCCGTTTTCACCTGCGCGATCGCCTCTTCGAACGACGTTGATCCGTCGAGCGCCGAAACGATCTCTTTGTATCCTATCGCCTGAGGAGCGGTGATCCCCTCCCGAAACCCGTGATGTAACAGAGATTTTACTTCATCGACAAGTCCCGCTTCGAGCATGGCATCGACACGGCGATCGATGCGCTTTGAAAGAATCGCAGGATCGATACCCAACCCGAAGAATGCAGCTGGAACCGCTTGCGGCAGGTGCTGGAGCCGCTCGTGCTGTGCCGCGTACGTCGTATCATCGGCGAGCATCTCGAAGGCCCTTACGACCCGGCGCACGTTGTTGGGATGGATGAGAGCGGCGCTCTTCGGATCGATGCGGTCGAGCTCGTCCCAAAGCGCCTGAGCTCCGCACTCCTCGGCGAAGCGCATGTAGCGGTCTCGAACAGGATTGTCCACCTGCTCGCCTTTCGGAAAATCCATATCATCGATGGCGGCTCGCACGTACAGGCCCGTTCCGCCCGCAAGAACGGCCCGCTTGCCGCGTGCGGCCAAGCTGTCGAAGCAAGCTCTCGCGTACGATTGGAACATGGCGGCTGAATACGGCTCACCCGGATCGACCAGATCGAGGCCATGATGCGCGACCACCCTATCCTCGGGCATAACCTTGCCCGAGCCGATATCCATGCCGCGATATATCTGCATCGAATCAGCGCTTACCACCTCGCCGTCGAGCGCAACCGCCACCGCTTGGGCGAGATCGCTTTTCCCCGATGCCGTGGGACCGACGATGCAGACGACGGGCAATCCATCGCCGCGCATGGACTGCCTAGCACCCATCGCTTCCCCGCGCGCCTTCGTCGGCATCGACGACGGTCCCTGCAAGGTACCACGTTTTAGCTTCGTCTACCCGCACGTTGACGAAGCTGCCAGCTAGGTCTTCCGCGCTTTGTCCTGCGGAAACCTTTGCATGCACCGTCTGGTTCTTCGGGCTTTTTCCGGCAAGGATGCCGCTATCGCGCTTGGACGCACCCTCGACGAGTACCTCGACCGTCTTGCCTTTATCCGATTGGTTGCTCTGCCAAGCCCTGTCCTGGACAAGATCGACCAAGCGATCGAAACGCTCCTGGATGACTTCACGCGGCGTAGAATCCTCGATGCTTGCAGCTGGGGTGCCTTCGCGCTTCGAATAGATGAACGTGAACACCTGGTTGTAGCCAACTTCTTCGACGAGACGGTACGTATCCTCGAAATCCTTCTCGGTCTCGCCGGGAAACCCGACGATGATATCGCTCGAAAGGGCTATATCGGGACAGGCTTTTCGCAGCTTCGCGATCAGCTCAAGGTAGTGATCCCTCGTATAGCGCCTGTTCATGGCTTCGAGGATTCGATCAGAACCGGATTGGACGGGCAGGTGGAGCGCCGGCATGAGCGAGCGAAGCGTGCCGAACCGCTCGATGACGCCGTCGGTCAGATCCTTCGGATGGCTCGTCGCAAACCGCAGGCGCGCTATGCCCGTCCCGTCGATCGCATCGAGCAGATCGTCGAAGCGGGGGGCTCCGTACAGATCGCGCCCGTAAGAGTTGACGTTCTGCCCGAGCAGGGTAATCTCTTTGACACCCGCGTCGACGTACGCCTTCGCTTCGGCCACGACGTCTTCCAAAGAGCGGGATTTTTCGCGTCCGCGCACATAGGGGACGATGCAATAGGAGCAGAAGTTGTTGCACCCGATGGTTATGGGCAACCACGCCGCCCAACTGTGCTCGCGGGCGGTAGGCAGATCGGTTGGAAACGTTTCGGCGGAGTCGAGCACTTCGATCTGGTGCCCCTCGCCCCCGATCGCGCGCTCCATGAGCTTCGGAAGCGAGCCGAGGTTGTGCGTGCCGAACACCACATCGAGGTGCGGGAGTTCACGCGTGAGCTTTTCACCGTCTCGCTGCCCGATGCAACCGCCGACTGCAATGATGCGCCGCCCGATTGCCGCCCCCTCGCGCAAAGGGAGGTTTTTCAGAGAAGCGACTTGCCCCATAAGGCGCACGTCGGCAGCCTCGCGAACGCAGCAGGTCATGAACACGACCATATCGGCCTCTTCGGAGGTTTCTACCTGAAGGGCGCCGAGGCCCTCCAGCATGCCGGCTATGCGCTCCGAATCGTGCTTGTTCATCTGGCACCCGAACGTGCGGATGCAAAACGTCATATCTGAAAACGTATGGTGCATGCTCTATGTCCTTGCGTGTGAAGGCTGTTATTCGTCTACGCTGTATTCGCCCGACGATCCAGCGGCTCGGGAAACGCCCCTTGTATAGCGAGGTTCGACGGTAAAGCGGATGGCCGTACGGTACTCGCCGTCTATCACGATGTCGGCGAACGCGGGAACGCAGTAGATCTCGATTCCTATCGGCGAGAGAAAGCCCCTCGATATGGCGATGGCTTTCACGGCCTGATTGACGGCACCTGCTCCAACCGATTGAATCTCAACGCTCACGCCATCTTTGATCATGCCGGCAATCGCACCGGCGACCGAAGCCGGAGAGGACTTCGACGATACTTTGAGGCACCCCGTTTCGGGTCTCTGTTCGGATGAGTTAGACACGCGCATATCCTTTGGTCGTTGTAGTACGTATCACGTGCATTCAGTCGCTGGATTAATATGCCGTCGTATTTACATATGTGCTTTTCAAACGTGTGGTTTATTGTAGCTATTAATGAATGGGCGCGCAACTTATAGCAGCTTGAGGAGGGGAAAGTTCACGTGTATCCCATCACGGGCGACGCGCACCTCCGGCTGGACGCCCGGTTCGAGATAGTACTGCTCGGCCAAATCGGAAAACGCCCGCTGAAGCTTTTCCGAAAACGCCGCCATATCGGATTGCTCGATCTTGAGTCCCCGCGGGTCGACCGAGAGGGCCTTGCTCGAAGCGCTTCGGTTCTTTTTAGCGGACGGGCCCCGCTGCTCGAACGCAATCGTCTCGGCAACCGACTCGAGGCCCCTGATGCTTCCGTCCATGATCCTTCTCGCGGAACGCTCGGACATCTCGAGACCGATCCCGCGCGCCAGCTCGACAAACCCCGCCGGATCGACCGCCAGGCACAGTCTTTTCACGACGGGCAGCTCTTCCGGGTCGGCTGTAAACGCCCGCGTGTTGGCGGAAACCGTCGCATTCGCGTACTCGTACAGCGTAGCGGCGATATCGGTCGGCGAACCGCTGTACACCGATACGGCATCCCGGTGCTCGAAAGCGAACTCCGCTGTTATGCGGTTGATGTTGCGCGGCCCCCGCACCTGAAGCTCGCCTGTTTCGGAGTACGAGAACACCGGCGAGCTCGACTGGTCGGTCTTCTCGGGCAAACGTCCGAGATCGGTCTCCACCGCCAACGATGCCCCCATCCCCGCCGCCGAAGCGACCACATACGCGCTCTCGGCGTTTTCAGCGATGGAGAACAAGGCCATGCCCCTGCCGTGCACGCCCCATTTATCCACGTGCATGGTATCGAGCTTCGAGGTGACCCGGGGTTCGAAAATCGCCCCCCTCATCGCTTCGGGCACGCCTGCGCCATCGTCGATCATGCATATCTTACGTACGGAGCCCTCACGGGACAGCGCGACGAATATGCTGCGGGCACCCGCGTCACGGGCGTTACGCAGCATCTCGATGACGATATCCTCGGTCGATCGAATATCGTGCTTTGCCTGCCTGCGCTCGGCTTCGGCGCTCCTTAAACGGACGAAGCCATCCCCGAGATCGTCTTCGACTCGGAGATGGCTGTCGCCGCAGACTTCCTCGATGAACGATGTCAGCGATTGGCCCGTCATTTACTTTGCTACTGCTGAAGCGCGGCTTTCGCGGATCACAACGACCTTGACCTGCCCGGGATACTGCATCTCGCTTTCGATTTGGTGAGCGATATCGTGGGCAAGAACGGTGGTGGCCGCTTCGTCGACGACTTCGGGCGTCACCATGACGCGAACCTCACGGCCCGCCTGAATGGCGTACGTGCGCTCAACGCCCTTGTGTGCGTTGGCGATCTCTTCAAGCTTCTCAAGGCGCTTGATGTACGAATCAAGTGTTTCTTTACGAGCTCCCGGTCGCGCTGCCGATACTGCATCGGCAGCCTGTACGAGCACGTCGAGCACGCTGTTGGGCTCGACATCGTTATGGTGGGCTTCGATCGCATGAACGATCTCGGGCTTTTCGCCGAATCGACGGGCGAGATCGGCACCGATGACCGCATGGCTTCCCTCAACCTCGTGGTCAACGGCTTTGCCGAGGTCATGAAGGAGTCCGGCGCGCTTTGCGGGAATCGGATCGAGACCGAGCTCGGCGGCCATAACGCCGCTGAGGTAAGCGACCTCGAGCGAATGGTTCAAAACGTTCTGTCCGTAAGAAGTACGGTACCTGAGCCTGCCGAGCGTGCGCACGAGTTCGGGATGCAGATCGTGGATTCCCGTATCGAACGTAGCCTGCTCGCCAGCCTCCTGAACCCGCTGGTTCACGTACTCTTCGGCTTTGCCGAACATCTCCTCGATACGCGCGGGATGGATGCGCCCGTCGGCGATGAGGTTCTCCATGGTAACGCGGCCGATCTCGCGGCGTACGGGATCGAAGCACGAGATGGTTACGCACTCGGGCGTATCGTCGATGATGAGGTTCGTGCCGGTCAGCTGTTCGAAGGAACGGATGTTGCGTCCTTCGCGACCGATGATACGGCCCTTCAGATCGTCCGACGGAATATGGATAGCCGAAACCGTATTCTCGGCCGAGTGGTCCGCTGCGACGCGCTGGATGGCAAGGCTCAGTATCTCACGCGATTTCTTATCGGCTTCAGCCCTCGTACGGGCCTCTGCATCGCGGATGATGGCAGCCGACTCGTGCGTTACCTCTTCTTTCAAGGTATCGAGCAGCTCCGCTTTCGCTTCGTCGGGCGACATGCCCGCAACGCGCTCGAGGCGGTGGTTGATTTCCTCGGCAGCGTCTTTGAGATCGCGCTCCCGACGTTCGAGCTGACCCTGCATCGACGAGATCTGATGTTCGCGCGAATCAAGCGATTCAACGCGACGATCCAGCGATTCTTCACGCTGCGACAGACGGTTTTCGGCAGCGCGAACCTCACGCAGCCGCTCTTTGTTCTCCGCCTGGGCATCCTGCTTCATCTTCAAAACTTCGTCTTTGGCTTCGACGATCGCTTCCCTTCGGAGCGTTTCGGCTTGTTTCTTCGCATCTGCAACGAGGCTCTCTGCCTCCTGTGCAGCCCGTTTCGTCGACGCATTGACGACGAAACGCGTGATAACAAAGCCGAGAGCGATACCGACGACAGCCCCGATTACGAGCCATAACACTTCGGGCATTCGCTCCCCCTTTCAATCTGTTTGTACTGGTCATGTATTCGTTTTCATTTTTTCGACATAAAAAATGCCGGGCGGAACACCTGGCATGAGCATACGCGCACAGTAGAGTACAGATATTGGATTGTCTCTATAGTCAGCACCCTATCGGGTACGCAAACGCTCAAGCTGCATACCATGATAAAGGTTTCTGCGATTTTGATAAAGGCTTTTTGGAAATTATAACGATTCGCTCCATATGCGAGCGGCGCTCTGAGCAGCAGAAGCGCTATACCCCTTCGATACGAGCCTGCGATACGCCGCATCGCGCTTGTTCTTTGCGGTGGGAGGCTTCCTGTTGAGAAGCTCGAGGGCGCGCGCCACCTCGTCCTCGCTTTCCGATTCGGTCCATTCGTCGATTTCGTCGGGGTCGATGCCGAGATCGCGCAACTCCGATTCGATGCCACGCCTTCCCTTGCCCGCCCTGAGCTTCGAGCGTACGTAAGCCTCAGCGTAACGGCGATCGTCAACGATGCCGTAGGAAACCGCGCGCCCAAGCGCCTCCTCGATCGACTCGGGTGAAAAGCCGTCTCGGTCAAGGCGCTCCCGCAACCCTTTCGTCGAACGCTCGCTTACGCTGACAAGCCGCTGTATCTTCTTGTAAGCGTCGAACGCCTCGTCGCCGAGCGTCTCCTGCGGCCGAGCGGCGCGCGTGGCCGGATCGGCCCGCTTCCCGCTCCGATCCGCTCGGCAAGACGGCGGCTCGGTCTCCCCGAGCCGCCGCTTCAAATCCTCGATGAACTGTTCGTCGATGTAGGGCATGAAGCAAGGTGCAGTTACTTCTTGGACGACGGTTTAGGCGCTGCTTCCGTCTCCGACTCTTCGGAAGCGGTAATGACAGGGATCTCGAAGAACTCGCGTACTTTGACTTCGATCTCGTCACGCAGATCGGGGTTCTCCCTCATAGTGAGTTTCGCCGCTTCCCTGCCTTGGCCGAGACGCTCCTCGCCGTAGGTGTACCACGCACCGCTCTTCTTCACGACGCCCGCCTCGACGCCCATATCGACGATGCACCCCTCGCGCGAGATGCCCTCACCGTACATAAGATCGAACTCGGCCTGTCGAAACGGCGGTGCCACTTTGTTTTTGACGACTTTGGCACGCACGCGGTTGCCGACCACTTCGCCGTCCTTCTTTATGGAATCGATGCGACGGATGTCGATGCGGACGCTCGAAAAGAACTTGAGTGCGCGCCCGCCCGTAGTGGTTTCGGGGTTGCCGAACATCACGCCTATCTTCTCGCGTAACTGGTTGATGAATATGCAGGTCGTATTCGATTTCGACAGAGAACCTGCAAGCTTTCGCAACGCCTGGGACATAAGCCGCGCCTGCAGACCGACCGAAGTGTCGCCGATCTCGCCCTCGATTTCCGCACGGGGAACAAGGGCGGCTACCGAGTCGACGACGATGCAGTCGATGGCTCCGCTGCGTACGAGCATATCGCAGATCTCGAGGCCCTGCTCGCCCGTATCGGGCTGCGAGATGAGCACTTCGTCGATATCGACGCCGAGACGGGCGGCGTAGACGGGGTCGAGCGCGTGCTCCGCATCGATGAAGGCCACTACGCCGCCGAGCGCCTGGGCTTCGGCGAGTATTTGAAGAGCGAGGGTGGTTTTGCCCGAGGCTTCCGGTCCGTACACCTCGACGATGCGACCTCGGGGAACGCCGCCTATGCCAAGCGCAGCATCGAGGGGCAACGCTCCGGTAGGAATGACGCCGATGGTGAGATGTTTGCCGTCTTCGCCAAGCTTCATGATCGACCCCTGACCGAATTTGCCTTCGATCTGATCGGTCGTCAGCTTAAGCATCTTGGCTTTGTCCTGGTTCATGTACCTCTCCTTGCCGTAGCGCATCTATGTTGCATAGGGACTGTTTTATTATACGAACAGATGTTTGTTAGTCAAGAACTTGTTTCGAATCCCACGGTAAATCCGATTATGGCACGTCGCTCTTGCGGAATCGAGATCCCCTCGCCGCGGCACCCTTACCGCAAAGGCTGCAAAACCTTACGGGTAACGCAGCCGGTTCATACGCGCATGGGATTCGAAAGCCGCTCTATGACGCGCCCGCCTCCTCGAGCCCCTCGATTCCGTCGCGCAGAAACTCGAGGGCCGCTCTCACTGTCAGCATTCTGACCTGCTCGCGATCGCCGGGAAAACGGCAGAGCTTCGAGACCGTGATGCCCGCGTTCGCAAGGCCGATCCACACGGTGCCCACCGGCTTTCCCGGAGCCGCTCCGCCAGGTCCCGCGATGCCGGTAACCGACACGGCTATATCGACGCCGAGCTTCGCGCGCGCGCCGACGGCCATCTGCTCGGCGGTTTGGGAGCTCACCGCGCCCACAAGGTCGAGCGTTTCGCGCTTTACGCCCAGCTCCGCTTGTTTCACCTCGTTCGAATAGCTTACGATTCCGCCCGCAACGCTCTCGGAGCTTCCCGGTATCGCCGTGAGCGTCGCGGCGATAAGGCCGCCGGTGCAGCTTTCCGCCGTACCTACGGTAAGGCCCGCAGCCTTCGCGGCGTCAAGAACCTCTGCCGCAAGTGTTTCGAGGGCGGCGGGCTCGATGGACGCCATCTGCCCGGCCGTCAGCGATCCGCTTCCGGAACAGCCGTCCGGTTCGCCCGAGCCGGCGCTTTCGCGTTCGGCTTGCTTGCGGGCCCTACGGGCCGATTTCGTGAACCCGAGGATCTCGCGCGCCTTGACGAAGTAATCGAGCATGGAGATGATCGTAAGCACGAGGGCGACGAACATGACCGCCCACGATATGAGGTAGAGATGGTTGCTGAGCACTTCGGAAAACGTCGTAACGGGCGTCGAATCCTTGATGATGAACAGGACGATCGCAATGATCTGCGTAACCGTTTTCGCTTTTCCGTACCAGCTCGCCGCGATCACGACACCCTGGCTGGCGGCCACCATGCGAATGCCCGAAACGATGAATTCGCGGCACAGGATGACGAGGGCCACCCATGAGGGGAGCACGCCGAGCTCGATGAGCGCGAGCAGGGCCGCGGCAACGAGTATCTTGTCGGCGAGCGGATCCATGAACTTGCCGAGATTCGTCACCTCGCCCCTGCTGCGCGCAAGATAGCCGTCGAGGCCGTCCGTCGCAGCGAGCAGAATGAAGATACCGGCCGCGATCCACGATTTCCATACCTCCGCATCGGCCCATACGGGCAGCCATGCGGGCCAAGGGCTGATGATCGCGATGACGAACAGCGGTACGCCGCAGATGCGGAGCAACGTTACGATGTTCGCCGGGGTCCAGAGCTTTTCATGGGTGGGATTGGGAGCTGCCATCAGCTACTCTGCCTCCATTTCGTACAGCAGGGTGTCGGCGATCGTCACCGACACGATCTGGCCGGGCACGCCTTCCCCGAGATACACCACGCCGTCCACGTCGGGAGCCTGGCACTTCGCCCGTCCGAAAAGCTGGCCGTCTTCCTCGCACCCGAGCACAAGCACTTCCATGCTCTCCCCGATGCGCTCGGCAACGCGCGCTGTGCATGCGGCATCGGCGATATCGCGGAGCGCTTGGGCGCGCTCGAGCTTCGTGTCCTCGTCGATCTGGTCGGGCATGTCCGCCGCCCTCGTGCCGTCCTCGCGGGAATACGCGAACACGCCTACATAATCGAGATCGACCGATTCGACGAATTCGCACAGATCGTCGAAATCCTCCTCGGTTTCACCGGGAAAACCCGCGATGAGCGTCGTGCGCAGCGTCGCATCGGGAATCCTCTTTCTGATGCGCCCGACAAGCGACTCGAACTCCTCGCGGGAGCCGGTGCGGTTCATGGCGCGCAGTATAGCGGGCTTTACGTGCTGCAGGGGGATATCGAGATAACTGCAGATGTTGTCGTGGGTTGCCACCGTCTCGATCAGCGCATCGCTGACGCCTTCGGGCTGAATGTACATGACTCGGAACCACGTATTCGAAAACCGTCCGGCAAGGCGCGCGAGCAGCTCCGCGAGCGTAGACGGTTCAGCGAGATCATCTCCCCATCGGCCGGTATCCTGGGCGATGAGAACGATCTCCCTCGTATCCGAGGATACGAGGCGATCGACTTCCGCTTCGATCTCCTCGTAGGGAAAGCTTCTATACCGCCCCCTGATGAAAGGTATCGTGCAGTACGAGCAGAAGCGGTCGCACCCATCGGATATCTTCACGTAGGCCGATACGGCCGCAGTCGATGCGGCTCGACCGGCAGACGCGGACCCACGCCGCATCGATGCCAGATCGACTTCGAGCGCCTCGGCCAATAGCTCCGCTATGTCGTCTTCCTTGCTGCAAGGGACGAACGCCGCCGCCTCGGGCAGCTCCGCTTCCAACTCGTCTCCGTAGCGCGCCGGCATGCATCCGGCAACGATGAGCGGTACGACCCCGCCTGCGGGCCGCTCGATGCCCGCAAGGTCGAATATCGCCTCCAGGCTTTCCTCGGTTGCCGCCTCGATAAACGAGCAGGTGTTGACGACGATGGCATCGGCTTCCCGCGGGTCGTCGGCCAACGCGAAACCCGCAGCCTCGGCACGCCGCGCCATGCGATCGCTATCGACCTCGTTTTTCGCGCACCCGAGCGTGACAAAAGCCACGCTCGGCGTATCGCTTCGCAGAACCATAGCGTTCGCCGGCTATCGGTAGTTGACGTATTGGAGCGGTTGGCCGTAATCCTTTTCCTTCAGGAAGGCGATGACCTCCTGAAGCGCATCGCGGGACGCGGAGCTCACCCGTAGCTTATCGCCTTCGATCTGCACTTTGACCTTGAACTTCCCTGCCTTGATATCCTTGTTGATGGTCGATGCGGTATCGCGGTCGATGCCCTCGACGATCGATGCCGTTTGACGGACGCTCTGCCCGGCGGCCGCCTGCACGGCGCCCCATTTGACTGCCGCAAGATCGATGCCCCGCTTGATGAGCTTCGATCCGATGACGTCGATAACCTGCTTGGCGACGAAATCGCTCGGGGCGGCCACCGTTATCGTCTTGCCTTGCTTGTCGAGCGATATTTCGGCACCCGAATCCTTGAGGTCGTAACGCTGTGTCAGTTCCTTCTTCGCCTGGCCGAACGCGTTGTCGATCTCCTGCATGTCGACGCTCGATACAACATCGAAGCTTGATTCCTTTGCCATGTCGTTCCTTTCAGCTCGTGCTCTATGGATGCGTTGCCGCATACGATCGAACGTGCGTGCATCGCGCATAAGGCCCGGCGCAAGCCGAGCCTCTCAATGTACCGCTTTATTATAGGCGAGCGGGGACATTTTCGCTCCCGCTCGCCCAGATACTCGGAAAACATCCCTGTTTCGCCCCAAACGGGCTTGCAGGTTGCATGCTCGAAGGCCTATTCCGACGAAGAGCCTCCCGCGTCTCCCCCGCTGTTCGCGTTCGCACCCTCGGCAGTCCCGTCCGAACCAGCGGTTCCGGCGGAGCCTGCGGTGCCGTTCTCCTCCTGCCACTTTTGCAGCACGGCGGCGAAATCGACGGTGACCTCGTACACGCCGTCATTGTAGGGCGAGGTCAGCTCGAGCTCTTCTCCGTCTTGGTACACCTTGACCGCATCGGGGTTCGTCGTCTTGAACCTCAGCTTGCCCGTTACTTCGTATTCCTTGTCAGCCGGCCCGGATATATCGTCGGCAACGATGGTTACGTCATCTTGGATGATCTCCACGTAGGGGCTCGCTCCCGACCCGATCTCGTACTTGAACACCGTGCTCGCCGGCGCAACCTTGGTGGGCGTCGGCTGTTGGACGTCTCCGCCCGAGTCCGCTCCCGAATCGGTCGCACCCGAATCCTCGGGATCGGTCAATCCGCTGACGGGCATCTTGGGTGCATCGGCGTCGTTGGAATTACCCTGCCCGAACACCAGCACGAGCACGATTACGAGCAGGATGAGGATAACCGCTCCTGCGATGATGAACGGCAGTTTCGAGCTGGCAACCGAAGGCGCCTTCGGCCCCGAGTAGAAATTCGTGTACTGGGTGTTCGGCAACGCGCTTCTGCTCGAGCGGTGCGTCTGCTCCTCGCCTCGCCCCGCTCCGCGCGCCGCTTCGGTACGACGTCTGTCCCCATGCGGATCGTCAACGTAGAGCTTGCGCCCGAGAGCCGACGTTTCCGGTTCGTCGTAATCGCGCCGAGCCCTCCCCCGTCCGCTCGCTGCCGACATATCGAACCCGGTTTGACGGGCGCCCGAGCGCGCTCGGCCCACCTGATAGGCATACGCTTCGTCGAGGTACATGCGGGTTACCTCGGTCGGATTGAGGCCGAGGTAACGGGCGTATGCGTTCACCATATTGCGAGCGTACCCGCGCGGGGGCATACGCGAGAAATCGGCAGCCTCGATGGCTTGCAGGATATCGGGGCGTATGCGCAAACGGCGGGCAGCCGTCGCTAAATCGTAGCCCTTGCGCATGCGGGCGTCTTGCAAAACCGTTCCAAAACTTACCTGGTCCACGTCGTCACTCCTCCGCAAACGATGGTTCGCCGGCTTCGTCCTGGGCTTCGAACGCCTTCAGCGTTTCGAGTTCCATGGCATCGACGAGCACCTCGCGCGGCTTGCTGCCGTTCGGAGGTCCCACGACGCCCTTTTCTTCAAGCATATCCATTATACGCCCAGCTCGAGAATAGCCAACTTTGAGGCGCCTCTGAATGTTCGAGGTCGATCCGAGGCCGCTCGACACCACAATGTCGGCCGCCTCCCAGATGAGCGGATCGTCGCTCGATCCGCTGCCCCCCGAGCCGTCGGGAGCCGAGGCGCCGAGCGTGATGAGGTTCGTCGTGAGGATCTCCGAGTGGTATTCGGGCTCCCCCTGCGCCTTGAGCATATCGACGACGGCGCCGATCTCGTCTTCCGAAACGTAACAGCCCTGGATGCGCTGGGGCTTTGCGTACTCGGGCTTCGAGAACAGCAGATCGCCGAGACCGATAAGGTTCTCGGCGCCCGGCGTATCGAGCACGACGCGCGAATCGATGCCCGATGCGACGTTAAATGCGATGCGGTTGGTGATGTTCGCCTTGATGAGGCCGGTTACCACGTTCGTGGAGGGGCGCTGCGTTGCAACGATCAGATGGATGCCGGCCGCACGGGCGAGCTGAGCGATGCGGGCGATGGAGAACTCGACTTCCTTGCCGACGTTCATCATAAGGTCGGCAAGCTCGTCGATGATGATGACGATGTAGGGAAGCTCCTTCGCCTCCTCGTCGCCCACGTCCCCTCGCTGCACCTTCGCGTTGTACTGCCCGATGTTGCGCGCGCCGACCTTCGAGAAGATCTTGAGCCTGCGCTCCATCTCGGCAACGCCCCACGACAGCGCGCTCGCCGCCTCTTTCGCCTCGGTGACCACCGGCACGTACAGATGGGGAATGCCGTTGTAGGGCGTGAACTCGACCCGCTTGGGGTCGATCATGATGAAACGGACCTCGGAGGGGGTCGCCCTCATGAGGATCGACATGATCATCGCGTTGATGGAAACCGACTTGCCCGAACCGGTCGTGCCGCCGATGAGTAGGTGCGGCATCTTCGCGAGATCCGACACGATCGAAGCGCCCTCGACGTCCTTGCCGATGGCTATCTGCAACGGGCCCTCGGTCGCATCGCGCAGTACGTCGCCCAGAAGCACGCTCTCGCGCTTGCTGTTCGGCACCTCGATGCCCACGTAGTTCGTCCCGGGAATCGGCGCGAATATGCGCACGCCCGGAGCGGCGAGCGCGAGGGCGATGTCGTCCTCGAGAGCGGTAACGCGGCTTACGCGCACGCCCGCCGGAAGATCGACCTTGAAAAGCGTAACCGTGGGTCCGGCAACCCAGCCGACCACTTCGGCGAGGATATTGAAGTCTTCGAGCGTCTCCTGCAGGCATGCGGCTGTTTCGCGCAGGTCCGCTTCGCTTGCGCCCGACCCCTTGCCCGACGAACGGGCGAGCAGATCCATCGGCGGAAGAGAGAATCCCTCGAGAGGCTGGGGTGTGGCAAGCGGCGTCGAGCTCTTGGATGCGGCCTTGGAAAGGGCTTGCGTCTTCGGCGCCTCCGCCGTCTTCTCCTTCTCGGCGCTCTTCTTCCCGAGCTTGCGCGTCATCGGCTGCTCGTGGGCTTCGGGCTCGTCGAACACCGGCACCGCGCCCGCAAGCACCTGGGTGTTGAGCGACGAGGTCGCCCGCTTCGGCCGACGTTCGATCTTCGAAGTGTACGCGTTGGCGACGGCGGCGGGAGCGGCCTCCTCCTTGACGGAATCGCGCTGGCGCTTGATCCGGGGCTCGAACGACGGCGCGTCGAGCGCGGTCGTTTCATCGAGATCGTCGTGCTCGCGCAGCGAGCGCACCTTCTCTATGAGGCTCGAGATGGAAAACCCGATGACGACAAGACCCGCGACGATGATGCCGCCGAGAATGATGGCCGCAACGGTTTGGCCGAACAGCGTGAGGCCCGCCCATGCGATTCCGGCTCCGATATAGCCGCCGCGCGCCGCAAGCGCGCCCTCGTCGAACAGGAGCATCGCATCGGTTTGCGCGCCCGGCGTAAAGAGGGAGAGGAGGGCCAGCACGGCCACGAAGATCATGACGAGGCCGACCGCGACGCGAACCGGCACCTGCTGGCGCTCGAACCGAATGAGGAAGCTCGCCCCGATAACGAGCAGAAAGAACGGCAAGAGGTACGCGCCCACGCCGAGCGTGAGGTGAAGCACCGTCGAGAGAAACGCGGTCACCACCGCATCGGAGGGCATGACGGCGGCAACGAACAGCACGATGGCGACGACGGCGAACACGACGCCGACGATATCGCGCTGCGTGCGCTCGTCGAAGAGGCGCGGGGCCTCCTCCACCTTTGCCGCACGGGCGCCTTTGCTTTTCTGGGCCTGTTTTTCCTTGGGTGAGGCTGCCTTCGCGCCCTTGCCCTGGGACTGCTTTTGCTTGGCTGCTGAGTTTGTCTGGCGAGCCACGTCAGAGCTCCTTTATATACTGTGTTTATGCTGCGATTGTCAAACTTCGCCCATTATAGACGAAAAGCCCGCTTGCGCGGGCTTTTTTCTCCGTTCAGCGACGAATCGTCACGGGTGTGTTTCCTATCTTACCCTTACGGCACGTCGAGGATGCTCACGATCACCATCGGGCGCTGCTTCGTCCGCTCCCACAGTACCGAAAGCAGGGCGCTCTTGCACGCCTTTTCGAGTTCGCGGGTCTGGGTTTCCTTCGCAAGCGCCCGCTTGAGCGCGTTTCTCACGGTTTGGGCGGCATCCTCTTGGAGGTATTCGTCATCGCCTCCCGTAATCCCGTGCATCTCGACGCGCACCTCGCTCGCCACGTCCTTGCGCTTCTTCGACACGGCTGCCGCAACGGTTGCGAACCCTTGCGCTCCAAGCGCGTTGCGCTCGTCGAGCACGCTTTGCGAGGTGTCGCCGACCGAGAGGCCATCCACGAACACGATGCCGCTCTGCACGGTTTCACCCCGGCGCACGCCCCTCGAGGTGAGTTCGAGGCTTTCGCCGTTTTCGCAGATGAAGATGTTCTCGCTCGGCACACCCGTCGCCTCGGCGAGCTTCGCGTGGGCCCTCAGGTGGGTGGCTTCGCCGTGCACGGGCATGAACGAGCGCGGTTGCACGATCGAGAGCACGAGCTTGAGCTCCTCGGCACCCGCGTGGCCCGATACATGCACCATGGCGCGCTTCTTATCGTACACATCGGCGCCGATCTTCGCGAGCGAATTGATCACCCGCGTGACGGCCTTTTCGTTGCCGGGCACCGGCGTGGCCGAGATGATGACGGTGTCGCCCTCTTCGATGCTGATAGTGCGGTGCTCGCCGTTGGCGATGCGCGCGAGCGCCGAAAGGGGCTCCCCCTGCGATCCCGTGCACATGATGACCACCTGGTCGGCGGGGATTCCCTTAAGATCGTAGGCATCGATGATATCGCTGTCGCTCACCTTCAAGTATCCGAGCCTGCGGGCGATATCGGTGTTCTGGATCATGCTGCGGCCGGTGACGACCACCTTGCGCCCGTTCGCGATAGCCGCATCGCAGATCTGCTGCATACGGTGAATGTGGCTCGCGAACGAAGCGATGATGACGCGGCCTTTGGCCTGCGAGATGATCTTCGAAAGATTCTTTCCGACTTCGGCCTCAGAGGGCGTGAAGTTGGGGTTCTGGGCGTTCGTCGAGTCCGACATCATGAGATCGACGCCGATCCTGCTGAACTTCGAGAGCGCCCCGAAGTCGGTATGCACCCCGTCGATGGGCGTCTGATCGAGCTTGAAGTCACCCGTGTGAAGCACGTTTCCCGCAGGACTCTGGAAGAACACGCCGACCGCACCGGGAATCGAGTGGTTGACCGCGAAGAACTCGGCCGTAAAGCATCCGAGCTTGATCTGATCGCCCGGCTTTATCTCGACGAGCTTCGCGTTCTTGATCTTATGCTCCGCCAGCTTGCCCTCGATGAGGCCGAGCGTAAGCTTCGTCGCATAGATGGGAACCTGCCTATCGAGGTCTTTGAGCAGGTAGGGCAGCGTCCCCGTATGATCCTCGTGCCCGTGCGTGATGATGATGCCGCGCAGCTTGTCGGCGTTCTCGAGCACATAGGTGTAATCGGGCAGGATGAGGTCGATGCCCGGATGATCGTCGTCGGGAAACATCAACCCCGCGTCGTCGAGGATCATGTCGCCCTTGCATTCGAAGGCCGTCATGTTCTTGCCGATGGCATCAAGGCCGCCGAGCGGGATGATCTTAAGCGTCGCCTTCGAATCCTTCTTCGGCGCTTCCGAGGAGCGCTTGTCGCTTTGCTGGTTGCGGTTTCTCGTGCTGCGGCTCTGCGTGGCTGCACCCCGCTTTGCAGCGGGCTGGTTCTGCGCTTCGTCGCCCTTGGTGAGCTGGGGCCTCTTTCGCTCCAGCTGGACATGCTTGTACGAGCGCGTATTCTTTTCTTTACGCGCTTGATCATTCTCGCGAGTATCGCGAGTATTCTTCTGTTCCATACTATTCCTTTGTCTTAGCGCTTACAGCACTCCGACTTCCCGCATAACCTGCGCGAGATGCTCGGACTGCTCCGGCGTTGCATCCACCAAGGGGAGCCTTACGCCCCCAACGGAGAACCCGGAAAGCTTAAGCGCCTCTTTCACGAGGATCGGGTTCGATGTGGCAAAAAGCTCTTTCATCAGCGGTTGCAACGCATTATGAGCTGCCTGCGCGCCATCGTAATCTCCGGCGGCGGCAAGCTCAACCAATTCCTTCATACGTGCGGGAGCAACGTTGCCGATCGTCGAAATGACACCGGCACCTCCCATTTTCATGATTGAGAGGGTCGCCTCGTCGTCTCCCGAGTACACCTGGAAGGTATCGGGCGATTCTTCGATGATCCTCTTGATCTGCTCCATGTTACCCGAAGCTTCCTTCACGGCAACGATGTTCTCGACATCGTGAGCGAGCCGTAACGTGGTATCGGCCTCCATGTTGACAACGCAGCGTCCCGGGATGTTGTAGAGGATGACTGGAAGGTCGACCGCTTCGGCAATGGTCCTGAAATGCTGGTACAGGCCCTCTTGCGGAGGCTTGTTGTAGTACGGAACCACAAGCATAAGGCCGTCGACGCCAAGCGCTTCGACCTCTCGGGCGAAATCGACCGTATCGGCCGTGCAGTTATCGCCGACGTTCGCAAGTACGGGCACGCGGTCTCCCACTGCCGATACGATAGCGCGGAACAGTTCGATCTTCTGGGGATAGAACACCGTAGGGCTCTCGCCGGTAGTGCCGTTGACGATGAGCGAATCGCTTCCGCCGTCGACGAGACGGTTAGCCAAAGCCTGTGCCTTATCGAGGTCGAGTTCGCGGTTTTCGTCGAACGGGGTGACCATCGCGGGTATCATGCGCCCGAATCGGGGCTCGGCTTTTGCTGCCATGCTGCTCTCCTTCGATACTGCGTTTCTCGGTTTCAGTGTTGTCATGACCGTACATTATGCCACGGATGTACGCTCTAGGCCATGAAGTTCTCCAAACCTACAATGAGTCCCTGCTGCTCCCCTACGCTGCGGATACCGAGAAGAACGCCGGGCATGTACGAGGTGCGATCCCATGAATCGTGGCGAATCGCGAGCGATTGGCCCATCGAGCCGAATACGACCTCCTGGCTGGCTACGTACCCCATCGATCGCACCGAATGCACCGGCACGCCGTCGACGAGCGCACCGCGGGCGCCCTCGCATCCCTCGATCTCGGTCTCCGCCCCAGGAGCCTGGCTTTCGAACGCGCGCGCTTCGGCGATGATCTGCGCGGTACGCACAGCCGTACCGCTCGGCGCATCCTTCTTTTTCGCATGGTGGAACTCGATGACTTCGGCTTCGGGGAAATAAGGGGCCGCGGCCTTGGCGAACTGCATCATAAGCACGGCGCCCGTCGTGAAGTTCGGCGCGTAGAACAGGCACGCTCCGTTTTCTGCAGTGGCAGCCAGCTGCTCGAGAGTGTCGTTCGAAAGCCCGGTCGTACCCACTACGCAATCGATGCCCGCGGGTAGGCAGACGGCCAAGTTGCCCGCCACCACATCGGGCTGCGTGAAATCGACGAGCACGTCGAACTCGGCTCGGTCGACCGCTTCGGCAACCGAAGCGTACACGGGAAACGGAGCGTCGGCCCCATGGGGGTCGATACCGCATACCACATCCATATCGTCGGCGGCGCCCACCGCGTCGACAACGGTTTTTCCCATTCGTCCGGCACAGCCGGAAACCGCAACTCGAATCATCGGAAACTCCCTATCTCTCGTTTACCGCAATGGTATCACAGCCCGCTTGCCCCGCCTTCGTCCCTTCGGAAACCGGCAAGGTAAACCGAAACGCCGCCCACCAGGGCCTTGCATGTTTTTGCGAGGACCGTTTTCGCAGCGGGAGCTTCGAAGCGGCATCCTGCTGCCTCGGGGTTCCTCGGGTGTTTTCCGGAAAAGCCCCGCTTGCACGCGCCTCTCGCCATCCACCCGCAACGGCCACCCGCACGGCTGCGCCGCAACAAGCCGAGAAGGGCATCCCATCGATATGCGAATGCAAGCCCTACAACCCGCGGTCGAAGCATGGCGGGCCCCGCATCGCGGTCGATGCGGGGCCCGCCCGTTGGTTCTAACGCTTCAGCGGTGACGTATCCGCTAGTGGCGGCGGCGCGGCGTGCGGCCGTTGTTGCCGCCTTCGCTCTTGCCGGAGCTCCCGCCGTTACCGCGGTCGCTGCGCTCCTTGCGATCGCCGCGACCCGGACGGTTGTCGCCCTTGTCGCTGTTGCCGGAAGATGCGGGGGCATCGGGCTTATCGACGCGATCGAGCGAGATCTTGCCGTTGTCGCCCACTTCGATGACCTCGACCTTCACGATATCGCCAAGAGCCAGCACGTCCTCGACCTTGGCGACGCGTCCGTTGGCCATACGCGAAATGTGAAGCAGGCCGTCTTTGCCGGGCGTCAGCTTCACGAATGCGCCGAAGTCTTTGATGCCGACGACTTCGCCGTCGTAAACCTCGCCCACCTCGGGCTCTTTCACGATACCGAGGATGATGGCCTTAGCGGCTTCGCCTGCAGGACCCTCGACGGCGGCGATATGCACGGTGCCGTCTTCCTGAACCTCGATCGTTGCGCCGGTCTCGTCCTGAATGCCGCGGATGACCTTGCCGCCGGTGCCGATGATATCGCGGATCTTGTCGACCGGGATATGGATGGTTTCGATGCGCGGCGCGGTGTCGCGCAGCTCTTCGCGCGGCTCTGCGATCTCGTCGAGCATGGCCGACAGGATGAAGGCACGGCCGTCCTTGGCTTGAGCGAGCGCACGGGCGAGGATATCGACCGAGAGGCCCTTCGCCTTGTTATCCATCTGAAGCGACGTGATGCCGATCTCGGTGCCGCACACCTTGAAGTCCATGTCGCCGAGGAAGTCCTCGATGCCCTGGATGTCGGAAAGGATGACAACGTCGTCGCCTTCCTTGATGAGGCCCATGGCGATGCCCGAAACCGGGCGCTTGATCGGCACGCCCGCATCCATCAGGGCAAGCGTCGAGCCGCAGGTAGAAGCCATCGAAGAGGAGCCGTTGGACTCGAGCACCTCGGAAACCACACGGATGGCGTAGGGGAACTCGTCTTCGTCCGGAAGCACCGGAATGAGCGCGCGCTCCGCAAGCGCTCCGTGGCCGATTTCGCGGCGCTTCGGGGCGCCCATGCGGCCGGTCTCGCCGGTGGAGTACGGCGGGAAGTTGTACTGATGCATGTAGCGCTTGCCCTCAGCAGGATCGATCGTATCGAGACGCTGCCATTCGTTGAGCATGCCGAGCGTGCAGATGGAGAGCGCCTGGGTCTGACCGCGCTGGAACAGGCCGGAGCCGTGAACGCGGGGCAGGTAACCGGGAACGATGTGCAGCGGGCGGATCTCTTCGGGTGTGCGACCGTCGGCGCGCTCGCCCGTCTCGATGACCATGGCGCGCATCGCGTGCTTCTCGAGCTTCTTGAGCTCGGCGGCGATGTCGCTTCCCCAGGCAGCGCACTCCTCTTCGGAGAATTCGTTCTCCTTGATGGAAGCCTTGAGCTCGGCGACTTTGTCCATGCGGGCATGCTTGTCGGCATCTTTGAGCGCCGCCGACATCTGATCGAGGAACGGCTCGATGCGCGCCGCGATAGAGGGATCTGCCTCATGCACGTTGTAGGACATGGGCTCGGGGTTCGCCTTGGCGATGAACGCAGCCTGCTTCTCGCAGAACGCTGCGATGGCCTCCTGACCGAACGTCATGGCCGCAAGCATATCCTCTTCGGATATCTCGTCGGCACCGGCTTCGACCATGGAGATGTAATCGGCCGTGCCGGCAATGGTGAGCTCGAGATCGGAATGCTCCTGCTCCTCGAACGTCGGGTTCACGATGAACTCGCCCGTTTCTATATCGCGGGCGATGCGCACGCAAGCCGCAGGGCCGTCGAACGGTGCGCCACCGACCATGAGCGCCGCGGACGCGCCGGCAACGCAGATGCAATCGGGCGGGTTGACGCTGTCAACGACAAGCGTCGTGGCCACGACGTGGACTTCGTACTTGTACCCGTCGGGGAATCCGGGGCGGATGGGACGGTCGATCATGCGCGCGGTCAGCGTGCCCTTGTCGGAAGGACGGGCCTCGCGCTTGAGATAGCCGCCGGGAATGCGGCCGACGGCGTACATCTTCTCTATGAAGTCGACCGTCAGCGGGAAGAAGTCGTAATCGGGCTTTTCCTTGCCCACCACAGCGGTGACCAAAACGGTGGTATCGCCCTGGGTGACCAGCACGGCACCGGTAGCCTGCTTGGCGAGCTCGCCGGTTTCGAGTCGGTACGACTTGCCGTACAGTTCGAAGGATTCGACAATTTTTTCCATAGTGCTTGTTCTTTCTTTCTCTTTTGCCCCCCGCGCCCTATTGCGCGAAAGCTTCTTCGGCTGTGCGGGTACTTATGTTTCCCGCTGCCTCGAGCAGAGTCGCCCTTGCGCCTCCGACCGATCCGGCACCCCGCATTCTGCAGGGCCCCGATATACAAAAGCCCGCTTGTGCGGGCTCATGCTTACTAGATGTTGTCGCGGATGCCGAGCTTCTTGATCAGAGTACGGTATTCCTCGATATCGCGATTCTTGATGTACTTGAGGAGGCTGCGGCGCTTACCGATGAGCATCATCAGACCGCGGCGGGTGTGATGATCCTTCTTATGCTCTTTCAAGTGCTCGGTCAAGTTGCGGATGCGCTCGGAGAGAATCGCGACCTGAACCTCGGCGGAGCCGGAATCCTTTTCGTCCTTGCCGAATTCCTTGATGAGTTCCGCGGTACGCTCCTTGGAGATACTGTCTTTGTTAGCCATGTTTCACCTTTCCTGGTAATCGTTCGCTTCGCGCTGGGAAGGCAAGCAGGTGGGCATGCAAACCAAGTGCGAAGTCGGGCTGCCGTTTGGCAACCTGCATAGTGTATCGGTTTTCCGCTGATGGGGCAAGAATGCGTTTGGGGCGAACGCGCACGTCCACAGGCTGAACACAAGGTGGCTACCCGATGGCGAATCCGTGTTTGCCGTTGCGCTTCGCCCGATACATCGCCTTGTCGGCGCGATCGTAGAGATCGGCGTAGCGTTCCTTTCCGCGAATCAACGCAACGCCTATGCTCACCCCGAGCTCGTAGCCAAGCGCTCCTGCGGCCTCGTTGACGTGCGCCAGAAGCCTACCGCACAGAAGTTCGACGCTCTCATCGGAAAGAGGGCCTCTTACGCAGGCGGCGAACTCGTCGCCGCCGAGACGGCCCACGATGTCGACGTGGCGAAACGTCTTGCGCAGCGCTTCCGCGAAGGCCATAAGCGCCGCATCGCCCTCGAGATGCCCCCTCGTGTCGTTGACGCGCTTGAAATCGTCGATGTCGATGACGAAGAAGGCGCCCGCACATCCCTCCTCGATAAGAGCGCGCGCCTTGTCTCGAAAGGTTCCGACCGCCAAAAGACCCGTCAGATCATCCTGTTCGACACGCATCTCGAGCCGGTCCTTCTCCGCCTCGACAATGCGCATCGCCCTGGCTCGGGCACGTGCGTACAGCACGGCGAGCACGATGATCACCATCGCAACCAGCAAAGCGACGAGAACGATTTCGACCGCATAATCCTTAACGAACTGCTCGAGCGTGAGCTTCTGGGTTTGCGAGACCTCGCCGTACAAGCTCGTGTTCACGACCCCGGTCGGCATGTTTTCTATCGCCTTGTTTACGATCTTCAAGAGCGTAGGATCGGAAGATATCGGGAACGCAAAGCATACGCTGTTCGAAATGCTCGCGTCGAGAATCGCGGCGATGTTGCGGTACTCCCGCGATGCCATGTAATAGGGAGCCGTGTACCCGTCGGTATTGGTGTAATCGGCCTTCCCCTCGTCGATGGCGTCGATGCATTCCTTCATCGTATCGAAGACGACCACGTTGTCCGCTTCATCGTAGACGCTCGCGCGATCCCTCGTGACCGCCAAGCGCTTACCGCTCAGATCGCTCGTATCGACCGACGAGTTGACGATTTGCCATGAAAGGGATTTGAGATAGGGCGTACCGAGCTGAAAGCTCTCATTGCGAGCGTACTCGAAGTCATGGGGAACGCCCGCAACCATATCGAGGTCGTATGCTGCGATGGCATCGCCCGGAGCCATATCGTCGGGAATCTCAATGGTTTCGATGCACAGCCCCGTGTACTCGGAAACGTAGTCGAGCACCCCCCTGCTCGCACCGCGCATCTCCCCTGTGGCATCGTCGGTGTCCTGAATCGGAGCCGCTCCCGGCACGTACCCGACCCGAACCGTGCCTTTTTGCTCAAGGTAGGAAACCATGTCCGCTGAAAGGCCGCTCGTATTCTCGTTGCCCCCGATGTACTTTGCGTACAGCTCGCTTTGGAGCTGAGGGTCGGCGTTCTCGAGGCTCGCGATCGCCTCGTTCAATTGGGCGGCGATATCGCCGTTGCCCTTCGCTATCCCGAAGTAGAACGGTTTCGGCTTGAACGTGGTCACGATATGCATGCCTTCGATCGGCGAGAGGTCGACGCCGAGCACGACATCCGCTTCCCCCCTCGAAACCGCTTCCGCGGCGCTCTCCTGGCCGTCGCATTCGACGATCTCAAGCTCGATATTGTTCATAGCGCAAAACGCCTTGAGCTCCGCCGTGGCTACGGGAGCGGGCCCGTTAGTCGCAACGCGCAGGTGGTCGAGCCGGTAGATGTTCGTATCGGTTATCATGGCGTTCTCGTTATCGGCAAAGAGCGCCGTATGGCCGTTGCCGTACGGTTTGACCGAAAAGTCGTAGATCTCGGCGAGCGCATCGCTGTACGACATGGCGCCGAGCATGTCGATCTCGCCCGCTTCGAGCATGTCGAGCATCTCTCCGAGCTGCTCGTCAAGACTGCCTTCGACCGTCACGTACTCGTAGCGCCACCCCGTGTACTGCGAGACCTGTTCGAGGTACTCGTAAGTGTAACCCGTGTACGTTCCGTCTGCGAGGATTTCAGAAAGGCCCTCCTGCTGCGGGAACCCCACGCGAACGACCCTCTGCTCCCCTGACGCAGCCGCACCTTGCTGCACGGCACCCCGGTCCTCCTCGTCTCCGAAGGCGATCCCGCACGCAGCCGATGCCGTCGCCAACGCAACAAAAAGAAGCGCGCAAACAAAAAAGAACCAGGGCAACGCGGTTCTCCGCGCAGCCCTATATGTTATTGTTTTGATCATTGTTTCAGTATAGCAGGGCAAGGCGCTTCGGGCGTACCAGAAGTTGCACCACGCGAAAAACCGACAGCGCCGCCTAGAAGCCCGCCTGCGGAATCCAGATGGCGAAACTCGTCATGCCGTTTTCGCTCGCTGCGGTGATGTCGCCGCCATGCGCCCGCGCTATTTCCCGCGCGATGGCCAGCCCGAGCCCCGCACCGCCCGATGAAGTCGTGCGCGCATCGTCGCCGCGGTAGAACTTCTCGAATATGCGATCGAGATGTTCGGGCGTAATCTCCCGGCCCCTGTTGACGACCATGATCTTGAGCCAGTTCGTCGTCCCGATCACGCTCTCCCCCACGTGCACGTCGACCGTGCTTCCNGCCTATGATGTTGTGGTGTTGATCATTTTTTCAGGACAGCAGGGCAAGGCGCTCCGGGCGTACCAGAAGTTGCCCCCCGCGAACACCCGACAGCGCCCCCTAGAAGCCCGCCTGCGGAATCCAGATGGCGAAACTCGTCATGCCGTTTTCGCTCGCTGCGGTGATGTCGCCGCCATGCGCCCGCGCTATTTCCCGCGCGATGGCCAGCCCGAGCCCCGCACCGCCCGATGAAGTCGTGCGCGCATCGTCGCCGCGGTAGAACTTCTCGAATATGCGATCGAGATGTTCGGGCGTAATCTCCCGGCCCCTGTTGACGACCATGATCTTGAGCCAGTTCGTCGTCCCGATCACGCTCTCCCCCACGTGCACGTCGACCGTGCTTCCCTCGTCGGCGTAGGCGAGCGCGTTTTTCAGCACGTTGTTGAACACGCGGGACAGACGGTTCGCGTCGGCGAAGGTGGGAAGCTCCTCGGGGGCGTCCAGCTCGATCGAAAGCGAGCGGGCCGCAGCCTGGGGGTAGAACTCGTCGATCACCTGCTGGCAGAACAAGGTCACGTCGAAGCGGCTTCGCTCGATCGGAATGGTCTGCAGGTTGTAGCGCGTGATCTCGAAGAATTCCTCTATGAGCTCTTCGAGTCGATAGGCTTTTTCCAGCGTGATGCTCGCGTAGCGCGCCCGGGTCTCGATGGGCATGTCGGGCGATTCGGCGAGCAGCGTCAGGTATCCGACGATGGAGGTCAAAGGAGTTTTTATGTCGTGGGCGAGATAGACCACCAGTTCGTTCTTGCGCTGCTCTGCCGCTTTCGCCGCCCGCTCGCTGCGCTCCCGTTCCGCCTGTATGTTGTTGAGGGCAAGCGCCGTCGTCGAAAGCTCGGACGGAAGATCGATCGGGGCATCATCGTGCGTGAGCATGCCGCCGACCGCCTCGAAGAGCGCATCGAAGTACCGGAGCGCCCGATTGATCCCCGCTCGGATGATCAGGATGATGCCGAAGAGGTACCCGAGAGCCGCGCCGAGGTAGTACAGCGTCGACAACGCGTTGTACAGCGTATAATCCATGCCCCCGAGCAGGCTGTAGAACACGAAGTTCGAAAGTGACGGCTTCAGAAGCTCGACGATGAGGAACGCGGCGGCGAACACCACGGTGAACAGCACCGCGTTGATAATCGTCCTCCAGAGAATCGAGCGGCGCAAGGCCTTGGTCTGGTCGTTGGTGTATTTCGCCGGCATCGGGAGACCCTATCCGAGCTTGTATCCGACGCCCCACACCGTTTCGATGTACTCCTGGGACGAATCGACCTGCGCGATCTTCTTTCGCAGGTGCCTTATATGGACCATAACGGTGTTGTTGCCCTGCACGCTCGCCGCCTCGCCCCACACCGATTCGAAGAGCTCGCTTGAAGCCACGGGTCTACCCGCGCGCTTCGCAAGGCACAGCAGTATCGCGTACTCCTTCGGGGTAAGCGACAGCTCCTCGCCGAGCACGCTTGCGGTATACGATTCCTCGTCGATGCTCACTCCGCCGACCTCGAGAACCGTCGAGGCGCTCGCCTTCGGCACTTCGACGGCCGATCTGCGCAACCGCGCCTTCACGCGCGCCATGAGCTCGCGCGGCTTGAACGGCTTGACGACGTAATCGTCGGCGCCGAGCTCGAAACCGACCACCTTGTCGATCTCCTCGTCTTTCGCCGTAAGAAAGATGACGGGCACCTGGCTTTTCTTTCTGATCTCCCGACAGCAGGTGAACCCGTCGATACCGGGCATCATGATGTCGAGAATGACGAGATCGAATCGGTCTCGCTCCATCAGCTCGAGAACCTGGGCGGCCGAATAGCACACCGAGGGGCGGTACCCCTCGTCGGCGAGCAGCTTGCCGACCAAATCGGCGATCGCCGCCTCGTCATCGCAAACGCATATGTGTTGAAGTGGCTCCATGGCCCAATTGTACCGTCAAGGGGTCGCGAAATCGCTGCGTACACAACAATTAAGGAAAATTTAAGGAATCGGTTACTGCTTCTTCTAGGACGAATCGAGCCCTGATGGCGATACTCGATAGGGGCCCGTTCGCAGCGAACGTGACCGGGNGCCGGGCGCAACGCGGCCCCCATCCGCCCGGCTCAACCGTTTCCCCAGCATTACCCCCAACAAACGCACCGCTCTTCCGCGCGCTCGATAACAACGGCCTTCACCGCCCTGCTGCTCGTAGCCGCCGTCGGCTTTGCGGGCTGGTTCTCCCTGCAGGCCATCCAAGGAAACCATCCCGTTGCCGATGCGGCTGGCAAAAACGATCCGGGATCGGCGTTGAGCACACCGAAATCCGAGTGGAAGAAGGGCACCGTGCCCGCCCTGTACCAAACCGATCCCGATTGGGCGAACGTCCGCTACGCCGAAAACAGCTTCTCCGAAAGCGGCTGCGGCCCCACCTGCATGGCAATGGTGTATGCAGCGCTCACGGGCGCGACCGACAAGGATCCAGCCGCCATGGCGGCGCTGGCAACGGACGGCGGTTACGCGGGGCCCGACGGGACCGCATGGCTGTTCATGACGGAGGGAGCCCGAGCGCTCGGGCTCAACGCAACCGAGGTTCCCGCCGACGAGCAGAGCATTCGCAGGGAGATCGTTGCGGGACGCCCCATCATCTGCAGCATGGGGCCCGGCGACTTTACGACCACAGGGCACTTCATCGTCATCACCGACATCGATCAGAACAGCAACCTCGTCGTCCGCGACCCCAACAGCCCCGAGCGTACCGCCAAATCCTGGAGTTTCGATACCGTACTCGGACAATGCCGCGCCATGTGGAGCTACTCGCTTATATAATGAGGCCGTTCAAGACGATTTCGGCCAAGGAGCATCATGTACACCTACACCCCTCGCGGCGTCTGCCCGCGCGCAATCAACATCGAACTTGACGGGGATATCGTTTCGCACGTGGATTTCGAAGGAGGTTGCAACGGCAACCTCAAGGCCATTTCCAAGGTGGTCGAAGGAATGACCGTCGACGAGGTAGCCGAACTCTTCGAGGGAAACACGTGCGGCCGTAAACCGACCTCATGCGTCGATCAGCTCGTAAAGGGTTTGAGGCTGGCGCAGAACGCCTGAGAGCGCCGCTGCACGCGCTATTCGAACAAGCCGCTGGTGAAGAAGAACTGGAGCGATTTGAGGTTGGCTCCGACGTGTTCGCGAACCCAGCTCTGGCAGAATTGGAGCACCGAAAACGACGTCGAGAGGTCTACGTCGAACGCCTCTATCCGATCGAACGTCGATACGAGGAAAACGTTTGCCCACGCGCATACCTCGGATTGAAGGCGTATCGTCTCGTTCGAGGGCGCGCAGGCGGCGCAGATAGATCCTCCCTCGGCGTAGGACACGAAGATCGTGGATCCCGCCTGCGCAAGGTCCACGTCTTTGCCGCAGCACACGCACGTCGCAAGGCTCGGCCGAAAACCCGAAAACGCCATTGCCTTGAGAATGTGGGCGGCCGTGAGAGCCGGTACCGCCTTGATCTCCGCGCCGTCAAGATGCTCGAAAGCCGATTCCGTGAGAGCGAACAGCTTCTCGTTCTCCAAGCCGAGCTGCGTTACCCGATCGAGCAGCTCGGCCATGCCCGACGCCCCCGCGGCACGCTCCATGCTGCTGCGAATGCGCTTGAAACCCCGCACGAGACGCGCTTCCTTCACGATATCGAGGCTTCTGCCTGATGCAAGGAGCACTTCGGCGACCGCGTACAGCTCGAGTCGCGACGCGAACTGGCTCGATGGCTTTCGGGCGCCTTTCGCCACCGCTCTGATTTGCGAACCGTCTTCGGAGAGCATGGTGAGGATCAGGTCGCTCTCGCCAAGGCGCGTCTTGCGCAAGACGATGACACGCGCCCTGTAGGTTCCCGCCGCCATCGACTGCTACGAAACGCTCTCTACGGTGTTCTCGCTGCTCCACACGATCGTGATCGTGCGCTGCTTGGACGATCCGTACACGGTTTCCCCGTCGAGCGTCGTCATAGCCCGCACGGTCACCGATGTTTCCGTGGTGTTATCGCCCTTGTACGTTGTCGACCCGTCCACCGAAACGATCTCGTAGGTGGTTCCTCCGATCGTCACGGTTCCCGCGCTGCCGAGGTAATCGTTCGTGAGGGCGATGACCTCGTTCGCCCGCGACTTGGCGATCATCACGCCGACATCGGTGCCCGAGGCGATTTTGCTGCCCGCTTCGGGATCGGTTCCGATCGCGGTTCCCTCGGGGTTTTCGGCGTATACGTACGTGGAGTATCCGGAGTACCCGGCATCGGCGAGGGCGGCGAGCGCCTCGGATTCCGACATGCCCGCAACGTCGGGCACGATATAGGCTTCGGCCACCGTCACGGTGATCTTCTGATTCGACAGGGCCTTGGCTCCCGCTTCGGGATCGACGGAGAGAACCGTGCCCTCCGCTTCGTTCGACTTTTCCGTTACGTACTCGATGTTTTCGAGCCCCTCGGCCTCAAACGCACCGGCTGCTTCCTCTTGGGTCATGCCCACCACGCTGGGAACGGCTCTGTTCACCGCAAGGTGCAAAACGACTTCAGTGCCCTCTTCCATGCGGCTGCCTGCGTTCGGATCCATGAGAAGAACCGTATCCGCCGCATCGTCGGACTTCACTTCGGTCGTCCGGACCGTGAACCCAAGCGCCTCGAGCTCGTCGATGGCCTGCTGTTTTTGCATGCCCTCGACGTTGGGCACCGTTTTGCCGCCCCAAAGCTCCATGGAATACGTGATGCCTGCCGCAGCAGCGCACGCGACTAAGACGACGATCAGCCCGATGATCACGAACCTTCCCTTGCCACCCTTCTTCTTTTCGGCGTCGGGAGCCTTGAATTCCTTTTTCTGAGGCGTGGCGCCGCCTTCCACCTTGGGCATTTCCATCGTATCGCCCGTTTTCCACGCGGGCGCGGGCGGCGTGTAGCCGGGCTCGACGAGAAACTCGTCGATTCCCCTCGTATCCTGGATTCGCTTCGTCGTGCCATCGCTATCGGGATCGTAGGCGTAGGGGCCCCAGTCGCCGTACTCGGGTTCCTCTTCATCGTCGATGGGATCGAAGTCGAACCCATCTTCCCCGGATTGATCGAGCACGCCCTGGCCGACGGAGGCGTCCGTCTCGTCGGCGTTGACGCCGGGGATTCTGATGTCGGGTATCTTAGACGTGTCGAGGTCGCCTCGCGGCGAATCGGCATGCTTTTCGGGCTCGACGGACAAACCGGCGATCTTGCCGCTATCGGTAAGCGGCGACCCGCATTCGCTGCAGAACTTGGCCCCTGGTATGTTTTCAAAGCTGCATTTTGGACAAATCATGCATCGGCTCCCTTTTCAATTTACTCGGGAGTATTGTAGCCGAAACGGCTACGCTTGCGTACGGGGGAAACAAGCATTTGGCCTGCGGCTAGAAAAACGCCACGATTATCGGACCGAATCGGCCTCGTTGAATTTACGCGTGCTGTTCAGGATAGCGAAACGTCGTCCTGCGAAACCTTAAGCAAGCGCGTAGGAGTACAGCGCCTTGGTCTGGCCGATAACCTGATCGATGTCCCAGGTCTTCGAGGAGCGTTCTGCCGAATACGGATCGTTCACCGAAACGGCGCCGTCGTCGGCGATGCCGGTGATGACGAAATAGTGTCCGCCTTCCGTGAAATCCCCGGGGCCGACGTTGCATATCACCACGTTGCCGCCCTCGAGCGTTTCCCGCAGAGCATCGGAGCTCACCCCGATCTCGGTGCACGACAGGCCGAGGCTTGCCGCCTCGTTGACGAGAAACGCTCCGTCGGTGCCGTCGTACTGGGTCATATACCCGCCGTTTTGAGCGCGCAAACCCATGTCGTAGGGAGTTATGTCGGTTTTGCCGGTCAACCCCATGTACACCATGGATAGCGAGGTCGGGCAGCAGCCGGTCAACGCGAACGTGGTCGAAGAGTAGACGGTATAGCCCCATCGCGGATCCCATTGGTACAGCCGGGGAACCGACGAGTCTGCGATCTCATCCTCGTAGGGGTCCCCCCCGTCAGCGGGGTAGAATTCGGGGAACCCCCGCACGAACGCAACCGCTTCCGGTTCGTCCACGGCAAGTTTGAGCAGCTTGTATTGCACGACATCGCCGTCCACCGCATAATCGTTCGCATGGTTCGCTATCCAAGCGATATCGCTGTTGCCGGCCGCCGCCGTCTCGAGCCTGCCGGTAAGCTCGGCATCGAGGCCTTCGGGGATGCTGACCGGCTCGGGTTCGCCGCCCTGCCCCTCGTCTTGCACGGACTCGTCGGGCTCGGGGGTCTGTTCTGCCGAGCAGCTGTGAGCGAGGCTCGCAATGCCGAACACGAGAAGGGCGGAAACGAGAATCGCACCGAGGACAATGGCGATGCGCCTGAGTCCTACGGCCCCGACAAACCCCCGCACCGCCCCGCCGAGCGCTCCCGCAACGCCCGACCCGCCTTGGGGTTCATCCTTTTCGCTTTGCTCGGCCCGCCGCGTCCCACGGCTTTCCGACCGCTCGCGGCGACTGCCTTTCGCAGGCCGTTTGCCCTCCTCTACAGCCCGTCGTTCCTGACGGGCAGCAAGCCGCTCCCGCGCGCGCCTGCGCGCTTCCTCGGCATCGTTGGGCACCCGGTTCGCCATAGGCTCACAATCCTTCGCCGTACCCGAAGCGCCGTATCTGGGTAAGATCGCGCCTCCAGTTCTTCTTCACCTTTACCGTAAGGTCGAGAAACACCTTGCATCCGAGCAGCTGCTCGAGATCTTCGCGGGCTTGCGTGCCCACCTGCTTGATGGCCGAGCCGCCCTTCCCGATTATCATGCCCTTCTGGCTCTCGCGCTCGACGTACACGACCGCGAATATCCTGTACATGTCCTTGGCCCGCACGTATTCGAGCTCGTCGGTTACGACGCCGATCGCATGCGGTATCTCCTCGCGAAAGCTCCTCAGGATCTTCTCCCTGATGAACTCCGCAATGATGACTTCGAGCGATTGGTCGGTATCCATATCGTCGGGAAACCATTTGGGCCCGGCGGGCAAGAAGCTCTCGGCAAGGTCGACGAACGCCTCGACGTTGCTCCCCGTTTCCGCAGACACTTCCACGACGCCGTCCCAATCGGCCAAAGACTCGGCTGCAAGCCTTTGCTTCTCGATCTCGTCGGCGCTCGCAAGGTCGGTCTTGGTGATGACGAGGATGCGCTTCGCTTTCGCGCCCCTCACATGCCCTGCGACCCATTCGTCGCCCGTTCCGATCGGCTTCGAGGCGTCGATGAGCATGGCGACGACATCGACGTCTTCGAGCGCCTTCAAGGCTGACGTGTTGAGCTCCTCTCCAAGCGCATCATGGGGCTTGTGAAGCCCGGGCGTATCCACCATGACGAGCTGGAACCCGGGACGCGTGAGCACGGCCCTGAACCGATGGCGGGTCGTCTGCGCCGTATTGGACGTTATGGCGATCTTCTTTCCCATCACGGCGTTGATGAGCGTCGACTTACCGGCGTTCGGCCTTCCGACCAGTGTCACGAAACCCGATCTGAACGAGGATTCGCCGTCGTGTTCGAGTTTTTCATCCATGTAACCTCCTAGAAACCCATCAAAGCCATGACGGGCGGAACGAATACGATTGCCGCAACGATGACCGATCCGATCGCGCAGACGAGGACCGCACCGGCGGCGCAGTCTTTTGCGTGCTTGGCGAGCTCCGAATACGCAGGCGAAACGAGATCGACCGCTGCCTCGATCGCCGTGTTCATGCACTCGAACGCGAACACGACAACGATGCAGACGGCGATGGCCGTCCATCCCCAGGGCTCGATTCCCAACGCGATGCCGAGGATAGCGGCAAGCAAGGCCACCGCAAGGTGTATCTTCATGTTGCGCTGCGTATTGAACGCATGGGCTATGCCGCACGCCGCGCACGAAAAGGCCCGGCCGAGCGAAAAACGCTCGCCGACCTGCTTATCCTTCGCGTTGCGGACAAACCGCTTGCGCCCATCTCCCATGCTCTCGACCTTTGCTGTTCTATTGGACCGGAGCAGAACCCGCATTCCCCGTCGCGCTTACCGAAGCTCTGCGCTTCGTCCACGCTTCGAGGATCTCAGCCTCGAGCGATTCCATGCGCTCGGCCTCGTCGTCCTCCACATGATCGTATCCGCAGAGGTGGAGCAGCCCGTGCACGAGCAGCAAGCTTATCTCCTCTTCGAACGTCGTTCCGAATTCCGCCGTCTGGCGGATAGCCACATCGGGCGCGATGACCACGTCGCCGAGCGTCAGCACCGCCTCCTCGACGCCGAACATGGCCGAAAGATCTTCGTCAGGGCCGTCGCATTCGAACGACAGCACATCGGTCGGACCCTCTTTTCCGCGGTAGCGCTTGTTGAGCTCGGCGATCGCCTCGTCGGTGACGAAGCTGATCGAGACCTCGGTATTGAACGGCTTTCCCTCGTGATTGAGCACGAATACGGCAAGGCCCTCGATCGGCAGCGCCTCGAGCTCTTCCTTGCGATGCTGGTAATCGATCTGTACATCCATGGTTTACCGCTTCCTTTCAGCAGAATCGTACGCGGCGACGATGGCGGCCACGAGCGAATGGCGCACCACGTCTTTGCCGGTGAAATCGCAAAACGAGATGTCGTTGAGACCTTCGAGGATCGCGCGTACGTTTTTGAGCCCCGAAACGCCACGCGGCAGATCGAGCTGCGTGACATCGCCCGTCACGACCATCTTCGAACCGAATCCGAGCCGCGTTAAGAACATCTTCATCTGCTCGGGCGTGGTGTTTTGCGCCTCGTCGAGAATGATGAAGCTGTCGTTGAGCGTGCGCCCGCGCATGAACGCCAAGGGGGCGATCTCGATGACGCCTCCCTCGATGAGCTGGTTCGCCTTCTCCATGTCGGTCATGTCGAACAGCGCGTCGTAGAGGGGCCTGATGTAGGGATCCACCTTCTCGGTGAGCGTGCCGGGCAGAAACCCGAGGCTCTCGCCGGCCTCCACCACGGGACGGGTGAGAATGATGCGGCCGACCTCCTTGCGCTTGAGCGCGGCAACGGCCATGGCCATGGCAAGATAGGTTTTCCCGGTTCCCGCAGGGCCGATGCCGAACGTGATCGTGTTTTCCCGAATCGCGTCGACGTAGCGCTTCTGCCCGGCGGTCTTCGGGCGTATGGCGCGCCCGCGATACGTGAGCAGAATGTCCTCGCGCAGCGCCTGCGGGGCGAACTCCGCCGTATGGAGCAGATCGATGGCGTGGCGCACGTACTCGAGCGTCGGCTCGTTGCCGCTCTCGACCATCTTGATCATATCCGAGAACAGCGCCGTCAGGGACTGCACTTCGAGCGGATCGCCCGAAAGCTCGATAGTCGTACCCCTTACGGTGATGCGGGCACCGAAGGCATCCTGGATGGCATGGAGCAGCTCGTCGGCCTGCCCGACGATCTGGACCATGCTCACGTTGTCGGGGGCGGTGAGGGTAATTTGCGTTTGATCTGTCATATCGCCATTGTACCATGCGCCCATAAAACGCATGGTGACGTAACCAAACCGACACCGCACAAAAACGGCGGTCCCGATCGACCGGGACCGCCGATGCTTGCTGCGCGCAATCGATTCAAACCTATCTGCGCCCGCCCCGCGTCGAGCGCCGGCGAAGGTGCGCCGATGCGACGATCAGCGCAGCACAAACGGCCATGCCGACTCCCGCCAAGGCGGCGTCGCCGACAGGATCGCCCGTCGTCGGGAACCGCATCGTTTCGTACGCGCGTTTTACAGAACCCGCATCGGTTTGCGGAAGCGGCTTCGGATCGTCTTGACCATCCGGTTCCCCCGTTGTCCCCGATGGGCGGCTATCGGGATTCTCCGGATTACCATCGGGGCTTTCAGGATTGTCTCCGCCGCCCGAATCTCCCCCGGGATTATGGGGGTCATCGGGATCGATCGGTTCCGGATCCCCGTACACAAGCGAATACACCGAGAACCGATCCGTCTCGAATGTGATCGTAGCGGGGTCGCCGTCGAGATCCTGAAGCTCCGTCACTTCGATGCCCCCGTCATCCAGTTTATGGAACCGCATGACGGAAAACGTGCGGTTTTCGGCAATTGCCTCTTGGGGAATCTCGAGGCAGAAACGCAATCGAGATCCCGTTTGCTGTACCGACGAAACGGATGATTCAACACCGTCGACCGACTTGACGAGATCGATGTCGAGATGATACGCCAACGTGCATCCATGCTCCGCAAAAGCTTGATCGACAACCGCCGCAACCTCGGACGGAACCTCCTCGAGCATCGCAACGTGAAGGGAGAAGCCGATGAGCGAACCTTGCTCCATGGCGTTTCGATCTTCGTCGGTGAGCAGCCGATCGGCCAACCCCGCAACGTTTTCGACCGAAACCGACGGCATGCCGGGCTCCTCCGGGACGACCGTCTCAATCGCTCCTGGACCGGGAGGCACCTCGTCTCCCACGCGCCAAACCGAAGACCGGTACCCGTCGATTTCTTCAACAGCGTGCTTGAGGCTTCCTCCTACGCGAGAAAACCAGTTCGATTGCGATACCTCGTCCTTGCATACGACCGCCGGCTCCCCTTCGGCGATTCCCGAAATCGATAGTTTAACCGGGTTCCCAGGCGCCTTTCCGACGAACGAGTCGATGTGCAGAGGCGAAGAAATCGACGCGGTATCGAAACAGGCGAACAGTTGGATCTCGTTCGCCGATCCGACGATGTCGATAGCGCTCTTGCCGACGATCGGCACGATTTTTTCTCCGACGAGCACGCCTCCTGCAAGCTGTTCCACCCACGATGCCTCGATCGGCACCGAAACGGAATTCGGTTCCACCGGCGAGGCGGCAACATCGTCTGTCTCGCCGCCAGCGTACAGCACGCTCGAAAACCAAACGTCGTCGTACATCGTATTCGAAACGTTGCGTAGCGCAACGCGTGAATCTAAGACGCGTGCATTACCGCCCGAACCGGCATCTCCGCTCCCGTAGATGTTTCCTCCCCCAACGCAATCGCTCATCGCAACCGATACGGTACCCGAGATCGAAGCATCCGCTCCGGCACCTTGCGCATTTCCCCCGGCAAACGTCGCACCCGCAACATAGCTGCCGAATTGCGTGCTAACGGGATACGCGGAATCGCGGACGGTTACGCTCGCCGAACCAGCACGGGCCGCACCGCCGTTGTACGCCTCCCCGCCGCCAAAAAAATAACCGTATAGATTGCTGCAGTTCTTTATCTCAACCGCCGCATGGCCGAACACATCGGCCATGCCACCCGAATGAGCCGATCCGCCACCTTGAACCGACATCGCTTCGTCGCCATCGACCACTACCGAAACGGAATCCGCGGTTGCGCTCGTATTGACCCCGTTCGCATAACCCGCCCCGTAAACCTCGCGTACATCAACGTCGGTGCACTGAACCTCGATATGCCCTCGAACATCCGCCGTCGCACTACCCGTAGCGCCGCTTGCGAGTTCCGCGCTGCCGCCACCGCGAAGCGAGTACGTTCGTCCTGCAACACTGGTATACGTCGATCCGACCGAAGCAGAGGCGTTGTAGCCCTTCTGCGAGAACGCCGATCCTCCTCCGTAGAGATTTCCGTGATTTCCCGTCGGCGTTGCCGAAACGACAACCGACGCAGCCCCCGCTACGTTTGCCGAAGCGTCTCCCTTGTACGCATTCGCATATCCGCCCCCGTGCACCGTTCCCGCATCGACGTTTCCCGTAATCGTCACGGTGGCATTCCCCGAAACATCGGCCGAACCCGATCCGTCGGAGTACCCTCCCCCGTATACGGTGCCGATTTTCACTCCCCCTATCCTGATGTTCGTATCTCCGTCAACCGGGGTGTTCTTCCCGCCGCCGTAAACCGTGCTCAGGCTACTCAACGCCGGCGTGAGCTTCTCGGTTCCGCTCTCGTCGAAAACGTAGAGTTTTCCATCGGAATCCCTCTTTATCGTTACGGCAACACCGTTGGCGTACAGGGTCGAGCCATCGATCAGGATGCCCCGATCGGACTGCACCCCATCGGTTTGCATGGAAGCAGTTGCCGTTTCCGTTTCAAGAGGTTCCGAACTGGAGTCGTCGATGCCGTTGCCGATCCCGTCAACGGCTTCTTCGTCTTCGGCGGTAGCGGGATCGCCGAAGACGGCGTCCGGGGTGCCTTCGTCTACCGATCCTTCCTCTTGAGCGGTTTCGGGCTCACCGCCAAAGGGTTCCTCCATCGATGTGTTTCCGAATTCGTCCCGAGACAGGGGAGCTTCTTCGGCTTGAGCCGAGAAACCCGAGAGGATCGATGTCAGCGACATGACGAGAATGATTGAAAGCGCACACGATCCAAAGGTGCGAACACGATGCAGCATAGCCTTGTTCCTTCTACGATGTGCCCCTACGTTTTCGCCAATCTGGCAATGCTAAGTATTTTTATTATATTAAACCATTCGTTTAGAGCAATCCACAGATTTCGACAAAAGAGTTGGACCGTTATCTCATCGTTTGTTTTCGTCGGGGGCATGTGCGCACGACCGACCGAAGCACCTGCGCGCGTGTTCGGCCGAAACGGTTTCTCAAGCAATCCAGGATGCGGCCGAAAGCTTCGCGCAATCCGTCAGGGAAGCCGAAGCTCGACAAGCTCGCCTGGCGATAGCTCGGCGGCAACGTCGATCTCGAAATAGCTCTCAGTCATGCCCTTGCCGTTCGTTTCGACGAGCACGCATTCGACGGATCCTCGCCGAACCTCGTATGCGGCGTTTCGCAAGCGGTCGCCGAGCTCGGACAACGCCGCCGCACGGAGCGCCTTCACGTTCGGGGGAACCTGATCGCTCCTGATCGCTGCAGGGGTTCCCTCCCGTTTCGAATACGGGAACACGTGGATCTTCGAGAACCGGCAACGCCGCGCCATGGCGAGGGTCTCCGCAAAGTCGTCGTCGCTTTCGCCGGGGAACCCGACGATGATGTCGGTCGAAAGGGAAAGCGACGGCATGGCCGCGTACAAACGGTCCACGAGATCGACATACCGCTCGGCCGAATACGGACGCGCCATCCCCCGCAGAACGCGGGAGCTGCCCGCCTGCAGAGGCAGGTGAAGGTGACGGGCGATCCTGCCGTCCGACCGCGCCATCAAATCGATCAGCCGCTCTGAAACGTCGCGTGGTTCAATGCTCGATATGCGGATGCGTGCTTCGCTCGACGCCCCGAGCAGCCTTTCGAGCAGGTCAGCCAAATCAAGGCCTTCTTCGCGATAGGTTCCGATGTTGATGCCCGAAAGCACGATCTCCCGAACCCCCGCCTCGGTATAGCGCCGATACTCTTCGACCACCTCGTCGGCAGGACGGCTCCAAGCCCTTCCCCGCGCAACGTGCACGATGCAGTACGTACAGGCGTTGTCGCACCCGTCCTGGACCTTGATCCCCACACGCGTCGGGAACCCTCTTCCAACGCGCAGAACCGAGATCGGGTCTTCGCCCCGCCCGTCGACGCGCGGCGGCATGGCGCGAAAACTGCTCCGAAGAGGCGGGATGAGCTCCATCAGCCTATCGGCTTGCCGCGTCGCTTCGGCGAGCTCGCGCTTCCCCGCGACAACCACCCTCCCGTCGAGCGCGCGAAACGCTTCGGCGTCGATAGCGGCCGCACACCCCGTTACCACCACGGAAGCCCGAGGATGTTCGCGCAGCGCGCGTCGAACGGCCTTCCTCGTTTTCTTTTCCGCCTCGCCGGTAACGGTGCAGGTGTTCACGATGACGAGATCGGCACCCGTGCTTTCGCCGAGCAAGCCGCCTCCAGAGGCTTCGGCCGCGTGGCCTCCCTCGCCATGACGGCGACTCCACGGCTCCATGCCGAGCTTTTCGAGGGAAACGGCCAGATCGTCCGATTCGACCCGATTCACCTTGCACCCGAGGTTGACAATCGAGTACCTCATTGAAGGCCGCCGAGTTCGTACAGTACGAGAGCGGGCGCGATGAGCCCGGCGGTTTCCGTTCTGAGGATGGAGGCGCCGAGGCTGACCGTAGACGCGAATCGGTTTTCACCGCAGATCGCTTTCACCTCGGTTTCGCAAAGGCCGCCTTCCGGTCCGACGACCACGAGCACGCGAGCGCCTTCGGGTCCAAGGGTCCGCCCCCTCATCGCCTCGCAGAGAGCGCGGCGAATCGAGGTGCTTCGCTCCTCCTCCCAGCAGACGAGCACGGCTGTCGCATTCCCCGCCATCTCGCGCACGCCAGCAAGGCCCGTCGGCTCCAAGACCTCGGGGACGCGCGTTTGACCCGACTGCATGGCAGCGCTCTTCGCGATGGCGCGCCAGCGAGCCGTACGCGATGCGGCCTTCTTCGCATCGAGCTTCACGATGGAGCGCTCGCAGGAAAACGGAACGAATCCCGCTACGCCGATCTCGGTCGCGTGGCGGATGATCCCGTCCATCTTATCGCCTTTCGCGATCCCCTGAACGAGCACCACCGTCGCCCCGTTGCTTTCACTCTCGATTTTCTGCGCGATGCGCACGCAGCACGCATCGCGGTCGAACGAGACGATCTCGCATTCGAAGTAGTCCTGCGCAGCGTCGATCACGGCAATGTGCTCACCGGGTGCGAGCCTGAGCACCCGCGCATGCTTCGCGTCGTCTTCGGCGAGGCGCAAGAGGAATACCTCGTCCGCCTCGTCCGCGAGAACCTGGTTGTCGAGATAGAAATGAGGAAGCGACATGCGCGTTCGCCTTTAGTTGAACACGTCGCGAAGCTTCTGGAGCGGTGTGCGCTCCTCGGCCACGTCGTCGCCCATCTCCTCGGCGAGCTTTTCGAGCAGCTCCCGCTGCTTCTTCGTCACTTTCTTGGGGATCACCACGTTGACGTGCACGTACATATCGCCGCGGTTATCGCTCTTGAAGCGCGGCATGCCGAACCCGCGTACGCGGACCACCTGCTCGTTCTGGCACCCCTCGGGAATGCGCACCTTGACGACCTCGTCGTCGAAGATGCCGTCTATTTCGATTTCCGCTCCGAGCGTCGCCTGCACGATGGATATGTTCGCTCGGGCATGGAGGTTGTCGCCCTCGCGCTCGAAGAACTCGTGGGGTTGGATGCGGCAGGTGACGATGAGGTCTCCCGCCACAGCTCCCTGCATGCCCGCCTCCCCGAATCCGGATATGCGCAGCTGTTGGCTGTCGCGTATGCCCACGGGAACCTCGACGGTGACGCGTTGCCGATCGGGAACGCGCCCCTGGCCCTCGCACTCGGGGCAGGGGTTGTCGATGGTGGTGCCGGTGCCCCCGCAGGTCTTGCAGGTTTGCGCGGTCTGCATGTCGCCCAAGAACGTATGCTGCACGGTGACGACGCGGCCCCTGCCCTGGCAATCGGGACACGTAACCTCTTTGCCGTCGGGTCCGAGACCCGTTCCATCGCAATCGGGACAGGGCGCCAAACGGTCGTAGACGATCTCCTTCTTAGCACCGGCGGCCACCTCTTCGAGCGTCAGCCTGAGACCCACGCCCATATCGCGGCCCTCTTTGCGCGTGACGGCATGGTTTCCGGCACCGCCGAAGAACGAGCTGAAAAGATCCCCCATGCCGAAGCCTCCGCCGAACAGGTCCTCGAAATCGACGTACTGGGATCCGCCTCCGCCGCCTGCCGCGCCGGGAATCGTCCCGAACCTATCGTATTGGGCCCGCTTGTTCGGATCGCTCAAGACATCGTATGCCTCGTTGAGCTCCTTGAAACGGTCCTCTGCGTCGGGAGCCTTGTTCACATCGGGGTGAAGCTCCCTCGCCTGTTTGCGGAACGCTTTCTTGATCTCGTCTTCGCTGGCGTTTTTCGAGACGCCGAGCACCTCGTAGAGGTCTTTGGCCATTGCTCGGATACCTTTCTACAATCTACAATCAGCTGTCCTGCAACGCGCTCTGCGCGAGCCTGACCGCTTTGATGACCTTTGAATAATCCATGCGCGTCGGTCCGATCACCGCAACGACGCCTGCAGCCTCGCCGCGACCGTACTGGGTTGCAACGACCGAAACGCCGGAAAGAGCCTCGTCGTTGTTCTCGTGCCCGATCCGCACGATCGGCCCGATACCCGCCGTCGCATCGTCGAACACGTGAAGCAGCACCGCGTCGTCTTCGAGGATCTGCATGATGGGAAGGAGCGCTTGGGCGTGGCTGAACTCGGGTTGTCGCAAGAGCGTGCTCACGCCGATGCGATAGGCGCGCCCCGTATCGCTTTCCTGCAGGCAGTACATGACCTCTTCGAGCACGAGCCTCACCAGCGGATCGCCCAACGCCTCGGCTGCCTCGAGATCGATGCGATCCCTGACCTCCGTAAGCGATCTTCCCGCGAATACGTCGTTCAAGAGGTTCTGCACGGCTGCCAGATCGTCGGAGGAGACTTCTTCCGAGAACTCGACGGAGCGGTTGAGAACCTGGCCGTCCTCGGTTACGAGCACCACCAAAGCACGATGGACCGAAAGCGAGATGAGCGAAATCTGGCGGATGTGCAGAGCGAGCACCGAAGGCGCTAAAACGATGGAGAGGCAATCGGTCAAACGCGTCAGCGCAACCGATGTGCGCTCGATCAGATCGTCGAGCTCGCTTGCGTTCCTCTTCAGCTCCTCGACCGTATCGCTGTAGGGAAGCTCATCGGTTGCAAGCCCGCTTTCGAGCAGCTCGTCGACGAACGCACGATACCCGACGTCGGTCGGAATGCGCCCTGCCGACGTGTGGGGCTGCACGATATAACCGGCGTCTTCGAGCACCGAAAGCTCGTTGCGCACCGTTGCAGGACTCACGCCCAGCTTGTACCGCTCGACAAGCGTGCGCGATCCGACCGGGAGCGCCCGGGCAACGTATTCTTCGATAAGAGCGCTCAAAACCCGTTGCCGTCTGTCAGAGAGCACCGCTCGCCTTCCTTCCGTTCGATCCCATACGAAGCCAACCACGTATTTTAGCAGCCTCGCCCAAGGAGTGCTAATCATTCTTGCGTTTTATCGGTATCTTGACGTAAGCACCACAGAGACGGTCCCTACGGTCGGGAGCCGATCGCCGCCCGCAACGGACCGGCGGCTTACGGAGCCATATCGAAGATGCGCCCGTACAACTCGTTGCCGCACAGCCACCCCATAACCGTGGGAAGGTAGCGCCCTTCGCGGCGTTCGGCGAGCCCCGCCTCGACAAGCCCGCGGAAAACGGTCAACGACTCGGGCAGCAGAAGCGCCGCAGCCCCAACCTGCTCGTCGCTCACCCCTTGCACCATGCGCATGCCGAGCATGAGGTCCTCGGCGCACATCTGCCTCCTGTCGAGATCGTCGATGACCTGCCCATCCTGAACGCGCATGCGCCGCGCTTCGTTCTGGGTCATGGTGACGGCCGACGTGCCGAAGCCGAGATAGGGCTTCCCCGTCCAATAGGCGATGTTGTGGCGGCATTCGAATCCGGGTTTCGCGTAGCTTGCGACCTCGTAGCGCGCATAGCCTGCCGGATCGAGTACGCGCAGCGCGGTTTCCATCATGATAGCCTGCACGTCTTCAACCGGCGCTTCGAGAGCGCCCGACTCCACGAGGGTTTCGAGCAGCGTGTTCTCTTCGACCGTCAGCGGGTACACGCTCACATGGGCAACGCCCGCTTCGATGGCGCACGCCAGATCCGCCGCGAAACTCTCGTGGCTCTGCCCGGGAATTCCGCACATGAGATCGATGCTCACGTTCTCGAACCGCGTCTGAGCGCAGGCGATGGCCCGCTTCGCGGTTTCCGCATCGTGTACGCGCCCGAGCTTCCTCAGCAGATCGTCGTCGAAGCTCTGCACGCCGATCGAGAGCCTGTTCACCCCGAGCGCCCACAGGTCCTTCACCATGGGCTCGGTCAGGCTCTCGGGGTTCGCCTCCATCGTGCACTCCACCTCGGGCGTCAGATGTAGCGAGGTCGAAAGCGTGTACAGGAGCTTCGAGAGGTTGCCCATGCCGATATGGCTCGGCGTTCCGCCCCCGATGTATACGGTCTCGATGCTGCCGAGCTTTCCCTCGCGCGAAGCGCGCCTGATCTCGAGCACGAGCTCGTCAACGTAGTCGGCGATCGCGGGATCGTCGCAATCTGCAGCCCGCGTTGCGAAATCGCAGTACGCGCACCGCTGCTTGCAAAATGGGATATGCAGGTAGAGCGCCTTATACGGGTCGTACATGGTCTTCGCATCCCTTCTCGATCGCCAGCCGCAGCGCTTCGAGTACGCGATCGAAATCCGCAAGCGTTTGGCAGGAATTGATCTCCTTGCGGGCAACCGACGCGTGCGGAAGCCCTGCTAGGTACCACATGGCGTGCTTTCTCATGCGCGCGATGTTCTTTCCGCCTCGCCGATCGAGCAGATCGGCGTGACGATGGGCCATGGCGAGCCGATCTTCCCAGCTCGGTGCCTTCGGCCGATCGGAGCCCGCCAGCGCAGCTTTCACGTCGGCGAACACCCAGGGGTTTCCCTCAGCGCCTCGGGCGACCATCACCGCATCGCAGCAGGTCTTCTTCACCATAGCGAGCGCGTCGTCGCCGCTTCTCACGTCGCCGTTTCCGATGACGGGAATCGCTACGGCGCGCTTCACTTCGGCAATCGTATCCCAATCGGCGCTTCCGCTGTAGTACTGCATCGCATAGCGTCCGTGCACGGCGACCGCCGCCGCACCAGCCCGCTCGGCCATGACGGCGAACGGAACCGCAAGTTCCTCGCCGACGGCGTATCCCCTCCTGAACTTGCAGGTAACCGGGACCGAAACCGCATCGACAACCCGCTCGATGATTTCGCGGGCGAGATCGGGCGTGGTCATGAGCTTGCTGCCGTCGCCTTTCGAAACGATTTTTCGGGCGGGACAGCCCATATTGATGTCGAGGTATGCGAGGCGCTCGCCCAGCTCGCCCTCGATCCATGCGGCCTCCCGGGCCATGACATCGGGTTCGTGGCCGAACAGCTGCACGGCGACGATATCCTCGCCGCCCGCCAGATCGAGCAAACGGCGCGTCTTTTCGTTCGCATACGAAAGCCCTTTGGCCGACACCATTTCGGTATAGGTGACATCGGCGCCCTGCTCGCGGCACAGGGTGCGAAACGCCGTATCGGAAACGCCCGCCATGGGGGCGAGCAATACGCGCCGCTCTTCGAAGAACGGTCTCAGGGCATCGTTCGTTTTCACGCGGTTCTCAAACTTTACGCATCGGCATCCGGACCGACCCACACCACCGGACTCGTCCTCTCGAGATGAACCGGTTCGGATGCGGCATACCCGAGAGCCGCCATTCCGTGCACCTCGTAGTCGGCCGGCACTCCGAGCGCGTCGAGGCACGCGCGCACTTCCGGCTCGTCGCAGATCCCCTGCAGCTGGTTGATCCACACGCTGCCGATGTCGAAGCTCGCCGCAGCGAGCATGATGTTCTCCATGGCGCAACCGTCGTCCTCACGGCCGAACGGCACGCCCTTTTTATGGGCGACGACGACAAGCGCCTGCGGAGCGTACATGGTGTAGGATTCCCGTCCCATCGCCTCGCCCATGACGCTCGCGAGCTGTGCGATTCTGCCCCGGTCTTCCACGAATACGAACACCCACTCTTGCCGGTTGTTCGCCGATGGGGCATGCTTTGCGCACAGGGCGATGGTTTCGAGCTCCTCGTGGGGTATCGGACGTTCGTCAAACGATCTGACCGAGCGCCTTTTCAAGATTGTTTCGATCGTGCCGTTCGTTTTCATGATGCAACTCCAATGCAGGCTCGGCGCTCAGCGCCGAACCCCTCATGGCGCAGGATCCCTGCTACCCGGTGTACACGTCGCCAATGGCTCCCAAGCTTCCGATGACGACGAAGCCCAAGACCACAACGAGCACGACGACGAGGATCATCGCGACGAGAGCGATGCCCGAGCAGCCGCCTTGCGGTTTCTGGTTCTTCCGCTCGTCGAACGGATCGTCGAGCCAATCGTAGTCTTCTTTTCGGTTCCTAGCCATACCAATCGCTTTTCATATCCAGTCGAACAGCTCCCGCTCGAGCCGCAACTTCCAGTTTACCCGAACACGGTCCCCTAGTCGTCCACCTTCAGAATAGCCATAAAAGCCTCTTGCGGAACCTCCACATTGCCGATGTTCTTCATGCGCTTCTTTCCGGCTTTCTGCTTTTCGAGCAGCTTGCGCTTGCGGGAGATGTCGCCGCCGTAGCACTTTGCGAGCACATCCTTGCGCTTCGCCTTCACCGTCTCGCGCGCAAGCACCCTGCCTCCGATAGCGGCCTGAATCGGAACTTCGAACATCTGGCGCGGAATGATCTCCTTGAGTCGTTCGGTGAGGATGCGTCCGCGATCGTAAGCCTTGTCCCGGTGCACGATGAACGAAAGCGCATCGATCGGCTTGCCCGAAAGCAGGATGTCGAGCTTCACAAGCTTCGAGGGCTTATAGCCGTCGAACTCGTAATCGAGACTCGCGTATCCCTTCGTGTTCGACTTGAGCTTGTCGAAGTAATCCATGATGAGTTCGGAAAGCGGTATCTCCCACAGCATCTCGACCGTTGTCGTCGACAGGTAGTTCATCGTGACGAACGTACCGCGGCGCGCCACCGTCAAATCCATGACCGCGCCCACGTAGTCGGGCGGGATGAGTATCTTCGCCTTGAGGTACGGCTCTTCGATCCGCTCGATCTCGCCCGGATCCGGCATCTCCTGCGGCGAATGGAGCGAGATCATCTCGCCGCCCTGCCTGTACACGTGGTACTCGACCGAGGGCGCCGTCGCAAGAAGATCGAGGCCGAACTCGCGCTCCAAGCGCTCCTTGATGACCTCCATGTGTAAAAGCCCCAAAAAGCCCACGCGGAAGCCGAAGCCGAGCGCGTGCGATTTCTCGGGTTCCCAGATAAGCGCCGGATCGTTGAGCGAAAGCTTCTCGAGCGCCTCCTTGAGCGGTTCGTACTGGTCGCCCTCGATGGGAAACAGACCCGTGAACACCATCGGCTTCACTTCGCGATAGCCCGGAAGCGGTTCGCTCACGCCGCCCGCCGCGTTCGTGATGGTATCGCCCACCTTTACATGGGAAACGTCTTTAAGCCCCGTCACGAGATAGCCCACCTCGCCCACCGAAAGCTCGGGCATAGGGGTTTCGGCGGGACGCCGGGCGCCGACCTCTTCAACGAGCGCATCGATGCCGGTTGCCATCATGTGGATGCGATCGCCCTTCTTCATGGACCCGTCCACCACGCGCACGAGCGCCACAACGCCCCGGTACGCATCGAAGTACGAATCGAAGATGAGGGCGCGCAGCGGCGCGGACGGATCGCCCTCGGGAGCGGGGATGTCGTACACGACCGCTTCGAGGAGGTCGTGCACGCCTGCGCCCGTTTTGCCGCTCGCGAGCACCGCATCGTCGGCGGGTATGGCGAGACCGTCTTCGATCTCCTGCTTCACCCGCTCGGGCTCCGCTGCGGGAAGGTCGATCTTGTTGATGAGCGGGATGATCTCCAGATCGGCATTCATGGCCATCATCGCGTTGGCAACCGTCTGGGCCTCGACGCCCTGGGTCGCATCGACGACGAGCACCGCGCCCTCGCAGGCCGCAAGCGAACGCGACACCTCGTAGGTGAAATCGACATGGCCGGGCGTGTCGATGAGGTTGAACTGGTAAAGCTCGCCGTCATCGGCGCGGTAGTCGACGCGAACGGCTTGGCTCTTGATCGTGATGCCGCGTTCGCGTTCGATATCCATCGAGTCGAGGACCTGTTCCTTCATGTCGCGCGACGAAACCGTACCCGTCAACTCGAGGATGCGATCGGAGAGCGTCGATTTTCCGTGATCGATGTGCGCGATGATCGAAAAATTACGGATGTATTTCGGGTCTTGGGTCATAACCTGTCTTTCGTGCATGAGCAAGCCGGATGGGCGCATGCCCGCCGCGGCGCGGTTTTCGGTGGCTTTCTATGATAGCCGAGGATCGCCTGCCCGCAAGAGAGCGGTTTGCATGTGCGTCGGTTTTCCCGAATTCCCCTGCAGCTTTCCATCGGCTTTCCGACGATCGGGCGGAAATGCGTAGTTTCGGTAAATTCTCCCCCGAAACGCCCTGAACGTTTGCTATTCTATCTCATTGTGTATTCAGCGATACGTTCGCGCGGTAACCGATACCGCCGAATCCGCAGACGTGGCTGCATTGAGGATTCGTCTCGCTGGTTGACCGATTGGTCCGAGAAACGTGAAAATCCCGCCGTTTCTCACGCATCGCAGGTTGGGCATGCGCTTTCATGCATGGGCATGATCCGTTTTCGGATCCTTTTGCGAGGCAATCGGCAATATCGGCGATCGCACGCGGCAGAAGCCCCGCGATCGGAACGCTGGATACAGGAAGTCGATTGATTTCGCAAGATACAAGCTCGTGATTCATTGGAGGAACTACCTACATGGCTAACATCAAAAGTCAGAAGAAGCGCATCAAGACCAACGAGAAGGCTCGCCTGCGCAACCGCTCTGTCCGCTCCGAACTCAAAACCGCTACCCGCGCAGTCCAGGACGCTGTCGCCGCAGGCAACGGCGCCGAGGCCTATGCTGCAGCCCTCGCTGCTTGCCGTCTGATGGACAAGGCCGTCTCCAAGGGCGTCATCCATAAGCGCCAGGCCGCAAACCGTAAGAGCGGCATCATGCTTCTGGCGAACACGGTTGTAACCCCCGAGGACATCGCTGCCTACAAGCCGGTCGAGAAGAAGAAGGCCGAAGTCAAGGGCGGATCCAAGAAGGCCGCCGCGAAAGCCGAGAAGAAGAAGGCTCTAGAGGCTGCTGCAAAGGAGAAGGCGAAGCGTCGCGCCGAGACCGAGAAGGCCCAGAAGGCCGCCGCGAAGAAGAAGGCCGAAGCCGAAGCTGCGGCTGCCGCAGAGTCCTCCGAAGAGGCTGCCGAATAACTAACGCATGATCGAACCATTCGGGTTCGTCCGCATATCAAGTGAGAAAAGGCCCGAAAGGGCCTTTTCTCATGGTTGCCGTATTCGAGCTCCGCCAACACGCGATGACGAGCGCTGGCGCCCACCGACGATCGCCGTTGCGGGCCAAGCGTCTAGCCGCGTCTTGTTACGGCAAGCACCCAATCGAGGAACGCGTCGTTGGGGTCGGTGCCGCTCTTCATGGCACGCTCGGTATCCCGGGCTCCGATAAGGGCCCCGCGCAACTCTTCGGCCGTATACGACCGAGCCCATGCCACGTGGTTCTTCACGCGCCAATCGGGCATCTTGAGCGTTGCGGCGAGGCTCCGCTCGGCACCGCGGGCCTCCAAGGAGCGCGCGCATATGAGCTCGCGCAGCCGCGTAACGCACATGGCGAGCAGAGCGTGGGGCGAAGCGGATTCCATGCGCTGAAGGCACATTATGCACTTCGTCTGGTTGCGTGCCGCGAAAGCATCGACGAATTCCCACGGCTTGATCTCGGCGGTTCGGCTGACGAGCGATGCGATCTCGTGCTCGTTAACCGCATCGTTGCCCCGATGGGACAGCGCGATCTTCTTCAGTTCGCTATCGAGATGCACGGTGTTTTCGCCAACCAGTTCGATAAGCTTGTTGGCAGCGCCTTCGGTGATGGTAACGCCGTGCCCGACCGCGAGCGAACGAACGGTTTTCGGAAGCTCGTAGCGTTTAAGGGGCGCGCAATCGATGATAGCGGTTTTACCGAGCGCCGCCATCGCCTTGTAGAGCCGGGTGTTCTTCGCGAGCTTATCGGTGACAAGCGCCAACACCGTCGAAGCAAACGGCGATGCGAGGTATGCGACAAGCGCTTCGGCATCGGCCTTCTTGAGCTTGTCCGCCGAAGTCACGAGCACCAGACGCGCCTCGCTGGCAAACGGCATCGTGTTGCATGCCGCCACGATGTCGGCCCCCGTTGCGCGTTCGCCATCGAACGTATCCGAGTTGAACGAAAGATCGCCGAGCTTGGCGATCCTCGCCTTGAGCCGTTTGAGGACCGCCTCGCGCTTGAGTTCGTCTTCCCCGTTCACAAGGTAGGCGGGCAGCAGTACATCTTTCTTTTCAGTAGTCATACGGCTATTTTAGCGTAGCGTCTCCACCTCGAGCGCATCCGATTTCATTCTGCACACAACATCCCCCGCAACATCGGTTCGGTACACGGCGCTCCCCTCGCCCTCAAGTACAAATAGCGTTTGTGCTGCCGGGTGGCCGTAGCGGTTGCGCGCCCCCGCGCTCACAAGCGAGACCGAGGGCGAGAGCACCGAAGCCGTTTCCGCATCGATCGCGGCTTTCGAGCCGTGATGGCCGACTTTGTACAGGTCGACCTTCCCGAGCCGCCCCGCAGCTATCATTTCGTCGAGCTGCGCGTCTTCGGCATCTCCGCAGAACAAACCCGTCCACTCGCTCCTTTCGTCTCGGTCTTCATCGACCGCCATGAGCAAGCACAGGCTATCGGCGTTGCCCCCGTCGTCGACGAAGGCGTCGGGCCAGATAACGCGAAGCGCAATCGCGCCGATGCGAAGCTCGTCCCCCACCGAAAGCCCCCTTACCCCCTCAGAGCCCGCGAGCGCGCCGGCTGCCGCTCTCAGCTTCGAGCACGAGGCGCACGCGCATTCGAGGAGATCGTCGGCAACGAACACGCACCCGACGCGAATAACGCCGTCGAGCGCGGCAAGCGATGCGCAATGGTCGTCGTCGGGATGGCTGATCACGACAGCGTCGAGCGAGAGCACGCCGTTGCGCGCCAAAGCCGCCAAAAGCTCGGTATCCCGATTGCCGGTATCCACAAGCACGGCGCGGCCCTCGCTGCGCACGACGAAGGCGTCCCCTTGTCCTACGTCGAGCATAACCACCTCCGTCGCACGGTTCCCGAATGCGACTCCCCCGATCGCGGCAGCCAGCACGCCGAGCGCCGCAATAAGCGCAACCGTCCGCCTCGTCGGCGGACGCGGCCACAGCAACCATGCAAGCGCAGCCGTCACGCCGCTTATCGCGAGCGCCCACCCAAGCGGCAGGTCGCAGGGAATCGATGCGACCGGCATATCGGCCATGACGCCTATGCCCTCGCAGAATCCCTGCGCCGCGCCGACGAGGGCATCGAGCAGCCAGCTGCAGGCATCGGGCAAAGCGCAGCAGACTGCGATTACGACGAGGCCTCCCCCGCAGAAAAGCGCGAAGAACGGCAAGACGTACAGATTCGCCAGAGGAGAGACGAGGGGCAGCTGCGCGAAAATCGAGGCGGAGAGGGGCATGGTGAGCGCGCCCGAGGAAACGGTAAGCGCAACGCAATCGCATAGCGCATGGGCGCGGGCCCCGGTTGCCGCGAGGTACCAGTCGCGAGCCAGAGGTCCGAACACGATGATGCCGGCGGTCGACAGCACCGACAGCGCGAACGAAACCGATACGGATACCTCGGCGGACAACGCCAGCATGAAGCATGCGCACACCGCAAGCGCCGCAAGGCCCGACGACCGTCGGCGCGCATAGACAGAGGACAGGGAAACGGCCGTCATGATCGCAGCCCTCACCCCCGAGACGGGCATCCCCGTGCAAACGAGGTACGCGAGAACGAACACCGCCTGCACGACAGCAACCGCACGCTTCGGCACGCGCATCGCCATGAGGAAAACCCCCAGCAGCATGCACACAATGGAGAGGTGGGCTCCCGAAACGGCAACGACATGAGCCAGGCCGACCGCCTTCACCTGCCGATAAAGCCCCGAAGAGTCGAGTTCGCTGCGATCGCCGAGAAGAACGGCCCGCAGAAACGCTGCGCCCTGCCCGCGGTATCCGTCGAACAGGGCGAGAGCGGATTCCCGAAACGCAACCAGGATATCCTTAAGCCCACCGGCCTCGACGCGCACCAGCTCGTCCGCCGTTGCAGCGGCCGCCACCCCGAACCCGTGATAATACGCCTTCGATCCCTCGGATAGCTCCGAGAACCGCGCACGTACATCGTACACGGCACCGTAGCGCAGCAGTCCGTATTCGGTCGGATAGCGCAAACTCACCGCCACCGATCCGCCGTCGGGCATACGCAGGTCCGCAACGCAAGTGCAACCGAAATCGCCTTCCCGCGCATCGGAGGCCAACTCGAGCCGGTACGTTTCCAAAGGCAGCGATTGCAGATCGTTTGCCTGCTTGTCCAGCTCCGCGCAGCGGAGCAGCCCGCACGAAACGCCCACCATGCATCCGAGCACTAAAAGCAAGAGCGCTCGCGCCGTTTTCCGCTTGCGCGCCGCGATGAGCGCAAGCGAGCTCAAGGCAGCGAAGCCTGCACCGAATGCCGCCCCGATAGCGCATGCATGCGCCGATGCGCCCTGCGCTGCCGTGAACGAGATCGCGGATGCGGCCCACCACGAAACCGCGAGAAGGGCCATAGGCGGCATCGACATGCGCGGTGTTCGCGCATCGACGCTTCCCAACGTCCGCCCGAGTCGCTCGGCTTTCGCTCTTTCGCTCATCCGACGCAGATGAGGTCTTCGAGCTGTTCGTATTTCTTCGCGCCGATGCCCGATACGCGCTGGATATCGGCGGCAGTCGCAAACGGGCCGTTCGCCTCCCGATCGGCGACGATCTTCTCGGCGGTTGCCTTGCCGATGCCCGGCAGCTCGTCGAGCTTCGACGCGTCGGCTGCGTTGATGTTCACCTTTCCCCCGACAACCGATCCGTCCGACAACGACGCGTTTCCGGCCTTTGCCCCCGCGCCTCCGTTGGCCGATGCGGCCGCATCGGCGTCTTGGACCTCCTCGGCAGTCGGAACCTGGATCTTTTCGCCATCCGACACGGGACGTGCAAGGTTGAGCGATGACTCGGCCGCATCGTCGGCGTACCCGCCCGCAGCATCGATGGCGTCTTGGACCCGCGAGCCTTCCGACAACGCATACATCCCAGGCTGCTCCACCGCACCCGCAACATGCACATACAGATCGAGGGCTTCGGCATTCTCTTTTTCACCCGCCTCTTCGCCAGCGGCCCCCGCTCCGCTTTCCCCAGCTTGTTCGTCGGCCTTGACCACCTCGAACGCGCCTCCCGAAACGATGCCGAACACGCCCTGGACCAAGAGCGCGATGACGATGACGACCGCAATGCAGACTCCCACCAGCGACGATGTTTTCGCATCGGTCATATGGAGCTTCGCGCGCAACGTTTCGGCGCTTTCAACGAACGGCATAGCACCTCCCAGCTTCCTCTGGCGAAAGCATAGCAGGTGCATTGCGCAGATCGGCGCCCCCGCCTGCACCGTACCCTTGCCCGATTGCAGCTTCGGTTCTCCATGATTCCAACGCAGCCTACACGGGATCTGCGGCGCAGCGCGACACGATGCGGGATCTCAGCGATGCGGATGCTACCCCGTCAAGCGGTATCCGGGATGCAGGCCTTACGCATCCGTACGCCCCGAGCGATGCGAATCCCGTATGCAGCACACGACCCTGCGTTGCACGGACAAGCGCTGCGCTCACGCATGCGGCATGAGACGGGTGCTTTGGGCAGAAGCGAGAACCGCAGAGCTCGCAAAGGGCGCTGCGGTTCTCGTTGTATGCGCTTTCGAACAGCGAGGTTTAGCGGGATCCCCCTTTTGCAGCACGCGTTTTCGGCGGCTTGTAAGCGGGGCAGCGGTAATCGCGCACCTCGGCATGCTCGACTATCTCGGCCACCCATTCGTCGATCGGAAGCGGCGCTTCCGCTTCGAGCACGCAGGCGAGCTTCGCATGCGTTTCCGGGCTACGGGGCATGAACAGCGTGCAGCAGTCGGGGGCATCCTGCGACGAGATTTCGAAGGTACCGAGCTTTTGCGCCTGGGCGATAATCTCCTGCTTATCGGTACCGATAAGGGGCCTGAACACGGGCATGCTCACCGCTGCATCGGTTGCCCCGATGTTCTCGAGGGTCTGCGATGCCACCTGCCCCAAGCTTTCGCCCGTCACGAGGGCGCCGGCCTTCTCGCGCGCCGCAAGCGCCTGCGCGACCTTGAACATGAGCCTGCGGTACATGATAACGCGAAGCCCGGGCGGCACCGACCCGGCAATCTCTCGCTGATAATCGCCGAAGGGCACGACGTACACGCGGGCGATGCATCCCGTTCTCTCGAGCACATGGGCGATGTCGTCGACCAGGTACTCGCTCGTCGAAGAGGTCTGCGGCCTTCCTGAAAAATGAACGCCGATGCAGACCGCTCCCCTTCGGGCCAACCTCCACGTTGCAACGGGCGAATCGATGCCGGAAGAAAGCAGGCACATAACGCGCCCGCTGCTGCCTACGGGCAGGCCGCCGACGCCGGGAACGCTCCGAGCGTACACGTACGCCGAACTCTGCACGACCTCGACGCATACCTTGAGGTCGGGATCCTTCATCTTGACCTTTTTTTCGGGGAACGCGTCGCATAGAAGCGATCCGACGAGCTGGTTCATCTGCATGGAATCGATTTCGAAATCGGTATGGCTTCGCCGCGCCGCAACCTTGAAGCTCTCGAACTCGCCCGCTTCGCTCATGGCGTCGACTGCGGCACGTCCTATCTCCTCGATATCGCGCTCCGTCTTGTATCCGCTCGAAACACGCGCCACGCCCGGCACACAGGCGAGCTTATCGGCGATTTCGCAGGCAACCGCGTAGTCGGTCTCCTCCCGAATGAAAACGCATACGCGGCCCGAGATCTTGCGGACGGTCACAACCGGATAACCTTCGAGCATCGCTTCGACGTTCTTGAGCAACCTCAGTTCGAACGAGCTGCGATTGTGGCCTTTAAGGCCGATTTCATGGTAATGGACGAGGCATATTCGCTGAAACACGGTCGGACCCTTTCGCGCGGTGCAGTCGGATGGCTTCCGAACGATTGGGAAGCCCCAAAACATACCGAAATCCCCTGAGGCTCGCAAAGCGGCCGCCCGAGGGGATTATCACGGTTGCTATTCGGTATCGGTTAGTGGTTCTTGATGTCGATCGACTCGGGATCGTAGGAGACCTCTCCCCGTGCGATCTCGTTAAATGCCAAGCTGAGCGGCTTTTTGTCGGCCGCACGGGCGATCTCGACGGCGGTCTGCAGCTGAATCGCGCGATCGCGCTGGCCGCGCATCATGTCGTTGATATCGTGCGCGCGCTTCGATGCGAGCGAGCACAGGAGAAAACGATCGTTATCGGTCCTGTTGAGAAGCTGGTCGATCTTCGGTTCGATGATGCTCATATACCTGTAATCCTTCAGTTCGATTCGGCTTGTTCGTCGATGTAGGCGATCAGTTCAGAAGTCGCCGCATCGAGGTCGTCGTTTACCAGCCGTATATCATACTCCATTTTCTGGGAAAGCTCCAGAAGCGCGGTTTTCATTCTCTTTTCGATCACATCTTCCGATTCGGTTCCTCGCCCCCGAAGCCGCGCTTCGAGGACTTCAAGCGAGGGCGGCTCGATGAAGATGAGGTGCGCTTCGGGCATCGAGGCGCGCACCTGAAAGGCGCCCTGCACGTCGATCTCGAGAATGACCTGCTCTCCTCGGGCCACATGCTCCCCTACCGTCTTACGCGGAGTCCCGTATCGGCACCCGTGAACGTTCGCCCACTCGAGCAGCCCGTTTTCGGCTACGAGCCCGTCGAACTCCTCGTCGGATGCGAAAAAGTAATGTACGCCGTCGATCTCGCCGGGCCGGGGCGACCGCGTGGTCACCGATACCGACACCCAGGCGTCTTCGACTGCGTCCAAAAGACGGGCCACCAGCGTGCCTTTGCCGGCACCTGATGGCCCAGATATGACAAATAGATTGCCGTGGCGCATGCGACGCGGTTTAGCCGAGACGCTCCAGCAGGGCAGCCTGCTGACGCTCGCCCAGGCCGCGAAGACGGCGGCTTTCGGCGATCTGAAGCTCCTTCATGATCTTCTCTGCCTTTGCCTTACCGTACCCAGGCATGGTCTCGATGAGAGTGGAGACCTTCATGCGACCGACGACCGGATCGTCTTTCATCCCGAGAACCTTCTCGAGGGTGAGCTTTCCGGACTTCAAATCATCACGAACCTGAGCGCGCTTGATGCGAGCAGCCTTTGCCTTCTCCAAAGCAGCTTGGCGCTCTTCGGGGGTAAGCTGAGGGATAGCCATAATGTTCTCTCCTTCTTCTCCAAAAGCAATTTCGAGATAGTAGCACGCAATCAGGAATTATGCATGGCAAAACGCCTGTTTTTCTTAAAAATTCAGCGCTACAGCACAGTATTTTAGGAATACGGCTGCATATGGGCTGCTTTCGTCGCTCAACCGTTACATTATCCCCTGTACATCAGGTAAATCTAACGTATTAACTTCATATTTTCAGCAAGAATCTTCCCAGGGTCAACCAATGATTGCAACGAAACCGGGAAAGCAGCCGAAACCGCCCGTCATCGCTTTCGCTTTCAGAAAAACACGAACAGATGTTTCACGTGAAACATCTGTTCTGATCCATGCGAATTTGCGGCGTCGATGCGCCCGCACCGCCCGCCTTAAAGCTCTGCGACGATACGCTCGAATGCGGCAGCCGGATCGTCGGCTTGGGTGATCGGGCGGCCGATAACGATATGCGAAGCGCCGGCGGCAAACGCCTCTGCCGGCGTCGCCACGCGGCTTTGATCGCCCCTCTCCGAACCGGCAGGACGAACCCCGGGGGTAACGATATACGCGTCGGGTCCGAGAAGCTCCCGCAGCTCCGCAGCCTCCTGCGGCGAAGCGACCACGCCGGAGATCCCTGCGATCTTCGCCTGTTCGGCAAGCACGGCAACCTGATCGGCAACCGAACGGCTCACGCCGATTTCGCGGAGACCTTCCTCGTTCATGCTCGTAAGCACGGTAATGCCCAAAGTCACCGGAACCTCGAACCCGTACTCTTCGGCCGCCCGCTCGGCACCCTTCTGGGCGGCACTCATCATGTCGACGCCTCCCACGGTGTGCATCGTGAGCATGTCGGCACCATTGCCCGTCGCCGACGCCGCTGCACCTTCCACCTGATGGGGAATATCGTGGAACTTCAAGTCGAGAAACACCTTGAATCCGCGCTCTTTGAGCGCGTAGACGATTGCGGGGCCGTTCGCGTAGAACAGCGTCATGCCCACCTTGAGCCACGTCGCCTTGCCCTGTAGCTTATCCGCAAGGTCGAACGCCTCATCGATTCCGCAGTCGAGCGCGACGATAACCCGCTCGCGTGTCGGAATGCTTTCGAACGAACTTAACACTGCAGTGCTCCTATCAATTCGGTAATGCTCTCTACACCCTGTTGTTCGCAATAATACTCCATGCCGGCGAGAACATCGAGCGTCGCGGTCGGGTTCATGAAATTCGCCGTACCGACCGCCACCGCCGTCGCGCCTGCCAGCATGAACTCGATCGCATCGGTTCCGGTTGAGATGCCTCCCATTCCGAGCAAGGGAATGCTCACGGCACGATGGGTCTCGTACACCATACGTAGCGCAATCGGCTTGATCGCAGGCCCCGAAAGCCCCCCGACGACACGGGCGAGCCGAGGTCGCCTCGTACGTGCGTCGATGGCCATCCCGAGTACGGTGTTGATGAGCGAGAGCGCATCGGCTCCCGACGCCTCGGCGGCGCGGGCGATCTCGGTGATGTCGGTTACGTTGGGCGTAAGCTTGACGACGAGGGGTCGCTGGGTGGCTTTACGGCAGCGCGATACGACCGCTTCGACGCTCGCCGTCTCGCATCCGATGGTCATGCCGCCAGCGTCCACGTTCGGACACGATATGTTCACTTCGTACGCATCGACCGAAGCGCCTTCAAGGGCTTCGATAACCTGCACGTACTCGTCGAAGCTATGCCCCGAGACGTTTACGATAACCGTAGCTCCCCGATCTGCCAGCCACGGCAGATCGCACTCCTTGAGATGCCCGACACCCGGATTCTGCAATCCGATCGAGTTGAGCATGCCCGAAGGGGTCTCCGCTATGCGCGGACTGGCATTGCCCTCCCAGCCGTTGAGGGACACGCCTTTTGTCGTAACGGCTCCGAGTGCGGCGACATCGACGAAATCGCCGTATTCGCGGCCTGCGGCAAACGTTCCCGACGCAACGGTGACCGGGTTTTTCATCGCGAGGCCGCCGAGGTTGACGCCCATANCCCGACGGGCCCGATGAGCTCAGCGCCCTCGTCGCCTTCCGTCAGCCGGGTCATGCGCTCGCTGCCCGCCCCCACCGCCTGATAGAGGATCTCTACGGTTCCGGCTTTCGCATCGCGTGCATAGACCGAGAACGGACGCCGCATGATGTGCGCCTCCATTCCCGGGATCTTCATATGCACGAACTGCCCCGGTTCGATGCATTGCGCAATTCCCGGCGACTCCAGGATCATGACATACAGGTTCGGACCGACGCATTCGTTTTCGAGAATGCGCACCCGTTCGTTGATGAGAGCCACGGACATCCTTCCATCCAACCGCCAGCGCACAGCGGCGAAGATCACTTATCTTTCCAATTGTAGCATCACGATAAACGAGCGGGCGTTCGACAAGCCGCAGCATCAAAGAAAAGACCCAAACGGATGCACGCGCCGTAAAATCGTCCTCGCAGCAGCCTGTTCGACAAGACGGCCGGGCGCCGCCAAGAGAGGATCGAACCGTCCGCGAAATCGATGCAGCAGCGCGGCCGCCCGTATACGCCGAAGGAGCCCGCCCCCGAGGGTCCGAGCTCCTTCAGTACGCGAATCAAGCCGCTACGACGCGTGCGCCCGCAGCGCTCGCCTTTTAATCCCATTGAGGAAGATCCTGCAGCGCGACGATGTCGAGACCGTCGGCGCGGGACACCTCCATGCCGGTCACCATAGCCTGCGCGCCGGCCAGGTTCGTCACCTGGGTGATGCCGTGCTTGACGGCCTCGAGGCGCAGCTCGTAGCCGTCGGCGCGCGTCGCGTGGCCGAACGGGGTGTTGATCATAAGGGATATCTCGCCGTTGGCGATAAGATCGCTCACGTTGGGCTCGCCCTCGTGGATCTTCTTCACTTCCTCGCACTCGACACCCGCGGCCCGAAGCGCACGCGCGGTGCCGCCCGTGGCGACCACCTTGAAGCCGAGGCGCACGATGTCGCGCGCGATCGAAACGATGGAGCGCTTGTCGCGGTCGCACACGCTGATGAACACGGTGCCGCCTTCGGGCAGCGCGTAGCTGATGGCCAGCTGGGTCTTTGCGAACGCGACCGGGAAGTTGCGGGCGATGCCCATGACCTCGCCGGTAGACTTCATCTCGGGGCCGAGCACCGTATCGGCGCCCGGGAACCGGCCGAACGGCATGACCGCTTCCTTCACGCTGAAGTGCTCGAGGCGGCGATCGTCGGGCGGCAGGCCCAAGTCCGCGATCTTCTCGCCCGCCATGATGCGCGCGGCGAGCTTGGCGAGCGGCACGCCGGTGGCCTTCGAGGTGAACGGCACGGTGCGGCTCGCCCTCGGGTTCGCTTCGATCACGTAGATGACCTGATCCTTGATGGCGAACTGTATGTTGATGAGGCCGACGACGCCTAGGCGCAGCGCAAGACGGCGCGCAATCGAGCGCAACTGGTCCTGAACGGCCTCCGAGAGCGCGAACGGAGGCGTACAGCAGGCGGAATCGCCCGAGTGGATGCCCGCCATCTCGATGTGCTCGAGCACGCCGCCCACGTACACCCGCTCGCCATCGCAAAGTGCATCGAGGTCGACTTCCACCGCGCCCTCGAGGAACCGGTCGAGGTACACCGGGTGGTCGGGCGAGATCTTGGCGGCCTCGGCCATGTACTTCTCGAGCTGGGCGCCGTCGTAGACGATGGCCATACCGCGCCCGCCGAGCACATAGCTCGGGCGCACGAGCAGCGGGAAACCGATCTGGTCGGCAACCGTGCAGGCCTCTTCGAACGTGGAGGCCATACCCGCAGCCGGATACGTGATCGACAGCTCGTCGAGGATCGCCGCGAAGCGGTCGCGGTCCTCGGCGAGGTCGATCGCCTCAGGGCTCGTTCCCATGATGGGCACGCCCGCATCGGCGAGCGCGTTGGCGAGCTTCAGCGGCGTCTGGCCGCCGAGCGTGACGACCACGCCGTCGGGCTGTTCGACGTCGACGATGTCCATGACGTCCTCGAACGTGAGCGGCTCGAAGTAGAGTTTGTCGGACGTATCGTAGTCGGTCGAAACCGTTTCGGGATTGCAGTTCACCATGATGGTTTCGAACCCGGCTTCGTGAAGCGCGTAGCTTGCGTGCACGCAGCAGTAGTCGAACTCGATGCCCTGCCCGATGCGGTTCGGCCCCGCGCCCAAGATCATGGCGCGCCGTTTGGTCTTGGGCGCAACCTCGGTCTCATCGGCATCGTAGGTCTTGTAGTGGTAAGCGGTCGTACTCGGGAACTCGGCGGCGCAGGTGTCGACGGTCTTGAACGCCGGCTTCACGCCGAGCATCTTGCGGCACGTGCGCACGGTCGTCTCGTCGGATCCGGTCAGATGCGCGATCTGCACGTCCGAGAGTCCCATGCGCTTGAGCACCCGAAACGCGTCGGCGTCGAGCTCGTCGAGGTGCACACCCCGCAGGTTCTCTTCAACGCGCACGATGTCGGCCATGCGGGAGACGAAGAACGGATCGATGCCCGTAGCCCCGCTCACCTGCTCGACCGTCCATCCGCGCCTGAGCGCTTCGGCCATGTAGAAGATGCGATCCTGCGTGGGCCTGCCCACGAGGTCGCTGAAATCGTCCTCGTCGAGAATTTCGAGACACTTGCCGTCGGCGTTGAGGCCCGCGCGCCCGTTCTCGAGCGAACGCATGGCCTTGCCGAGCGCCTCCTCGAACGTGCGCCCGATGCTCATGATCTCGCCGACCGCCTTCATGCGGGTCGACAGCGTATCGTCGGTGCCCTGGAACTTCTCGAACGCGAAGCGCGGCACCTTGACCACGCAGTAGTCGATGGAGGGTTCGAAGCACGCGGGGGTGGCCTTCGTGATGTCGTTCACGATCTCGTCGAGCGTGTAGCCGACGGCCAGCTTCGCAGCGGCCTTGGCGATGGGAAATCCCGTCGCCTTCGAGGCGAGCGCCGAGGAGCGCGACACGCGCGGATTCATCTCGATGACGATCATGCGGCCGTTTTCGGGATTGACGGCGAACTGCACGTTCGAACCGCCCGTCTCGACGCCGATCTTCTCGAGGATGGCAAGTGATGCCGCCCTCATGCGCTGGTATTCGACGTCGGAAAGCGTCTGCGCGGGAGCGACCGTAATCGAATCGCCCGTGTGCACGCCCATGGCGTCGAAGTTCTCGATGGAGCACACGATGATGCCGTTGCCGGCGTGGTCGCGCATGACCTCCATCTCGAATTCCTTCCAGCCCTCGATGCTCTCCTCGACGAGCACCTCGCCCGCGGGGGAAAGCTCGAGGCCCTGCCCCACGATGGCAACGAGTTCGTCGCGGTCGTGGGCTATGCCGCCGCCGGCGCCGCCGAGCGTGAACGAGGGGCGCAGCACAACCGGATATCCGAGCGTATCGACGATCGATTCCGCATCGGCGATCGAATAGGCGTATCCCGACCGCGCCGTCTCGATGCCGAGTTCGGCCATGCAGTCGTTGAAGAGCTTGCGGTCCTCGCCGCGCTCGATGGCCGCAAGGTCGCAGCCGATCATCTCGACGTCGTATTTCTCGAGCACGCCCGACCGGGCGAGATCGACCGCCGCGTTGAGGCCCGTCTGCCCGCCGAGGGTGGGCAGAAGCGCATCGGGCCGCTCTTTCTCGATGACCTTCTCGACGAACTCGGGCGTGATGGGCTCGACATAGGTACGGTCGGCAAGACCCGGGTCGGTCATGATGGTGGCCGGATTCGAGTTGACGAGAACCACCCGGTACCCATCGGATTTGAGCACTTTGCAAGCCTGGGCTCCCGAATAATCGAACTCGCAGGCCTGGCCGATGACGATGGGACCCGAACCGATGACGAGAATCGTCTTGATGTCTTCGCGCTTCGGCATGCCTACCGCCCCCCTTCCGTCATCGCCGGCTTCACTTCGATTGTCTCGGTTACGTCGCCGAACGTCCAGCCTGCAAGACGGTCCGCCGCAATATCGATATCGAGGTAGTCGTCGCGCCCGTCCATGAGGCGCCCGAACGCCGTGAAAAGGTAGTGGGCGTCGGTGGGCCCGGGTGAAGCCTCGGGATGGTACTGCACCGAGAAAGCGGGTATGTCCAGAAGCGCGATGCCCTCGGCAGTACCGTCGTTGAGGTTCACGTGCGTAAGTCGGATGCGGCCGAACTTCTCGTTCTGGACGACGGGCGCAATGCGCGAGCGCGCCCAGAAGCGCAGATCCTCTTCGTGGCCTTTGAACCCGCCCGAAAGCTCGGGCACGAGGGTGCCGAGGCTCGGGAACAAAAGCCCGAACCCGTGGTTCTGCGCGGTTATCTCGACGCGGCCCGTCAAAAGGTTCATAACCGGATGGTTACCGCCGCGGTGGCCGAATTTGAGCTTCTCGATCTCGGCGCCGGCTGCTTTGCATATCATCTGGTGCCCGAGGCATATTCCGAAGACAGGCACTTTGCCCAATAGTTTTTCAACCTGCGTGTACGTCCCCTCAACGGCTTCGGGGTCGCCCGGTCCGTTCGACAGGAACACGCCGTCGGGATCCATGGCGAGCACCTCTTCTGCGGGCGTATCCCACGGCACCGCCACAACCGAGCAGCCTGCGCGCAGGAGGTTCTCGAGAATGGAGCGCTTCGCCCCGCAGTCGTATGCCACGACCTTATGGCGACGCTCGCTGGCGGAAGACACGGCGAACGCCTGGCTTTCCGGAAGGTCGTCGAATTCGTAGGTCTTCTCGCACGATACGGTGGCCGCAAGGTTTAGACCCACGATCGATTCGCTCGCCCGAACCTTCGCAAGCAAGCTCGCCTCGTCGGTGTCGAGCGTTGAGAGCACGGCTCGCTGGGCGCCGTGATCGCGAACGTGGCGTACGAGCGCGCGGGTATCGACGCCTTCGATGGCTACGACGTTTTTCTCGCGCAGGTAGTCGGGCAGGCTCTTCGTGCTACGCCAGTTCGAAGGCGTCGTGCAGAGGTCGCGCACCACAAGGCCCCGCAGCGCCGGCTTTTCGGACTGCGCATCCTGCACGTTCACACCGTAATTGCCGATCTGGGGATAGGTCATCGTGATAATCTGACCCGCGTACGAGGGGTCGGTGATCACCTCGAGATACCCTTCGAGCGAGGTGTTGAAGCATATCTCGCCGAACACCTCCCCGTCGGCCGCACATGACGAGCCCCGAAACACTGCCCCGTCTTCCAAGACGAGCAACGCCGGTACTCCGCACGGCTTCGAGGTCCCCCGTAGCAACCGTTCGCTCATTTCACTCAAAATGCTTCCTTCCGTTCGGGCACCCTGCCTATAAAAAAACGCCCATGGGACGCGGGCGCATGAATGCATCATAGGTTGTGGTGCGCGCCTTGTCGGTCTCTCTGAACCGCCCTTAAAGGTCGTGGGTAAGTATACTCCTATCGTGCGTATCGATAAGCAGAAATGCAATTTTTACAGGTATTCGCACAGTTTTATGCAAAATTAAGATTCGAGCGGCAATCCGGGGCTCTCGCGCAGCCCGCACACTCGGCGTCCCGCCGAGCCGAGCGCATCGGCATGACGTGTGCGGCCGCCCTAAATCCCTCCCCCTAGCGGATGAAACGAGTCCGTACATTGCAAAATCTGACCCATTCGCCCATACTTTCGCGGAGGAAGACACATCCCGCCCGACACCGGCCGCGCAAGCGCAGCGCCTGTCTTGCGGATGCCCGTCCATACCGAACCATCCGATCGAGAGGAGCTTTCATGGCAAAGATTCGCGAAGAGTACGTGGACTTCAAGGGCTTCAAAACCTATTGCAAGATCGTTGGAGAAAACGACCCGGGCAAAAAAACGCTGCTCGTGCTGCACGGCGGCCCCGGCGATTGCCACAACTACCTTCTGACCTATGCCGATCTGGCCGACAAGTACGGGCGCCAGGTGGTGTTCTACGATCAAATCGGATGCGGGAAATCCATGATTCCCCATCAGGACGACGATTTCTACAACTACGATCTGTGGGTCGACGAGTTCTACGCCGTCCGCGAGGCGCTCGGGCTCGACGATATCCACCTGTTCGGCAACTCATGGGGCGGCATGCTCGGCATGCTCTGCATGATGAAAGACGATACCGGCGTGAATTCGTTCGTCATCAACTCCTCCCCCGTGCGCATCGCCACGTGGCTTTCCGAGGCAAACCGCCTGATCAAATACATGCCCGAGGAGATGCAGCAGGCCATCGCCGAAGCGGAGCGCACCGGCGATTACGAAACGCCCGCAGCCAAAGCCGCCTACGACGAGTACTACAAGCGTCACGTTGTGGGCCTCTACGAGAAGGACTACCCCGATTTCATCCAGGCCTCGTTCGACGGCGTGGGCGAGTGCTACATGATCATGCAGGGCGCAAGCGAGTTCGTTGTCACGGGCAAGATGAAAGATTGGGATATCCGCGAAGAGGTAAAGAACATCAAGGTGCCGTGCATGGCCCTTTCGGGCACCGATGACGAGGGTACTCCGCTCGTCATCAAGGAGGGAGTCGATCTCATCCCCAATTGCGAATGGACGCTCATCCAAGGTGCGCCGCATATCGCCAACGTCACGCATCCCGAGGAATGCCTCACCGCCGTTGAGAATTTCATCAGCCGCTTCGAATAACCTCCCGCAGGCTCCGAATAGGCTCTCGGCACATATACGCAATCCTTCAAGGGCGCTCCTTCGGGATGCGCCCTTTTTTCTGCCGGTCATCGCCCCGGGGTCTTTTTCCGGAGAAACGCAGAACCCCGCTGGCCGTCAGAAAGCCTCTGATCCTTGTCAACACCGATTTCCGCTTCGATTTTATCGATCAGCTCTTGCTGAGAGTGAACCTCGAGCTTTCTGTACAAACTGCGGCAGTGCGTTTTCACCGTATCCTTGGTCACGCAGAGCCTTTCGGCGATAAACGACATGTTGCGGCCACGGGCGAGCAGCACGAGCACGTCTCGCTCGCGTTCGGTGAGACGGTACCGTCGAGCCACCGCTTCGCAGGCAACCTTGAATGCGCTTGGGCGATCCGTCTCGTTGGGGCGAACGCCGCCCCAATCGCTCCACAGCCGATCGTTGGTCGCAATAAGCAAGCTCGCGAGCATGAGAAGAAAAATGGCCATCGTGCAGAAATCGGCCCGCGAAAGATGCTCGAACCCCACCACCATGCTCGACAGGAAGCCGAGAAGCTGACCGGATATGAGCGCAAGCCCCGATCGGGCGAACACCGTCACACGATCGCCTTTCTTCATCCGTACCAGATACGAGCACAGGGCCCACGTTGTAACCACAACATAATAGTACCCAGCAATGTAAACCACTTCTCCAGCAGTAAAATTGACACCCGACGCATGGCTTACCACTTCGGTAAGCCGAAACCCCGTATCGGAGGCAAGAATCAAAAACCCTACCGCCATGAGAGGGAACCCCACCACGTAAATGAGTTTGCGGAAGTTCAGCCGCAGCACGCTCGTACCCAACAAAACAATACCAGCCGCCAAAGCGACACCGAAGATGCTCATCAGACCATAAAAGTCCTCAACCGACACGAGGGGAAAGAACGTATTGAGAAAACGCAACGGACAATACGGATCTTCGCATTGCTCGAGCACGATGGTGCTGTAGAGCAGATGGAGAAGCCCGAAGGCCATCCCTTGGACAAGCACGGTAACGTAAAAATGCCATGCACCCGAATGCCCCGGTTCGACGATGCCCTCGCTTTCCGCAGCATCAACCTCCCACCCCGACAAACGACAGGCGAACACCGCGCCCGCCGAAGCAAAGGGCAGAAACGATAGCAGCGTCGTCGCCAAGCTCGTTTCGAACTGGTAGAGAACAGCCGCTAGGGAAAACGATACGAGAAGCGATACGCTCGACACCTTCAGAAGCTTTCGCGGGCCGAGGTCCCCCACGATCGACCCCCATTGCACGAAAAGCCACGCGGCAAGCGCCCCGACAACTACGATTTCAGCATACTCGCTGCCAAGCGTTTCCGTCCCGCTCAATTTGGGTACGTAGGAGACTGCGGCATAGGCCGCCAGCAGCGCCACCGTTATCCTGCTTTCAACGAGACGTCTTCCTCCCGCCGACACCCTTTTCGCCAAAACCAAGACAACGAGAAACGAGAGGGTCGCACTTGCCAGAACGAGCGACCAATACAGCGCATGCCCGGGATTCTCGACTCCCTGATGTACGGGAATATTGGGATTCTGCATAACCGACCAGAACCAGCAGAAAAACAACCCGAGCCCGGCGCATAGCCCAACCGACCGCGCACTGGACCTCGCCACCTTCACCTTGATCCTCTTGTCCATTTCCCTCCCATCGCACTGCCTCCTTGCGCCTATTGTACCCGCGCCCGGGGTGAGAGCCACCCCGAGGTGAAATATTCATCTACCACCGTTGGGGTGAAGCTTTGCCATTCCGCTCGGCGCACACTGCTGGCAAGCTCTGCGGCGAATCCGCCGAGCACGAACCACAAGGAGGAGGAACATGGAACTGAACCGCCGGAGTTTTCTGAAACTGTCAGCCGCCTGCGCGGGAATAACCGCATTGAGCGCTACCGGATGCGCGCCCCAGACGCTTGAGGAAAAGGGCGAAGGCACCGAGGCGCCGAAGCCGTCCGAGTCGCCCATAACCGAAATACGCACGACTTGCGGCAACTGCCATAACGACTGCGGAGTAATCATCAACATCCAGGATGGCGTTATCGCGTCGATCGAAGGCGATCCTGACCATCCATTCAATCAGGGTGCGCTCTGCCCGAAAGGCCAAGCGTTCGTCGACGTCGTCTATTCGCCCGATCGCTTGAAATATCCCATGATACGGGTGGGTGAACGCGGAAGCAACGACTGGAAACGCGTCAGCTGGGATGAGGCGTACGCCTTCATCGGAGAAAAGCTGACCGCAATCAAAGACCAGCACGGCGCACAAACGCTTCTCTACACTAACGGCGCACCCGTACAGAACATCGTCCGCAATGCGTTCTGCGAATTCTATGCGCGGTACGGCACCAATAACATGGTTGGCGCACCGAACCTGTGCTTCGTCCCACGCCTTGTCGCGCTCAAGAGCACCTACGGTTTTCGTGATGAAGAAGACTACAACAACACCGACCTCATCATCTGCTGGGGCGGCAATCCCTTCGCATCGCTTCGCCCCGGTGCCTACATGTGCTATGAAAAGCACGGCAACGCTTCGCCCATTCTCGACGCAAAAGAGCGAGGGGCAAAACTCATCGTCATCGACCCCATCTTTACGGAAACGGCTGCAAAAGCCGACCAGTTCATCCCCATCAAACCTTCAACAGACGGCGCTCTGGCAAACGCCATGGCCAATGTGATCATTTCCGAAGATCTCTACGATCATGATTTCGTCGAAACGTGGTGCCATGGTTTCGACGAGTACAAGATGTGCATCGAGCAGTGCACCCCCGAGTGGGCCGAAGGCATCACCGATGTGCCGGCGGACACCATTCGCGAACTGGCGCGACTGTACGCAACAACCGAAAAAGCCGCCTTGCATGAAGGAAACAGCCTCGCATTGCACAGCAATTGCGTGCAGGCGGTCCGCTCGATCGGATGCCTGCGCGCCATTTGCGGAAAGCTCGACAAAGAGGGCTGCAATGTATGCTTCCCCACGGTGGTCGGACATCCCGTCGCAGTTGAAAATGGTAATCCGACGGGCATGAAAACCACGGTTACCGCCGATGCGGTGAATGTGAACTCAAAACGATACCCAATGTTTCTGAACGGATTGCCCGGCGCGCTCGATGCCATTGAAACGGGCGACCCCTATACGCCGCGCGGTCTCATGGGCTACCACACCAACACCATCATGGCCCAAGGCGATTATCACCGCAACCTCGACTTGCTGAAAACGCTCGACTTCATTTGCTATACCGAAATTTTCATGACCGAAACGTGCCAACAGCTCGCCGATATCGTCCTTCCCGACGTAACGTGGGCGGAACGGTACGACTACCGCACCTATCCCTCTGAAAAAGGAGCCGTCATCGCGCTTCGCCAACCGGCAATCGAGCCCTTGCACGAATGTAAAACCCCTTACACAATGGAGATCGAACTCGCTCGTTTTATGGGAATGGACGAGGGCTATCCCTGGACTACCGATGAGGAGTTCATCGAATACGCACTCAGTCCGAGCGGCCTAACCCTGGCTGACTATCAAGACAATCCGGTTCAAATCGTGGGGACACATGAGTATCGCAAATACGAAACGGGCGGTTTGCGCCCCGATGGCGAGCCTGGATTCGACACGCCGAACGGAAAAGTTCTTCTCTACAACATCCCCTTCGAGAAAAACGGTTACGACCCCTTGCCCAATTACGTTCCGGGATTCGGCACGCCCGAGGGAAGTCCCGAGCTAGCCGAAAAATACCCTCTCGTGGGAACGAATCGGCGCACCGTTCACTACGTGCACTACAAGTACCGCAACAACCCCTATCTGCTCGAAAACCATCCCGAGCCTGAACTGAGTTTGAACCCCGCCGACGCCGAAGCGCGAAGCCTCAGAGACGGAGACGCCGTAAAGGCCTTCTCCCACCGCGGGGAAGCATATTTCACCCTGCGCGTTTCGGAGAGGGTCAAACCCGGCGTTGCATGGGTCGACGGCGGCTGGGGCAACCCGTGGGACAAGCCCGACAGCAACATGAACGCGCTTGTCGACAACGTTGCACGCGACCCTATTTCCCAATCCCCCGATATCTCATCGTTTCTCATGGAAGTTGCAAAAGCATAACGTCTTCGAGCAAAGCAAGGAGTTGATCTCATGGCTCGTTTAGGAATGGTCATCAATTTGGATCGGTGCATCGGCTGCCACGCCTGCTCCGTCGGATGCGCAGTGTCTCGCGGCCTACCCGCCGACGATCGCTGGTCCCATGTCAAAGAATTCTCATCTGGAACATTTCCCGATCTGGAAATAACGTATCTTCCCACGCTCTGCATGCAGTGCGAAAAACCTCTCTGCATGGCGGTCTGTCCAACCGGTGCAACGAAAATAGACGAAGACGGCATCGTCACGGTAGATGCAGACGAATGCATCGGATGCGGCTCATGCGAGACCGCATGCCCATACGGAGCACGCACCGTTATCGACAGCGTTGACTCCAATCACGGGGAAGCGGGGCCGACCGAACACGAAGCGCACCACTTCGTCGCCCACAAAGTCGGCGTAGCCGAAAAATGCACGTTCTGCGCCGACCGCAGATCGCTCGGTGAGGAGCCCCTCTGCGTAAAGACCTGCGTAGCGGATGCCCGCGTTTTCGGCGATCTTGACGACGAGTCTTCAGAGGTATCCAAGCTCGCAGCCCAGGGAAAGGCTCTCCTTGAATCGGAAGGCACCATCCCCGCAGTCTATTACCTCTACAGCGGCAAGAACGATCTGGACGAAGTTTTTTCCTCGTAAAGCAAGGCAGGCCGCCGGCCTGGCGTAAAGCCGGCGGCCTGCCGCGTAATCGCACGTTCGACGAGCACAAGATTGCAGCACCGATGCGGGCGGGCGAAAGCGAAAGGAGTACATCATGGAGAGTCTTACCAGGCGGAGTCCGAACCCGGCATCCAGCGACAATGAAAACACCTTCACCGAGCTTTCATGCGAACGAGCAGCCGTATACGGATTGCTCGCCCGGCTATGCCGAGAAGAGATAGACCGCGCAACCTTCGACGAGCTGAAGCGCTTCCAAAATCAATCGCCGCGAAACGACGATGCCATAGGCAGAGGCCTTGAGCTTATCGGTTCGTACGTCAACGCTGAAAACGAATGCGAAAACGATCGGCTGACCGAGCTGGCCGTCGACTTCGCACGCGTTTTCATTGGGCATGGAACAGATGGCCATTCAGCCGCATATCCGTACGAATCGGTGTATACGTCGGACAAGAGGCTCATAATGCAACAAGCACGTAAGGATGTTGCGGGGATATACGCTTCATACGGGGTCAAAACGCGATCCTCTTGGGGAGAAGGCGAAGACCACCTTGCTACCGAACTGGAGTTCATGCAAATCCTCTGCCTGAAAACGGATGGGAGCGCAGAAGCCTTCATCAAGCAGAAAGACTTCCTCGACGCGCACCTCATGAATTGGGTTCCCCTTATGGCAAACGATATAAGGCGCTTCGCCAGAACGGACTTCTATCGCGGATTCGCCTATATGCTCGAAGGATTTCTCTTCCTCGACGATGAATTCTTAGCCGACGCTGCGGCCGCTTAAACCCCTCGTCCGAAAAGCACAACGGGTCGAGGCGGCAAGCGTCCTCGACCCGTTGCAAAAATCAGGCTCAGGCCTCTTATTCGGCGATTGCACCGTCTTCCAGGGTTGCGTAGCCGCCCACGAACACGTCGGTCGCACGCCCTTTGAGTTCTTCGCCGATGAATCCGGAATTGGTGGCTTTCGAGAGGAAGTCCGCAGCGTCCACCGTCCATTCGACCTCGGGATCGATGACCGTCAGGTCGGCCGTGCTCCCAGGCTCGATCGCCACGCGCTCGACGCGCAGGATCGCCCGCGGGTTCACGCTCATAAGCTCGATGGCGCGCTCCCAAGAAAGATGCCCGGGATCCACGAGGTTCGTCAGCACGAGCGCAAGCGAAGTCTCGAGGCCGATCATGCCGAACGGCGCGATCTCGAACTCGCAGTTCTTCTCCCAAGCAGTATGCGGCGCATGGTCGGTAACGATGGCGTCGACGGTGCCGTCGACTACGCCGTCGATAAGCGCGTTGCAATCCTCGGGCGTGCGCAGCGGCGGGTTCACCTTGAGGAAGGTGTTGTAATCGTCGCCGATGGACCATTCGTTCAAGAAGAGATGATGCGGCGTCACCTCGCAGGTAACCGGCAGGCCCTCCTCTTTCGCGGCGCGCACCAGGTCGAGGCCCCGAGCCGTGGTCAGGTGCTGGATGTGCAGCGGGCAGCCCGTCAGACGGCAGAGCGCGATGTCGCGGGCGATCTGGAGTTCCTCGCCCTCGGCGGGCCAACCGAGCATGCCGAGGCGCGTGGAGGCGATGCCCTCGTTCACCTGGCCGTCGCCGACAAGGGCCTCGTCCTGGCAGTGGCTCATGATCACACGGTCGAACATGCTGCCGTAATCCATAACGCGGCGCATCATGCCCGCGTCCTGCACGCCGCGGCCGTCGTCGGTGAAGGCGACGGCGCCGTGCGCCACCATATCGCCCATCTCGGAGAGCGTCTCCCCTTTGAGCCCCTGGCTGCAGGCGCCCGCCACGTGTACGCGGCATTTTCCGACCGCGCTTGCGCGCGCCTGGATGAACTCGACGGCGGTCGCGTTGTCGGTCACGGGCTTCGTATTGGGCATGCAGCAGACTGCCGTGAACCCGCCATGGGCCGCAGCCCTCGTGCCGCTCGCGATGTCCTCTTTCTGCTCGAATCCGGGCTCGCGCAGATGAACGTGCATATCGACCAGGCCCGGGACGACGATTTTGCCCGCCAGATCCTTCTCGACACCCTTCTCGATGGACAGGCCTTGGCCGACCTCGACGATCTTCCCGTCGCGGATCGCGATATCGGCAACTTCGTTCAACCCGACCTGCGGGTCGATCACATGGGCGTTCTTAAGCAGTAAGGCCATCTTCGCTCCCTCCCAGAAGTAGATACATCTCGGCCATGCGGGTGAGAATGCCCGCGTAGACCTGATCGAGGATAACCGACCGGTTCGGATGGTCGGCCATGTAGCTGTCGAGCTCTACGCCGCGGTTGATCGGGCCCGGATGGCAGATGAGCGCGTCGGGCTTCATGAGCGGCTCGCGGTCCTTGGTGAGGCCGAAGAGCTGGTTGTACTCGCGCAGGCTCGGATACGGCGCGCCTTCGAGGCGTTCGCGTTGGATGCGCAGCATGTAGACCACGTCGAGCTCGGGCAACGCCTCATCGAGGTTAGAGGTCACATGATCCGCACCGAGCACGTCGGGGCGTGCGGGCATGAGCGTAGGAGGAGCGATGACGGTCACCTCGCAGCCCATGATCTTGAGCGCGGGGATGAGCGATCCGCACACGCGCGAATGCCCGATATCGCCTACGACGCCAACCTTGAGACCGGCAAGATCGCCCTTCTTCGCCCAGGTGGAGTACAGGTCCAAAAGCGCCTGGGTGGGATGCTGGTGCTTGCCGTCGCCCGCGTCGATCACGTGCGCGCCCGACACGTCGGCGATGAGCCGCGGCACGCCCGCATGCTTATCGCGCACGATGACCATGTCGATCTTGTAGGAGCAGAGCGTCTCCACCGTGTCGACGAGGCTCTCGCCCTTGACCGCCGAGGTGGACGATCCGCCGAAGTTCAGGCTGTCGCACGAAAGGCGCTTCTCGGCGATCTCGAACGACGAGCGCGTGCGGGTGGAAGGCTCGTTGAACATGTTCACGACCGTGAAGCCCTTGAGCGTGGGGACCTTTTTAATCTTTCGCTCGTTGACCTCGCGGAACTTCACGGCGGTTTCGAGGACGAGCATGATGTCATCGGCGGAATACTCCGTGATGTCGATAAGATGCCTATGGTTGAACGCCACGGTTATTCACCTCCCAGCGGTGCGGAACCCGCGCGGCCGCCCGCCTCGATATCCAGTATTTCGACAGCCGACACGCCGTCGACTTCCTCGAGGAACAGACGCACGTTCTCATCGGACGACGAGGGAACGTTCTTGCCGACGAAATCGGCGCGGATCGGCAGCTCGCGGTGACCGCGGTCGACGAGCACGGCGAGCTGAACGGTTGCCGGGCGACCGAGGTCCATAATGGCGTCGAGCGCCGCGCGGATCGTACGGCCGGTATAGAGGACGTCGTCAACGAGGATGATGTCCTTGCCGTCGATGTTGAATAGGATGTCGGTTGCGTGCACTTCGGGGGAAAGGTGAGTCAGGAAGTCATCGCGGTAGAAGCTGATGTCGAGCTTTCCGAGCGGCACCTTCGCGCCCTCGATCTCCTCGATCTTCTCGGCGAGCTTCTTGGCGAGAAGATCGCCGCGAGTCACGATGCCCACGATCGCGATGTTGCCCGCTCCCCTGTTGTGCTCGAGGATCTGATGCGCGATGCGCGTAAGCGATCGCTCGATCTCCTCCGCATCCATGCACACGGATTTGACGTTGTCGTTGTCGTTCATACACACTCCTTTTCTTTCTTCGAGTGCGTACAGACGGACCAGGTGGCTCTCGTCGAATCCCCGCCCTAGCCGCGAGGCTTCTCGCCTGCCTGTGCCGAGGCAAAAAAACGCCTTTGCAACAGACAAAGGCTTCCGAGTTGCTGACTGCGTATGTGGGTAGGTGCAGCTTGCAAGCCTTGTCGGTCTCTCTGTACCGCTTTTAAAGGACTGCAGCGCAGTATATGCGCTTTCGACTTGCTTTGTAACCCCTTTATGCAAGTTTCTCGGAAAAATATGCAGAGCGATCGAATAGAACACGGCAGGCAAAGCCGCGACGGCTACTGCCCGCCGCGATCTTGCGAAGGCGATCACCTCGTGATACAGTCAACGCATTCAATCAATCGGACAGTCAACCACCTGCTCGTCCGACGTTATTCCCGTGATCGACAAGGCGATGCCGATGATTCAAAGAAGAAGCGCTCCCCCAGCCAACAGCTCGCCTGCGTTCTATCAGCTGCTGGTACGCGTCGTTCAGGTGGCAGACGAGAACATCGACAGTGCCGCTTTGTCTACCGTGCTTGCCGACATCAGAGATCACTTCGGCTTCGACAGCGCATTCGTTTACGAACACGAGCCATCGGGACGCCTCACGCTTCAGGAGAGTGCCAGCACCTCCGGCCGCACGAACCTGCCGGAAAGCTTCACGCTCGACTCGGTGTTTACAGCCGACCAGACAGCTCAACTCGTCGATTTTCCCGTTCTCTACACCGACGCGCCCGGTTCCGCCGAAACCGACACAACCTGCCGTATAAGGGAGCTATTCGCCTCGGAAAGCATGTTCATCGTGTTCATCAGCGACGACGTCCAAGCGATCGTCGCGTGCGTGGGGATGGCGGACACGCGACGTCACGAACCGCCTGAAGATGACGAGCTCGATCAGGCGAACATGCTTTTCAAGCCGCTCGCGGAACGAGCTCGGCTGCGCGTTTACAAACGTAAGCTCGGCTACGCTGTCACAACGCTCGAAAGCATCATGGACCACATCGGGTTCGACATCTACGTAAACGACTTCGACACGCACGAAATGCTCTACGCCAACAAGTCCATGGCGAAGCCCTACGGAGGATGGGAGAACATGCGGGGCAAAACCTGCTTCGAAGCGCTCTACAGCGGGCAAAGCGACGAATGCACGTATTGCCCGAAAAAGCATCTGATCGACGAACAGGGAAACCCGAGCAAAACGTACTCGTGGGATTACCAACGCCCTTTCGACGGAAAATGGTTTCGCGTTATCAGCACGGCGTTTACGTGGACGGACGGCAGACTCGCCCATGTCATTTCAAGCACCGACATCAACGAGGCAAAAAACAACGAGCTGCTCATCAAGCGCATGGCGTACTGCGACATGCTGACAGGAATGCCCAATCGCAGAAAATTCGAAGAAGACATGGAAAACGCTCTCTCCAACGCCCAAGCGCGCGATGAAGGCATAGCCATCATGTTCATGGATCTCGACGGATTCAAACAAGTTAACGATGTCTACGGACACAACGGGGGCGATTACCTGCTCAAGCACGTTGCAGATATGTTCCTGGAAAACGCGCTCACCGCCGACCGCTGCTACCGGTACGGAGGCGACGAGTTCATATTCCTATTCGAGAACACGTCGCCAACTCGCGCGTGCGAATACCGCGAAGCCATCCTCGGAACACTCGGACGACCGTTCGTCCTCAACGATAAGGAGATCGCCTGCAAAGGAAGCGTCGGTATAGCTCACTACCCCGAAGACGGTACGAGCTATTGGCAGCTTTTAGACAAAGCAGACGAGGCTATGTACCGCGACAAGGAGCAACGAAAGCAATCACGCTAACGTCACCTCCCTCTTCAGCACCTTGCGCATGACCAGATAGTAGACGATGCCGATCGCCACCCATGAAATGCCGAGCAGCTTCGCCGGCATGCTCAAACTCACCCACGTATAAGCGATTACAGCAAAGCCGATCAGCGGCGATATCAGATGCGCGAATACCTTTCCGTCGCGCTTTTTGATGAAGAAATGCCAGATGACGGTTACATGCAGTACCAGAAAGGCCGTGAGCGCCCCGAAGTTCACGAACAGCGATATCGTATCGGTGCCGAACCTTCCCAACGCGAGAACGAGCACGAGCGATACCGCGCCCACGAACAGCGTCGCCACGTAGGGCGTTTTATACTTAGGATGAATCTTCGAGAGCACGCGAGGCAGATTGCCGTCGCGCCCCATGGCGAACAAAATCCGCGAAATGGCCGTCTGCGCGGCCAACGCGGTAAAGATGCCCCACGAGAGAGCGGTCGCCAGCGCGCAGGTAATCGAAAGCGCCTTTCCTCCCGCAATGCCCGCTACGATGTAAAACGCATTATCCGTATCATGGGCAAACGCCGCGCCATCGGGGCTGATGCATCCGGCAATGTAGGTCTGCACCGCGAACAGGGTGCCCACGATCGCAAGCGACACCATCATCGCGCGGCCGGGACCCCTGCGTGCATCCTTCGCTTCTTCGGCGAGCGTTGCGATACCATCGAATCCGAGAAACGAGAGCACGCCCAAAGACACGGCGCTCATGACGAGGTTCGGATCGAACGTCGACGCGTTGAACACCGGGTCGAGCGAAAATCCCTTCGAAGACGGGTCGGTCATGATCCAATGAACTCCGAGGACCGCGAACACGGCAAGGCAGAGTATCTCAAGCACCAGCGCGATGCGGTTCACCATCGACGCCGTCTCTATGCCGCGTACGTTCACCAACGTGTTCGCGACCACGAAGACGATGCCGAAGGCCCATGCGGGAACTTCGGGGACGATGCCGTGAAGCGCCGTCGACGACACCACGTAGAGCAGCACGGGGCTTAAGATGTAATCGAGCATCAGCGCCCACCCCGTCAGAAAACCCACCGCAGGCCCGATCGCCCTGCTTGCATATGCGTAAACCGAGCCCGAAACAGGGTATTCCCTTCCCAGCGAGGCATACGAAAGCGCCGTAAACGCCATAGCGCAGGTGCCGACGATATAGACAAGCGTGGGCATGCCTCCCGACTCGGTGAAAATGCCGCCGTAAATGCCGAACGGGGCAATGGGGACCATGAAAATGAGTCCGTACACAACCATATCGGGAACCGACATGATCTGCCTGAGCTTGGGTTTGCCCGCTTGCCCGCCGCTCGCTTTTTCCAACGTCTTGGTTTTCATAGCACCAGCCTCCTACTGCGGCAGAGCCTTTCGCAGTCTCGGTGGCTTGCCCGTGCTTACTGTACCTCTCGGGAAAGCGGCAATCGAGCGATGTCACGCATTGCTTGTTAAGCCGTTATTGTTTTGTAGGTTCTTGGATAAACGCTCGCGGGAATCGCCGGCCTTCGTCCCGTCCTATTCAAACCACGCTTGGTCGTCCGCAACCTCGCGAGCGAACACCCGCCCGAGGTTTCTGCGGTCCTTGGCTTCGTGGTACTTGAACACCATCGACCCGTCGCCGAGCTCGCCGAGGATCTCGATCTTTCCCGTCACATGGGACATGCAGTACCGAAACGACTTCCCGATGCCGTTCTGCATCGCCTTCGCACCCTCGACGATGCGGCAGCCCTCCTTCAGGGGAACCTGGAATTGGTTCTTCACGCCCGTGACGGGGCGGCATTGGAACACGTAGTACGGTTCGGCGCCGATGGACGTCAGCTTCTGGAGCAGGCTTCCGAGCACCTCGGGATCGTCGTTGACGCCGCGGAGCAGCACCGTCTGGTTTCGTACCGGGATACCGAGGTCGAGCACAGCGCGCACGGAGGCGGCCGCTTCGGGCGTCACTTCGCGCGGATGATCGAATTGGGTCACCATGAACAGCTGCTTTTTTTCCCGCGCCCGCCCGAGTACGTCGAGCAGGGCCCCGTCCGAGGTGATGCGTGACGGAAGCGTAACGGGAACGCGCGTCGCGATGCGGATGAAATCGAGATGAGGAATGGCGGTCAGCGTATCGAGGATGGCGGCGATGCGCTCGTTTGAGTTGAGCAGGGCGTCCCCGCCGCTGACAAGCACGTTGGTGATCTCGTCGTGCTCGCTCAGGTACGCGCCGATCGCTTCGAGATCGCGGGCGATGCCCTCGTCCGGAAGGCCGACGAGGCGCTTCCTGAAACAATGGCGGCAATACATGGCGCATTCGTTGGTCGAGAGCATCATCGCCGTCTCGCGGTACTTGTGCTGAAGGCCGTTGACCACCGTGTTATCCGCTTCGCCCGACGTGTCGAGACTGCCGGAAGGATCCGCTTCGAGAAGCGATGGAATCGCGAGCTTCCTGATCGGATCTTCCGGATCGTCGAAGTCGATGAGCGAGAGATAGTACCGGGGAACCGCCATGGGAGCCCTTTCGAGGATCTCGGCTACCCTCGCCCGTTCCGAATCGTCGTAACAGACGAACTCTTCCAGATCCTCAAGCGTCCTAACGCATTCCCTCATCTCGTTCTTCCACTTCAAAATGCATCTCCTTTGCCTCGCTTCGCGCTGCTTGAAGCAGCACGGCAGGTCGCCCGTCAATGTGTGCGCACAAGACCGTTATGCGGTGTACCACCGATGTGGTTGCGGATGTTTGCCCCGCTGTCGCCCGATGCGACAGCCATCCACGCGCGGGGCGGCGCCTGCGGACCGAGGGCCATATCGCTCTATGCTCCTCGGATAAAAATGAACTAGACTTCGAATAGCTATGGTAACACAATACTGTTATTTGGCGGTTTTTCGCCAGGCAAATGCTATAAAATTACGCAACTGTCTGCACAAACCTTAAAAATAGGTTTCAAATCCCAAACCATGCAACGGCTTATTGCCCACGTCAACAATAATGCAAAACCCGACAATCGAGAGCCGATCACAGAGCCGTGCAGGCGACGATGATGATAACCGCAAGCGCAAAACCGCCGAGAAGGATCAAGGCGTCTTTGGGAACCGTAAGCTTTCCCAAAGCGGGAACCATCTTCTTAAGAGGCCGTCTATCGGAAACGAAGTACGCGAGCGGAACGAAGAAGAAAACGAACAGGCTACCGTACAAAACAATCCGCTTGGCCAGCGGATACCCTGCGTATACCGCCGTCGGATCAGGCGATGCGATCAGCCCGACGGTAGCTGCGAGAAAAATGCACAGTACGAACAGCACCACGATATCCCAAGCGATTCCCAACCCCACAGGTATGCGGGAGAGAGGCCCGCCTGCTTGGCGTAGATGCGATCCGCCGGCACCAGGAGGCATGGAAGACCGAACCGATCCCGGAAACGCGATCGGCGGACTCTGGGGCGCTGCCGGAGCGCTCGGAAAATGCCCCGCACCCGCCGAGCCGCTCGCTTCGTTTCGGTATCGCGCGCCGCTCAGAACGTAGGCGGGTTCAGCCGTAGCGCGGTCGAACGCCGCGAGCAGCTCCGCAACCGTTTGGTACCGATCGACGGGATCGAGCTCGACGGCTTTCTGGATGATCATCCTCAGCACCTCGGGCACCGCCGGAGCGGCGAACGCATGGGCACGTGCTTTCGCATCGGGCGTTTTCTCGGTCAAGCAGAAGTACAAGAGCATCCCCAACGCGTACACGTCGCTGCGCACGTCGGTCTGCCCGAAGCCGAACTGCTCGGGAGGTGCGTACGCCCGCGTTCCGAAATGCTTCGTATCGGCATCGGCGCCATCTTTGTACGTTCTCGTGATCCCGAAGTCGATGATCGTCAAGCTGTCGCGTGAGACCATGACGTTCGAAGGCTTCAGGTCGCGATGTATGAGGGGCGGGCTGAACGCGGCATGAAGCTCTTCGACCGCTTTGCAGAGCTTCGGAAACAGGTCGACGGCCAGCGCAACCGAGGGGTCGCACCGATATACCACATCCTGCAACGTTTCCCCGTACACGTACTCCATGACAACGACCCGGTCCGATCCGGTCGAGTAGCACTCGGCCACCCGGGGAAGGTACGAGAATCTCCGGCCGTTCTTCTGAGCCTGAAATATGCATTCGTATGCCGAGCCGAGGCCGCTTTCCGCCTTGATGATCTTTCTCACATACGGACCCTGCTCCGACCCGTTGGCTCCGACGAAGTAAACCTTTTCGGTTCTCTCGTACGGACCCTCTTTCATAACGGTATCAACACGATAGCAATCATCGCGCTGCAGGGCATTCAGGTGTTCCGATAGCTCGTCGTAGGTCATGCGAGTATGTTAGCAGATGGTTTCTTCGCCGAAGCGGTAAAGCTCCTCATCGGTCTTTTGCAGCGAATAACCCTTGTCCAGGCAGAAGATGATGATCGCATCGCGCCTGTTCTTACAATACAGCTCGTTTGCCCCCGCCGCCTGCAGGAGGCGATTCGCCTCTTTGAGCGTAAGGCCCATGGCGAAGGCAAGCTGGAGGATCTTGTCTCGCGATGCGTTTCTCTGTCCCATGAATATCTGATACCCAAAGGTTTCGTTGATGCTCGCCTTTCGCACGACCTCCGATCGCACGAGCCCTTTCTCATCGAGAAGCTGCTGCAGGTATTCGGGCAAGCTTCGTTTGCCGATGTTGTTTTTCTCGGCGAACCGGAGGGGATCGGACGACTCAAGCAGCTCTTGGAGTAGTTCTTCTGTCAAAGGTTCTTTCATACGTCGCTTTCTTTTGCGAATCACCGGTTGCTCCATTGTAGCGATTCGGACCTCTGGGTACGAGTCCGATCGCCGTGCTTCGTTCAAGGGAAGAGTATCGCCCAGATTTATCAATGCTAGACAAAACCTAACCCCTTTTCATTAGCTGCCAGCTAATGGCCTCACCTCCTAAAACGCCTAAAATCCGCTTGCCTTTTCTTAGCTGCCAGCTAATGAATGAGACCGTCCGCTTCCCTATGATCGACACGTATCCCCAAACGGATCAAACAAGAGAGAGGAAACTCACGTGAAAGCAAAATCGAAACTGATCGCCTTGTGCGCAGCTGTATGCATTACGGCATTGGCCCTTGCCGGCTGTTCGTCTTCGGGCGACAAGGAACCCGCTGACGGCGATGCAAACTCTTCGGGATCGAGCGCCCCGAAGAGCGAACCCGTCGCCGAACCCGAAGCGCCTGCCGAAATAACGTTTGACGTTCCGTTCGAGTTCGACGGACTCACCATCACATTCGGATCCGACGTTCAAGCTGCGACGCTCGAGAACCAGTTCAGCGATCTCGACGGAACGACGGTTGCCGCGATACCGATCTCCGTCACGAACAACTCGGACGAGACCAAGGGCCTCAACATGTTCTACTACAAAGCATTCGGCCCGAGCGGCACCGAGCTCGACGACGTATCGAGCTATTTTATGGAAGCCGATATCGCTTTCGCGGGCGACGCGCGCCCTGGTGCAACCATCGAGGCGACGCTCGACATCCCCTACGAGGGCAGCGGAGACTACTACATCGCATTCGACAATTTCAAGGAGAAGATCGAAGTCAAACTTCCGATTTCGCTATAACCTCTTTGCAGCGCCGGAAGCAATGGGCCCCCGATAATCGGGGGCCCATTGCGGTTGCCGCCGCAAGATGCAGTTCGACTTTGGCGAGCAGCTCGCTCTTAAAAATCAACCTCGTCGGGATCGAGGCCCGACATGCCGAACTGCTCGAGTTCGCTGATCTTGCGCATGTCGTCGGCGCTGATATCGAACCTGAACACATCTGCGTTCTCGCGAATGCGCTCGGGCGTAATCGATTTGGGCAGGGGCACCGCGCCGTTCTGCAAACACCAGCGAATGCAAAGCTGGGCTACCGTGCAATCGTAGCTGACCGCTATCTGCACGAGCCGGTCGTCGTCGAGCACGCGCCCCTGGCCGAGCGGCGACCACGCTTCCACGAGGATGCCGCTCAAATCGCAGAACTTCCGCGTTTCCTGCTGGGGAAACCCGGGGTGCATTTCGATCTGGTTCACCATCGGGTCGATCTCGCTCGCCTTCATAAGCGGCTCGAGATGGTGCGCCTTGAAATTGCTCACACCGATGGCGCGCACATAGCCTTCGCTGTAGAGCTTCTCGAGAGCGCGCCACGTATCGGCGTTCTCCTTCTGCCATTCCTCGTCGGGCCCTTTGGCTGCGGGCCAATGGATGAGGTAGAGGTCGAGGTACTCGAGGCCGAGCTTCTTCAGCGACGCGTCGAACGCCGCAAGCGCGCTCTCGTAGCCCCGATCGCTCGCCCAGAGCTTGCTGGTGACGAAAAGTTCGCGGCGGTCGATCCCCGACTGCTTAAGGGCCTTCCCTACGCTCTCTTCGTTGCCGTAGGCTGCCGCCGTATCGAAATGGCGGTACCCCGCATCGAGCGCCACGTTGATGGCGTCGATGGCTTCTTGCCCCTCGGGCATCTTCCACGTGCCGAAACCCAAACAGGGTATCTCGTATCCGTTGCGCAAAACAAAGGTATCATGAGGGCCATTCATGGTTAATCTCCCTTCGGTAGTAAGCTCCTCTTCATCATAGGCACACGCCGCCCGCCCCTGCGAAACCGTCACGCGTTTGTAGCGCGATCTGCATAGGGCCGTTTATTTTGGCACTCTGGCGCGACTGACTTCGAACCCCAATCTCACGCATGAAAAAAAACGGGCGAACCGTTGGCTCGCCCGTTTTTTACTTCCCCCGTTTGCTCCCGCAATCGACAGCACCTTAGTCGTGGATGCCGTCGTTCTGGCGAATGAGCTTGCGTTTGATCTTGCCGCCGATGGTCTTGGGCAGCTCGTCGACGAACTCCACGATACGCGGGTACTTGTAGGGTGCCGTCGTATGCTTCACATGATCCTGCAGCTCCTTGACGAGCTCGTCAGACGGCTCCCAGCCCTTCGCGAGTACGACGGTGGCCTTCACGACCTTGCCGCGAATCGGGTCGGGCGCTGCCGTGACCGCGCATTCGATGACCGCGTCGTGCTCGACGAGCGCGCTCTCCACTTCGAAAGGCCCGATGCGGTAGCCGCTGCACTTGATCACGTCGTCATCGCGGCCCACGAAGTAGTAATACCCGTCGCTGTCGCGCCATGCCATGTCGTGCAGGTTGTAGAAGTCGCCGCCGACCGCCTCTTGCGTGCGCTCTTCGTCCTTGTAGTAGCCGACGAACAGCCCGGGAGGATACGCCTGCTTGAGCTTCGTCACGCAGATAGCGCCCTCTTCCCCGTCGTCGACCTCGTTGCCTTCCGCGTCGAGCAGCCTGATGTTCAGAAGCGGCGAGGGCTTGCCCATCGAGCCGGGCCGCGGATCGATCCACGGAAACGTCGCAAGCAGCACCGGGCCTTCGGACTGGCCGAATCCCTCGCGGATCTTCTTGCCCGTCAAACGCTCCCAGGCGAGCGTCACCTCGGCGTTGAGCGGCTCGCCCGCCGTTGCGAAGTTCTCGACCGACGAAAGGTCGTAGGACGCCACATCCTCCTGCAGCATGAACCTATACATCGTCGGCGGCGCGCAGAACGTGGTGAGCTTGTAATCCTGGATCTTCTGAAGCAGATGAGTCGGAACGAACTTGTCCATGTCGTAGGCGAAGATGGACGCTCCCGCTATCCACTGCCCGTAGATCTTTCCCCAACCGAATTTCGCCCAACCGCTGTCGGTTACGCTCATGTGGAGCTTGTCTTCCTGAACCTGCTGCCAGTACTTCGCCGTGATGATGTGGCCGAGCGGGTGCGCGAAGTTGTGCGAGACGGCCTTCGCGAGCCCGGTCGTGCCGCTCGTGAAGTAGATGAGCATGATGTCCTTGGCCGTCGTGGCCGCATCGCCTAACGGGCGCTCCCACTCGTCGGACTCCTCCTCGATGAGCGTCGTGAAGCGCCGCCAGCCGTCGCGATCGCCGGCAACCACGATGCGCTCCTGTATGCTCGGGGAGCTCGGAAGGGCCTCTTCGACCTGCATGCACACGTACTCGTCGTTCACGCAAACCATCATCTTGACGTTCGCGCTCGCAGCACGGTACTCGATGTCCTTCTTCGTCAGTTGCAGCGATGCGGGGATGATCGTCGCGCCGATCTTGCACAGGGCCATGGCGGTGATCCAGTACTCCCAGCGACGGCGCAGGATGACCATGACGACATCGCCTTTGCGGATGCCAAGCTTCCAAAACGCATTCGCCGCTTTGTTCGAGAGCTTCGAGATGTCGGTGAACGTGAATTCGCGCTCTTCGCCGTTGTCGTCGCACCACAGAAGTGCGCGCTTGTCGGGTTCGACGCGCGCCCATTCGTCGACGACGTCGTAGGCGAAGTTGAAATCGGCGGGAACATCGATCCTGAAGTTCTCCAAGAAGTCCTCGTACGAATCGAAGTCGATGCGGGGGCAATACTTGTTTAAGATGTAGTTCACGAGCCGATCCTATTCTGCGATTATCGTAACGAATTTTGCGGGCACGTCTCCACCGCATCGCTGCCCATGCGGGTATTCGGGGTTGAAGTAGATGCTATCGCCAGGGCACAGCTCGAACTCCTTATCGCCCCAGGTAACCACCACGCAGCCTTCGAGCACAAGGTTGAACTCCTGACCTGAGTGGCAAACGAGCTTTGCCGCCTCGTCGCTCGGGTCGAGTACGACGAGCAACGGCTGCATGATCTTTCCGCTGTAGCGCCAAGCCAGATCCTCGAAGTGGTATCCGGGATAGCGATCGACCTCGCGGCCTTCCCCGCTTCTCACCACGTGGTAGCTGTTGAGCTTAGCCGCCGTGCCGGTGAGTATCTCGGTAAATTCGACACCGAACTTATGGGCCAGGTGGTAGATGGCGGAAATCGGCACATCGGCGCCGGTTTCCTCCCAGTTTACGTAGGTGTCGAGCGGCACGCCCAGCTCCTGCGCCATTTCTTCGCGGGTAACGTCGCAGGCTTCGCGCAACCCTTTGATGCGCAAGCCGATTTCGGCAAACTCCGTGACCATGCGGCCTCCTTATGCTTCCATTCCGAGCGCGATCGCGCGCTTGTTCTTGTCGAGCATGCCCTTCTTCGATGCAGGCACGCACTTCTCGATGGCCGCCTCGAGCGTTTCCTCGCTGCAGAAACCCGTCTCCTTGAAGAGCTTGCCCACGCACACGACGTTGGCAAGACCCTTCAGGCCTGCCTTTTCGGCGATCTCGGTTGCCGGTATCGCGCACACCTTGACGCCCTCGCGTTCGGGAATGTCCTGCACAAGCGTCGAATCGGCAACGATAATGCCGCCGTCGGCCACGGTGTCGATGAACTTCTCCAGCGAAGGCTGGTTCATCACAATGAGCGTATCGGGGGTCACCACAAGGGGGCTGCCGATGGGATCGTCGGCGAGGCATACGCTGCAATTCGCCGTACCGCCGCGCATCTCGGGGCCGTATGAGGGGAGCCACGACACCTCGCGATCGTCGATGAGGCCTGCCGTCGCGATGATCTTTCCCGCGAACAGGATGCCCTGGCCGCCGAATCCTGCGAGCACGATGTTGTACGATTGGGCCATGGCTATCTCCCCTCACCTGCGGCGATCGGACAATCTTTCGCACGCTGCGCAGCCGCAGCGGCAACGCTTTCGAAGCCGTCCGCGATCACGTCGCGGTACACGCCGAGCGGATAGTACGGCAGCATGTTCTCGCGCATCCACGTGAAGGCATCCTGCGGCGTCAGGCCCCAGTTGGTGGGACAAGTCGACACGACCTCGATAAGCGAATATCCCACGCCGTCGATCTGGTTCTGAAACGCCTTCTTAATGGCCTTCTTCGCTTTGCGCACGTTTTTGGGGCTGTCAACCGTCACGCGTTCGATGTAGGCAACACCGTCGAGCGACGAGAGCAGTTCGGACACGCGAATGGGATAGCCCGCCGTCGACACGTCGCGCCCGTAGGGGCTTGTCTGCGTGACCTGATGCGGCAAGCTCGTGGGGGCCATCTGGCCTCCGGTCATGCCGTAGATCGCGTTGTTGATGAAGATGACGGTAATGTTCTCGCCGCGGGTGGCCGCATGGATCGTTTCGGCCATGCCGATGCTCGCCAGGTCACCGTCGCCCTGATAGGCGAACACGACGTTGTCGGGATGCACGCGCTTGACCGCGGTTGCCACCGCGGGCGCACGGCCGTGAGCGGCCTCGATCATATCGCACCCGAAGAAGTCGGTTGCGGTAACCGAGCACCCGACGGGGGCCACGCCGACGGTCTTGCCCTCAACGCCCAGCTCGTCGATCGATTCGGCGACAAGGCGGTGAACGATGCCGTGAGGACATCCGGGGCAATAGTTCGTTATGACGGGAAGGAGCGCATGGGGGCGCTCGAAGATGACCTTTTCTTCGGTTGCCATGGCTTTAAGCACCTGCCTTTCCGTTGAGCTTTTCAATCTGAGCGAGCACTTCGGCGGGCGTGGGGATGATGCCGCCCGCATGGCCGAAGAACTCGACGGGCACACGACCCGCAGAAACAAGTCGCACGTCGTCTACCATCTGACCCATGTTCATCTCGACGCTCAGAAGCGCCTTCGCATGGGGGATAACGCCCTCGATCGCGTCCGTCGGAAACGGCCATAGGGTGATGGGCCTGATCAAACCCGCTTTGATGCCATTCTCCCGGGCGGATACGACTGCGCTGCGCGCGATGCGGGCCGACGCCCCGAAAGCGACGATCACGATATCGGCATCGTCGGTCATAAAGAGCTCGGCTCGCTGCTCGGTCTGCTTGATCTTCTCATAGCGCTCGAAACGCTCGTTGTTCAGGCGCTCGAGATCGGCGGCCTGCAGATACAGCGAGTTTACGATATTGTGCTCGCGCTTACCTTGATGGCCGGTCGTCGCCCACGGCTTGTCGGGGAGATCGGCCTTCGGCTCGGGCAGAACCACCGGCTCCATCATCTGGCCGAGCATGCCGTCGGCGAGAATCATCACCGGCATGCGGTATTCGTCGGCCTTCTCGAATGCGAGGAACGCACAATCGGCCATCTCTTGCACCGTCGAGGGAGCGAATACCATGAGCTGGAAGTCGCCATGCCCAGTCGCGCGCGTCGCCTGCCAATAGTCGGACTGCGAGGGCTGAATGCCGCCGAGACCCGGGCCGCCGCGCTGCACGTTCACGATAACGCCCGGCAGATCGGCGCCCGCCATATAGGAGATGCCCTCGCCCTTGAGCGAGATTCCCGGCGAAGAGGACGACGTCATGACGCGGGCGCCCGCCGCCGATGCACCGTAGACCATGTTGATGGCCGCGATCTCGCTTTCAGCCTGAAGGTAGGTTCCCCCCACCTTCGGCATGCGCTTGGACATGTAGGCGGCCAGCTCGGTTTGCGGGGTGATCGGGTAACCGAAGAAGAAACGGCATCCGGCGCGCAAGGCGGCTTCGGCCAAAACCTCGTTGCCTTTCATCAGTACTTTCTCAGCCATGGCTACCTCACCACCGTAATCGCAACATCGGGGCACATCGTGGCGCACGACATGCACCCGGTGCATTTGTCTTCATCGGTCAGATACGCAGGATGGTATCCCTTCGCGGTGATCTTCTTGTAATCCAGTTCGATTATGTCCACCGGGCATGCGTCGACGCACAAGCCGCACCCCTTGCAGAAATGATCGTCTACGATAATTCTCGGCATGGTCAACCTTCCTCGTCTGAATACGCACTCTACGAACAACCAAGGCCGCTCGACGCGGCCGCTCGGTGCAACTATGTACCGGGTTTCTCAGGTGCCCCACGGAGTACGAACATACACTTGCACAGGATACACGTTTTGGGTAGCGCAGCTTTCCGAAAACGAGTCGTTTTTCTGGTCAACGATCTCTTTTGGCACCGCAGTGCACACGATGGGCAAACCGAGCACCGCCGAGACCGCCCGCGCAAAACCCAACGACTCGATCACGGTCTCCTCTTCCGTATCCTGCTTGAGGTGCGAATTGTTCACGATCGCCGTTGCGCGCAGACCCGCTTTCGCCTCTATCTCCGCAAGGAGCGCCGCCGCCTCTTCGGGCGTTTGCGTGAGATTGCGATACCGGTTCACCACGTACCAGACAGCATGGTCGCGCTCGGCGATTCGCGGCGCGAACCGCCCGAGCGCCGTTGCGCCCACATCGTCGCCGCCCGCATCGACGATCACGCGCTTGCGCTCGCCGGTACCCTGCCTGATCGCATCCTCTATGGCCGTGTACACCGCACCCGAGAGGCTCGGCGAATCGAGCGTCGTGCCAGCGAAGACGGGGCTCACCACGCGAACGCCCGCTTCTTCGAGCAGCTCTCGATAGTCGCTTGAGCGGAAATACGGGTTCACCACATCGAGGTCGACAAGCGTAACCTCCCACCCCTGCGCGACGGCATCGAGTGCGAGGTTGATCGAGAAGTTCGTTTTCCCCACCCCGTAATGCCCCACGATCACCGTGATGGGCGCAAGGGGAAACGGCGGAGCCGTTGTCGCCTTCGGCTGATATCGTTCTTCTCCGGTACCTTCGCGCATACGCTGATCCTTTCGAGTAGAGCTCCATTCAACCACATCCGGCATCGACCTGCAGGCAAGATGCCCCCATCGGCACGTTATACCATCCCAGCGATAGCCGCGGTTGAAAACACGGGTGGAAAATTCGCTGTCGTCTGAAATGCATCGGCGAAGCCCGCCCGCACGTCCGCGAAGACCCTTCGCATGGAGGCCCGATGTTCGGTGACATTCGATTCGGAAACCCGTCCGCGCGTCCGCATATCAGTATGTCCGCGAAGGGCCTTCGTGCGACGTTTTTCGATGCCTTTCGGCGGCTTTGGTTTTTCCGACCTGCGAATATATCAGACGACCGAGCCGAAGCACGCCGATTTTCCTCGCACGAAGGCCCTTCGCGGACATCGGACGAACCGGACACGGCTTGCAGCTCGGCGCAAAAACAGTTTCTCGACGGCTCGTCGCCTTCTCGAGCGGTGAAGCCCGCAGCTTTCTTATCCGTCCGAATTCTTGCACTTCGACATGTCGATGCTGTTCCTCATGACGCGATCGTAGTTGTCGATCTTGTAATTGAGCCGCTCGAGCGTAGATTCCATGTCCGCCATGCGCTGCATGAGCTGGGCTCGCTGCTCGACGAGTATCTCCTTGCGGGCCTCGTTGGTTTCGTCGCCCTGCTGGTAAAGGGCAACGTATTCTATGAGCGCTTCGACCTGGATTCCCGCCGAGCGCATGCACTTGATGAATTCGACCCAATTCAGGTCGCCCTCGTCGTAGTCGCGGATACCGTTGTCGCGGCGATGGACGGCGGGGATGAGCCCCACGCGCTCGTAGTATCTCAGCGTGTCGGCGGATATATCGTATTTCCTGCTTACCTCGGCGATCAGCATATCGTTCGCTCCTCGCATCGTTGCTTTTGTTTATCCTTGCGCCCTTTATAGCACTTGGAGTCGGCTCCAAGTCAAGCGTTCAGTGGTTTTCCGCGCAAACGGCACCGACGGAACACCCCGACAGCCGCACGGCGCGCTCGGAAACGGCCTCTTGTCGGATTATCTGGAACACCTTGGGGATTTATTTGATCTTCAAGCTAATCCCGAACCGCTTGCTATACAATTGGAAAACCGCACATCGGATGCGGAGCCGCACCGATATGCTGCGGCGGCAATCAGCGAAAACAGAAAGAGAGGTGCATTGTTCATGGAGCCGAATATCAAAGAGGTGGCGGGTCGAATTCGTGCGCTGAGGGAGGACATGGACCTCACCATGCAGGAAATGGCCGACGCAACCGGTCGCAGCGTTGCCGAGTATTCCGCACAGGAAACCGGCGAGCACGATCTTTCGTTCACGTTTTTGTACCGTTGCGCGGAAAAGTTCGGCGTCGATGTGATCGAGCTTCTCACGGGAGAGAACCCGCACCTGAGCGGCTACTCGCTCACGCGAGCCAACGACGGCCTGTCCATCAAGCGGCGCGCCGGCTTCGAATACCTGCACAAAGCTCCGCACTTCAAGAACAAGCTCGCCGAACCGTTTCTCGTTACGGCGCCGTATCTCGAAGAGGAGCAGAACCAGCCCATCCACCTCTCCCGCCATGCCGGACAGGAAATCGACTATATCCTGTCGGGCAAAATGCGCTTCGCGTACGAAGACCACGTCGAAGAGCTCGAAGCGGGCGACATGCTCATGTACGATTCGGGCCGCGGACACGGAATGATCGCAACGGGCGGCGAACCGTGTACGTTCCTCGCCATCGTCATGAAGCCCGGCGAAGACAAGATTTCTTAGGCACTGCCGCACGCGCCGACAGTGCCGCAAACCGAATTCCCGTCATCATCCGTTCACGGCCTCAGTGCCGTTTGCTCGAAAGAAAGATTGTCTTATGCGAAACATCAACCTCCGCTACGTTTCCGAAACGTACAACGACCTCGATCAACTTGAAACCTTCTCGGTCACCTGCCCCGATACGTTCAACTTCGGCTACGATGTCGTCGACGACATAGCCGAAAACGATCCCGACCGCCGCGCCATGGTATGGTGCAACCCCGAAGGCGAAGAGCACGTCTTCACGTTCGCCGACATGAAGCGCTGGTCCGACAAGACGGCCAACTTCCTGAAAGGCCAGGGCATCGGCCGCGGAGACATGGTCATGGTCATCCTGCGGCGCCACTACCAGTTCTGGTTCGTCGCCACCGCGCTCCACAAGCTCGGCGCGGTTATGGTTCCCGCCACGTTCATGCTCAAGGAGCACGATCTCGAATACCGTCTCAACGGCGCGGGGATCAAAGCTATCATCGCAACGACGCTCGGCGATATCACGCAGGTATGCGACAACGTGGCGGACGCCTGCCCCACACTCGAAACGAAGATAATCGTCAACGGCGCAGGCGGCGGCCTTACGCCCGAGGACGAAGACCATAACCTCGTATTCGCCCCCGAAGATCATCCGATCGGACCCGAGCTCTCGGGACCCGAGGGGATCTGCGCCAAGCCCGCCCCCCGCGAGGGCTGGCTCGATTTCAACACGCTCGTCCGAGAGGCCTCCGAGGATTTCGAGCGTTGCGAAACCGCTTCGGCCGATCCGATGCTCATGTATTTCTCAAGCGGCACATCGGGCAACCCGAAAATGGTTCTGCACGATTCGGCCTATGCGCTCGCCCACCTTATCACCGCGAAGCATTGGCACAACGTGGACCCGGACGGCATCCATTTCACCATCGCCGACACCGGCTGGGGCAAGGCCGTATGGGGCAAGTACTACGGCCAGTGGCTCATGGAGGCCTGCGTGTTCACCTACGACTACGACCGCTTCCACGCAGGCGACATCCTCTCGCTCGTCGGAAAATACGGCATCACCACGCTATGCTGCCCGCCCACGATGTACCGCATGTTCATGCAGGATGACGTAGACGCCTACGACCTGACGTCCCTAGTCTACTCGACGACCGCCGGCGAAGCGCTCAACCCCGATATCTTCGAGTTCTGGAAAGAGCACACCGGGCTTACGATCTACGAGGGCTTCGGCCAGACCGAAACGCCGCTGACGATCGCCAACCTCACGAACTCGGTGCCTCGCCCCGGCTCGATGGGCAAGCCCGTCCCGCTCTACACGATCCACATCCTGCGCGACGACGGCACCCGTTGCAACACCGGCGAAACCGGCGAGATATGCATCAAATGCGAGCCGAAGATGCCCGGCCTCATGCTCGAGTACTACCTCGACGACGAGAAGACGGCAGCCGCCATGCATGATGGCTGGTATCACACCGGCGACACCGCCTGGTGCGACGAGGACGGCTACTTCTGGTACGTGGGCCGAAACGACGACGTTATCAAGTCGTCGGGCTACCGCATCGGGCCCTTCGAGATCGAAAGCGTCATGCTCGAGCACGATGCGGTAGCCGAGTGCGCCGTCACGGGCGTCCCCGACGAGCTGCGCGGTTTCGCCGTCAAAGCGACGGTCGTGCTCGCACCCGGATTCACCGGCAACGCCGAGCTCACCAAGGAGCTGCAAACGTGGGTGAAGCACCAGACCGCTCCGTATAAATACCCCCGCATCATCGACTACGTCGATGCGTTGCCGAAAACTGTCAACGGCAAGATTCGCCGAGCCGTCATCCGCGACAAGGATCTCGAGAGCGAGTAAAGCCGCTCTGCTCCCAAGCGTACGAACCGGAAAGGACCTCAAAGGAGGTCCTTTTTTATCCTGTCGTAAATCACTTCTTTGCGATCGCGCGGAACAATGCGTCAACCGCTGGCGCCGACCTCCCTTTTCGCTTCATCACGCATACATCGAATGAGTCGCTTGTGTCATCAAGCGCCCGGGCAACCATATCCCCCCCGTATCGAGCATATCCAGGAAAGTGAATGCCGAAGACGATGCTTCGCTCCGCATCGGGAAAGCAAAGGGCGCCTTCTTCTAGGAATTCCATCTCTTGGGCAATCCCATGCTTCGAGCAGACGGCGCGAACGAAAGCATGGTATCGAGCTCGACCCGCCATCGGGTATGACACTATCTTTTGCCCAGCGATGTCACCGAACCTCAAGAGATTTTTATGAGCCAGTTCATGGGTTCCATGGCAGGCGATTCCAAAAGGAATGTCGGACAGATGCACGCACTCGAGACCCTCTTCGTCAATCCCGTACCTGAACCCAATGGCTATATCGGCACGACCATCCGTAAGCGATTCATGGCAATCTCTCACTCCCGTATCGGCGAGCGACAGCTTCACGTCAATGCCCATCGCCGCCACAACGGTCCTTGCAGTAGTCACCCGATCGACTATGCGTTCGTTGAGCAAGGGGCCGATAATATGAACCGTTGTCTCTCGCTCGCGCTCAAAATCACGGCCTTCCTTGAGCGCCGTGTCGTATCGATCGACCACATCTCGGATGCTCTCGATAAACACCCTGCCGCTCTTCGTGAGTTCGACGCGCGAGGTACTCCGGTCGAAGATCCTGAACCCGACCTCTCGCTCCATGAGCGCCACATGCTTGCTCAACGTCGATTGGGTGATATAGAGTTTTTCGGCTGCTTTACTGAAATTCAGCTGATCGGCCAATTCGATCAATTCCCTACAGTAGGCAATATCCATAGCGACATCCCCTATTGCTCCCCTACGGCAATTCAAATCCATACCGCCTAAGGCGGCACCCTCGATTAGATTATAGTACATCCTATCCGCATCTTTTCTGTCGCTTATAGCTCGATCAGGCTTTATTCCCAACCGTCTTTCGCTTATGCCGAATTGGAACAATTTAGCCGATGAATCCCAACCTGCGCTTATTCCAAAACGGCACAATCCCATTCCCAGGCATCGTTTCCCTTCAGCCCAGATCACCAGTACCGTAATCGCTAGCCAAGCGCATATGGCGCTTAAGACGATTGAAGGGAGATGGTCATGGGGAACAAACAAGCCAATCAGGGGATTTCGCGGCGTAATTTCCTCAAGGGAACAACTGTTGCCGCCGCAGGGTTCGCGGTAACGGGTCTCGCGGGGTGCGGAGGCCAAAGCGAAGGAAAGCCGACCGGCAACCTTCCCGACTCATGGGATTCGGAGGCCGATGTCGTAGTGGTCGGACTCGGCGCTGCGGGTCTTTCAGCCTCGATTGCAGCGAAGATGGCTGGCGTCGAGCACGTGCTCGCACTCGAGGTAGCTCCCGAGGAACTGTCCGGCGGCACAACGCGCGTATCGGGAGACATGCTCATGATTCCCGAGTCCGTCGATGATGCAATAACCTACCAAACCGAACTAAACGCAGGTTATGAGGTTCCCGAAGACCTCATGAAGGCATGGGCCGAGGGGGTATGCGAAAACATGGCATGGCTCTCCGACGAACTCGGCTACGACCTGCAACCCGCTACGGCGGCCTCGCCGGAGTTTCCCGGAATCCCCGGCGGCGACAAGATAAAAACCTATTACGTCGATGGTATCTGCGGTATGTCCTCCCTCTGGTTACCGCTGAAAGATACAGCCGACGAACTCGGCGTTGAAATCATGTACGACACGCGCGCAACCGAACTTATCTACAATTACGAAACCAAAGAGGTATACGGCTTGATTGCTGGCGGAAAAGCCATCAAGGCAAACAAAGGCGTCGTGCTTGCTTGCGGCGGATTCGCCGCAAATCCTGAAATGCTGAAAAACTATTCGGTTTCGCTTGGCTGTCCGAGAAGTTTCGTATGCGGCAGTCCTTACAATGTTGGCGACGGCGTAAGAATGGCTCAACAAATCGGAGCGGATCTCTGGCATATGAACAGCTACGCCGCTGCAAGCACCTGCGTCCGCGCTGAATCCCCCGATTCGCTTGTATGCAACATACCTTACCCCATGGGCGTCGATTACATCTACGTAAACAACGAAGGTAAGCGATTCATGTACGAGGAACTGCGGGGAACCCTTCGCCACGGAAAAGGTAAAGAGCGAGGCGTTTGGCCGTTGCTTGCCGTTCCGACTCCCTCCTATATGATCATGGGCAAAGATACCGGAGCAAAAGATATCCTCGGAGCCGTTACGTACATGGCATGGCCCGTCATCATGGAAACAGGAAAAACAACGAACCAAGAACTTATCGATGCGGGAATCATGATAAAGGCAGACACCATCGAAGAGCTTGCCGAAAAAATCGGCTATCCGCCAGAGACGCTTGCGGAAACGATCGCAACCTACAACCAGTATTGTGCCGAAGGCGCAGATAAAGACTTTGGCCGCGGCAATGCCGTGTACGATGATTATTATTTCAATGCCGCAGACGCCTCAACCGCCTATGGCGAAGGAGAGCTGTCGAGCGATGAGACCGCAATCATAAAAGCCTTTCCTATCCAGCCTATTGAGCCGCCATTCTACGCAATCGAAATCGCTCTTGGGCTTTTGAACACGCAAGGCGGCGCTAAACGCAACGGGATGAGCGAAGTGCTCGACCTTAACGGACAGCCCATTCCGCGATTGTACTCAGCAGGTGAATTCGGTTCTATCTACGGATACATGTACAACGGCGGCGGGAACATAAGCGAAGCCGTTTCGACGGGACGCATTGCAGGAGAACAATGCGCAGCCCTCGAGCCGTGGGATGCAAAGCAATAGCTTTGAATATATAGAATATCGGCAGGGGTCGACCCAAGCGGTCGACCCCGTTCAGCTAGGAGGAGCCAATGGCATCAGCGCACTTGCGCAAGCCCGTCCTGCTCGTTTTAGCCGCTGCGATTTGCTTGATAGCCATGCTTCTCGCGGCGTGCTCCCCAGAGCAGGCGCCAAACGACGATAACAGAACGGACCAAGCAGACTCAAGCAGTATGTCGTCTGAATTCACCTGGTCGGAAACCAGCGACTGCACAGCCTGCCATGGAAACGCTGCGGCCTCTTTCGACGACGCAGCCTGCACCGCATCGCTGCATGCGAATCAAAAAGACGATTGCTTCAGCTGCCACGATGATAAAGACGGACTGGCGAAAGCACATGAGAAAGTGACGCTCGACAGCAAAAAGAAGAAAGCGACGCTTAAGAAAACGGAAATCGGCAACGACACCTGCATACCCTGCCATGACGCAACCGCGTTAGCCGATGCGACCGCATCGGCCACGGTGCTTACCGACAAAAACAGCCTCACGGTTAACCCCCATGCGCTTCCCGAACATGAAGACCACGCAGATATCACCTGTTCTTCATGCCACAAGATCCACGCACCAGAGGGGCCAGCCGAAACAGCACCTGCTGTTTGCAGAAACTGCCATCACGCAGATGTTTACGAATGCAACACCTGTCACGTAGAAAAGTAGAGCACAGACAAGCAGCGAGACCTGTCGGCCGCATCCTGCATAGGGTGCGGCCGAAACGCCCGATTCCCTACAGGCTCTCCCTCAGGATAGCAACGATTTCGTCGTGGTCGGGAGCGTGGTATCCCCCGTCCATGGCAAGCGTCGCATCCGCGATGCCTGCAAGCATTCCCTCGGTAACGCCGAGTTCCGAAACGCTCATCGCAAGACCCATCTCGCACATCCATGCCTCCATGGCAGCAAGGCCCGCCTGCGCGGTTTCTTCGTCGGTCTTCCCTGAGGAATCTACCTCCCATACCGCTTGGGCGAAGCGGACGAACTTCGGCAGCCCATAGGGCATGATATGGCGATAATAGGGAACCGAAACGGCCGACAGCGTCATGCCGTGGGTCGCGTCGGTGAAGCCGCCGACGGCCTGCCCGATCATGTGCACCATCCAATCGGTGCTCTTTCCCATGGCAACGAAGGTATTGAGCGCCCAGGTAGCCGACCACATGATGTTGCTGCGCGCTTCGTAGTCCTCGGGATTCTCGGCTGCGATGCGCGAGCTATGCACGAGCGAGCGCATAAGGCCCTCCATGATGTAGTCCGACGTGTTGTCGTCGGTTCCCGAGAAGTACTGCTCCATGATATGGGACATGACGTCGAAGATGCCGGCAACCATCTGATAGTGCGGCACGGTGTAGGTAAGCTCGGGGTTCAGGATCGAGAACTTCGGGAACACCTCGGTTCCGAACACATGGCCGATCTTCTGCTTTGTCTCCGGATTAGTAATCACGGCACCGCCGTTCATCTCGGAACCGGTACCGGCCATGGTGAGCACGCACCCCACGGGAACGATCGCGCAGTCGGGCTCCTCGAACCTCAGGTAATACTTCTCCCACGGGTCCTCGTTGCAGTAGGCCGAAACCGAAACGGCCTTCGCGTAGTCGCATACCGATCCGCCGCCGACGGCCAAAATCAGGTCGACTTCGTTTTCCCGAGCGGTGCGGCTGCCTTCGTAGAGCTTTTCAACCGTCGGGTTCGGCATGACGCCCGCATCTTCGAACACTTCTTTTCCGTTCGATTCGAGTATGCTTACGACTTGGTCGTACAAGCCCGTCCTCTTGATCGATCCTCCCCCGTAGACGAGCTGCACCCGCGAGCCGAATCGAGGCAGCTCTTCGTTCAAACGATCGAGGGCGTCTCTTCCGAAATGAAGGCGGGTCGGATTGCAGTAGCTGAAATTACCGAGCATGGATGTCTCCTTATCGCATGGTTTCGCAGTTCGCTTCCCATCATGCATCCTGGAGCCGACTCCAAGTCAAGGGCGTTTCCGAGAATGTCGAGATTCCATGTGCACGTTACGCGACGGGCGCGATACGCTCCTCGACCGAGCGCACTCTCGCCGTCTCAGTCGGCCGCGAACAAGGTGGCAAGCTTCTTCTCGCTCAGAATCTCATTGGCGACGAATGCGCCATCGCGAAAAAGCGTGTAGGCGGTAAAGGGCGCGGGCGCGGCTTTCGCCTGGTCGAGCGTCTCGATCTTGCGCAGCTCAAACCGTACGCCCCGAGCTTTCGCCTCCCTTGCAGCCGCCATCGCGTATTTCTCGGCAAACGGGCATTGGTTGGTGAAGTAGAGTACGAAGCCGTCTTCGTCCACCCGGGGCTTCTTGACGTGGCTCATGAAACGCGGAACGGGAGCGTCTTCGGAAAACGGCAGGTACAAGAGCTCGTAGAACGGCTCTGCGGTGTCGGCGGTTTCGAACCCCTTGTACCGCAAGAACTTCGGGTCGGAGAGAAACGGCATTTTCTTGGCCGAAGAGAGCGCCGTGATACCGAGTTTTCCCTGCTCCCTTGCGTCTGCTATGCACGCTTCGAGCAGTTCGGTTGCATGACCCCTCCCCTTGTACTGGCCCGACACCCAAAAACAATCGATATGCAGGTATCCGTCGGCTTCGATGGGGCACCAAGCCTTTTCGGCGGGAATGTATTCGATGAAAACCTTTCCCCTCGCATCGAGCTTTCTGAAGACGAGCCCGTCGGCGAAACGCTCGCTCATCCACACCTTCTTCTGCGAGACGCATGACTCGCCCCTCTTCTCGGTGATCGCGCAGCAGATGTGCTCCGCATCGATGTTGTCGGGTGTTACCGATATGATCTCCATAGGTTGCTCGCTTTCCCGTGCCCATCCGACCCTGCGGGCGCAAACCAGCCCGCCTTCCAGTGTAGCAGCATCGTAGCCGTCCAGAGAGGACACAAGCTGTCCTCTTATACGCAATTCAACAGCATCGCAACCATCGAAAAACAGTGCCGTTCGTTCTCTGGCTCCCAACACGCGCAACGAGTATGGTAGGTATCAAGTTCACTATCGATTGCGGGTACCGAACCTGCAAGCAAGCACCCGAAGGGAGCACCCATGAGACCCGATCTGTCGGACATAACCGTACAAAGCGAATTCGACCCTGCCCTGTTTTCGAACCACGAGGGGCCGCTCGTATCGCTGTATATGACAACCCACCGCCATGCACCGGAAAACCGTCAGGACCCCATACGGTACAAGAACCTTGTAACCGAAGCGAAGAACCTGTTCGAGCTCAACTACGACCGCAAGGACTACGAGAGCGTCCTTGCACAGCTCGACCTGCTCGAGGCGTATCGCGACGCCGATGTATGGACCCATGCGAAAGACGGCCTCGCCGTGCTTGCCTCGAACAGCAAAACGACGGTATACCACCTCGACTATCCCGTCGACGAGTTCGTCTCCATCACCGATAAGTTCCACGTCAAACCGCTCATCAGGAATTTCCAGTTCGGCTCGCACTACTATCTGCTCGCGATCGACGAGAACGGCTTCGAGCTCTTCGAGGGAGATTTTCATTCCATAGAAAAGCTCGAAATGCCCGATGGCGTCGAAACCGAGTTCCGCAAAGCGTTCGACGACTATACGAACTCGCTCTCCGGCATGAACGGTCATCAGGGAAGCCATTCCCCCACGTACCATCGCTACGGCGACAAGAGCAACGTCGACGAAAAGGATACCGCCGAGCACTTCCGCTATGCGGCCAAGACGGTCGAAGACCACTTCGCCAAATTCCGCTCCTGTCCGATAATGCTCGTAGGCCTACCCGAAAACCAAGCGATTTTCAGGCAAGTCGCCGCAATGCCCACGCTTCTCAACGAAAGCATCGACAAGCCCGTCGAGTCTATGGACGAGAAGGAGCTCCTCGAACGCGCCGTACGGATCATCGAGGGCATACAGGAGACGCGCATCCGGGAACGGCTCGGCAGGTTCGGTGACGAAGCGGTTCAAGGCCGCGCCTCGGCCGATCCACGCGAAATCGGCCATGCGCTTGCAGAGCGAAAGGTGGAAACGCTCTTCGTCGAGCAGGACAAGCTCATCCCCGGTAGCTTCGATCCCGAAACGGGCTCGTTGTCGTACGGTGCCGATATGCTCGACGCTTCCGACGACCTCACCGACGACCTGGCTCAGGCAACCTACGCCCAAGGCGGCGACGTGTTCGTGCTCCCGCACGACCGCATGCCCGCCGAAACCGGTGTCGCCGCTTTGTACCGCTACTGATCGGCAAGCGCCTCGTTCGCCCGCCGTGTTGCGGCAAAAAACTGCTGCACGGCGGCGAACATGCAACGGTAATACCCCGCTATCGCGTCGGAAAAACCCTGCAGATCCCTCTCCCGCAGCGCATCGATGCCATCGTAGCCGTATGAGAGCAATTCGCTTCTCCGTGCCTCCGAAGGCCCCATGAACATGAGGAAATGCCCCCATATCAGCAGATCGTTCAGCTCGGTCATCACGACGCGCAAAGGGCGGATGGGGATGTGCGCGATCAGGCTTTCCGTCAAGGCGCTCGGCACCGCCCATTCGCCTGTTTTCTGCGAGAGGTACGCCAGCGCGTCCCGCTCGACGCCACCCAAGTCGTCGGAGACCGAATTCACGACTGCGGGAAGGATAACGCAGATCATCTTCACTGCATTGACGAACACATCGACATCGCGCATGAAAACCTTATCGGCAACAGAGCGCGGATCGAGCCGCACGTTAGACAGGCGCACACGCGAACCGCGGCCGTTCACCGTCTCCACAACGCCCATGGTGTTGAGCATGCCGAGCGTCTTCTGGATGGTCGACGGCGAGGCGTCGTACTGCTCGGACAGCGCGGCGATCGAGGGGAGCGCCTCGCCGTCGACGTACTCGCCCGCCGCCATACGGCTCACCATATCGCGAGCAACCTGCGCGTACACGTAGCTTTTCCCGGCTTTGACATCCCACGCGTACGCGAATTCCCGGGGGCCGTCGTAAGGATACGCCGCCGCAAGTTCCTCGAAATACGCTTCGACGAACGCCGCCGTGCCGCTGTACATCGACCCGAAACGGTGCTGCACCTCATCGAAGTCCCTGCTCTTCAGCGATTCGAAGATCCAAGGCAATGTATTACCCGAATCAACCGAGGCCCTCTCGTAGGGGCTCTCGAAAGAGGGGTGCACCGAGACGATGCTGATACGCTCCAAGCTGGCATAGCACTCCGAAAGCAAGGGATTGCCCGTCTTGTCAAGGAGCCCATGGAGCACCAGCGAAGACCGCGATAGGCGCCAATCGCCCTTGCGCACTTCGAATTCCTTCCCTTTGACAGCGCGGCACAGCTCGTCGATTTCGCTTTCGCTGCAATGCTGTGCGGCATAGTAGAACAAGGGAGGCATGATGAGCTCGAGCGCCCTGAGGCTTTCGAGCACATCCTGTTTTCCAGCAAGCACCTTTCGCGCAGTTGCCTCGACATCCTCTTCGGCTTCGGTGCGATGGGTTACCGTCGCGCGCTTGCGCTCTTCGGTTGCAATGTAGCCGTCGGTTCGCAACGCGCTCAGCACATCGCGAACCGTTCTGAGGCCGACGTGGTAGCGCGTTGATAGGTCTTTCATTGACGGAAGCGTATCGCCGTCGCGCAACGTACCGTCTTCGATTTTGCGCGCGATATCGCGATACATGTATTCGAACAACGTGTTTCGTTCCTGCACGCTCGCTCCGTTCAAGTAAAAAAAGATGCCCTACGGCATGGTCCGTAGGGCATCATATCATGCTCTTTGCCGAGAACCTGAGCTGCTCTCGGTAAAAGTATTATCGTTTCGGTCGTCTATGACCGAACCATTCGGGTTTAATGGAATCTGATGACTCCGTTTTCGCCGCGACGGCAGGTCTTGATGAAGCGAACCGTCTTGTCGGCAGCGTTCATAACAACCGATTCGGTGGTAATGCATCCGTCCGTTTTCGAAACGCCGGAAACCATCTCGCCGTCGGTTACGCCGCACGCGAGGAACGCAGCGTCATCGGAACGGACGAGCATATCCATGGTAAGCACGCCGTCGAGATCCACCTCGGCGGTCTTCTCGGCACGAGCGCGCTCGTCGTCGGAGCGGAAACGGNCCCATGTAAAACGCGAGGCCGGTGCCGGGAACCGCCGTAGCGATCGCGCCGAACACGTCGCCGTCGTCGATCAGGCGCACGCGGGCGCCGGCATCGCGCACACCCTGGATAAGATCCTTATGGCGATCGCGGTCGAGGATGCACACGTTCACATCGGAAACCTCTTTGCCGAGCGCCTCGGCGACGGCGCGAACGTTCTCTTCGGGCGTGTTGTCGATATGGACCTTGCCGACACATGCCGGACCTGCAGCGATCTTTTCCATGTAGGTGTCAGGAGCAAACAGGAGCGCACCCTTCGGCGCAATGGCGATGGTCGTCAGTGCATTGGGCTTGTTGTATGCGCACAGGTTCGTACCCTCGAGCGGATCGACTGCGATATCGATCTCTTCGCCGCCGCGCCCGAGCTCCTCGCCGATGTAGAGCATGGGGGCCTCGTCGCGCTCGCCCTCCCCGATCACGATGCGTCCCGAGAACTCGATGTCGTTGAACGCGTTGCGCATGGCGGTCGTCGCCGCCTGATCGGCTGCGACCTTATCGCCCTTGCCCGACCAATCGGCACACGCGATGGCTGCAGTCTCGGCTACGTTGAGGATTTCCATGATTCGTGCAGCTTGCATACTTACCCTTTCGTAGATGTCCATTGAGTAGAGCTGATGAGCGCGATTCTACACCACTCATCTGGTGCGCACCATACGCACCGCGAAATGCGCATCAGAAGAACGCGGAGCGAGCCGCGTAGAGAATACGCGCGTTTTGCATATCTCGTCGAGCGCGAACGGCGAGCCCGCCTCGCTTTCGAGGAACCGTTTGACCACGGCCGCGTTCTCGGCCTTGAGCACCGTGCAGGTGGCATAGGCGAGCACGCCGCCCGGCGCTACGTGCCCGGCAGCCGATTCGAGCATCGCGAGACCCGTTTCGGCGAGCCTGTCGATGTCCTGTTCGGTTATGCGCCATCGGATCTCGGGATGGCGGCGGAGGGTTCCGAGCCCCGAGCAGGGCGCATCGATGAAAATTTCGTCGAAGACAGCTGCCGGCAGCACCTNCTTTGATGCCCTGCACGCCCGCCGCAAACGACTTCGCATCCATTGCCTGTTTTCCGTCGGGTTTGAGCCGTACAACCTCCACAGCGCCGCCCGTCGCACCGAGGAACAGTTTCTTGGCGGCGAAGCGCACCTCCCCGGGCTCCATGCCTGCGGCAAGTTCCGAAGCCCGCTCGTCGTTCGAGATATCCTTCAACTCCAAAACCGTAACCGCGCGGCCGGCCACCACCGCATGCGACGGGTGCGCCGCACTCGATGCGCGCACCTTCAGCACCAGCGCGCGGCAACGATCCGCCGGATCGAGGTCGAGCTCGTGCTTGCCGATCTTATCCGCATAGGTGACCCGGTCTTCGTCCTGCTCGATCCATTCGGCGGCGCCCTCCTGTATATGGACGAGCGCGGTCAGAAGGGCGTGCGACCCGAGGTTTGCCAGCTCGTCGGTCAGCTCGTCGGCGTTTTTATCCTCCATGTTGGCCGTACGGCATATGCAGTAGGCGCCGGTATCGAGCCCCTCCTCCATCCGCATCACGCATACGCCCGTCTCGACCTCGTCGGCGAGGATGGCGCGCTCGACCGGTGCTGCTCCCCTCCACGAGGGAAGCAGCGACGCATGCACGTTGATGCAGCCGTATTCCGGTATGCCCAAAACGGCGGGCGGGAGGATCATGCCGTACGCCGCGACGCATACGACGTCGGGCGCAAGCGAGGCGAGATGGTCCTGCTCGGATTCGTCGCGCAGCGTTTTGGGGCAGCGCACCTCGATGCCGTATCGCTCGGCAACACGCTTCACGGGCGACGCAACCGCTTCGGCTCCCCTTCCGCGCACGGCGTCGGGGCGCGTATAGGCGGCTACGACCTCGTGCTGCTGCACAAGGTCCTCAAGGATGGTTGCCGCGAATTCGGGCGTGCCCATGAAGACTATTCTCATTGCTCCGGACCTGTCTCTCCCGGCTTTGCGCCGTTCGCAAGCGCCACTTCGTATGCCCTGAGCGCTTCGATCCTCGTCATGGGATCGCAGACTTCGAACATGGTTTTGCCATCAAGATGATCGAGTTCGTGCTGGAGGCAGCGACCCAAAAGGCCGTCGCCCTCGATCGTCCATTCCTCGCCGTCGAGATCGAGGAAGCGCACCTTCGCAAAAGGCGGTCGGGCGATCTCCACGGTGATGCCCGGGCACGAAAGGCAGCCCTCGCCCATGACGATAGGATCGCCCTGGAGCTCGACCAGCTCGGGGTTGATCATGTAGATGGGGTTCTTCTCGTCGGATTCGGTGTCGCAATCGACGACGACGACGCGCTTGAGCACGCCCACCTGGGGCGCCGCAAGGCCGCAGCCGTTGTTCTTGTACATGGCCTTCGCCATCTGCTTTGCAAGCTTCTTGATGCTTTTATCCTCGACCCGGCACGGCTCGCACACTTGCCGGAGCATGGGGTCTGGGGAGAGCACGATGTTCATATTCGTTTCCTTTTCAGAGCTATGTGTAAAAGGACCTGCGGGCACGTGCGCCCGCCAGGTCCCCGTTATTCAGAGCCATTGTCGAACAGGTCAGCGATCTTGTCCAGCGGTTTTATCGCGCTTGACAGAAGCATCATCAACGAATACCTCCTTGAGCGATGCGGCCAGACCCGCAATGCCCTGGATGTCGGACGGGACGATGAGCTTGGTGGCGGTGCCGTTGGCGAGAATGCCGAGCGACTCGAGCGCCNGAGCAGCTTCGTCTTGAACTCGTGGTTGTCGAGCGTGCTCAACTCGAGCTGGCTTTCGTACAGGCGGTTCGCGTTGCTCTGCAGCAGGATGGTCTTCGTTGCCCGCCCCGCCCCGATCTCGAGAAACGTTGCCGGCTTCTTGTTTTTCGAGAGGACTCCCGCAGCCACCATCTGGGAAGCGGCATCGCTCACCAGTATCTTGCCGTCGGAGAACAACCGCTTCACGCCCTCGTCCTGCAAGGCCTTCGGCGCGGCAAGGCGATAGCACCCGGCTACGGCTTCGGTACCGAACCTCACTGTCTGCAGCGGCGCCGAAGCCCGCTCGAATACAGCGAGCACGGACTCGTCGCTTGCCTTCAAGCTGTTCACCGCAACGAATACGGGGGCGGGCTCGTTCGAGGCCGCCATGAAGTCAATCGCCCCGTCACGGCCGAGATCGGCTATGAGCCGATTCGCCAACCAGACGGGAAACGCATGCGACCGCGCAAGCGGCGCCACATCGGTTGCAGGATCGCCGAACGGGAACTCCGCCTTGGAGGCCACGATCTTGCGCAGTACGGCGTTGGCGAGCCCGGCCGCCTTCGGAGCAATCGCCCTGACGAGCTCGACGCCCTGATCGACGGCCGCATGCGGGCTCTTGTCGAGGAATACGATCTCGTAGGTGCTGATACGGAGCGCATCGCGCACATCGCTTTTGATGTCGGACGGCGATTTGAGACAGCGGTCGATGACCTCGTCGAGCGTTCCCGATCTGCTCGCAACGCCAAGCGCGAGTTTGGTTGCGAACGCGCGGTCTTCCGGAGAAAGCGAAGAGGCGTCCACGTGCTTGGCGATNTTCCCTTATACGCCATCGGGCGCCCCCCAGCTCAGACGACCGTCTTTGATGCCCTGCACGCCCGCCGCAAACGACTTCGCATCCATTGCCTGTTTTCCGTCGGGTTTGAGCCGTACAACCTCCACAGCGCCGCCCGTCGCACCGAGGAACAGTTTCTTGGCGGCGAAGCGCACCTCCCCGGGCTCCATGCCTGCGGCAAGTTCCGAAGCCCGCTCGTCGTTCGAGATATCCTTCAACTCCAAAACCGTAACCGCGCGGCCGGCCACCACCGCATGCGACGGGTGCGCCGCACTCGATGCGCGCACCTTCAGCACCAGCGCGCGGCAACGATCCGCCGGATCGAGGTCGAGCTCGTGCTTGCCGATCTTATCCGCATAGGTGACCCGGTCTTCGTCCTGCTCGATCCATTCGGCGGCGCCCTCCTGTATATGGACGAGCGCGGTCAGAAGGGCGTGCGACCCGAGGTTTGCCAGCTCGTCGGTCAGCTCGTCGGCGTTTTTATCCTCCATGTTGGCCGTACGGCATATGCAGTAGGCGCCGGTATCGAGCCCCTCCTCCATCCGCATCACGCATACGCCCGTCTCGACCTCGTCGGCGAGGATGGCGCGCTCGACCGGTGCTGCTCCCCTCCACGAGGGAAGCAGCGACGCATGCACGTTGATGCAGCCGTATTCCGGTATGCCCAAAACGGCGGGCGGGAGGATCATGCCGTACGCCGCGACGCATACGACGTCGGGCGCAAGCGAGGCGAGATGGTCCTGCTCGGATTCGTCGCGCAGCGTTTTGGGGCAGCGCACCTCGATGCCGTATCGCTCGGCAACACGCTTCACGGGCGACGCAACCGCTTCGGCTCCCCTTCCGCGCACGGCGTCGGGGCGCGTATAGGCGGCTACGACCTCGTGCTGCTGCACAAGGTCCTCAAGGATGGTTGCCGCGAATTCGGGCGTGCCCATGAAGACTATTCTCATTGCTCCGGACCTGTCTCTCCCGGCTTTGCGCCGTTCGCAAGCGCCACTTCGTATGCCCTGAGCGCTTCGATCCTCGTCATGGGATCGCAGACTTCGAACATGGTTTTGCCATCAAGATGATCGAGTTCGTGCTGGAGGCAGCGACCCAAAAGGCCGTCGCCCTCGATCGTCCATTCCTCGCCGTCGAGATCGAGGAAGCGCACCTTCGCAAAAGGCGGTCGGGCGATCTCCACGGTGATGCCCGGGCACGAAAGGCAGCCCTCGCCCATGACGATAGGATCGCCCTGGAGCTCGACCAGCTCGGGGTTGATCATGTAGATGGGGTTCTTCTCGTCGGATTCGGTGTCGCAATCGACGACGACGACGCGCTTGAGCACGCCCACCTGGGGCGCCGCAAGGCCGCAGCCGTTGTTCTTGTACATGGCCTTCGCCATCTGCTTTGCAAGCTTCTTGATGCTTTTATCCTCGACCCGGCACGGCTCGCACACTTGCCGGAGCATGGGGTCTGGGGAGAGCACGATGTTCATATTCGTTTCCTTTTCAGAGCTATGTGTAAAAGGACCTGCGGGCACGTGCGCCCGCCAGGTCCCCGTTATTCAGAGCCATTGTCGAACAGGTCAGCGATCTTGTCCAGCGGTTTTATCGCGCTTGACAGAAGCATCATCAACGAATACCTCCTTGAGCGATGCGGCCAGACCCGCAATGCCCTGGATGTCGGACGGGACGATGAGCTTGGTGGCGGTGCCGTTGGCGAGAATGCCGAGCGACTCGAGCGCCTTCAAAGTGAGGACCGCGTTGTCGGCCCCGGCTTCGCGCACTACGCGGATGCCGTCGGCGGTCGCTTGCTGGACGTTGCGGATGGCCTCGGCCTCGCCTTCGGCCTCGCGGATCTGCTTCTCGCGCTCCGCCTCGGCGGCGAGGATGGTCTGCTGCTTGTTTGCCTCTGCGGCGAGGATGATCGCCTGTTTGTTGCCCTCGGCGATCGTGATGGCCGCCTGCTTCTCGCCTTCGGCCAAAAGCACCGCCTCGCGCTTTTCACGCTCTGCCTTCATCTGCTTTTCCATAGCCTGCTGGATAGCGGCAGGCGGCGTGATGTTCTTCACCTCTACGCGGTTGACCTTGATGCCCCAGGCATCGGTCGCCTCATCGAGGATGGCGCGCATCTTCGCGTTGACCACATCGCGCGAGGTGAGCGTCGTATCGAGATCGAGATCGCCCACGATGTTGCGCAGCGTGGTGGCCGAGAGGTTCTCGATGGCGATGATGGGGTTCTCGACGCCGTAGCAGTACAGCTTCGGATCCATGATCTGGAAGAACACGACGGTGTCGATGGACATGGTTACGTTGTCCTTCGTGATGACGGGCTGAGGCGGAAAATCGAACACCTGCTCCTTGAGCGAGATGCCGCCGCGCACGCGGTCGATGAACGGCACCTTCACGTGCAGGCCGTTGTTCCAGGTAGTCAAATACGATCCGAAGCGCTCGACAACCGCCGCGGTCGCCTGGGGGACGATCTTGATGCAGGTGACCGAGAAGAGGACAAGCAAAACGACGAGCACCGCAACGACGATCAGAAGATTCATGAGGGTTTCCTTTCAACGATGAGCTTGATGCTCTCCCTGTCCTTGATGACGACCGTTTCGCCGGCCGGTATTACCGAACCATCGGCGCTTCGAGCCGCCCACGTCATGCGGTTGGCGGTTTCGATGCGGCCCGAAAGGCGCTCGTTGTCGATGGCTTCGACCACGAGAGCCGACTGCCCGACCACGTCGGGCTCTTCCTTTTCACCGCGTTTGCGGTATTTGATGAACAGCGGCCGAAGCACGATCAGGCACACGATCGAGACGACGAAGAACACGACGAGCTGCACGATGATGTCGTAGCCGAGCAGATTCGCGAGAAACGCTACAAGCGCGCCGACGACGAACCACATGGTGATGAGGCCGAACGACAGCACCTCCACGATGCCCATTACCGCTGCGACCCCCAGCCAAACGAAGGGACTCATTGCGCCTCCTTTCCTAACGGTACGTTCTCGTTAATGTAATATATTCTATATCATATAAGGTCAGTCAACGCCGTTGTGCAACCCGTCCACTCATACTACACGCTTCGCTCCCGCAAAGACAACGCCGTCGAACGCAAAGCGATGCGCCGCGACGGACGGGATGGATCCCATCGCGTCGCAGCGAGGCTCGCTACGACTGTCCGCCCGACGTATGCGCGAGCCTTCTTTTCGCCAGCTCCTTCTGCATGGCAACAGCGCTCTCGAACAGCAACTCGTACTCCTGGGGATCGAGCCTGTCCGCCTGCGCAAGCTCCGCCCTGAGAGCCGCAACCGCATCCTCCATATCGCCGATAGCGAGCTCTTCGGCCAGAAACGAGGCGACCTGCGCAGCCCCGGACTCCTCCGACATCGTGCCCGAAGTGAGGATGCTCGCCGCCGCAGGCACCGCCTGCTGTGCGGCGGTGATGATTTCGGGTCCTTTCGCAGCGGGGTTATCGGCCAGAGCGGCAAGGATGCTCTGGGAAAGAAGCCCGTGCACCGGCTCGTGCCACTGCGTTTGAGCGAGCGCGTCTGCCAAGCGCAGGCCTTCTTCGGGACGCCTTGCCACCAGGCTCAAGAACTCGCGCTCGTAGCGTCGGCGCGACAGCTCGCTTTGCGGCAGCGCAGACGAAGGCCGCCTGCGAACCGGTTCATCCCCCGCAGCCTGCTCTTCNCCGTACCGGCATCGCGCGGCCCCGCGGCGACCACCCCGTCGAACACGAGCACTCCGCCGGGCCGCAGCACGCGGAAAAGCTCGCGAAATATCGCTTCGGGACAGTAGTCGATGTTGATGCTGCTGTTGGCGAACACCAGATCGAACGCATCGTCTTCGAGACCTGCCGCCGCGAGATCCTCGGGGTACGCCACGTGGAACTTCATGTTGTTCTCCGGCAGCCCGTTTCGGCGCCACGCGTCTTCCACGAAGGATTCGGCGACGGCGATCCATGCGGGGTTCGGATCGACCCCCACAACATGGCCGCGAGATCCGACGTAGTCGGAGATCTTCACGACCCCCTTGCCCCGGCGGCAGTCGACATCGAGCACGCGCTTGCCCGTAATGCTGCCAAAGAGCACCATCTTGCACCGGCTCGCGAACCCGTACTCCGTAGGCGTCTGCTCGTAATGCGCTTTCAGGGCACCCTCGTCGAGCGGCTGTTCTTCGTTCATGCTCATCACCCCGGCTGTGCGGACTCGGCTACCGATACGACACGCGCGAGTTGTTGACCAGCCACGACAAGGCGGCTTCGCGGCGCGCGAACACGACGGCCTCGTCGCCCAAGCCCTGCTCTTCGAGCTGCTTGCGAATCTTGATGCGCTGTTCGAGATCGTTGCCGGGCATCTGGGCCGTGATGTCGTCGTCGGACAGCTCGATGTTCAGGTGCTCGGCGAGCGCGTCTATCGCACAGGTGACCTTGAGCGCATCGAGGGGCNGGCTCGGCCTTCGGCCGAAGCAAGGTTGTGCTTGGCAATGCGGCGTTCGATGCCGTATTTAAGCAGCGGGCGCGCCGAAGCGAGCAGCTCGCGCAGCGCATCGGCCCCGCGCTGGCCCACGAAATCGGCCGGATCGAGATCGTCGGGAAGCGTGACGGCCGCCAACTCGATCTTGGTACGGCCCGCTTCGGGAGTCATCGACCGATCGATGAACCCAAGGGCTCTGTCAGCAGCCCTCTGGCCGGCCTCGTCGCCATCGAACAGGTAGATGATCTGCCGCTTGGCGTGCCGCGAAAGCGCCCGGATATGCTGGTTCGTGAGGGCCGTCCCCAACGTCGCCACCGCGTTCTGGATTCCCGCTTCGTGAAGCGCGATCACGTCGGTGTAGCCTTCGACGACCACGGCGATGCCCGAGGAAGCCATGGCCGTCTTTGCCTTGTCGAGGCCGAAAAGCACCTCCGATTTATGGAACACCGGGGTTTCCTGCGAGTTAAGGTACTTGGGCTGCCCGTCCCCGATGATGCGACCGCCGAACGCAATGCAATCGCCCTGCACGTCGAAGATGGGAAACATCACACGGTTGTAGAACCGGTCCTTCAGGCCGCCGCGCCGAGAGTCCCCGCTGCCATCGAGGGCGACGTTCGCGTCGACGAGCTCTTTATCCTTGAAGCCCTTCGCCTTGAGATGGCGAACGAGCTGGCCCGAACCGGGCGCGTATCCGAGTTCCCAGCGCTTGGGCACTTCGCCGCCGAACCCGCGGCTCGCCAGATACGTGCGCGCCGAGGCGGCTCCGGGGTCTTTGCCGCGCATGAGCTGCGTATGGTAGAACTCGGCGGTTTCCTTGCAGATGTCCTTGAGCCGGGCCTTGTAGCCGTGGGCTACCGCAGGCTTGCCGTTCTCGGTGATCTGGACGTTGCCGCGCTCAGCGAGCTTGCGCACCGCATCGGGAAAATCGAGGTCGTCAACCTGCATGACGAAGCTGAACACGTCGCCGCCCGCGCCGCATCCGAAACAGTGCCACAGCTGGGATGCCGGATCGATCTTGCATGACGGCGTTTTCTCATCATGGATAGGGCAGCAGCACCAGAAATCCCGTCCACGCTGGCGCACGGGCACGCGATCGCCGACGACCGACACGAGGTCGTTCGCCTCGCGGACCTTTCGGATGTCCTCTTCGCTGAATCCTGCCACTGACTGAGTGTTCCTTCGCCATGAAACGCCTATAACGGTATGCTCCTTTGCAGTATACCCCATATGCGGCGCCTCGACGCACGCCGCATGGCAGACAACACACCGCGAAGCGCTCCGGGCGGCTGCGAGAAGAACCGCGCTCGCACCCGCCCGGCAAGAGCGCCGCTTGCAGGATCGCCCGCCTTCTCTCACCCTCGCGGCGAATGCGCGTACGGCCCGTTCGCTCCGTCGGGCACCGAGGGCGAAGATGCGCCCAACGTCGTTCCGGCGAAGCGCCCTACCATGGGGTCGCGCAGTCGCAACCGGTGCGGACCTGGCCTTTCCCGTGAGCGCGCCGCTTCAGCTTGTCGATGGTCCATCGCTCGAAGATGAGCGTCCTGTGTCCGCGGTACACGTCGAACGCACCCTCGAGCTCGATGCCGACGCACGAGAACGACCCGTTGATCGAGCCGTAGAGCTCCGCCGCCTTCGCATTGAACCCGCTGTCGGCAAACAGGTACACATTCGCCCCGTGCCCACGGCCGTGCAGCGGGATGAGCAGCTCGTTTCCCTTGCCCTCGAGGAAGAGGCCCTTGTTCTCGAGCAGCACGCCCCGAAGCGCGCGTTCGGGCTCGAAGCGATCGGCCCAGGGCTCCTTGTTCATCTTCGCCCAATACGCCCATGCGTTCTCGAAGCGACAGGCATCGTCGTCGTAGATCGACTTGAAGAACCCTCGGCAATCCTCGGCCCGCTCGAGATGCTCGCCGAATTGGGGCCAAACGCCGCCCGCGATGCTCGCCAGGGCCAACAGTTCGCGATAGTCCTTCGCCTGCGGGGCATCCATTGCCTCGACCTGCGCTTTCAGATCTTCATAGTTCATTGTTTCCCCTTGAATACGTTGCCGCTAAGGCATGTGCCCCGCAGCCTTTGCCTTCGGCGCCCGCATGCGGGCGCCCTTACACGGCCAATCTAGCGCCGCGGCTTGCAGATGCGCGCCGTGGTCTTCACGAACCGCACCTTCTCGTCGGTCTCGGCGACCGGCACCTCGAAACCGTTCTCGAAGCCCGTCTCGGCGGCGACGTCCGATTCCTCGTAGTACTCGGGGGATTCGAACCCCGCGCGGCCGACCAGCGCTTCGAACTCTGCGCGGGAAAGCGCCGCCTGCACCGCGTTGCCGAGGGCGCGGGCGCGGGCCACCGTACCGGC
>NZ_LT964679.1:736740-795623 GCF_900240215.1 Raoultibacter timonensis | reverse complement strand
CCATCGCCGTCTTGCGCGGGCGGGCGCTTGATCTTCGCCTCGGCTTCTTTCGTTTCCCCCGCGGCCATGCCGACGAGCTCCTCGTCGAACGTGCGCGGCATCTCCCCTCCGCCCACGTGGTAGAGCGAGTGCTCCAGCACGAAATTCGAGGCGGGGTTGCCGCCGATGCGCGCATCGGCGGTCGTCACCACCACGTGGTCGCCCATGGCGACCCCGCGATCTTCGGCGATCTCGCGGTACTCGGCCAAAGGCTCGAGCAGCTTCTCGATCTGGGCGTCGACCAGCGATTCGGGAACCTGGGGTTTCGGCAGGTCGAGCTCGATCGGGTCGTACGAGGTGAGCGTGTACTTCTTCATTGTTCCTTCTCCTTTTTTCCTAAGGTGCTTTCCGTTATCGAAACGCGTATCGAACGCGTCATAAGCTCAGGTCTTCGATGCGTCGGCGCAGATCTCGCTGGCGTTCCGAAAGTATCATGTCGGCGTTGTGGGCGAAATACGACTCGCTTCCGTACTGGGCTATGTAGCGCGCCGAGCCCGTACGCGACGTGAGCTCCGTAGTGAACACGAGCATCTCCTGCTGCTCGCCGAACGCGGCCGCCACGAAGGAAAACGCACGCGCAAGCCGGGCTTCAACGGCATCCGCGCGGGCCCGCAGCGCATCGACCCTGTCGTCGAACGCCTGCGCAACGAACGCGAAACCCGCAGGGGAATCCGCACTGCCCACCGCGAGTCTGAAATCGGCCAGATCATCGAGCACGCGCTCGACCGTCTCGCGGCGGCCTTTCCCGATGGTGCCCGCAGCAACCGCAAGCTCGAGCTGAGAGGCCCGGCCGCGCTCAACCGACTCGATGCACTCCCGCACGTCGCCCCCGTCCTCGACGGCAACCTTCACGCTGCGCATATCGTCGCGCAGGGCGACGAGCACGTCGGTATCGCCCATAACGGCCGCCATCTCGCCGCACACGGCGTCGATCAGAAGGCCGATGAGGGAAAGACGCTCGTCGAACTCCGCCGAACCCGCTCGATCGGCAATTTCGTCCACGTCGCCGCCGTCGAGTATCTCGTCGATGCGGTAGTCGTCGCGATACTTGTTGAACAGATCGTAGTAGGCGGCGAACTCGCGGGCGATCGTATCGTTTTGCACGTACTGCACGATCAGGTCGAAATCGACCGGTTTGCCCAGCTGCTCGAATACCCCCATCATGTCGGAGAGGTCGTCCCAGCCGCGCGCGGTGACGAACGACTTCCCTTCGAGCGACGCCTCGATGGAGTAGAAGCGGTTCTTCTTGATCTCGAGGAACGTGAGGACGGCAGGATGCGTGCCCTTCGACACGGCATAGGTTTTCCATGCCCCGAAATCGGGCTCGACGCTGATCTTCTTGACGCGGTCGAGCGTGACGATGTCGAACTCGTGCACCGATTTGTTGTACTCGGGCGGATTGCCCGCGCAGGCGATGATCCACCCGTCAGGAACCGCATGGCGCCCGAACGTCTTGAACTGCAGGAACTGCAGCATGGAGGGATAGAGCGTCTCGGATACGCAGTTGATCTCGTCGAGGAACAGTATTCCCTGTTTGACCTGGGTATTTTTCATGTACGTATACACCGAGGCGATGATCTCGCTCATGGTGTACTCGGAGGCCTCGTATTCGGTGCCCTCGTACTCTTCGTGCACGATGAACGGCAGGCCGAGCGCGCTTTGGCGTGTATGGTGCGTCATGGAGTACGACACGAGCCCCATGCCGAGCTCCTGGGCGATCTGGGCCATGATGGCCGTTTTCCCGATGCCGGGTGCGCCGACGAGAAACACCGGGCGCTGCCGTGCGATGTCCAAAAGGGGCCGACCGTGCGCATCGGTGGCCAAATACGCCTCTATCGTATCTTTCACCTGCTGTTTAGCATCTGCAATGTTCATCGTCTGCTCCTCGTATCCGTCTGCCGTCGTTCTTGCCGCCCGCTGTTCGCACCGCCATCCGTCACGGCAGCCCCCTTTCGTCCAAGATGACCTTCAGCGCCCACGGGGGTACGACCGGATCGGAATAACCGTCGTCGAGGAATACGAACACCGCTTCGTAGGCCGGCTTTCTCGACGGGAACGTGCCCTGCCCGTCGGTGAAGTAGACGAGCCCCCGCAGATCGGAGAACACGCGTTTTTCCACCAGCAGGTTGACGTATTCGAACACCGGGCGAAAGTCGGTTCCGCCGAACCCCTTGAGCTCCATCGTGTCGATGTAGAGGTCAAGCTCGTCGAGCGAGGTGATCACCGTATCCTCCTGAACCCGCGCGTCGCACTGGATGATGTGGATGTTCACGCGGTCGGCGAAGCTCTCGACCTGCTTCAAGATGTTGTAGGTCTTGCGGATGAAAGCCTGCACCAGATCGCCCGAAACCGATTCGGAGGTGTCGATGGCGATGGCGAAATCGTGCACCGAACGCGTCTCCTTGTATTCGAGCGGCTCGATCAGCGGCATGTTGCCGTATCGGTTCAAGCCGTAGGTGTAGTAGATGTAGTCGAACTCGTCGGGGTTCACGCGCATGCGCTCGTGCAGCGTGGCGAAGCGCTTGAGGAACTCGGCGTAGTCGTAGCGTTCCCGATTGACCGCTTCGAGCGCGGCGGCGAAGCTTCCCGCGCCGTCGCCCTGCCGAAGCATATGCGCCTCGAGCTCTATCTGGATGCGCCGGCTGATATCCTCCCACGCCTCCATGAGCGCCTCGTCGGGTGCCGGTGCGTCCTCCGCGCCGCCCTCGTTTTCCGGGGCATCGCTTTGCTCCCGCTGGTCGGCGGCCTCGCTTTCGTCTTGCGGGTCGTCGGCCTTTTCGCCATCCCGATCCCCACCCCCCTCCCCTTGCGAGGAAGCATCGAACGCGTCGTCGAGGGATTCGCTCCCCTCGGTTGCGGGCAGCTCGCCGCCCTCGCGATCCTCCGGCATCTGGCGCGCGGCGCCCTGGGCGCCCCCCACCGCACCGTCTTGCCCCTCGCCGTACCAGAGGCCGTGGGAGTCGTGGTAGAACAGGGGCGCAAGCGAGCGCAGATCTATCTGGTTGCCCTCGTTCGCGAAGAAGCGGTACAGCCGCTCGGCTGTCACCACGCCGCCGAGCTGTGCTCCGATGACCTTGAGCGATTCTTTGGCGCGCCTGTCCATGTTGCAGGGAAAGGAGTCGCCCACCAGGTCGAGCAGCAGCGCCTCGATGGCTATGTCGCACGCGACGTCCCACGGCTGGCGCAGGACCGAGTACAGCATGAACGGGTGGCGGAATATGCAGTGGAACAGGCAGTGGATGACGTCGCGCACCACCTCGTTCGGCGAAATCTTGAACCGCGCCACCACGTACTCGGGATCGAAGTACAGCTTCGCGCCGTCGCTCGCAAGGCCGTAGATCTCGAAGCTCGGCACGAGCGGCATGCGCCACAGCGCGCGGTCGAGGAAGCGGAAGCGCACCGCAAGCGATGCGCGCGCTTCTTCCAGGATGTCGGCGGCCACCGGCAAGCAGCGCTCGTAGCGCTCGCGCTTCTCGGCCATGCGCTTCTCCGAAGACAGGCCGACCTTGGGCGCCGGGTCGCCTTGTGCGCGCCCGAGCTTTCGCTCTTTGAGCACCACGTCTCCCTCGGCTATGGGTGTCAGGTCTTTCATGCGTCTCACAAGCTGAAGTCCACGCCCGCGTTCGGCGTCGATCGGTGCCGAAGCTCGAGCAGGCATGCCGTAGCTTGCGTCCTCCCCTCTCGCATCGCCGCGTCCAGCTCGGCCCCGACGCTGTCGGCGTCGAGCAGCCCCCTGCCGTCCAGCCACAGCAACGATTCCAGATCGCCCCGCTCGGCGAAGTGGCGGCACACGGGTCGGTTCTTCCGCAGAATGATGCCCTCGTACAGCCCGCGCGTATGGTCTGCGAGGCGCATCGGATGCCTCAGACGTTCGAGGGCCGCCGAGGCGAACTGGCCGACGTCGGCCGCATGGGTCGCCCACGAATCGTAGTAGTCGAAGTCGAAGACGGTTCCCGCCGGGCCCGCATCGAACAGGTAGGACGGCGATCGGTACCGCGAAGAGAGGTCGGGGACCGGGAAATCGCCCGACGCGTAGCCGTCGACGGGCTCGGGAAACTCCACGTGCACGAGCGGAATGGTGCGCGCCGTCGAGAAGGCACCGATGCAAATGCTGCGCAGATGGCCGTGCAGGTAAAGCTCGTCTACGCCGGACGTACCGCAGAATGCGAGGCCGGCGATGTGCACCACTCGATCGGGAATCCTCACGACGGAATCGGGGCCCACGTACAGGATGCACGCGTCGCCGCCCGCCTTCGCCCCGCCCCGCTCGCAGAGAAGCCCGCTTTCCACATAGAACACGGGATTTTCCGCATCGAGGAGCAGCGATCCGAGGGGATCCCGCGGCATCAGCTGGTTCGAGCCCTGGACGAGCAGGGCACCGTCCCCGATGCGCCGCACGTTCTTCGAAAGGCGAAGCGATCGGATGGAGGTGTCGAGAAACGCGCCGTCACCGATGTGCGCAAGGCTTTCGGGCAACCCGACGTGCTGCAGCTGACGATTGCCCCGAAACGCCTCACGTCCGATTTCGAGCACGCCTTCGGGCAGCTCGACCGCGCGCACCTTCCCGTGGCGCTTGAACGCCTCGTCTGCGATCGCACGGGTGCCGGGGCGCACGCAGTAGCGCCCAACCGGCCCAATAAGCTCAAGGAACGTATCGCGGCGATACAGGCCGCCTTCACCGTCCAGCTCAAGCAAGGGATTGCCCGCGTCAACGCGCAGGCACCCATCGGCTACGCGCTCTTGCGCAGGCGTGTGGTCGAACGCGCGAAACCCCAAGCGCTCCAAGGCGCATGGCAGTTCGGCGCGCAAGACGGCGGTGAAAGCGAACGCCTCGGGGCCGATCTCCCTCAACCCGCTCGGCATCTCGACGTGCTCGAGCTTCGAACAGTGGAAGAACGCCTTGCTCCCGATCGACTCGAGCGAAGCGGGCAAGCGGACCTTCGCCAGGGACGTTTTCGCGAATGCCATCCTGCCGATGCGGGTCAGCGTATTCGGCAGGGTCACCTCCCTCAGTTCCGAAAGCGAATCGAAAGCGCGCTCGTCGATGACCTCGCATCCCTCGGGCACCTCGTAGGCCTCGCCCGCAACGACAAGGCGGTAGAGACGGCGGCGGTCTTTCGAGACGAGCGCCCGCCCATCGGTGACGAAACGCTTGTTTTCGGAGTCGACCCGTATCCTCTCGAGATGAGGCAGACCGAGAGGCTTCGCGTCGAGGGTCTCCACGAGCGGACCGAAGGCAACGGTTCTGACGGGAGCGCCGGAAAACGAGTTGCCCTCAAGGCGAACCACGGGGCTGGTCAGGGTGACCTCGACGAGCGCTGGGCAGTTGAGAAACATCGTGGGGTTCACATCCGCGAGCGCCGCCGACAGCCTGACGCTCTTCAGGTTGGTACAACCGTCGAACACGTGGTTGCCTGCATGTTCGATCGAATCGGGCAGCGAGACGCACTCGATCTCCTCGTGGTCTCTGAAGATGTTGGTCGCAAGCGAAACCACGCTCACGCCGTCGATGCGCTCCGGCACGTCCACGCTGGCAGCGCAACCGTCGTAGGCAAGCAGCCGGATTGCACCTGAACCGTTGATGCGGTAGCGGTACNGCCCGACGGCGCCGCGCAACGGCGACTCGCACGTCGGCGGGTTCTCGCCCTTGAGGCTTTTCTCAAAATGATCTTCTACTTTAGCTTGAACCACAATGATATCCTATAATGTCATGAAGCACTTTTATTGCCAGCGCACGGAGGCTCTTATGGACAACGCCGCAGGTACCGTGGACTCTGATTACGTGGAAGACCTCCAACTCATCAGATCCATTCGAGAAGACGATTCATTTTGGGACTGCATCTTCGAGGCTAAGCTCGACTTCCTCAACAACGATGCCGACCCCTTCCAAGCAAGCTGCGTGCGACCCGAAATAGCCGACTCGTGGGTTCGTTCGTACAGCAGCGGGCTCAAGCCCGACGACTCCGACCTCGGGGAGCACATCACCGAGGATGAGCTTCAGCGCGTTCTCGCCGAAAACGCCGAGATAGCGGATACTGCTCGCTCGCTCATCAAGAACGTCGAATCGCTGAACCTGCAGAACGATTACATTTTCGAACTGCTCGACGCAAGCGGCATAGCGCTCGTCCAGATCGGGAACCTCGACCAGCATCAGTTCGTCGGCCCGCTCTACCGCTGCGACGAAGGGAACGTGGGAACGAACGCGCATACCCTGTGCATGCGCTACAAGAAACCGTTCGTCGTCGTGGGACCCGAGCACTACTGCTTCGCCCTGCAGGGCCTCATAGCCTGCGCCGCGCCGGTTATCGACCAGTCCGATACGAGCATCGCAGCGCTCACGCTCACGCAATCCATACCGGAGGGTCCGCTTTCGCCATCCGACGAAAAGGTTCTCGTCCATGCCATGAGCCTCGTGTCGTCGCTCGCCATCGCCCTGAGCGACCAGCTGCGCATCAACCAGCAAGAGGTCAAGCTCGCCGAAACCGAGCAGAAGTACAGCCAGGCCTCCCTTGAGGCCCAGCGGTTCGAGAGCATCTCGCGCACCGTCATCAACGCGGTGAAGGACGGCGTTTTGATCTGCAACGCCGAAGGATCGATAACGCTTGCCACCCCCGAAGCCGCGCACCTGCTCAAGATACCGCCCGAGGATCTGATGGGAACCAACGCACGCTCGCTCGTGGGCGACGGACGCTCCTTCGAAGAGATAGTCGAACAGGGCGGTTCGACGACGGTCATCATCGACGAGGAGCTCCACGAAACCAAGATCTCGCAGATATTCGGCAGTAAGAGCGAACTCGAAGGCTTCATCATATCGCTCAAGGAAGCCAAGCGTACGACGCTCGGAGCCTCGCGCGGCAAAGTCGGCGACACCGCCGACATCCTATTCAAAGATATACTCGGGGAAAGCACCCAGATCAACAAGGCGAAAGCCCTTGCCTCGCGATTCGCCCGATCGACCGAGAACATCCTTCTCATGGGCGAGAGCGGCACGGGTAAAGAGTTGTTCGCCCAGGCCATTCACAATCAAGCATGCCCGAACGGCCCCTTCATGTCGATCAACTGCGCGGCCATTCCCCCCCGCCTCATAGAAAGCGAGCTGTTCGGCTACGAGAGCGGAAGTTTTACGGGTGCCGAGAAGGGTGGCAAGCCAGGCAAGATAGAGCTTGCCGAGGGCGGCACGCTTTTCTTGGACGAAATAGGCGACATGCCCCTCGAACTCCAGGCCACGCTGCTGCGCGTCCTGGAGAACAAGCGCGTCATCCGCGTCGGCGGGAAAACGTACAAGCAGATAGATTTCCGCCTGATAGCCGCAACGAACCAGAACCTTCCGAAGCTCGTGAGCGAGCACCGGTTTCGCGAAGACCTGCTCTACCGCATATCGGTGCTCACCGTCAATCTCCCCCCGCTGCGCGACCGAATCGGCGACGCGCTCTACTTCGCGAGGTTCTTCCTCAACGAATGCCAGATCAGAACCGGAAACGGCAGAGTCACGCTCTCCGACGAGGCCGCGCATTTCGTCAGCGTCTACGCATGGCCGGGAAACGTTCGCCAGCTCAAACACGCTATATATTCCGCGTACTACACCTGCGAGAACGGCGTGATCAACATAGACGATTTCCCCTTGTACATCGCGCAGAACCTCAATCACCGCGCCCCAGCGGAACATCTCGGCTCCGAACCTTCCGGGGCCTTGACCCAAAATGAATCGTCTTCTTCTGTCAAGGTACAGGACGGCTGCGCTCCCGCATCGAACACCGCGAGCGAACCGTTCTGCGTCGCGCAGGATTCACCTTTGCCGACGCTTTCCCTCAGCGACCTCGAGCGCATCGCCATCAACGAGGCGATCAGGCAGGCTGACGGCAACATCGCCGCAGCTGCAGCCATCCTCGACATCAGCAAGGCGACGCTCTACCGTAAGCTCAAAGACTCGTAAACGTCTTCCCGCCTGCGGCGATCGCCGCAAAATCCCAGAACGGCAAAGGGCTGGAAACATGTGGCAACCACGTCCCAGCCCGATAAACCTTTTCAGCGCGGTTCTACGCGCCCTGCCCCGCTTCGATATCAGGCTGCGCCTCGACGCCGTTCGAGCTTACGCCCAGCAGATCGCCTCAGAATGCATGCCCGCATTTCTTGCATACGGTCCGCGTTCCCAACACGTAGCTGCCGCATTCCGGGCAGACTTTCGTGCGCCCCTTCTCAACGCATTCGTTGCACAAGGGCCTCTCGAACGGCGTACAGAAGAAGCAGGATTTCTTCACCTCGGCGTTGAGGTGGGTTACCGCCTTCCCTTCGTTGTGGGGGACCGGTGAGCCGCACTTCTTGCACGTTTCCCGTTCGTAGGGGTTGTACCACCCGCATTCCGGACACTCGACGGGGAACTTGTACTCCGCCTTTTTATGGCAACGACTGCACCACGGACTGCATGTCCTGCAATTAGGCATGGCTGCTTCGCCTCATCCTGAAACATCCGGCGTACGCCGTCGAACCCGACGACCCTACGGCGTCGGCGGTTTCGGGGCGCCGGGTGCTTTTGGGGCCGAGGGAGCTCCCGGTGCCTTGGGGGCGCCATCGAGGCCCTGCGGCGTGAGGGAAATCTCTTTGGGCTTGCCCGCGGGGGGAGCCACGGCCTCGTCTGCCGCCTTGCGGGACTCGTTCAGATCGGCTCCGCATTTCGAGCACGTCTCGTTCGTGGGTTTGTTGAACGCACCGCACTCGAGGCATTTGACGATAGTGACGGTGTTGGCTGGTCTGTAACACATGGCAATCTCCTTACTGATACGAATTCTCAGATTCGGCGCTCCGCTGAAACACGGAGCGCCGATGAGACTCGATGCTTACTGCTCGGGTACGTAGACCCAGGTACGGGGCATTTCCTTGGCCATCTCAGCCAACTCGTCCACGGTACCGTACTTCATGCAAGCCGACTGGCAATGATGCACGCAGGTCGGAAGCTTGCCCGCTGCGGTGCGGTCCGCGCACAGGTCGCACAGCGACGTCATAACGGGCAGGTAATTGTACTCGAACTTGCCGTTCGGCATCTTGCGCGGGCCGTCCTCGAACAGCTGGATGCCGTTGGCTTCGCCAGCTTCCCAGCCATGTTCGACCTTGCAGGCCATCTCGCAGGAGTGGCAGCCGGTGCACCACGTATAGTCGATCAAAAGACCGTATTTCTCCGCCATCTTAGAAACCTCCCTTGCGAGTCACGATCTCGCTGGGCGAGCAGTCGTTCTCCTTCGTGACCGGATATATCTTGCAAATCTGGTTGGCGTACGGAGCGCCGTACAGCGTAGGCCCGGTAACGCCCTGAACCGTCAGGTTGTTGATGTTCGAATCGAATACGCCGAACAGGTTGGGCTCTGCGCCGTCCGTCTCGGGGAACCACCAGCCGTGCTCGGAGCGCACGGTGTCGGGCTTGAGCGACGCGTTGAAGCGCACGCGCTGCTTGCACTTGCCGCGCATGTTCTCAACCCAGATCCAGTCGCCCTCGCACACGCCGATCTTGGCGGCGGTGTCGGGATGCAGGTCGGTCAGCGGATCGGGATGCGACTCGCGCAGACGTGCGACCTGGCGCTCCTCCGAGTGGAAGTACTCCCACGTACGGGCGCCGGTAGTCAGAACGTACGGGTACTCGGCGAACAGCTCTGGCGTGGAGATCGGGCTCTCCGGCGGCTCCTCGTAGTACGGCAGCGGATCGAATCCCCATGCGTCGAACAGGGTGTTGAACAGCTCGCACTTGCCGGTGTTCGTGTTGAAGCCGGGCTGTCCGTCGTCGCGCAGCCATCCGAGCTCGTGCTTGCGGTACGCCCAGTCGTCCGGCCAATCAATGACCTTCTCGGTCAGGTCGAGGAACGTCTGGTCGGTCTTGTGCGGCCAACCGGCATGGAAGCGGTTGCCGGACTGGATCCACCACGTCATGAGCTCGACGTCGGTCTCCCACGGGAACAGCCGGGGATTGAGCCTCTTGCCGAGCTCGAGGATGATCTGCTCGTCGGACTTGGCCTCGTAGTAGTCGGCGACCTTGACGATGGAGCGCAGCGGCCACCACCACACGCGGGCGGAGTTGCGCTCGCAACTCATGCCGCAGGGCAGCACGATGTCGGCGCAGGCAACGGCCGTCGGGGTCATGAACACGTCGACGACGACGTTGTAATCCACCGAGCGCATGGCGCGGTACACGCGGGGAGCGTCGGAAGCCATGTTGGCGATCGGGTTGGTGGACTGGATGAACAGCATGCGGATCGGATAGGGCTCGCCGGTCTCGATGGCCTGGAGCACGGTATCGCCGTTCGCCGTCGGGTCGAATCCGAGCGCGTGGAGCGGCGAGGTGTCGACGCCGAGCATCTTGCCGAGCATCTCATCGGAGAGGTTCCACATGCCGCAACCGTACGAGTCGGGAATGTCGTAGGCGCAGCGCGGGATCATCATGCCTCCGGGAACGTCGATGTCGCCGCAGATGGCACCCAGGGAAAGCAACGCCTGGGCCAACGGGATGCCGCAGACGGTCTGGTCGACCTTGAGGCCCCACTGGATGGTGGAGGGATTGCCGCTCGCATAGGCGCGGGCAGCGGCGCGGATGGCTTCGGCGTCGACTCCGGCGATCTCAGCCGCCTTCTCGGGCGGGTATTCCCTGCAGCGCTCGGCCAGCTCGTCGAAACCGTAGCACCAGTTCTCGACGAAGTCGTGATCGTAGAGATCCTCTTCGATGACGACGCCCAGCATGGAGATGACGACTGCAGCATCGGTGCCGGGGCGAACCTGCAGCCAGTGCTCGGCCTTCGAAGCGAGCCAGGTGCACGAGGGATCGAGCACGATCAGCTTCGTGCCGCCTTCCTTCATGACGTCGACGATCCAGTGGCCGAAGAATCCGTCGCCGTTGGAGATGAGAGCGTTGTTGCCGCAAATCAACATGTAATCGGGGAACACGTACTCGGGGTCGGCGAAGCGCTTCTCAAGGTGCTGCGAGCAGTCGGCTACGAAGAAGTCGCCCATGAAGCAGTGGCCGATGGTGGTACGGGGCAGGTAGCAGGCATCGCCCGAGAGGAAGCCGAGAACGAAGTTCGGGCTGCCGAACGCGGCGTAGCTCAGATACGGGGTCTGCCAGCAGATGTTACGGCCGGTGCCCTGCATGGAAACGATGCTCTCCGGGCCGTACTCGTCCCAGATCGCACGAACGTGCTCGGCGATGTCGTCGTACGCTTCGTCCCACGTGATGCGCTCCCACTGGTTGTCGCCGCGCTCGCCTACGCGACGCAGGGGGTACTTCAGGCGGTCGGGATGGTAGAACGTCTCGACGACGTCGAGGCAGCGCATGCAAAGACGGCCCTGGTTGTAGGGCGAAAGCGGGTCGCCTTCGATCTTCTCGACCTTGCCGTCTTTGGTGTAATACAGAACGGAACAACCGTTATGGCAGCCGGGGGCGGTCCACATGTTCGTACGCGTGACCGTGTACTCGCCTTCCTGCCACTGCCAATCGGTTTTGTAGACGTCTTTGTTGACGCCTTCGAGTTCATTGGTAAGCATAGCTTGCTATCCCTCTCTCTCAAATTCTCCTCGTCTGGCCGATCTACACTTCCCCGTCTTTCAGCGTCGGACGCCGAGGCTTCGTCCAATCGCGTCCAGAGGCGTCTTGGGCTTTCTGCTCCCAAGCCTCTTTGTTCTTGTTCGGATCAGCCATGTGCTTGGCTTTCCTGTCCTGCTGGAAATCCTTGTCCAAGTCCTTTCTTTCATCTGCCATACCAAAGTCCTCCTTCCGAAAAACCTGCGCCATGTTCTATGGCATACAATGAAGTTCAAAGCTCGTTCGACTTCGACTCAGCCGTTCGGGCCTTTCGCTATAGGTAGTTGCATGCACCGTGCCAACTTCAAGGAACATGGTGGTAAATTTACTGTTCTACCTGATAGATTGATTAATTTTTCTTTTTTGCGAATTTGCCTCCAGCGGTTGGGAACCGTTGGCGCGGTCTTTCTCGCACCGCTTCTCGGTTCGGCTCTTCTCGATATGCGAATGACTCGCATATTGAGAACGCTCGGTAAAGCGCAGGCGCTTCAGGATGCGAAACGCTTCCCGGCGGATACAATACGCCGCATCGGAAAGGCAAAGCGGGCACCCGTGCTCGGATGCCCGCCATACCCTCGGGATTCGGCGCATGCGACGTCTGGAAGCGCTGTCGCCGTAAACGATTTCGCTAAAGCGCCGAAGGAACCGTTCGCTCGGCCCCTTCGTGCTCGGACGCGCCGTCGGCGCTGTAGAGCTTCGTGAACAGCAGGACCACCGCGCCGAGTACGCAAGAGGCGCAGATGGCGATGGCGCCCGCATGCCAACCGGCAGCCTCGACGATGGCTCCGATGATCGGGGGGCCCAGCAGCACGCCCACGTTGAACCCGATCGACACGACGCCGAGCGCCACGCCCGCAAGCTCCGGCTTCTTGACCGTCTGGGCCGCCATCGTCCACAGAACGCACGGAAAGCCCGCATCGACGAAACCGTAGACGATCACGAAGCCGATAAGGAAGCTCGGGTTGTCCATGAACATGCCGAACACCGAAGCCGCGCCGTAGGCGATGAGCATCACGACGCCGAACAGCTTGCGGTTCTTCACGCGGTTGAGCAGCGCGCCGATGATCACGGCGGCCACCACGCCGAAGATGGAGAAGTAACCGACCCACATGTTCGCCTCGCCCTCCCCCCAGCTGAACGTCTGCGCCCAGCAGGTGGCGATCCAGTTGACGAATCCGAAGCAACCGATGCAGAACAGCATGGTAGCGAGCGATAGAATCCAAGCCGACGGCGATTTTATGCCCTCGGCAATGGATACATCGTCGCTCTCGACGTCCGCGTAGCTGTCTTCGGGCCGCGGACTCTTCACGCACAGGATATAGAATACAAGAGCGACAACGCACGCAGCGAGCCCGAACCACCAGACGCCCTGCCAGCCGAAGCTCGACGTGAGCATTGCGCCCAAGAAGAACATGACCGCCTGCGCGCCCATCTGATACGCTGCCCAGATGCTCATGGGCAGGCCCCGCTTGGCCTCGGGAAACCACATCGCGATAAGCGACGGGCCGATGACCGACATCAGGCCGACGCCCATTCCCTCGATCACGCGGCTCGCCATGAGGATCGCGACGCTGCCGCCGGAGAGCACGCCGATAAGGGAGCCGACAACGGCGCACGCTAAGGCGATGATGCCGCCCTTCTTCGGACCCACCTTGTTGAGAATGACTGCCGTGGGGATGGCGATCACGATGCCCACAAGCGAAAAAAGCGAACTCAACCAGCCGGCCGTAGCCATATCGATGCTAAAGGCATCCATCAAGGTGGTCATGCTGGGTGCTACTTTGTTCTGCACGAGCGCCAACGACACTCCGGCAAAGATGGTCGCAAACGCGACGATCCAGGCCCGTTTCGTTTTCATAAATCCCAATCCTTCCGATTACATTGACGATTCAGGGCTATCGCTAGCCGTTGCCCTGCCCGACGCGAGCGTCCGCCTTGCTCGAATCGTGGTCGTACGTTTTAACGAAAATGAACAGCACTGCGCCGATGACGGACGCTACAGCCAGCGGTACCGTAGCGGTCGCCCATCCGTAGTACTCGATAAAATACCCGGTCACCGGGGGTCCGAGCAGCGTTCCGATATTCAATCCAACGTTCAGGATGCCGATAGCGGTACCCGAGTACTCGGGCTTCTTGGCCGTCGAGGGGCACAGCGTCCAGTACACGGTCGGGATGGAGCCCTCGAGGAACGGATAGACGAGTATGAACGGAATCAGCAGGCCGGGTTCGTTGAGCCTGAAGCAGATGAACAGGATGAACGTGTACAGTGCAAACCCCACCGTGCCGACGAAGCGGCGGTGGTTGAGCTTGATGTGGTTCAAGAACCAGCCGATCAGGATGACGACCGGAATCTCGATGGCGTACATGATCGATACCCACCAGTTGGATTGGTTCATGTCCCCGTTGAAGAACGTCTGCGCCCAGTACAGCGAGATGTAGGTGGCGAACCCGAAGCAGCAGAACGTGAAGATGGTGCCGGCCAACGTGAGGATCCAGGTCGAAGACGACTTGAATCCGTCGCCGAACCTGAACTCCTCCTCGTCTTCGCCCTCGGCGTAGTTCGGCGTGCCCGCGGGCGGCGCGTCGACCTTCCACATGTACAGGATTAAAACGACGACGCAGAACGCCACGCAGAACCACCAGACGCCCTGCCAGCCGAACGCGGTGGTCAGGCCTCCCGCAATGAAGAACAGCAACGTCTGCGAGCACATCATCCACGAGCCCCACAGGCCCATGGGCAGACCGCGCTTCTCCGCCGGGAACCACATCGAGATCACGGCGGGCCCGACGACGGCTATCATGCCGACGCCCACGCCTTCGAGAACGCGCGTCGCCATGAGCACGGTGAGATCGGTAGCAAAAGCCCCGATGATACCGCCGATGGCGGCGCATGCGAGCGAAATGGCGCCGATTTTCTTCGGGCCCAGCTTGCGCATGAGCATCGATGCGGGAATGGCTGTAACCATACCCATGATAGTGAAAACGGACGTGAGCCAACCTGCGTCCGTTTCGCCGATGTTGAAGTACAGCATGATAACGTCGAGGCACGGTGGAGTCTTGTTTTGAACGTTGGCAAGTGCAAAGCCGCCGAAGAACGCGATGATCACAACGACCCATGCGGCCGCCGTCTTCTGTTTTTTAGTCAATCCGATTCCTCCTTATTCCGGCAATACCCGTCTATGCATGAAACCGGTTCCTAAAACGCTCTCGCTTAGAACGGATGCAGGGATAACAGCTTCGCGATTCCCCCGAGAAGCTGCGCGCCCGTTCGTGCGGCTGGTCCCTTCCAGCCAAGCCAAAGACGCCTCGTATGTATCGATGCAAGAACCATGCCACTTTCCCGCTTCACGAATAGGGCAGGTCAGGAAGGATTCCTTCGAAACGGATGAAAGCAGTCCGTCACAATATGAGAATGTATGAGAATGATTGAGACGCGGGGATCAGTCCGCGCTCAGGCAAAGCGGATCATGCGAAAATCCGCTCGGCGCCTTTGGGCGAAGAGCGGCCGCTTCGCTCGAAAGCAAGATCTAGCAGCGCCGACGGGCGGCGCGGGCGGGAATGCCCAGTTCGTCTCGGTACTTGTTGACCGTTCTGCGAGAAACGGAAACGCCTTCACGCGCAAGCAGGTCGGATACCGCTTGATCGCTGAGCGGCGCCGAAGCGTCCTCGTTCGCAATGAGCTCGCTTATGCGGTGTTTGACGCTCACCGACGACACCACGCGATCGGCCGCCCGATAGGCCGATGAGTGAAAGAAAAACCTCAGCTCGAATACGCCGCGGGGGGTTTGCATGTAGTTGCCGCGGACGATGCGGCTCACCGTTGACTCGGACACGTCGGAAGCGTTGGCCACCTGGGCCATAGTGAGGGGCCTCAGGCAATCGTAGCCCCTCACAAAGAACTCGATCTGCATCTGCACGATGCAGCATGCGATCTTATACAGCGTAGCATGCCTGAAGTTGATGCCGTCGATAAGGCTTTCGGCTTCTTTGAGCTTCTCGGTAAGATACGCCTTCGCTTCGCTTTCCTTCGCAGTCGAGGCCAACGTGCGGTATGTGGGGTTGATTTTCATATGGGGAAGGTAAAAATCCTGAAGGCTCACCGTATATTCACCGTCCGCGCCCAGCTCCACGACCACTTCGGGCCAAATGGGGCGCGACGGCTGGCCGAACTGCGCGGCGGGACGCGGGTTGCACGTCCGAATCACATCGAGCGCCTCGTTCAGCTCCGCAAGCGTGACTCCCATGTCCCGGGCAATCGAAGCGGGGGTTCGCGTTTCGAAATCAGCGAGATAGTTTTTTATCAGACGCTCGAGCATCGGAGTCAAATCGCCGCTCTTCCTCAGCTGCAGCTCGAGGCATTCGGCAAGATTTCGTGCGGCCACCCCGGTCGGCTCGAACTGCTGGACAAGGGACAACACCCGTCCGACCTCCCCCTCGGAGATTCCCAAGGCGGCTGCCACCTGATCAACGGACATGCAAAGATAGCCGTTCGAATCGAGGTTGCCGATAAGGTACTTGCCGACAACCATCGTCCTCGTACAATCGGACTGAATGCGCAGCTGATCGCTCAAGAACGCATCGAGCGAATCCGTCTCTGTCAGGTAGCGGTCGATCGAGAAGGATCGCTGCGACATGTCGCTTCGCTCTCTGTCGAAACTCTCCGGACTGCCGTGCCCCCGCTTTTCGAAGAGCGCATCGGCGCTCACGTCCTGCATATAGCGCTCGGGGATGGCCGGATGACGCGGTTCGACCCAATCGTCCTCGTCGAGAAACGGGTTTTCCTCAACGCACTGCCGCACGTACTCGCACAACTCTGCCGCCGACATGCGCAGGATGGATATGCCCTGCTTGAGCTCGGTGGTGAGATGCAGATGCTGATTGAGGGATAGATCCGGTCTTTGGTCGAACTTCATGCGGCTACCTCGTTTGTCGGATAGAAACTCGCCACGCAGGCCATCGTGCGGCAATCTGGTGCGCAGCGCCTATAGTACCACGACAAAGCGACGCGGCGTCAAAGCCAAACATCCGAAGAAACCCGCATGCTGCCGTATAGAAGGGCCCGATGCGATACAATAGCGCTGAACAGCAAGCGCCGAGAGCGCATCGCCACCGCACAGTAGGAGCACACGACATGAGCAGCGCATCGAACGACCCCGGGCGGGAAGCCCGCAGCCCCATCCCCTACCTTTCGCTCGATCCCGATATTGCCGATGCGATACGCAGCGATCGGGCGAACGGTGTCGGCAACCCCTATCGATTCGACGACGAGCACGTCGTTCGCCGTCAGGCAAACGAGCACGACGAAGCGACGCTCACCCGTCCCGCTTTCGGACGCGATATCGAGAAGATCATCAACGTTCCCGCCTACAACCGCTATGCGGACAAAACGCAGGTGTTCTCGTTCATACAGAACGACGACATCTCGAGGCGCGGCCTGCACGTGCAGCTCGTGAGCCGCATCGCCCGCAACATCGGCGGAATACTCGGTCTCAACATCGATCTCATCGAAGCGATCGCCCTCGGCCACGATGTGGGACACACCCCGTTCGGCCACGCCGGCGAGAAGTTCCTCGGCAAGCTCTACCACGCCAACACCGGCCGCTTCTTCAACCATAACGTCCACTCGGTACGCGTGCTCGACAAGCTCTTCAGGCGCAACATCAGCCTGCAAACGCTCGACGGCGTGCTCTGCCACAACGGAGAGTTCGCCCAGCAAGTGCTTTCCATGAGCGACCTTCCCGATTTCGATACGTTCGACGCCATCGTGGAACGCTGCTACACCGACGAAACGACGATCAAGACCCTGCGGCCCTCGACGCTCGAAGGATGCGTGGTGCGTGTGAGCGATATGATCGCCTACCTCGGCAAAGACCGCCAAGACGCCATCGACATGGGCGTGCTCGGTTCGCTTTCGAGCTTCGACTCCCAGGTGATCGGCCGAGGGAACGCCCAGATCATCAACAACCTCACCGTCGATATCGTGAACAACAGCTACGGCAAGGACCGCATCGCCATGAGCAAGGCCGTATTCGACGACCTCAAGCGCGCAAAGACGCAGAACTACGAGCAGATCTACTTCAACGAAGGCGTGATCTCGGGTTACGGCAACATCGTCGAAGAGATGTTCGCCGAGATGTACGGAAAGCTGCGCGCCCAGCTCGTCGCACGCGACGAGGGCTCGCCGATATTCCGCCACCACATAGCGAACCTCGTCACGAAATCGCGAACGGTCCGCGCCGACGAGTACCTTGCCGAGAATCCCGATCAGATCGTCGTCGACTACATGGCCTCGATGACCGACAGCTACTTCACGACCCTCTACGAGTTCCTCTTCCCGAAAAGCGACAAGCACATCATCACGCAGGATTATTGCGCCGACCTGCGAGGCTGAGCACCCCGAGCGCACAGCCTCAAACCGATGAAACCGCCAAGCGAACAGGACCACCATGAAGATTCTCATAGCTTCCGACATACACGGCTCCGCCCGTTTCTGCAGCACGCTCGCCGACCGCATCGACGAGGAAGCGCCCGATCGCATCCTCCTCTTGGGGGATCTGCTCTACCATGGGCCGCGCAACGCCCTGCCCGACGGATACGATCCGAAAACCGTCGCCCGCATCCTCAACGATCTCAAAGACCGCATCGTTGCCGTGCGCGGCAATTGTGAAGCCGAGGTCGATCAAATGGTGCTCGAATTCCCCTGCATGGCCGACTACACCGAGCTCGTCGACGATCGGGGCAGGATGCTGTTCGCCACCCATGGCCACCTCTGGAACCCCGAAAACCTTCCCTACCTCGCCTTCGGCAGTGCGTTTCTTTACGGGCACACGCACAAAAAGCAGCTCGAGCGTGAAAACGCTGCCGGCATCCTGCTCGTGAATCCCGGCAGCGTCTCGATCCCGAAGGACGGAAGCCGCAGCTTCGCCCTGTTCGAAGACGGGGTCTTCTCGCTCAAGGCTCTTTCGGGCGAACCGATCGCCGAAGCCGCGCTTTAGCCCTGCGATCCGCCCCGCGATCTGGGGTCGCCTGTCCGCCGCAACCGTTAGATGAACCAGAAAAAAGCCGCCTTCCTTGGTGGTAGCATGGGCGCTTGCACAAACACCCACCATTGCAAGGAGGACAAAGCATGGAATCATCTTCCATCAAAAAGTACGCCGCAGAAGCTTTCGGCACCTGCGTGCTCACCCTGTTCGGCTGCGGAAGCGCAGCGGTAGCGGGATCGGTGCTCGGCACGCTCGGTATCGCGCTCGCGTTCGGCCTGTCGATCGTCGCCATGGCGTTCGTAATCGGGGGGACGTCGGGCTGCCACATCAACCCCGCCGTCTCATTCGGCCTGTTCCTCGACAAGCGCTTGTCGGGCAAAGATCTGATCGGGTACTGGGTCGCGCAGTTCGTCGGCGGCATCGTCGGCGCGGCGCTCCTCTACTTCATCATCGCGAACTGCGCGAGCCTCGGCGGCGTGGCCGCAACGGGCCTCGGATGCGACGGCTACGAAGCCGCGTCTTCGGTGGGCATAAGCCTGATCGGCGCATTGGTCGTCGAGGTTATCCTCACCTGCATCTTCGTTCTTTCGGTGCTCGGATCGACCGCGAACGAGAAGACGGCCCCCTACGCGGGCATCATCATCGGCCTCACGCTCGCCTTCGTCCACATCATGGGCATTCCGCTGACGGGAACTTCGGTGAACCCCGCACGCAGCTTCGGCCCCGCGCTGCTCATGGCCCCGATCGATCCGACCGCGATCTCCCAGGTATGGGTGTTCGTTGTCGCGCCGCTCGTCGGAGCAGCTCTTGCCGCCGTTATCTGGAAGGCTTTCAAAACCGCGAAGTAATCCGCTTCGCACGAATCCCCAAAGCCCCCGCGTCATCGCCCGGCGATCGAATCGGGGGCTTTCCCTTGCCGCGCACCCGATGTCCACCAACCGCCTTCGTGCGAGGCCTTTCGGCGTCTATTATCGGAATCGTTATCCACGACCTGCGACGATGCGGCCGAATAATGCTATGGTGCCCCGAGATTCATCGCACGAAGGCGGTTGGCGGACATCGCGGATCCGAAACGAAGGGCGGCGAGGTCAAAGAGCCCGTCAGCTGACCCGTCCGCTTTCCACCGAGTACGTCGCGTCGGCGAACATACAGGTCGATGCTCGATGGCTCACGAGCACGATGGTCTTGTCGGCCTTGCTCGCCTCGAGCGCCGAAAGCACCGACGCTTCGTTGAGGCTGTCGAGGTTCGAGGTGGGTTCGTCGAGGAGCACGAACGGGGCATCGTAGAGGAACACGCGCGCAAGCCCGATACGCTGGCGCTCGCCCCCCGACAGCGTATCGCCGAGCTCGCCGACCGGCGTGTCAAAGCCCTGCGGCAGCCGTTCGATCAGGTCGAGGATCGCCGCTTTTCGGCAGGCCTCGTCGAGTTCCGCATCGCTCGCTTGGGGCTTCACCAGCGCGATGTTCTCACGCACGGTTCCTGCGAACAGATGGGTTTCCTGGGTCATGTAGCTCTCGTTTTCGCGCAGGCTCTCGGTGTTGACGCTGCGTACGTCGATACCGGAAAGCGCGATGGATCCGCTCGTCACATCCCAGAACCGCATGAGCAGCTTAAGGAAGGTCGACTTGCCCGACCCGCTGCGTCCTGCGATGTTCACGACGGTACCCGGTCGAATTACCAGGCTCACATCGTCGAGGATAGGTTCGCTTCCGTACGAGAAACCGACGCCGTTCGCCCGAGCGCCCGAGAAGGCGATGTCGGCGCCGTCGGCCACATCCTCGACTTCCGGGTTTTCATCGAGCACGTCGAGCACGCGCGCGCCCGAAGCAAACGTCTGCTGCAGCGTCGAGCCGAGGTTGGCAACCGCAATCACCGGGCCGAACGAGGACATGAAGGCCATCGAGCAGATAAGCGCGCCCGGGAATCCGACCTCCCCCGCCGCGTACAGACCGAAGGCTAGCGCAACCATGAGGACATCGAAGGCGAGCACAAGGGCGCCCGTGAGCGCCATGAAGCGGCCCGTCCTGCGCTTGAGCACGGCCTCGACCGTCGCAAGCCCGTCGGTGCGCTCTTCGAGCTCGACCGAGCGCTTCTTTTCGCGCCCGTACTGGAGCGTCTCGCGCAATCCGCGCAGGCTGTCGAGCACGAACGTGTTCATATCGCCCACCTGATCGCGGAACGCCCGCCCGCCTTTGCCCGCCATACGCGAAGCAACAAGGGGTACGGCAAGCCCGATCACCAGGTAAGCGCCCAGAGCCAACAAAGCGAGCGGCAGCGAGAACGTTCCGATGAACACGGTCATGATCAGCGATACGATGATCGCAATGGCGATAGGCGATATGGTATGAGCGTAAAATACCTCGAGCAGTTCGATATCGGAGGTCAAAAGCGATATGAGGTTGCCTTTGTCGCGACCCTCGAGCTTCGCCGGCGCAAGGCGGCGCAAGGCGCCGAACACCTTATCGCGAATGAGCGCGAGAAGCTTGAACGCAATGAAATGGTTGCAGAGCTGCTCGCCGTAGCGCAGGGGTCCGCGCACGATGCCGCATACCGCAACGAGCACGCACGCTGCGGTAAAGCCGATGCCGGCAGGCATCCCCGCTGCGTCGACGATGCCGTAAGCACCGAACGTGGTGAGGAAGATCGCCGCCAGAAAGCCCGCTGCGCCAAGCACGATGGCGAGGACCATGTACGGCAGCAAGGGGCCGACGAGCGCAATGAGCCGAAGCATGACGGAGAGGTTCGAGCGCCTCTTCTCCGGCGCCGTCGATATCCCCCCCGCATCGGTCGGCCCGTCTGCGCCTTGCCCGCCGACCCACGACGCGTCGGCCGCATCCATCGGCACCGCGGTCGAGGGCGCTGCTTCGGCAGGCTCGCATACGGCATGCTCGCGGGCGGCGTACGCCTCGAGTTTTGCCTGCTGGTTCCACAGCTGCGCATACACCGAATCGTTCGCGAGAAGCTCGTCATGGGTTCCCGCTTCGGCAATGCGCCCGTCCGCCATCGCGTAGATGCGATCGGCGCCCTTGATGGCCGCAAGGCGGTGCGAGATCATGATGACGGTCTTCGTGCGCGCAAGCTCGCCGATCGTCTCGATGAGCGCCGCTTCGCTCTCCGCATCGATGTTCGAGGTGGCCTCGTCGAAAACGTAGATGTCGGCGTCGTGCAGCAGAGCGCGCGCCATGGCGAGACGCTGGCGCTGGCCGCCCGAAAGATTCGCCGCCTGTTCCGCAAGCGGCATGTCGAGACCGCCCGCCGCGCGAACGAAATCGCCGAGACGACAGCGGTCGAGCGCGTGCCAAAGCTCATCGTCAGAGGCGGTCGGCTTACCCATGAGCAGGTTCGACTTCACGCTCCCCTTGAACAGGTAGCTCGAAAAGGACACGGTCACGAGCGATCGCATGAGCGATTCGCGGGAAATCTCCAACGCATCGGTCCCGCCGATCGTAACCGAACCGGCGTAGGCGGCGTTTCGGCCCGAGAGGATGCCGGCAAGCGTCGACTTGCCCGAGCCGCTCTCCCCCACGATTGCCGTGAAACGGTTTTGCCCCGCATCGAAGTCGACGTCACGGAGCACGGTGCGCACGCCGTCGTACGAGTACGTGAGACCGCGGCACTCGATCGAGCAGTTGGCGGGATCGATGCGCTCGCTCCCGCGCTCGGGTTCAGGCGCGTCGATGAGATCGAACATCTTTTCAGCCGCCGCAATGCCGTTCATGGCGGTATGGAAAAACGAGCCCAACGTGCGCATGGGGATGAAGAACTCAGCGGAAAGGAACACGATGACGAACGCCGCCGCCAGCGACGCCGCTTGCCCCGCAAACTGGAACAGCACGACGATGATGCCCACCGCCGCGCCGCCGTATGCAAGCAGGTCCATGACGTTGATCGAGTTGAGCTGCATCGAGAGCAGCTTCATGGTGGCCTGCCTGAAGCCTTCGGCCTCTTCGTTCATGCGCTTATGGCGCGCACCGTCGGCACGGTATATCTTCAGCGTCGTAAGACCCTGCAGGTTCTCGAGAAACGTTCCCCCGAGATCGGCGTATTTGCCCCAATAGGAGCGCACGACCCGCTTGGCGATCCGCTGTATGGCCATGATGGAAACGGGGATGAGCGGCACACACACGAACAGCACGATAGCGGCGGGAAGGCTCCACGGCGCCAAAAAGCAGAACAGCGTAATGGGCGCGACGATCGCATAGAACAGCTGCGGCAGATACGAACCGAAGTACACCTCGAGCTGTTCGGCGCCCTCGACGCTCATCTGCACGGCTTCGCTCGTCGGCACCTTCTCGGCATAGGCGGGACCGAGCCGCGCGAGCTTATCGTACACCGCCTGGCGCATCGTCTTCTTGGCGATGGAGGCGGCTTTGCAGCTCATCGACTGGGCCGCCGTCGTGCAGATTGCGCGGACGGCGATGGCGGCCGCGGCAACGAGAAGCACGGTGCCGAGGGTAACGCCTCCCGATGTCGCAGCAAGCGTGTCGTAGATGAAAAGCCCGATAGTCACCATCATCGCGATGTTGGCGATAAGGGACACCCATTGGAACACAACGTTGGCCAGAATATAGCGCATGGCCGTCGGCACCATGGCCAAAAGCCGTTTATTGAACATCGAACCTCGCCTTTGCAGTCGCATCTAAGTAGTTATCCTAGACTAACACAATACGGTTAGATTTGGTCAACTTTTCGCCGAGAGACTGCCGAGTACGCCGACGAGAGACCGACGGGATAGACGCCGAGGGATCGCGGCGAGACAGTGCGCTGAAAGCCGGGCGGCCGTTAGCCCGCCTTGTCGGTTTTCACGATGAAACCGAAGTAGACGATGTGTCCGATCCATACGGCGGCGAGCACCACACGCCCGATCGGCACGTTCGCCATAAGGGCGAACCCGATGGCAAGCAGAATCGTCACCGGTACGAGTATGGAGAGCTTCGCCTTCACCGTCATGGAGCGCTTCGTGGCGTAGCCTTCGAGAACCCGCTTGTAGAGCTTGGTCGATCTGAACCAACTATTGAGTCTGTCGGAGCTGCGGGCAAAAAAGAACGCGGCAGCGAGCAGAAACGGCGTGGTCGGAATGACTGGAAGCACTGCTCCGACGACCCCGAGCCCGAAACACGCGAAGCCGCCCGCCGCCCAAAGCGCCTTGGCATAGCCCTTGCGCTCCTTGGCTTTGGCAGCGTGAGGCGATTGCGCCGCATCTGTCGGGACGGTTTCGACCGCCACGCCCTCGACTGCATCGCCGACCAGCTCGAATTTTTTCATGCGTGCACCCGCCTCCTTGCAGTTCCGTCTCGGCCTCGCATTTTAGTTTGCTTAAGTTAACTTATAGGGACATGGTACCCAAAGATCGATAAAATGTAAACCATATCTAATTTTTGGGTGACAGAACCCTATGCCCCGTTGCAACGCATCCCGCCGCAACGGGACGCGCAATCGATGCAGGGCTATCGCGCGCAACCGCCCGCACCCAAGCCGCTGGGCGGGCTTGCACCTACGTTTTCGGCACGTCGCGAACCCGCCCTTGCCTTATCTCAAGCGATATGCCGAACCGTTGCGCGCGCTCAACGTAACGGTTGTCGCATTATGGAGAAGCGACGAAGTCTGCGGCTGCAGGAGGCCCCCGATGCCCGCTGCCAGCAAAACGCTGTTCACAACCATAACGCCCCCATACGAACCGTTCATGCGAGACATGAGCGCGCTGCCGAGCTTGCGAAGCTCTACGAGCGCCTCGAGCGATCCGCCCGAAAGCGTCACATCGGCCACTTCTTTGGCGATGGCAGTTCCCTGCCCCATCGCTATTCCGACATCGGCCGCAGAGAGAGCGGGCGAATCGTTCACGCCGTCGCCCACCATGACCACGCAACTTCCCTCGGCACGCAGGGCCTCCACAAACGCATGCTTGTCTGCCGGCAGCATGCTGGCGTGAAATTCGACGATGCCCGCGTCCTCGGCGATGCGCGCCGCAGTCCGCTCGTTGTCGCCGGTCAACATCACGACACGGTTGAACCCGAGCCGGCGAAGCTCGTCGATCGATTCCGCCACACCCGCCTTCAGCGGGTCCTCGATGCCGAGCACGCCGATCAACTCGCCATCAACCGCAAGGTAGAGCGGCGAGAGGCCTTCTGTTTCGCAGGCGATCTTCTGTTTCTGCTCGTCGCTTATGGGAACACCCTCGTCTTCCACGACGAAATGCTCCGATCCGATCACGACGCGCTTTCCCTCGAGCGACGAGGCGATACCATGTGCGACGATGTATTCGACGGCAGCATGGCGCTCGCGGTGCTTGAGGTTCTTTTCCGCCGCAGCGCGCACGACCGCACGAGCGACGGGATGGGGAAAGTGCTCTTCGAGGCAGGCAGCGAAACGCAAGACCTCGCGGCGGTTCCATCCGTCGAGAGCAAGCACGCAGGCGACCTTCGGCAACGCCTCGGTAAGCGTACCCGTTTTATCGAACACGATCGTATCGGCTGCAGCCATGGTTTCGAAATGCTTCGACCCCTTTACCGTTATGCCCGCCTTCGCGCTTTGGCTCATCGCCGAAAGCACGGCGATCGAACCGGTCAGCTTAAGCGCACACGAGTAATCAACCATAAGGGCGGCCGATGTCTTAAGCAGGCTGCGCGTCGCAAGCGCGACGACTCCCGCAAGCAGGAAATTCCACGGCACGATGCTATCGGCAAGCGCCTCCATACGCGATTGGCTCCCCGATTTGCATGCCTCCGATTGCTCCACGAGCGAAACGATCGAGCGCAGCTTCGTGTCGCCCGTATTCGCTTTCACCCGCACGAAGATCTCGCCATCCTCGACAGCGGTGCCTGCAAACACGTCGTCGCCAACCGTACGCTCGACGGCGAGCGGCTCACCGGTCAGCGTGGCCTGGTTCACCATGGCGACGCCTCTCTCGACAACGCCGTCGATGCCGATGGACATACCCGTTCTCACCACCACGAGATCTCCCTCGCACAGCGAGCTCGACGAAACCGCCGCCTCTTGCCCGCCCTTGACGAGCTGGGCGGTTTCGGGCATATCGAGGAGCGTGTAGATGAGCTCGCTTTCGGAGCGCGCTCGCGTGTACTCCTCGAGCGTTTCGCCGAGGTCGAGCAGGAACATCGTCTGGCCCGCTGTCCGGGGATCGCGCTTGATAAACGACATGCCGATGGCCGCCGCGTCGAGAACGGGAACGTCGAGCCGCGATCTTCCGAGCGAGCGAATCGCCGCACGGAGGAATGTGCGGTAGCGCCATAGGGTGACAACCGCCGCAATCGGCTTGGGAAGAAACCACCGGCGCGCAAAATAAGATCCGACAAGCGCTGCGATGTCCATGAGAAGCGAATGGGTTCGCGGAACAAGAGCCAGGGCGCAATCGTCGCGCGCATGCTCGATCTCGGCCGCGTCGAGCGACGAAAGCCTCTCGAGAACCCGAGCACGGCCGCCCACCCCCGCATACTCGATAGCTACAGACCCGGCACGGGGGTATACCACAACCTTTTTAGCCGCGTCGCATCGGCAGAGCGTTCTTGTCAAAGGGTCGATATCCCGATCAGGGATGCTGCCAGGCAACCGGACCCGTATGCGACCCGGTATTTCGTGCTCTATCGCGTAATGCATGCGTTACTTCTTCGCGGAAGATTTAGCCTGTGCCTTCGCCTTGCCGTCCTCGGCAGCCACCTGCGTTTCCGCAGCGTCGTCACCCGACGCCACGCTGATGTACTGCGCTTCGGCTACGATGTCGTCGACTTGGGCTTTCGCTTGCTCGACAATGTTCTCGTAGCAGTTTTTGGCTTGAATCCCCTTCGCAACGCCCTGCACATAGGCTTTTTTCGCCGTACTGCTTGTAAGGGCTTTCACGCCCACGGTTCCCAGAAGGAAACCTGCACCAACCAGCAAACCGCCCTTCGTTTTCGTTTTCATGAAACCGCCTTCCAGTCTTCCTGAACGTTTCTCCTTTAATGCAAATAAGTTGCATTAACCTAACTTTTTATACGATAATACGGACAGAATAATTAGTCAACGGTGGTTAACTTTACATTTGCCGCCAGAAAAACCAGAAAGAGAGGTGCCCATCCATGAAGCAGCATCGTTTTTGGGCTTGGGCGGGCGTGGTATGCGCCGCCATGACGCTCTATACGGGGTATAAGAGAAAATAGACCTCGCAGCAGCCGCCACCGCAGAGCGCAAGCAAGTCGGGACGCTTTGCGCGCCCAGACGGGTGCCGCGCCCTCGCACGGCACCCGAGCCGCACCCCGCAACAGCTGCAGCGCTCGGCCCTACCCTGCCGCCGCTACCGTGCGGCCGGCGAGCTTCCACCCGATGGTGCGCTCGCGCATGCTCACGAAGTCGGCGTAGATGCCCGTCTCGCCCATGAGCTCGTCGTGCGTGCCGCGCTGCACGATGCGTCCCCGATCGAGTACGATGATCTGGTCGGCATTGCGCACGGTCTTCAGGCGATGGGCGATCATGATGACGGTCTTCTCCCGCGTGAGCTCGGCGACCGCCCGCTGCAGATCGCGTTCGTTTTCAGGATCGACGTTGGCCGTCGCCTCGTCGAGGATGATGATCGGCGCATCCTTGAGGATGGCGCGCGCAATCGAGATGCGCTGGCGCTCGCCGCCCGAAAGCGCCGCACCGCCCTCTCCGATGCGCGTTTCGTAGCCGGCAGGCAAGCTCTCGATGAACTCGGTGCAGCACGCGCGCTTCGCCGCATCGACCACCTCGGCATGGGTCGCGCTCGGCCGTCCGAACTTGATGTTGTTCTCGATCGTGTCGTCGAACAAATACACTCCCTGAAACACCATCGAGAAGTTCGCGAGCAGAGCGTCCACCTCGAAATCGCGGATGTCGGTGCCGCCGAGCGTGATCCTGCCCGCATCCACGTCCCAGAACCGAGCCATGAGCTGCGTGAGCGTAGTCTTGCCCGACCCGGAGGGGCCGACGATCGCGCACGTGGTCTTCTCGGGAATGGACAGCGATACGCGGTCGACGACCACACGCTCGCCGTAGCCGAACGACGCATCTTCCACGACGAGGTCGAAGTTTTCGGGGCTAGCAGCACACGCTCCCCCGTCCATCACGGGCGTCGTTATCATCGCGTTCACCTTGTCCATGCTGATGTCGATCATGCGCAGCAAACTTGCGAATACGCCCGACATCTCGATCTTACCGTACACCATGAACGAGGCGACGATCATAACGAGGCAAACGCCCGCCTCCATCGTGCCTGCAATCCAACACCATATCGCAACGAGGCACATCGCCACGCTCGAGGCCTTGGTGAGCAGCGTCTGCGCGATCGCGTATTTGATGAACTTGAGTTCGAGACGGACGTTCATGCGCTCGCACTCGTCGATGGCACCTTTGAGTTTCTGCTCCGCGTCGCCGACGAGCGAGAACGCGCGCACCACCCCGATGCCCTGCACGTACTCGAGCACGGCGCCGACGATGGCGCTCTGTGCTGCGACGCGACGCCCGGTCACCTTCTTGGACGCACGCTGCATGAGCGCGTTGATGCCGAGGAACAGCGCGATCGTCGCCACGACGATGAGCCCGATGCGCCAATCGAAGAACAGCAGCATGATAGCCATAATCGAGGAGAACACGAAACCGGAGATCACGTTGGTGTACACCATGCCGCCCGCGTTCTGCACGTCGTCGAGCGTATTGGTCATGGTGCCCGAAATGCTCCCGAGGCTGTTTTCGTTGAAGTAACCCATCGGCAGGTACCGCATGCGGTCGCCGATCTGCGTGCGCTTCTCGCCGGTCATCGAGAAGTTCCCCTTGCAGAAGTTCTCGCTCTTGAAGTGCGCCGTGACGAAGCAGCCGAGGATGCTCGCGAGCATGATGGCGAGCGAGGTCAACAGGGTCGTTTGGGTAACGGCGCCCCTCGCAAGGGCAAAGAGCACGACGGCGAACGCCATCATCTGCCAGGCCTCGAAGAACGAGTTGAGCACCGAGAACGCCATGCCCCGCTTGAGGTATTTCGCATAGCTGCCGCCGAAGGCGAAGTATTTTTTGAACGTTGAGAACAACTTAACCTCCTTACGCAGCGTCTTTGGCATCGATGTGGGCTTCGTACATGTGCGCGTAGAGCGGACACGTCGCCAGCAGTTCGCCGTGGGTCCCCTGCGCCTCGATGCGGCCGTCCGCCACCACGACAATCGAATCGGCGTCGGTGATGGTCGAAAGGCGATGGGCGATCACGATGAGCGTCTTGCCGGCGACGAGCTTGCCGACCGCCGCCTCGATGACCGCCTCGTTCTCGGGGTCGGTGTAGGCCGTCGCCTCGTCGAGGATCACGATCGGCGCGCTTTTGAGCATGGCGCGTGCGATGGCGATGCGCTGGCGCTCGCCTCCCGAGAGATGTCCGCCCGAGCCGCCGACCACGGTTTCGAAACCGTGTTCGAGGCTCTCTATGAACTCGTAGCACCCGCTTTGCTTCGCCACCTCGATAACCTCGCTGTCAGAGGCGCCGGGTTTGCCCATGCGAATGTTTTCCATAACCGTATCGTCGAACAGGTAGTTGTCTTGCTCGACGAACGAGACGAGATCCATAAGCTGGCCGGGCGGCATATCGTTGACCGAGACGCCGCCGATGCGCACCGCGCCCGAACTCGCGTCCCAGAAACCCGCGATGAGCCGCGCGAGCGTCGACTTGCCCGAGCCGGACGGCCCCACGAACGCCGTCACCGAATTCGGCTCGATTGTCAGATCGATACCGTGGACGACCTCCTCGCGGCCGTAGGAGAAACGCACGTTCTCAAGTTCGATGCGCGTGCCGTCCGTTGCAGCGGGCGAGGTTGCGCGGCGTTGCTCGGGCACATCGAGGATACCCGTGATCTGCTCGACGACGGTCCCGATCTGGGCGAGCGAATCGATGAAGTTCATCGCGGCGTAAAGGGGCGGGAAGATGCCGAGCGAGAGCACGGCGACCATGACGAACGTAGCAGGATCAAGCGTGCCTTCCATGACGAAGAAGCACCCCGCCGGCAGTACGGTGACGAGCGTCGCCGGCCAGATGGCAAGGCCGCCGTCCTGGAATATCTGGCAGTGGTGCATCCAATCGATGAACGAGCGGGCGTATCGTGTGACCGCATTCGAGAACTTTTCGTACGAGCTTGCCGACTGGCCGAACGCCTTGATCACCTCGATGCCGCCCACGTACTCGACCGATGCCGCGCTCATCTCCTCACCGGCCTGGACGGTCTTCTCGTACCACGACGCATAGTCGCGCATCATGCCCATGTAGCAGATGAACCCGATGGGCAGTGTGACGAGGGCAATAAGCGCCATGCGCCAATCGAGCGTGAACATGAACACGATCACGGCGATGGGCACGAGCAGGTTCGAGGTCATCTCGGGCACAACGTGCGCGAGGGTGGTCTCGATGCTGTCCACCTTTTCTACCATGATGTTCTTGAGCTTACCCGACGGCGTATCGAGCACGTATCCCATCGGCACGCGCGTGAGCTTGTCCGCCAGGCGGCGACGCACCTTCGAGATGGTGGCGAACGTGGCCTTGTGGGATAGGGTCGTCGAAGCGTTGTGGCAGATGATAGAGATGAGGTAGCCCGCCGCAGCGATCCCGCACCATCCGAGGTAGAACGCGAAATCGCGCGTTTGGGCGAGCACACCTGCGATCATCTGACCCACCGCGAAGTACGGCACGATGCTCCCCGCCACCCCGATAACGGCGAGCAGCACGGAGGCAACGCACCACGACCTTTTCTCACCCGACCACGAGAGCAGCAAGGCAACCGGGTTTGCGGGCCGGCCCCTTCCCTCTTCCACAGCAGTTTCGGGCACATCCCCCGCTTCGGGCTCGGCAGCCGCTACGGGTGCACCTGTCCTTTCAGGCGTACCCGCCGCTTCAGATCTGGCAACTGTCCCGGTTGCGCCTACCGGTTCAAGACTCACTCCCTCTTCGGTCGCACCCGCCACGTCGGCCGAGACCGTGTTTCCAACATCCATACGCTCGTCCTTTCACGCGTATTGAAAGTTATCTATGGCTTACATTGGGAAGTATAACACTGTTATGTTAGATAGTGATAACTTTTTCTTCCGTACCCGCATCCGATGCGCTTGCGTACCTGCATCCAACGCGCCCCATGAGTCCAGCCCTGCGCCTAACAGCGAAGAAGTCCGAAAACAACAGAAAGCAAAAGCTTTTCGTCGCCGCTCCGTGCTTCTCCTTCGATCGATTTCTTTGGCTCTTCGCTGATCCGGAAATAAGGAAACGGCAAGCCGATACCGCGTATTTTTCGCCGATTCTTCTACATGGATGCCCGCTGCGACGAAAACTTCCGTTTTCCGCCTCGAGCCTAAGGTCCGACGCCGAGCCGAAGGCAGGCTCTCGGGCAGTAAAAGGCGTCTCTGCGTGCAGAAATGTTCGGTTTGGACGCACGGACGGCGATGATCGGTGTCCTGTCCAACTGCAGGCTACCGCTCACCAGGGATAACGCAGCTGAAGATGCGCAAGAGGCCTCGAGATGATGTTCGAACTTACAGAAATCCGCGCTTTACCTCTCCCAAACCGAACATTTCTGTCGCCGGGACACGTTTTTGGCACCCAAGACATGCCACGCTGAATTTTCGCATGAAAACGGCCTCGGCGGTTGATAACCGCCGTCTTGGAAAACCCTATGACTTGAAGACGGCCAAAGGGTTTTCCGTTGCCCGCGCAAATGCTGCGGGATCCGGCGAGATCGAACGTTGCGCCGCTTTGCGCTCGAAACGCCGTGCCACCGAAAGGAAGATCCGCTCAAACAAGCTGTCCTTTCGCCATGGCGCATCGGCACATCTCATTTCAGTAAGGCATTTCAGTTGCTTAAAACGCCATCTCGATACAAGAAACTGCCGTTGTGCGCTCATCGAAGGTTCGCCCAGAACCAAAATAGGCCAGCGCATTAAGCGCCATCTGCGAAAACGAAAACGCGCTATACGCGCAATCAACCGGTAATGGCGAGTGTCGACCGTTCGAGGCCGTCCCAGAACGCAAAACCGCAATTTCTTGCACCGAACCCCCGCTTCGCCTGCGCGGTCGCACCTAGCAGGCGCGTCAGTGCCCCGTCAAGCGCCCGCATCGCTCCGCCCCTGGAACACGCGCCCTACTGCGCGTCTTTCGAATCCTCGCTTTGCTGCGGCTCCATGAGCGCGACGTAGCCCGCATGGAAGAACCGCTCGTAGTCGGCGATGAAACCATGCGCCTCCCCACGCGGCATGCCGGCGAGCAGCGGCTCGAAGTAGCCGCGGAAGAACATGCTCGACAGGATGCGGGCCGTCGCAGGAGACATCGCGGCCAGCTCGACGCCCCGCTCGCGCATCTCGCGCGTGTAGCGGTGGGTGCTCTCCTCCTCGACGTCGACGAAGCGCTCCATGTAGGTCTCCCACGACGTACCGGCCGACTTGGCGAAGATCAGCAGGAACTCCCCGCGATGGTCGTACACGAAATCGAGCATCTCGTGCACGACCCCCCTCTCGAAGTCCTGCATGCCCTCGAAAGTCTGATCTTCGAACGGCAGCGCGTAGAACCGTTCCTGGGAGGCGATGTAGCGCGCGAGGAGCTCGTCGCCGGCAGGCGCGACGATAGCGTCGAACAGCGCTTCTTTGCTGGGGAAATACCCGTATATGGCACCAGTCGTCACCTCGGCGGCAGCGGCGATCGTTCTGAGCGAGGCCCCGTTGAAGCCCTTGTCCATGAACTCCCGCACCGCACACGACATGACGCGCTCGCGCGCGCCCGCCCCGTTCCGCGCGTCGTCTCGTTGCATGGTCCTCCGATCCCCGGCTCGTATTCGCTGCAGTACCGCCATGATACCGCAATCGGAGCCGGGCGGGCAGTGCGCTTCAGACGAAGCGCCCGCNCCCGGTATATGGCACCGGCCGTCCCCTGGGCGGCAGGGGCGACCGTTCTGAGCGGGGCCCCGTTGAGGCCCTTGTCCATGACCTCCCGCACCGCACCCGACATGCCGCGCTCGCGCGCGCCCGCCCCGTTCCGCGCGTCGTCTCGTTGCATGGTCCTCCGATCCCCGGCTCGTATTCGCTGCAGTACCGCCATGATACCGCAATCGGAGCCGGGCGGGCAGTGCGCTTCAGACGAAGCGCCCGCTGCCGTCGCCGCCGAAGCGCGGCGCTAGGCCTCCCAACGCACGCGGTGCTCGAACGGGATGCACGTCACGACGGTCGCCCCGTCGAGACAGACGGATTCGAACAGCTTCGGCTTCAGGCAGCCGCGGTCGATCAGATAGTCGAGGATCTGCTCGAACTCCGCTTTGCGCAAACCGAACCGCTCGCTGAGATCCGCATAGGAATACGTCCGCCCCTCTTCAAGCGACTTGCAAACGCCAACCACCATGAAAACCGCCTTTCGCCAACCTGTACCGAAACCATGATACCATAAGTTAGCTATTGTTAACTTATGGGCACCAATAGCACGATTTCCTCACAGCACCTTCGCCCAAACAAAGGAAGCGCCCGAAGGCGCTTCCTTGACTGCTTGATCGCCATGCGCGATGCAAACGCTATTTCTCTGCGTTCGCCAGCCCCTCATACGATCCCTCGAGCGGCAATCGATCCAACTCGTCGTATTCTTCGAGCGCCTGGGGTTCTTGACCCGGTATGTCCTCGTGTCCCGGCAGGATCATATTGAGCAGGATGCCCACGATCGAGCCCACTGCCAAACCGGACAGCGAGATGGTGATCTCCCCGACGGGAACCACGATGGCACCTGCAGCGCTGTAGGCGATGCCGAGCGAAAGCACGAGGATGAGCGCGGTGATGATGACGTTGCGGCTCTTCATGAAGTCGACGTGGTTCTCCACGAGGTTGCGGATGCCGACCGCCGAGATCATGCCGTACAGCACGAGCGAGACGCCGCCGATGACGCAGGCGGGCATGACCGAGATGACCGCCGCGAACTTCGGGCAGAACGAGAACACGATAGCGAAAACGGCAGCGATGCGTATAACGCGCGGATCGAACACGCGCGTGAGCGCAAGCACGCCGGTGTTCTCGCCGTAGGTCGTATTGGCGGGCGCGCCGAACAGCGACGCGAGAATGGTGGCCAGGCCGTCGCCCAGAAGCGTGCGGTGCAGACCGGGTTCGGCGATGTAGTTGCGGTTAACCGTCGACGAGATGGCCGAAACATCGCCGATGTGCTCGATCATGGTAGCGAACGCGAGCGGCATGATGGTGATGATGGCCGTGATCGCAAGGCCCGCGTTGAAATCGGCTCCGAAGATGGAGAACACCGTATCGCTCCACTGGAAGGGAGCGCCGATCCATGCGGCCTCGGCCACCGGCGTGAAGTCGACCACGCCCGCAACCGCCGCCACGACGTAGGACACGATAACGCCGAGGAGGATGGGGATGATCTTGATCATGCCCTTGCCCCAGATGTTGCACACCACGATGACCGCAATGGCAACGATGGCGATGGCCCAGTTGGTCGAAGCGTTGCCGATCGCCGAGCTTGCAAGGATGAGGCCGATCGCAATGACGATGGGGCCGGTGACGACGGGCGGGAAGAACCGCATGACGCGCGTGGGGCCGAATATCCTGAACAGCGCCGACAGCACGAGGTACAGAAGACCCGCGCAGGCAACGCCCAGGCAAGCGTACGGAAGCAGGTCGGCCTCGCCGTTCGGCGCGATAGCGGCATAACCCGCAATGAACGCAAACGACGAACCGAGAAATGCCGGCACCTTGCCCTTGGCCAGCAGGTGGAACAGAAGCGTTCCCACGCCGGCGAACAGGAGCGTTGCCGACACGGACAACCCCGTCAACGTTGGCACGAGGATCGTCGCGCCGAACATGGCAAACATGTGCTGTAAACCGAACAATGCCATTTTCGGCGCACCGAGCGTACGCGCATCGTATACCGCATCCGGGCTGTCTTGGGCCCCCATAGTGGGCGTTGGCTTGTTTTTGCTCACGTGTCATCTCCCCTTCTTACGAAACGCCGCGCACGGCGGCTGTTCGGTTCCGTCCGAACCCAATCTTCCAAATTGTGCCACAAAGGGAAGGTCTTGGTGACGTCAAAGGAAAAAACGTGCGAGCGATACGGTGGAAGTCGCTGACCGTCGAGCGAGAAAAACCCAACCGTCCTCGCGTGCGGCAGAAACCGGATCAAGCGATGAGGTCGAGCGCTTTGGGAGCGGGGACGCTGCAGCACAGCGCATGATAGGCCCCCGGTTCGGCAACGATGAAATCCCTGAACTCGACGCGGCCGACGATGGCATCCCAGTGCTTGAGCACAAACCAGGCGATGTCGGGATCGTACATCGAACCCGCATTGAGGAATATTTCCTGTACGCACTCGCGCGGCGCCATCGATTTCTTGCACAGCCGCTTTCCCAGCATGGCATCGATCGAGTCGCACACCGCAACGATGCGGGCACCGAGGGGAATGCGCTCGCCCGCCAGCCCGTCGGGATAGCCCGAGCCGTCCCAGCGTTCGTGATGATGCAGAACGATCTCGGCGACGCCGTCGAGGCTCTCGCATCCCGAAAGGATGTCGTAGCCGATTCTCGGGTGGTTGCGCAGTAGCGCGTGCTCGGCAGGCGTCAGACGGGCGTTTCTCAGAAGGATTCTGTCGGGAATGCCGATCTTACCGATATCGTGTACGTGGGCCGCCATGTGGATGGTCGCCGTAACGTCGTCCGGCAAACCTATGAGAGAGCATGTCCTCTCAGCCATATCGCCCACACGCAACGAGTGCTCGGCGGTATGCGGGTCACGCGCTTCAAGAGCCGAAACAATGCTCTGGATCAGATCATGCAACAGCTTTGACGTCTGCTTCGTCGTGCAGGTTTCGCACGTGAAGCCCAACGCCCCGTTGGCGTCCGCCGCCCCGAACTCCATCATGACACCCATGCCCCTTTCAATTGTTAGCTATAGATAACTTTATAGCACAGCAGCGCAACCGAGGCAATGGCCGCAGCGCGCCACACGCCGAAAGAACGGTTGCGGTTTCGGAACGGGAACCGCCGTCCGCGTCAGCCCCGCCAACGCGCCCGCAGCTTTCGCACGCACGCCTGCCGACGGAAGAAACCAACGGTTTCGGAATGCGTGCGTTTTCTTCCCCTACCGCTTTTTTCCTTGACTTGATCCCCCTTCTCGCCTATATGTTAACCAAAGTTTACTTTGTTCGACCGCCAGCTGGTCAAACTTACCCAAGCGCAGCGCGCGACATCCCTCCGTGAGATTCGCCCGTCTACGTGGATAAGGAGCGTTATGGAAGAAAAGACCACGCCGATCCGCTCGCTCGAGCGAAAGATCGTGCGCCACTGCACGCCGACCCTTGCCTGCCTTAAGCCGGCGAATCTCTTTACCGTCCCCCGCAAAGCGGCGAGACTCGAATGCGAGCCGAGCCTGCTCAACACCTGTCGAGCGCGGCTCGAGCCGCGTGGCGTACGTCTCGAGGTTCTCGCACGGCGGGAATCGGGAGCGTTGCTGCTCGTCTACCGCCCCGCCATCCTCTGCGAAAGCATCCGGCAACCCAACGTGGCATCCTATCTCAGAAAAGCGGGGTACGACCCCGATTGCCTCGCCGGCTGCATCGAGCGTTTGCACCATCGCATCTGCGGGACCGATCTCGAAAGCAGGCTGCGCGGAACGTGCGAGTTCCCCCACGAGATCGGTTTCTTCCTCGGATACCCCTTCGAAGACGTCGTCGGGTTCATCGAGCATCGAGGCGAGAACAGCCTGTGCAGCGGCTGCTGGAAGGTGTACGCGAACGCGCACGACGCACAAGCCTGCTTCTGTCGATTCAGGAACTGCACGAACCTCTACCAGAACCTCTTCGACGGGGGCGCAACCCTCGAAAGCCTCACCGCATGCGACAGGACCGTCTCGGTAACCGACTCAGTAAAGGAGTTTGCACTATGAAAAACGTAGCAATCGTCTATTGGAGCGGCACGGGCAACACCGAAGCCATGGCTCAGCTCGTCGCCGAAGGCGTACGGGGCAAGGGAGCGCACGCCGAGCTCATCTGCGCAAGCGATTTTGGCCCCAACAGACTCGACGCGTTCGATGCCTACGCGTTCGGCTGCCCTGCCATGGGCGACGAGGAGCTCGAGGATTCTGAGTTTTTACCCATGTACGACGAGGTGGAGCCGCTGCTCGCAGGCAAACCCGTCGCGTTGTTCGGGTCATACGACTGGAACGACGGAGAGTGGATGGAGCTATGGGAAGATCGCGCCGTCAGCGCAGGCCTCGAACTCGTCGACTCGGTCATTGCGAAGGACTATCCCGACGATGAAGCGACCTCCGAATGCGTGCGCCTCGGGGCGCTGCTCGCAGCGTAGCCCCCGTCCAAAGCGCCTTAGGCCGCAGGGCTTCGTTCTCACAACGAAGCCCTGCGCCGTTTCTATATCGCCCAGCTCGCACTCTCGCTTTGAAGTTCGACCATGCGCCGGTACACGCCGCCGGGCTGCGCCATCAATTCTTCGGGCGAGCCTTGTTCGGCCACCGAGCCTTCCTTGAGAACGACGATCTTGTCGGCATTGGCCACCGTGCGCATGCGATGAGCGATCACGAGCACCGTTTTGCCGGCCAGCAGGCGCGAGAGCGCCGCCTGCACCTGGCTCTCGTTTTCCACGTCGAGCGATGCGGTCGCCTCGTCCAAGAGCACGATCGGCGCATCCTTCAAAAGAGCGCGCGCAATTGAAATGCGCTGGCGCTCGCCGCCCGAAAGACGCGTGCCGTTCTCTCCGATAAGCGTATCGTAGCCTTGCGGCATACGACTGACGAACTCATCGCAGTTTGCAGCCCGAGCAGCGGCAAGAACCTCCTCGTCGGTCGCACCCCGTCTTCCCAGGCGAATGTTCTCCCTTACGGTATCGTCGAACAGCACCACGTCTTGGAACACTTCGGCGTAATCCGACAGCAGCGTTTCAGGATCAACCCCCGACACATCCACGCCCCCCACGAGCACGCGGCCCGAATCGACGTCCCAAAACCGCGCCGCGAGCTTCGCGACGGTCGACTTCCCCGAGCCGGACGGCCCCACAAGCGCCGTCACTTCGCCTTCCTTCGCGCAGAAGCTCACACCTTCGAGCACGCGCTCGCCCGTCTTGTACGAGAACGTCACATCGTCGAATACGAGATCGTGGCCCGAAGGCGCAAACGTCGACGAACCGCGCATGGCCTCTTCGGCGGCGATGTCCTGCGTGCGGCGGATCGAAAGCCTCATGGCCAGAAGTTCGCCGATCGATTGCAGGATGATGTTGACCGGGTCGTACATGCGCGTAACCACGAGCAGAAACGCAAAGTACGTCATGAAATCGACCTGGCCCGAGACGAGCAGCGCAGCACCGACGAAAACGGTCGTACCGATGCCGAGCTTGAGCAGCGCTTGAGCGGAGGTCACGCACGCCCCCGTCGTCAGCTCCGAGACCACCTGGCCGCGCTCGAACGCATCGAGCTTACCCGACAGCTCGGCGAGGAAATCGCCCGAGCGGTTGGTCGCGCGGATCTCCTGAGCGCACTCGAGAAATTCCTGCACGCCGTCGCTCATAGCGAGACGTGCATCCTCCATGACCTTGGCCTTGCGTTGCTGATGCTTTCCCGATACCGCCATGATGCCGATGGCCGCGGGCACAACCCAGAACGCCGCGAGCGCCAGCCTCCAATCATAGAAGAAAATGCCTACGATGACGATCGCCGTCGATATACCGGTGCCGAACAGCTGCGGCATGACGTGCATGAACATACGCTCCTGATCGGCGCAATCCTTCATGATCGTGTTCGTCAGATCCGATAGGTCGCGCCTGCCGAAAAACGAAAGGGGCAGTTCGCGCAAATGTTCGGCCAGATCGGTGCGCTTGCGAGCGCTCTCGTCGTATACCACGAGGTAGGTGTTCGCATACTCGGCCCATTGGGTGAGGGCCATGGCCACGAGGATGGCAACGCAGCCCGCTAGATAAAGCCAGGGATCGGGCAGCGGAGCGTTCCCCGTCAGATGGTTCATGAAATCGTTGACCAGCATGAACAGAATGCCTATGGGAGCCATGAGCACGAGGTTTGCGAGCGTACAGAAAAAAACGCCGCGTTTGAAGTTTTTCGCACCCTGCTCGGTGAGGCCGAATACCCTATGCAGCATGGCCGTCCCCCCTTCCTTCGATGCGCCATGAAGCCGACGTTTGATAATCGGCCCACATGCGGGCGTACAGCCCCCGAGATTCCAGCAATCCGTCATGGGTACCCGATTCGACGAGCTTGCCGCCATCGAGCACGTAGATGCAATCGGCGCCGACGATCGTCGAAAGCCGATGCGCAATCATAAGCACGGTCTTTCCCTCGGTAAGCGTCCCAAGAGCCTTTTGAATGAGCGCTTCGTTCTCGGGATCGGCGAACGCCGTCGCCTCATCGAGCACGATGATCGGCGCATCCTTCAGAATCGCGCGGGCAAGTGCGATGCGCTGGCATTCTCCCCCTGAAAGGTAGATGCCCTTGGTTCCCACCACCGTATCGAGCCCTTGGGGCATCTTCTCGATGATGTCGTCGCACTGCGCCGCATGCGCTGCACGCTCCACCTCGGCACGCGTTGCAGTCGGCTTTGCCGCACGGATGTTGTCGGCGAGGCTCTGTTTGAAAAGATGATCGTTCTGAAACACGAAGGCCACGCGCTCCATAAGCAGGTCACTCGATATGTCGCGCACATCGACGCCGCCCACGAGCACACGGCCCGCACAAGCGTCCCAGAAGCGCGGCACCAAGCTTGCGGCCGTGGTCTTCCCCCCGCCCGAGGGGCCGACCAGCGCGACCGTGGCTCCTGCCGGTATGCGCAAGGTTACGCCGTCGAGCGCCCATGCGTCGTTTCCGGGATAGCGAAAGCCTACGCGATCGAATTCAATCGAATCGTCAGCAGGAACTTTGGCTCCCTCGACGGGAACCTCCGCCATGAGCGGCGCCCCGAGGATCCCCTCGATTCTGCCGACGGCGTCCTGCGCTTCGGTAACCGCCTGCGAAGCGTACATGACCTTGCTCATCATCATTGTTGTGAGCGCCGAGAAGATGACGTAGAACAGGAAATTCGTGAGAAACACCCCGAAATCGCCCGCCGCATAGGCGAGAAGGATACCCGTCGGAACGAGCACGAAGAACGTCGCGTTGATGGCTACGAGCTGGGCGACCTGGGGTGCCTCGCACATCTTCACATACGCGGTCGCAAAATCTCGGTAGGCTGCGATCGATTCTCGGAACGCCCGAAACGAGTTCACGGTCTGCTGGAACACCTTTACGACGGGGATGCCGCGCACGTACTCGACCGCCGCTTTGTTCATCCGATCGAGTGCGTTTTGATAGTTCATCATAAACGACATGGCATTCGAGTTGCCCTCGCCGTCCTTGTCTTTCATGCCGCCGCCCATCATGAGGAACATGCAAAAAGCCGAAGCGGCTATGGGGATGAGACAGACGAGCCCCATCACCCAGTCGAACACGAACAGTACCGCCAAATACGCGATCGGCGTCACAAGCGCACCCACGAAATCGGGGATGCGGTGCGCAAGCACGCCCTCGGTAAGCCCCGTCGACCCCTCGATGATGCGGCGCAGCTCGCCGGTCGAACGCGCGCTGTAGAACCCGAGCGGCACCTTCGCAAGATGCTCGAGCGCCGCCTTGCGCATGTTCGTGGCAGTGCGAAACGCTGCAAGGTGCGTGCACATAAGCGCGCAGAAGTACACGATAAGCCCCGCAAGCGCGCATCCGAGCGCCCCAGCGCCGTATAGCGGGGCGCTTTGGGCGGCGGCCCAATCGGGGGCGACGGCCACAAGGTCGCGCACGACGAACCACACGCACACGAGCATTGCGATGGACAGAAGCGCGTTTACCGCCGAAAGCACGCAGCCCAAAATCGTCAGCCGTTTATGCGGTCCCGCAAAATCGAGCAACCGCATAAGGGGGTTTTTCCGGTGAGATGCTTCGGAACCTGAAACGCCAAAAGCTGCGCCCGGGCCCCGGGATGGATGGGATTGCGGCGTCGAGCCCGCATCGTCGGCCATAAGATTTCCTTTCTCTTGCTGCAACGCGCCTGCGGGCCGCATCGGATGAAACCTGCGATGCGGCCCGCATAGAGCGAGTCCTATTTGTTAGATTAGGCAAACTATAGAACGACCAAGCTGAAATAGAGCACCGCTTTGCGCCGAATTGACGATGAAGCCGAAATATCGGCGCATCATTCCGAAAGCCATGCCCTCACGCGGCGATGCGGGCGAAGTGCTTGCAAAAAAGCCTCGAGCCGATCCAGCCGCCGATAAGCGGACACACCGCCGTCGCAACCAAGGCAACCAAAGCAAGCGGGCTTTTCGTGAAATCGACCAACGTCTGGCCGTACTCGGCGCTCATGCCCATTTCCACCACCATATCCACGTAGGATTGCCCCGCCATAATCACCATGGATTCCTGCCCGACCCAAAAGCAAAGCGTGAACGCCGCAAAGGCGGCGATGCTGCGCGTTGCGGTCCTCTTGTCCCCTGCCCCGGCAATGGCTTCGGCTGCGAGACCGCCCACCACAATGCCAGCGGGGCCCGTCCACACCATGCCGAGCAGCAGCGCGACAACCGCTACGAGCACCGCCATAACGGCGAATGCGCCGCGCTTGGGCACCTTGGCGGCTACGTACATCCAGACGATACCCGCAACGAGCGACCCTGCCGCATGGGTGAACCAGAACGCGTTCGCGTTCATGCCGAGCACCATCGAGAAGGCGAAGAAAACCAAAAACATGAGCAGGCCGAACACGGCTATCGTAATGTAGTCTTTTCCAACGAGTTTTCCCGAGGCGTTCCCAGCCCCCACTACCGTACTTGGCTTTTTTGCTTGCGCAGCGCTTCCCATAATGCGTACTCCTTTTCTCTTGCTACCGGATTTCAGGCTTTCGAGCCTGTTGGTTCAACCGCCGAATCCGAGAATGCTTCTGATTCGAGGCAATGTTGATGTGTTGACGGGGAAGGTTTCCCCGATGACGCCGTCAGAGAGGTGCAGGACCGACTGGCACGCCGTTTCGATGAATTCGAAATCATGCGTTATGACGATGGCGCACGTACCCGATTCGCACGCGAGCCGCAGCTCGCGTGCGACCCGCTTCATGTTCTCGCAATCGAGTCCGCTTGTCGGCTCGTCCAAGACGAGCAGTTCGGCACCCTGGGAAGTCCCCGCCGCGATGGCAAGCCGTTGGCGCTGCCCGCCCGAAAGCGAAAGGGGATGGCGATCGGCGAGATGAGCAAGCCCGAACCGTTCGAGCGCTCCGTCAACCGTATCGTCGATTTCACCAGGTTCCCGCTTCGAACCCCCTTGCCCAAGCGCGCTTTCGAGCTCGCCGCGAACGCTGGAGGCGAAAAGCTGGTATCCCGGTTCCTGCATAACAAGAAAAGCGTGCTCGGGGCGCGCACGGCGCTTCGGTACGGTCGCTCCAAATCTTACGGTTCCCGCCGACTCTCGGTGAAGGCCGACCAAGCAGCGCGCAAACGTCGTCTTGCCTCCGCCGTTTCTCCCGACCAAAGCAACGATAGCGCCCCGCTCCACCGATGCTTCGACGCCCTTGAGAACCTCGGGGCCCGTCCGATAGGAGGCGCGGAGATTCTCGACCTCGAGCCCCACACCGCCCGCATCGCCTCCGAGGAAAGCAGGCGGCAAGCCCGTCTGCTCGATATTCCAAGCGCGCAGCCCGAGCCGCGCGAGCTCCCCCGCATCCAAGCGGGAGAACGACGACGCATCGCAATCGAGGTCGATTCGGCCTTCCCGCATAACCACCACCCTATCGGCAACTTCCGCAAGCCACCACAGTCGGTGCTCGGCTACAATCACCGTTTTCCCAAGCGCCTTCAGTCGCGCGATGGTGCGGGCGAGCAGGCGCATCGAGGCGACGTCGAGGGAAGCGGTCGGCTCGTCGAATACGAGGATGTCGGGCCCCATGGCACACGCGGAGGCGATGGCGACCATCTGCCTCTGGCCTCCCGAAAGGGCAAAGATGTCGCGGTCTTTCAGATGCCCGATCCCGAACATCCGAAACGCCTCGTCGACACGGCGGCGGATATCGTCGCGCCGCAGTCCGAGGTTCTCGCATCCGAACGCAACCTCAGACGTGGTATCAAGGTTGAAGAACTGGCTGCGTGGATTCTGAAACACCGAGCCGACCCGACGGCACAGCTTGTCGGCGGACCAGTCGGTAAGCGACGTGCCCGCTATGCCCACCCCGCCCTCGAGCACTCCGCCGTAAGCAGCGGGGATAAGCCCGTTCACCAATCGCGTCACCGTTGTTTTCCCGCAGCCCGACGATCCCGTAAGCACGATGCATTGCCCCCAGGGAACCCGAAGCGTCACGCCGTCGAGAGCGCGAACCCCCGGATCCGAAGCATACGAGAAGCAGACGTTTTCTATATCGACGGCGAATTCGGCTCTCCCTGCCGCCTGCTCTGGCGCGCTCATGCGACCACCCCGGTCTTCGCGAGGGCAACGGAGGCGGCGATTGCGCAGAACAGGAGCAAGAATACGGCATCGATGCCCGAAAAGCGCAAATCGTAATACGACGTTCGCGGCTCGTCCGAGTCGATCCCGCGCACTATGGCCGCGTTCGAAAGCTCATCGGCCACGATCGCAAGCCTGCTCATAACGGGAATCAAAAGGTTTTCCACCGTTGCCGCAGGACGACGCAGGATCGAAGCCGGCGTAAGGGCGAATCCGCGAACCTTCATAGCCTCAACAACCGATACGAACTCCTTTCCCATCGTGGGGAAAAAGCGCAATGCAACGCACAGCCCGCATATCATGCCGCGCGGAACACGGATGCGCTGCAAAGCCGAGGCCATCTCGCCCACACGCGTCGTTGCGATCATGTTCGAAGCGAACATTCCCACACAGAACACCCGACGAAATGTGATGATCATGGCGGCAAACGATGCTGTTACGTCATTGGGAAACTGCACGATAGCGTACCCTGCCGCAAAGATAACCGCGTAAGCAGCAAGCCATCTGAACATGGCAGAGCGTCGGCCGCACCACCCCATGACCGCGGCGCACACGACAACGGCGCTTATCTCGACCAGGCGATTCGTCGGCGCAAACGCGATCAGGTTGAGTAAGACGAGAATCGAAAGAGACACGCGCGGATCAAGTCGGCGAGCGGTCCTTGGGGATTCGGTGCCTTCGTGCAGCCATGTGCTTGCCGCAACGGCCGCATCTGATGTATGCTTAAAGTTAGTCATGGCTAATAATTTAGCGAATCGCCCGAAAGGTATGCAGAACGATGACAGAACGCGACGTTTCAGACGAAATACCCAACGATCATGCCGAAATGAAACGCACCTTTCCCAAGGCTCGCTTCGATACGAAATTCGATGCGCTTTTCGTGCCCCAGGCTACCGCCTTACACGGCATTCCCATCGAACCGCCTCTGCGGGGACGGGTCGGAAGGCTATGGGAGATCGACGAATCATTCGGCAACGGAACCTACTGGTTCTATGCCATCGACGACATAATGGGTGTCGCGGTGTACGACTTCATCTTCAAAACACCGCTCGAGTTTTCCTGCGAAACGCCCGATTTCTTCTGTTTCGGATCCTACGGCAAAAACATGGTGCCCTACTTTGGAAAGAACACCGACCCCGCCGATAGGACGCTGCTCGGCTACGCATGGGCAGGCCAGCCCTACGTTCAGACAACTAAGGCAGACGAACAGTACGATGTAACGAGCATCGTGCTTTTACCCAAAGCAATGCAGCTCATGAGCATGCGCTGCCACTGCGATCCGCTCGTTCTCTCCCGCGCGATAGCTTCACTCGACGGAAACCGCGACGTGCTGGGGCTCAACCAAGTCTTTGACGAAATACGCCAAGCTCGGCCGAGCGCCGTGACGGCGCACGCGTTTTACGAGGCGAAGATCACCGAAGCGGTCTCGCTTTTGCTCGACTGGAACCTGCTGCGCGCCCAGGAACCCCGCAATGCGCTGCGCCCGTCCGACCGCAGCGCGCTCAACCGAGCGCGCACGCATATCGAAAACAACGTCGAACGACATGTATCAACCGATGAAATCTGCAGGATAGCCTGTGCGAGTCCAAGCAAGCTCACGCGCCTCTTCAAGCAGGCCGAAGGCATGACGCCCCAAGAGTACGCTCGGTCGGTTCGCATGGATCGGGCATGCCGGATGCTCGAAGAAACCGACATTCCCCTTTCGGATGTAGCGGAAAAGCTCGGTTTCGCGCGTCAGGGCAGTTTTTCGGAAGCTTTCAAAGAACGTTTCGGCGTAACCCCGAGAGAATTCAGAGCAAGACGACGAGCGAACGCCTAGGCGCACAACGTGTTCGCTTTCGATCGGCATCCGGCAAAGGCGCAGCGAATCTGCATCCCGAAACAGACGGCTTTGCCGTCGCACCGCCCCGATCCTTTGCTATACTCGTCCTGTTTGTTAGCCATTGGTTACTATTCGACGCGACAAGCAAGCAGACGGTACCGCATACCAGCCTTCAACCAGCGAGGAGACATCGGTGAATCAGCAGGATTCACGCATACGCCCAACCGCATCATCGTTGATCGAGCATCTCGCGCTCGTAATCCACGCCGAGCCGATCGCCGACCCCCTCGGCTGCGGGGGCGCGACCGTTTCATGGCACATCACTGCACCCTACGGCCATGGAACGCTCTGGTGTTTTTCCATCGACGACGCAACCGCCCTCTTTTCGTGCGACTTTGCGGTTGCCCAGGCCGTCAGAACCTCAGCCCGCGCCCTCGACTGCTTTCTTTTCGGCACCTGCACCCGGCTGCCCGGCCCCCGCACCGCTACGTCGAACCGCGTAAACCGTGCTCCCGTCGGTCGAGTTCAGCAAGCTTGCGCGCCTCCCCCCATGATCGACATCGCGGCAAACGAGACCGTCGAAACGTACGGCATAGCGCTGCTACCCCCCGCCGTGCGCAAGCTCAGCCTTGCATGCCACTGCGATCCACTCGTACTCACTTCGGCGATCGCCGCACTCGATGGCACGCACGCCATTCCCCCGCTCGTCAAATCTCTCGACGAAATAAGGATTGCACGGCCGGGAGCGGTTGCTGCTCCGGCTTTCTTCGGGGGCAAAGTCTTAGAGTGCACAGCGCTTCTCGTCGACTGGCAGGTAGCACGCACGCACTATCCGAATGCCGCGATGAGCAAAGCCGACCGCGCTGCGCTCGCCCGCGTATTCGACCACATGAAGGTCAACCTCGATCGACCCGTTTCAACCGAAGAGCTCTGCCGCATCGCCTGCATGAGCGCAACGAAGCTCACCGGGATATTCAGGCGGGCCGAAGGTAAAACGCCCCAAGAGCACCTGCGCGACCTTCGCATGGACCGAGCGTGCAAACTGCTCGCGACTACCGATTTGACGATGGCCGAAATCGCCGCATCGATCGGATACACGAGACAAAGCAGCTTTTCCGAAGCCTTCAAGAGCTGTCAGGGCATCAGTCCACGCGAGTATCGCACCCTCAAAGGGCCGCAGTAACCGTTGCCGAACCGTTATGTTGGTTTCATGCAGCACTTGTGGCGCTTCGCTGCAAGATTCGTCCAAGCTGCTGCGTTCCCATTCCGTTTCGGATAGCATACTGCCCGTTCTCGTGACCGGAATCACACCACTTATTCGCCTACCCGGTCCAGAAAGGCAGGAACCGACTTGCTGGAACGTCGTTTTCCCGGAGCAGCCATCGCACTTGCGACGGCCATCGCGTGCTCCCTTCCCCTCAACTCCGCATCCGCCGATTCGATCGCCGACCCGAATGCGCTGCCACCCGCCGTGCTCGCAATCTCCGAAAAAGCCAAAGAGCCAGTCGGCCCCGTCAGCACCGATAAGCCCATCGATGCCGAAAAGGCTTACGAAGCGGCCTTATCCCCTTCGACCGCAATTCCGCTTTCGTCGTTCGATATCGATCAAGCCGCTCCGCTCGACGAGATGAAGGCCGATTACGAGCAGAGACTCGCCGAAGAAGAGCAGAAGGCCGCGCGGCTTGCCGCGCTCGAAGCAAGCGATAAGCTACTCGCCTACGACCCCGAGGCCATCGCTGCCATCGGCAACCAGGCTTCAAGCGGGCACACCATCTGCTGCCCCGGCTACGCTTGCGCGTACGGCGACGCGATCGTACAGGGAACGGCAACCGATCATGCGGCTTACGGATGCGGCATGTGCACCTGGCCCGGCTGGGGCGGCGGCAACTCGTCGTTTCGCTCCCTCGGCTCGAACGAGGCGCTTCTCCGTGAGGCTTACGACCAGATAGCAGCAGGCAAACCGACCGTCATCCACGTCGCAGGCGCCTACGGCGAGCACTGGATAACCCTCATCGGCTACCACGATGCGAGCGATCCCGACAACCTCGAGCTCGGCAACTTCACCGCGCTCGATCCCTACGACGGAACCGAGATCAACGCCGGGGAAGCGTATGCGCTCTACGGCGATTTCTGCGAACACGTATCCTCGCTGTAGCTGCGCGGAGCGGTGCGGCTCGGGGCACGAACCCGGTCGCGTTGCCGAACTTCGAACAACGCGCCCGCTCAGAAAGCCGTGCGGCATGCCGGGCCCTCGGTAGGGGACCCAGGGGCTCAACGCTTGCTGTTCAGCGCGAACAGCATTCCGAGCCCGCGCAGCACCAGCGATTCGTCGGCGCGCTCGATTCGTTCCGACAGCGCGGCAACCGCAGCCGCATGTGCGCCGGTTGCGATGACGCGCGCCTTGCAACCGAGTTCTTCCTCGATCGCATCGACGAGTCCGTCGATGCGCGCCGCTTCACCGAGAACGACGCCCGCCTGCATCGCCTCCCGCGTGCTTTTCCCGATTACCGACGAAGGTACCTGGATTTCGATAACGGGCAGGCGGGCGGCGGCTTGAGCGAGCGCGTAGGCCGAAAGCGCAAGGCCGGGGGCTATGACGCCGCCGGCGAACGCACCGTGCTCGTCGAGCACATCGAAGTTCGTCGTCGTTCCCAAATCGACCACGACAAGGGGATATCCGTAGGCCTCGCGCGCAGCGACCAACGTAGCCACCCGGTCGGGCCCCACTTCCGAAGGATCGTTGTAATGCATCTTCAAGCCGGTTTTCAGCCCCGGGCCTACGACGAACGGCCTGCGGGCGCATTCTATCGTAAGCGCGCTGACCCACACGTCCGTCAGATCGGGGACGACCGATGACAGAATGGCATCGGCAGGCCCCGCGGCGATCCCGCCCCCGCTTTCAGGTGCGAACCCTGGGCAATCGACGATGCCTCTTGCGCAATCGCGCTCGAGCATAGTGAGGAAATTGGCTATTTCCAGACGGGCCTCATCGGCGGTCATGCGGCTTCGCGTGGCAAACTCCCACGATGCCGCCAACTCGAGCCCGTCGAGCAGGCCGAACCGCGTAGCCGTGTTCCCCACATCGACCGCCAGCACAAACGCTGCGCTTTCGCCCGTGTTCGCCTCCATAGCGCTACCACCCGCCTTCTCGCATTTCCTTCGCCGATGTTCGGCTCGATTGCCTTCTGAAGGGATTATACTGTACGAGTCCGTTCAGTAACCCGACTTCCGAAGGAAGCGGATATACAAGAAGGAGCTTTTGATCATGAAACCTACGAAAGGTCAGTTGACTGCGCGCGGCGTCGCCATAGGCTGCGTTGGCTGCGCAATCATCACAGCGGCTTCGGCGTACACGGCCCTCAAAATGGGGGCGCTTCCCTGGCCCATCATCTTTGCCGCAATCACCTCTCTCTTCTTCCTCAAAGCACTCGGCAACACGAACCTGCACGAAGCGAACGTCACGCACACGATCATGTCGGCGGGAGCGATGGTCGCAGGCGGCCTCGCGTTCACCATCCCCGGCATCTGGATCATCACCAAAGCGAATACCGTCGATTGGTGGGAAATGCTCATCGTGGCGCTCGCGGGCGTCACCCTGGGCCTCGTCTGCACCGTTTTCATGCGACGGTACTTCATCGAAGATGCCGAACTCGAGTTTCCCATCGGCATGGCGGCTGCCCAGACGCTCAAAGCGGGCGATGCGGGCGGCAAGGTCGGCAAGCAGCTCTTCGGTTCGATGGGCATTGCCGGCATCTACACGGCGCTGCGCGATTGGTTCGGCGTGATCCCCGCGATGTTCTTCGGCAACGTGCCGATCCCCGGAGTCGCCTTCGGCATCTACAACTCCCCCATGCTGCTCGCGGTCGGATTCCTCGTGGGGACCGCATCGGTCGTCGTGTGGTTCGCCGGGGCGATCATCGGCAACTTCGGCATCATCGTCGGCGGATCGGGTCTCGGTCTGTGGGATGCGGCCACCGGACAGGGGCTCGCCTCGAGCCTCGGCATGGGCGTCATGATGGGCTGCGGCGTAGGCGTCATCCTCAAGCACATCCTCCCGAAAGCCCTCTCGATGATTAGAAGCGGCGCAGGCGCGGCTACGTTCGGATCGACCCCAAGCGGCACATCCCGCACCGATACGGCACCGANTTCTTTTATCCCCATCTAGGGGTGTAAAGGGGCCGGGCAGGAGACTGCCCGCCGGCATCATCGCGTGCGCGGCGGCCGCCGTGGCGCTCTTGCTCTGCATCGGGCTCGGGCTCGATCCGCTTGCGAGCATCATCGTCGTGCTGCTCGCCTGGGTGACCACCGCCATGAGCGCGCAGAGCGTCGGGCAGACCGGCATCGACCCCATGGAGATCTTCGGCCTCATCGTGCTTCTGATCGTTGCAGCGGTATCCAACGTAGCGCAGGCGCAGCTCTTCTTCGTTGCCGGCATCATCGCCGTCGCATGCGGTCTCGCAGGCGATGTCATGAACGACTTCAAGGCGGGACACGTGCTCGGCACCGATCCGAAGGCCCAATGGATCGGCCAGGCAATCGGCGGCGTTCTCGGCGCGTTCGTGGCCGTGGCCGTCATGTTCGTGCTTGTAGCAGCCTACGGTGCCGACGCCTTCGGGTTGGGCGGTTCGTTCGTTGCCGCACAGGCGTCGGTGGTCGCCACCATGGTGTCGGGCATCCCGTCGGTTCCCGCTTTCGCCGTCGGCCTTGCGGTCGGGTGCGTGCTTTACTTGCTGGGACTCCCGGTCATGATGCTCGGTCTGGGCATCTACCTGCCCTTCTACATGTCGTTCACCGCGTTTCTCGGCGCGATGGCGAAGGTCGCCTACGATCTGGCGTGCAAACGCCGCCGCGCAAAGCTCTCGCCTGAACAAGCGGAAGCCAAGCGGAAGGCCCAAGACGAATCGGGACTCGTGATCGCGTCGGGACTGCTCGGCGGCGAGTCGGTCGTCGGCGTGCTCGTGGCGTTCGCCTCGGTAGCCATGGGGCTCGCGCTGTAGCAACGGCTCCCGCGCTTGCCCCGACACCGCTTTCCGGCCATGCGGCCCTCCGGACGCACGGCTAGAGGTCGAAAAAAACTCGGCCCCGACGCGATCGCCGGGGCCGAGCCGATGCTCGGCGCTACCGTCCGAGCCCGAATGCGCTTTACCTGCTTACAGCATAGCCTGGATGGCGATGAAGAGCGGGGTGAACGTCAACGACACGATGGTCATGAGGTTGATGAGGATGTTCATCGACGGGCCCGAGGTGTCCTTGAACGGATCGCCCACGGTATCGCCGACGACGGCGGCCTTATGGGCTTCGGAGCCCTTGCCGCCGTGGGCACCGCCCTCGATGTACTTCTTCGCGTTGTCCCAGGCACCGCCCGCGTTCGACATGAAGATGGCGAGCAGCATACCCGTCGCCACGGCACCGGCCAAAAAGCCGCCGAGCATAGCCGGGTTGAAGCAGCCGATGACCACGGGGATCACGATGGCGAGAATGCCCGGAAGCATCATCTCGCGCAGTGCCGAGTTGGTGGAGATGGCCACGCACTTGTCGTACTCGGGTTCGGCCTTGAACTCCATGATGCCCTTGATCTCGCGGAACTGGCGGCGAACCTCTTCGACCATCGCGTGGGCGGCACGGGAAACAGCGCCCATGGTAAGCGCGGCGAACATGAACGGAATCATGGCGCCGATGAAGATGCCCGCGATGATGAGCGGATCGGTGAGCGTGAGCTCGAAGTTCGGGATCGAGTGGTGCATGGTCGCCTGATAGGACACGAACAGCGAGATGGCCGAGAGGCCCGCGCTCGCGATGGCGAAGCCCTTGGCGATAGCGGCTGTGGTGTTGCCAACCGCGTCGAGAGAGTCGGTGCGCTCGCGCACTTCCTCGGGAAGCCCCGCCATCTCGGCGATGCCGCCCGCGTTGTCGGCCACAGGGCCGTACGCGTCGACGCCGATGGTGATGGCGGTGTTGGAGAGCATGCCCGTCGCAGCGAGCGCAACGCCGAACAGCCCGACGGCGATGCCGCCTTCAGGCGTGACGATGTTCGGGAACGCCATGTTGCCGCACGCGTACGCGCCGATGATGGCGAACGCCACGAGCAGGATCGGGATGATCGTGGAGAGCATGCCCGTGGAGAGGCCTTGGATGATGTTGGTGGCAGGGCCCGTCTCGGACGCCTCGGCGATTTGATGGACGGGCTTGTAGTGATCGGAGCAGAAGTACTCGGTCGTCTTACCGATGAGCAGGCCGGCAACCAGACCGCACAGCACCGACCCGAGCAGCCAGATGGGCTGGTTGTCGCTCTGGCCGTTCCACATGAAGAAGATCACAAAGATGGCGATGATCTCGATGCCCGCAGCCAGATAGGTGCCGCGGTTGAGCGCCTTATGGAGCTCGGAGCCCTCCTTGGTGCGCACTGCGAACAAACCGATGATCGAGGTGATGATGCCGCAGGCCGCGATCATGACGGGAACGACGATCGCCCACGTCGCATCGACGGTGCCGACGCCCCCGAAGTACCCGAGCGCGCCGAACGTGACGGCGAGGATGGTCGGAGCCAGGATGGAGCCGGTGTAGGATTCGAACAGGTCGGCACCCATGCCGGCTACGTCGCCCACGTTGTCGCCCACGTTGTCGGCGATGGTTGCGGGATTGCGGGGGTCATCTTCGGGGATGCCCGCCTCGACTTTCCCCACGAGGTCGGCGCCCACGTCGGCAGCCTTCGTGTAGATGCCGCCGCCCACACGGGCGAAGAGCGCCACGGCGGAAGCACCGGTGGCGAAGCCTTCGACCATGCCGACGTGCTCGTGCATGAGTTCGAACGTATCAACGCCGAACACGAGCATGATGAGCCACAGCGACAGGCCCAGAAGCGCGAACGAAGCCACGGAAAGACCCATGGTGAGACCCGATTTGAACGAGATGTTCAGGGCCTTCGCCACGCTCTCCTCGGCCGCGTAGGCGGTACGGGTGTTGGCGCGCGTCGCCACATGCATGCCGATGTAGCCGGCAAGAGCTGAAAGGATGCCGCCCGTAACGAAAGCGACGGCGGTTATCGGCGAAAGGGCAACGGCCATAACGATGGCTACGATCACCATGAATATGACGAGCAGCTTGTACTCGCTCATCAGAAACGCTTTTGCACCTTGCTGGATCTTCAGCGAGATGTTGTTCATCTTTTCGGGACCCGGATCCTGTTTCAGGACCCATGAACCGAGGTAGCCCGCCATGCAAATGCCTATGAGAGCGCAGATGGGAGCCATCCATGCGACTTGGACGGTCACTTGTTTCCTCCTTGATTTGTCTTACAGTTCCGTGGATTCTTCGAGCCGGGCATCGAGGCCGGAAGAATGCACGCTGCCCATTCTAGGATATTTGCCCCCGCTCGTGAACTGCGAATGCGGCATTTTTCGCCAGCCTAGCCGCTCGGCGCGGCGAATAGCCCTACTCCCACAGGATGACATTGCGCCGCCTTTGCGGCGATCGAGCGAGGAAACGGGCGGATCTGATACAATAACGATGAGCCATGTAAGAGATTACTACCGCGACTCGCCTACGCGAATCGCCACGAATACGTTGGAGCATCGCACATCATGCACGTTCTCAAGTCCCTCACGGCATCATGGGATAAGCCGACGGTTGCAAGCATCGTCTCGTTCGTTATCCTTCTTGCCGCATATTGCGCCTTCGAGGCCGCAGGTCTCGTCATGCACGACAACGCGTGGACGGCCCCGCTCGTCATCGCGGTTTTCGTGCTGCTCCTGGCCGCGCTCATGGTTCGACCTCGCCTCGCAAACCGCTTTGAAGACGGTTTTTCGAAGGCGAAGCCCTTCGTGCTCGTCGGACTCGTTTTTCTGGCGTTCTACCTCTTTGAAAAGCCCTACAACGCCGCCCTGTTCGATATCGGAACCTACTATGCCTTCGTAAACCTCTGCGTTATCGCGGCGCTCTTCGCCATCGTCTACTTCGCGGGCCAGCAAACCAAAACGGCAGCGATCGCCTTTCTCAGCTTGTGCTTCATAGCGGGCATTGCGAACTATTTCGTTATCACGTTCAAGGGACAGCCCGTCCTTCCCGCCGACCTGTTCGCTCTCAGCACGGCTGCTGCGGTGGGCGGCGGCTACACCTACGCCGTCAACGATAACGTCGCCGTGGCATTCTGCGCGCTCGCATGCGGGATCGCGCTCGTCATGTACCTCCCGAAAACGAAGTTCGCCGTCAAGCGCGGCGTCGCGAACACCGCCGTGGCCGCCCTCTGCGTCGCGTCGTTCGGCTTCTGGTTCTCGCACTTCGACATCGAAAAAGCCTACGGGATTCAAGTCGACGGCTGGGCAGCATCCGATTCGTACTCGCAGCAGGGCTCGGTGCTCTGCTTCCTCAAGCGCATGCAGGACCTCCAGCCAGCCGAACCGGCAGGATACTCCCCCGAAGCCGCCGCCGACATACTCGCACCGTACGCGAACGACACCGACGGGTTCGCCGATCTTTCCGGCGAGGAAAAACCCATCGTCATCGCCGTCATGAACGAAACGTTTTCGGATCTCTCGACCTACCCGAACCTCGCCGACATCTACGAAGGCCCCGCCTTCTTCAATTCGATTCAGGATGCCTACCTTAAAGGCACGGCATACGTTTCGGCACTCGGCGCCGGTACCTGCAACAGCGAGTTCGAGTTCCTGACGGGAACAACCATGGCAAACCTCGGGGAAGGCGTATACCCCTATATGCTCTACGACCTCGACGGCACCGAGAACCTCGCCACATATTTCAAAGCGCTCGGCTACGAGACGACCGCCATCCATCCCGCCGATGCGACCAATTGGAGGCGCGACACGGTGTACGAGCAGCTCGGCTTCGACACCTTCCTCGACGTCACCGATTTCGAAGGTGCCGATACCTTGCGCGGATTCACGACCGATCGGGAAACGTACGATGCCATACTGCAGATCATCGCCGACGCCGACGAGCCCCAGTTCATCTTCGACGTAACGCTGCAGAACCACGGCGGCTACGACACCGGGCTCATCCCCGATGGCATGGGGGTTTCGATACCGCTTGAATCGAGCCGTACGGCCGAACTCGAAGAATTCGCAAGCTGCATCGAGCAATCGGATCTCGATCTGCAATACCTGATCGAATCGCTCTCCGCGATCGATCGGCCGATCGTGCTCTGCCTGTTCGGCGACCACCAGCCGGGTTTCTCCGATTGGTTATCGAGCCTTGCCTTCGACAAGGAGCTTGCCGATTTCTCGATCGAAGAGGTTCAGGCGCGCTACGAGGTCCCGTATCTCATATGGACGAACTACGAAACCGATCGGGTCAGCGCCCTGGACGGCTCCTTCGTCGCCGAAACCCAGGAATCCGAGCTCGAGGCGCTCGAACGCCCCCTGTACCCCGATGCGACGGCCATGAGCCTCAACTACCTTGGCGCCCACATGCTCGCTGCGGCCGAGCTCCCGCTCGACCCCTACCATCGGCTCCTCCTCGATACGCAGAAAGACCTGCCCGTAGTGAACGTGAACGGCTACCTTGATGCGGGGGGTTCATGGCATTGGCTCAACGAACGCTACGACGGAAGCGAAACCGACGAGACGGCCGAGGCGCTCGCGCGATTGGAAATCGTACAGCACAGCCTGCTCTTCGGTTCCTGATCGAAGCCCGGTTGCACAGCGGGGCGCAAAAGACGCGCGATCGTCTGGTGCCGCGTACCCGCAGAACGGCTACATGTTCTCGCGCACCCAGGCGATGTTGCCGTTGACGGTGGCGATGAGCTCGTCGAGCGTTTCGAACTTGATCATGGGGCGCAGGAAATGGTGGAACTCGACTTTGATGGGCTTTCCGTACAGGTCCCCTTCGAAATCGAGCAGATGCGCCTCGCACGTTGCGTCGGTACGGTCTTCGAAAACGGGCGACACGCCCACCGACACAGCCGCCTTGTACCGCCGCCCGTTCACGTAGGCATACGCGCCGTACACCCCCGCGCCCAGCGCTTGCAGCTGCGAGGGCACTTTGAGGTTGGCCGTACGGAACCCGAACTCCTTGCCCTCGCCGCGACCCTGCTCAACGGTACCCACAACGTAGTACGGATGCCCGAGCAGCTTGTTCGCCTCGGCGATATCGTTTTCGCCGAGCAGAAGGCGAATGCGCGTCGCCGTGATGGGCGCGCCGTCTGCGCTCGCCAAATCGTGGGCACAGACCTCGGTTCCCGCGGCTTCCGCCCAATTCGAAAGCTCCCTGACCGTGCCCTTCGCCCGCGCACCGAACCTGAAATCGAATCCGACGTGCAGATACGACGGCGCATGGCCGTTGAAGGTGTTCAGGAGGAACTCTTCGGGCGTAGAGGCCGAAAACCGCTTGGTGAAGGGAAGTACGACTACGGCATCGACGCCGCTTTCGGAAAGCGCCTTGATGCGCTCCTCGTTGGTCATGAGCTTTTTGAGGCGTTCGGGATGAAACACCTCGTCGGGATCGATGTCGAAGGTGAGCGCTATGCTCGCTCCCCCGCTTTCGCAGGCCGTCTGCTGCGCGCACGACAGCAGGTATCGATGGCCGCAATGGACGCCGTCGAACACGCCGAATGCGCACGACGACCCGGAAAAGTACGTATGATCGAACGTCTCGTCACACTTAAGAATCTCTGCCACGTGAAACCCCCAGAGCGAACACGCAGCGCGGCATGAGCGCGCGGCGCGTTTCATCGTATTCGTACAGTGCAACCAGCTTGTTCTCGGCGATCACCGAGATACCCTCGCCGGACATTAACGGTTTATCGCTTTGGCGCACGCCGGCCGTGCAGGCGCAGAGCTCGGCGGCGACCGTTGCCCTCCTGCGCTCGAATACGGCGCATTCGCTGGCGCGAAGCGGCGATCCGTTCGAAACGGCGCATTCGCTGGCGCGAAGCGGCGATCCGTTCGAAACGGCGCGCGCCGTTGCCTCGTCGGCGAACACGAACCTGAACCCGAGCAGCCTCACGGGATCGAGTGCGGCGGCGATACCGCGCTCCTCGAGCGTTTCGAGCGTCACGCATTCGGCCAAGTCGAGAGAGCCCGCCTGCGTTCTCTCAAGCATGCTGACGTACGCAGGACACCCTATCATGTTGCCGATGTCGCGGGCAAGCGATCGGATGTAGGTTCCCTTCGAAACGGACACGGCCACATCCCATGCCGGCAAGCCGTCCTCGCCCTCGGCGATCACGGATTCGAGCCGAGCCTCGTATATCTCGATGTCGCGCGGAGCAAGATCGATGATCTTCCCCGCGCGGGCTGCTTTGTAGGAGCGCTGCCCGTCCACCTTGATGGCCGAATACACCGGCGGTATCTGCTTATGCTTGCCAACCAGATCTCCCACGAAGCGCTCGGCGTACTCCTCGTCGAGCACGCACACGGGTGCATCGCCGCGCTTGACGACCTCCCCCGCAGCATCGTCGGTATCGGTGCCGATGCCGAACGACACGCGAAACCGGTAGCGCTTATCGTGCTCGGTAAAGAACGGGTCGAGCCTCGTTGCCGGACCCACGCATACGAGCAGCGCTCCTTTGGCCAACGGGTCGAGCGTACCCGTGTGCCCGACGCGTTTCTCGCCGAATATGCGCCTGCAGCGGTTCACCACATCATGGGAGCTCATGCCTGCAGGCTTGTTGATTCCCACCACGAGGGAAAGTCCCGATGCTCCGCGCTTCACAGGCGAATATCCCCCGCTTTCCATCCGTCGGCCTCGCCATCGACTCCGAGCGCTGCGGCGACCGCCGCATCGACGCGTTCGATAGCCTGTTCGAGCGGCCCGTGAAGCGTGAAGCCGGCCGCCGCTTTATGGCCGCCGCCGCCCATGGTGTTCGCGATGGCCGCCACATCGGTATCGTCTTTCGCGCGGAAGCTGCCGCGGATGTGCTCGGGTTCCTCGCGCAGCATGCACGCTACGCGCACGCCTGAAATTGCCCTGATGGAATTGATCAGCGGCTCGGCATCGGCCTTGACGGCGCCGGTCTGCTCGAAATCGGCGCGCGTCAGATAGCTGGCAACGTAGGCCCCGTCGAAGCCGAAGCGCATACGGGAGAGCATGATGCGCTCGAGCTCGAGCGAAGCGATCGAGCGGTTCTGGAACACCTCGCGCGCTACGGCTGCCGGATCGGCTCCCGCGCTCACCATTTCGAACGCGGCGGCAAAAGCCGCCTTGTCGGTGTTCTGGAACTGGAAGCGCCCCGTATCGGTGACGAGGCCCGTATAGGCGCACAGGGCCATCTCGGGCGTGCGCTGCGCGCCGAGCAGTTCCGCCAGCTTCCAGACGAGCATCGTCGTTGCGGCCGCGTCAGGGTCCACGTAGGTGTAGACCGACATCGCCGTATCGCTCGCGTGGTGGTCTACCGTGACCGTGATGGGGCATTTCGCCTGCACGGCGGCTGCCGCATCGCCGATGCGCTCGACAGTCGGAACGTCGACGGCCACGAACGCCTCGGGCGTCCCGCTGAATTCAGCGGCGGGAACCATCGAGTCGATGCCGGGCAGAAACCTCAAGCCCGCTTCAACCGGATCGCTTTTCGCAAGCAGGCACGTGACGTTCTTGCCGAGATTCTCGAGAGCATGGTAGACGACGAGCTGCGAGCCGAGGCAATCCCCGTCGGGGCTCACATGCCCGCATACGGCAACGCTTTCGACCCCGCGAAGAATCTCGGCGATCGCTTCGAGGCTGGTGTTCGTCTGCGGCGTCGTTGCCACGTTATTCTTCCCCCTTGGATTCGCCCTGCGCGGCGTCGTCCTCGGCATCTTCGGCATCGCGTGCGCTCGCCTCGTTGCGCGCGGCATCGCGCTGCAAGGCCGTTGCGATACGCTCCGCCTCGTCAACGCTCTTGTCGAGCAGAAAGCGCAACTCGGGCGCCACACGCCACGAGAGGTCCTTGGCCATGAGCGAGCGGATGCGACCCGACGCCTTCGAGAACGCATCGGCCACCGCTTCGTAGCGCTCGGGCTCGGTCGTGTAGTACACGTTGCATACGCTGCGGTCGTAGCTTACTTCGCAGCCGGTGATGGTGACGAGCGTAAGCCGGGGATCGGAAATCTCGAACAAGAGGATGCTCGCGATCACTTCCCTCGCCTGCTCGTTCACCTTCCTGTTGGATGAGCTCTGTTTCATGGTGTCCGTCTCCTTTCAGAAGAAGAGGCGAATGGTAAACGCCGATGGCCCGGCACAACGTACTCCGAGCCATCGGCATATGGTAGCGCTTTTCGTATCCGTTGTTACTCGGTGCGCTCGACTTCCACGATCTTGTAACCTTCGATCGTGTCGCCGATCTTGATATCCTGGTAGCCGGTGATGCCGATGCCGCACTCGTAGCCGCTGCGGACCGATTTCACATCGTCCTTGAAACGGCGCAGCGAATCGATCGTGCCCTCGAATACAACGGTGCCGTCGCGGACCACGCGGACCTTGTCGTCGCGCGAAATCTCGCCCTCGATGATGTAGCAGCCGGCGATGGTGCCCGCTTTGGGAACCTTGAACGTCTCGCGGACCTCGGCGATGCCGGTGTCCTCTTCGACGATGTCGGGCGAGAGCAGACCCACGCGCGCGGCATTGATCTCTTCGATGGCCTGGTAGATGACGCGGTACAGGCGGATATCGACTTTTTCCTTCTCCGCCTGCAGTTTCGACTTGCCGGTCGGACGCACGTTGAAGCCGATGATGATGGCATCGGAAGCGCTCGCCAGCGTAACGTCGGTCTCGGTGATGCCGCCGACCGCCGAGTGCACGATGTTGATGCGCACCTCGGATTGGTCCATCTTCTCGAACGCATCGCGCAGCGCCTCGATGGAACCCTGCACGTCGGCCTTCACGATGAGGTTCAGGTCGGTCTGCTTGCCTTCTTCGATGCGGCTGAACAGATCGTCCAGGCTCATGTGCGACTTGGTCTCCTGCTCGGCCAAGCGGGCGCGCAGAGCGCGTTCCTCTGCGAGCTTGCGCGCGTCGCGCTCGTCCTCGAACACGCGGAACTCGTCGCCGGCGGTCGGCACGGAGTTCAAGCCGAGGATCTCGACCGGA
>NZ_LT964679.1:729887-736196 GCF_900240215.1 Raoultibacter timonensis | reverse complement strand
TTGTTCTGCGGATCGCGCCCGATGCCGGACTCCTTGTAGCCGCCGAACGGCGCGCCCGACGGAATCTGGTTGTAGGTGTTGACCCACATGCGCCCGGTTTGCACGCCCTGGGCGACGCGGAATGCGCGGTTGATGTCGCGCGTCCACACGGCGCCGCCGAGCCCGTAGACCGAGTCGTTGGCCATGTCGATGACCTCCTGCTCGTCCTTGAACTTGATGACCACGGCCACCGGCCCGAAGATCTCCTCCTGGGCGACGCGGCACGAGTTGTTCGGCACCTCGAGCAGCGTCGGCTTCAAGAACGCGCCCTTGGCCAGCTCGCCTTCCGTCGCGCGCTCGCCGCCGACGAGGACCTTGCCGCCCTCGTCCTTCGCGATTTGGATGTAGTCGAGGATCTTGTTCATCTGGCCCTCGTCGATCTGGCTGCCCATCTGGGTGTCGTCCTCCCACGGCAGGCCGACCTTCACGTTCTCGAACGCATGCACGGCGTCTTCCACGAACTTATCGTAGATGTCCTCATGCACGAAGATGCGGCTGCCGGCGCAGCACACCTGTCCCTGGTTGAACAGGATGCCGAGCTGGATGCCGTCGAGCATCATATCCCACTTCGCATCAGGGAAGATGATGTTCGCCGATTTGCCGCCGAGCTCGAGTGTGGCGGGGATCAGGCGCTCCGCCGCCGCGAGGGCGACGTCGCGGCCGACCTCGGTGGAGCCGGTGAAGGCGAGTTTGCTGATCTTCTTGTTCTCGAGGATGTACTGACCCGACTTCGATCCGCGGCCCGTGACGACGTTGAACACGCCCGCGGGAATAACATCCTGCGTGAGCTTCGCGAGCTCGAGCACGGTGAGCGAGGTCGTCGAAGAGGGCTTGAACACCGTGCAGTCGCCGGCGGCGAGCACGGGGGCGAGCTTCCAAGCGGCCATGAGGAACGGGAAGTTCCACGGCACGATCTGGCCGACGACGCCGATGGGTTCGTGCAGCACGAGCGACATCATGTTGCCGGGCAGCATGTCGGCCTCGCCGGTATCGGCCAGGAGCACGCCGGCGAAGTAGCGGAAGTGATCGACCGAGTAGGCAACGTCGATTGCGCGGGTTTCGCGGATCGGCTTGCCGTTGTCGAGCGTCTCGAGCATCGCGAAATGCTCGGCGTTCTGTTCGATGATATCGGCAACCTTGTTCAGGATGATGGCGCGTTCGGCCTTCGTGGTCTTGCTCCACGTCTTGAACGCCTCCCATGCAACGTCGACGGCACGGTCGACGTCCTCGCGGGTGGCATCTGCGATTTCGGAGAGCTTCTCTCCGTTTGCGGGGCAATACACGTCAAGCGTCTTGCCGTCAGAGGCGTCGACCCATTCGCCGCCGATATAGAGTTGGTAGGAGTTCTGAGCAGGGTTGTTCATACGGTTTCCTTTCGTACGATGATGCGCGCTGGCGGCACGCTCTGCCTAGCTGGAAGCCAGCTACTGAACGAACCANCGGCGAGCGCGTTCCGCCTCGCGGCGCTTGCGTTCCTCCTCGACGGCCTCGCGGCGCCTGCGCTCCTCTTCGGCCTTCTTCTCTGCCTGGGCGCGCTGCTCTTCGGCGAGCTCGGCAGCCTCGGTATCTTCGAGCTGGCCGGCACGCTGCTTTATCTCAGGTTCCAGGTTCTTCCTGATCTTGGCAACGTAGGCATCGGCAAGCATGCTCGCATGGCTTTTAGCGGGGATCTTCATCTCCGCGAGCCTATCGAGCAGTTCCTTGCTGGACATGCCGAACTCTTTTGCCAACTCATGTACACGCATGCTGGCCATACATTCTCCTCATTCTATCCTGTAGCTCCGCGGATCACCTGTTTCATATCGGAGGCAACCCGTTCGTAATCCTCATCGGTCAGCGACGCCCGAAGCGCCCGATCCAACCTTTTCGATGCAACCGCCTTCTCGAGGCAGGCTTCGGAGCATAGGTACGCTCCCCTGCCGGCTGCACGGCCCGTTGCATCGAATGCGATGGTTCCATCGCTTGCACGCACGATGCGGTGCAGATCGCCTTTGCCCGCCTTACCGCCGCAGGCAATGCAGCTGCGTTGGCGTTTCGGCTTGTCCTGCATCTCGACCATCGTTTTCCGCCTACGCCTCGTCCCCCGCGTGGATACCGCAGTAGCGGCTGCCCGGACGGGCGTGGTTGCGGCAGCGCACGCCATCTTCGCTCACGTGGGCGCACACAAGTTCCTCATCGGTGGCAGCATCCTCGTCGATGAGCATGTTGTCGACCACGGGAGGCTCTCCGGCGAACGATGCGCTCTTGATATCGATGTGCCAACCGGTAAGGCGGGCGGCCAAACGCGCGTTCTGGCCTTCCTTGCCGATGGCGAGCGAAAGTTGATCGTCGGGAACGACGACCGTAGCGTAATGGTTATCCTCGTCGATGGTGACCCGCGTCACCTTAGCCGGGGAAAGCGCGTTCGAAACGTAGGTTGCNTTGGGAGCGTTCTGGCGCTCGGCCTTCTGCTGCTCGATACGGGCCTTCTCGCTTTCGATCTGGGAAAGCAGCGAATCGAATGACGATTTGGGCTTCGCACCGAGAACCGGGGCCTTCTTGGCGGGCTCGCTGTGCTTGGCGCCTTTGCCGCCTGCCTTGCGCGCCGCCAGCGCCTCGGCTACCGCCTGCTTCTTGGCGACCTCTTTCGCCGCAACGGCAGCCCGCGCACGCGCCTTCGCCTCTTCGGCTTCGCGCGCAACGCGTTCTTTCTCGCTTTCGATCTGGCTCGCAAGCCTCTCGAACGCCGATGACGGCGCCGTGTGCGAGGAAGCGTCGGACGCTTCGCCCTCGCTTGGCTCGTCGCCTTCGTCGTCCTGCGATGCTGCAGGGGATCCGCCCATGCGGCGAGCGCGTTCCGCCTCGCGGCGCTTGCGTTCCTCCTCGACGGCCTCGCGGCGCCTGCGCTCCTCTTCGGCCTTCTTCTCTGCCTGGGCGCGCTGCTCTTCGGCGAGCTCGGCAGCCTCGGTATCTTCGAGCTGGCCGGCACGCTGCTTTATCTCAGGTTCCAGGTTCTTCCTGATCTTGGCAACGTAGGCATCGGCAAGCATGCTCGCATGGCTTTTAGCGGGGATCTTCATCTCCGCGAGCCTATCGAGCAGTTCCTTGCTGGACATGCCGAACTCTTTTGCCAACTCATGTACACGCATGCTGGCCATACATTCTCCTCATTCTATCCTGTAGCTCCGCGGATCACCTGTTTCATATCGGAGGCAACCCGTTCGTAATCCTCATCGGTCAGCGACGCCCGAAGCGCCCGATCCAACCTTTTCGATGCAACCGCCTTCTCGAGGCAGGCTTCGGAGCATAGGTACGCTCCCCTGCCGGCTGCACGGCCCGTTGCATCGAATGCGATGGTTCCATCGCTTGCACGCACGATGCGGTGCAGATCGCCTTTGCCCGCCTTACCGCCGCAGGCAATGCAGCTGCGTTGGCGTTTCGGCTTGTCCTGCATCTCGACCATCGTTTTCCGCCTACGCCTCGTCCCCCGCGTGGATACCGCAGTAGCGGCTGCCCGGACGGGCGTGGTTGCGGCAGCGCACGCCATCTTCGCTCACGTGGGCGCACACAAGTTCCTCATCGGTGGCAGCATCCTCGTCGATGAGCATGTTGTCGACCACGGGAGGCTCTCCGGCGAACGATGCGCTCTTGATATCGATGTGCCAACCGGTAAGGCGGGCGGCCAAACGCGCGTTCTGGCCTTCCTTGCCGATGGCGAGCGAAAGTTGATCGTCGGGAACGACGACCGTAGCGTAATGGTTATCCTCGTCGATGGTGACCCGCGTCACCTTAGCCGGGGAAAGCGCGTTCGAAACGTAGGTTGCGGGATTCTCGTCCCACTGGATCACATCGACGCGCTCGTTGCGCAGCTCCTCGACCACCATGCGGACGCGCGAGCCCTTAGGGCCCACGCACGCGCCGACCGGATCGAGGTTCGGCTCACGGGACGCAACCGCGATCTTGCTGCGGGCGCCCGGTTCGCGGGCGATCGATTTGATCTCCACCATGCCGTCGTAGATCTCGGGAACCTCGATCTCGAAAAGGCGGCGGATGAGGTCGGGGTGGGTGCGCGACACCACGATCGAGGGGCGAGCCTGCTCGCCGCGCATCTTGGGCGCATCGGAGTTCGGATCGCGCACGTCGATGATCAGCGTCTTGAGCCGCTGATTGTGACGGTAATGTTCGTTCCCGGGACGCTCGTTGCGCTCGCCCGGATTGCGCTTGAGGTCGTAATGGGGCAGTTCCGCCTCGACGCCGTCGCGAATCTTGATGATCGTGAAATCGGGGGTGCCTTGCAATACGGTGCCCGTCACCAAGTCGCCGACACGATTCGAAAACTCTTCGTAGATGCTCTGGCGGCCCGCTTCTCGCACGATGGACGAAATGACGCCCTTCGCATTCTGCGCAGCGATGCGGCTCACATCGTCGGGGGTGACGTCGCGCTCTTCGAACTCGGCGTACTCGCCGGTCTCCTCGTCGGGTTCGCCGACGGGCACAAGCTCGTACACGTAGATCTGACCGGTCGAGCGATCGATCGTCACGCGCGCATCCCACTCCAAATCGAGAATATGCTGATAGCTTTTCGCCAAAGAGGCCTCAAGGCGCTCGATGAGGTAGAACTCGTCGATCTTTCGCTCATGAGCCAGCGCCTGCAGGGCCTCGATCAATTCTGAACTTGCCACGATGCTTTTCCTTTCCTACGAACCGAAGTCCACCACGCCCTTAAGGCGGGCTCGCTTGATGGTGCTTATGTCGATCTTCTCTTCGACGCCGTCCACGTCGAGCAAAACGGCATTCCCGCAGATTCCCGCAAGAGTGCCCGTCCATTTGCTGCGCCCCCCTTGGGGCTCGACGGTCTGGATGACGGCGGTTTCGCCGGCGAACCGCTCGAAATGCTCGAGGGTACGCAGCGGTCGGTCTATTCCGGGCGATGAAACCTCGAGGGTGTACGCCCCCGGAAACGGGTCGAGCTCGTCCATGATGTCGTTGATCCATACCTGGGCGCCCGACAGCTCGTCGAAGCTCACGCCCTCGGGCGTGTCGATGTAGATGCGAATGGTCGGGGCCTTCTTCGCTCCCGCGACTTCAACGGTCACGATCTCGATATCATGCTCGGCGGCCTGCGCCTCGAGCGCCTCGAGCAGACTTTGTTCTTTTGCGGTCAACATGCAGGTCACCTCCCAGATAAAAAGAAAGCGGGATAAACCCACTTTCACCAAACGTTCGAAAGTATGTTATCGCCCATGCATTGACCCGTGCATAGACAATCAGTATTTATACCATATTTCTTTCAGTGTGAAAAGGTGTTTCACCGACAGAACCCCATCTGCGAGGTAAATCCATAGATAGCGCGATTCAAAGGAGGTGCAGACCCGTTGCAGCTCAGGTTCTGTCCGCCACGCAAAAAGCGGGCGGCATCGATGCCGCCCGCCCGGTGAAATCCTACGGCGCCCCGCCCTACTTGGCCGGGTAGAACCCGCTCGGATCTTCGCTTAGGTTGATCATGATGTTCTTGGTCTGGGTGTAGTGCTCGAGCATGATCTTATGCGTTTCGCGCCCGATGCCGGACTCCTTGTAGCCGCCGAACGGCGCGCCCGACGGAATCTGGTTGTAGGTGTTGACCCACATGCGCCCGGTTTGCACGCCCTGGGCGACGCGGAATGCGCGGTTGATGTCGCGCGTCCACACGGCGCCGCCGAGCCCGTAGACCGAGTCGTTGGCCATGTCGATGACCTCCTGCTCGTCCTTGAACTTGATGACCACGGCCACCGGCCCGAAGATCTCCTCCTGGGCGACGCGGCACGAGTTGTTCGGCACCTCGAGCAGCGTCGGCTTCAAGAACGCGCCCTTGGCCAGCTCGCCTTCCGTCGCGCGCTCGCCGCCGACGAGGACCTTGCCGCCCTCGTCCTTCGCGATTTGGATGTAGTCGAGGATCTTGTTCATCTGGCCCTCGTCGATCTGGCTGCCCATCTGGGTGTCGTCCTCCCACGGCAGGCCGACCTTCACGTTCTCGAACGCATGCACGGCGTCTTCCACGAACTTATCGTAGATGTCCTCATGCACGAAGATGCGGCTGCCGGCGCAGCACACCTGTCCCTGGTTGAACAGGATGCCGAGCTGGATGCCGTCGAGCATCATATCCCACTTCGCATCAGGGAAGATGATGTTCGCCGATTTGCCGCCGAGCTCGAGTGTGGCGGGGATCAGGCGCTCCGCCGCCGCGAGGGCGACGTCGCGGCCGACCTCGGTGGAGCCGGTGAAGGCGAGTTTGCTGATCTTCTTGTTCTCGAG
>NZ_LT964679.1:716457-729353 GCF_900240215.1 Raoultibacter timonensis | reverse complement strand
CGGGCCGGCGAGGGGCGGCGCAGCCGAGCGGCGAGGGACGGCGTTGCAAAGCGCCGCAGTGTCCGCCAACCGCCTCCGTGCGAGGAATTTCGAGGTGTGAGTGCGAACCGCAGCCGCATAATCCCTGGTCAGAATTCTCCCGTGGAAGCATTTCCGCCAAATACCCTCGCACGGAGGCGGTTCGCGGACATCGCTGCCCGCGAATCCAGCCCATCGGGGCGCAAAAAGCGGTTCGGCCGCATAAGGCCGAACCGCTCGCTTGCCAACCGCTCAATCGCGAATTTATTCTTACCTGCGATGTTCCTTCTTGTCGTTCAGAAGGCGGTTCAGCGCGTTGAGGTACGCCTTCGTGGAAGAGACGACGATATCGCCGTCGGCACCGCGGCCGGTGTAGATGCTGCCCGACGGATCGGTCACGCGGATGGTCACCTCGCCGAGCGCGTCGATGCCGCGGGTTACCGATTGCACCGCGTATTCGGTGAGGTCGTTATCGACCTGCACGATCTTGTCGACGGCCTTGCACATCGCATCGATCGGACCCGTGCCGAACTCGCAGGCGGTGACCACCTGGTCGGCCTGGTTGCGCAGCGTGACCGTCGCGGTCGGCGTAAGCGGGAAACCGCAGCTGATCTGCACGCCTTCGAGCATGTAGATCGCGTTCTCGTTGCGGTCGCGCTCGTTGACGAGGCTTTCGAGATCCTCGTCGTAGACTTCCTTCTTCTTGTCGGCCAGATCCAAAAACGCCCCGTACACCTGGTCGAGCGCCTCGCCATCGAGCTCGTATCCGAGCTCTTCCAAGCGGTGCTTCAGCGCCGCATGGCCGCTGCGGGCCGTGAGCACGATCTGGCTCTGCCCCGCCCCCACATCGGCGGGATCGATGATCTCGTAGGTGTCGCGCTTCTTGAGCACGCCGTCCTGGTGGATGCCCGAGGAGTGCGCGAACGCATTCGCGCCGACAATGGCCTTGTTGGCCTGCACGTTCATGCCCGTGATCGAGGAAACGAGGCGGCTCGCCTTCAAGAACTCGCGGGTGTTCACATCGGTGTGCGCATCGAGCTCCTGCTCGTGCATGCGGATGGCCATGACCACTTCCTCCATGGCCGTGTTACCCGCGCGTTCGCCGAGACCGTTGATCGTGCACTCGATCTGCGTCGCTCCGTTTTTCACGCCTTCCATGGCAAGTGCGGTCGCCATGCCCAGATCGTTATGGCAATGGACGGCGACCGTCACGTTCTCGATGCCGTTCACGTTGTCCATGAGGTATTTGATGCGGCGACCGAACTCCTCGGGCAGCGAATAGCCCGTGGTGTCGGGAATGTTCACAACCGTCGCACCGTTGTCGATGGCGGTCTGGATCACGCGGACGAGGAAATCGTAGTCGGAACGACCCGCATCCTCGGCGTAGAACTGCACGTCTTCGACGAATTGCTTGGCGTAGCTCACACAATGGGCCGTACGCTTGAGGCATTCCTCTTCGGTGATGCGCAGCTTGTCTTGCAGATGGCTCGGGCTCACGCCGATGCCGGTATGGATGCGGGGGCGTTTGGCGTACTTGAGCGCATCCGCCGCCGAATCGATATCCTTCTCCACCGCGCGGGTAAGCGCGCAAACCGTAGCCTGATCGCCCGCCAGCTCTGCGATGCGGCGAACGCTCTCGAAATCGCCAGGACTCGATATGGGGAAGCCCGCTTCGATAACGTCCACGTTGAGCCTTAGTAGCTCGCGCGCAACGACCAACTTCTCTTCCGTATTCATGGACGCGCCAGGCGACTGCTCGCCATCGCGCAAGGTGGTATCGAAGATTTGGATCTTGCGTGTCATGAGCTACCCTTTCTACTCGCTCAACATTAATTTGACAATCATAGCAAATATGCCGGATAGCACCGCGAGATTCCCAACAAGGCACCTATTTCATCACGATGTCGCCACCGATGGCGGACAACGCCTGTCGCGGCGCGCCCGAAACGCATCGGTCCGTCCCCGAAGAAGTAAAAAGGCGCCGACATCGTCGGCGCCCGTCACGCGTTCGACGTGCTTACAGTTTTACGTACCAGAGGTTCTTGAGCTCGCCCAATCCCTCTCGAAGCCTGTCCATGGTGGAATCGTCGACCGCGCCTTCGACGTTCATGTACACGAGAGCGTTCTTCTCCTTCTCTTTCATGCCCACCTGCATCGTCGTGATGTTGATGCCCGCGCTTCCGAGAATCGTTCCGATCGTACCGATCTTACCCGGCGCATCGACGTATTCGAAGATGAGTGACTGCGATGCCGGCGCGATGTCGATCTGATAGCCGAATAAGGAGACGATGCGCGGAACCTGGGCGGTATCGGCAAGCGTGCAGGAGATCTCGGTGCCATCGGCCACGATGGAAACCGCCGAAGCGTACCCTTGCGCGTCGGGGCGCGACTGGGTCTCGACCTTGATGCCGTGGCGCTTCGCCACCGCCTCGGCGTTCACAGGCGTGACCGCAACGTTCTTGTACGAAAGGATGCCCCCCATGGTTCCCGCAACGAGAATCGAGGGGTCGGCGCCAGCGAGCGAACCTGCAGCCGTGAGCTTCAGGTATTGCGGGATGTCGCCGTCGATCTGCGCAAGCATCGAGCCCATGAGCTGGCAGGCGGGAACGTACGGGCCGACTGCATCCATGATCTCGGGCGGCACGAGCGCCATGTTGACGGCGGTGGGCACGATGGAACCCTCGAGGCCCGCTGCAACGTATTCCGCGATCTGGGTGCCTGCTCGCGTCTGGGCTTCTTTGGTGGAAGCGCCCAGATGGGGCGTGAGGATGACGTTGTCGAACTCGTGCAGGGGGCTTTCCGTGCAGGGCTCGGTCTCGTACACGTCGATCGCCGCGCCGCCGATCTTGCCCGCAGCCACGAAATCCGCGAGCGATTCTATGTTGTAGATGCCGCCGCGAGCCGTGTTCACGAGGATGACGCCGTCCTTCATGGCTGCGTACTGGGCAGGGCCGAACATGCCGATGGTCTCCTTCGTTTTGGGAAGGTGCACCGTGATGAAATCAGCGAGGGGAACGATGTCGTCGACGTTGTCGTAGAGCTCTACGCCGAGCTGCTCGGCGCGCTCGGGACTGCAGTACGGGTCGTAGCCGATAAGGTTCATGCCGAAAGCGCGGGCGCGCTCGGCAACGAGACCGCCGACGCGGCCGAGTCCGAAGATCGCAAGCGTCTTCTCGTAGAGCTCGGTTCCGGTGAATTTCGAACGCTCCCACCTTCCTTCTTTCATGGAGGCAACCGCCTGCGGGGTCTTGCGGGCGCAGGCGAGCATAAGGCAGAGCGTCTGCTCGGCGGCGGAAACGATGTTCGAGGTCGGAGCGTTGCATACGATGATGCCCCGCTCGGTCGCCGCCTCGACATCGACGTTGTCGATGCCGACGCCCGCTCGGCCGATGATTCGCAGGTTGGCGGCGGCCTCGATTACGTCGCGGGTCACCTTCGTGGCACTGCGCACTATGAGCGCATCGTAGGGCGCAATCTCCGCAATGAGCTCCTCGGGAGCCATATCGAGTTTGACGTCTACCTCAAGGCCCTTATCCCGTAGAATCGCCAGACCCTCGTCGGCAAGCTTCTCGGTAACGAGCACCTTCTTCGTCATAGCGGCAACCACCCATCTTTCATCTCTTGATTTCGACGTATACGATACCCGACGTATCGGATCGTGCGCCTTTCGCGCCGGTAACGGTAGAGCATTCTACCCCAAAAGCAACCGGAGGCCTCCATGATAAAACGAAACCGCGCACCAAGCCGAGCGAGCGGACGAAAGACCAGAGAAAACAACGGTTTCGAAAACGACAGAGCGCGCGGCCGATCCCAATCGGCAACGCGAAAGCGACGGCTGGCGCACAACGAAACGGGCGGCACCGCAATCGGTACCGCCCGTTGATTCCCGGCATGCCGCCCTGCCGACCTGCTCCGCAGCGCCGTCTTCCGCGCCCGGACCATGCGGCTCGCCCAGGCGGCAACGGCGCATCGGGCAAGCGCTTCGAGAACGGCCGTTTACGCGTGCGCCTTCTCGAAGCCGTCCATGAACTCGACGAGCTTCTCGACGCCCGCCTTCGGCATCGCGTTGTAGATGCTCGCACGCATGCCGCCGACCGAGCGGTGGCCCTTGAGGTTCACGAGGCCCGCTTCCTTCGCCTCGGCCACGAACGCCGCATCGAGCTCGTCTGAGCCGGTGACGAACGGCACGTTCATGAGCGAGCGGTCCTGTTTGCGGACGGTTCCCCTGAAGAGCTTGCTCTGGTCGAGGTAGTCGTAGAGGATGGCGGCCTTCTCGACGTTGCGCTTGCCGATAGCCTCGAGCCCGCCCTGATCTTTCAGCCACTTGAACACCTTGCCGCAGATGTAGATGCCGTAGGCGGGCGGCGTGTTGTACAGCGAATCGGCATCGGCCTGGGTCTTCCATTTGAGCATGGTCGGCGTGCCTTCGAGCACGTCGTCGGTGATCATATCCTCGCGGATGATGTCGATCACCACGCCGGCGGGGCCGATGTTCTTCTGTGCACCGCCGTACATCACGGCGTACTTCGTGATGTCGACCGGCTCGGAAAGGAAGCACGACGAAACGTCGGCCACGAGATCTTTGCCCTTCGTGTTGGGCAGCGTATGGAACTTCGTGCCGTAGATGGTGTTGTTCTCGCAGATGTAGACGTAGTCGGCGTCTTCGGAGATCGGAAGATCGGAGCAGTCGGGGATGTAGGAGAACGTCTCGTCCTCGCTCGAGGCGATGGCGCGGGCGTCGCCGTAGATCTTACCTTCCTTCCACGCCTTCTTCGCCCACGAGCCCGTGATGATGTAGTCGGCCACGCGGTTCTTCATGAGGTTCATCGGCACGGCGGCGAACTGCTGCGAGGCACCGCCTTGCAAGAACAGCACCTTGTAGTTGTCGGGAATGCCGATGAGCTCGCGAAGATCGGCCTCGGCCGTTTCGATGATCTCGGCGAAGGGCTTCGATCGATGGCTCATCTCCATGACCGACATGCCGGCGCCGCGGTAATCGAGCATCTCGGCCGCGGCCTCTGCCAGAACCTCTTCCGGCAAAACAGCCGGTCCCGCTGAGAAGTTGTACACCCTGCCCATGTTCACGATCTCCTTTTCTCCCTGGTACTGCCCTACCGACTGCGGCTTCGATGCGTTGACGCAGTCGGAAGAAAGCCTCGGTTCAATTCTCGCATTGTAATACGGAACGACCCCGATGATGCGCGTCGCGTGAGAAAAGTACAGCGGACGGTCGGATGAGGTGCGCTACTTCAAGCTCGCACCGAGCTTGCGCGCCTCTTCCAGTCCGGGATTTCCCGCAATCGCGCCCTTTTCGAACACGCTGCCGACCGCGACGACCCCCTTGTCGTCCATGCCCGAATACGCCGTGAGGGCGCGGTACGTATCGATCATGTACCTCGATATGGAATGGTCCTTGTCTTCGAACGCAGTCAAGAGCACCGTCGACTTGATGGAAAAGGGCTTTGCGATGCCGCAGAACATGCGGTCCATGAACGCCTTGATCTGCGCGGAGAACGTGAAGCAGTAGATGGGCGTCACGTAGGCGAGCGTATCGCAGCGGTGCAGAAGCGGGTAGGCTTCTTGCATGTCGTCCTCTTGGCAGCATGCGCCCTCGTGGGCGAAGCAGTAGTTGCACCCGAGGCACCCCTTGATATCCGCACGACCCGCATCGAAACGCACGACGGAATTCCCCGCCCCTTGCGCGCCCTCGACGAACGCATCGGCGAGCATCGCCGTGTTCCCGCCCACACGCGGGCTTCCCGTAACAACCAGTATGTCCGCCATCGACAACCTCCTCGGTTGAATACCTCACTGTCGCTTTTCAGTCTAGCCTATACAGAAGCTCTTGATTTTGCGATTACCCAAGAAAGCTCGTGCAACAGTTCCGTTGAAAACGGTCCCGGATGGCAGGGAGGCTGATCCCGTCCAGCGGCAATGACGATGGTGGGAGCGGTCCAACTGCGTGCGGCCACATTGATGCGGCAAAGATGAGCTCGTCGTATGGCGCGTTGTGCACACCTCGCAGGATATCGACGACTATGCTCTTGTCGATCTCGCGGATTAGCGGCACCGATCCGCTGCCGGATGCCCCCGCGGATCGGCACTCGCAACAGGTACAACGCAGACCCGGCAAACGAACGCCCCCGGTTCAGGCAACCGGGGGCGTTCTCCTGTCAGACTCGCGTCCCGTTCGGCCGCCTAGCGCTTGATCCAGCTGAACATCGAGCGGATGTCGGCGCCGACCTTCTCGATCTGGGCGTTCGCATGCTCTTCGCGCTGCTCTTTCAGCCACTTCTGGCCGTTTCTCGAATCCTCCATGAACTCGTGGGCGAATTCGCCGTTCTGAATGCGCTCGAGGATGGTCTTCATGGCGGCCTTCGCCTCACCTGTAACCACCTTCGGACCTGCATAGTAGTCGCCGTACTCTGCAGTGTTCGAGATCGAATAGCGCATGTTCGCCATACCGCCCTCGTACATGAGATCCACAATGAGCTTCATCTCATGGAAGCACTCAAAGTACGCCATCTCGGGCGGGTAGCCCGCCTCGACGAGCGTCTCGAACCCGGCGTTGATGAGCGCGGTCACGCCGCCGCAGAGCACCGCCTGCTCGCCGAATAAGTCGGTCTCGGTCTCGTTCTTGAACGTGGTCTCGATAACGCCCGCGCGGGCGCCGCCGATGCCCCACGCATAGGAGAGCGCAATCGCCATGGCGTTGCCCGATGCATCCTGGGCGACGCAAGCGAGGCACGGCACGCCCGCACCCTCGACGAACACGCGGCGCACCATGTGGCCGGGCCCTTTCGGGGCGACCATAATGACGTCGACGTCCGCCGGCGGCTCGATGTAGCCGAAGTGGATGTTGAAGCCGTGGGCGAACGCAAGCGTGTCCCCCGCCTTCAGGTTCGGTTCGATCTCGGACTTATAGGTTTCCGCCTGCGTCTCGTCGGGTGTGAGGATCATGATGAGGTCGGCCTCAGCCGCAGCGGTCGCGATGTCGACCACCTTGAGCCCCGCCTCCTCGGCCTCGGCCCGAGAGCGGGAGCCCTCACGCAAGCCGACGCGCACGTCGCATCCGGAATCCTTCAGGTTGAGCGCATGGGCGTGGCCCTGTGATCCGTATCCGATGATCGCGATCTTCTTGTCCTGGATGATGCTCGGATCGCAATCGTTTTCATGGTATACCGTTACAGCCATGGTTTTTCTATCCTTTCATCTGGCTTTTATCTACCGGGTAAAACCTTTGTCTGCGCAGCGCTCGCACGTGCGGCGCCTCGTCATATACAGCCGCATCACGGCTGAGACCAAGCTTTCCGCTCGTAGATCCACCGCATAATCCGCAGGGCTTTTCGCACCACCATGCTAGTCCTTGCTGTTGCGCGACATGGCGATCTTGCCGGTGCGGGTGATCTCCTTTATGCCGTAGGCGCGGAACAGGTCTTCCATGCCCTTGAGCTTGTTCTCGTCGCCCGTGGCCTCGATGGTGAGCGAGCTTTTACCCACATCGACGATCTTCGCGCGGAACACGTTCGCGATCTCGATGATCTCGTTGCGCCGTTCGGGCGCTGCGTTCACTTTGAACAGCACGAGCTCGCGCTCGATGGCCGCGTCGTTGGTGAGGTCGGTGATCTTATGGACGCTGATGAGCTTGTGGAGCTGCTTGGTGATCTGCTCGTATGACACGTCGTCGGCCTTCACGATGGCGGTCACCCGCGACATCGTGGGATCCTCGGTAGGGCCCACCGACAGCGATTCGATATTGAACCCGCGCCTCGATATGAGCCCGGTCACGCGGCTCAAAACACCGGGCTTGTTCTCCACGAGAACGGAAAGAATATGCCTCATCGCCTGCCCCCCTTCTCGTCCTGCTCGTCATCGCCGAGCGTACGCACCGCACCGACCGCTACATCGATCGCGCCGATGACATCGTTCATCGCCTTGCCCGGCGCCACCATCGGATACACGTTCTGGTCGCGCGAGATGACCACATCGAGCAGATAGGGACCCTCGGCACAGAGCATCGCTTCGAGCGCATCTACCAAATCGTTCGGTCGGCTTACCTGCGCAGCCTGCCATCCGTACGCCTCGGCGAGCTTCACGAAATCGGGTACCGGGTCGAGCAGCGTCGAAGAGTACCGCTCGTTGTAGAAGAGCTTCTGCCACTGGTGAACCATGCCGAGGCAGCGGTTGTCCATGATGAGCACCTTCACCGGTACGTTCTGAATCGCAGCCGTCGCCATTTCCTGAGTGTTCATTTGGAATGACCCATCGCCGGCAACGCAGACGACCGTCTTGTCGGGACACCCGAGCGCAGCCCCGATCGATGCGGGGAAGCCGAAGCCCATCGTGCCGAGGCCGCCGCTTGTAATGAACGAACGGGGCGTCTCGCGCTGAATGTGCTGCGCGGCCCACATCTGATGCTGCCCCACCTCGGTAACCACGACGCTCTTCTCGGGGTCGAGCATGCCTGAAAGCGTGCTCATGACGATCTCGGGAACGATCTCGTCGGGTCTATCGCCAACGCCCGGATGATAGAACGGGAAGCGCTTGCGCCACTCGTCGGCTTGCTCGACCCACGAAGCCGGCGCCGGGGGCACCGCCTGCTTCGCCAGTTCGGCAACCATGTTCCCCAAAACGCCCTTGAGGTCGCCGACGATGGGCACCCGCACTTCGCGCACCTTGCCGATCTCGGCAGGGTCGATGTCGATGTGGATGACCTTCGCGTTGGGCGCGAACTCCGAGAGCTTGCCCGTCACGCGATCGGAGAACCGCGCTCCCGCAGCGATGATCAGATCGGATTCGGTCATGATCATGTTGGCGAACTTCGATCCGTGCATGCCGATCGGGCCGTAGTTCAGATGATGCGATGCGGGAAACGCGCCCTTTCCCATGAGCGTGGTGACGACGGGTATCTGCATGGTTTCGGCGAGCTCGGTCAGCTCGGGCGTCGCACCCGATGAAACGATACCGCCGCCCACGTAGAGCACCGGCCGCTTCGATTCGCGAATGAGGTTGACCGCCTGCTTGACCTGCTTGACGTTGCCTTTGTACGTAGGCCTATACGACGGCAGGTTCACCTCGTCGGGGTAGTCGAACACCATCGCTTCGCTCGCAAGGTCGCTCGGCACGTCGATGAGCACCGGGCCGGGACGGCCCGTGCTCGCGATATGGAAGGCCTCGCGAAATGTCTGCGTGAGCTCGTCGGTCGTCTGCAAAAGGTAGCTGTGCTTCACGACCGGCATCGTGATGCCCACGATGTCGGATTCCTGGAACGAATCGGTGCCGATGACGCCGCGCGGCACCTGCCCGGTGATGACCACGAGCGGCACGCTGTCCATGTAGGCGGTCGCAATGCCGGTCACCGTGTTGGTGGCGCCGGGGCCGCTCGTCACGATGGCGACGCCTACGCGTCCCGTTGCGCGCGCGTACCCGTCCGCTTCGTGAACCGCGCCCTGCTCATGGCGCGCAAGCACGTGGCGTATCCGCTTCGAATCGAAAAGCGCATCGTATATTTTGATCGCTTGTCCACCCGGATAGCCGAACACCAGATCGACTCCCTCGGCTTCGAGCGATGCGATGACCGCCTGCGCGCCGGTCATCGTGGTGCCCTGCTTTTCCGTCTTGCTTCCCGGCCGCTCGAAGGCCGCCGGCTGGTTTCTGGTCGAGCTCATGAGAGGATCGCCCCCTTGTCTGCCGAAGTAACGAGTTTCGCATAGCGGGCCAGAACCCCGTGGTCGTGCTTCTGCGCGGGAGGCTGCCACGCTGCGCGCCTGCGCTCGAGCTCAGCATCGTCGACGTCGAGCGTCAGCGCGCGCCCCTCGATGTCGACGGTCACCGAATCGCCCTCATAGATGAGCGCGATCGGGCCGCCTGCCGCCGCTTCGGGGCTCACGTGCCCCACGGCAGGGCCCTTCGTCGCGCCCGAGAACCGCCCGTCGGTGATGAGCGCGACCGACGTGGAGAGCCCCATGCCCACGATCGACGAGGTGGGCGTGAGCATCTCGCGCATACCGGGACCGCCTTTGGGTCCCTCGTAGCGGATGACCACGACATCGCCCGCCACGATCTTACCGGCGTTGATGGCCGCACAGGCCTCCTCCTCGCTGTCGAACACGCGGGCGGGGCCTGTATGCTTCATCATCGCGGGGTCGACCGCCGCCTTCTTGACGATGGCGCCGTCGGGGGCGATGTTGCCGTGCAGTACCTTGAGCGCGCCCGCCGGAGAGAACGGGTTGTCGTGCGTACGGCACACTTCGCCGTCGGCTCCTCGGCAATGTTTCGCCATGTACGACAGATACTCGCCCATCGGCCCCATGCAGGTGCGCGCGCTGCGGTCGATGAGCCCGAGCTTATCGAGCTCGGCAATGACCACCGGCACGCCGCCGACCTCGTAGAGATCCGACAACGGCCGCGGACCCGAGGGTTGAAGCTTCACAAGATGAGGCGTGCGGGCGGATGCCGCGTCCCAATCGTCCATCGTGATGGGATGGCCCGCTTCGGCGGCGATGGCCGTAAGGTGCAGCACCGTATTCGTAGAGCCGCCGAATGCCATGTCGCATTCCATTGCGTTGCTGATAGCGGCTTTGCTCACGATATCGCGCGCGGTAACGCCCTCGCCCAGAAGCTCCATCACCTTCATGCCCGCGTGCTTGGCGAGGCGGATTCGCTCGGAGTAGACTGCGGGAATCGTACCGTTTCCGGGAAGCGCGATGCCGAGTGCCTCGCAGAGGCAGTTCATCGAGTTCGCGGTGAATAGCCCTGAGCAGCTTCCGCAGGTCGGGCACGCGGTATCCTCGAAGCACGCGAGCTCCTCTTCGGTCATCGTGCCGTTCTGCACGGCCGCCGCCCCGTCGAACAGCGTGTTGAGATCGGTCGTGGGCCCGCATCCGCCCGGCTGCTTGCCCGCGAGCATCGGCCCCCCCGAAACGAACACCGTGGGAATGTTCACGCGCAGCGCGCCCATGAGCATGCCGGGAACGATCTTGTCGCAGTTGGGGATGCACACCATGGCATCGAACTGATGGCCCTGCACGGCGCACTCCACCGAATCGGCGATGACCTCGCGCGATACGAGCGAGTAGTGCATGCCCTCGTGGTTCATGGCAATGCCGTCGCACACGCCGATGGTGGATATCTCGAAGGGTACGCCGCCCGCCATGTAGATGCCGGCCTTCACGGCATCGGCGATCTTGTCGAGGTTGTTATGCCCGGGAATGATGTCGTTGCGGGAGTTGACGACGGCAACGAGCGGACGCTCAAGCTCCTCGTCGGTTATGCCGTCGGCCTTGAGCAGGCTGCGGTGCGGAGCGCGCGCAACCCCAATCTTCACAGCATCGCTGCGGTAGTGCATGATACGCCTTCCTTTCCCGTTCGCCCATCCGCACCCCGCCGCCCGACGAATCCGTGCAGCTCGTACCTTTGGGCCCGTACAACAAAAAATCCCGCTGCAAGGAGCTTGCACCAGGACATCAGGTAAAGGAAAACACGCACGCTTCGGGCTGTGCGCTCTTCGATCGGACTGATAACGGTTGTCGCCGGTCCAAGCCTACTTGCCATGGTGCACACCGGGAGTTGCCCGGGCTGCGGCCATGTCGTTCGAACTCGACTGCTCGAAGGTGGCTTTCGGGCCGTCCACCACCGGCTCGCAGCAACCGCCGGCTCTCTGAAGATGGATTCGTCCGTACTTTCCTCGTCAACGCATTTGAAGCTATGGATTTGTTGGCTACCGAGTATACTCGCGATTCCCTGTCGCGCAACGCTGAATTTCGAAAAGGAAGAAAAAACTTTAAGAACCTAAGGAATTATCCGAATACCCGGCATAAAAGGGCTCGAAGCCGATATGCAAGACGACAACACGCGTATGCGTGTCCGAACCTGCATACGAACAAGTATAGTAAGATAAGACCATTATCCAAACCGCCAACCGACGGAGGCCCCATGAGCGAGCCGATCTGCTTTCCCACCCGCACCGATTTCAGAAACTGGCTTGAAGACAACTGCGAATCGACCGAGGGCGTTTGGCTGCTGTTCGGAAAAGCGGGCGGCCCGGAAACGCTCAAAGCGGGCGAGGCGCTCGAAGAGGCCCTCTGCTTCGGATGGATCGACGGGCAGATGCAGAGCATTGACGAGACGGTCTACCGCAAGTACTTTGCACAGCGCAGAGCCAACAGCAAGTGGTCGGAGAAGAACAAAACCTTGGTTGGAAAGCTCGAGGAGCGCGGTGTCATGACCGATCGCGGCCGCGCGAAGATCGAAGAGGCCAAGCAAAACGGCCAATGGGACGCGCCGAAGCCCCAACAGGCGACCGAAGACCAGATCGAGCAGGTCGCCGCCATACTCGAGGGGCACGTACCGGCCTACAGCAACTTTCTCGCCATGTCGCCATCCGTGAAGAAAACCTACACGCGCGCGTACTTCGACGCGAAAACCGAAGCGGGTCGCGAGAAGCGCCTCGCCTGGATGATCGAGCGGCTCGACAAGAACCTCAAGCCCATGTAGCGCATTTCCGCGCAGACTAGTGCGGGAAGCCTCGCAAGGCAGGCAAAGCTCTGCACGATCTCATCGATGCAGGCAAAACGAAGCCGGTTGCCAAAGCCAATGCTACGGTTTTTCGGAAAATCAGCCCTTGGATGGCGCCCAATCGTCGTTTTGCGAAAAGCCACCGTAAGAGTTATAGGTGGATTACTTTCTGACCTGCATGTTTACGCGACCAAGCGTCGATGAGCCTTCGATCGCAGCTTTCGACGGCTCCCCACGGTCGCAAAACGACGATTGGCCGCCATGAGAAAGCCGTTTTCGAACAAAACCTCGGAAACATCCGGATTCACCGACGCTTCGCAGAAACAGCCGCTCGCCCGCTTGGCAGCGCGTCCGATCGAAAC
>NZ_LT964679.1:668232-715980 GCF_900240215.1 Raoultibacter timonensis | reverse complement strand
CCCCCCCGCCACGACTCGCCCGCGGGGGCGGACGATCATAGCCCCGCGTACGCGTCGGGCGAAGCGCCGGGGTGCTCGCCCGCCGACACGCGCGCCACCTCTTCGGCGAGTTCAGGATCCGCGCACTCCTTCGCGCGCATGGCCCTGTCCTTCGCGACCACGCGCTTGCGGAACACGAGGCTCAACGCCGTGTAGAGGGCCACCGTCATCGGCGCCACGAGCAGGAACGGCACGGCGAGGTTCCCCGTCGCGTACAGCGTTCCCGCGACGAGCGTGACGATGACGATCGTCGAGACGCCCCGCCAGTTCACCGCCTCGATGTACTTGAGCGACACGATGCCGCGCGTGCCGATCTTAAGGCCTCCGCGCACGATGTAGTAGTCGGTAATGAGCAGGAAGCACCACGACATCGTGAGGATGCTCCCGATGCCCATGAACGCGTTCACGCGGTCAAGGATGTTGCCGAAGATGAACACCAGGCCGATCAGGTTCACCGCGACCACGGCAGCGGGCCATTTCAGCTTGATGCCGAACAGGCTGTCGAACAGGTTCGATATGGCGTTGCTGCTGCTGATGGAGTTCGACGTCTCCACTTTGAGCTGCGAAAGGCAGATGATCACCAAACCCACCAGCCCGAGCGAGAGCACGAACGTGATGCCGGGGTTGGTGATCGCCGCATTCGCAGCGGCCACCTCGTCCAAACCCTGTCCGAGGAAGTACTCGTAGGACACGTTGAAGCCGTAGTAGGCCAACAACGCGCCGAACACGTAGGTGAGCACGGCGAACACGCTTCCGACCACCGAGATGGCGGCCATGTCGCGCTCGCGCTTGACGAACCGCGTGAAGTCCGACGAGAAGAGCGCCATCAAACCCGACGTCATGATGCTGTAGTTCACCGCATAGGCGAAGCCCTCGAGCTGCCCCACGTGCGGGATGAGCACCCCGTGCGTGAGGGCGTCGACGAGGTGCCCGTCCTGGGCGATGCTCGCCGTCACGAACAGGAGCGCGAGGAACAGCAGCACCACGAACACCATGTTGAACCGCGCGATGAACTTCATGCCGAAGAGCGACATCAGCACCCACGCGGCCGAAATGGCCAGGTACAGCACATGCTTCACGATCTCGTCGGTCCACCCGAAGTAGTAGATGATCGCGTTGCCGAGCTGTACGGTGCCGATGGCGAGCGTCCCCACGAGGAGGAATATCCAGATGAGCGAATCGAGAGCGGAGCCCTTGGTACCGAACACGTACAGGCGCGAGGTCACGTTGCTCGGCAGGCCCTCGCGAAGCGATATCCGCCCGACGAAGAACGTCAGAAAGACGCTGAGCGCGAACATGATGGCAGCCGCACCGAGGCCGAAGTAGCACCCGGCGTAGTACGCGACGATGCCGCCGCCCATGAGCTTGGTCAGGCTCGAAACGACGCCCGAGAGTATCGCCGCGACACCCGTCCAGCCGATCTTCTTGTCCTCGGGCACCTTTTCGAACAGGGACACCTGCTCGGTCGCAGAGCCCTTTCCCTCAGGTGATTCCATGGTAACCCAGCCTTCCCCCGTGCGATGCAGAAAGCGCGATTGCCGTTTCGGGCAGTTGCGCTGCCTGCATGCAAGTTAAAAGTCCAAAACCGTACGGCCCCCGCGCAACGCAAGACGCGCGCAGGACCCCGCCCCGTCAAAACCCGATCCGAACGACCTCGCGGCGCAGAACCGACGCCTTCCCGCGCGGCCTTGAGCCGCGGGGCCCCGCACCGCCATGCGGGGCCCCGCGAAAAACGCTTAGACGATGCCGATGTTCGCCATGATGATCATGACCACGAGGGCGCAGAGCCCGGCTCCGATCGAGATGGCGGCGATGTGCTTGTAGGAGTTCTTGTGATTCAAGCCCATGGCGGCCAGCATGCCGAACATAGCGCCGGAGTTCGGCAGCGCGCCGCCGATGGTGGCGGAGGTAGCGATGATCTTAGCAAGCGCCGCCGGATCGACGCCGGTCGCCAGATACGGAGCGAGGAAGTTGGCCGAGATGATGCCGACCGCGCCCGAACCGGATCCCATGACGCCGCCCAGAACAGCTGCCATCATAGCGGCCGAGACGTACGCACCGCCCGGCATGTTGAAGATGGCTTCGTAGATCGCCGTGAAGCCCACCGAAGCGGCGGCGACGGTGCCCACGCCAACGGCGGCGGAGGTGAACAGCGCCGGCCCGAGCGAGTTCTTGGCACCGGCGCCCATGACGTCGCGCTGGCTCGCAATATGCTTGTTGAACACGATCATCGATGCGATGACGGCGACGATCATGGCGATGTACACGACGTTGGCAACCTGCAGCTGCGATCCCACGATGATGATGACGATGAGCAGGATGAGCGGAAGCAGGGCCAAGAACAGGTTCGGAAGCTCTTTGTCCTCGGCAACGACGCCGTCTTCCTCGGCTGCCTGGTATCCCTCGCCTTTGGCCTGGGCGCGCTTGAGCGCGAACTTGATGTACAGGCACGAAACCACGATGGCGATCAGCGAGCCGACGATGCCCATGATGGGAGCCGCGGTCAGCGAGACGCCGCATCCGTTCGCAGCGTTGATCCATGCGATGGCCGGAACGCCGGGGATCATCGCCATGGTGAACGAGCACGCCGCAAGCGACCAGGCGGCGGCGAACAGATGCCACGGGATGTTACATTCCTTGAACAGCGGCCGCGCCAGCGGGATGAGCGCGAACATGGCCACGAACATCGATATGCCCGCGTAAGTGAGGATGGCGCCTACGGCAGCGATACCCAGCAGCACCAGATACGGGCTCTTGGTGCCCACCTTGTTCATGATGGCCTGGGCGATGGCTTTAGCGGCACCCGACTTGTCGATGTATTCGCCCAGAATGGCGGCGCCCATGAAAATGAGCAGGTTCTTCTGGACGAATCCAGCCAAACCGGTCACGTACGACGATTCGTTGCCCACCATGGCGGCTCCGATGTCCATGCCGTTGGTGAGCGCGATGATGATAGCGGTTACGATGGATGTGATGAGAACGTTCCAGCCCTTCATGGCTGCAATGACGAAGAACACGAGGCCGACGATGATGCCGACGACTCCTATCCACTCCATGAAACTCCCCTTTCGTTTCTCGTCCGCCCATGGCGGACGTTCCGATTCGTTGGCGCCCGTGCGGGATGGCCCGCAGGGGCGTCCGGTCCGTTTCCAAAACCGGCATTCGCAGTCTGGCGGAAGAGCGCCCTGCACGCTTTGGAAGCGAATCCCCACGTTGGCAGCGGCGGAAACCGCCGCTGCCGCTCGCAAGCAAAACTGCGGCCGCGCGTTCGCCGATCACGTTGGCCGCGAATCGGCGAACGCCCCTGGCCCGATGGCCGGCAGGGCCTTACGCCATGTCGTTGCGCGTAGCGCGCATGAGCTCGGCCATGCTCTCATGCTTCATGCGAAGCTCGCTGCGGCCGATGGTTCCGCTCTCGAATTCCGTCAGATCCTCCTTCGTTTCGAACATCGTTCCCAGATCGCCGCGCTGGCGGTTAAGCTCGATGGCCCGCTCGGCATCGAAGGGAACGAGCGGCTCCTTCTCGCGCTGCGGCCAGATGAGGTAGGCCGGCTCGGTGATCTCGGGAGACGGCATCCCCTCCGCCCAGCGGATGTCGGTGTACTTCTCGATGAGCTCGTCGAGCGGACCGAAGTCGAACGCCCGCAGGGGGCACGACGCGGCGCACAGGGGCTTAAGGCCCTCCTCCAGACGGTCGATGCACATGGTGCACTTGCTCATCTTCTCTCCCGGATCGTCGGAAGCGAACTTCGGCGCGCCGTAGGGGCAGGCGTCGTAGCATTTGCGGCATCCCGTGCACTTGTCCTGGTCGACGAGCACCGCTCCGTAGGTCTCCTCCTTGTAGATCGCGTTCTCGGGGCAGGCGGGAATGCACGAGGGCTTCTCGCAGTGAGCGCACGAGTACGCAAGCGGATGGATGCGGATGTTCGGGAACGTACCGCTCTCCCACTCGTACACGGTCAGCCATTTCTCGGCGCCCGGGTCGATCGAGTTCCAATCCTTGCACGCGATGCTGCATGCCTGGCAGGCGTAGCAGCGGTTCTGATCGAAGTGGAATCCGTACTGCGTCATTACAGGGCCTCCTTCTCTCCCAGCGCTTTGCGCGAGGCGATCGCCGTCGCCGCACCGCGCATGCCCGAACGCTCGGCCTCGGGACCGTAGCCCTCGACATCGCCGTCGGCAACCTTCTCCACCTCAACGAGTCCCGCCGTGAGCAACGTGCCCAGGATGTTGGGAAGATGCACGTCGTCGAGCAGGATGTTGGGCGCGCCGCGCATGTCCATGCCGTACGGGTTGCGCTCGGTTTTCTTGCCGCCGCCCTGGAACCATGCGCCGTGGTGCACGGCGGCCGTTCCCGGCATCATGCGGTTGGTCACGTAGGCGGCGAGCTCCATCTCGCCCGTCTCGCTGAACACGCGCACCAGATCTCCGTCCTTGATGCCGCGCGCCTTCGCGTCGACGCCCGAGATCCAGACGCCATGTCGGTAGCAGTCCTCACGCAGAAGCGGGTTGTTGTCGTTCGAAGAATGCTGGCGGTACACCGAAACCGGCGTGACGAGCGACAGCGGGTACTCCTTGGCTTTCGGATTGTAGAAGCCGTCGGCCGCCGCAGTGGCGATATCGCCCTCGACGTAGCTCGGCTCCCACACCGGCATCGGATCGAAATGACCGCGCCACCTGGTCTTGGTGAGATCGTTGTTCTTCACGTAGCTCGACACGAACTCGATTTTGCCCGATTCGGTCTGGAAGGGATTCATACCCGCTTCGAGGCAGGTTTTGTACGGGTAGTACGGCGTATCGATCGGGATGCGCACGACGGGGTTCTCAACGAATTCGTCCCACGGCTTGGGATCGATGCCCATGCGCTTGAGAACGCCGGATTTGTCTTCGGCCCACTCCTCGTACGCCTCTTTGTAGATGGCGCGCTGGGCGGCGGTCCAATCCTCCCACGCGACGTCGACCATGCGCGGGTTGTACTGCTCGGCCACGCCGAGGCGCTTGGCGATCTGGGTCCACACCCATTCCTTCGAGCGTACCTCGCCGGGATACTCGCAGCCCGCGTCGCTGAACACGAAGTAGTTGCGCATGCCCGACGGGCCGCTCACGAAGCGCTGATGGCCGTACATGTACTGGTCCATGCCCTCGAACTGCCACACGGGCGCCGGCAGCACGATGTCGCAGAACTCCATCGACGGCTGGTTCTTGTGCCACTGGAAACCCCAGTTGAACTCCGTCGAGGCGAAGCCTTCCATGCGCTTGTTCGTGTCGTGGTGGTTGTTCACGTAATTGTTCTCGATGATGAGCATCTGGATGTTGGGAAGCGGCGAATCGTCGGTCGGCGCACCGATGCGGTGGCGGAACTCGTCTTCGCTCATGCGGCCTTCCCAGTAGTCCTTCTGGCAGGCGAGCGTCTCGGTGAGTTTGTTGTTGTTGCAGAGCACCGGGATCGTGTAGTCGGAGGGCGCCTGCTTAAAGTCGGCGAAGGGCGTGGGGATGCGGCCGGGCGTAGGCAGGGCCGAGCCGGTCTGGCATCCGCCCGGGCACGCGATGTTGCCGGTCATCGTCTGGAGCAGCATGGCCGCCGCCGCGCTGTACTCGCCGAGATGGCGCTTCGCGCAGGAGTAGAAGTACTGCAGATGCACCGGTTTGGTGGTGCCGTAGAGCCGCGCGAACTCGCGGATCGTCTCGGCGGGAACCGCGCAGATGGCCTCGGCCCACTCGGGCGTCTTCGCCACGCCGTCCTCGCCCTCACCCAGGCAGTAGGCGCGCCACTCCTTGAAGCCCTCGGGCTCGACCCACTCGGCCACGTACTCGTGGTCGTAGAGGTCCTCTTCGAAGAGCACCTGCGCCATGGCCAAGAGCATCGCGAGATCGGTACCGGGACGGATGGGAATCCACTGGTCGGCGAGCACTTCGCAGCTCGCGGTGTAGCGCGGATCGACGACGATGGTCTTCACACCGTACTCGTGCGCAAGCTGCATGTAGTAGGACGTCGGGCCGAACCAGTCGACGACCGGATCCATGCCCCACATGATGATGAGCTTGGAGTTGAACACGTCGGACGCCTCGAAGCCGGGAAGCGCCGGGCTCGTGCCGCTCACCATCGATTTGGTGAGGTCGAAGCCCAGGTGGAAGTTCTCGCCTGCGGTGTGGCCCGAGGTCGAATGGTCGCCCCAGAACCCGAAGCTCGCCGGCCACCACTTGGCAAGCGGGAAGCCGTTCTTGCTGAAGCTGCCGTACTGGGTGTGGAAGATGCCGAACTCGCCGTACTTCTCTTTGATCTCGATCATTTTCTCGGCAATGGTGTCGAGCGCCTCTTCCCAGCCGATCTCGACGAAGTAACCCTTGCCGGGGCCCTTCTCGCCGATGCGCTTCATAGGATGGGTAAGGCGCGTCTCTCCGTAGAGCTCTTCCTTCCACGCGTGCCCCATCGAGCAGGGGCGCATCTGCACCATGCCGCGCCAGATGCTCTCCCACTCAACATCTTCGCGGCACATGCCGGCATTGACGGTGTCGTCGGGTTCGACGGCGATGAGCTTGCCGTCCTTCTCGTGGCATTTCAGGATGCAGGCGGAATCCCAGCACCCGTTGTTCGGGCACGACGTATAGAAAATCCGCTCGCCCTTGCGTGCCTCTCGTCTCGCATCGATGATATCTTGTTTATCCACCGATTCCTCCTCGTCTTGCGTCGCTGATACGGCGACTCGATTGCGGTGTCGGATCGCGGAGGCATCGATCATGCAGTGCGGGGTCCCCATCGGTGCGCTCCGGTTCTGACCATGGGGCAAAGAATACGGCGGTTTACGGCGATCGGAAACGTCACCCGCCGATTCGCCGTCGCAATCGGTTTCCGCCGCTGTAAGGTGCGCTTACATGCAGGTTTTGCTTACCGCGGCTGCATAGCGGGCTTGACGGCGGGGCGGCCTGCGAAGAAAACGCTGCGACCCGAGCGTCAGAAAGGCGGCGCCTGCGAAGCGGGAAACGGGAAGCGGGCGCACGGCGGCAACGGGCGGCCACAGCGCGTTCGGATCGCACTGGCTGCGGTGCTCAGGCGTGTTTCCCGAAGTAGCCCTCAGGAACGTTCTCCCTGATGAATTCCATGAATAAACGCGCTTGGTCGGACATGATGTGGCCCGTATGCCACGTAAGATCAACCGGGTAGCGCATGGGGTCGGTATCGACCTTGAACCAGATGAGGCCCGGCTCGTTGCGATACCGCTCCGCAACGCATTCGGGAACGCTCGCCCACCCGAGCCCCGCCCGGGCGCCGTTCACCATGGCCTCGTGCGTATCGAACTGCGCCACCATGTTGTGATCGGTCAGCGATATGCCGTATCGCTCGCGAAAATGGCGGTTGCCCACCATGTGGCGGCCCGAATTCCATTCGTATATGATCATGGGCCACTTGAGCAGCGTTTCGATCGAGACCGGCTGCGGAACCGAATTGAACGGGGGCTTGTCGGGTGCGCAGTACAAAAGGCGCTTGTAGCCGAGCGTTTCGCGCGACAAGCCGTCTTCGAGCGGCTGGTTTTCGAGTATGGCGAAATCGAGCTTGCCGGCTTTGAGCTTCTCCATAAGCTCGGGCTCGTAGCCCGCATCGAGGTGCACGAGGGCTTCGGGATGATCGTCGTGGAATTTCTTGACGAGGCCCGGCAAGAGCGCAACGCCGTCGTTGAAGCTCATGCCCACCTCGATGGTGTTGTCGAAATGCTCGTCGACCGCCGCGAGTTCCGACGCGAGCGCGTTTTCGAGCGTCGATATCTTCTTGGCGAATTTCGTGACGATCTGGCCCGCCGCCGTGGGAACGACACCCGTCGAGGTCCGCTCGTAGAGCTTCGTGCCATAGCGCGCTTCGATGGCGGCGATCTTCTGCGAAAGCCCCGGGCGCGACATGTACAGCCGCTCCGCCGCTTGCGAGAGGCTCTTCGTCTCCGATATGACCATGAATATCTCGATGTCGTCCAGAAGCACGCGGCAACCCCCTTGTTCGAACCGCTCGGGCGGAAAGCATGCCCATTGTACCCTTTCTTGCCGAGACAGTCATACCTTTGGGGTTTCGCGAAGAGAAGCACACCGAAGCCCCAGAATCGGTAACGTACGTTCAACATCTTGGAACATTCGCCCGATTCGATACCGGTATACAATTACCTGCATGTATACTGCCAAGTATCGCTTAGTTCGCATACCGCGCTTCGAATACGCTCAAAGGAGGCAAGACGATGTCGTATCCGCACAGGTTCTACCTGTCGTTTTACTCGTGCGGCTACCGCATCATGCCCGACCCCGAGATAGACGGTGCGCACGTCGAGGCGCCCCGTCCTCAAACCGTGCCGTGCGGCCCGACGCCTCCCGACGAGCCCGAGCCGAAGCGCATCAGCCGCTTCAACTTCACCGGAACCGCGCGCCCGGACAATCCCGCCCTGCTCAGCCCGATCGAGGCATACCGCCAGCGCAGGCGGGCAGGACGGCGGCGCACCGTCGGAGCGTTCGTCGTGCTCGTCCTGCTCATTTGCTTCGGCATCGGAACGGTGGCCTTGGGAGTCGCGCAAAGCAGCGCCGACGCGCTTGACGAATCGAACGTTTTCTCGGGAGCGCTGCCCTTGCTTCCCTTCTCGGACGACCCCAAGGCGGCGAGAGCCGCTACGAGCACGCCGCAGCAGGATTGGAAGCAGGGTACGGTACCGAGTCTGTACCAGAACGATCCGCAGTGGTCCGCCAAGCCCTACGCCTCGTCCACCCTCGGCGCATGCGGGCAGGCTCCGCTGTGCATGGCCATGGTCAACGTCGCGCTCACGGGGTCGCACGACGTCCTTCCCATGGATGCCGCCAAAACGATCGAAGAAGGCGGGTTCGCTTCCAACGGCGCAACCGATGCCTCTTTCATCCCCGAAACGGCAGCCGCCCTCGGTCTCGACGCCGTCGAAGTTTCGGCTGACGAATCGAGCGTGCGCAGGCAGATCATAGCGGGCAAGCCCGTCATCTGCGTTATGGGACCCGGCGATTTCGCCGAAACGCAGAGTTTCATCGTGCTTTCGGGCATCGACATGGACAGCAAGCTCGTCGTCCACGATCCCGCAAGCGACTCGCGCAGCAAAGGCTGGGATTTCGAGACGATTCTCGGCCAGGCCGAGTCGTTGTGGGCGATATCGGCGCCCGCCGCTTCGGCCTAGCGGACGCAAGCGGGCCACCGCGGTTTCGCAAAGCAGGCTGTGCGGCGATGGTACAATGGATATCGGCCGCCGGAAGGCGGTCGCGCCGTAGCCTTGCCACCGATCGCGAAAGTCAACGATATGATTTACGATAACGTCCTCGACGCCATGGGCCGTACGCCTATGATCCGCCTCAACCATCTCTCGGAACCCAACGCCGCGCAGATCCTCGTGAAATACGAAGGCATCAACATCGGCGGATCGATCAAAACCAGGACGGCGTTCCAAATGCTTGCTGCCGCCGAAAAGCGGGGAGAGATCGGACCCGGTACGATCATCGTCGAACCGACGAGCGGAAACCAGGGCATCGGGCTCGCGCTCGTGTGCGCCGTCAAGGGGTACGCCGCCAAGATCATCATGCCCGATTCGGTGAGCATCGAACGGCGCAAGCTCGTACGCCACTACGGCGCCGAGGTCATCATCGTGCACGACGAGGGCGATATCGGCAAATGCATCGCCGAGTGCATCGCCACCGCCGAGCGCATGGCCGAAGAGGATTCCCGCGTCTACATCCCCCAGCAGTTCGAGAACGTCGACAACCTGCTCGCCCACAAGTACCACACCGCGCTTGAAATCCTCGAAGACGTCGAGGGGCCCATCCACGGCTTCTGCGCCGGCATCGGAACAGGCGGCACCATTTCGGGCGTCGGCCAGGTTTTGAAGGCTCTCTACCCTGATGTTTCCATCTGGGCGGTCGAACCCGAAAACGCCGCCATCCTCTCGGGCGGGGGTATCGGCACGCATCTGCAGATGGGCATCGGCGACGGGCTCATCCCCGATATCCTCGATCAGGACATCTACGACGACGTATGCGTGATATCCGACGAGGAGGCGCTTGAGACCGCACGCCAGCTCGCCCGCGAAGAGGGCCTCATGGTGGGCGTGTCGAGCGGAACGAACGTAGCCGCGGCACGCAGGCTGGCGCGCAAGCTCGGTGCGGGCAAAACCGTGGTCACCATCCTGCCCGACACCGGCGAGCGCTATTTCTCGACCGAGCTGTTCGACGAGTAGGCAGTTATGGATCGTCCAGCGTTCATCCCCGCGGAAGAGAAGAAGCGCATCTACCTCATCCTTGCGGACGAATTCGGATTCGGAAACGACACGCCGATGGCAACCGTAGCGTTCTCCCTCATGAACGCAGGCGTCGAGAAAGAATCGTACGGCTATGCCAAGCTCAAGGCCTTTCTAGCCGATCTCGGCGAGTTCCTCTCGTTCACCGATATCGTCGCAGGCGGCGTACCTCAACGCCTGGTTACCATCGTTAAGCGCGAGGAGTGGGAGGCCGAGCGTCTGAAGAGAAACCGAGCGGCAGCTGACAAGGACGGCGAGCGCTCGTCGGCCGTCGACATCACCGCGAGCGCTTCGCCGGAGGAAAACAGCACCATCCGCCAAACGCAGGGCGCACCGGCACGCACCCTAGCCCCGAGCAAAGAACTCGAACGGTTCGCCTGGCTCGGGCCATGGGACGATCTTCTCGAATCGCTCGCCGATATCGCGCTGCCCGAGGTGTGGGAATTCGAATCAGCTTCAGCCGACCCGCGTCGCAAGAGCATTCTGCGAAGCTACCTGTCTACCACGTTCTACCGCCTGAAACTCGAAGACAAAGTGTGCATTGACGAGGATGCGGGGTTCGCGGCGTTCAACACGGGGCTCGTAAACGGCCGCTACGATGACATCTACGCCTGCTTTACGCCCGGCACCGGACAAAGCGCATGGCGTTTCGCGGGATTCTGCACCAGCGGCGCCCGCGGCCTCGGCAAACGGCTCGTCAACCTGTTCAACCCCCTGCCCGAACCAGCCTCCTATTTCAAATGCAAGGACGATCTGCTGTTCGATCTCGAAAAGAACCTTATCATCGATTTCGATCACATCGTGATCGACAACATCCATCGACTTCCGCATTCGCTCCTTGAAGACGAGCTGAGAAGCAATGACGAAGCGCTCCGTTTGCTCGCGGACGCAAAACCCATCGGCAGCGACTCCGAACGGAAAGCATCCTATGCAAAGCTGCGCGAACTCCTGGAAGAAGAAGACCGGTTGTTCAAACGACTTCGGCTGCGCGTCAGCGAAGCGGTGGAAATGGCCCGACGGAGGGTGCGGTGGAATTTCAGGACCGCCATCCCCTCGTACTATCCGCGCATGAATGCGATGAGCCTGCTGCTCCCCCTCTGCCTCGTCGACGAGCTGCACGCCGATGCTGCGCTCGTCGTGCAGCTCATGGCTTCGGGCAATTATCAGGGGCAGACGATCCTCACGATGGAGCAGGCCTACATGAACGCGCGTCTCATCTGCCGCCCCGACAGCGATTGGCTTACCACGCTGCCTTTACGGGAAGAAAACTGAACCGGCGAATCCGATAGGCCGAAAGCGGCTATTCCGCGCTTATCCGCATGTGCTGGTACGCCACTTGAACCCTTGCCGCATGATGGTTGCGGGCAACGATCTCGGCGAGCGCGTCGAGCGGTAGGCGGTACGTGTTGCTGTTCTCGGAAACATGCATGCCAACGACCTGCTCGAGTTCGTTGCAGAGCAGCCGTTCGAGTAGCTCGGCCGATTGTGCGTTGGAAAGATGCCCGCCGTCCGAGGCGATCCTGCGCTTGACCGGATAGGGATAGGGCCCCTCTAAGAGCATCTTCGCATCGTGATTGCTCTCGATGGCGAGGATGCGGCATCTCTCGAGATGCGCGTACGCGGCATCGGTCACGATGCCCGTATCGGTCATGAACCCGAGCGCATCGTCGCCCGATCCCTCGATGCGGAACCCGAACGACTCGACCGAATCGTGCGAGGTGGCAAACGGATGAATCAGCATGCCGCCGAGGCCGATCGCGCCTTCGTCGGAGAACGGTCGGATATCGGCCACCGCATCGAGGGCCCGCACTTCGGAGCTCTGCGCATGCACGCGTTCGCTCACGAATACCGCAGGCTCCAAACCGAGCTTTCCCATCCCGCGCAGCACAACGCCGAGCCCTTTCGTGTGGTCGGTGTGCTCATGTGTAATGAGAATGCCCGCTATATCATCGAGCGCAATCCCCGCCTCGTCGCATCGGGCAAAGAAATCGCGCTTGCAGATACCGCAGTCGATGACGGCGGCTTTGCCGGCGGCGTCGTCGACGACAACCGAGGCGTTGCCCCCGCTCCCGCTCGCGAGCACATGGAGTGAGAGCCCCATGCTACATCCGCGCCACGATGCCGGTTATCAGGCGCTTGAAATCGCCTTCGCGCATCTTTGCGCAATCCATGACTTCCTCGCCGTTCGGGGAGGCGCCGCCGACGCCGTCGACGGATCCCACGCCCGCAGCCATGTTTGATACGAGCGAGATACCGAGCACTTTCATGCCCAGATGGCGCGCCGCTATCACCTCTTCGCACACCGACATGGCAACCGTATCGGCGCCCCATGAGCGAAACGCGCGGATCTCGGCGGGCGTTTCGAAGCTCGGACCCAAGAGTCCCAGGTACACACCCTCCTGTACGCGCACATCGCCCTCGCGAGCCGATTCATGCGCCAGAGCGCGCAATTCGGGATCGAACGAGTCGGTCATGCTGAAGAAGCGCTCCGCCAGCTCGGCCGCTTCGGGAGCAGCTACGGGGTTTCGCCCCGTCATGTTGATCTGATCGGCCATGATACAGAAATCACCTTCACGATAGCTCTCGTTGATGCCGCCCGCCGCATTGGTGGTGATCATCTGCTCGATGCCGAGGCGCGCCATGAGCCAGATCGGAAAGGCAACCTCCTGAGCCGAGTTTCCCTCATAGGCATGCAAACGGCCCTGCATGGCGAGTACCTGCTTGCCGGCCAGCTCGCCGCTTACGAAGCGACCCACATGGCCCTCCGCCGTGCTCTTCTTCATATGGGGGACCTCGCCGAACGCCACGTAGATCGGGTTTTCCATCTCGTTGGCAAGCGGGTTCAATCCCGAGCCCAAAACGATGCCGATCTTCGGCGTACGGCCGTTGAGGCGCTCGCCGACGAACGCGGCGGCTTCTTGGAGGTTTTGGGCGAGAACGTTTTCGGACACGGTTGGCTCCTCTCAGCGGCGAACGTAGCGGATTGCGCAGCGGTCGTCGCCACGCGCAATGGTCTTGGGCAGATCGAGCTCTACGCCGTGCGCTTCGCCGATACCGCGATCACCGCACATGGCGATATCGCACAGTTGGGCGATGCGCTCATCGGAGAGACCCTGCTTCTGCCACGCCTTGACAAGCGGGCAGTAGTGAAAATCGATCGAGAGCTTGTCGTCGGTGCATTCCACCACATCCATCTCGAACACGATTTGCGCGCTCTTGGTAAACAGCACCTTCCTCAAACCCTTAAGGCTCTTGGTTTTGCTCTTCGCGATGATGTCGGCACCCTGGGACAGCCCGCAACGTTTGACGGCCTGCGCAGCGAAATCGTCGGCATCGAGACCCCGTTTCTCGGCTTCTTCCACCAAAAGAGAAAGCCAGAGCGCTCGATGCTCAAGCTGTTCACGCACTTTGACGAACAGCGGAAACTTGTTCTTCGGCTCGTTCACGATCCTGCTCATCGCCCATCCTCGCATTCCCCGCAACCCTTGCGCGCAACCAATACGCGCGGCCTGCCCGTCAGATCCTCGACGATCGTCGTCACCGCAAACCCCGCGTCTTTCGCTGCGGCAGCCGCTTCGTCCAAGCACGTTTCATGCAGCTCGACCGCCAGGGTGCCGCCGGGCCTCAGAGCGCGCGCCGACCACAGAGCGAGCGGCCTGAACAGATCGAGGCCGTCGTCTCCCCCGTCGAGCGCCAACGAAGGCTCGAAGTCCGCTACCTCCTTCGGGATCTCGGCGAGCACCGCGGTGGGAATGTAGGGCGGATTCGAGATGACGAGGTCGAACGAACCCACAAGCCCGCTCGGCACCGCTTCGCCGAGGCTGCCCTCGAGAACCTCGATGCGGTCGGACAGCCCGAGCGCCTCGGCGTTCTCGCGCGCAAGAGACACGGCCTCGGAAGCGATGTCGGTGGCGATCACCCTCGTCTCGGGGTGCTCGTAAGCGATCGAACAGGCAATGCATCCCGACCCGGTGCACAGGTCGGCCACAAGCAGCTCGCGCCTTTCTTCGGGAATAGCCTCATCAACCGGCTGCGCCTCAGGTGCGTCTTCGGGTGCACCGTCCTCCCCGCCGCCATGCAGGCCGCTGCCTGCGAGCCCATGGGCCGCATCAGGTCGCCCATCGCTCTCGCGGAGCGCGTCGGATTCGAAAGCGTCGGCGGCGATCCGCTTCGGCGGAGCCGGAAGCGCGGCCAACCCCTCGCTCACGAGCACCTCGGTTTCGGGCCGCGGGATGAGCACGCCGGGCTTCACCTTCACCGAAATATGGCGAAAACCCACCTCGCCGGTGATGTACTGCAACGGCTCCCCACTGCCCCGCCGCGATACGTAGGCGCGCAGCGTATCGCGCTCCCCCATGCTCAACGGTTTGTCGAAATGGGCGTACAGCTCGATGCGCGAAAGGCCGGTCGCCTCGCTCAAGAGCCATTGCGACGAAAGCCGCGGATTCTCGTCGCCCTTGCGCTCGAGGTAGCCTTGCGTCCAATCGAGCGCTGCTTGTATGGTCCAGGTATCATTCATACATCGATTGTAGCAAAAGGCGGCAGAAAGGACTCAGAGAATCGCAAAGCAGCAGGCGACGTCGACGAATGCCGAGGACCGCCCCGCAAGAACGGCAGCAGGCATCGCAATCACGTTTCATCGTCGATCGCGAACCGCCATGCACAGCTGCACGCCTCCTCGACGACATCGGGAAAACAGCTCACGCATTCGCAGGTTATACGCTCGTCGATCGCGTTCGCAAATCCGGCGTACTCGATCAACCCTACCGATTTGCACGGATGGAATGCCATGCCCTTGCGTGCGCGCGCCGCCTGAACGCGGCACTCAACGACGCGGTAGACGAGCGCATCGCCCTCGTATCGCACGTCGGCCGCACTCGACAGCGTATTGAGCTTGAGGGCCAGTGCGGCTTCGAGGCCGTCGAGCCCCGCCCGTTCGGGCAGGTCGAGGAACCTCTTGAGACGTTTCGCCTCGCTTACCGTGAAACGCTGCCATGCGCGTTCGTCGTGATGCATGGCGGCGTCCATGCCGCACTCGTCCTCGACGGATTGAAACCACGTGCCGTCGATGGCTATGAGGTTCTTCGAGCACAGTTCGACAAGCTCGATAAGCTGTTCTTTGGAAAGGGCTTCGAGAGCCGTGTTCGTGCTCGCAGGATCGCTACCGCATTCGGGCGCAACCACTACACGGCCTGCTCGAGCTTCTTTGCGCGGTCTGCCGCCTGCAGCGCCGTGATGAGTTCGGCGAGGCCCGCGCCGCCCGCACCCAGAAGCACGCCGTTATACGTGCCGTTGTAGCCGATGCGATGATCGGTCACGCGGTCTTGCGGACCGTTGTAGGTGCGGATCTTCTCGGAGCGGTCGCCCGTCCCGATCTGGCTGCGGCGCTCGGCGCCCTCGGCCGCCTGCTGTTCGGCGAGCATCTTCTCGTAAAGGCGCGCGCGCAAAACGCTCATGGCCGCGATCTTGTTCTGCAGCTGCGATTTCTGATCCTGCGATTGCACGACGAGACCCGAGGGGAGGTGCGTGATGCGCACCGCCGAGTCGGTGGTGTTGACGCACTGGCCGCCCGGTCCGCCCGCGCGGTACACGTCGATGCGCAGATCGTTCTGGTTGATCTCGACCTCGACCTCGTCGGCTTCGGGCAGCACGGCCACGGTCGCCGTGGAGGTATGGATACGGCCCTGGCTCTCGGTCTTCGGAACGCGCTGCACGCGGTGCACGCCGCTCTCGAACTTCATGACCGAATACACTTTGTCGCCCTTCACCTTGAACTGGATCTCCTTGAAGCCGCCCGCCTCGGAAGCCGATATGTCGAGCGTTTCGGTCTTCCAACCCTGCTCGCCCGCGAACCGCTCGTACATCTTGTAGAGGTCGCCCGCGAAGATGGCCGCCTCGTCGCCGCCCGCTCCGGCGCGGATCTCGACGATGATGTCCTTGTCGTCGGCAGGATCGGCGGGAATGAGCATGAACTTGATATCTTCTTCGAGCTGCGGAAGCCTCGCTTCGATACCCGCGATCTCTTCCTGTGCGAACTCTTTCATATCGGCATCGGAGAGCATCTCCTTCGCCGCTGCCAGATCCTCGGTTGCCTGCACGTATTCGCGCGCCTTCGCAGCGAGCGGACCCTGGCTCGAGAACTCCTTCGCAAGGCGGTTGTACTCCTTCTGATCGGCGAGCACGGCAGGATCTCCCAGCCTTCGCTCCAGATCTTCGTACGCCTCGATTATCTTTCCAAGCTTCTCTATCATCAATATTCCTCTTTGGCTTCATGCATGGTTGAACGACGCGGGCGGGATACGCCTGCGCGCCCGGCACAGCCCGACGAAACCGGGCTCAAACCGCAACTGGATATGGTATCACGAAGCCAGGTACTCCGCAGCACCCTCCGCAGTATTCGCACCATCGGATACCGCAGTGGTAACCTGGCGCAGCGCCTTCGTACGCACGTCGCCCGCTGCGAACACGCCGCAGACCGAGGTATGTCCCAACTCGTCGGCCACGATGTAGCCCCCGTCGAGTTCGAGTGCGCCGCCGAGGAATTCGGTGTTGGGCTCGGTGCCCACCGCCACGAACAGCCCCGAGCAGTTGACCTCCTCGGTTTCGCCCGTATCGTAATGCTCGATGATGACGCCGCCGAGCATGCCGTCTTTGGCCAAGAGCTCCTTTACGCCCGAGTTCCACACGAACTCGACCGTATCGATCTCCTCGAGCATCTTGTGGTAGATCGCCGTCGCGCGCAACGTATCGCGCCGGTGCACCAGGTACACCTTACGTGCGATGCGCGACATGTAAATGGCATCGGCAACGGCGGTGTTGCCGCCTCCTACGATGACCACATCGCGGTCTTTGAAGAAGTTCCCGTCGCACGTTGCGCAGTAGGAGATTCCGCGACCCTGCAACTCCTCTTCGAGCTCAAGGCCGAGCTTGCGCGGCTTGGCTCCCGTGGCCACGATGACGCTCTTCGCCCGATACGTCGCGAACCCGCTGTTCAGCACCTTGGGGGACGCATCGAAATCGACCGAGAGGATCTCCTCTCCGATATTGTACGCACCGAACCGGTCGGCTTGCTGCTTCATGGAAAAGGCGAGGTCGAACCCGTTGATGCCGTCGGGGAACCCCGGGTAGTTCTCGATATGCTCGGTTTGCCCGAGTTGGCCGCCCGGCGTGATGCGCTCGAACACCGCCACGCTCAAACCCGCGCGTGCAGCGTAGAGCGCCGCCGTCATACCGGCAGGACCGGAGCCGATCACCGCAACGTCGAATACCTTATCCTGAGCTTCCGCTTCCATATGCGCTACGCTCCTTTGCAGACTGTCGTCCATACTGTTGGCTTGCCTATACCTTACCCCGTTTCGCACCGCTTTGCCAACCGCCGACCTCAACGAACGCGTAACGATTCGGGTGAATGGGCGAAGATGCCGCAACGCCAAGGTAACGGTTCCCGCCGCCCGGCCGAAAGACGGTTTAGATAGAAATACGAATCAAAATCACGGAACAGAAGCGCGAACCTGCGGAAAAAGGAGCCTCCATGATGCCCGAGCGATCAACCGCCAAAACCGACGAGGTACAACCGCCCGTCAATCGTCATATGATCTACCTTGCCGGAGGCTGCTTCTGGGGCCTCGAGGCGTACCTGAAACGCCTGCCCGGCGTCATCGAGACGCAGGTGGGCTACGCGAACGGGTCCACCGAATACCCGTCGTACCGCGATGTCTGCACCTACAACACCGGCCATGCCGAAACGGTTGCCGTCGTCTACGACCGCACGGTCCTTCCCACCGCCATCCTCCTCGAAGCCTTCTTCGAAGCGATCGATCCCACCTCGATCGATCGGCAGGGCAACGATACGGGCACCCAGTACCGTTCCGGCATCTATTACGTTGACATGAACGACGTATCCATCATCGAGACCAGCCTGCGAGAACTGCAGAACCGCCACGAAAAGCCCCTCGCCATCGAAACCGAGCCGATCGACGGTTTCTATCCCGCCGAAGAGTACCACCAGGCCTACCTCGAAAAGAACCCCGGCGGCTACTGCCACATCGACGTGCATGCAGCCGATGAGTTCGCGAAACGCAAGGGCCTCGGAAACCGTACCGTGCTGCCGCCCGAGTTCTACGCCGAGGCACTCGACGACGATGCCGATCCGGCCGAATCGGCCCAGGTACCCGACCTCGCCGACACCGAACCGTCCGCAGACGGCCTCATCGACGCGGCGTCTTACCCGAAGCCCGCAGACAGCGAACTGCGCCGCATGCTCACGCCGCTTGCGTACCGCGTCACGCAGGAAAGCGAAACCGAGCGTCCCCACACGGGAGCCTATGCCCGAACGTTCGACAAGGGCATCTACGTCGACATCACCACCGGTGAGCCGCTGTTCACCTCGATCGACAAGTTCGAATCGGGCTGCGGTTGGCCGAGCTTCACGCGGCCCATCGCCAAAGAAGTCGTTACCGAGCGCATGGACACGAGCTTCAACACGCTGAGAACGGAGGTGCGCAGCCGCGCAGGAGACGCTCACCTCGGACACGTCTTCCCCGACGGCCCCGAAGAGGCGGGCGGCATGCGCTACTGCATCAACAGCGCCGCGCTGCGCTTCGTCCCCTTCGACGAACTCGACGACGAGGGTTACGGCTATCTCAAACCGCTGTTCGACGAGTTCGAAGCAGAGGAAAGCGAGCTGCGCGGGCTGACGGCGTAGCATACCCGCGACCCGTCGCTCGATAGCGGACGACCTGGGGCGTCTTGGGAAGCGCGATGCCCGACGAAAGCGGGTGGTGCCGCATGCCGGCGAGACGGGCGAATCCGGCAACGCGACGCTGGCCTCGAACATCCGACTACGATCGCAGACAGCGAAAGAGGCCAGGGCAAAGAGCCGCTGGCCTCCGATTGAACGACGTTTTCCGCAGCCGGGCTTTCTCGGCCCGGCCCCATGGCATTGCCTAGTCGAACATCGCCATGATCTGAGCTTTGGGCTGAGCGCCAACCGTCTGCTTCTTAACCTGGCCGCCTTCGAACAGGATCAGGGTGGGAACGCTCATCACGCCGTAGCGCGAGGCGATCTCGGGGCTCTGATCGATATCGAGCTTGTAAACCTTGGCCTTTCCGTCCATTTCCTTAGTGATCTCCTCGAGCGTCGGCGCCAGCATCCGGCAAGGACCGCACCACGTCGCAAAGAAGTCGACCAACACCGGCTGCTTTTCGTCAAGCACCTTGCTCTGGAACTCAGCCGAAGTGATAACCTCGCTCATTACAACCTCCTTAAGCTGCGGGTCTTTCGTTCCCGCTCGCACGCTCACCTCGCGATTCGCATGCTCATCTTGTATTGAGTCCATTGTAACGGTTCTCTTGTCCCGAGGATACTAGTGTTGCCATTTGGGAAACAAATCGACGTTTTTCCGACGAACGGTAAGAAACGCTATACTATTCGATTGACAGAAGGGACAAGACAGCATGCAAGAAACACCGAAGCCCACACCCGAACAGCGCGTCTGGCAATCGAACCTCCACGAACCCTCCTACATCGGCTGCGAGGTTTCTCCGGTAAACCTCGTGCTGGAAGGCGGCGCCATGCGCGGCCAGTTCACCGCAGGGGTGCTCGACTTTTTCATGGATCAGCGATTCTGGGCGCACCACGTTATCGGAACCTCGGCCGGAGCGCTCAACGGTTACAATTACGTCGCAGGCGAAGACGGCAGGACGTGTTACCTCAACACCAAATACTGCAGCGATTGGCGCTATCTTTCGATGAAGAGCTTCGTGCGCACCGGCAACGCCTTCGGCGTCGAGTTCACCTTCGATACGATTCCCAACGAGCTCGAGCCATTCAATTACGATGCGTTTCGCTACTCCCCCATGAAGCTCACCACCGTCGCAAGCAACCTTGAAACGGGCGAAGCCGACTACTTCACATTCGGAGATCCCAAAGAAGACCTCCCCTACCTCATCGCCTCGTCGGCTATGCCCCTCGTCAGCAAGATCGTCACGTACGACGGAAAGAAAATGCTCGATGGCGGAACATGCGACAGCGTACCGATCCTGTATTCGATGCTCACCGGCGTGAAGAAGCACGTGGTCGTGCTCACCCAGCACGACGGCTACGTAAAGGAGCCGAACAAGCTCCAAGCGCTCGCCTCCCGCCAGTACAGCGATTACCCCCACTTCGTCGAGCGCATGCGCTACCGGCACTTCGAATACAACCGCCTGTACCGTGCGCTGCCGAAAATGCACGATGACGGCAGCGTGTTCGTCATACGTCCGCCCGAGCCCGTAACCATAGGGAGCATGGAAAAGGACGCAGACAAGCTCTTTGCGCTCTACGAGCAGGGCTACGAGACCGCAGCGCATGCCTGGCCCGCCTTGAAACGGTACCTCGGAAGCGATCTTCGCCCGGTCACGGCATAGCCGCTATTCCCCCTCGTGCTCGCCGTCCGTCGGCTCGCGCTTCGCATCTCGCTTTCGATCGGCGGCGTTCGCATCGTCTTCCCTGAACTGCGCGACGAAGCCGGCAGAGAAGATGCCGGCGGGAATGGCAACGACGGCGATCGAGAGCACCATCGTACAGAACCCGATGAACCGGCCGATCGGCGTGATGGGCACCAGATCGCCGTAGCCGGTCGAGGTGATGGTGGTCATGGCCCAGTACATGCCCGTGAACACGCTGTCGAACCTCTCGGGCTGCACGGGGTTCTCGACCTGGAACATGAGCACGCTCGCCGTTACAGTGAGCAGGGCGAGTACCATGAACGCGGCGACGATCTCGTGGCGCCGCTTCTCGAACACGCGGCTGATCGAGCGAATGCCCTTCATGTAGCGGGATATCTTGATGAGACGCACGAGGCGGATGATGCGGATGCCCGAGAGCATCTGAGCCGTTACCGGAACGAACCAGGAAACCATGCCGGGCAACCACGCGAGCAGGTCAATGATGCCCATGATCGACATCGCGTAGCGCATGCGCGCCCGCGCCGGCGTCATATCGGGATGGGCGATATCGGCTACCCAGACCCTCGTCGCGTACTCGATGCCGAAGCATACCGTCGATGCGATGCCGAACACCCAGAACGCGGTGTACACCCAAAGGGGGAACCCCGGCTGCGCCTCCGCGAAAACCAGCAGCGCGTTTGCCACGATGAGCACGAAGATGAGCGTGCCGAAGATGCGGGCGGCAACGCCGCCGCGGCGAACGTCATCGGTCGCGAAGAAGGCGCGCCGTTTCAGCGCAGATGCCTGTGATAGCCGCACGTTATCCGGACCCGCTGCAGTCAACGCCCTACCGTCCCGTCTCTTGTGGGGGCTGCTCGTCGCGCAGCCGGTCCACCAACTCGTCAAGCGCATCGATCAATGCCGTCTGATCGCCTTCCATACAGTATATGGTATCCTGCGCGATAATCGCCATGCCGTCGCCGGGGAACCCCGGATCGAATTGTATTATCCCGCAGCGCGACCCGCTCTCGTCGAAGAAGGAAACGGCCGAGCTGTATCCCCCCACGTAGCCTTCCCGGGATTTGTTCCAGGCACTCACGGATTGGGCGGCGGTAAACGTTTTCCCGTTAACGAGGCCGATCAGGTTTTTTACAGCTGCGGCATCGTTCAGCGAACGCGTACCGCTCGGCCCGAACGTCGGATAGTTGTACACCTCGGCATACGAAACCGAATCTTCGTCGATCTCCACCGTCAACGCATCGCCTTCCAAAGAGAACCATGCGACGGCAGAATCGCCTCCGCGAGCCCCATCGCTCGCTTTCGGCAATCCGTCGGAACGGGGTTGCGAAGGCTCTTGCCCCGTCATCGGCAGAACAGCCCATACGAGCACGGCACCGAGAACAACAAGGCAGGCGCACGCGGCCGCCAAGCCGATCGCCGCACGTTTCAACTTCGATGTTTGCATAGAGGCGAACCTTCCGAAAAAACGCGCTTCGGGCTCGAAGGCCCCTTACTTCGCCGCGAGCGTCACGGCCGTGCCCGAAGCGGTCACCATGAGCATGTTTCCCTGGCCGAGCACCTCGTAGTCGACATCGACGCCGATAACCGCGTGCGCACCCATTCCCTGAGCGCGCTGCTCGAGCTCTTGGAGCGCCTCGGTGCGCGCCTGCATGAGCTCCTCTTCGTACCCGGCACTGCGGCCTCCGACGAAGTTGCGAATCCCTGCGCCAAAATCGCGAAGGAAGTTGATACCCGTGATGACCTCGCCGAACACGATGCCGTAATAGCCGGTAACGGTATAGCCCTCGACTTCGGGTGTTGTGGTAACGATCATGGTTCGTCCTTTCATCCTGTTGCGCTATCGTAAACCATCTCTGGCACCGAGTGCCCCGACCTTATGGCGTTTCACGAAACCCGCAGGGTGACGGTGTATAATCTCCAAACACGCCCGAACCAAGACCGGCCAGAAAGGCTCATCCAGCATGCCCGTCGACCTCATATCGCTCGCCGTCATCGCACTCGTCGCCGCCGTCTCCCCCATGATCGCCCAGCTGATTCCGGGAAAACCGATTCCCGAAGTCGTATTCCTCCTGGTTGCCGGCGCACTCCTCGGCCCCTACATGGCGGGGCTCATCGACATGACCGATTCGGTAGAGCTGCTCTCCGACCTCGGTCTTGCGTTTCTGTTCTTGCTTGCGGGATACGAGATCAATCCCAAGCATCTGACCGGCTCGCAGGGCAAGCGCGGCCTTGCAACGTGGATCGTCACGCTCGGCCTCGGGTTTCTCGCCGTCAGGCTCACCCCGTACTTCTCGATCAGCCACGTTGACGGCATCGCCGTAGCCATTGCGCTCACCACCACGGCGCTCGGCACGTTGCTCCCCATCCTCAAGGAGCGCAATCTCATGGATACGCGCGTCGGCGAATCGATACTAGCCTACGGCACGTACGGCGAGCTTGGACCCGTTATCGCGATGGCGCTTCTCCTTTCGTCGCGCGCCGAATGGAAAACCGTGCTCATCCTCGTCGCCTTCATCGGCGTCGCAGTGCTTGCGGGAGCGTTTTCGGCAAAAGCCAAGAAAGCGGGCGGCGCTGTATTCAGGTTCCTTACGGCCAACGCCAACACCACTGCGCAGACCGCTATGCGCGTCACCGTCTTGCTGCTCGTCGCGCTCGTCGCGCTTTCGGCCATCTTCGACCTCGACATCGTACTCGGCGCGTTCGCAGCCGGATTCGTCCTGCGCTACGTGATACCCGAGGGCGATCACGACCTCGAGATGAAGCTCGACGGCATCGCGTACGGGTTCCTCATCCCCGTGTTCTTCATCGCTTCCGGCGCGAAGATCAACCTATCCGCCGTATTCACGCAACCGGCCCTGCTCGTCGGTTTCATCTTCATGCTGCTGCTCATCCGGGCTGTGCCGATCTTCATCGCCCTCTCGACCGGCAAAGATACGCGCGATATGTCGCCCAACAGCCGCTTGACCGTAGCTCTGTACTGCACCACCGCTCTTCCCATCATCGTTGCGGTCACGAGCGTCGCTGTAAAGGTGGGAGCGATGCCGCAGGACACCGCCTCGGTACTCGTATCGGCCGGTGCGATCACCGTGTTCCTCATGCCGTTTCTCGCATCCATCACCTACCGCGTCGTCGACGCCCAGCCCATCGTCGCGGTTAAGGAGATCAGCAAGAACCCGCGCGAGATCGGCAGCATCCTGCGCGATCACCTGGCCCTCGAGCGTATGCTCGCCAAGCAGGATACGGCCATGCGGGCCGCATCGTTCGGACGGGCGAAAGCAGCCGATTTCCTCGCCCACCATACCGGGCGCGGACCCATGGAGACCTGGCTTCCGAACGATCACATCGACCGCGCGAACGCCCTCATCCAAGGAACCGAGCTCGACCCCGCGCTCTGGGAGGAAATCAAGCGCCAGGGCGATACCGAATGGTCGGCCGCAAAGCACAACGGCGACAAAGCATGGGAGCACCTCAAGACCGAAGGCGACCTGCGGTGGTCTGCCGTTAAAAAGGTGGGAGATCAGACCGTGGAAGCCCAGCAAAGCGGCAACTGGCAGGACAAGGCCGCTGCCCTGCAGAGCCGAACGGCTCTGCGCAACGCTGCCGAGGAGAAGCGCGACGAGCTCGCCCGCAGGGCTTCCGCAGCCCGCGCAGCCCACGCCGATCGCGTGGCACTGCTGTTCGCCGAGGAGCAGAGCAGGCGCCTCGCAGAATTCGAAAAGCTCGGCGATGAGGAGCGGGCGCAAATCGAAGCTGCGCGCGCCAGTCGCCATACGGATCGCCATACGGCTCGCGAAGTGCGCCGCTCCCTCAGGAAAGAGGAAGGCCGCCGGTTCGGGCGTGGCTACGGATCGTGGGGCGCAGGCAGCGGCGAGGGCGACGAGGACGGGCTCGGAGCAGACGATGGGATCGAACGCAAGGCCGATACGCCCGACGGGAGCGCCGACAGGGGAAAAGGCCGCGAAGGCAGATAGGATGCGGGCCGATCTCCGGCGATCGTCCGCCTCAGCGGTGCCCGCCGGAGCGGCACCGTCAAACGAAGCCGTCGGCTCGCGGCTACTTTCTCAACCGAGACGCCTCGGGATGAGATTCGAGGCAGAGGTCGAGCATCGCCTCGAGGTTGTCGGTCTGGTCTTCCGCAGGATCGTCGTATTCGAGCAGCTCCTCGACCGTCATCGAGAACCCGACTGCCCCGTGCTCGTTCCAAAGCCCCTGTAAAGCTTTGTTGGGATAGCTCCCCGCGTCGAGTTTGAATCCGAGGCCGTTGATGAGCGCGGCGGTATCGGTGGCAGACCCGAAGAAAACATCGCCGGTCGCCGCGCACTCGATACGCACGATGCCCATGGGCGGCTTGCGCATTCGGTAGTCTTTGAGCATCTGTCTTCTTGTCTGCCGGTCCATGTCGTTCGCATCTCCCGTCGATTCCCGCCAGTGCGGTTCATTATTCCGCAGGCCGCGCATACGCGCAACAAACGCTCCGTAGAGTCAGCCGTACACCCGCCGAACCAGGTCCTCCTTGCGATTGACGCCCGTTTTCCGGTAGATGTGGCGCACATGGGTTTTCACCGTATTGTCGGAGATGAAGAGTTCCCCCGCAATCGACGCGAAGCTCCTGCCGTCCAACAGCAGAAGGAGAATCTCCTCCTCTCTGCGGGTAAGATCGAAATCACGCGCCGCCATGGCGCACACGATAGCGGGATCCCGTTCCGAAACGAGATCGTCCGATTCGCCGGCCGCACGCGCATCGCCCGCAGCCTTCCCCGCTCCTCCGTCCCCCGCATCGGCAGCAGCCCCGCCCGGAGCACGATGGGCGTCGGGCGCCCGCATGCGGCACATCTGCAGATAGGCCACCGCAGCAGCCGCATCCCGACCCTCCCACCAGCGGGAAAGGAGCAGGTACAGCACCGACGTGGCGAAGCAGAGCACGACGACGAGCCCAGCCGCCCCCGCAGTGCCGAAAGAATCCGATGCAAGGGGACATCCGACCACCGCCGCAGCGAAGGACACGGCCCACAAAGCAACCGCACGATATGCGGCCCTGCTGGGCGATTTCGAGAAAAACGCCCGAACGACCGCCATGCAGAGTCCGGCGAACAGCGCGGTCGCACCGAGCAGCATCAAAGCCAGCCAGCCATCGAACAACATGCACCTCCTGCATTCGCCCTCGCATGTCGGAAGAACAGCGTACCAAAACACCGCTTCGAATGGGACTGGATTCGGGGTGATATAAATCATCATTGCCCGACTTTCCCCGTTCGTGCTAGGGTTTTCGGTGCGAAACAAGCCCGATTTCTGCGGTGCCTGCAAACAGGCAGCAACCGCGAACGACCGATACGGCATCCACGAGCAACCTCGAAGGAGCAGTAGATGAACAGGACCCGAAGAACGGCGCGAACCGCAATCGGCCTATGCTGTCTGGCGATTTCCGTCCTCGCACTCGGATGGCTGGTAGGCCGCTATATCCCCGGCGAACCACGCGAACCGCTTGCAGCCGCACACGACTCCGGAGGCGGTGCGAAGTACTACGGTAGCCTCCTCGAAGCCGACGAGATCGTCGACGTCGACGCCGGAACGGTTTACGCCGTCGACGCGCTGACGTTCGGAAAGAAATACCGCACGGGCGAAAGCGGACTCGCCCGCATGACCGATGCCGAACGGCAGAACGTAACCGCTGAAGAGAGTTGGGAGTTCGATTACCCGAATCTCGAATTTTCGGTCGTTGGCGCCAAAGCGGTGAGCATGGACGCGTTCAAAGAATGGTATCCCCACTTCGCAGCCGTCGAGCAGCGGGCGCTTGACTCCACCCGCCCGACGGCTCGCCCCGAAGCCCGCGTGATTCTCGTCGAAGCGACGGTCACCAACACCGGCGCCGAGGCGGCCGCACTGCCGGATCCCCTTCTATGGAGCGGCGATATAGCCGGAGCCGACGATCGCCTCCTCAACGGAAAGCCGTGCAACCGCGATCTGATCGTCGAGCTTTACGGCGAGCCGTCCGACGAGTTCGTATCCTATACCGTGCTCGACAGCTGGAACGTCATCGAAGCGGGTGAAACGCAGACGCGAACCTATCCCTACGTCGTCTGCCGGGGCGATCTGGCAAGCAGCGCTTCGCTCGACGATCTCGACCTGGCGAATTACTGCCTTGCATTTTCCGACTACGATCCGGCAACGATCTACCGCTTCTGGCTCGCATAGCAAAGGAGCCCCGGAAGCATCCGGGGCCCTTGTCCGTACGCAACAGTCCAAGCAGCCCTTACAACGCCGCCTCCGCGATGATGCCGATGAGCTTCTGGGTATCCCAGCTGCCCAGGTCGCCCTCGTGGCGCTCGCGCACGCTCACGGTGCCGTTCTCCACTTCCTTGTCGCCGAGCACGACCATATAGGGAATCTTCTGGCTCTGGGCCTTGGCGATCTTCACGCGCATCGGCTCGTTCTGATCGTACACCTCGACGCGGCCGCCCGCCGCCTTGAGTTTCCCGACCAGATCGGCCGCCGCATCCTTGTGCCGATCGGCGATCGGCAGCACGGCAACCTGCACGGGTGCAAGCCACAGGGGAAGCGATCCGGCGTAGTGCTCGATGAGGATGCCGAGGAAGCGCTCGATCGACCCGAAGATGGCGCGATGGAGCATCCAGGGACGCTCTTCGGTGTTGTCCTCGGTGCGGTACGTCAGGTTGAAGCGCTCGGGGAAGTTGAAGTCGACCTGCACGGTCGAACACTGCCACGTACGCCCGATGGCATCTTTCACCTTGATGTCGATCTTCGGGCCGTAGAACGCGCCATCGCCCTCGTTGATCTCGTATTCGAGGCCGTGGCGGGCGCATGCTTCTTCAAGCGAGGTCGTCGCATGCTCCCACATATCATCAGAACCGATGCTCTTCTCGGGACGCGTCGAGATTTCGGCCGTGTACTCGAATCCGAACGTGGTCATGATGTGATCCACGAGATCGAGGATGGCGACCACCTCGTCGACCACCTGATCTTTCGTGCAGAACACGTGCGCATCGTCCTGAGTGAACCCGCGGGCGCGCAACAGACCGTGCACCACGCCACTCATCTCGTGACGGTAGACCGTGCCGAACTCGAAGTAACGCAGCGGCAGATCGCGGTAGGAGTGCAGATCGGCCTTGTACAGCATGACGTGGCCGGGGCAGTTCATGGGCTTGACGCCGTACTCGCTCATGCGCGGGTTCTCGTCGTCGCCTTCGTTGATCTCGAAGAAGTACATGTTCTCGTGGTAGAAGTCGTAATGACCGCTCATCTTCCACACGTCGGCGTTGTAGATATGGGGCGTGATGACCTCCTCGTAGCCGCGCTCGTACAGGTCGCGGCGCAGCCACTCCTGCATCGTTCGGATGATGCGCGCGCCCTTGGGCAGATACATCGGCAGGCCCACGCCGGCGAGCGGATCCATCGTGTAGATGCCGAGCTCGCGCCCGAGCTTGCGGTGATCGCGCTTCTCGGCTTCTTCGAGGTTCGTGAGGTACGTCTCGAGTTCCTTCTTGCTGAAGAACGCCGTGCCGTACACGCGCTGGAGCATCTCGCGATCGCTATCGCCGCGCCAGTACGCACCCGCAAGCTTCGTGAGCTTGAATGCGGGGACCTTCGACGTGTCGGGAAGATGGGGGCCGCGGCACAGATCGGTGAACTTTCCGATCGAGTACGTGGTGATGGCCTCGTCCTCGGGCAGCTCCGCAATGAGCTCGAGCTTGAACGGCTGATCGGCGAACAGCTCTTCGGCTTCTGCGCGCGTGACCACGCGACGCTCAAACGGTTCGGCGGCGGCGATTATCTCGGCCATACGGGCCTCGATCGCAGCCAGGTCATCGGGGCCGAGGCTCTTGTCCATCTTGATGTCGTAGTAAAAGCCGTTCTCGATCGCAGGTCCCACGCCGAACTTCACATCGCCGTACAGATCGACGAGCGCAGCTGCCATGACGTGGGCCGTCGAATGCCTGAGGATGTCGATCGCTTCGGGGGTCTTATTCGTGACGATGGCCACCTGCTGGCCCCCGTGCACCTCGCATCCGAGATCGACGGCGACTCCGTCGACGATGCCGGCAAGCGCCGCCTTCGCGAGGCCCGCGCCTATCGACGCGGCCACATCTCCAACCGTAGCGCCGCTCTCAAGCTCCTTACGCGATCCGTCGGGCAAAATGATTTCCATATTTCCAATCCTTTCCTGTGCCGGGTGCATACAAAGCACCTGCACGATCGTTGTGGTGCCGCCTTAGGCAAGCACCGTCACACGAGCCTTGTATCGAGGCCCTATGAACAACGAAGCCGCCAACAGGGCGGCTTCGCGTTGCATACAGTTACGGTTACTGTGCGCTGAGCTCGTCGGCTGAGCGCGAACGTGAGCGAGCCGGCCTCGCTTGCTGGGGAGCCGCAGAATGCGGCGTGGTAGTTGTCGCACCCGAACGGGGCCGCACGGCGCCGCGGCGCGGAGCTCCACCGGCAACCGGGGTGGCGCAGTAAGGGCATACCGTCCAGGACGGGTCGAGCGCATGGTTGCAGGTCATGCACAGGTTCTTCAAGCGCTGATGGCAGTTCGGGCACAGCACGAAATCAGCCTCGACGGGGTATCCGCAGTTGGCGCATTCACCGTACTTCATGAGTTCGCGCTGCTTGAGCGCGATCTCGAGTTCCTGCTCGTCGCGATCGATCTGCAGCAGCGGCGGACGGAGCAGGCAGTAGGCAATTACGCCCACAAGCGGCACAAGCGCAACGATAGCCCAGATGTACCAGAATGACCCACGCAGGTAGGCGTCGCGCACTACCCACACGATGGACAGCACGTAGAGAACAACCAGCAGCACGACCACGATCGTGAACGCCGATTGCAGCTCGGGTGTCCACAGCTGGGACAACAGTTCGTTCATGGTAACCTCGTTTTCCTCGGTCAGCACGTGCGGCAACCTGCCTGATTACACGCGCGAGTCGGCCATCTGCGCCGACACAATGCCCTATTGTAACAAAGAACCTATGCACGCCAAGCAGATACCCCTAATTTCCTCGGAAAACCGATGCCGGAAATGCGCTGCCCATCGAGGGTCACCCAAAACGTTGCAGCGGGCCTTGCCGGACGGCGGAATACGGCGGATCGTCGTACGACGGAATACGGCGAATCGTCGAACAGCGGCGAAGCACAGGCGTCGAATGCGAGCGGCGAGCGGCCCGATAGGCATTGTCGGCCGAAAAACACGGTTTTTGCCCCGAATCCGTGTTTTTCGGCCGACAATGGGCACGCACCGCGCGAAACACGGCCGTCGGAAGCCATCGAACCGCCGAAAGCGCGAAGGTCGGTCTTGCGGGCTTTCGCGGCAGCTTCGGGCGCGTGCAGCTCACGCAAGAAAAAAAAACGGCTGCACCGTCGCCGATGCAGCCGCTCCTTCCTCCGGTCGGCAGCGCGCGCTACCCTATCTCGGCCAGCTGCTCTTCGATGCGGGCAAGCATATCGGTAAGCTCGGCGCACTTGGCGCGATCCTTCTCGACGATCTCGGGAGCCGCCTTCGCGAGGAACCCGGGGTTCGAGAGCTTCTTTTCGAGCTTCGCGGCGTCGGCGGAGACCTTTGCGCGCTCCTTCTCGAGCCGTACCCGCTCGGCCTCGAAATCGACGAGGCCCGAAAGCACGATGTACACCTCGAGCCCCGCCGCTAGCGCGATGCTCGACTCGGCGGGCTTGACCGCATCGGCCGCAATCGTCAGCTCGCCGAGGTTCGCCATGTCGATGAGCAACCGACGCTGGGCTTCGAGCAGCTCGACGTCGTGCGCATCGGCCTTGACCGCCACGGAAAGCTCGGTCTTCGGCGAGATGCCGTAACGCGAGCGGGTCGAGCGGATACCCGACACCGCTTCGGTCACCATCTGGATCGCGCGCTCTGCATCGGCGTCGACGTAGTGCGCAAGCGCAGCGGAATCGGGCCACGATGCAACGATCAGGTACGGTGCGCCGTCCTTGTTGACGGGCAGATCGCGATAGATCTCCTCGGTCACGAACGGCATGATGGGGTGCAGCAGGCGAAGCGCGGTATCGAGCACGAACACGAGGTTGCGCTGGCATGCTGCACGATCCTCGGCCGATCCCCCAAGGCGGCTCTTCGAGAACTCGATGTACCAATCGCAGAACTCGTTCCAGAAAAACGAGTACAGCTCGCGCGTGATCTCGCCGAACTCGTAGGCTTCGAACGCCTCGTCGATGCGCGCGACCAGCCCCGCCAACCGCGAGAATATCCACTTGTCGGCAGGCGTCACCGGCTCGGGATCGCCCGGCACGTACCCGTCGAGGTTCATCATCACGAAACGCGCCGCATTGCGGATCTTGTTCGCGAAGTTGCGGCTGCTCTCGAGCTTCGCCTCGTTGAACTTGAGGTCCTGAGCGCCCGTCACCTGCATGAGCAGACCGAACCGCATGCCATCGGCACCGTAATCCTCCATGAGGCGCAGCGGGTCGACGCCGTTTCCGCGCGATTTGCTCATCGGCTTGCCGTCGGCCGCCATGACGGTCGGATGGATGATCACGTCCGAGAACGGGATCTCCTTGCAGAAGTACGTCGAAGCCATGACCATGCGCGCCACCCACAGCCCCATGATGTCACGGGCGGTCGAGAGCACCTGCGTGGGATACGCGAGCTTGATCTCGGGAGCTTCCATACCCTCATCGGGCCAGCCCATCGTGGCGAACGGCCACAGCTGCGAGGAAAACCACGTGTCGAGCACGTCGTCGTCCTGGCGCACGCGAGCGCCGCATACGGGGCACACCTCGATGTCCTCGACGCTCGCATCTTCCCAACCGCACTCGTCGCAGTAGAACATCGGGATGCGATGGCCCCACCACAGCTGGCGCGAGATGCACCAGTCCTTGAGGTTGCCCATCCAATCGAGGTAGACCTGCTTCCAGCGCTCGGGGTAGAACGTCACCGAACCGTCCTCCACCACGCGGGCAGCCTCGCCCTTCAAGCCGTCGACGGCGACGAACCACTGTTCGGAGAGCCACGGCTCGAGCTTGGTGTGGCAGCGGTAGCACGTCATGACCGAATGGTCGTGGTCTTCCACGTGATCGAGCAAGCCGAGCTCCTCGAACCTGGCAACCACGGCCTCGCGCGCCTCGTCGCGCGTCATGCCCGAGAACTCGCCGTATCCCTCGACGACCACCGCGTGCTCGTCGAAGATGTTGATGCGCTCGAGGCCGTTGCGCTCGCCCATCGCGTAGTCGTTCGGGTCGTGCGCGGGCGTCACCTTCACAAAACCCGTGCCGAACTCGGGGTCGACGTGAAAATCGCTGAAGATGGGGATCTCGCGGTCGACGATCGGCAGCTTCACCGTCTTTCCTACCAGGGACTTCTTAGAAGCATCCTTCGGGCTCACCGCCACGCCGGTGTCGCCGAGCATGGTTTCGGGGCGCGTGGTGGCGACCACGATGTAGTCCATGCCGTCCACCGGCTCGGTAAGCGGGTAGCGCAGATACCACAGGTGGCCCGCCTCGTCCACGTACTCGGCCTCGTCGTCGGCGATGGCGGTCGTGCAGCTCGGACACCAGTTCACGATGCGCTTGCCGCGGTAGATCAGATCGTTGTGGTACCAGTCGACGAACACCTGGCGCACGGCTTTCACGTAGGCGGGCTCGAGCGTGAAATGCTCGTCGGAATAATCGCAGGAACAGCCCATGCCCTTGATCTGGTTCACGATGGTGGCACCGTATTCGCGATACCAGTCGTAGCATGCCTCGACAAACGCCTCGCGGCCTATCTCGAGACGCGAAATCCCCTCGTCGGCGAGCTTCTTGTCCACTTTGGTCTGCGTGGCGATGCCCGCGTGGTCGGTGCCGAGCACCCAGCGGGTCCGATACCCCTGCATGCGCGCACGGCGAATACACGTGTCCTGGATGGTGTCGTTCAGGGCATGGCCCATGTGGAGCGCACCGGTGATGTTCGGCGGCGGGATGACGATCGTGTACGTGTCGTCGGCGTGGCGGCCGAATCCCGGCGTGCGCTTGAAGTACCCGTTGTTCTGCCACGCCTCGATGAGGGGGCGCTCGTGAGCGGCAAAGTCGTAATCGATTTTCTTCTTCGCCTGCTCGTTGTTCTTCTCTTCGGACATAAGTCTCCTCTTATCCCTGAATGCAAAAGGCGGGCGCCAGCTTATACGCCGCGCCCGCCCGTTCTCGCTTTGCTGCTAGGCGCTCTGCTTGGACTTGCGTTTCGATTCCTTGACGGCGACGATCTCGGGACTCGTTTCTCCCGTGATATCGGTTGCCCGCACGGCGACGCGCGACGAGCCTTCCTGTTCGGGAAGGTCGTACATCACGTCGAGCAGCACGCGCTCCATGATGGAGCGAAGACCGCGGGCACCCGTTCCGTGCTCGACAGCCTCGTGCGCGATGGCGCGCAGGGCATCCGGCTCGAATTCGAGCTCGGCATCCTCGAACTCGAACATGCGCGTGTACTGCTTCACGAGCGCGTTCTTGGGTTCGGTGAGGATGCGCACGAGATCTTCCTCGGAAAGCTCCTTGAGCGAGGTGATCACGGGAATGCGGCCCACGAACTCGGGAATCATGCCGTACTTGTTGAGATCTTCGGGCAGCACCTTCGCCATCAGCTCCGCCTCGGCGAGCTTCTTTGTCTTGGGAGGCTCCGCATTGAAGCCGAGTCCCGTTTTGCCTACGCGCTGCGCCACGATGTCGGAAAGCCCCACGAACGCCCCGCCCAAGATGAACAGGATGTTCGTCGTATCGATGTGGATGAGCTCCTGCTGGGGATGCTTGCGCCCGCCCTGCGGCGGAACGCTCGCCTCGGTCCCCTCGACGATCTTCAGAAGCGCCTGCTGTACGCCCTCGCCCGACACGTCGCGCGTGATCGAGAGGTTCTCGGCCTTGCGCGCGATCTTGTCGATCTCGTCGATGTAGATGATGCCGATCTCGGCACGCGACACGTCGAAGTCGGCAGCGGTGATGAGCTTCAGAAGGATGTTCTCCACATCCTCGCCCACATAGCCCGCCTCGGTGAGCGTCGTCGCATCGGCGATGGCAAACGGCACCTGCAGCGTGCGCGCAAGCGTTTGGGCCAAGAGCGTCTTTCCCGAACCGGTGGGTCCGAGCAGGAGGATATTGCTCTTCGCGATCTCAACATCGTCCTCGTCGAGATCCTCGTCGAGGCTGATGCGCTTGTAGTGGTTGTACACGGCAACGGACAGCGCGCGCTTCGNAGGCGGCAGGCGCCGGCGATTCGTGCTCGCCGGCGTTGCTCGCACCTATGTCGCGCATCATCGCATCGGCGCACACCGAAATGCACTCGTCGCAAATGTAGATGCCGCCAGGACCCGATATCATAGCCGAAACCTGGTGCGGTGCTTTTCCGCAGAAGGCGCACGCGATGTCCCGGGGGTCTTGCTCCCCCCCGAAACCCGCGTCGCGCCCGTCAATTCTGTCGTTGGACATTACTCTTCGCTTTTCTTGTCGTCACCGAGAGACGCCTGGGACTTCACAATGTCGTCGACCAGGCCGTAGGCTTTCGCTTCCTCGGCCGTCATGTAGTTATCGCGCTCCGTATCCTTCTGGATCGTCTCGAGCGATTGCCCGGTGTTGTCCGCGAGGATCTTGTTCAGGCGCTGACGGGTCTTCAGCATGAAATCGGCCACGATGGCGATCTCGGTCTGCTGGCCCTGCGCGCCGCCGGACGGTTGGTGGATGAGGACCATCGAATTCGGCAGGCACAGCCTCTTGCCCTTCGCGCCGGCAGACAGCAGCACGGCTGCCATGGAAGCGCACTCGCCCAAGCAGATGGTCGATACGTCGCACTTGATGAAATCCATCGTGTCGAGGATGGCGAGTCCCGCCGTAACCGATCCTCCCGGCGAATTGATGTAGAGCGAGATGTCCTTGTCGGGATCGGAGTTCGCAAGATGGAGCATCTGCGCAACCACCGAGTTCGCCACGTTGTCATCGATCTGCTCACCCAAAAAGATGATGCGATCGTTCAGCAAACGGGAGTAGATATCGTAGCTGCGCTCCCCACGTGGCGATTGCTCGATAACGTAGGGGATGAGCGCCGCTGTGCTTTTGAAGTTGTTCGTAGCCATTGATGCCTCGTTTCCGGCGGGCATGACCCGCCTTGCTCTCATATGCTTGATTTCGGTATCCGGTATGCTCATCTATTCTTTCGCTTCTTCGGCTTCGGCCTTCTTCTCAGCCGCCTTCTTGGCCGGGGCCTTCTTCTTTGCGGGAGCCTTCTTTTCCTCGGCCTCCGCGCCGTCGGTTGCGGCCTTCTTCGCCGCAGTCTTCTTGGCGGGCTTCTTCTCGGCCTTCTTCTCGTCCTTGGCGCCGGTCAGCTCGGTGACGTTCGCCGTATCCATGATCTCGGTGACCGCGCGGGTGCGCAGGATGCCCTGGCGCAGCATGTGCATCTGGCCGTTAGCACGCCACTCGGCTTCGAGCGCCGCAGGATCCTCGACGCCGCTCTTGACGAACTCGTCGGTCAGCTCCTGATCGGTCACTTCCATCTTGGCATGACGTGCCCACGCATCGAGCGCAAGGTCCTGCTTGGCGATGTCGGAGGATTGCTTCTTCACATCCTCCTTGAACTGGTCGGCGGTGATTCCCTGCTGCATCAGGTACACGTCGAAGCTCATGCCCTGCGACTGCAGCTGCTGGAAGAACGATTTCAAAAGATCGGCCTCGTTCGCCTCGACCATCGACTCGGGAACTTCGCCCTCGAGACGCTCGGCGAGCACGTTCAAACACGCGTTCTCCTTCATGCCCGGAAGCACGTCGGCCTTCTGCTTCTCTATCGAATCGGCGATGCGGGCCTTCAGATCGTCGACGCCCTCGAACCCGAGCGTGTCTTTGGCCCACTCGTCGGTCACTTCGGGAAGGATCTGCTTCTTGACGGCAAGAACCTCGATCTCGAAATGGATCTTGTCGGTCTTATCGGCGAGAGAAGACGTCATCATCGAAGAATCCTTGGTGATGTCGATGTCGAAGCCCTTCTTCTGCCCCTTCTTGAGGCCGATGAGCTCGGCATCGAACGCCTCGGGGAACAGCCCCACGCCAAGGCCGTACAGGCGCGACTCGGTCGTCAGCGTCTCAAGCGTTTCTCCTTCGGCGTCGGTCGCGGTCATGGAAAGCTCCGCATAGCCGCCCTCTTCGATCTTTGCGCTGGCCGCTGCGTCCTCGAACGAGTAGTAATGCTCGCGCAGCTGATCGATCTGCTCGGCGATCTCGTCGTCGGTCGCGCCTTCGGCGGGAAGCTCGATGTCGACCGGCTCGTAGCTCGAAAGCTCGAGCTCGGGCTTGACCGTAACGGTCGCCGAGTACGTGAAGGGCTTGCCGCCTTCGACCATCGTGGAATCGTTTTCGAACTGCGGCTGCGAAACGGGATACAGCAGGGCCTCGTCGACGGCGAGCGGATACGTTTCGTTCAGAACCGCATCGGTAACCGTCGCGGGAACGGCTTCTGCGCCGAGTGCATTGTCGATGACCGGACGCGGCGCCTTACCGCGGCGAAAGCCCGGGAAGTTGTACTTGTAGGCGAAATCCTTGTAGGTTTTCTTGATGCGATCATCAATCTCTTTGGCATCGATCGTGACGGTCAGCTTTACTTGGTTGTCCTTCAATGCCTCGACTTTTGTTTCCACGTATGTTTTCCTTCCATTATGTACTTGTTGCCTTGCGGCATAAACGCGGTTCGCAGCGCCATCCGAGGCCGATCTTTCAACCGCCCGCCAGAGCCTTGCAGCACCCCACGTGAAACGTGGTATCCCACGTCTTAAAGCATACCGAAACGGAATTATCGCATATCTGCATAGAATGAGAAAGAACGAACGCACACGAACACATCAAACTGACGATTTGGATATCGTGCGGTTACCGAACATACGCTGAAAGCAGTAGTACCGAGCATTGCGCATCGAAGCGCGCAACGCCAAAGGCGGCTGCGCCCCTCTCGCCGCGATTCGGCCTTCCACCCGAATCGCCGCCGGCGGCGCGGCGGCTTCATCTATAGTAATTTGCTACTTTGACGATGCCCGCGAAACGCCCTGCGGCATCGGTTGCATCCTCGACGCGGACGAGGCGGCCCGAGCCGCCGTTCAGGGGGAACAGTGGACGAGCGCACACCGACATTGACCGAGATCATCCATGATCGAAGTTTCCGCGCGCTGCTTCGCCTTTCCCTGCGCGAGGCCATGACGTGGGATACGTTTCTCCAGCATCCCCTACCCCCGAATATGAGCCCGCTTTCGGTTTGGGACATGCTCGGCAGCATCGGCTCGTGCATCGGCGTGCACCTGTTCCCCGACGAAGAGCAGAACCTCCTGTGGTACCGCAGGACGCACGAGTTAAGCGACCTGGTCGAAGAGATATCCCGAAGAAGCTCGAAGGATTCCCCCCTTTACGAGGCGCTGCTCGATCATGCCGACCGCACGTTCTCCTTCGAGCTGCGGCTTACCGAAGCGGTGGCAGCTTCGAGGCTCGCGGGGATCCCCGTCGACCGAGATCATCTCGAGATGCACGTCAGGCTGGGCACGCCGCCCGAGCAGCCCGCCGAGCGGATCGTCGCGAACGCCGTCGCCATCGACGCCGACCTGCCGTCGCTTGCGGGCGAGCCTTTTTCGGAATCGCTGCTGTTCGAGCTCCACCGCCGATTGATCGAGGGAATCGAGGCCGAGGACATCCGCAGCCTCTCGACACGCTACGGCGATCGCCCCGTCGACGAAGATGCTTGGGCGCTCGTCCGGCAGCAGCTTCAGCGCATCGTCTCCTATGCCGAACGCGAAGACGATGACGGCGAGGATCTCTCGGTGCTACGCGGCAACCTCGTTGCCGATGCGCTTCGCTACCATCGGCCGTTCGGCATTGCGAGCACCCACGTCGCCTCCTTGGCTTCGAAGCTGTTCTACCTCAAAAACAACCTGCCCGTCCTCGCCATCGCCCCCATCTCGGAGGCGAAACGCCGCTGGACGGAAGGCACCCTCGACGAGTTCACGCTCTGCGGCCCCGCCGAATACGAAAGCACGCGGAGGCGGAGCTGCTGCGACCTCACCGTGCACCACACGCTATCGGCGGAGTGCATCGCCCTCGAACTCGACAAGATAGAGAGCCGCATCTCGGGCATCGCCCATCGCGACAGGGCGGCGCGGAGCATGCTTTCGACCGACCCGCGCTTCAACCACCGCCAACGTTCCATTTTGGCGCGTGCGCTGCGCACGCCGCTTGCGGAATTCCATATCCGCTACCACCAAGAGAAGAACCGCATCTCGTACGCGACGGCCCGAAGGGATCTCGTCGAGCTGGCCGACGCCGGCTACCTGCGCGCCGAGCAGCGCGGCAAGGCCTTCGTCTTCGTGGCCGACAGCCGCATCGAGGACCTTTCCCGCAACCTGTAACCTTACCGCCGAGCAGGCGCGTCCGCTCGCGCGCTTTCGCCTTCGCGGCAGTCTGCGTGCCTTCGCCTTCGCAGCAACCTTTATCCCCATTGATCCGCTTGCGTATTCATCGGCTTCGTTTCGGCGGTGAACGGCGCTTGCTTGCCGGCAAAGCGCGCCCCCGATACCCCTAATCAGGCCGATGGCCGAGCAGGGCGCGCGAAACGATGTGCGGGAATCGCCCTGCGGCACCGCTTCACGCTGCATTCTGCCCTGCTTCGCGACTTTACAGCGCGCGTCCGCCGGCCACCTTCCGCCGCTCGCCATCGATGCAGGCGCTTGCTGTTCATTATGAACAGGTGGACACCCGAAAACCGCATCCCGCCGCCGCGCTTTCCGTTCATTTCTGCCACGTTGGGGCTTCGGCCTGCCATTTCTATACTTTTGCCCATGTTCTAGCAGACGAGAGGAGCAGGGATGCAAGAAACGCTTTTGTTCGACCAATTCACCTGGCTCGTATTCGCGGCTCCGTTTCTGGGGTTGTTGGCAGCGGGTTTGAGCAAGCGCCAAGATCCGGTCATCCGCGGAAATCGGGTACTCAGGCACGACGGCCCCGCACGCGTGTCGCATTGGACCCACGCGGTCGGCACGGCGCTCTTGCTCGTGTCGGGCATCATACTCGGAACGAGATTCACCCCCTCGTTCGTCACGGGAAACGATGCGACCGCCACATGGTTCAACGTGCACTTCGTGTTCGCGTTGTTCTTTCTGTTCGGCACGTTTTACTGGCTCGGCAATACGATCATCTCCCGATGGCGATTCGGCGAGCACATGCCCACCAAGAACGCCATCACCTACACGCTGAACCACTACGGCAGCCTGCTCGGCGTCAGATCGTGCACCTATCCCAAAGAGGCCAAGTACTTCGAAAGCGAGCGCATGGCGTTCATCCTCGCCATCGTAGCGACGGTAGCCGTGCTCGTAAGCGGACTGTTCAAGGTGCTCGCCCACGCGCTCGCCCTCCCGGAGGGCTTCATGAACGCCATGACCTGGGTACACGATATCTCCGCGGCGCTGATGCTGCTGTTCTTCCTCGCGCACGTGTTCTTCGGCGCCGTTCTGCCGGTGTCGTGGAAGACGCTGAAATCGATGTTCACCGGCTACGTGCCGCTCGAACATGCGAAGCACGAGCATTCCGCTTGGATCGAAGAGCTTGAGGAGAAAGGCGCGGTCGAAACCGCAACCGACATGACCGGCGAAGCGGGCGAAGCAAACGCGCCGCTGGCCGCACAAGGACGAAAGGATGGTTTGGAACATGTCTGAGAAGAACTCGAACCCCGCCGATGGGCGGGCAGCGGCCAAAACCGTAACGCGCCGCGATTTCGTTGCAGCAATCGGGGGGATCGGCATCGGCGCGATACTCGCGGGAGCCGGGGTTTCGGCCTTCCTCGTAGGCGACGAAGTATACGCGGTCGAGGCATCGGGGGGCTACCTGCTCGTCGACACCAAGAAGTGCGGCGCCTGCGAGACGTGCATGCTCGCCTGTTCGCTCGCACACAGCGGCCGCACGAACGTGAACCTCTCGCGCCTGCAGCTCACCAAAAACCCGCTCGGCTGCTTCCCGCTCGACGTGCAGCAGAACCAGTGCCGCCAGTGCCCGTACCCTTCCTGCGTCGACGCATGCCCCACCGGCGCCATGCACGCCGACCCCGAGACGGGCGTGCGGCTCGTCGCCGAGGGCAAGTGCATCGGCTGCGAGCGCTGCATCGAAGCCTGCCCGTTCACACCCTCCCGTGTGCAATGGAACTACGAGGATAAATGCGCGCAGAAATGCGATCTCTGCCTCAACACGCCGTACTGGGACCAGGAAGGCGGTCCGTGCGGGAAGCAGGCCTGCGTCGAGGTCTGCCCCATGCGGGCGATATCGTTCACCCGCACCATCCCGCGCCAAAGCGACGAGGGATACGACGTCAACCTGCGCAACGAGCACTGGGCGATCATCGGCTTCCCCATCGACGATGCGGGCCGCGTGCGGCCCGACGTTTCGGTTCCAACCGCATCGGTGGTACCGCCGCAACCCGCCGACGCTGCCGAAGAAGAATAACCGACCGCAAGGAGGAAACCTATGTCGCAAGCAACCGGAGGATTCGTCGGAAAGATCCTCATCATAGATTTGACCAACCAGACGGCTGAGACCATCGACTCAGAGCCGTACCAGCAATGGGGCGGCGGCCACGGTATGGGATCGGCGCTGTTCTGGGACTATTGCGAAGACAAGACCGTCGGCCCCTTCGACGAAGGCAATGTGGTCACCGTGTGCGCCAACCCCTTTTCGGGTACGCCGGTTCCCTCGGCATCGGCGCGCGTCGAGATCCAGGGCATCGGATCGTTCGCAGACCCCGAGTGGTTCACGCGCTCCAGCATGGGCGGCAGGATCGCCGGCATGATCAAGGCCGCCGGATACGACGCCTACGTCATCAAGGGCAAGGCTCCCGAGAAGACGTGGATCAACATCGTCAACGACGAGGTCGAGTTCCACAACGCCGACGACCTCTGGGGCCTCGACACCGCTCAAACCCAGGAGACCATCTGGGACTACGTGACGAAGGGAACGCCCGACGGCGAATGGTACACGGTCGGTACGACGCGCGACGGGGGGCGCACCACCCAGAAACCCGCCGTCATGTGCATCGGCCCCACCGGCGAGAACCTCGGGCGCACGGCGACCATCACCCACGATGCGGGACACCACGCCGGGCAGAGCGGGCTCGGGGCCGTCTGGGGCTCGAAGAACCTCAAGGCCGTGAGCTTCCTCGGTACGGGAAGCGTTTCCGTTGCCGACCCGGCGGCGCTCATCGATCTGCGCATCGAGTTCCAGCAGAAATTCGCCTACAACGTCGACGACCCGGTACTCGAAACACCCAACCCCGACGCCGCCGTCTACGGCTTCATCACGAGGCACCCCGGCTTCAACGGCATCTACTGGAACGCGCGCGACATGATCTCGCGTCCCTACGGATGCCAAGGGTGCTTCCGCAACTGCCGCCATAACTTCGACGACGGCGTGGGCAACGGCATCATGTGCGCGGCCTCGCTGTTCTACATGTCGGCCGACAACCTGAAAGACCAGGTGCGCGCCGCAGACCTGCAGAACAAGCTCGGCATGAACGGTTTCGAGACGAGCATCATCTCCTACTGCCGCAACCTCTACAAGATGGGCGTCATGGGACCGGGCAAAGAGATCGAATCGAACCTCCCCTTCGACAAGTTCGGAAGCTGGGAGTTCGCCGAGGCGTTCATCAAGGCGATCGCCTACCGCGAGGATATCGGCGCCGATCTGGCCGAAGGGTCGATGCGGGCCGTCAAGAAGTGGGGCCGCTGGGAAGAGGACAGCGCCAACGGCACCTTCCAGTACCCGCAATGGGGCTACTTCTACCACTACGACCCGCGCCTCGAGGTGGAGTGGAGCTACGCGAGCATCATGAGCGAGCGCGACGTCAACGAGCACGGGCTCAACTGGCACGTGCACTGGATGCCGATGATCTGCAGCATGGTCGGCGAAGAGCCGCTCATCTCCGCCGAGGAAATGGTCAACCGCCTCGCCGCCTCGACGACGCTCGACGATCCGATGTGCTTCGACTACAGCGAAGAGGGCATTTACTCCGACGCCACGATCGAGAAGGTCGCCTGGATGAGGCACTACGGGCGCTTCTGGGTGCAGTCGATGGGCATGTGCGACTGGCTGTGGCCCCACCTCATCGAATATGCCTCGCCGACGGGCGACCCCACCCCCGCCACCCCCGATTTCGAGCCGCGCATGTACAAGGCGGTAACCGGCATCGACATCACGTTCGAAGAGAGCCTCGAGATGGGCAAGAAGATCTACCTGCTCGACCGTGCCATCTGGCACATGCAGGGGCGCCATCGCGACCAGGAGGTGTTCGCCGAGTTCGTGTACTCGCTGCCGACGAGCGCGCCCTATCCGCTGCCGGTCTTCGAGGACGGAAGGTGGACGTACGGCACTTGCATGGACCGTGTGCTCGACCGCGACCGCTTCGAAACCGTGAAAGACCGCTTCTACGAGCACGAGGGATGGGACGTGTCCACCGGCTGCCCCACCCGCGCGGCGCTTGAATCGTACGACCTCGGATACGTCGCCGACACCCTCGAGGCGGCAGGCGCACTGCAGAAAGGATGATGAACCATGGCAGACGGTACTCTGACAATGCCCGACGAAGTGGTCGATCTCTATTCGTTCCCGCCCGCAGATGCCGACGAAGCCCGCTACATCCTGCGCGAGCTCGATTGGGGCGAGCACTTCATCGGCATCGAGATGAACCCCGCTGCAGGCAACCGCGACATCTACATCTACAGCCTGAAGGAAGCCGCTCAGTTTCTTCGGTTCGGAACCGCCGGCATGGGGCTTTCCACGGGCGGCAAGGGCTCCATCAGCTGGTTCGATGTCGACAAGCTCGTTGCCTGGGTGAGAAACAGCCTGGGTGACCCGTCTCTCGCCGACGCGATCGCGCGCGACACCGCGCAGGAGGAGGCGTACTTCGGCAAGGTGCAGAAGCTCGGGCACCTGATCGAGATGCGCTATGCGCAGCTGAGAGACCTCGTCGAGGCGAGCGGCGAGCAGTAAGCCGGACGGCACCGATGCGAACCAACCCCGTGTGGCCCGATAAGGATAGGTGAGAAGGATGAGCTCTTGCTACTACAAGGATTTCCCCGCGCTCCGCGCCTTGGAAGGCGAACTCGGATACGCCCTTCCGCCGCTCGCTTACCTTGACAACGCGGCCACTACGCACAAGCCCTCGACCGTCCTCGAGGCGGTCGAGGGGTATTATCGCGATTGCAACGCCAATCCGTACCGCGGCGTATACCGGACAAGCGTTGCCTCCACACGGCTTTACGAGGGATCGCGCGCCATCGTCGCCGATTTTATCGGAGCAAAGGCGGACGAGATTGTTTTCACGCGCAATACAACCGAGGCGATCAACCTCGTCGCGCACTGCTTCGCCCTCGAACGCCTGAGGCCAGGCGACGAGATCGCCCTTCCCATCTCGGAGCATCACAGCAATCTCGTCGTCTGGCAGCACGTCTGCGAAAAAACCGGGGCGAAGCTCGTCTTTTTGTACCCCGACGAGAACGGAAGACTGCGCGATAACGAGATGGAGGAAAAGATCGGGCCCGCAACCAAGATCGTCGCGATCGCGCATGCGTCGAACGTGCTCGGAACGATCTTCCCCATCGAGAAGATCGTATCCCGAGCCCACGATATGGGGGCCGTCGTCGTACTCGATTGCGCGCAGAGCGCAGGGCATCGACCCCTCGACATGAAGCGGCTCGGCGTCGATTTCGCCGCGTTCTCGGGACACAAGATGTATGCGCCCATGGGGATCGGCGTGCTCTATGCGAGAACCGATCTGCTCGAATCGATGCCCCCGTACATGTTCGGCGGCGAGATGATCGATGCGGTGCACGAGCGGCATTCGACGTTCGAGCCGGGGCCGAAGCGCTTCGAAGCGGGAACCCCCAACGTCGCCGGCGCGATCGGGCTCGCTGCCGCCATCGATTACCTGACCCGGATCGGCTTCGACGAGATCGAATCGATCGAGCGGGATCTCGCCAACCGACTGATCGACGGCATGCGGGCGATCGATTCGCTGCGCATCTACGGCAACCCCTATCCCACGCTCGACCGAAGCGGCGTCGTCGCGTTCGGCGTGGTCGGCGCGCACCCGCAGGACGTGGCCCTCGTGCTCGACAGTCGGAACATCGCCGTCAGATCGGGGTCGCACTGCGCGCAGCCCTTGCATCGCAGGTTGGGGGTCGAACAGTCGTGCAGGGTAAGCCCGTGCTTCTACAACACGCCCGACGAGATCGATCGGTTCCTCGATACGGTCGAAGGCGCGCGGCGCACCATCAGCAGGCGCATCATGTCGGTGTTTCCGTAAGGGTCTTCATGCCACGCGGGGCGAACGGACCAATCGGCGCGCACGCGCGCAGCATCGACGGGGCGAACGCCGAACGCCGGGCGTTTCGCTCGGCGGCGCACAGGCGGCGCGAGCTACCTCAGCCGACGCTTCTTTTCCGTCTTCATCGGCTTTTTTCGGTACTGCGGATGATGCTTGAGAAAAACCGCTTTGCAGACGAGCACGATGCCGAGAGCGATAAGCGTTACCGCAAGGAAGCTCGCCATGATATCGAGTGCGAAATAATTCCGTTCGAGGAGTGCGTACAAGCTCGCAAGCGCGAAGAAGCCCGAGAGGATACCCGTCAGCCACGTGAAGGATTTGATGAGGACTTCCTTGGCCCGGTTGGGTGAAGACCGGTACGAAACCACGAAATAGACCGCAAGCGCAATGATGGCGAGCACGATGACCAACGGTATGATGCGGTACAGTCGAGCGATCACGGCGCCTCCTTGCGTCTTCACGGCCATATTCGGCCTGCGGTCAGCTTGATCAGTCCATGATATCACGACGGTCCCGCGATTTCGGTTTCGTCACGGATCCGAAAATCGAAGCAAGCGCAACGGAATCCAGAAAGCGCAATGCTGCGCGGAAGCGCTCTCGGCCCAACCGCGAAGCGGGGCCGACGGGCCGCCGCCCGCCAGCCCCGCAAGACGTACGCAACCCGCGCAGGCGAATGCACAGGTTGCGGCAACGGCTCGAACAACCTACACCAAATGGCTCCCCTTGAGCAGGTCGCCGATGTAGGTGCCTTCGGTTTTCCGCACGAATCCGTCGACGATCTTCTGCTCGACGAACGGCAGATCCATATCGACGAGCATCTTGCGATCGGACAGATAGTAGATCGAGTTGGCGATGGCGCGCAGATCGTAGGCCGAGGCGAACGTCTCGGGAACGCCGCGCTCGATGTCCAAGAGCTGGTACACCGCCTCCATGGCCGTGCGAACCGAATACTCGGTCGTGAACACCGTATCGCGCTCGGTCTCGGCGAAGTTGCCGATGAACGCGAGGTTCTTGGAACCCTTCGGCACGACGAGCGGACGGTCGCCCGGAGATCGCAGCATGAAGTACGAGGTGATGAAGGGCATGTACACGGGAACGACCGTGCACGACCCGTGGGCCATGGCATCGATCTTGTCGTCGGGCACGCCTAGATGGAACAGCAGCTCTTGCGCGATCTCCTCGCCGGTGCATTCCTCGATGGGCTTCTTCACGTAGTTGCCCGGCACGTTGGAAAGCAGGCCGTACACCCACATGACCGTCTGCTCGCCGCCCTGCTCCTTGAAGTGGGGCTGACGATGGATGGTGAAGCTCATGAGCCAGTTGGAATCCTTCACGGTGATGATGCCGCCCGTCACGATCTTGCCGGTGCGCAGCTCCCGGTGCGTCAACCGCTCGATATACGGGTCGATCTCCCCGTTTTGCCAGGTAGCCGTCGCCGAGACGAACCAGCTTTCCTGGGGCAGGTTATCGCAGAACGCATCGGGGTTGCCGAATTCGAGCGACTGTTTGGCGAGGTTCTTCCACAGGGTCCAGCTGCCGCCCAGATCATGGGTGATGGGAGCGGGCTTGTCGTGGGCGCCCTGCGTGGAGCTTTCGGTGATAGAGCCGTTCGTCACGAATACCAGATCGTTTTCAGTCAACTCGATCTCGGCGGTCTTGCCGTCTTTCTCGGTGAGCAGCTTGCGGGCTACCTTGTTTCCGCCCGTGAAATCGATCGGGATATCCGTGACCCGGATACCGTACTCGAAACGAACGCCCTTGTCCTCCAAAAACGAAACAAGGGGCTTCACGAGGGATTCGTACTGGTTGTACCGCGTGAACTTGAGCGCGGTGAAATCGGGGAGCCCTTTGATGTGGTGAATGAAGCGCATGATGTAGCGGCGCATCTCGATCGCCGAGTGCCAGCGTTCGAACGCGAACATCGAGCACCAGTACAGCCAGAAGTTCGATTCGAAGAACTCGTCGCCGAACACGTCTTCGATGCGTTTGCCCTCAAGCGTGTCCTCCGAGGCCATCCAGAGCTCGACGAGTTCTTTCTGGGCCTTCTTAGACAGCGTGAAATCCCCGTCGTCTTCGGCGCGCTCGCCGCGGTTGCAGATGATGCGGCAGTTGGACGAGTTCGGATCGTCGTGGTCGAGCCAGTAGAACTCGTCGAGCACCGATGCGTCCTCGACTTCCAAAGACGGAATCGAGCGGAACAGGTCCCACAGGCATTCGAAATGGTTCTCCATCTCGCGCCCGCCGCGGGTAACGAAGCTGTCGGGGGCCACGGCTTTACCGTCTAAAGAGCCGCCCGGCACCTCGAGCTCCTCGAGTATGCGGATGCGATCGCCTTTCATATAGCCGTCGCGGATCAGGAACACGGCGGCGGCGAGTCCCGCCAATCCCCCGCCCACGATATAGGCGCTCTTCTCGTCTGCTCCTTCGGGTTTTCTCGGACGAGCAAATGCTTCGTAGTTTCCGTTCGTGTGTCTCATAACGATGCTTCCTTTCCTGCGGTCGCAGCGTATCGGTGCGGCTGTTGGCGGTCGGTCTGGTGCAGCATGCCTCGTGCAGCTTGCCGTATGCGGCTTGAGCCTCGCTGCCCGTTCTCGTACCGAGCCATCGTATTCCCATAACGGTGCCGAGCGCCGAACCGTGACGGAAAGGAAGTCAAGCCGAAAGGAGCGTGTAACCATCGAAAGCAGGGCCGACGAAGGCGCATCGTGGCATCGGCCGCCCTCGCCCATCGTGACGCATCGACCAGCGACGCCGCCGCGCAGCGCAACCTCCGTTCCGCACGCCTTGCCTGTTTCAGCTTGATGCTGGGTGAGCGGGCATCGAAACGCACTGTTTTCCCCAATGTGTTGCGTTTGGAGGCCGTTATGGACGGATCGATGCCCTAAAGCGGCATCCGCAACAAGGGTTCCATCAGAGACAAGTCGGTGATCAGGCGCTACGAATGAGGGAGAAACAGCCGGCAATCTCCATGGGAGCATCCATGCGCCCCGAGCGCAGTACAACGGGAAAAACAGTGCGCTTCAAGGCATTGCGAGGTCCTCGAACGCAACATATGGGAGCAGCATTCGGAAAAGGCTCGCGGAGACGTTTCCCCTAGGCCTCGGCGCAGGTCAGCCAAAACCACGCACGCGCCCATGCGATCACCATGCTCTAGCGCCATCCGCGAATCGCAGCAAATCGCGTATGGTGCGGGCGAAAGGACTTGAACCTTCACACCTTTCGGTACCAGAACCTAAATCTGGCGCGTCTGCCAATTCCGCCACGCCCGCACGTGAGCGATGTGCTGCTTCGAACAGGCGTCTCGCAGCAACACGATATGATACCAAATCATAAGCGCGTTTCCCAAGAGAACATCCGAACGTCAAAACGCCCCCGCCCGAGGGCCTTCGCAACGGCAACCCCGCCGCAGCCCGCTGCCGCCCGCACCCGAAGACCCGCGCGCAACATCCAAAGACCTCGCTTGCGCCTTCGAGCACCCACAGCTGCAAACGCTCGATCGTCTACGAATCCATCGCGCTCCAGAGCGTCGAGACCGCCACCACGTCCAGATCGTTCTGCACGTAAGCGCTTACGATCTCGTCGGTGCGGTCATCGACGATGAGGTCGAGGTAACGCGGCTCGCCCTGCTCTGCCGGAAGCTCGAACGC
>NZ_LT964679.1:579234-668169 GCF_900240215.1 Raoultibacter timonensis | reverse complement strand
CGGCTCCATGAAAACCGTCGTCGTCCTCTACGTCATCAGCACGCTCGTTGCCGCGCTCGTAGCCGTTGCCGCGAGCTTCCTGTTCCCGCTCACGCTCACGCTCACCGAGGCGGTCGACCAATCGTCTCCGAGCGGCATCGGCGAAGTGCTCACCACCGTCATCATGAACGTGGTCGACAATCCCGTGAACGCGCTCATGAGCGCAAATTACGTCGGCATCCTCGCCTGGGCAGCCGTGCTCGGCATCGCCCTGCGCATCGCCAGCGAAAGCACGAAGGGTGTATTCACAAGCATCTCCGACGCCGTATCGCAGGTCGTCCGCTGGGTCATCGGCTTCGCCCCCTTCGGCATCCTCGGACTCGTGTATACGTCGGTATCGACAAGCGGCCTCGAGATATTCACCGAATACGGTCAGCTTTTGCTCGTGCTCGTCGGCTGCATGATCTTCATCGCGCTCGTCACCAATCCGCTCATCGTGTTCCTCGGCATCCGAAAGAACCCCTACCCGCTTGTTCTGCGCTGCCTGAAAGACAGCGGCATCACGGCGTTCTTCACGCGCAGCTCTGCGGCGAACATACCCGTGAACATGGAGCTTTGCCGCAAGCTCGGCCTCGACAAGGACAACTACTCCGTATCGATCCCGCTCGGCGCGACCATCACCATGGCCGGCGCCGCCGTGACCATCGCCGTCATGACCATGGCCGCAGCCAACACGCTCGACATCGCCGTCGATCTGCCGACCGCCGTCATCCTGTGCGTGCTTGCCGCCGTATCGGCTTGCGGCGCCTCGGGCGTTGCTGGCGGATCGCTTCTGCTCATCCCGCTCGCCTGCTCGCTTTTCGGCATCGGCAACGACATCGCCATGCAGGTCGTCGCCATCGGCTTCATCATCGGCGTGATCCAAGATTCCTGCGAAACGGCGCTCAACTCGTCTTCCGACGTGCTGTTCACCGCAACGGCCGAATACCGCACCTGGAACAAGGAAGGCAAGAGCTACATTGCCGGCGCCTTCACCGACCAATCCGATCCCGCCGAAGAGACGAAGGCGTTCGACTAGGTCGGATCGTACGCATACGGAACCGAACGAGGGCCCGGCAGCACCGCGAAGGCGAATGCTACCGGGCCCTTTCCCTGCGCTCACGCATGGCGCATGGGAAGGTACAGCTTCGCCGAAAACCCCGCGCCCGCCTCGCTCGTCAACTGCATGACGCCGCCGTGAGCCCGCACGATCTTCTCGACCAGCACGAGGCCGAGGCCGTGCGGCTCCGGCGATCGATCGGTTGACGAACTCGCCGCCGACTGGAGAATCCTGCTTTGGAGCAGCACGAGATCGTTCGTCGGCATACCCCGCCCCGTATCGGATACCGTGATCGAGCAGTACTCGGCCGACCCGTCCCTCTTCGCGTGCAGACCGACCTCGATCGCACAGCCTTGCGGATTATGGCCCATGGCGTTCTGCACGAGATTCTGCACCGCGCGCCTCACGAGGCGGGAATCGCCCACCAGCACCAGGTCCTGGGCCGCCCCATCGACCGTAAGGCCGAGATCGTACTTCTCGGGCAAACCGCCGTTGAGGTAATCGGCGACGATCTCGCGCAGCAAACCCGCAACGCGAACCTCCTCGACATTCAAGGGTTGCATGTCGTATTCGAGCTGAGAGGCCGCATTCAGGTCGATGACGAGATCCTTGATCCTCATCCCTTGGGCGCGAATGATCGCGGCGTCGTCGCGTACGCGAACAGGTGCGCTCTCGTCTTTCGCTATCCCGTCGGCATACCCGGTGATCATCGACAAGGGCGTGCGAATATCATGCGAAATGCCCCTGATCCAACTGTCACGCGCGTTGTCTTTCTTCCTGATGATCTCCGACGTCTCGTTGATGCGTTCCCCCACTTCGCGCAAATCGCCGCCCAGGCTCACCCGCACCGCCTGCCCGGACGAAAGCCCCTCGAGCGCTTCGGTGAGCGGAGCGATGCTCTTCACCGTGCGGCGCTTCGACAGCATGTAGGCTGCGAAGAAGATGATCAGATCGGCCGTCAGGACCAGCAGGACGTACATCGGCACGCGGCTCATCGCTTCGCGGGGAAACCCCATCGCAGAGTACATCGCGTAGCTCGTTTCGGGGAAGCCGACGACCAGCAGCCCGTCATCGCGAGACCATATGAATATGGGCCGGTCTTCGATGTAGCCGTAGTGGGAGAACAGGGCGATATCGTTGACCGAGTACTGCTTGACCACCTCGTCGGGCGGCTTGTACTTCCATACGACGCTTCCGCTCTCGTCGAGCAGCAGCGCCCATGCGTCATTTTCGTCGAGCAGGCGCGCCGCCTCGGTGTCGAAGGCGTAACCGTCCCCGTCGTCCTCGATCGCCAAATCGGCCGAAACGGTTTTCACGATGTTCGAGGGCTCTGCGAAGTTCGTGTCGGACTCGTACACGGCGATCACGACGTAGAGTACGAGATCGATGATCACGATCAGAAAGGCAAGCGCGGCGAACGCGAGCAGCTGCTTCGAAAAGAACTTGGGGAAGTCTTTCACGACGACCCGCCCTCGATGAGCTTGTAGCCGAGCCCCTTGACCGTCACGAGCGCAACGGGGGCAGAGGGATCGGATTCGATTTTTTCGCGCAGGCGGCGAATATGCGCCATGAGCGAGTTCTCGTAGCCGAACGCCGTACCCCAGCATGCATCGCATATGGCGTCGATCGTAACGATCCTGCCCGCATTGCGTGCGAGCACGCTTAATATCTCATGCTCTTTAGCCGTCAGCATCGCGGTTGTCCCGTCGTCGCGCAAAACCTCCGCATTCGAGAGGTCGACGCGGCACGCGGCCAGATCGAGCATCGGATTCTCGTCGGCGTAGCAGCGCCTGAGAACCGCCTTGATGCGCAGAATAAGCTCCTGGGGCAGAAACGGCTTGGGAATGTAGTCGTCGGCTCCGAGGCCGAGTCCCGAAAGCCGATCGTTCGGCTCGTCTTTCGCGGTAAGAAACATCGCGGGCGTTTTCGCGTAGCAGCCGATTTGGCGGAGGTTCGACAGCAGTGCAAAGCCGTCCATCCCGGGCATCATGACGTCGAGCACGAACAGGTGCGCAGGCTCGGCCTGGCCGCGCTCGCCCTCGCAGTACGCGAGCACCTCCCGGGGGCCGCCGAACGCAAGCACGTTTTGAAACCCCGCCTGGGTGAGGATCGTTTCAAGCATGCGCAGCAATCCGGGCTCGTCATCGACGAGCACGATGCGCTTGCGCGAAAGGTATGCCTCTTCGTTGTTCATATGCACCAGCCTCCGTACGTATTAAACCATGCCGACGGCCCGCGCGGCAGCGTCGGTAAACGAAGTAAGGAAGATGTAAGGAAGCGCGAAGGGCGCCGTAAAGCACGATCGATAGGCTTGAGAGGTCAACGGCAACGTCTGGATCATCTCAGGCGATCGAAGAAGGGAACGCATATGGCGCACCACGGGTTACTGGAAGTCAGCAACATCTCCAAGCGATACGGAACGAACGCGAAGAGGGAGGGATCCTCGACACTCGCCCTCGACGATGTGAGCTTCCTCGTCGAAGCGGGCGAGTACGTGGGAATCATGGGTCCGTCGGGCTCGGGCAAGAGCACGTTGCTCAACTGCATCGCCACCATCGACACCCCCACGGCGGGACGCATCTCGATCGACGGGCAGGACGTAACGAAACTCAACGCCAAAGAACTTTCGACGTTCCGACGCGACAGGCTCGGGTTCGTGTTCCAGGATTCGAACCTGCTCGATACGCTTACGGCCTTCGAGAACATCGCGCTCGCCCTCACCATAAAGAAGGTTGCAGCCGGCGAAATCGACAGCAGGGTTCGCGCCGTAGCCGAACAGCTTTCGATCTCCGATACGCTCGGCAAGTATCCCTATCAGCTCTCGGGCGGCCAAAAACAGCGCGTCGCCGCAGCTCGGGCAACCGTCGGTCATCCAAGCCTCATCCTCGCCGACGAGCCCACAGGGGCGCTCGATTCCAAATCGGCAGCCCAACTCCTCGATTCGTTCGACCTGCTCAACAGCCTCGGTGCAACCTTGCTCATGGTTACGCACGATCCGGTTACGGCAAGTTACTGCGGACGCATCGTCTTCATCAAGGACGGGAAGCTCTGGGGCCAGCTTCAGCGCGGGCACAAAGACCGTACGGCGTTCTTCGGCGAGATCGTGGCAATCACTTCGAGGATCGGGGGTGATCGGGCCGATGCATGCTAAGCTCGCGTTCGGCAACGTCCGTAAATCCCTCCGCGATTTCGGCGTCTACTTCATCACGATCCTGCTCGGGGTTGCCGTGTTCTACGCATTCAACTCTATCACCGATCAGGAGGCGATCGAGTTTCTCGGCACCGCAAACAAGATGATGGAGCTCTTGGGCATCGTCATCAACGGCGTGTCGGTGTTCATCATCGTGATCCTCGCGTTTCTCGTCATATACGCGGACCGATTCCTCATCAGGCGCAGGAAGAAGGAATTCGGCATGTACCTGTGCCTGGGCATGCGGCAATCCGACGTGATCAGGATCACCGCGCTTGAAACGCTCATCGTTGGCGCAGTGTCGCTCGCGGGAGGCCTTTTGCTCGGCATCCTGTTTTCGCAGGCGCTCCTGTATCTGACCGCAGCCCTGTTCGCCACCGAAGTGCCCGGATTCACGTTCGGCTTCTCAACCGGGGCCGCGATCAAGACGGTCGCCGTGTTCGCCGCCATCTTCCTCGTTGCCGCGCTCGCCAATTCACGCACGATCATGAAATCGAAGCTCATCGACCTCATGCACGCCGACAGTAAAAACGAGGAGATGAAGCTGCGCAGCCTCCCGCTCTCGCTTGTGCTCTTTATCGTGTCCTGCATCATCATCGGAATATCCTACATGCTCCTCGTCGACAACGGGCTGCTCGAACCGTCGCCCGAGTTCGCCGCGGCCACCGTGCTCGTCTGCGTTGGCACGGTGCTGTTCTTCTACTCGCTATCAGGATTTCTCCTTCGCCTCGTGCAACTCGCTCGCCCGCTCTACCTGCGAGGGCTCAACATGTTCACCCTGCGCCAACTCAACAGCAAAATCAACACGGCGTTTCTCTCCATGTCGGTCGTCTGCATCACGCTGTTTCTCGCCATCACGAGCGTATGCGGCGGCATTGGCATCTGCAATACGCTGATGGCGGGCATCGAGAAGACCACGGGATACGACGCCTCGGTGCGGACGGTTTTCGGAAACTACAACGCCGAAACGGGATACGTACCCGCTGATCTTGGCGAATTCGGCGCTTTTGCGGCATCGAAAGACTACGATATGGCCCAAGGCTTGAGCGAAAGCGCCGCCACGCTCGGAGGTAAGCCCTACGATGAGCTGGTAAGCGAATCAGTGCAGCTCGACTTCATGGTGGACACCGCGGGCAACCTCACGATGGGAGACCTCGACGAAGCGCTCGGCAAAACGATCAAGGACTACGCGGGCGGAGTCGTCAGCGAGAACTACGGCATCTATCCGGTCTACCTGCTTTCCCTCTCGCAAGTCAACGACGCCCTCCAACTCGCCGGCAAAGACCCCATATCGCTCGACGACAAAACGTGCGCCGTCATCGCCGACTCGGACATGCTCGCCGACTACTACCGCGACCTCGTCGAAAAGCGGCCTTCGCTCACCATCGGAGGCGAATCGCTCGTGCTGACGCAATTCTCGGATCAGTGCCTCGAAACGACATCGGCACCCATGAACACCGGTGCGCTCGTGATCCCCGACGAAGCGATGCCCGAAACCGTCGAGCGCATGTACTCGCTGCTCGACGTGCGCTGCGCATCGGTTGACGCCGAGCAGCAATTCGGCGACCTCTGCGGCGCGATCGAAAGCACAACCGAGCCCGACACCTGGCCCATCACGGTTTCCCTCACGCGCACTATGGTGCTCGAGCAAAGCGTCGGCCTCTCGACCATCATCGCCTACCTCGCCGTCTACATCGGCTTCGTGCTCGTCATGGCATGCGCGGCCATCCTCGCGATCCAGCAGCTCTCCGAAGCGAGCGACAACGCCCGTCGCTACAGCCTGCTCCGCAAGCTCGGTACCCCCGAACCGATGATCAGCCGAGCGCTCTTTGCGCAGATAGCCATCTACTTTGCCTTCCCGCTCGTGCTTGCCATCGCCCACTCGGTCTGCGCGCTTATCGTAGTAACCGACGTCGTTGCGGTGTTCGGGCACCTCGATATCGGACAGATGGCCATCGTGTGCGCAGCCTCGTTCCTCGTCGTGTACGGCGCGTATTTCCTGCTCACCTACCTGAGTGCAAAGCAGCTTGCCCGATCGGCGTAGCGCTGCAGCCATGCTCCCGCCCGCCCGGCGCACCGATTGTGCCGGGCGGGAGACCGCCAAGCGCGAATGGGCGCCCGGACGAAGGGTTACTGCTGCACGACGGTCAGCGTATAGGCATTATCCCCTTGGGTAAAGGGAGCGAGCAGCGATTCGACAACCGTTTTCGCCTGGCCGTTCGCCTGCTCGATCATGCTGACCTGATCGACCTTGCCTTCGGCATCGTCTTTCGCAAGAACGAGCGCCTCGGTCGTATCCTGTTTGTTCTCCCAGTTGAAAAGCGCGAACGATTCATCGTAGAACTCGATGGAGTCGGGATCGATCGAAATGCTCTGCACCTCCGCCATCGGGAGCTGTACCGTGATCGAACGGCCGTTGACGTCGACGGAAGCCTGGGACAGATCGACGCCCGCCTTCACTTCCGCGTCGTAGACCATCGTGAATCCCTTTTTCGTCAGGAAGTCTATATCGCCGTTCTCGTAGCGCACGAGACCCCGATATTCGAGTTTGGCGGTGGCGAGCTCGCTCGTCTCGGTCAGCTGCTCCTGTATCGAAGTAGCCGAAAGCGAAACGCTCGGCTCCATAGCCTTGTTCCATACCTGCGAACCCACAAAACCGAGCACCACCAAGGCAACGGCCCCGATGCCGATAAGAATCTTCTTCATGCTGTTGTATCTTTCTCTCGCTTTGACATGCGTTTTCTCATGCATACCATACCATGTGTTTCGCGCTCGGTGATCCCCCTCAACCAATGGATGCCAAACCGTCACCGGATCACCCCCATATAACGTGCAGCGAGCATCCCGTGCACGAACCCGGAACCGAACGCCGCCAGTGGCATCGCAGCCCGTCTTGCCGAAGCGGGTGCATCCCGCTGAAACCCGCACGCGGAGGCTTTACGGAGACCGTTCGGCTGTGCTCGAGTTGCTGGTACAATACCCCTATACGGCAACGCGAAGAGAGGATTGGGATGGACGAAACGATCGACACGCTGTTCGATCTCGAACCCGACGATATCGGAGGCAAGACCGCACCGGTCGCAACGCCTCCCGAGGAGCCGGGCGTCCAAACCTACGTCGCGCACTACACCTCCCCCGTCACCGAATCTCCCACCAAAGGGTATTTCGAATTCGAGAGCGAGCACCGCGCTTCTTCGAAGAAGAACGCCCACGATGCCCGAATCAGAATGCTCGAATTGTTCGGCAAGGATGCCGTGAGCTGGGTCATCGATGAGGTAAAGCTCAAAAAGAAGAAGGACGAGCTGTGCGGCGACCAGATCGAGCTCGATTTCCGAGAACCGAAAAAGCCACGGAAGCGCCGAGCCGGTAAAAAATGGCTGTAAAGCTCGAGGCGGGAAAGCGCGCGGATCCCGCATGAACGTCGCTCGGATCCAGCCGAGCAGGTAACCGATTTCAAACATTTTAGTAATATCATACTAATTATGGGTACAATGAGCCATCTTCGGGGGAAGGTGGATACATGGTCGAATACTTCATCGACAGCCTCGAGCGCCTCCATGAGCGCGTCGAGGACGAAAACCGCGCCGCGATAGGACCCTATACCGGACGGCAGCTCATGATGATGGCAGCGCTTGCCACATACGAGAACCCGCCGACATTGGGAGAGTTCGCCGATCGCCTGCGGTGCTCCTATCAAAACGTCAGAGTGCTCGTCTCGCTCCTCGAGGATCACGGCTGCACGCTCGCCCAGCAGGATCCCAACGACGGGCGGCGCCTTCGCATCGTGCTCACCGACGAGGGAAGAGAGCTCACCAGCCGAGTGAAGAAGCACCTCGACGGCGTCCAGGCGCGTTACGCCGAGGCAATTCCGGAAGAGGACATGGCGGCATTCGTCCGCGTGGTAGACGCCATTCTCGAGGAAGACGGCTACATCATGACCTTCGAGCTGTAGACGGCAGCCGATCCGAGCTAAAGATCAGCGGCTGCCGCGCGAAAGCGGCAGCCGCTGCATACTCCGCGAACCTCTATTTACCGGCTTCGATGATCGCACCTGCCGCCATATAGCCGCCGACAAACGACTGGCACACATCGCCGTACATGCCGCCGAACGGCTTGCCCGCTATGTTCGATTCGCCATTCGCGCCGCCCGCCGTATGCCAACCAGCGTACAATCCCGGGATAACGGATCCCTCGGTATTGATCACCTGCATCTTCGGGTTGATTCGCAATCCGCACTTCGTTGTGAATACGTTCCCCCCAAGCTTCGACCCGTAATAGGGAGGCTTCGAAATGGGGATGAGCCATTCGGGATCGTACTTAAAGGTCGGCATCGAATCCTCGCCTGCTTCGCATGCCTCGTTCCATTCTCGTACGGCTTCGACAAGCAGTCCGCTTCCCAGCCCGAGAGCCTCTTCGAGCTCTTCGATGGTATCGCATTTCTTAACCACGCCTTCGTCGATCATGATCTGGAATGCGGTACGCCAATCCCTTTGCCATTCGGGCACTCTGTCGACAAACGGATCGTCTTCGGGAATGATTTTTCCGACACGGCAAACCCCCTGCTTAAAATAGTTTGCCGTAACCAGTTCCTCGTATTGCGAGTCGAAGCACACGTACGTCTTCCGTCCAGGCTGCGACAGCTCGACCACCGCCTGATCGGTGAGCCCGAACACGTAGGGTGACCCCGACGGGGCGTAGGGATACGGCACATAGGTAGTGCCGAGATAGGGAACGCGTGCACCGGTCTCGTTGATAAGCAACCACGGTTGGCGCAATGCCTGGTTACCGTCTTTGTTGACATGAGCGGTCATCCGCGTTTCGTACTCGTCGTAATCCTTCCACCACACTCCCCCGTCATAGCAATGCGAGGAATCGTATCCCGCCATATCGGCGCCGACGCCGATGCCCATGCGTATGCATTCGCCCGTATTGCACGGGGGGCAGGGTACGTTAGCAAAGCCATCGTAGCTCGAAGGCAGGTACTTTTTTAGCATAGGACGATTCATCTCAAAGCCTCCCGCCGTAAGGACGACGCCCTTGGGAGCGTGGATGTACTCCTCTGCTCCGTCGACGGCAACCTTTACTCCCACAACTCTGCCTTCTTCAACCACAAGAGCCTTCGCTTCGTTCCCCAAACGAATATCAACCCCTTTTTCAGATGCAAAATCCGTGAGATACGTGAAGGTGTGGTCGTTGATTTTGATCGCATTCGTTTTCGTGATCTGACCATCCCAATGAAGGCTTCGCATCCCACTCGGACTGCTGTCGGCCGGCGCCCACGGAACTCCGAGCTCGTCGGCCATCCAATCGATGCATTTCGGTCCCTCGACCGCCTGAGCGCGGAGCAGCTCCGTATCGGCGCTTTGCTGCCAGAGATCGTTCAAGTATTCAACGATCGCATCCGGATCGTAGGGATATGCCGGATACGCCCATCCAGCCTCGTTCGCCATCTTATGACCGCCGAAATTAACGAAATGCCCTGAATAGCGAGACGCTCCACCCGTCGTCGTGTCCTTTTCAAGCAAGGCAACGGTGTAGCCCTCGAGGGCAAGCCTGATCGATGACGCCATTCCGCCGCCACCCGAACCAACCACTACGACGTCGACCTCATGGTCCCACGTATCAGGCGGATCGACTGGCTCAATCGGTTCAGCCTCGGCAGCAAATGCCCTGGCCGCGTCGTCCCCACCCGAACCGGCTTCCCTGGATGTTTCTTTAGGAGCAGCGCACCCCGCAAGCGCAGATCCCGCAGCAGCCGCAACGCCCAGCGAGGCAGCTCCTTTGAGAAAGCTTCGACGATTCAATACGAACGCGCCGCCATGGTCCTCTTTCTTCATGTTATTCCCCTTCCTCTTTCGATGGGCCCGTCAAAAGGCCGTCTCAAATTGTACGGGCGGCATGAGGCCCGTGAGAAAAGGGACAAGGAGCACGGTATTTCGATTATCCTCCCCGTATGAAAAACAGTTTTCCTCAGGCTAAAACAGATTTTCTCCCGTGATCGCCAAAATCAATCGGATTCTCGCGATTGCAGGAGATTGAGAAAATCCATACCGAACTGAGTCACCGTTTGGTTGTTCACGAGAACGAACAAGTCGCTCCATGCAGGCATATCTTCGACCCGAAAGATTCTCAAACCCCGATTGCTCGCCATGGGCTCTCGATGGGTAATTCCAAACGTCTCGCCCGTCCCCGATATACGGTACTCGGAATAGCTCGAAAACGGACACTCGCTTACACCGATCGATACGCCTTTCGCTTCGAAAGCGCAAGATACGAGCCTCCCCGCTCGAGCCATGTTTTCCGAATGCCCCACCACAAGCGTTTGCCCAGACAAATCAGCAGCTTTGATGCCGTCTTTATCGAAGATCGGATTCTCCTTCGACGCCCAGAAAAACATCTCCGCCGCACCGTAGTACACCGCACGTACATGCGACGGAAGACCGGGAAGCTCAACGACGCAGCGATCGGGATCCTCTCTGATATACGAAAACAAGGCCAGATCCACCTTCCCGCTCTCCACCGACTCAAGGTTCGAACCCATTCCGGAAGACAACCTAAGCTCAATGTACTTTCCCGGATATGCCTTCGAGTAAGCATGCTTCGTTTCGGTCAGAGCCTCGACAAACGGCGGATATCCGAGATCGCTTACCAAGAGAGACGAAACGCTCTTGGCGTATTCTCGGCACTCGGCAAGCGCATCTTCGGTGTAGGCGACGATCTCCTCGGCTTTTTTAAGAAGAAGCTTGCCTACCGGGGACAGGTCGGTTCTCTCCTGCCTCCTATACGTCAAGGGAGAACCGATTTCCTCTTCGATGGCCTTCATGTGCGCCCTCAACGTGGGCTGCGACATGAACAGATCGGAAGCGGCTTTCGAATAACTCATCGTCTTGGAAAACACGATGAACTCTTTCAGATAATCCATCTCCATAGAAACGACTCCCTGCTTGCCCGTTCCAAAGAAAGCGCGACCGTCATCCCCACAGCCGCAGACCCCGAAGCTTCGCCGACAAGGTCGGGTACGAAGCGTTTTAAGTATCTCATACTTTAACGAGCGACATCGGCTCAAAATGCCACGACACAAAGGCGAGGGCGAACAAAAAAAGCCGAGGCGCATGCCCCGGCTCATAAATTCGATGGTGGACCGTGAAGGATTCGAACCTTCGACCTTGGGATTAAGAGTCCCCTGCTCTACCAACTAAGCTAACGGTCCATAGTGCGCTTTCAACTGCACAATCGCGCCGAGCTATTGTAATGCAAGCTCGGGAATCGTGCAAGCAGTTTTCAAAAAATGCGCTGGGGTGGCTAATCGGACTCGAACCGACGACCTCCAGAGCCACAATCTGGCGTTCTAGCCAACTGAACTATAGCCACCAAGGCGCAAGCGATTAGTATAGGGGTTTTGCATCGGCTGCGCAAGACCGAATTTCCATACCGATAAAATTAGGTTTTTTACGCCTGGCCTGCTGCGAGCAAGAGCAAACCGGTCGCCTGCCCTGGCGGCTTCTCGTCGCCGAATACCGCAACCCCATCCGACAACGATCCCGGAGCTTCTGTCATCAAGCCGATATGTCTTCGTAAGGATGTCGCAAGGTGGCCTTGGTATACCTAGAGGAGCATAAAACGCGATCGCAGCATGCCCGCACCCGTTTACGGAACCCGCGATCGTCAAATCAGGCAGCTTCCAGAGCAAGGAGACCCATGGCTTCGCGAAACGATTCGAGTTGGATTCTTCAGGCATGCAAGAGCATGCTCGTCGTGCTGGGAATCCTCGTCATCTGCATCGTGCTCTATTTCGGATCGCGAGGGTTCAACATGTTCCGCGAGGCGCTCGATCGAACGAGCCTCAGCGAGATGGCATCGTCCATACGCGAAGCCCCGGGCTTTACGCCGCTTGAAGAGTTGCCGGAATGCTACCTCGACGCCGTTGTGGCGGTCGAAGACCACCGTTTTTACCGGCATCCCGGCGTCGACCTCATCGCCGCAACGCGAGCCCTCGCCCACAACGTCAAAGCAGGAGACATCGTAGAGGGAGGAAGCACGATAACCCAACAGCTCGCCAAAAACCAGTTTTTCACGCAAGAGCAAGACATGGAACGCAAGGTAGCCGAAATGTTCATGGCGATAGCCATAGAGCAGCGATTCGGTAAAGACGAGATCCTCGAACTCTACGTGAACTCGATCTATTTCGGCGAAGGCCACTACGGCATCGGCAACGCTGCCGAGGGATACTTAGCCAAAGACGCCAGGGCCATGAGCGACTGCGAATGCACGCTTATGGCAGGCGTGCCCAACGCGCCGTCGGCCTATGCTCCAAATGAAAACCCCGAGCTCGCGCGCCAGCGACAGCAGCAAGTCGTCGGCGCCATGCTGAAACACGGCGCGATAACCGATTCGGAAGCGAGCGAGCTTGCCGTATGCGCCGCCTGAGCGTGCAGCTAACCGACGATCCCCTGCACACCGATCCCGATAAGACCAGGACCGGTATGCACGACGAGCACGGGGCTGATCTGCCCATCGTAGACGGCGCGGTGGTTCTGCACCGTCGTTTTCATCTCGGCGAGAACCTCCCGCGCCTCTTCGGCCGCATCTCCGTTGACGACGGCGATCGCGCATTCGGAAAATCCGGAGGCGAACTTCTCGGCGACGGAAAGCGCCTTTTTGATCGACTGCTTGCGTCCTCGCGCTTTCGAGACGGTATAGTACACGCCTTCCTCGTTGCAGCTGATGACGGGTCGCATGTCCAAGAGGCTGCCAACGGCGAAGGTGACAAGCCCGATGCGGCCGCCCTTATGGAGGTACTCGAGGGTATCGACGCAGAAGTACACTTTGGTGTTCTCGACCACCGTTGCCATGCGAGCCGCCATCTCGTTGAACGGAACGCCCTTCTCGATCAGCTGAGCGGCACGGATGGCGGAAAGTCCGGCCCCCATGCCGATGTTCTTGGTGTCGACGATGACAGTCTCGAGCTCGAGGTATTCCAACGCAGTCGAGCACAGCAGCTCGTACGTCGCCGAAAGGCCGCTCGAAATGGTTACGACCACCGCTTTTCGATACCCGTCCGCAGTAACGCGCTCGAAAACCTCCCTCGCGGACGCGGGGGTGGGAGTCGAGGTAGTCGGTATTTCTTCGGCAAAGCGATCGTAAACCTGCTGAGGCGTGATGGTGACCTTGTCGAGGTAGCTCCCGTCGCTGTAGTTGACCGTCAGGGGAACCACGTACATGCCGTACGATTCGATAAGCTCCTGGGGGACATCGGTGCACGAATCGACTATCAAAGCTATCTCGGTGTTTTTCATGACCCTACCTAAATGATTTTTGTTATTACACTATCTAGTATTAAAAACTAGATTACGGATTGAATAACTTGATGTCAAGCGATTCTCATAATTGACTGATGACGATTTGGTTGGTATGCTCTTCGCTTGCACGAAAGAAAAGGAAAGAACCCTATGGTATCGGTAGCACAGACGCAATACGCCGCTCGCCTCGAGCGTTTCGCCCTTCCCCGCTACGGCGAAATCCCCCGCATCGAACTGTACATGGATCAGCTGCTGGGGTACATTGAGGAAATGCTCGGCCCTCTCTACGCCAGGAACGAGAAGATCATCACGTCATCGATGGTGAACAACTATGTCAAGCAGGGAATACTCGCCGCCGCCCGATCGAAGAAGTACACGCGCGACCACATCGCCTACCTGATCGTCATCTGCACGCTCAAGCAAACGTTCTCCATTGCCGAAATAGAGCAGCTCATCGCTTCGCAAATCGCGAGCTTTGAAACCGCCGTGGCCTACGACTACTACTGCGACGCCTTCGAAGACGCCGTCCGCGCACTGTTCGGCGGCAAGGGAAGCCAGCCTTGCGGCCTTATGGGGTCGTCGGGCGCGGGCGATTTCGAAAGGGATCTCGTCAAGGCCTCGACAGCCGCCGTCGCATACACGCTCTACATCAAGGCGAGCCTGTTGGCCATGGATCTCGCCGAGGAGTCGAACACGTCGAACCCCTGATTCTCAAGGAGCAAGCACGCACAGCGCTTTGCGTGCGACCGCGATATCGTACTTCTCCGCGGGAACGGGTTCGCCATCGATTTGGGCTGGGGGCTGCCCGTCGAAACGAAGCGAAAGCGTTGCGGCCCGCCTGAACTCAAGCTGCTTGAATCCCGTATGATGAGCGTTTTTGGCAAGCAGGAACATGAACACGGCCTTCGGAATGCCCAGCGGCGGATGCGCGATGCACAGGTCGAGCAGTCCGTCATCGGTTCGCGCATCGGGGCATATCCTGAAACCGCCTCCGTACGTCGGGCCGATCTGCACCGCGAACATCAACATCGCGCCGCAGAAGGGCTCGCCCCCATCGATGATCGCGGTAAATCGATGCTCTTTCAGCTGGTGGAGCAGCATATCGATGCCGCTCGCCAAGAACAGCTGCGTGCCCGTCTTGCCCGTGCGCTTCCTCCGCTCGACCGTATCGAGCGCTATGGCCGCATCGAGGCCGAACGAAAGGGTTTCAACGAAGAACTCGCCGTTGCATATCCCGAGATCGAAAGGACGAGGGCTGGCAGAAGCGAGCTGCGCCAACGATTTTTCGAGGTCGAACGATAAACCGAGCGTTCGCGCATAATCGTTGCCCGACCCCATGGGCAGAACGCCGAGCGCCGGGCGCGCGCCCTCGTCGATGGACATGAGCCCGTTTGCCACCTCGTGGATCAAACCGTCGCCGCCGAGCGCAACAACGCTATCGTATCCGGTCGCCTGCCCGGCGATCCGCTTTCCGTGGAGCGGATACTCGGTCATCACGAGATCGAAGCACCCCTCGGGAAGGAGTCGGCGCAGTTCATCTCCCGCTCGTTGGGCAGCCGCGGCACCGTTGCCGTTCTGGGCAACGGGATTGGCGACGAGCAGCGTCTTGCCCAGGTGCGTCATGGGGATCCTCCTATCGCCGATGCTCGCATGCGCAGCCGCATCGAAACGCCAGACGGAAAACAGATACGTTATCAGTATAAAGGTTTCCCGCCGTATCGGTACGGTCGCACTTCGCCAAACGGGGCAATCGGAAATCGCGGTACGGCAACAACGCGAAATACGTTATGCGATTCTTTTCTGTCCCGTCGATGATCAGCCCGCCTGTACGGTAAAATACCATACGGTAGCAGTTCATTCCCTTTGCAGAAAAACGCTGTGCCGCAGCATGCTCGACGCATGACGGCATAGACGAGCGCGGCACGGGCAAAACAGACAACGATGGGAGCCATGACACGTGGAAGCATTGCAGATTGGATTACTGGTTCTCGCCGCCGTCCTTCTGTCTTCCGTTATCGACCAGGTTGTCCCCAAGGTTTCCTCGCCCCTCATCCAAATCGGCCTCGGCGTCATCATCGCACTCGTTTCAGAATCAGCCGAATCGACCATCAAGATCGATATCGATCCGAATCTGTTCATCGTGATCTTCATCGTTCCGCTCATCTACGACGAGTCGAAGCGAATCGACAAGGCATCGCTGTGGAAAAACAAACGACCCGTCATCTCGCTTGCCGTCGGGCTCGTCATCGTCGCGGCGATCGCCTCCGGATTCTTCATCAATTGGCTCCTCCCCTCCATTTCGCTTATGGCCGCGATCGCGCTCGGAGCCGCACTCGGCCCAACCGATGCGGTCGCCGTCGCCTCCCTTTCCAAAGACATCAACATCAAGAAGCAGCAGAAGAACGTGCTCGAAGCCGAGTCGCTCGTCAACGACGCCTCGGGCATCGTCTCGTTCCAGTTCGCCCTAGCCGCCGTGGTGGCCGGAACCGCCACGTTCTCGTTTCTCGACGCATCGGTGAGCTTCGTGTTCAGCTTCTTCGGCGGCATTCTCATCGGCATCGTCTTAGGATACCTCGCGAACTTCATTATCCGCAGGGTGCGCTCCCTCGGCCTTGAGAACACGACGTTTCACGTGCTCTTCGAGGTGTTCACCCCGTTCATCGTCTACCTCGTCGCGAACGGGCTCGGCACAAGCGGCATCCTCGCCGTTGTGGCGGCGGGTCTCATCGGCATCATACCCCCGCGTACGATGGACCCGCAGGTCTCCCGCCTTAACATCGTCTCGAACAGCGTCTGGAAGGTGCTCTCGTTTGCCCTGAACGGCGTCGTGTTCGTACTGCTCGGAGCACAGCTTCCGGGTCAGATGCGGGGCGGATGGGACAACGAGTTGATCTCCAATTGGGATTTCTTGGGATACATCCTGCTCATCACGTTAGCGCTCCACGTACTCCGCTTCGTCTGGCTCGTCGCCATGAACGTGTTCGAAGCGCGAAGGAGGCCCGCTCGGCAAACGCTTGGCAAGCTCAATATGAGAGACATGCTCGTCATGACGCTTTCAGGTGCACGCGGCGCCATCACGCTCTCGCTCGTCATGACGATCCCTGCGCAGATCGGCGATCTCGGAAATGCCTTCCCCCAGCGAAGCTCGATCATATTCATCGCTTCGGGCGTCATCATCTGCACACTGCTCATCGCCACGTTCATCGTGCCGCTCATCGCGCCGAAAGCCGATAAGGACAAAGGCACGGCGGTGCTCAACGAAGACGAATCGGAAGCCGTCATCGACATCTACCGCGCGGTCATCGAGGAGCTCACGGCCAAACAGACGCCCGAGAACAGGCGCGCCACCCAAAAGATCATCCGATCCTACAACGATCGCATCAACCGTCTGAAAGACACGAACGACATCGAAGTGGAACCCAACAAGGAGCTGCGCATCAAGGCGCTGCGCTGGGAGCAGGATTACACGCTCGAGCTCATCGATAAGGGCGAGATCGATCCCGTCATCGGCTACCAGCATCTCAACCACCTCGCCTATGTTCAAAACCTCATCAAACACCAGCACGAATACCGATGGGTTCGCCGCAATACGCTTCGTCGATTCAGTCTGTTCTTCAAGGCGATCTGGCAGCGCATCACCCATGCCCTGCCCGGCAAAACCACCTCGCAGAACGCCGAGGAGCTGAGGAGCCTCCAGATTGCCACCGGAAACCACGCGGTTGCCAAGCTGCGCGAGGAGATGACGAGCCCCGACGCCCCCACCGAGGACGTGAGCGAACTCATTCTCGAGTACCAGCGTACGCTTGCCGCACTGCGCGCTTCCAGGCCGAGCGTCACCTCCATCGCAAAACGCATGTCCGATGCCGCCGTCGTCGAGCAGACGGGTCTGAAGCTCGAACTCGAGCAGATCCAGGCAATGTACGACGCAGACCGGTTGAGTCGTGCCGCTGCGAAACGGCTTCGCGAGAACGTCTACCTGATGCAGATCGACCTGGAGGAACGCATTTAATCAGCGGCCCACGGTTTCGCGTCTCGGCTTGCAGCACGGCCTCGCGTCAACGCCGCATGGGTTTTCGGTTCGCAACGGTTGGCCGTTTGAGGCGCGGCCGAGCATAAAGAAAGGACCCTCTCGAGTCCTTTCTCGGTTTTTTACTGCAGAGTGGATCGCCCGCATCGGCGAAGGCGGCTTGCTACATCTGCTCCGGCGCGGAAACTCCCAGCAAATCGAGCGACTTGGCAAGCACGATACGGGCACCGTTAACAAGGGAAAGGCGCGCCTTCTCGAGCTCCTTGTCCTCGCCGAGCACATGGCAGTTCGTATAGAACTGGTGGAACAAGGCCGCCAGATCCTGTGCGTAGTGCGTCAGGCGGAATGCGGCGCGATCGCGTGCGGCGTCGGCGACGAGCTCGCCGAACTCCGACATCTTGCGCATGAGCGCAAGTTCCGACTCGTGGGTCAGAAGCGTCAAATCGGCCTTCTCGGCGAACAGCTTGCCGATCAGTTCGTCCATGGACTTCGTACCCGCCACAACAGCCTCGGCGTCTCCAGCAGGCGCCGCCTTGCGCAGGATCGAGCAGATGCGCGCATGGGCGTACTGCACGTAGTAGACAGGGTTGGACGAGTCCTTCTTCTTGGCCACCTCGATGTCGAAGTCGATCGGCTGGTCCTGCGAGCGCGACAGCATGAGATAGCGCGTCGCGTCAACGCCGACCTCGTCGATGAGCTCGGCGAACGTGATCATCTCGCCGGTACGCTTCGACATGCGGACGGCCTCGCCGTCACGATAGAGGTTCACGAGCTGGCCGAGCATGACCTCAAGCGCACCCGGACGGCCCCATGCTGCAAGCATGGCCTCGCAGCGCTTCACGTAGCCGTGATGATCGGCACCCCAGATGTTGATAAGGTGGTCGAACCCGCGCGAAAGCTTGTCGTAATGGTAGGCCACATCGCTCATGAAGTAGGTGAACTCGCCGTTCTCCTTGATCATGACACGATCCTTCTCGTCGTCGAACGCCGTCGACTTGAACCACGTGGCACCGTCCTTCTCGTATACGTAGCCTTTCTCGTCCATCGCCTTGATGGAACGGGAAACCGGGCTCGTGCCGTCGGGACCCTCGACGTAGAGGCTGCGCTCGGAGAACCAGCAGTCGAAGTGGTTGCCGAAGCCCTCGAGGGTGTCCTTCATGAGCTGGAGCATCTGGTCGTAGGCGAACTCGCGGAACTCGACCGTGCGCGTTTCCTCGTCCGCTTCGACCCACTTGTCGCCGTCGCGGTCGATGATGCTCTGGGCGATGTCCTTGATGTAGCTTCCGCCATAGCCGTTCTCGATCATCGGGATGTCCTGCCCCAAAAGCTGCAGGTAGCGGCATGCCACCGATTTGCCGAACAGATCCATCTGCACGCCGGCGTCGTTGATGTAGAACTCCTCGTATACATCGTAGCCCGCATGGCGCATGACGCGAGCCGTAGCATCGCCGAGTGCGGCCCAGCGGCCGTGGCCGACATGCATCGGGCCGGTCGGGTTAGCGGATACGTATTCGAGGTTCACATAGCGCATGCCTTGCGGGATCTCGCCCTTGCCGTAGTCGTCCTTCTGCACAAGCACATCGGAGAGCACGCTTTGGTACGTCGCAGGCGCAAGGCGTATGTTGATGAAGCCGGGACCTGCGATCTCGACCGATTCGATCATGTCGTTCTCGGGAAGATGGTCGACGATGATCTGAGCGATTTCTCGGGGGTTCTTTTTAGCCTGCTTCGCGCAGCGCATAGCCACCGTAGAAGCCCAGTCGCCGTTGGATTCGTCGCGCGGACGCTCCAAAGCCGCCGAAGGCGCTTCTTCCAGTTCAAGAGCCCCTTTCGCCAAAGCGTCTTTCAGGGCATCGTTCACCACGAGTTCAAGTTGTTCGCGAATTTGCATGATGCTTCTTTCAATCGTTATCTGATACCGTACAGTTGTAGTTAATTTTACCATCTTTACGATCAGGAAAGTCCCATATTCATCTCGTCATATAAAGTACGCATGCACCTCCGATGTGCGCGCTGCAAGCCGAGCCAGGGCACTTGTGCAGGGGCTCAAACAAGCGCGGTCACCGCAGTGCGCCATTCCGCCCGAGCGGCTAAGACGTCCGCCGTTTGCGCGCGATGCCGCGTTGCCCTACCATGGATTCCGGTAAACCGTACGAGCGAAAGGCGCACCATGACCATCCGTTTCGAACTCGGCTGCAAACGCGACGCGTTTGCCGTCCGCACCGCCGTATTCATGGACGAGCAGGGATTCAAAAACGAATTCGAAGACCTCGACGAAGAGGCTTCCACGTTGCACGTGACGATGTACGTCGACGATGAGCTTGTCGGATGTGCGCGCACCTTCCCCGATGCCGAAAACCCCGGCCGCTACATCTTCGGACGCCTCGCCGTTCTGCCCGAGCACCGCAAGAGAGGCTACGGAGGCCTGCTGCTCGAGGAATCGGAGGCTCGCGCGCACATTGCCGGCGCACGCGAGATGCACCTGCACGCACAATGCTACATCACCCCGTTCTACGAAAGCTACGGATACGAATCCTACGGGGATGTCGAACTCGATGAGCACGTCGAGCACATCTGGATGAAGAAGGCGCTGTAGGCGGTCGCGCAAGTCCGAAAACGGGTTGCTATAAAAGCGGGAGGCCTTCGGCTCCCTCGCGGGATAAGAAGTCCTCTTTCGTGAAGCCTTCGGTCTCCTTGAAGAGGAAATCTATGAACGAGAGGATGGTATCGTTCTCTTTCGACTTCTTCCAGATGGGCCCGCAGCATAGGTCCATCCCGTCGTCGTCGACCGGAACGAACACGACGTTGCCGCTTCCGTACAGCTTGTGGTGGTCAAGCGACATCGCAACGTAGCCCGTTGCCACGATGGTAGCCATGAGCGCTCCGGAATCGACGATCTGATCGTCGGTACGCACTTCGATGCCGGCGTTGCGCAGCTTCACGCTCACCTGCGATAGCGTTGAGCGGGTGCGGTTGAACCGGGGGGACAAAACGATCTCGCCCTTGAGATCGGATAGGGTCACGCTCTCGCGTTCGGCCAAGCGATGCGTTTTGGGCACAGCAAGCTTGTAGCGATCTTCGTACAGGCATCGATACGCGTACTTCCCGCCCTGGATATCCTTGGTGAACAGAGTGAATCCGATATCGATGCGGTTTTCGCTCAACTTTGCCTGAACGTCGCCGATCTCCATGGTCTTGAAATGGAAGCCCACCTCGGGATGCTGCTCGCTGTAGCGCTTGCATACCAAGGGGAGAAACGACCCGTACGAACCCAGCAGATACCCGATCCTGATGACCGAGGAAACACCGTCGCGATATTGGAATATGCGGCTCAGGGCATGCTCGTAATCGGCCACGATCTTCTGGGCGTCCTCCAAAAACAGCGACCCCGCTTCGGTCAGCCGCACGGAATGGCGATCGCGCACGAATAGGCGGATGCCGAGCTCCTTTTCGAGCCCCGAAATATGATTGCTCAAAACCGACTGCGAAACGAAGAAGCTCTTCGCGGTTTCGGTAAAGTTCAAGTTCGATGTCAGCAGCAAGAATTCGTAGAGCGTATCGATTCGCATGGCCCTCCTATGTATTTCAGAGTTACGAATACGCCCATTGTACCCCATGAAAACGGGACGGGAAGCCAAGTCCCCGTCCCGCCAGAAAATCATCTGCGTACTGCGCTATCCGCTACGCCGCGCAACCGCAAGGCAGAAGATGCGAGGGCTCAGGTGAATAGCACGACCTTGCCCTTGCCGAGCTTATCGGATACCTCGTCGAGCGTGCCGACGTAGATGCACCCCGCCTGGCAGTGCTGCACGCAGCTCGGCACCTTGCCGGAGTCCTGGCGCTTCGCGCAGCGGTCGCAGCGGTCGGTCGGCACCGGCACGAAATCGTACTGCCATTTTCTCTCGGTAATCTGATCGGGGCCCACCTGGGTCAGCTTAATGCCGTACTGGTCGGGAGCAAAACCATGCTCCTGCTGGCAGGCTATCTCGCAGGTATGGCAACCCGAGCAGTAATCGTAATCAACTACAAGCACTTGGTTCATAGCACTCACTCCTCGATTTTGCTGATGCTGCACAGCTGCGACTTGTACGACGCCCCAAGCCCTACTTTGCCGGGACGCATCGGAACGAGCCGGTTGATGTTGGACTCCATCACGCCGAAGAGCGTTCCGTCCTCAGGCCCCCGCTCCGGGAACCACCAGGCATGGTCGGCCGACACCGTATCCTTGCGAATGCGCGTGGTGAGATGCGCTTTCTGCTTGCACGATCCGAAGTTGTTCTCGATGTGAACCCAGTCCCCCTCCGCAATACCGTATTTCGACGCCGTCTCGGGATGAATGCGAATCTCGGGATTGGGATGCAAACGGCGCATCGAAGGGCTCTGACGATGCTCGGAATGGAAGAATCCCCACGGCCGAGCACCGGTCGTCAACACAAGCGGGTACTTTTCGGCCAGATCGGGGCGGGACACCGGACTCTCGGGCGGCTCCTCGTAGGTCGCAAGCGGCGAAAGGCCGAAGTGCAGCATCTCGGGGCAGTAGAAGTTGTAGCGACCCGTCGAGGTAGCGAAGCCCACCGTGCCGTCGGGGCGCAGCATGCCCTTCTCGTTCTTACGGTACTCGAACTCGGGGTACGCCCAGGTGCGCTCGCGCAGCTCCTCGTAGCTATAGCCGGTATTTCTCAGCAGATAGTCGTAGAATCCCTGCTCATCGTCCCACTGCTTGTACTCGTCGGTGGTGAACCGGCTACCCGTCTCATAGATGATGCGCTGGTCGGACTTGCATTCTCCGAGCGGCTCGACGGCTTGCGCGATCGATCCGAGCGCGTAGGGCTGATGACCCGTGATGCCGATGCGCTCCGCGAAGCACGCAGCCGGCAGCAGCACATCAGCGCACGCGAGGGCGGTCGGAGTCAAAAACAGGTCGACCACCACGTTGAACTCCATCTTCTGGAGCGCGGGCAGAATGCGCTGCGGGGCGGCGCCCATGCAGGCGATCGCGTTGTTCTGCATCATGAACATGGCCTTGATGGGATACGGCTCGCCCGTCTCCATGGCGGTCAGGAGCATGTCGGGGCTGATGGCGGCCATCGCCTTGAGGGCGGGGTAATCGAAGTTCATGGTACGGCCCTGATCTTTGACCGGCTCGGAGCATTCGCGCCACACCTTGTCGCGCGGCATCCAGGTGACGCTCATATCCCACACGGGATTCGCCGCCACCATCGTACCCGGTTTTTCGAAGTTGCCGGTCAGCGCCATAAGGTCGAAGCACGCCATGCCGGTGATGAAGCCTTCGGACGTATGGTCCATGGCGACGCCCCACTGCAGGCAGCACGACTTCGCATTGCCGATCTTGCGAGCCGCCTCGACGATAAGGTCCTCGTCGACGCCGCAGATTTCGGCCGCCCATGCCGGCGTATTGCCCTTCACGTGCTCGGCGAATTCGTCGTATCCATAGCACCAATAGTCGATGAATTCCTGATCCTGCAGACCGTCGGCGATGATCTGGTTGCAGAGAGCGAGCGCGAGCGCGGCATCGGTGCCCGGCCGTACCTGCAAGAACACGTCGGCCTTTCCGGCAACCCAGGTGAGCATCGGATCCATAACGATGAGCTTGCTGCCGCGCTTCATGCTCTCCACGATCCAGTGGCCGAGCGTGCCGTCGGAATTTGCGACAACGGGATTGTTTCCCCAAATGAGAACGTATTCGGGCGCCTCCCAACGAGGATCGTCGTAGCGGTCGGGGAAGAACTGCGAGTAATCGCAGATGAAGAGACCGCCGGCTTTGAGCGCCGTCGAGAAAATACGGGGCGCGTAGCACGCCTGACCCGAAAGGAATCCCGTGCCGTAATTCGGCGTACCGAGGTACTGGGCCATAAGGGGCCCGTAGCCGTTGATGTCGCGGCCGGTGCCCTGGGTAACCCAGATTGCCTCGTTGCCGTACTTTTCGATGACGGCCTTCATCTCCCGCTCGATGATGTCGTACGCCTCGTCCCACGTGATGCGTGTAAACGCGTTCTTGCCGCGGTCTTCCTTGGCGCGCTTCATGGGGTACTTCAGACGGTCTTCGTGGTAGAGCATCTCCTTGAAGGCAAGGCACCGCGGACAGAGCCTTCCCTGGTTGTAGGGGTTCTCGGGATCGCCCTCGATCTTCTCGAGCACCCCGTCCTTGACGTACATGAGGACGCCGCAGTTATCGTGGCAACCGGGGCCCGACCTCGCGTTGGACCGAACGACGGTATAGCCGTCCTCCTGCCATGTCCATGCGCGCCCACTCGGGTCGTCTTGGGTTTCCCTCTTCGCGACCGGCGCCGGTTTCTCCCCTTGCGCCCTGGCGTCGAGCTGTTCGTGGCCTACTCGTTCTTCATCCATAACAACTCCTCACGTGATACGTATCGACCAACGTTACCTTGATTATACGTGGCTCTCGCAGCGGGTAGTTTTTCGAAAAACAGATGGGTCATCGACTAAACCGATCACACGTGGCGAAGGATGCGCACGAGAGGCCGTCGGCTCCCGTCAAGCCCGTCCAACGTCTTTCGGATCGGAAGCGCCGGCTCCCTCGGCGTAAAAAAGATCCCCCGCACTTGCGGGGGATCCCTCTCGTTTCGCGTAAACAGTGTGTTAAAGCACTATCACAAGATCAGCATTGCCGCCGTAAGGATAACCATGCAGACGACGCCGAGGATGATGAACAGCTTTGCACCGAACTTCAACCACGTGGAGTACTCCACCTTCGCGAGCGCAAGACCGCCCATGATGGCACCGCTCGTCGGAGTGAACAGGTTCACGAGACCGTTGCCGGCGCTGAAGATCATGATCATGACGTCAGGCGAGAACCCGAGGTTGTTCGCCAAGGGACCCATGATCGGCATGGACACCGTCGCCATGCCCGAAGAGGACGGGATGAGGAACGACAGCACCACGTAGAGCAAAAACGACAGCGGGGCAAATATGATCGCCGACATTCCCGCAAGGGCCGCAGCGGCGTTCTCGAGAATCCACATGTCCAGACCGGTTTCGCCCATAAGGACGGTGATCGAACGTGCGAGCGCGATGATGAGCACGACGCTCATCATATCGGCAGCGCCGTTGATGAAGGCCTTGACGAAGCGGCTTTCGGACAACCCGCCGACAACGCCGATGACGATCGCCATGATGAGGAACCACGTAGACGCCTCGTCGAAGTACCATCCGCCCAGCGGCACGCCCGTAAGGAACGAAGACCATCCGTCGGAAATCGCAACGTCTTCGGTAACCGTACCTTCGACTCCTTCGGGAATTTCAAGCGCTCCGCCGACCTGCGCATCGTCCCACGAAGCGACGATCTCCTCGCCGGTAACGGGCGTTACAACCTCTTCGGAAGCCGCACCGGCATCGAACACGTTGATGTTGAAGTCGCCCCACGGAATGAAGCCGACGATCATAACGACGAACGTAAAGGCGAACACGATGAGAGCGCCCTTCTGACGGCCGGTCATGAGCTTGCGGCTGGGGTTCGCCTCGGCGTCCAAGGCTTCCTGCTGCGCCTCGCCGAACTCCTCCTTCATGGTCTCCTGCTCTTGCAAAGACATGATGGTCGAGCCTTTGTTCGCCTTGACCTTCTTCGCGTAGCGCATGACGAACACGATGGAGATGGCCAGCGTGACGAGCCAAAGAACGACACCGAGAAGGATGATCGTACCCTGGTTGATCGCGATGCCCGTACCGGAGAGCGAGTCGACCGCAGCGCCCACGGCAAACGGGTTGACCGTCGAACCGAGCACGCCGCAGCCAGCACCGAGCAGAACGGTTGCCGCGCCGACAACGCTGTCAAAGCCCGCGGCGACCATTGTCGCAGCCAGCAGCAGGTAGAACGGTACGGTTTCCTCGCACATGCCGTACGTCGTGCCGCCGATGGAGAAGATGAACATGAGAATGGGAATCAGAATGAGTTCGTTGCCCTTGAGCTTCTTGACCAGCGCGGCGATGCCCGCGTCAAGCGCTCCGGTTTCGGTGATGATTCCCAAGAATCCACCGAGGATCAAAACGAACAGGCAAACCGGCAATGCGTCGGTGAAGCCCTTAACCGGTGCGGTTGCCACGTTGGCGATCGTCGCACCTTCCACGCCCTCGACGCCTGCGAACGACATCACAACCGTGATGACGGCAAGCACGATAAGCATGATGAGCAGAATAGTAAACGAACTGATTGATCGCTTCTTCTTGCTCTTGTCTTTAACTTTCTCGGCCATAGCCCCTCCTTTTTAGTAGGGATCGTTGTTTACGGTGAACGAGAAATTGCAGGCGGACCGAGCCTAAGGCTCTCTACGGTCCAGGCTCCGTCCGCCCGGTAAAGCACCCCTTTGCTGCAAAACTACTTGGTGATGACGGTTCCCGTCTCGCCCTTGAGGCCCTTGGCGGCGCACTCGAGGGACGTGATGAGCGCGCGGCCCTCGGGATGGGCCTCCACGAACTCGATGCAGGCCTCGACCTTCGGCAGCATCGAGCCGGGGGCGAACTGGCCCTCGGCGATGTACTTCCTCGCCTCGGCCACCGTCATGGAGTCGATCTCCTCCTGCTCGGGCGTGTTGAAGTTGATGGCCACCTTCTCGACCGCCGTGAGGATCACGAGCATGTCGGCGCGGAAGTCCGCGGCGAGCTTGGCGCTCGAGCGGTCCTTGTCGATGACCGCCGGCACGCCGCGGTAGGAGTCGTCCCGCTCGATCACGGGGACCCCGCCGCCGCCCGTGGACACGACGATGTAGCCGTCGTCCATGAGGTCCTTGATGGCGTCGAACTCGACGATGCGCTGGGGCTTCGGCGAGGGGACCACCTGGCGCCAGCCGCGCCCGGAGTCCTCCCTGTAGGTGTAGCCGGTCTCCTCGGCGCGCCTCTTGGCCTCCTCCTCGGTGAGGAAGGCGCCCACGGGCTTGGTGGGGTTGTCGAACGCCGGGTCCTCGGGGTAGACGACCGTCTGCGTGACGACGCAGGCCGTCGAGCGCATGATGCCGCGGCGCTTCATCTCGTTGAGGATCGCCTGGGAGAGCTGGTAGCCGATGTAGCCCTGGCTCATGGCGCCGCACTCGGGGAAGGGCATGGCGGGCGTCTTGCCGTCGTGGGTCGACGCGTAGTCGAACGCGTTGTTGATCATGCCGACCTGCGGGCCGTTGCCGTGGGAGACCACGACGTTGATGCCCTCGGCGACCATGTCCACGATGTGCTCCGCGGTGTTCTTCACGAGCTCGAGCTGCTCCTGCGGGGAGTCGCCCAGGGCGTTTCCGCCCAGCGCGATGACCACGGACTTGCCTTCGCCTTTCTGATAAGCCATAACGGTCTCCTTCCGCTTACGAAAGGGTCGCGTACATGACGGCCTTGATGGTGTGCATGCGGTTCTCGGCTTCGTCGAACACCTTGGACTGATGGGACTCGAAGACCGCGTCCTCGACTTCCATCTCCGTCACGCCGAACTTCTCGGCGATATCGGCACCGATGGTGGTCTTGGTGTCGTGGAACGAAGGCAGGCAGTGCATGAAGATGGCATCATCGGCGGCCATGCCCATGACCTCGGTGGTCACGCGATACGGCTCGAGGAGCTTGATGCGCTCGGCCCAAAGCTCGGCCGGCTCGCCCATGGAAACCCAGATGTCGGTGTAGATGACATGGGCGCCCGTGCAGGCTTCCTTGACATCCTCGGTCAGCGTGATGGTGGCGCCGGTCTCGGCGGCAACCTGCTTGCACTGCTCGACCAGTTCGGCCTTCGGCATGCGCTCCTTCGGACCGCAGGCGACGAAGTGCAGGCCGAGCTTGGCGCACACGACCATGAGCGAATTCGCCACGTTGTTCTCGGCGTCGCCCATGAATACGAACTTGAGTCCCTTGATGCCCATGGGGAAATTCTCTTCCACGGTGAGCATGTCGGCGATCATCTGGGTGGGATGGAACTCGGTGGTAAGGCCGTTCCACACCGGCACGCCGGCGTTGGCAGCGAGATCCTCGACAATCGACTGATCGTAGCCGCGGTACTCGATGCCGTCGTACATGCGGCCGAGCACGCGGGCGGTATCCTCGATGGACTCCTTCTTGCCCATCTGGGAGCTGCCGGGATCGAGATAGGTGACGCCCATGCCGAGGTCCATGCCTGCGACCTCGAACGAGCAGCGGGTACGGGTAGAGGTTTTCTCGAAGAGAAGAACGATGTTCTTGCCTTCGAGATAACGATGGGGGGTGCCCGTCAATTTCAGGTTCTTAAACTCTTTGGACAGCTTGATGAGGTAGCGGATCTCGTCGGGCGTGAAATCCAGCAGCTTCAAAAAGTTACGTCCGATCAAACTAGTAGGCATTGCTCATTCCTTTCGATAGCGCATATACATTTGTCTTGAAACAGGCGGTGCCAAGTTATATCCGCCTCGCCTCGACCGGCCCCCGCCGCAAGGCTGGGGGCCGACAGGGTGTAAACCAGATGAGGAGCTAGTCCTCGCGCCAGATGGGCATGCTCATGCAGCGCGGGCCGCCACGGCCTCGCGAAAGCTCGGCGGAGGGCATCTCCAAAACGTTGAGGCCCTTCTCCTTGAGCACGGCATTGGTGACGTCGTTGCGCTCGTAGACCACGATGGTACCGGGAGCGATGCAGAGCGTGTTCGAGCCGTCGTTCCACTGCTCGCGCTCGGCAGCGATACGGTCGCCGCCTCCGCAGGGAATGAGCTCGACGGGGTTGCCGATGTACGCTTCGAGAATCTCTTCCAGCGTGTCGTGCATCTCCTTGACTTTGATGCCGCCGTTATCGTCGGGGGTGATCTCGAACACGGTCAGCGGCCCGAGGATGCCCGGATGAACGGTGAACTTGTCGTAGTCGATCTGGGTGAAGACCGTATCGAGATGCATGAACGCACGGGAGTTCGGGATATTGAAGGCCAGGATCGTCTTGATCGGAGAATCCGACTCGAAGATGTTCTTGGCGATGGCGTCGATCGCATCGGGCTCGGTGCGCTGGGAGATACCGATAGCGAGAACCTTGTCGTTGATGTTGAGGATATCGCCGCCTTCGATGTGGAAGGTGTTGTAGCGGCTGTAGTACTCGGGAGTTCCTTCGAAATCCGGATGGTACTTGAAGATGTACTCGCCGTAGATAGTCTCGCGGTTACGCGTGACCGAGTACATCCTGTTGATGCTGACGCCGTTGCCGATCATGGCGAACGGGTCGCGGGTGAAGTAGAGGTTCGGCATGGGAGCGACGACCATCTTGGACGCTTCGCTCACCAGGTCGACGAGGGAGTTGCTCTTGTCGGTGTGAAGCTCGGTGAGGTTGATGCCCTCCATCGTCTTCATAACCAGTTCTTTGCTGTCCTTGTAGTTATCGTTGAGGTAATCGAAGATGATCTTCTGGTACCGATCGGTGCGGATGCCAGCCTCCTCGATGAACTGCTTCAGGAACTGTTCACGCAACTCGGGCTTCTGGTCGAGCACTTCCGCCATAAGATCTTCGAGATACACGACTTCTACGCCGTTGTCGCGAAGAATCTGGGCGAACGCGTCGTGCTCTTCCTGGGCGACCTTCAAAAACGGAATGTCGTCGAACAGAAGCTCTTCGAGCGTGTTTGGTGTGAGGTTCAGCAACTCTTTACCCGGTCGGTGAAGCAAGACTTTTTTCAAAGGCTTGATTTCACTTTTGACGTTTACACCAGCCATGGCAACCCTCCTTTTCTTTTATGCATTCTTTACGTTTCTTACTTTCGGTTTTGCTTCATATTTTGAGCACAACCGCATGACACGGCCAAAATCTCATGCGGGAAAAGAAAAAGCAACAGGTAGTACCGAACTGAAATAAAGGATTGGCGAACGGTAGTTTTTAAGCGGTAAACGGTTATTGACAAAACGTTTTCTTTTCAGATCCTTGCCTTGTTTTGCTCCATCGCAGTAAAGCGAAATAGTGGTAAGAAACCAACCCGAGTCCCTCCTCCCGTGTGAAAGGGACTTCGACGCTCAAGCTCTTTATGAATACGAGTGCATAAAGAATGCCAAAGATGCAAAATGATTTTCACCTCCTCGGAGCATGCGCAATCCAAGGCGCTTCCGTACACGTGCGAAACCGCCTCGACCGCCGTGCGGCGCATGCGTGCCGCCAACGAAAAACCACTCTGGCTCACTGCGGGAAGCGAGGAGGAAAGACAATGCTGACTTATTTGTTTGTCCTTGTCATTACCCTGTTTTACCATCATTCACCTATTCGGAACCACCCACGGTAAGCCGCAGAATGAAAAAGCGGGTCGACCGTGAAGTCGACCCGCTGCATTAACGTGGTGCGCCCGGCAGGATTCGAACCTGCGACCTTCGGATTAGAAGTCCACTGCTCTATCCAGCTGAGCTACGAGCGCATTGCGGCACTGGCGTGCGTAGGTATTATACCGCAACTTTTCCCGCGGCGTCCGATGAAGCCGAAGCGAGGGGCGTAGAATCTTTGGGAGTCGTTGACGCTCCGTCGTGTGACCTAGAAGGCAATCGTTAGGAAAAAATTTTATATTTTATCATACTTTTTTTTGATATTCTAGTCATTGAAGACATATCGTAAGTTCCCGCAAATCAGTCCGAATAGCGCCAAAACGCACGTTTTCTTCCACGTTCCAAATAAAGAATGCATACATTGCCGCATCTATGCCATCTCATGCATATCCGAACATTTAAATATGCTGAAACGAAAATAGTCCATGCTCGGTGCAGCAAGCGTACCAAGTGCTGCGCGGCATCCGCGGAAAGCGAGCCTGGGCGCCTTGCTCGGGATACATGCGCACCAGCACGATGCGCTCATCGGTCGCGCATGCGACGAATGCGATATGATGGCCCTTTTCCATCGGATGGTCGAGTTGCACATAGTATTCATCTTCGATTTCCTCGACAGACAGCACATGCTCTCCCGCTGCAGATTGGACCTCGAGGGGCTCGAGCAAGCGACCGCAGCACGATAGTTCGGCATCCGACGTGCTCGTCAGGATATTGCCGCACGAGGCGCAGCGATAAAGTTTGATTCGCTTCATATTTCCTCCGTCGGTATCGTTTTGATTGAGGTCACCCGATAGAATGCTCTGCATATCCGCACCGAGAACGGCCGATAGGCCCCTGAGTAGCGACACATCGGGAAGCCCACAGCCCCGCTCCCACTTCGACACCGCGCGATCGCTCACATGCAACGCGTCGGCTACCTGCTTTTGCGTCATGTTTCGCTCTCTGCGAAGCCGTCGAATCAGGATTCCCGTTTTCTCGTTGTTCATCGTATGCACCTCCGGAAGGCATGCTATAGTCCGCCCAACGTTCGCGCAACAAACGCTCCGTTGGGTTCGAGTATCCGCGAATACCCCCCGTAAGGAAAGCAACCGCTCGGCAACAAGAGACTCCGCATCCCCCCGTTACCTCATCTCTTTAGTAAGATAAAGTGAATTGTCCCGTTTCTGCGGTTGGCATGCAAGGATGGAACGAAGGGAGCGCCTGTGTCGTATTTGAAAGACCATACACTTTACTATAAGAAAACCTGCCCGTTCTGCCAGAAAGTACTCCGCTTTATGGATGAGAAGGGCATCACGCTCGATATGCGCGACACCACTCAGCCCGGCATTCAAAACGATCTGGTGTGCGTCGGCGGCAAGAAGCAAGTCCCCTGCCTCGTTGTCGGCGGCAAGGCGATGTACGAGTCGGACGACATCATCGCCTATCTGGCAACACAGGTCAGCTGATCGGACGGCAAGAGCCGAGATCGATCCGAGAGGTGTTGCGAAAAGGAAAGCCCGCACAATGCGGGCTTTCCTTTTCGCCGTCGAATCCAAACCCCCGCAACTCTGCAGCGCAGTCATGCACCGACGCCCAGAAAAGCAAAAAGGCCAGAGCTTTGTAGCTCTGGCCTGCGCTCTCAATGGAGCGGGTGACGGGAATCGAACCCGCGTTATCAGCTTGGAAGGCTGGAGTTCTACCATTGAACCACACCCGCATATTGCACGGGTTCCATCGAACCCATCAAGCAACCTTATGCATGATACACGAAACGAAACGCATTGAAAAGTGGTCTTTTGCCGACACCAACCGCGGGCGGGCGCTGCCTACGCGTCTTTTTTGGATACGAGCAGCAGGATGCCGGCAACGAGGTTGACGAATATCAGCGTGCAGACGCCGAACGCCGCCGTGTTGGCCTTGGTGCCCTTGTAGATTCCCCAACAATGCACGCTCATCGGTATCATCCATGCGAGCGGGATAATCGCCCAACCCAGCGATACCGTAGACAGAATGCAGAAAACGAACGCGACCATCCTCAACGTCTGGTCGTTGCTATCCATGGCGGGCTGGACTACGGATCCCTGGTAATACCCCTGCGCTTGCCCCTGCCCGTACCCGTACTGTCCGCCGGGCTGAGCGCCGTACGAACCCGGCTGGGCAGTGATCGGTTGACTGGGCTGCACGGTAGTGCAGTCGTCGGTCCACTGCACACCGTTCCAAAACCTCATTTTCGAGGGGTCTCCCGACGGATCGGGATACCACCCTGCTTCGTTGCCTGCCATGCTGTCCTCCCTATTCACTTGCTCGATTGAAACACTCGCCATTATACCGCCTGAAAAGAGCATGCGGTTTGGTCGGGACGAAAAAGCCTCAACGAGAGCACGGAACAGGAGGAAGCCAGCGCCGCATTTGTACGAAATAGCGGTTTTCTTGGGTTCTCTTTGCGTTGCCGACACAAAGAGCTTGCCGTATCGCTATACTACACGAACGCTAGAGGCCATCCACATGATCCATCTTCCCAATGATTCATGTAGTGTAAGACTCTTCCCTTGCAAATAAGGTTATCTCTTTGTTTGACGGGTGGATGGTATTTTGCTGCGCGCAGAAACGACGACGCTGCGGATCGCACCCGCGATACCTGCGTTCGCCGCACACAGCCCGCAACTAACCGCAGTACGTCGAATGAGGAGACATGATCAATAACCAGAACCGCCCTGCGGCATTCAGCGATATGCCGCTTACCCCGCACGTCATCAGAGCGATCGACGAGATCGGCTATACCAAGCCCACGAATATCCAGGCAAGCGCCATCCCCTTGCTTCTCGAGGGACGCGATCTGATCGGACGCAGCTGCACCGGATCGGGCAAAACGGGTGCTTTCGCCATTCCCGCAATCGAAGGCGTCGACGGTTCCTCGCACCACGCGCAGGTACTCGTACTATCGCCCACCCGCGAGCTCGCCATGCAGATATACGTCGAAATGAAAAAGTTTTCGAAGTACAAAGAAGGCGTGTCGCTCGCTGTCGTGTACGGCGGATCCGCCATGAACGATCAGATCAAGCAGCTGCGCCACGCGAACATCGTTATCGGCACACCGGGACGCCTCATGGATCACATGCGCCGCAAGACCCTTAAGCTGGATCGGATCCAAACCGTCGTTTTGGACGAAGCGGACGAGATGCTCAACATGGGTTTCATCGACGATATCGAGACCATCTTGACCGCAACGCCCGACGAACGCCAAACGGTACTGTTCTCGGCAACCATGTCGGCTCCGTTGCTGAAGATCTCAAACACCTTCCTCACCGATCCGCTGACCGTCGAAACGCTCGCCGGCAAGGAAAACCAAGCCGATATCGAGCAGACGTACTACCGCGTTGCACAGGCTAAGAAAAAAGACGTCCTCAGCCTTCTCATGCACGCGAACGGGCAACGGTCCGTCGTGTTCTGCAACACGAAGTCGATGGTCGACGAATTGGCCGAGATGCTTCGCAAGCAGGGCTTCAAGGCATCCGGGCTCCACGGCGACATGACGCAGGCCGCCCGCAGCCAGGTAATGCAGGGTTTTCGCAGCGGACGAGTGCATGCGCTCATCGCGACCGACGTGGCCGCACGCGGCATCGACGTTGACGATATCGACGTGGTCGTCAACTACGACCTGCCGCAGAGCTTCGAATACTACGTGCACCGCATCGGGCGCACCGGCCGCGCAGGAAGACGAGGCATATCCCAAACGCTCGTATGCAGCGGGAAGCAGCAGGCAACGCTGCGTGCTCTCATGAAGTACACGGGGCACACCATCGAAGAGCGGAACCTCCCAACCAGCAACGAGATCATGGACAAGGCCATAGCGCGCGCAGCCCAGGAAATCATCGGGGGGCAGGCGGCAGGACGCCACCCGGGGAAAGCAGCGCGCAAGCTCGTTGACAGCCTTCTTGAAAACGATTTGTTCGAAGGTTCCGAAAGAAACGTTGCCGTCGCCTTAGCCGAGATGCTGATGGGCGGAGACGAGCAATTCGATCGGCTGAAAGACATCGAGTCTTCCGCGCGAAAGCCCATGCAGAAAAAGCCGGGCAAAAAGGCAGACGGGAACGCCAAGAGAAAACGTTCGGGAGCTCCCGCCGACCATAAGAGCGGCGGCTTCAAGAGCCGAGGCAAGAGGAATACCGCGAGCAAGGATGCCCGGGGCGACGGGCGCGCCCAAAAAGCCCGCAACGACCGGCGGCAGGGCGATTCGAACAAGAAGAAGGCGCGCAGCAGGGCCTACGAGGCCGTCTAACAGCAAAGCGAATCGACACCGCGCAAGCCGATCATGAACAAAAAAGGAAGGGGGCGTGGCGCGCCCCCTTCCTGACTAGATACCAGAAAGACCCGATCGGCTCGAAACTTCGGATTACCCAAGACGGCGAGCCGATCGGCAGTTGAGAGACTCCCAAGAACGTCGATCACCGCATAACGGGCATCCGAGGATCAGTATCGAGGCGCAGAGGGATCCCGCCGCTTCCCATTCGGTGCTCCGCTCGTGCGCCGCACCGCATAAAGCGCCAACAAGCATGCCGCTACTGCAAGGGCAGCGAGGGACACCATCGCCATGCCGTCATCGCCGACTTTGCTCAGCGTATGCGTTTTGTTATCGGGCACGTCAGCAGGGTTCGGATCTTCGCCAGGCGTTGCGCCGGTCCATCGAGCCCAGAGCTCCACAGAGCCGACGGTTCCCGCATCGAGCGACGACAGCGTGCTGCCCGAGAAGGCCTCGTCGGCATACCAGCCCTCGAAAGTCGCGCCTTCGCGGTTTGCGCTCTCGAGCGAAAGCGGCAGGCTCGTCGGCGAGTAGTGCACAGCATTGCCGTGCTCGCTGTCCGCCACATTATGATACGTGATGTCGTATAGGTCGCCGGGCTGCTCGCGAGTGCTTACAGCCTCCGCCCTCAACGCGTATCCCCCGTCCTCGTAATACGATGCCCCCACGACGTAGTAGCGGCCGTCGTAGGCTGTGGAGGCGGGATAGAAGAGCGCCTCCCGAGAAGCGCGCTTGCCGAAGTCCTCGAACCTCGCGCCCTGATCGATCTGCGAAACGTCGAGATCGTAGGTGTCTTGATCGAGAAGAGCGCCTCCCTGCCCGACCGCGCTGAAGCCGGTCAGCATGAGTCCGTCGCGCGTTGCCGTCAGGGATCGGTGGTTCGCCCGCGCAGGGTCGGCGTCCGGGAGAACCGACGAGATGTCGTCGACCGAATACCCTTGGTCGGTTTTCGCTATCCTCGCCATCATCAAAGCCTGCGAGTTCGAGGCTTCGGAACTCGTCGCATACACCGTGCTGCCGTTGACTGCGGCCGTGACCGACGCGGTTGCCCGCGGAAGATCGCCCACCTTCGAAACACCGCCCGTCACCGGATCGTAAACGACGATGGCGGATTCGGCGACGAAGCCTCCTGCACTTTCGCTGAACGTCGATCCCCCGATGAAGAGCAGCTCCTCGTCGCAGTTGACCAGAGTGGCGCTCGGGGCAACCGATGAGCCGTCGAGCAGCTCCCAACCGTCCGTCAGCGGATCGTAGGCGCAGATTATCTGCTCGATGCTATCACCCCGCACGCCCATGCCGCTGACCAGGATCCTTCCATCGTAAGTCGTCATGGAGCGCCTTCCCGGCTCGTTCGCGTTGAAGAAGAACGAGACGTTTCCGGGAAGATCACTACACCGCTTCCATGTTTGCCCATTGGGGTCGAACGCCCACAAAGACATGTTCGATGTCTGGGTCGTCGTATCCTCCTCGGCAAGAAAGTAGATGCTTCCATGCAAGCCGCACAGGGCTCGCACGAGGGCACCGGAGGGATACCCTTCGTCAGCCGAAGGCAAACGGTACTGGATATCGAGCAGGGCGGTCTCGGGGGAAGGATCGGCCATCTCGAACACGAAGGTCTTCTGGCCGGCTCGTCCTATGGCTTTCTCAACCCGTACGACCTGCGATCCACTCGCCAGCTGCGCAGGCCACGCCACCGTGATCTCGTTGTCGGTCCACCTCTGAACCACCGCCTGGCTTCCCCCGATGCTCACCGTTCCCGCCGTTGATCCGAAGAAGTATCCTTCGAGCGTGACCGTGGCGGTTCCGCCTGAGTCCTCGACCGAAGCGGAGTTGATGACGGGAGCGTAGTTGCTCGGATCGACCGAAAGGTCAAGCGAGCCTCCCGACGTGCAGAGATCGGCGAACCTCCCGTCGAGGGCGGCCGTGCTCCCCTTCAGGCTGGCTGCGCGGAGCTTCGCCCGCTTTCCGGCAGTACCCGAGTCGTCCTCGCTCTTCGCCAGCACGCCCGCTGCGCCGGTTACCGCCGGCGTCGCCATCGAAGTGCCGTCCTTGTAATCATAGGCTACGTCGGAGGCATAGCCGGCAACCCCGACGGAATCGATGTAGAGAGCGCAGGCGGGATCAGCGGTGTCGACGAATCCGAAATCGATCTTCGCAAGCATCCGATCGCCTTCCCACACCAGCTCGTAGGTATCGCCGAGCAGCTCATCGATTCTGACCGAGAGACCGGCCCAGCTGTTCCCCTCGGCGCTGACCACATCCTGCGAGGAGAGCCACGTCTCGGCAGACGTGCCCTTGTCGCGCACCTTCAGCGATACCTTCGCCGCGAAATAGGGAATCGTCGTTGTCTTGTTGGCATACGCATGCAGACCGAAGCGGTTGACCGATGCCTGGTCTGCCGCAGGCACCTCGATTGCCATGTAGGCCGTTGCGCTGATCGTGCCTCCCGCATGCGCCTCCATCTCCGCCGGCGCGATCTTCCAGGAACTCCCCGCATCGTTTGGGTCGTAATGCACCGAAGTATCCTGGCTGCCAATCGGATTCACAGCGGCAACCGCATCCTCTTCGCTTCCGTACAGCACAGCGTGCGCATCTGTGGCGAACGCCGATCCGTAGCTTTCGTAGACGAAGCTGCTCGACACCGCTTCGGGATGATAGCTCGCCTGCGCCATCGGCACGGTCGAGAGGATGCGCGAACCGGGCGCCACGATATCGGTTGTCGCCGCACCGAAATTGCTGAAGACCGACAGTGCTCCGTTCGCCGTCGAGGAATCGACGACCACGGCGTAAGGGTTCGATTGCAGCGTCGAGGCCAGCTCGGCCATCGCATCATTGTCGTGGCCGTCGTTGCCCGAGGCGACGACGGAAACGGCCCCGAGCTTGCCGAGCTCGGTAACCGCCACCGAGAATATCTGCGAGGGATAGCGGTATCCCCAAGAGTTGTTGATCGCCACCAGATCGCTCAGGCCGCCTTCGACGGCGGCCGCCAGATAGCCGTATCCGTCGATGATCGATCCGCTTGTCACGTCTACGGCTCTGACGGCTACGAGCTTAACGCCGTTCGCAATGCCGCTGATGCCGAAGTCGTTCCACGCGCCGGCGATGATGCCCGCGCAGTGCGTCCCGTGGCCAGACGTATCCATGGGGTCTGCCGGGCTTTGATCGGACCCTGTATTGTACCCGTGGGCGCCGCTCGAGGCGTATGCTCCATTCGGGTCGATATAGCTTTGCATGTCGCTGCGCACGACAGGGCTGAGGTCGGGATGGGTGTAGTCTATGCCGGTATCGATCACGGCGATCGTGCCTTTTGCGTTATCTGCGATAGGATGGGTCCGATCGCTGGCCCAAGAAGGAGGTTTCACATCGAAGCCGATCTCGGTGGCCTCGCCCGCAAGCGTGGCACCGTCGTTCTCGTACGCCCACTGATAATCGGTGAGGTCGAGCGGCGTCGTAGGCGCCAAGGGCTCGATCGCGCCCGTCGGATTCGATGAAGCGGAAATCTCGGACTGCCCGATCCCGCTTGCACCCACCGCCCCGAAACCGACTTCATCGTCGTAGGAATACCGGTAATTGGGCTCAGCCATGAGCACCCGGGGATCGTCTCGCAACAAGTCGAGCAGCTCCTCGGTTGACAGGCCGTCGCCGGCCACCAGCTTGATCGAGAGCGCATCGCCATCCCGATACGCTTCGCTGTCGCTCATCAGCGACAGGGCATCCGCGTCGTCAGAGGCCGTCGGCCCGTTCGCAACGGTTTCGGCGTACACGGCCCCCGATACCGACATGAGTGTTTCGGCGGAATCGAGAAGATCGACCGACCGTGCCGATATGCCCGCAGGTTCAGTAACGTTGTCGACGAGAACCACCGCTTCGCCCTCGACGTGATCGCGTGTGACCATTTCCTGAATGCGGGCGTCCGACAGCATCGATACGCCCGCAGGTTCGGCGGCCGCAGACGAAGAGACGCTCGGCATCAAAGAGAACGCAAGATGCAAGCTGAGCAGGAAAACGAAAAGAGAACGGGTGGTTCGATGACGCTGGCTTCGGTGTTCCATAGTGCTACTCCCGATTCGACGATGCGTACCGCGCTTTCGAAAAGCTCCGTGGCGCGCTCATATTTATGGAAGATATTCCATATTAGAGACGAGAAAGTCCCCGGGCTTTTCACGGGAAAGATTGTATCACACACGACCGAGCATTCGCTGCGCCGCCAGCCGGACAGCGCGAAGCGCGGCCTGCGTGGCACGGCACCTATCCCGAGAGCGGTGAAGCGGGATGAGGGCTTGATCCGACCTGCGGGTTCGCGCACTGCGGGCTACTCGGCAGCAGCACGCTGCTCTGCCAGCAGCAGCTCGACCATCCTGCCGTAGCTCTGCACCCCATGGGTCTGGTTGTTGGCTTTGAGGTAGGTGTCGTTGGCGGCGTTGGACACGTCGGAGACGATTCCCTCGTGCTCGGCCCAGAACCGCTCGCGCTGCGCCATATCGCGCAGCACCGCCTCGGGCAGGCTCGCCTTTATCGCCGAGGCCGCCTCGGGATCGACCTTCCTCAGGGCGGCAAGGGATCGGTCGAACGCCAGCAGATACCCGCTGTAGCGCATCAGGGGGTCGTCTGATTCCCTGCACGCCAGATACGCTATGAAGTTCGCTTCGTCCTCGCGCATGAATCCGCACTGATGCGCAAGCTCATGGGCCATCGTCGAGGGGATCGTGAAGAACGGCCCATCGACGTTGATGTTCGATTCCATCGTGAACGGGACGAATATGCCTCCTATGTCCATATCCGACAGCAACCCCGACATAAGCACCGGCTTCGGCGGCGAGTACAGCGGCCTGTCCAAGACGGGATACTGCTCGGCGAGCTCCTCGATCGCCGACACCGATTCGCGCGCATAACGCTCGAAATCTCCGGGATCGGCGGTATAGGGGTCGGTATCGCTTCCCAGCTCTTCTCTCGCCTGGCCCATGCCGTCCGCAAGCGTCGTGCACAGCTGCACGAGCTCGTCACGGCGCTCTTCCGTCCCCTGCTCGGATTGCTCCACATCATAGCCGGTGTAGGAGGTGAACGTGTAACGGTAGTAGTTCAGCCCGCACAAAAACGTGAACAGGAAGTACACCACGCAGCATATCGCAACCGCACCCATGATGCCGCGATAGGCGATCATACCGCGTCCGCCGCTCGATGCTTTTGCCGCTTCGCCTTGCGTCGAAGGTACGCTGCGCCCGCCTTCGCCTTTGACGATCTTACGGACGTAGTAGACGATATAGCCGAGGCAGAACAGGAGGAACAGCACGGCAACCCACTCGGCCACCGAAAAGCTCACGAGCGACGGAAGAAAGCCCACCGCCGAAGACAGGGCGGGATACACCGATCGGCTGAACACCTGCTCCGTCCAATCGGGATTGGCACGGGCGTACCACGTCGCGATGAGCGCGACGATACCGAGGGGGATGCACAGCATCCGCTTGAGAAAGAACTTCTTCATATCACGCTCCGCGTGGTAGGTTTCGCTTGGGCGTCCATTATAGCCCGCCTCCCGCCGCGTCCGCGAAAAGTCGACCGTACGGTATACTTACATGATAGGAAAGACCTTCCGGATATGCGTGCCTGCGACGGATGCTCCACATCGCTCGTGCTGCGCTGTGGCGACGAATGCGCGCCCGCTTCGACCGGCATCACGGAAAAGGAATGCGTCCATGAAGAAAAACGTCAGCGAGTGCATAGCGATATACCAGGAGCGCTTGCAGACCGGCGAGACGCAAATCGCCTACAAGGCGCTCGTCAGGTTCGTCATGTCGCTGCGCAGGCAGTTTTCGCGGATAGACGGCTACACGGTGAGAAACGTATCGCCCGGCTACCTCGACTATACGTACTTTGCGTTCTCCGACGATTTCCTCCGGAGCAGAGAGCTCCGCTACGGGATCATCCTGAACCACCGGAACATGCGCTTCGAGCTGTGGCTCATGGGACAGAATGAAGCAACACAGAAGGCATACTGGAACCTGCTCAAAGATACCGAATGGAACGAAGGCATCGAGGACATGCCCCACTATTCGGTACTCGAAACGGTACTCGTCGACGACCCCGATTTCAGCGACCTTCCCGCTCTTTCGGATCGGATCGAGCAATCGGCGCTGCGGATCATCGACGATATTAGACCGCACATCGTATGAATCATTCGGAGTCGGAAGCTTTTCTCAGCAAAAGGGCAGCCATGGCGTTCCGTGAGCGCTCATCCTCGATAAGCTGCAATGTGCGAAACGTCACTTCTTCTGAATCTGCAGGACCGCAAGGTAGAGCCCCAAGCATTCGATATCGGCCGATTCGCTTTCGGTGAGCTCTTCAAGGTATCTCATCAAAGATTCCCTTTCCTCCAAGCTTTCAGCATTCTCTATCGCCGCCTCGACGGCCTCCTTATCGGTGCGGTAATTTTTCGCCCAAAGGGCATCCCGGTAGTCATGGCACTGCACTACCCTATCACCGAACTCCGTGAACGCCTCGACCGTCTCGGAAAGCGTTTCGTAATCGGGGTACGTCGCTTTGTGTTCGTCTGAATACAAATAGGCATCCGCGATGACCAGATAGCCTCCGTGTTTCACGCATCTTCTCAGATTCTCGATGGTCCGCTTGTAGTCTTCCCATATATGAGGCGGCGCGCTCCAGAGAAGCAGATCGTACTCCTTGCCTTTCCCAAGGGCCGCTCGTATATCGCCTACATGGTACTCGCAGAGCTCTCGGACCCGGCAGCTCGCCGCATGCTCGTTCGCCTTCTCGACAAAGCCCTGCACTAGGTCGTAGCCGTCAACCGTTACGCCGTATTCCCGAGCGAGATACACCGAAACGCCACCTTGCCCGCACGGGATATCCAACACCGTTTTATGAGGGGTTAGGCCCAATGTGCGAAAAACACCGGGGAACTCATCGCCCCAAGGATTCATCATATTGCCCTCGAAAGGGATTTTGGACAGTGCGCTGACGTCCCGCTCGTTCACGCCCATCACTTTTGCGACTTCATGCAAATTATCTTCCATCAGAAGGCCCCTTCCGTTGCTTTTGCCGATAAGTAAAACGGGGAATCGATCCGATGCATCCTTCGTGTGTTTAACGACTCCTGGAAACAGCACGAAAGACACCCTTTTGAGAGAGCTTTTCATTGTCGTATCGGGAAGATGCCTGTCGAGAATTAAGTGTAACATAGTACAGTACTCACAGTCGCCCAAGCGAATCGGCATCGCATGGGTAAGCGAGAGCGATGCCCGAAAAGACAGTTACAACATCATCGTAGCACCCATCTCCGCTATTGATGCAGGAGGAAAACAAGGAGCAGGTTTTCGGATCCATCGTCGACCGAAACACGCTGCTCGACGAAACGTTCCTGCTGCTGGATATTACCTTTCGCAGGGACGCGACCTTCCATCGAAAACGGTTTCCCTCGACATCTTCGACTGGAACATAGAGGTGTCGCAATAGGCTGCTCGCATAGCAGCGAGAAAAGGGCTCGTCGATAGCGCCGATAGCGGAACTCCTGGGTGGCAACCGATAGCATTGACGTCAAGGCGGGCGCCGGACGGCCCCAACCCGACAAGAGAGCCGCTTGACTTTCCCTAGCAAACAAACATATGGAGCCAGATCCCGATCTTTAGACGGCCGATTCGTCCAAGCAGGATCAAACGGGGCCTTTGGCGAAGCGATCTGCACCCGCTCTGCCCAGCATCGCATTGCATGCTTGCTAATGCACGACTTTGACAAGCAGATCGGCCAAATTTGCATACTTATGCTTGTCAAAGTCGTGCTTTAATGGGAACACCGGCTTTCACGCAAGGAAGAAGGCGCCATGCCCGATATCATCACCCATTCAAATTCGAACTTGAGCAGGCAGGCCCTGCAGCAACAAGCGAAAAGGCGCCGCCTGACGCGCTTGTTTCGCGGAGCGTACGTCAACACGCAGGAATACGCAGCGCTTACCTTCGCAGAACAATACCGCGTCCGCGCTGAAGCGTTCCTTGCGACGCACGCGAAGCTCCGAGCATGGGGGATCACCGCGGCGGCACTCGACGGGGCACCCGTGCTCAGCGGAGCGCCTCTCCACTTCGGGGGCGCACGAAGCCATGCGAAGAGCAAGCAGGCTGGCTGCTCTTTTCATGAAGCGCTGTTGGTGGCGCCCTCGGATTCGGTAGCGCAGACGCTCTTCGAGTGCGCGGCCACATCCCCCCTGCCGGATGCGCTTTTGGCAGCGAACCACCTCTTGCGCCGCTCTACCGAAAAAGCGAAGGGAAGCCTTATCGCAAGCAGGGACCTTGACGAAAAAACAACCGAAGCCCTCGTGTGGCAACCGGTAAGCCCTCAAAACAGCAAGGCGAGCATCCGTGCCGCACTCGATGTCGGCACGCTGCGTGGGGACGAACCGAACTTCCTTACAACCTACAGCGCTGTGCGCAGGACCGGGTTCATTTCGCCTGAGGCCGAGCTTGCGTGGCTTGGCTTTGCGCAGCTCTGCGCTTTGCATAAAGGGAAGCGCGGAGTACGCAAGGCACTGAAAACGGGGTTGTACTTCACCGATCAAGCCGAATCGCCGGCCGAGTCGCTGCTGATCGCCCGATGCGCCGAGCTTGGCTTCGATATCCCCTATCTGCAGGTCAATATCCTCGACCCCGCAAACGGGAAACTTCTCGGCCGCGTGGACGGCCTTTGGCCTTCGGATGCAGTGCTGGAGAACCTTTATCAAAGCGATAGCAGGTTCGGGCGCTTTTTCCAATGCAAGCAGCTCGGGGACAACGGCTCGGTCATCATCGAGTTCGACGGAAGGGTAAAGTATCAACAAAACTACAGTCAGGTTTTGGAAAGGGAGCGAAGAAGGCAAAACGCCATAGGAAACCTTGGGTTTCGTTTCGTGCGGATCGACTGGAGCGACCTCATGCAGCCTGAGCGTCTGCGCCGCATCCTCGAGGCCGCCCATGTTCCACGCTGTAGACAGGTATGATTCCTTGGTCGTGCACCATATCCACGCTAGCCAATTAATGCACGCTTTTGTCAAGCATTCCTTGCTTACTCTAGCGGTTTTCCTTGACAAAAGCGTGCATTACCGTTGTCTTGCGAAATCGAGGGGCGACGTGATCCGCAAACGGCCGGCTCAAGCTTGCGGAAGCTGGTCTTCGCAACGTTTAAGGATCCGCAGGCATAAAAAGGACAGGTACGGCGATACGGTCTTTTTCTGTCCGAAGTCCCATCCTTTGGACCTCTGATAAACGGATTCAGGAGTGAAAAGCCCGTCTTCGTCCTGCTTGCTCCTGATTATCTCGACCATTTCGCCGAATCGCGCATCGGCTCTCGCGTACTCGAATACGCTGAGGCAGTCGGCGACGCCTACGATGTCGTACCAGATAGCTGGAGCCTTGAGTTTTCTGAAGTCGGTACCCGTATAAAACATATAGGGATGCCTCTCTCGGCTACGCTCCCACAGATCAAGCAGAGCGTCGATCGCCCTGATGGCGGGTTCACTATTCCTGTATCCATCGATTCGAGAGAGCAGTCTCAGCATTACCAATGTCGCATACGGGCAGCAGTCATCTTTTCTGCCAGGACCCCTGAACGTACCGAACTCCTCCGAGACCGAGCAGAGAAAGCCTTGCTCCTTCTCGAGGGAGACCAGATAATCTACACCTTGCCGGATGTGCTTTTCATAGGAAACGCCAGCCTCGATCAATGCCAGGAGAAGCAGCGGCGCATCGCAAAGGCACCAACCGAACCCATCTTCCCCGGTTCCCCCAAAGTGCTTCGGAATATTGGTTAAGGATTGGTATACACCGTGCTTGTCCCTGTGCTCCATCAGCTGCGCAACGGCCGACTCGATTTCCGGAACACCCGTATCGAACCCGAGATCCAGCAGGAACAAAAGCTTATGGATGGGCAAATCGAGATTCTTGTGATTGGTCACCAAGGTACTGTGATAGCCAGCGACGATCCTCAGGGACCGCTGTATCTTGGAATCCAGCAACGCCTCTTCCCTCAGGGCCGCTAGATCACCTGCGTTCTGGTCAAGCAGATTGATTCTGATAGCGTATTGCAGCCACGGCTCGCTGAGGGAAAGCAACTCGTTTGTCATCGAAGCTCCGATCGTGCATCCGCCGCCCAAAGCCAAAAGCAAGAAGCGCAAGCGCAAGGCGTCTTGCCTACAATAGCGTTCGTTGTTGAAAAGACTTAGAAAAAGTGCTTGTTCGGGGCAGTCGAATGGTCGGGACGACAGGATTCGAACCTGCGACATCCTGCTCCCAAAGCAGGCGCGCTACCAAACTGCGCCACGTCCCGACGCCAGAACAGCTTTTGAATTATATCAGAAGATCAGATGCATGCCGCAAGTTTTGCCTTAAGTTCACGCAAAGCATTGCCCCGATGCGAGACCGAGTTCTTCTCGTCCTGACTCACCTGCGCAAGCGTCCGCTTCCCGTCGAACAGATCGGGATAGAACAGCGGATCGTAGCCGAAGCCCTCGTCGCCCTTCGGCTCGCGCCCCACATGGCCTTCGATCGTGCCGTGGGCAACCGTTTCTGCACCGTCTTCGTCGACGAACACGAGGGTGCACACGAAGCGCCCCGTTCGCAGCTCATCGGGAACTTGGGAAAGCTCGCGCAAGAGCTTCTCGTTGTTGTCCGCATCGCTCGCATGCTCGCCGGCGTAGCGTGCCGAATAGACGCCGGGCGCACCGTCGAGCGCATCGACGGCAATGCCCGAATCATCCGCAAGCGCCGCGCATCCTGCAGCGGCATGAGCAGCCCGAGCCTTGATGCGGGCGTTGCCCTCGAAGGTATCGGCATCCTCTTCGGGGTCCGACTCGATGCCGAGTTCGGAGAGCGTAAAGAATTCCCATCCCTCGAAATCGAGTGCCGTCTTGATTTCCTCGACTTTATGGGCATTGTTGCTTGCTATGACGACTTTCTTCATGGTTGCTCCTTGCATCTTCCTCGTTCCTCTGCGCGAAGCAGGCCCCGCCACGCCGTGCATCGTGGAGAACCAGCAACTGCACCGTGTAACGCCCACGACGTTCGCCTGACGGACGGAAGCCCTACAGGCTCCCAACATCGACATGCGAAACCGAGCCGAGCGGCATCCGCAGAACGCGCGCACCGAACCGCTCGAACTCCCCCACATCATCGCCCGTCGTGAAGAACTCGTATGCTGCCTCGTGGCCGAATTCGGCCCTCTTCCCTCGTCGTGTCAGGATTTCGGCAACGTCTTTCGCCGCCTCCTTCGCTGACGAGATGAGCAGCACATCGCGCCCGACCACTCCCCCGATAAGCGCCTTGAGCAGCGGGAAGTGCGTGCAGCCGAGCACCAGCGTATCGATCTCGCAGCGCCTGAGCGGCTCGAGGTACTCCTTGGCTATCTCCTGGAACGCAGGCCTGATGTACACGTTCGATGCGAGCGACGTGAAATCCTCGATGGGCCCTTCGGTCATGCGGATGCCCTGCTCGGCGATTTCGACGAAGCGGGGCGTCGGCACCGAGAACACCGTGATGCCCGCATCGAGGTTGCGTATCGCGCCCGCATAGGCGCCCGACTCGATCGTGCCCTTGGTGGCGATCACGCCCACATGCCGGTTCGTCGTCGCATGAACCGCGGCGCGAGCGCCCGGCTCCACGACGCCGACCACCGGCACCTGAAACGCCTGCTGCGCGTGCGTTAGACCCGCCGCGGTCGCGGTATTACACGCAATGACGACGATCTTGACGCCCCGCTCGATAAGCCACGCGCCGATCTGCTGCACGAACCCGTCCACCTCATCAAGCGAGCGGGGGCCGTAGGGGCAGCGCGCCGTATCGCCGAAGTACACGATGCTCTCGTCGGGCAGAGCCTTCACGATCTCGCGCGCCACGGTAAGGCCGCCGTACCCGGAATCGAAGATCCCGATGGGGGCGTTGTCGAACTCGCCGCCCGGACGACAGTACCCGTCGCCGAAGGCGGTAAAGGCGGGCACGTAGGAAGGGCGGCTGTCCGCAGGGGATGGTTGTGAAATCCGATCGCTCATGGTTGCCCAGTATAGCGCAGGGTATGCGGCTTGTTACAAAACCGCCGCATCAGCCATAGTATCTGCTAATCTAAACGTGAAACGTATACGCGCTTGGGCGCCGCCACGCGGCCGCAGGGCCTCGGGCAAATTGCGGCGCCCGCACTTGGAAAGACGAGGAAAGCACATGAAGGTTCTGCTCATCAACGGAAGCCCCAACGAAGATCGCTGCACGTACACGGCGCTTGCGGAAGCGGCACGCTCCCTTGAAGCCGAGGGAGTCGAAACCGAGATCGCCTGGATCGGCAGAGATCCGCTGCGCGGCTGCATCGGATGCGGGGGCTGCAGCAAGCTCGGCAACAACCGCTGCATCTTCGATGACGACGTGGTCAACCGTTTGCTCGAAAAGGCCGAGCGCGCCGACGGCTACCTGGTTGGAACGCCAGTTTTCTACGCGGGAGCCAACGGAGCTCTGCTCGCCGTGCTCGACCGCATGCTCTACGCAGGAGGAGCGCTCATGCAGTTCAAGCCCGCCGCGGGCATCGCCTCGGCCCGCCGCGCGGGCACAACGCCCGCGATCGATCAGATCAACAAGTACTTCCAGATCAACAAGATGCCCGTCGTTTCCAGCACGTACTGGCCGATGGTGCACGGGCAGAGCGCCGAGCAGGTGCTTCAAGACGAAGAGGGACTGCAAACCATGCGGATGCTCGGCAAGAACATGGCTTGGATGCTTCGCTGCATCGAGGCCGATCGCGAAGCGGGCGGCGATCACCCCCAGATGGAAGCAAAGATCGCAACCAACTTCATCAGGCCGACCGCCTAGAGCCAAACGCCGCCATGCCCAAACCCCACGACCAGAAAACCAACGCGATGCGCGTACTCGATGCTGCCGGCGTCGAGTACGTCTCGCGTATCTTCGAATGCCCCGAAGCGCTCAGCGGGGTCGAGGTCGCACGCCTGCTCGACCTCGACCCCGAACGGGTATTCAAAACGCTCGTCACCGAAGGGCGGTCCCGAGAGCATTACGTGTTCATGATCCCCGTCGCCGAAGAGCTCGACCTGAAGAAAGCGGCCGCAGCCGTCGGCGAGAAATCGATCGCCATGATCAAGTCGAAAGAGCTGCTGCCGCTCACCGGCTACATCCACGGGGGATGCTCCCCCATCGGAATGAAGAAGACCTTCGCAACCGTCGTCGACGAAACCGCCATCCTGTTCGACCGCATCGTGTTTTCGGGAGGACGCATCGGAACCCAGATCGAAGTGCCGCTCGGCGACCTCGAGCGCGTAGTCGATCTCACGACGGCCGATCTTACCGTGCGCTAGCACGCAAGCCGGCACATCGCAGCGAACCGCACCGATCTACGCGGCGGTAAAAATCGGACACCTACCAGTGGACGACCACGACGTCGCCGATGCCGAGCATGCCGTAGAGCTCTTGGGCCTTCGCGCTCGGCAGATTCACGCATCCGTGGCTCCCGTAGCCATCGCGGTACATCGTGCCGCCGAACCCGGGCTGCCACCACGCGTCATGCAAGCCAATGACGTTGCCGACGAACGGCATCCAGTACTGGACCACCGTCTTCTTCGGCTCCTTCTTGCCCTCGTAGGTGTTGAGCGTCGTCGGGCTCGCCTTCGTGGTCACATAGTACACGCCCGCAGGCGTTGCCTTCTCGGCATTGGGAACGCCGGTGATGATGGCGGTCTCCCAAATGACGTTGTCGTTGTTGTCGTAGAACCGCGCGTACTGCTCGGAGAGGTCGACATCGACATACCCCGCCCAATCACGCTGACCGGCTCCGGCATAGAATGCCGCACTCTGGAAAACGGGGATCTCCACCTCCCCCGTCTGGCCGCCCGCAACGCCGTCGCGCACAACCGTCAGAAGCGTATCGTGGTCGACCGACCAGCCGTACGTTCCCCCCGCAACCGTAACCACCTTGCCGTCAGGCCGCGTGAACGTGCGCTCGGATCCGACCGTATTGAAACCCGCTGCCAACTCCTCGATCCACGCGATCATGAGCCCCTCGTCAAGCGACGCCTCGAGGTTCTCATCGAACACGATCCAGGAGGATATCTGATCGGGACCGACGGCAGCCGCCTGCGTTCCACCCGTCGTGAGCGTAAAATCGGCCGCCATGAGCGCATTGGCGTCATCGCATGCCGCAGCGAGCGCGGGATCGTCGGAAAGGATCGGCGGCTTCAGCAGAGAATCGGCCCCGACGGTTGCCTTGGGGGCCATCGAAGCCATCGCATTCCCGACCGCTTCGACCACCGCGTCGGGATCGAGCGCGGTGCCGAGCTTCTCGGGCACAACCTGAAACTTCTTCGCGTCATCGGCATAGCCGACCGTCGCGTCTTCGGGTGGCGTCGCATCTTCGTTGAACGCCTCGACGCGCTGCCTCACGGCTCCGTCGAGAGAAGTTTCGCTGAATTCCGCAGATAGCTTATCGCTCTCGTCGTGATGCTTTTGCAATTCGAACGGCCATGTCCACATATGACCGTCTCCGAGCGCTTTTGCCAATATCTCGTCGCCATCAAGGGTGAGCCCCGCATCCTGCGCCCCAAGCTCGAACGAGAGGCCTTGCCCCTCGACCTTGATACGGTAGTCGGCCAATCCCGCCTGCAGTGTTTCCTGCGCTTCTGCCGTCGTCTGCAAAGATACGTCGAAATCGCCTATGACGGTGTTGGGAAAGAACCGATCGGCAAAGTAGAAGCAACCGGCCGCGTAAGCGATAACGGCGAGGCCCGCGATCGAGCCGAGCAGAATGCCGAACGCTTTGAGCACCTTGCGCCCGCGTTTGCCCGGGCGCTTGCCCGTATCGGCGAGGACAAACGGCTGCTCCTGGATTTGCACGGGAACGGCACCCGGATCGGGCGATATCGTCTCACCGGGCTCCGGGCTTCGGGCGGCAGCCGACGCCCTCCCATCGGCACCGATCTCCACCGGCGGACGAGCGCTCTGCGCCTCGCTTTCGGCTTTCGCCTTCGCAGCATGCCTCCCCTTTGACGCCTTGAGCTTCGCCTTTTTATTCTTATCCATAAGACCTTACTTTTTCAATACGTCAACACTGGCATTCATTGTAACAGGACGGATGCCGTATAAAGCGACGTAATGGGATGTTGCAAGATTTCGTTGACGAGCGTCCCTGTGGGACCAGCGGGCGGTTTGCGCGCCCCGCTCACGGAAAACGGGGCTGCAGGAAGCGGGAAGCTACCGCCCGATCTTGAGTGTGAGCGCGTTCACCGCCACGACCACCGTCGAGAGGCTCATGAGCACGGCGCCGACCGCCGGGCTCAAAACGATGCCGACGGGAGCGAGCACGCCGGCTGCAAGCGGGATGGCAACGATGTTGTATCCAGCGCCCCACCAGAGATTCTGCACGGTCTTTCGCGACGAAGCGACAGCCAGGGAAAGGAAGCGCACAATGTCCCCGGGGTCGCTTCTGACGAGAACGGCATCGGCCGATCCGATGGCAACATCGGTTCCCGCACCGATAGCCAGGCCGACGTCGGCGCGCGCCAAACTCGGGGCGTCGTTGATGCCGTCTCCCACCATAACCACCACATCGCCGGCCTGCTGTCGCTCGCGTACGAGCCTCTCCTTGTCTTGCGGGAGCAGCCCGAAGCGGTACTCGGCGATGCCGAGCTCGGCCGCGACCGCAGACGCGACCTTATCGTTATCGCCGGTCAGCATCACGGGTACAAGGCCCCGCTCCTTGATCTTTCGCACTGCGCTTCCCGCATCGGGTTTGATCTCGTCTCCCTGAGCGACGATGCCGGCGACGGCACCGTCCACCACAAGGTAGCTCACCGTATAGGCACCATCCCGCACACCGCGAGCCCCATCCGGTTCGTAGGGGATCGAGCGATCTTCGAGATAGCGCGCGTTCACAAGCGCGGTCGATGAGCCGTCGGGCAGCGTGGCGCCGATGCCGGAACCCGGGATGGTTTGGACGTCGGGCACCTCCGCCGCCTCGACGCCGCGCGATGCGGCCTCGGCGAGAACACTAGCGGCCAAAGGGTGGGACGACGATGCCTCGAGTCCGGCCATGAGAGAAAGAACCTCGTCATCGGTTCGGCTCGAATCGGACGAAGCCACCTCGATCACCTTGAAATCGCCTTCCGTCAACGTACCGGTTTTATCCATCATGACAACCGTAGCCTTAACTGCGGTTTCCAGCGCTTGGCGCCTTCGGATGAGCAAGCCGTTTTCTGCGGCGATGGACGTTGTGCGCGCCGTGACAAGGGGGATGGCGAGTCCGAGCGCATGCGGACAGGCGATGACGAGCACCGTGACCATGCGCGTGAGCGCCACCCCGAAATCAAGCGTAATGAAGTACCACACGACAAGGGCCGCAAGCCCGAAGAGCACTGCAGCGTAGAACAGAGCCCGGGCAACCTTGTCGGCCCTCGCCTCCGTTTTCGTCTTCTCGCTCTGGGCCGACGATACGAGCTCCATAACCTGAGCGAGGTATCCGCTCTCGCCCGTTGCGGAAACCTTGACGAGCACGGTTCCTTCGCCGTTCTGCGATCCGCCGACAACCGCATCGCCCGCAGTCTTCGCAACCGCCCTCGACTCCCCGGTGACGAGCGATTCGTCGACCGTCGTCGAGCCCTGCTCGATCGTTCCATCGGTGGGAACCTTCTCCCCCGCCTTCACCATAACGGTTTGGCCAACCCGAACCTGCGGCAGCTCCGTTTCAACGTAGCTCCCATCGGGCTGGCGGACGTTTGCCTTAGATGGCAGCAGCGCAGCCATTCTCTCAAGAGCATCGCCCGCACCCGACACCGCGCGCATCTCGATCCAATGGCCGAGCAGCATGATGACGATCAGCGTAGCGAGCTCCCAGAAGAAATCCATCACATGCCCGGCAGAGCCATTGAGCAGGTTGGCTGCAAACGCATAGAGGCTGTAAGCATAGGCCGAGGTAATGCCGAGCGCGATGAGCGTCATCATCGCGGGCTTTTTCTCCCTAAGCTCGCTTGCGGCGCCCGCGAGAAACGGCTTCCCGCCGTAGAAGAACAGTATCGTAGCCAAACCGGCAACGAGCCAGTCGGAGCCGGGAAACGAAATCCGGAACGGAAGATCGATCCCCATCATCGGGGAAAGCGCGAGCACGGGCGCGGCGAGCACCAGGCACACGAAGAAGCGGCGCTTCAGATCGCCCCCGTGCATCGCATGCCCTCCCGTCATGGCGCCCATGCCGGCGTGACCGGCCCGCGAGCCGTGCTCGCGCGTTCGTTCGTCGCCCGCTTCGGTATTCCCGTTTTTGTCCATACGCCCGCGCACCCCGCCCGTCAGCGGTATTGCGCTTTCTCCTTGCTCGAGGTAAGCCCCACGATCACAAGGTCGATGACCCCCTTCGCGATGAGGAGCAACCCGAGCACGAGCACGAAGGTAACCGTCGTGTCGAAGGGGTTGACGATCACGACCACGCCGCCGATCGCCACAGCGATGCTCACGATGAGCATCCCCAGCCACGATCCGCCGCCGAACCGCCGAAGCTCGAACGAGCGGACGGCGTTCACGATGCCGCTCATCGCAAGCAAGATACCGAGCAGAAGCGAGAAGAAGCCGGCAACGGCCTCAGGGAACACGAACACGATCAAAGCGAGGATCAGCAGGAAGATACCCGTCGCAAGAGCTCCCTGATACCCGGGGCGATCGCTGCGATGCCGGGCGTACGATACGAGCGACGCCGCCCCGGTAATGGCAAGGTATGCCGCAAACAGGTACACGACCGTTACCGTGGTCGCCTGCGGCCATACGGCCAAGAGCAATCCGAACAGTATCGCGAGCACCGCCTGCACGACGATGCTCGATGAGACCGCTTCGACGAACCGTTTCATACCGACTCCTTGTCCGAGTTTCGCATTGCGGCAGACCGTGCGCGGCACCGCTTTCCGAATGCAAGGATAGCATCGGCGGATCAGCAGGAGAAAACCGTTTTGAACCCGTTAGCGAAGAGACTCCTTGCGGACAAATACGTCGCGGACGTCAAAGCCCGCCACCAGCCGAGCCAAGCGAGAATCAGCATGGTAGCCGAGGCGGCGATACAACGCCCGCACGAGAAAGTACGAGACGAGCGCCCCAAGCGCCCCCGCAAGGATTCCCCCGAGGATATCGGAGGGGTAATGGACCATAAGGTAATTGCGCGACAGGCCCATGAGCACGACGGGAACGAAGCACAGCCACCGCGCCCGGGTTTTCAAACTGAGGAACAGGGCGAACATCGCCGCCATCGTCGCAGTCGTATGCCCCGAGGGGAACGAAAAGCTCGATTCCTCGGTCGCCCCGGTGAAGACCCACCATGCATGGAATAGACCGGCCTCGTCGGCGAAGGGACGCGGACGGGCGACGAAGTTCTTCACCAGCACGTTCGTAATGAGCGCGCCGACGAGAATGGCCACGAACATGCAGATCCCCGCTCGACGCGTTTTCCTGAACAGCATAAGTACGAGGGAAAGCAGAATAAGACCGATGCCGTTTTCAGCAAACAGGCTGATGAAAACGAACGCCGGGGTGAAAAACCAGCCCGCGAGCACCGCCAGTTCGTGCAGGGCCGACAAGATCGCAAGATCGTAGCCCGCAAACGCCGTATTGAGCCATTCGGCCGCCATCGTAAGTTCCATACATCGATTCCTTCCGTTTGCGGGCAAGGCGACCGCGATCAGCGCAGGCGCCTTACCGTGTACAGGGCAATCGCAGCCTTCGCCACGAACAGCACGAACAGCAGAGCCGTCGCATACGGCTGCCGCGCTGCCGCAAGCAGCAGGACGGCGAGCACATGGATGGCTGCCGATACGACGAGCATTCCGTTTGCCAAGCGATTTCCGGCAAGCAACCGAGCGACGATCTCCGCCGCACCCGCAATAACGAGCGGCAAGACAACGCAGACGAACGAATAACCGAATTGCGTTATGCCGCAGTACTCGACGAGCGAAACGGTTTGGACCATGCCAGCCCGCTCAACGCCGAAGAGAGGAAGCACGAACAGCAGACCGGCGGCGAGATCGAGTGCGCCGGCAACGATGCCGAACATGCCGGCAGCACGCTCGCGCGACTCGCTTTCGGCGATGTCGACTATCTCCGCCCCCGAAAGCAGTTCGTCAACCGAAACGTCGAACAGCGCAGCAATATCCACAAGCGTATCGAGCCCAGGGTATCCCCCGCCCGTCTCCCATTTCGAAACGGCGGTTCTCGACACATAGAGCTTTTCGGCAAGCCGCTCCTGCGTGAGCCCACTTCTCCTTCTCAAGCTTTGCAACGTTTCGCTGAATTTCTTTCGCTTTTCCATGCGCCCATTATGCCCGAGCGCGCCAATAGCGCAAGACACGATTCGTGTCGTCGCGATGACCTGCGATTTTTATCGCTTGAATGCGAGATGCGCGCTTTCAGAAATTAAGCACTGCGTAGCATGCACAATATGAAACGGCGAGCACGATGCAGATGGGCGTGTACAGGATAAGGTTCCAGCGATGGAATATATCCCTCGGCTTGCGCCGCGTAACCGACCAAACCGCGCCCGCCAGGCCGCGGAGGGAGAACGCGGTGATCCCGAAAACCAGACCGATGTCGACCAACGGACGAGGAAGAGGAATCTCGACGATTCCCAATGCCGCAAGGGGAAGCACGGCGGCGGCAAAGAACACCAACGCCGTCGCAAGGATGACGGGTTTTGAGATTTTGATCCTATCGCCGTTTCTGTCGGCTTGGATGTAGCGATCCGTTCCGGCTTTTCCGCCGAAAAGCCAGTACACGTGGAATCCGGTTATGACGAATAAGATCACCGATCCTACGATGCCGAGATAGTAGATGACAGCTCCCTCGTCGAAATAGAATGCATTCCCTTTTATAACCACTATAGAGCATCGTCGCCTGTCTAAAGCGCGTCGTCCGGTTTATCCGATGAGCGGCGCATCGAGACAACCGAAGGACTCCAATCAAAGGATATCGGTAAAAGAAAAAGCCGTTCGATCTGCAGCTTTACACAGATCGAACGGCTGAGGAAATTGGTGGAGCACCGTATTCTAGCTTGGAACTCTATAGCTATCGAGCTAAATGAGCTGTATGAGATATTAAACAGTCAGAGAAAAATTGTGTTCCCGCAGGTGAAAGCTGTTGTTTAAAAAATGATGTCCTTACCAGTACCGAATGGAACGGAGGTGGGTACTAGATAGGGCAATGCGGTCAGGATGCTCTTCCAGAAGACGATAGCTGTATTCAAGAAGATGAGTTTCACTTCGCATGGAACTTCTGGTCAATACATGACACAAGAATCAGAACGTAAGGAGGGCGGACCATAAACAGGCCAGCCCTCCTTTATAGCCTACCAAGGGGTCGAGCTTGTTAGGCTCAACTAGTTAGACGAGCCTGAACGTTGCTTGATGCGTCGTATCCTGAAAACTCCACGTCATGCTCAAAGACTTGTCTGCGGTGAAACGGCACTCGAACTCTGACGGCGTGTCGGTGTCCTCGAATCCTGAATCCCGCGTCAAGACGAAGCCCTTGCCCGACTGCTGGCTGTACTTGTTCACCGCCGTTGAATCCCCAAGGCTGTACTCGCCCGAGTAGGTGGCCGATGCCTCGAAGGGCACGGCTATGGCTCCCTGACCCGCAAGGCCAGCGTATGTGCCCGGAAGGTACGTGTACTCGCTATCGGGGTCTTGCTCGTACTTCTCTCCCGACCATGCGAACTCCACTTGTATGACGCTCTCCGTCACGTTGACGAGCGTAACGGAGCAGGGGCCGTCGGTGAAGGTCTGCCCGAGGTAGTCTGACGTGAAGTCGCTCGCGCTCTCCGTGCCCGCGTTCGCCCATTTCCTGCCGTCGAACACGAACTTGATGGAAGCGCTGTTCGCAGGGCGCACGAACCAGTTGCCCCCGTCCTGAGCGACGGGAAGCGTCACGGTGCAGGTTTGGGCCGTCTCGTCGAAAGCTGCTTCCGCTCCCGAATAACCCGACAGCGGCTCCTTGTTCTCGGCTCCCGAGGAGTCCCCCGACAGGCTCGCCTGGTCTGCTGGCCCTACGAGGTAGTCAACGCCCTTGATGGCCTTGACCTTCGTTCCTGCGAAGTCGGACCCGGCCAGAACCCAACGGTCGCCCTCTTTGGCGAAATCGAGCACGGTCTGCGCTTCTACGTTGAAGCTGTCGTTCGCCAGGACGGCGCGGGCAGTCACGGCGGTTGCCCCGTCCTCGTTCCGCTCCTGCCCGGCGACCTCGCAGCTTTCGAGGCGGTAGGCCGACGCTTCCACGTAGTCGGCGGCTGCGAACTCCCCGTTGTCGGCAGCTGCAAGCAGCGCCTGTTCCACGCTTTCCTGCGGCACGCTCTCCTCTGCCGCGCATCCTCCCAGCACGCAGGCCAGCATGCACGACGCGACCAAGGCCGATGCCTTAGCGCCGAGAAGCGGCATCCCCTTGCTTTCGGTTCTGAGTTTCATAGCTGTTCCTTACAGTTCGCGGGCGGTGTTGGTGCCCGTGTCCAGCTCGAAGCGCTTGCGGATGCCGCCGGTCAGCTCCACGGTCGCCACGGTGCCGTCTATGGACACCGACGCAATGTCGCTGCCGCAGCCCGACCACCCGGAGACGGTCGCGTAGACTTCCCGCATGCCGTCCTCGAAGACGATGGCGCGGGTGCCGGGGTCGGTCTTCCCTTTGTACGTATACATCACAGGCTCCCTTCGCTCGGCTGGGCGTTCTTCGCGTTCTCCTGCGCGGCCTCTCTCACGGCAATGGGAAGGTCTTCCAGCTCGATGACCTTGCGTGCGCCTAGGGCGGCGAGCTGGGGGAGCTTGATGTTCGCCTGCGCGCCGCGTTCGTTCAGCTTCGAGGTCGGCAGCACGTAGAACTCCCATTGCGATAGGTCGAGCGGGTTGGGGTTCACCATGTCCTGAATGGTGCAGTTCTCAAGGGCGAACACGTACACGTCGGCCTGACGGCGCACCGCTTCTTCATAGGTGTTGTCTTCCGGGTTCCATGCGCGCGACGGGCGCGTGCTGAACGAGGGGATGGAGAGCGCTTTCTGCCCCCATACTTGAATGTACGCGGAGGTCTTCACCTCCACCTTGACCCGCTCGGCCTCCCACAGTATGTCGTAGGCCCCCCACTCCTCGCTGGTGCCGCCCGCGCATCCGAGCGCGAGGCTCACGAGGTACTCCGCGAACTTGCCGCGCTCGGCGTTGCTGTTCAGCTCGGAGTGCGCCCAACGCCAGTAGTCTTGCACGCACGCAATCTTCCTGCCCTCGCACAGGATGGGTTCGCCGCCGGTCTTCGGCGTGCACCGTATGACGGGGTACTTGATTTTATTTGCCATGCATCCTCCTTCATCGGGGCCAGCTTTTCAACAAAAGCGGGCACATGTGTAGGGAGGATGATTCGCGAGAATCGCAAGGCGACCTGCAAGAGGAAGAGCATCCACCCCTGGTCGCCAAACCACAAGACTCACCTCATAGAGAGATAGCATCCTGTTGGGGCAGATGCCCTTCTTCAAGATGCTGAACCCTCGAAATCAACCGCGTAGCTGCGGTTTAGGTGAGTCTATGTTGGCCCGCGCGAAGCACGTTCCGTCTTGTGGTTTGGCGATTATGAATTGTACCGATGCTCGCACCCAATAGCAAATTGTTCTATCCTAAATAATTATTTAGGAAGAGGGAGCGTATGGGATTTGAAGAAATACCATCTGTGAGAAGCACGCTTCGAATGGTGGAAGACATAGAGAAAAACTATTGGCACCGAGCCGACGAAGACCAAAAGGCAGAGCTGAAAGCTACGAAAGCTGAGCTTGAGAAGCTAATTAAAAACGCCCAGCTTTACAACGATTTGTTCGCCGCAAAAGGCTGGGTGGTATACGATTCGCTCGACCCCACGCATCAAGCCCAGGCGGTTGCCGCATACGACCGTGACGGCATGGAAGAAGCAGAGCGGGTCATACTTTCATACTATTCTCCCGACAAGGTAAGAGGGCATAGGCCGTTTCTTCGTAGGTCAAACGCTGGGCGGCGCAGGATGGAATTGCTTGACCTTGCTTATGATGATTATGATGAGAGCCGATACCATGCGGTCATTCTTAATCTCGTAACCCTCATTGACGGGATAGTGAACGATACCGTTGGGAGGGGGTTTCATTCCGAAACCGCCGATTTAGACTGCTGGGGAAGTATTACGAATGTCGATGGGGCGCTAGAGCAAGTGCGAGACATATATTGCAGAGCAAGAAACAAAACGAGGACGGAGCCGATAGACATGCCGTATAGGCATGGAATACTTCACGGCAGAGACCTTGGGTATGCGAATAGCACGGTTGCCGCAAAATGCTGGTGTTTCCTATTTGTAGTGTCCGACTGGGCGGCAAACAAGGAAACGGAGAATACGAGAAAGGCAAAAAGGGAGCCGGAGTCAGTCGCTGAAGTCGTAGCGCAGAACGAGGATATCCGAGCCAAACATTACCCCAGCATTTCGGCGTCGCTTTCTTTCAAAGATAGCCACGCGGAAAAAGCGTATATCGACAGCATCAACGAAGACCCTTCCACGGTGGCCATCCATTCGCCGGAAGAGAGGCTTCTGGAATTCCTCGAATACTGGAAGGAGGGTAACTATGGGAGAATGTCGCCGTATTTCTGCAAGAGTGTTTCGAAGGCCCCTGGTACTGTTCGACAAGAATTCGGGAACAGGCGGCTGTCATCGTACCGAATCGTTGAAGTGCACAATAGGGCTGCTGCCGTCGCTAATGTTGGGGTGGAACTCGTATATGAATCTGAAGCTAAAGAGTACAAGACTTTCATTTTTTGGTACGAAGACGAGGGCGGTCAATCAACACCGAGAAACTTGCCCGCTCCGAATTGCGAGTGGCGCATCTTGGACATCCAGGAGGACCTTTGGATTGACGGTCAACCAGCCAGCGTAGCGAAAGCGAAACGAAAACGGTATCTTTGATTCGCAAAGAACGAAGGAGATACCGAATGAGCGGTAAGAAGTCTACGGCGGCAACGGTTGAAGTACGGACGGCCAAGGTGGCCGAACTGCTCGTGGATGGGTGGAGCCGCGCCCGTATATGCGAATATGCGCGGGAAACGGCGCGGTGGGACGTGAGCGACGCGCAGGTAGACCGCTACATAGCAAAAGCACGCGAGCGCATCCAGGCCGACTGCTCCCGTGACCGCAAGGCCAGCTATGCGCTCGCCGAGGCACGCCTAGAAGCCCTGTATGGAAAGGCTGTGGACGCTGACGACCTCCGGCTTGCCCTGAGTATCGTGAAAGAGCAGAGAACCTTGCAGGGCCTGGACGGCGCTATGCATGCTTCTGAGAGACCCGAAAACATCATGTTCTACGCCACGATGAGCGCATATGCAGACGCATTGCGAGCCAACGTGCCGGAGCGCTACCTCAAAGCCGTTGTACGAGCGACGAGCGATCTTCCGGTCTTTGGAGAAATCGCATTGCAGGACGATAGGGACCCTATGGCGCAATGCGTAAAGGATTTACACACTCTTAGTCGAACGAGAACGCGCCGCGAGCTGCTTGAAGATGGCTTCTTGAATGATGATGCAGACATGATTCTTCCCTAAAGCAGCTCCATGCCCTTTCGTAATGTTTGACTTAAATTATACGTAAAGGTATAATTTAAGTCATAAAGCAGATGAAGAAGGGGCACTGGATGGTTTATGGCGAAGACATTGATTGCTCAATCAGGAAGTCGGGGACAAATATAGCTGTTCTTGTAGCTCAAGCGTATTGGGACTCCATTGTTTCCATCAATGATGATACGCAAATCATAGAGCGCATCATTAATGACGATTCATATACTGTCACATATACGGGAGTGAGTTACAGGCAAATAAGCTATCTTGCTGAGCACAATATGCTCAATCCTGAGGTGAAACCCGGCGAGGGCGGTTGGAAAAAGTTTCGGTTTCGAGACGTTGTTTATCTGCGAATCCTCCAAAAATATCGCGAATTCGGCATGAGCTACATGCAGTTAAGGGGGCTTCATTCCTTATTCTACGAAGAGCCGCGGACTATGGATGAGGTTATCTTCGCTTGCATTGCCGCCACAGAGATGACGATGACGATATATAGCGACGGCACCGGTTTCGTGATGTGCCCTATTGTGCGCTCTGCCGACGAAAGAGTTGGCGGTATGTTTCTCGATAAAAGTAGGCCCGCTATCCATCTCAACCTCAATGCTGTAGTTGACGAAGTGCTGGCGAGTACTAATAAGAAGTCCGTGGAAACCGAGGTATCACTTGCGAGACTCTTAAGCAGCGATGCGGGACTCACAGAGGCGGAGAAGCAAGCACTAGAAGCCATCAGAAATCGTGGTTATTATCGAGTGGAAATCACCAAAAAAGATGGCAAGCCGTTCGTGATGCACGTAACGACGAACGAAGAGCGTGTGCTCACTGATCGCGAAATCTTGAAACGCATGAGAAGCCAAGACTTTGGCGACATGACCTTTTCACTGAGCAACGGTGAAATCGTGCATGTCAAGAATCGGATTACTGTAAAGCTGTAACAAGCAATGGCTGGGCGGAATACACCGCAGGCCGTGAGATAAACAATCGAACATTGTACTGTCGTTTTATCGGGAAAGACCCGGGGAATGACGCGAAGGAGCGTCTATCCCCATGCCTAAAACACCCGAAGAGCGTATTGAGTGCATTGCAGCCAAGCTGCCCGATGCCGTGACCGAAGAGGAGCGATTGGAGGCAGCGAAGGATGTCAACGCGTTGGCGCGGCTAATAATCAAGATGGCGAGGCAACACTATGAAAGCGATAATCTATACAAGGGTATCGACTACCGGTCAGGTGAATGACGGTGGAAGCCTTGCGAGCCAAGAGCGCATTTGCAGAGAATACGCCCATCACAACGGATACGAAGTCGATAAAGTCTTTATAGAGAAAGGCGAGAGTGCAACTACAACCAAGCGCCACGAACTTCAAAATATGATGCGTTATTGCACGTCGGCAAAACGGGGCATTAATGCGGTGATTGTATACAAGTTAGACCGCATGGCTCGTAGCAGTCCCGACTACACGAAGCTCAAAGAATACTTTTCCGGATGCGGAGTACGAATCGTGTCCGCTACCGAACCATTTGGCGACAATCCTGTTGGGCACTATTTAGAAGGTTCTCTTGCCCTCAACGCGCAATTAGAAAACGAGATAAGAGCCGAGCGGTGTAGAGGTGGCATGGTCAGTGGCGCGGAAGATGGCCGTTGGATGTGGGTTGCGCCGCTTGGATACGAGAACGCCCGGGTAAACGGGAAGAAGAACCTTGTACCGGAAGACAATCCGCTTCGCATTGCGCTTATTAAGGAATCGTGGGAACTAATTGATAGCGGGTATTCCGTAACGGAGGCTTGGCGTACAGTTGTCCGCAAGGGGCTGACTGGAAAAAGCGGGAAGCCCATATCCTTTCAGGCTTTCTCGAAAATGCTTCGCAAAAAGATATACATGGGGGTCATTGAAACAAAGCTTACGGAAGAACTTATTAGCAGCGACACCATTGAACCCCTCATTGACAAAGAAATGTGGTGGCGCGTCTACAACCGGCTCGAAGGACAAAAAGACAATCCGTCGAAGTATTGCATGGTGAATCCTGATTTCCCCCTTCGCGGTTTACTGATGTGCTCCGAGGGGCATAAGATGACCGGTAGTTCGTCGCGGGGCAGTAGCGGAAAATATTACCGAAAATATCATTGTAAGTGTAGGGGCAAAGGGAAGTATTACGACGCGATGAAGGTAGAGCGCGATTTTCGCGATTATGCCGATACGTTGAGTTACAATCCCTCGTTCGCTAAAGCTCTTGCAGAGGCCGTGAGGCTCAATCTTGACGAAGAGCAAGCTCTCGATTGCAAGCGGCGCAAGCAGCTTGAGAAGGAGCTGCAAGACCTCGATGAGTACAGCTTGGATGTCATGTATAAGAACCATAGAGGAGTTATCTCAGATGCCTATATGCAAAAGGTTTTGGAAGAGAATGACCGAAAAGCATTAACGATTAAAGCGGAATTAAGCGATTTATCAGATACGATTCTCGTGACCGAACAAGTATTAGATTTTGGGATAGAAGTGCTATCGCATATTGGCGACACGCTGGACAGCCTGGATGATATAAACATCCGGCGGGAGTTCCAAAATTGGCTTTTCCCCGAACTCGTCACTTTTTACGGTGAAAAATTTGGAACTTCCCGTTTGCCCAGATGTCTATGCATAAATCGGGAGGAAAACGCTCCCGACTCTCAAGTGGTGGAGGCGCGGAGAATCGAACTCCGGTCCATACTAAATCGTCCATGAGGCCCTACAAGCTTAGTCAACGTTTAAGATTCGGAACCGCTCTGCTCGTTGACGAACTAAACGATTCCTAGCCGGTTCGATCTTAGCTTGGACCATACCGACCACGTGTCCAAGAGCGTTCCCCTCAGATGATGCCGAACCCAGGGTCGGGGAAATCCCTAGGCCGACAGCCAAGCGCGATTAAGCAGCCATGGCGAGCGCCGGAGCGCTCTGAGTTTTGGTTTTGCCAATTAAATTGACGGTACCCCTGTTTAACGTGGCGAGGAGACCACGACCTGCTCCTCATTTCAAACTTACCATGTCGAAACCAGTCGCCCCCGTAAACAGTGCACGCACGTCGCGCTGCGACGATGCCGCATGGGTCGATGGCCCCACCTTTTCAATGTGCAACCCGCATACGAACCGCTGCACCCAGCAGCCCGAAGCAGGACTCTACATTCTAACGCGCAAGCGCGTATTCAGCAAGCAAAGTCTATTTCTTCAAAACGCTCTTGAAATCGAACGCCGATTTAATGTCGTCGAATGCACCCTTGAGCTCCGTTGCAACGGCGACGCCGTCCTTGTAGATGGAGTTGATATCGCTCGTAGCTTGGGCGACGCCCTCTTTGGTGATTCCAAGATCGAACTCGTTGTCGTCCTCGTCCTCGCCTTCTTCCTCGTCGTCCTCGACGTAGAAGTACTCGACCTCGTTGCCGTCTTCGTCGAGCATCGTAAAACCGATCTCGTTGCCGTCTTCGTCGAGCAGGTAGCTTTCGATATCGTCCTCGTCTATCTCAAGTTCGACCTCGATGTACTCCTCCTCGTCCTCCTCTTCTTCCTCTTCAAGGTCTTCCAGATCGACAACCTCGAATCCGATGTTGGGCGCAGGCGCACCGTCGATATCGGCCTCATCGTTCTCGAAATCCTTGTACACGTCCTCGAGGTTCTCCTCATCGGCATCCGCACCCAAAGCGGTGTCTTCGAACTCGTCTTCTATTTCAAGATCGGACTCGTCTTCGGCAGCAATGCCTTCCGTTTCCACGCCGTCTTCCAACACTTCGAGCTCTTCATCCAAATCCATTGCTGCTCCTATCCGTGTCGCATACCGCGACGCTCGCTTTACCGACTGCGTTCCTTGAGCGCACGTTCGATTTCCCGACGCGAATCCCGCGCCGCCATGCTCGCCCGTTTATCGTAGAGCTTCTTGCCGCGGGCAACGGCTATCTCGACTTTTACCAGCGCGTTTTTTGCAAAGTACATCTTAAGCGGCACTACAGCCATGCCTTTTTCCTTCACCGCTTCGTGCAGCTGCCTGATCTCCTTTTTGTGAAGCAGGAGCTTGCGCTTGCGATCGGGGTCGACGTTGTTGATGTTCCCGTTCGCAAACGGCGAGATATGCAGGTTGTGCAGCCACGCCTCGCCGTTCCTGATCATGATGAAGGCATCGGTGAGCTGGCAGTTGTTATCGCGCAGCGAGCGGACTTCGGTTCCTTTGAGCTCGATGCCCGCCTCAAAGCGGTCGAGCACCTCGTATTCATGGAACGCCCGCTTGTTCTTAGCGATTATGGTTTCTTCGTTCTTCATTCGTCCGTTCCCGCTTCGGCTTGCGCGGCGGCTTTTTCGCCCGCGCCTGTTGCCCCGTCGTCGACTTCGCTCGTGCTCGACATGCCCGGGACGAACGAGACGTCCTCGTCGAGATCGAGTACGAAGCGAACGATGAGCCTCACGGTTGCCTCGAGATCGGCAAGCGCAACGACCTCGGTGGGCGTATGCATGTAGCGCAGAGGCGCCGAGACGAGCCCCGTCGCTTTGCCACCGCGCGAAATCTGAATGGCACGGGCATCGGTTCCCGTCACACCGGGCTCCGCTTCGATCTGGTACGGTATCCCCTCGGCTTTTGCAGCGGCGATCAAGCGGTCGAACACAACGGGGTTGATGTTCGGGCCGCGCGCGATCACAGGGCCTTGGCCGCACACGATGTTGCCGTGCTTGGTCTTGTCGATACCGGGGTAATCGGTTGCATGGGTCACATCGAACGCCAGGCCCACATCGGGATGCACGCCGTAGGCGGACGTCTCTCCCCCGCGCACGCCGATCTCCTCCTGCACGGTCGCGGCGGCGATGAAATCCCCTTGAGCGCGCCCGGCGGCGGCAAGCTCCTCGAGCACGCGAACCGCCACCCACACACCCGCTTTATCGTCGAATGCGCGAGAGACGGCCATGCCTTTGCCGAAGCGCTCGAAGCCGGCGCCGTAGGTGATGGAATCGCCGATTCGCACACGCTTCTTGACAGCCTTCGCAGGCATGCCGAGATCGATCACCAGCTTGTCTATGGGCGTAACGTTTTTGCGTTCGTCGGGAACGATGAGATGGATGGGCTTGCGGCCGACCACGCCTCGCAACACCCCGCCTTCGGTATGCACGTCTACACGCATGCCGGGCAGGATGGCGGCGTCCACGCCGCCGATGGCCGCAACGCTCAGGTAGCCTTCATCGCTGATGTAGGTGACCATGAGTCCCACTTCGTCCATATGGGCGGCGAGCATCACCGAGGGGCCTTCGCCCGTACCCTTGAGCGTGGCGTGCACCGAACCGAGCACGTTCGTCTCGATCTCGTCGGCCGAATCGGCAAGGCGCTCGCGCACAACCGAGGCGACGTCCTCTTCCGATCCGGTCGGCGAAGGCGTTTCGAGCATGCGCTTGAGAAACTTGAGGTCTTTCTTCTTCATTGCAGATACTCCTTATGCGTACGAACCCGCTCGGCGGGCATCCCGTGCATGAGACACGGTTCCGCGCACAACGGGAAATCATCTTGTTCGGGCACATTATACCGTTTCGAGCAAGGGGGTGCCGCATCGTTTAACGACCAGCAAGACAAGCGTTGCTTTACGCACACAACGGACGCCCGTAACGCATGGGCGGCGGGCATCCTACTCCTTCACCACGATGCCGAGCTTGCGGGCAACCGAAGCGGCTTGATACGGATCCATGATGCACCCGTCGAGCTCGCGCATGGTGTCCGAAACGAGGAATCCCGCGATATCGTTGTCTGACAGATCAACGTCGCGCAAACTCGTCCTGAAGAAATCGACGTTCGCCAGCTTGGATCCGGCTATCTCGAATCGTTTCATCTCGGCTTCCGAAATGGACGCCTGCGAAAAATCGCAGTCGGCAAACGAACAGCAATCGAATCCGCCGCGCGAGAAGCTCGCATACTGGAACGTCGATTCGCCCGCCGATACGTGCTTGAATACAGCTTCGGAGAAGTCGGCGCCAACGAACCGACACGACGAAAACGTACAGCGGAGAAAGTACGACGAGGAGAAATCGGCATTCGAGAAATCGCATTGCTCGAATGCGACGTCCTCGAACGTGGCATTGGAAAAGTCCGAGGCTAGAAACGAGCACCTCAGAAGGCGCGACGCCGAAAGCTCGAGGCGTGCGAGATCGGCATCCTCCACGAACTGGCCTTCGACGATAAGCGCAAATACCGGACGCTCCGCCTCGCGATCCTCGGCCGTAGCCTCGACGAGATCGGCCAGGCTGGTCAGGTCTTCGGCTATACGGGGCGCATCGGGCACGGGGTATCCTTCTTTCGGACTCAGTCAATGAGGCGGATTTCCATAGTAGCGCATGGCGCGCGGCTATGGCGGCGGTCGGAAAAACATGCACGCCGACCACAGATGCACAGCGAAAAAACGCCCGCGCAACCCAACGGCTGCACGGGCGTTTCGAACGGGAGAAACCGCTTCTACACCATGAGCTTCGCGACTGCTTGGGCGTATCCCACCGGATCGTCGATGGGCATACCCTCGACGAGCAGAGCCTGGTTGTAGAGGATATCGGTGTAGAGTCTCACCTTGTCTGCATCGCCTGCATCCTGAGCCGCCTTGAGCGTCTCGAAGATCGGGTGCTCGGCGTTCACTTCGAGCACGCGCTCCGATTTCACGTCATCGTTGCCCGGCGCGCCGGAAAGCACGCGCTCCATCTCAAGCGAGATCGGGCCCTCGGCGGTAAGCGCTACGGGCGATCCGGAAAGACGGGTGGACACGGCCACTTTCGCCACCTTGTCGCCGAGCGCCTCCTTCATAGCCGAGAACAGATCCTCGTTCTCCTTGGCAACCGCCTCGGCAGCCTCCTTCTCCTCCTCGGTCTCGAGGCCGAGATTGCCGCCCGCGACGTTCTTGAGCGGATAAGCGGTCAGCGAATCGGGATCGTCGGCATCGGCCACCGCGAAATCGGCCATAGCCGTCATGCAGAACTCGTCGACGTCCTCGGTACACAGCAGCACGTCGTAGCCCTTGTCGAGCACCGTCGACACGATGGGCATCTTCGCCAAGCGTTCGACCGAATCGCCCGCCGCGTAGAAGATCGATTCCTGGCCTTCGGGCATGGCGCTCGCGTACTCGTCGAGCGTGATCATCTTATCCTGCTTGGCGGAATAGAACAGCAGCAGGTCGGCGAGCTCGTCCTTCTTCATGCCGTAGCTCGAATAGATGCCGTACTTAATGCCGCGCCCGAAGTTCTCGAAGAACTTCTCGTAACCCTCGCGATCGGTATCGCGCATGTCGGCCAAATCGGATTTGATCTTCTTCTCGATACGCTTGGCGATGGCGCGCAGCTGGCTGTTGTGCTGCAGCGTCTCGCGTGAAATGTTGAGCGTGAGATCCTGGCTGTCCACGACGCCGCGGACGAAGTTGAAGTAATCGGGAACGAGTTCTTCGCATTTCTCCATGATGAGCACGTTCGAGCTGTAAAGAGCGAGGCCCTTCTTGTAATCCTTGCTGTACAGATCGAACGGCACGCGCCCCGGCACGAATAACAGGGCATCGTAGGAGAACGAGCCCTCCGCATGCACGGTGATCGTGCGAACCGGATCAGAGAAATCATGGAAGTCGGATTTGTAGAACTCGTTGTACTCCTCTTGCGTGACCTCGGACTTCGGGCGCTTCCAGATGGGAATCATCGAGTTGATGGTATCGAGTTCGCGGTAGTGCTCGAACTCGGGCTTGTAGTCGTCGTCGGCATCCTCGGGCTTGGGAAGCTCGCGGGTTTTCTCCACCTCCATCTGCACGGGATAGCGCACGTAGTTGCTATAGCGCTTGATGAGGCTTTTCAGCTTGTACTCGCTCAGATAGCTGTCGTAGTTCTCCTCGTCGGTATCCTCTTTGAGCGTGAGGATAACGTCGGTGCCGTGGCTTGCGCGTTCGGCTTCCTTGACCGTGTAGCCCTCGACGCCGTCGCTTTCCCACGAGTAGGCCGCATCCGCTCCGTAAGCGCGCGAAACCACCTTCACCTTGCTCGCCACCATGAACGCCGAGTAGAACCCGACGCCGAACTGCCCGATGATGTCGATGTCCTCACCCTGGGTCTCGGCGTTCTCCGATTTGAACTCGAGGCTGTCGGAGTGGGCGATCGTACCGAGGTTGCGATCGAGATCGTCTTTGTCCATGCCGATGCCGTTGTCGGAAACGGTGATCGTCCGAGCATCCTTGTCGAAGGAGACGAGGATTGCCAGGTCGTCTTTCGAAATCTCGACTTTGGAGTCGGTCAGGCTTTTAAAGTAGAGCTTGTCGACCGCGTCCGAAGCGTTCGAGATAAGCTCCCGCAGGAAAATCTCCCTGTTCGTGTAGATCGAGTTGATCATGAGGTCGAGCAGTTTCTTGCTCTCAGTCTTGAACTTGCGCATACCGATTACCTTCCTTACGGATACTATTCATAACTATGAGCGGCAGTTTTAGCAGTCTCAGTGTTCGAGTGCCAACATGTGATTGTAATATCGCAGAAAAGAATGTCAAGACCAGAGCGCCTCCTTGTGCACAAATGGTCGAATAAAGCTCACTCGCCGCTCGGGCGGCCGAATGCGGAATCAATCGGCAAGTCGAGCGCGCCCGCGCGGCCGCTCGCCGCCTCCTCGGTTCTCTAACCAGCGCATGGCGATGGCGGCAGCGAGCGCCGAACCCTGCGGAAACACGCTTTCATCGAAGACAACATGGGGGCTATGCACGGGATAGGCGCATCCCTCTTCGGCAGACCCCGCCCCGAGCACGAAGTAGCTCGTCGGCACCGCCTGCGAGATGACGCTCATGTCATCCGATCCGGGAAGGGGCTTTTCGAGCAGCTCGACTTCCGCGATGGCCTCGCCTTCGATGTAGCCGACGAGCTCTTCGGTAAGCGCCGGATCGTTGTACACGCTCGGCACCCCGCGGAGGAACCGCACCTTCGCCGTGCCGCCGAACCCCTCGGCGATCCGCTCGGCAATCGCAGCGGTGCGCTTCTTCATGCGATCGCGCGTTTTCTCCGAGACGGTGCGCAAAGTTCCGAGCATGTGCACGCTGTCGGGAATGATGTTGGCCGCCGATCCGCCGTGAATCGACCCGAAGGTGAGCACGCACTGCTCGGTAGGGTCGACCTCGCGCGCGATCAGGTTTTCGAGCGCGAGAAAAACATGAGCCGCGATGTTGATGGGGTCGATGCCGTGCTGGGGCTGGGAGCCGTGGCATCCCTTCCCGACTATTTCGATGTCGACGTCGTCAACCGACGAGAACGCAGCACCGAACCGCGTGTACACGCGTCCGCGCGCGTAGTCGACGGTCATAAGGTGGATGGCCGCCGCTGCCTCGACGGGCGGATTCTCGAGCACGCCCGCCGCAAGCATCGCCCCGCTCCCCGTGACCTCGTCGGGAGCCGTTCCCTCCTCATCGGGTTGAAACATCAGCTTCACGCAACCTTTAAGCTCCGCCTCGTGGTTCTTAAGGATGCGGGCAACGCCGAGGAGCATCGCCGTATGGGCGTCGTGCCCGCAAGCATGCATGTTCCCGTTGGCCGAAGCGAACGGCACGTCGGCTTCTTCGCGCAAAGGGAGCGCGTCCATGTCGGCCCGCAGCATGAAGCACGGCCCTTCGACGTTTCCCACATGGGCAACGATTCCGCCGGGGATTATCTCGCACGGCTCGCAGCCGATCTCGCGCAAACGGCTCGCAACGTACGCCGTCGTTTCAGGAAGGTCGAAGCCGGTTTCCGGATGCCGGTGCAGCCAGCGGCGATCGGCGACGATGTCGTCCCGCAAAGCTTCGGCTTCTTCGATGTACCCCAATTCGCCCATGGTAGCCGCTCCTGTCTTGCATCGCACATAACTCCATTTTTCAAATCATTGTCCGCCACGAAAGCCCCTGCAGGCAAGTTACAGGTCGGGTACAATACGGCTTGAGGCAGAAAGGAACCGCATGGCGCAGCGCACGACAGACCGTCCCGATCGACCGACGATATTCGTCGATGCCGACGCCTGCCCGGTAACGGCCGAGGCGATCGCAGTTGCCCGAAAGCATGCCCTGCCGGCGGTTATCGCGGGCAATTCGACGCAGAACCTGGCCCGGCATATCCGCCGTAGCGATCCGCGGGAAGACTCGGGCGGATTCTGGGTTGACACGCTCGCGGTCGGCGTCGGAGCCGATTCGGCCGATTTCGCCATTGTCGAGCGCCTTTCTCCCGGAGACATCGTCGTCACCCAGGACATCGGCCTTGCCGCCATGGTGCTCGGACGCAAAGCGAGCGCCATCGGCGTGCGCGGACGCGTTTACTCGCTTGCAACCATCGATATGGACATGGAAATACGCCATCAGGAGAAGAAGATACGCCGCCAAGGCGGACGGACGAAGGGGCCCGCCGCATTCACCGACGAAGACCGCGAGCATTTCGCCGCGAACCTCGATCGGCTGGTGCGCGAAGCTATTCCCCGCCGAACCCCTTGATGTTGTTGAACGCCTCGCCGAACGCGCTCGGGGCGATCACGAGGCCGCCCTTCTCCTTGACGCTCTCGTAGATGAGGTTCATCGTACGCAGCTGCATGGCCTTATCGTTCTGGTCGTACACGGCAGCCGCGTCGACGAACATCTCGGAGATGTCCTTCTCGATTTCAGCCAGCAAAAGCCGCGCATTGCGCTCGCGCTCCGCCTGGGCCTCCTTCGACATGGCGTCCTGCAGCTCTTTCGGTATGGCGATATCCCTGATCTCCACCGACACCACCGTGATGCCCCAGGTGCGCGTTTTCGCGTCGAGGATCTCCTTGATCTCGTTGTCGAGCTGCTCGCGCCTGGTCGCGACCTCCGCGAGGTTGATGCGCCCGATCGCGTCGCGCAGCGCGGTCTGGGCGGCCCACCAGATGGCCGAAGAGTAGTCTTCGACCTCCACGCATGCGTCTTTCGGGTTCCATACGAGCCAGAACAGCACCGCGTCGATGTCGAGCGGCACGAGATCGGCCGTCAGCGCTTCTTCGGCCGTGAACGGCGTCGTGATGATGCGCTGGTCGACGTGGGCCGCGGCGTGCTCGACGATCGGTATGAGGAAGTACAGGCCCGGCCCGGCTATGCGGTTGAACTTGCCGAGCCGCAGCACCACGACGCGCTCCCACTGGGGCGCGATGCGAACGCTCGAAGCAAGCACGAAGCCGACGACGATGCCGACGATGATGGCGGGAACCGAAAGGTTTCCCCAAAACGCCGCGAGCACCGCCGCCAGCCCGATAAGGAAGATGGTCAGAGAGAACAGGTACACGCCGTTGCGCGACGTCTTCTTCCCCTTCGGCCCGTTGTTTTTCGTTGCGGGATTCTGTTGGGCACCAGCCCTGTCTTCCCGTCTTCCGTTTCTATTGCGCACCGCTACCCCTTTCCTGATGCACCGAAACTCCGCGGACTCAAAGCCCTTTCGGACCCTCGAGCTTTTCGATCTCAGTTCTCACCAGATCGATGATGTCCTCGGGCTCCATCCCCTTGCCGAGGGCGTTCTGAACGAAATCGGCGGCAAGCGCCTCCATCTCCCCGTCGTCAGGAGAATATTCGATCGAGGTGACATCGGAGACGAACGTCCCCTTGCCACGCTTCGTGAATATGAAACCGTCGCGCTCGAGATCCTGATACACCTTGTTGATGGTGTTGTAGTTGACCCCCAGGCGCACGGAGAGATCGCGCACCGAGGGCAGCCGCTCGTCGGCCTTGTACTTGCCCGAGGTGATGAGGTAGATGATCCTTTTGCGAATCTGTATCCATATGGGCACAACACTGCGTTCGTCCACCTGGAACGTACCCATCGCGTCGCTTGCGACATCCCTATCGATCGCGTCTTCACTCATGATCACCATAGTATCATTAATCGAACCGGCATCACGCCATCACCCATCATCCCCAAAAAGCAACCGCACTCATGTCGATCGCGCTGAATCTCACCGCCGCAAGCAGCAGGGCGTAGCGCAGGCACAAGCCGCCGACCGACACGCAGCCGGCTCCGACGACGAGCGTGAACAGATCCGCTCCCCTCAGATGGGAAACCTCGAGTGCGATAGGGGCCGCAACGCCCACCGCGACCACGCCGAGCCAGAACAGCCCCGCCTGATCACCGCTTATCAAAGCCCATGCCGAATCGGCGGCTGCCTCGCCCGAACCCAGCGAAACCGCAAGTAGCGCACCGAGCGCGGCCACCTCGATCCCGAGCAGCACCAGATCGATCCGCGCACAGCTCGAAAGGCCCTCGGAGACGTCTTCGTGGTCGCGCAAGACGAACCCGAAGATCAAAAGCAGCGCCATGCCCGTCGACAGCGCCGACGCGACGAAGAGCACGGGTACGATCGGATTGTGCAAAAACGGCACCGAGGGGAACGTGGACAGGTACACGCCCGAGTACAGGATCACGCAGCAAGCGGCAAGCGTCGCAAGCCCGTGCAGCACCGCTTCCACGACCCGCGAAACCGTGGTTTCCACCAAGCCGCCGACGAGCAGCGCGGCGATCGAGCATACGCAGAACAGGGCGATAGCCCATGAGCCGAGCGTCAGCAAACTCGTCGAGGGAGTGAAAAACACCTGAAAGGCCCGTTCGGGAGAACCGAGGTCTGCAAGGAGAAACACCGCTCCGAGCACCACCGTCGCAGGTCCCAGGATAAGGCCCCCGTCCGTTACCGCGCCGACGCGCTCCAGCCGGGGATCGTCGCTGAACCTCAGCAGGATATCGACGACCGCGCCGGTCAAGAAGGCGCCGCCGCCCATACCGGCGAGAAACAGATACCATGCGATGAAGGAATTGACCACAGCGCCACCCGAAACGCCGCTTTATGCGGCGAGCGCCGCAAGATAGGCGCGATCGGACTCGAGGCAATCCTGCGTCAAGACGGCAACGCCCCGATAGAACGGCGTACGTGCGCGCTTCAGCACATCGGCGCACAAATCGGGTACCCAGGCAAGCAGATGGTCGGCGAGGAATTCCCTCTGCTTCGACAGGCATCGTTGCGCCTCGGGCTCATCGCCCGACCGCAAGGCGTCGATGGTTTTCTGGCACATGTGAGCCATGAAAGCGAATTCGAAGGCAACATGGTCCTCGGGCAGCCTCAGGTCTTTCACCACGGCGATGTCCTCGGCCCGGTATTCCCCGAGCACCTGATCGCGCGGCTCCTGCATGAGGATATGCAAGTCGCTTACGTATACCGACTCGTAGGGGGCCACCGGAGACGGGCTCATCCCCAAGAATATCCGCGCGTATTCTGACGCGAGGTCCACCCGCACCTCTTCCAGATCGGCGCGAGCCAGCGAATCGACGAAGCTCCCGAGCTCGCCTTCGAGCTCGATTCGGCTGTCCCGCAGGCCCTCGAGGAACTCGAAGCTCATCTCGTTGAGGTACGCTGCGGACAGAAACTCGAAAACCGCTTTGCGCGTGGCGGTGTCTTCGAGCAGTTCGGTGTTTTCACGCGTTACGTCATCCATAATCGTTCCCCTCGTTCACTCGTTCGCTGGCTGGGTTTCTGCGGATGCGATGTATACCGACGGAGCCGTATCGCCGTCCATCCGCTTGCCGCCCTTCCTGGCGGCAAGCGCTTCCATCTCGCCGAGATCCCCGAAATGAAGCGCCCTCGTCGGGCACGTGTTGACGCACCGGGGCGCCTCATCGGTTCTGCGCCCCAAGCTCAAACACCCGTCGCACTTGTCCATGATCTTCTTATCTCCGTAGCGCGGTACGTCGAAAGGGCAGGCGAGCGCGCAGCTTCGGCATCCGATGCACTTCGCTTTATCGACAACGACCAGGCCGTCCTCATCGCGCTTCGACAGCGCTCCCACCGGACAGACGCCGACGCATGCGGGATGCTCGCAATGCATGCACGAGAGCGATGTGAACCTGCGCTTCACATCGGGAAACGTGCCCGTGCACTCCTCGTGCACCTCTCGGCGCATGAAAGTTCCCGCTTTCATCTGGTGCCACTGCTGGCAAGCGACCTCGCAGGAGTAACACTTTATGCATCTCGTCGTATCGACGAAGAACCCGTACTGTCTCACAACCATCCCGCCATCCCCCGAGCCGTTCAAGCGGCGCCTTGCCAAACTCCCGCAAGCCGCCGCCGAACGGCTTCGGGCCAACGATCATCGATTGCCTCCATGATATCGCAGCCCAAGGTTTAAAGCACTCGCATCGTCGCGCTTACCTGCGCGCCAATCGCCGCCTATGCGTCGTAAGCCACGTACACCGACGGTACGGTTCCGCCTTCCAGCTGGCTTCCGCCCTTCTCCTTCGCAAGCGCCGCCATATCCGCAAGCTTGCCGAAGTGGAGCGCCTTGGTCGGGCACGTGTTGACGCAGCGGGGCATCTCGTCGGCCTCCCTGCTCAGCGACAGGCAGCCGTCGCACTTGTCCATGACAACGCCGCCGCCCTCGAGCTCGATGAATTCGGGAACGTCGAACGGGCAGGCGGTCGCACACGTTTTATCGCCCGTGCACTTCGCCTTGTCCACGACCACAAGCCCGTCTTCCTCCCGCTTGCTGATGGCGCCCTGCGGACAGGATGCCACGCACAGGGGGCTCTCGCAATGCATGCACGAGAGCGACGTGAATCTGCGCTTCACATCGGGAAACGTGCCCGTGCATTCCTCTTGGACCGTCCTGCGGTGGACCGTATCGGCCTTGATGCCGTGCCATTGCTGGCAGGCGACCTCGCAAGCATAGCATTTGATGCAACGCGTCGAATCGACGAAGAATCCGTATTGCTCTGCCATCGCTTACTCCCCCCCTTCCAGTTTGCTGATCTTAACGAGCGTTTGCTTGGCCATGCCGGCATGGAAGGGATCGAAGTTCTCGACCGTCGCGTCGTAGAGAGCATTCACTTCGCTACCGCCGTCGAAGCAATCGTAGCCGGGCTCGCCAAGCTCCTCGCATTCCTGCCACCAACCTCGCTTGCCCATGATTACTTCGGGAGAGATCCCCTCGAAGTACTCGGCCACCATTTTTATCCATCCATGGGGCGACTCGATCCTCATCCAATCGCCGTCCTCGATGCCGTACTTCTTAGCGGTCGCAGGATTGATTTTCACCCACGGCTTGCGGTTGCGCTCACGCAGATACGGCAAACTCGAAAAATAGCTGTGTACGCTGAGGCGATGCGCATGGACGTCCGTGAAAATAAGCGGATACTCGTCGGCAAGCTCAGGCGTTTCGGAAAGGCCTTCGGGGGGACCGACGTATTCGGGCAAGAAGGTCAGCTCGCCGTCTTCGCGGTTGTTCGGCTTGCCGCCGATCAGCTCGTTGTACAGCTGAACCTTGCCGTTCGGCAGCCCCTTGAACAGCTTCTCGTAATTCTGATATTCCGGCTCCGACGCCTTCGCCCCATCGGTACGCTCGACGAAAACGTAGCCCTTCTCGCGAAGCTCTTCGAGTTCAAAACCCGATCCTTCAAGCTGTTCGCGCAGGCACCCATCGAAATCGCCGTCCCAAAAATCGGCCTCCCAGCCCATTTTCACAGCAAGATCGCAGTAGAACTGCCAATCGGATCGGGATTCGCCAAGCGGCTCGACAACCTGCTGCTCTATGCAGATGAACGTGCCTTCTTCCATATTGCGCGTTCCGATTTGGGCGCTCGCCTCATAGCGGGTGCAAGCGGGGAACACATAGTCCGCATAGTTGCACGAGGGGTTCCAATGGGTATCCATGACGTAGAAAAGATCGAGCTTTTTGAGCGCTTCGGCAATGATCTGCGGTTGCCGCGTTTGCGATAGGGGATTCGTATTGTGCGCAAAAACGCTCTTCAACGGGTAAGGCTTCTCCGTCAGAATCGACTGCAGCCCCCCGTTGTAGGCTGACGAGGGTTCCTTCGGCCATAGATCGAGCGCCTCATCATCGGGGTTTTGATACCAACGAGGAAATTCGGGAGCGACAAGCTTCGAACGGCTCGCAGCCCAACCGTTTTCAGTATCTTCGTCATAGACGGGCAGACGATCTTTGAGCGTCTTGATCTTACCAACCTCGAACAACGCCTCGGGCATCTTCATACCCGCACCGCCGCCACCGGGAACATCAAGATTACCGGTGATCGCGGCTATCATGTTGATGCAGCAGCACAACCAGTTTCCGTCGTTAGACTGATCGCCCGCGCTGTTGCCGTACATGAGCCCCATCGGCTTAACGGTGCCGATCTTCTGGGATATTCGCGTGATCTGCTCTTCCGATATGCCGGTTATGGGAGCGGCCCACGACGGCGGGAACTGTTTCACATGGTCGGCGAATTTATCAAAGCCATTACACCAGGTTTCGCAAAACTCGTGATCATAAAGATCTTCCTCCACCAAAACATTGAGAATGGCGAGGGCGAGGGCGAGATCGGTTCCAGGCCGCACCGGCACCCATTCCGCAGCATGAGCCGCAAGCGGATCGAGCATCGGACGAATGTCGATAAACTCGAGTCCTTCTTCCATCGCATCGAATCGCCGTACGGGATTCGCGCGGTCGTTCGTGTTGTTTACATCGGCATTTTCGCCGTTAACACCCCAGTTGACAAGCAGCTTCGTCTTTGTGAGCTGCACAGGGTAGGGGTTGGCCGACGTGCCGAGCGTGATGTAGCGACTCGAGGTGATCTGCTCCTGGCAGATGGCGCTGTGCAGGTAGTTCGGGCTGCCGTATACGTTCAGGAAGCGACGTCCCACCGAGTTGACGGTGCTGCCGCCCTGCGGAGAAAGCGCCGCATAGGTCCACGGTCCGTACTTCTCCCTGTTTTCGAGCAATCGGGCAGCCAAACCCTCAAGAGCCTCATCCCACGTGCACCGCTCGAACTTGCCTTCCCCTTTTTCACCGACGCGTTTCATGGGGTATTCGATACGGGTCGGATCGTACACGGTTTGCATCGCCGTATTTCCCTTGGCGCAGAGGGTCTTGCACCCATATCCCCAGTTATTCCCTGCTTCAGGGTTGCCTTCGACAAACGCGAATTTGCCGTCCTTAACGTAGTTTTTCGTCGCACAGATCGTCTTGCACGAACCGCACATGTAGCACCACGAATACTTGACTTCAAGCGCGTCGATGTCGATGACCTCATCCTGCTGAGCCTGAGATTGCTGCTCTTTTTCTTCTTCGAGCGCCTTCGGAGCGCAACCGCTCACCAAAGCAAGCGCCCCGAGGGCAGCTGCGCCTTCAAAGAACCTTCGTCTCGTAAGATTAAGCCCCATGCCTCCTCCTTTACCTCATGCAAAGCTCCTCCGAGGAGATGTTCCGGTCTCGATCGACCAACGTAATGGCGATCTAGATCAAACTCCCCCATTTGATCAGATTCGGCCGAATCATTGGATTCATAGTATCATAGTCTACTATGTCACTCAATCATTTAAATTATCCTAAATCAAGCATCATAAAAGCAAGGCTGCATTATCGCTGATCAGAAAGCCACTCATCCAGTACGATTTCAAACGGAGACTCACGCGCTGCATCCAAAAGCCGCAGCTTCTGCGACCGCGTCAACTGCTTGAACCGGTATTCCGCACTCATCGCCTCGTTCTTCGTGGCGAACGCGGCGCAGGCGACGAGCTTCACCGGAAGGCGCGAGCGCGTGTACTTCGCCCCCTCCCCTCGTTATGGGTGGCAACGCGCTGCTCGACGTCGGCAGCATATCCCGTATACAAAGTCCCATCGGCGCATTCGAGCACATACATGTAATGGCTCGGCTCCCGCGCGGGTGCAGCATCGTTCAAACAGACTCCTCTCATCGAACCGATACTAGCATACGGCGAGCATCAGCACCTTTTCAGAGAAGCAAAAAGGAGCCGCATCGTCTCCGACGCGGCTCCCGTCCGGCCTTCTTTCGAAAGGCAAGCACCCAGGCGGCCTACCCTAGGCAACGTCCTCGGCAAGCACCGTGCCGAGCAGCAGACCCGAACCCGCTGCGGGAACGATGTCCTCGGTGCCGGCAGTGCATCCAGCGGCGTACAGGTTGGGGATGGGGTTTCCGTCTCCGTCGAGAACCTCCATGCGATCGCTCACCGTCAGGCCGCCGCAGCTCTTGTAGCGTACGGGAACGTTGCGCAGGAAGTAGTACGGGGGAACGAGCTTCTGCAGGAAGAGGGTCTTTCCGAACTCGGGGTCTTCCTGGTTGTCGCAGATGGTATCCCAGTTGTCGAAGGCTGCCTGCACGGTTTCGAGCGCAAGGCCCATCTTCTCGGCGAGCTCTTCGATGGAGTCCGCGCTCTGGATGGCGTCGCCCGCATGGGCGATAACCTCCTGGTCGATGCCGTTTTGAGCTGTGCCGTCCCAAATGCTGTACCACTCGTTGTAGCCCGCAGCCAAGCATCCGGTAGCGGCATTGTGCACGGCGGTTTCGCAGTAGAAGCGCTTTCCGTTGGGTAGAAGAGCGATCAACGGATAGAACGTGGCAAGCATGTGACCCGCCTCGTAGAGGGGATTGAGGTTGCTCGATGCCATCATGCCCGAGAGCGTACCGCCCGCAGCAACGCCTGCTGCGATGGTGTCGCCCTTGCGGCCGGAAACGATATTGCCGACGAACGCCCACTCGGGTGCGTACTTCACCATCCATTCTTGGTTGGAGATGTAGCCGCCGCCCGCCAGCACCACGGCCTTTGCCTTGATGTCGACGACCGAACCGTCCTTCGAGATGAAGCGCCCGCCTGCAATGGTGCCGTTCTCGTCGGTGATGAGGGTTTTGAAGGTGGTCTCGAACAGGTACTCGGCACCCGCCTCGGTAACCTTTTCGTTCATGAGCTCGAACTCGTCTTTCATGGTGCACAGACCGTTTTTGGGGAAGAACGCCTGATGATACGGACTCTCGCGCAACTCCTGGAACTCGTAGCCCCAATCGTAGTGCATAGTATCGATGAACTTGCCACCCCATTTCTGAAGCAGGACGGTACGCTCGAGACCAGCCTCGTTGCCTTCGTAGTAGGGGGCGAACTTCTCGCGGATCTCGTCTTCGCTCGAGTACTTGTCGGGGCGCTCCTCCTTCGTGAGCTCGGCCGTAGTGCACATCTGACACGCTGCGGAATAGATTGCGTCTCCGCCGTAGGTTCCGTTCTGCTCGACGATGAGAACGCTCTTGCCCGCTTTTGCGGGATCGATGGAGGCGAGCATGCCCGAAATGCCGGCACCCACGATAAGAACGTCGACCTCTTTGCTGAAGTTCACGTTCGCATCGCCGATAGCCATGGCGGATGCCGCAGGTGCGGATCCCCCGTCCTTCGCGGAAGCGCTCTCGGAAGAGCATCCGACGGCAACGCCTCCCGCGATGGCTGCCAGGGCACCGGCGGTACCGAGTGCGCAGAATTGACGACGATTGATATTCATCCTGTTCTCCTTATCTTCATGTGTCTTATCCCCTCAGCTTTCCCTTTTGTATGATGAAAGCTGCGTCGGCCGTTCATCCTCGGCAGTCCACAGCGAAACCGAATCCGAACTTCGCATGCGAACCGCGGGGGGTAGCGCACGTACAAAAATCACGTCTACTTCGCCTGGGCAAGTGCCGCCTCAACGGCTTTCATGACGCCGCCGGAAGTCATGGTTGCACCGGAAACGCCATCGATATCGGCGGACTGCGCCTCTTCGATCTGCGCTTTGAACGTGCCGTCTTCAATGGCCTCCTTGCCGCCGACGCCTTCGGTTTCGGACGGCCCGGTCAGTTCGTCAACGGTGATGACGCCATCGGCAACGGTAAGCGTCACGTTGATGGGACCGTGCATGCCTTTGCCTTCGCCTTGGTACGTGCCGTCCTTGTAATCTTTTTTTGCGGCCTCCTGCTTGGAATCGCCAGCCGCCGCGTTGGCGCTTTGGCTCGATTCGACGCCCGCTTCCGGTTGCTCGGCTTTCGCATCCGTACCGGCACTGCACCCGGCGAGCATGGGGCTCACCGACATCGCCAAGCAGCACGCGGCAACGGCAATCTGCCTCTTCATATCCATCATCCTTTCCTGATTCAACGGTTTGCATCCCTTTGCGCACCGAGGAGCCGTCGTTGCGGCCGGCATCGCTGCAACTTCTCGCGCAGCTTCGACACCCGAAACCGCAATCCCGAAGCCCGAAGCGCCCACGCCCGAGCGCTCGGCTCGCCCATCGGTTCGACCGCCCGTATTTAAGCGAAGCGGCGCGAGTAACGTCAATCCGCTTCGTGAGGTATTCCCCTAAACAGTGGGGTATTCGTGAGGTAGAGCTGAGGTATTTTCAGGAAAACCCCTGATAGCCGTAAAACTAAGTCCGCCGAAGATCCTTTACCTTACGATAATCTGTAGTATTGTTACATTCGGTGCATTCGAGATTGCGGTACGCGCGAAACGTGGGGTCACCGGCGTACCGAAGCTCTTCTGCACTTTCAGATATCCTTGGGAATGGGAGGATCATGAACGCTCCAGCCATAACGAGGGACGGCGCTTCGTCAGGAGCTTTGCCCGCCCCCACGTTTGCCGTGCTCGTATGCGGGCTCGGTCTGTACATGGGATGGCAGACGGTCGGCATATCGCCGACGCTGTTCCCCCAACCGCACGCCGGAATCCCCGAGCTCATCGAAACGACGAGCTACCTGCAAACCGCTTTGTTCCTTACACTGCTCGCCGTCGTGGCGTGGTTTGCGAACAAACGAGGCGATCTGCTGTCGAGCAAACCGCTCGTTGCCGCTGCGGCAGTTCTCGTCTGCTCGTCCTCCGCATGCACGTACCTCTGCGGATGGGTGCTCGATATACCCGCAGGCGTCGTGGCAGGCACGGTGCTCAACGCCTCGAAGGCCGCGCTGCTGCTGCTTTGGGCCGAATGCCTGTGCCGCGTCCGGTTCCGCGATGCGCTTTTGTGCGTTTCGCTCGCCTACGCCGTAGTGTTCGCCCTATGCCTCCTAGTGGCGGGCCTCCAACCGGTTCCGGCCCTGATTACGCATTCGGTGCTCCCCCTGCTTTCCGGCGGAGCACTCTTAGTGCTCCGAAGCGATCAAGCCTTCTACGCCCTGCAAAGCCCCTTGCCCCACGAAGCGAAGCCCCTGTCGCGCCTCCCGTTGCGCCTCTTTGTCGGCGTGGGGATATTCGGTGCCGTCATTCTGTTCACCAACACGCTCTCCGAAACGAAATCCTCCGCAGCCGCCGAGCTGTATACGCTTCTCGCCGGACTTGCGGTATCGCTCTTCATCGCCGTTTTTGCAACGCGGCGCAGCGAAAAGATCGATTTTACCTTCCTGTACCGAACGCTCACACCCCTCATCATCGCAAGCATCATACCGGTCCTCACGCTCGAAAGCGGCCACCAGCAATACGAGGCGTTCGTCATCGGAGTCGGCTGGACGTTCTTTCGGATTTTCACCTGGACGCTCTGGTGCAGTATCGCGCTGCGCTCGCGCGTTCCCGCCGCTTGCGTGTTCGCCGCAGGCCAGTTCGCCCTTACCGCTTGCAGCACGATAGCCCAAATCACCTGCGACGCCGTACTGCCCGCCATCGACATACCCTTTCCCGTCATGATTTCGGGCGTTATCGTGCTGACCGTCGGCACGTCCGCTTTCGTCATGAGCGAAAGCGATATCAAGCGGTTCTTCGAGAAGCGTAAAACGGCGAAGCGGAAGCCCGATACGGATGAATCGTTTACGCTGTGCGTTCAGCTCGCCGCGCAAGAATACGGGCTGTCGAAGCGAGAGGAGGAGATCGCGGAGCTGGTGATGAAGGACAAGAACAACGCCGTCATACAAGAACGCCTCTGCATTACCGAGAGCACGTTGCGCACGCATCTTCGCAACATATACGGTAAAACGTCGGTGCACAGCCGCCGGGAACTCGTCGATCTGCTGCATTCGTATATCGAAGACGACGCGTAGCGGGGCTTACCGCGGCTCGGGCAAATCGGGGGTCATGAGGCGCCCGTAGTACGAACCCTTCGTATACAGGGCGGCGGCGGGATTGTGTGCGAGCACCCGGTCCTTCACCACCAGATAGGTGACCGGCGCTTCGGAATGCTTGATGAACAGCGTATCGTGTCCGACGCACAACCCGACGATCACGTTGAGGTCGGTGCCGGCTTCGTTGAGGATGCGGGCCTGAGCGATCGGATTGCACGTCGGCTCGAAGCCGCCGGGGTGCACTTTCATGTCGTCGGCGATGCCCGCGCGCTTTTTGTCGATCTTGCCCACCTTGCACGCAACGGCGCAAACGCCCTCGAATCCCTTTGCTTTCAGGATCTTCGCGAACGCCTGCGTTTCCGCAAGCAAGCCCGAGCAGCTTGCGATGCCGATCGTTTCGGCTCCGATGCGTCGGGCGAACACCATGACCTCCTCGACGCGCGTGAGCCTTCCGTAGTAAAGCCCTTCTACCTCAGCCGCCGCCTGGAATATGCGCGCGGTTTCGGGATCGTCGCGATAGGCGGAAAGCGCATCTTCGAACACCTCGTCAGACGCACGCGTCGTCATGCAGAAATCGGGAAACGGCGCCTGCGCTTCTCCGTCGTCGCACGCCATCGTCGCGCAGTTCGCGCAGCTGCGCGTATCGTCCTGCCTATTTACCATACCCTCGACCGCCCTTTCCTCTCGCCATTTCGACACCCGTGCTTCGCATCTCAAACCCGTCTTCCGCTCACGCGCTCGACCATCTCGTCGAACGGCAGAGCAGGCGCGTACAGATATCCCTGGAAGTACGAGCATCCCAACGCCTCGAGGCGGGCGCGCTGCTCCTCGGTCTCCACGTATTCGGCCAAAACCGTAAAGCCCAGCTGCTCCGACAAACGCGTGATCGAAGAGACGATCTCGGCATAGCGTTCGTTCTCCATGACGCCCTTCGCTATCGTGCCGTCGAGCTTCACCACCGTGAACACGCTCGTCTCCAGATACTGAAACGACGTACGTCCCATAGAGAAGTCGTCGATGGCCAGCGGAATGCCGGCATCGGCGATGCGCCGAAGCAGATCGGACGCTCCGCTATCCCACCTGAGCGCCTCGCGCTCGGTTGCCTCCACGATGACGCGTCCCTCGCCGAGCGACCGTGCACGCACAGCCGCTATGATGAAATCGACGCGCGTCTCGTCCTGCAGCATGCGCGCCGTCGCGTTCACGCTCACCGAGAAATCGGAGCGCAGGACCCCTTGCGCCGCAAGGGATTCCACGATCGCCGCATCGTCGAGCGCCGCATCGAACACCGCCCGTTCGAGGTCGTCGAGAAGATCGCTTTCCTGCGCGAGTTCTACGACGAGCGGGGGATAGATGGGCCCGTACACCGGATGCTCGAAGCGTAGCAGCGCTTCGGCGCCCACCGCATTGCCCGTCGCATCGAACTGCGGCTGGTAGTGCAACGTCAGCGCCCGGTCGTCCACCGCCCGGCGGATATCTTCGGCAAGCGATCGCGCAACGGCGCCAAGGGCGCCGGGAGCCTGCATGAGATCGACGTCGCGTTGCGATTTCTCGGCCTCCTGGAAGGTGCGGAGAAGGCCTCGGTACTCAACGCAATCGCGCTCGTTAGCAAGCCGCTCGTAGCGGCGCAAGAACGGAAGGTAGATAGCCGCGCCGATGGCAAGGTTCGCAACTTGGAGCACCGCGCCCGCCACCGATCCCGTAGCAACGTAGCCGCCTACGATCGGCGGCGTCGTCCACGATACGTCGACGATCGTAGGCGGCACGAGGCCCGCAGCCATCGCCGCATACGCTACGACCATGTTCACGAGCGGGACGATGATGAACGGCACGAACAAGGCGGGGTTCCATACCACCGGCAGACCGAACATCATGATCTCGCTGATGTTGAACACCATGGGCACGGTCGCAAACGCCGAGAGGCGCCGCACGTTGCGCCGCCTGCCGAACAGCAGGATGGCGATGAGCAGCGACAGCAACGCTCCGGCGCCGCCGATCGACGCGAATACGTCGAAGAACGTCTTCGTAACGATCTGCACCGGCTCTCCCCCAGCCGCCAAAGCAGCGGCGTTCGCGGCGGTGCCGGGCACGAAAATGCTCTGCGCAACGCCGTCGAGCATGTTGCCGCCGTGTATGCCGAAGAACCACATGACGTTGTTCATGAGCAGGTACAGAAGCCCGCTCGCACACGTGGGCGTCGCCAAGGGGAACAGGGCGCTCACGCCGAGGAAGAACAGCTCCTCGATGCTGCCGGCGCCCGAAAGCGAGGTCGCAACCGTCTCGAAGACGGCAAAGACCGCAATGACCGCCGCGATGGGAATAAGCCCCTCTACTGCCTGGTTGAACACGCCGTCGATGCTGTCGCCGTACAAACGCCGCTTCTTCCTTGCGCGGATGATGCGGCAGTAGAGCATCGAGGAAACGAGCCCGCATACGATGGCGATGAACAGCGACCGCGTGCTCAGAACAACCTGATCGAACGCTTCGCTGCCGAAGCCCACGAACATGAGATAGGCGGCGAGGGCGGCAAACGGGGCGCCTTGCGTGAAGAACCCGCCGAACCGCTCGGCGTAGGCGCTTGCGTAGCGCAGCGCGATCGCCACCGAAACGTAGAGCGAGAATATGCCCATCGTGGCGGCGTAAGCCGTATCGAGCACGCCCTGAAACCACGGCGCGCCCGCAAGAAATTCCCGATACGGTTCGATCGGCAGGTTCAAGAAGATGAGGCTGAACGATCCGACGAGCAGAACCGGGATCGTCAGGATAAGACCCTGGCGGATGGCCTGAAACGCCATGACGTCCTCTAAACGTGCGAACCACGCGTCGACCCTGTCGAACATTCCCCGCCACTCCCGTCTTCGGAAACTCCGTGAAACCCGTCGGATCATTGTACCCTGAACCGACGGGTTTCACGACGCATCTTCGTCAGATATGCGAGCGGCGAGCCGAAGGATCGAACGGTCGAATCACACGAAGCCGCGCATCAAAAGGAGCGGAACCTCGCATAGCGCTCTTCGAGCATCTGGGAGACCGGGGTGCCGTCGAGCTCTTCGAGCGCGCGGACGATGTAGCCGCGCACGATCGCAGCCGCCACCTCGCAATTCTCGTGAGCCGGCGCCTCGCCTTCCGAAAGCACCGCATCGACGACGCCCATTTCTTGGGCCTCGTGCGCGCTCATTTTCATGGCAGCCGCCGCTTCGGGCGCGCGGGTCCGATCTTTCCAGAGGATCGACGCGAAACCCTCCGGCGAGAGCACCGAATACACGGCATGCTCCTGCATGGCCACACGGTCGGCGAGCGCGAGCGCGAGCGCTCCCCCGCTTCCGCCCTCCCCGACGAGCACGCTCACGATGGGAACGCGCAGACCCGCCATGGCTATCAGGTTATCGGCGATCGCGTTACCCGCTCCGCGCTCTTCGGCCTCGGTACCGCAGAACGCCCCCTGCGTATCGACGAGGCATACGACTGGGCGGCCGAACTTCTCGGCCTGCCTCATGAGGCGCAGGCTCTTGCGATAGCCCTCGGGCTGAGGGCAGCCGAAATTGCGCGCGAGGCGCTCTTTGAGGTCGGAGCCCTTTTCCTGCACGATCACGGTAACCGGATGCGTGCCGATCCACCCGATGCCGGCCACGATCGCGCCGTCGTCGGCGAAAGAACGATCTCCGTGCAGCTCGATGAAGCCGTCGACGAAGCTCTTTANCGAAATGCCCCGCCGCAAGCGTAGCCACGTCGAACATGAGTCCGCAATGCGGGCACTTGCGCCATGCGGCTTCGTGCACCGCCGGCGACCCTTGGCAGACGAGCCATCCTCGCTGGGGAACAGCGGGGGCGATGGCGCGAAACACCTTCACGCCCCCCGCCTCAGCCAGACCGCAGAAGTGGCGATCCGCCCCGACTTCGGCGTCGAGTGCGAGCACCGCGCCCGCGCCGCTCGATTCGCACGCCTTCAGAAGCGCGTAGCTGTTCGAAAACACCGCTTCGGAAAACGTTTCGCCGATCTTCTCCGCTTTGGCGGCCGCGCGAACGTAGGCAGCCTGCGAATCGTTTCCGGTATAGACGGCGATCGGATCGAGCCCCGCATCGAAGCAGGCTCGAATCACGCGCTTCGCGTTCTCCCCGTAGCCGGCCACGAGCACACGGGGCCGTACGGGTGCCCCCGCGATCGTTTCGGCCCCGCCGCCCGAGGGCGCCGTACCGTCCAGCTCACGCGCGATGTTCTCGAGGCTGTACGCGATTTCAACCGATCCGAGCGCCCCGATGTTCGTTCCGTTGGCGGCGAGCAGCTCCTCGGTCGAAACGCCCTGCACCCATTCGGGTTTCGTACCCTGATGAGGAATGGTAATGTAGTCCTGACGTTTCCGTCTTCCCACGGTCAACTCCTTTAGCAGCGAGCGCTCGACGGCGTATCGAGCACGTATTTCTGGGTTGCGCTCGCGCACAGAACGCCTTCAACGCTCGCCTCGACTTCCGCCACGCACATGCGCGATGACGATTTCACGATGCGGGCCTCGAGACGCACGGTATCGCCCGGCTGCACCTGACGGCGAAACTTCGCGCGGTCGATGCCCGTCAAGAACCCGACGCTCCCCTCGGCCCCGCGGCCGACGAGGATGCAGAACGACGCCGCCTGGGCGAGCGCTTCCATGATGATGACCCCCGGCAATACCGGATGGCCGGGGAAATGGCCTACGAACAGGGGCAAACCGACCTCGACATCGAGCTCGGCCACGATCGAATCGCCCGGTGCGCATTCCATAACGCGCGTCACCCAAACGAACGGATCGCGATGAGGCAGCACCGCTTCGATGACCGATCTACCGCATGGGTATTCGATGGTGTCCATTGATACGATTTCCTTTCTCGAACCAGCGCATCAGCCGGCACACGGCGAAAGCGCCAGCACCCCGTTATGCCCGCCGAATCCGAGCGAGTTCGAAAGCGCAACCTTCTGCGGGTAGTTCCTCAGCGGCTCGGTAAGCACGCGCACCGGGCATTCCGGATCCGCCTCGGCAAAACCCGTAGTCGCAGGCACGACGCCTTCGGCGACCGAACGTGCGCACACGATGGCTTCGACGGCTCCGGCGCCCCCGAGCATATGGCCGGTTACCCCTTTGACGGACACGACCGGCACATCGCAGTTCTCGCCCGCAAGCGAGACGAGCGCAATTGATTCGGCCTTATCGTTTGCGGGGGTCGACGTGCCGTGCGCGTTCACGTGGCCGATATCGGATGGATCGAAGCCGCCTTCGGCAAGGGCCATGCGCATGGCTCGAACGAGTCCGTCGCCATTGGGATCGGGGGCTGTCATATGGTACGCGTCGCCCGTCGCGCCGAACCCTGTGATTTCCGCAAGNGGCGAGAGCACCGAATACACGGCATGCTCCTGCATGGCCACACGGTCGGCGAGCGCGAGCGCGAGCGCTCCCCCGCTTCCGCCCTCCCCGACGAGCACGCTCACGATGGGAACGCGCAGACCCGCCATGGCTATCAGGTTATCGGCGATCGCGTTACCCGCTCCGCGCTCTTCGGCCTCGGTACCGCAGAACGCCCCCTGCGTATCGACGAGGCATACGACTGGGCGGCCGAACTTCTCGGCCTGCCTCATGAGGCGCAGGCTCTTGCGATAGCCCTCGGGCTGAGGGCAGCCGAAATTGCGCGCGAGGCGCTCTTTGAGGTCGGAGCCCTTTTCCTGCACGATCACGGTAACCGGATGCGTGCCGATCCACCCGATGCCGGCCACGATCGCGCCGTCGTCGGCGAAAGAACGATCTCCGTGCAGCTCGATGAAGCCGTCGACGAAGCTCTTTACGTAAGCCATCGCCGTCGGACGTTTGGTGTTGCGAGCGAGCTGCACGCTTTCCCAGGCGCGATTCGCCGCGTCGGCAGCTCGCGACGCAGGGCTCGTGCCACAGCTTTCCGACGGCTCGACGGAGCAGTGCTCGTCGTCGAGAAGCATGCCGTCTTCGGCGTAGAATCCGCCATCGAGCAGCGCAGCGAGTCGCTTTTCGGATGCACGCTGTTTTTTGGTCCTGCCGAGCGAAAAATGTCGCGACGGTTTCGGCTTGGCGGCCACGAACCGCTGCGAGGCCACCGAAAAGGCACGCTTCAACTGAGGGAACATTCCATACGTGACCGTATTGTAGGTACCCTTCCCGCTTCCGACGAGGTTCTCGCAAACCGCCGCGTAGCTGAGCGGTACCCCGTCCTCGAGCACGCAATGCCGAGACGTCGCCTCGTGGATGGCGATGATATGCGCAAGCGTGTCGCGCAGCTGGGCGCGCGGCACGATGGCGTCGATGAGCCCGTGCTCGAGGGCAAACTCGGCGCTCTGAAAACCCTCGGGCAGCTCCTGCTTGATCGTATCGCGGATGACCCGTTGGCCCGCAAACCCGACAAGCGAGCGCGGCTCCGCTAAAATGATATCGCCCTGCATGGCGAACGACGCGGTCACGCCGCCGGTCGTCGGATCGGTGAGCACCGAAACGTACAGCAGCCCCGCCGCCGCGTGAGAGGAAAGGGCGCACGACACCTTCGCCATCTGCATGAGGGACAAAAGCCCCTCCTGCATGCGCGCGCCACCCGACGCGGTGAATATCACCAGGGGAAGGCTGTCCCGCGTTGCACGCTCGACGGTGCGGGCGATCTTCTCGCCGACAACCGACCCCATCGAACCCATGAGGAACCGCGAGTCCATGATCGCAATCGCGAACCGCATGCCGGCAACGGTTCCCACCCCGCAGCGCACCGCCTCGTCAAGACCGGTTTCCCTGCTGAGCGCTTCGACCTTCTCGAGATAGCCGGGAAACTCGAGCGGATCGGTGCGGGGCAAACCGCGCTCCCACTCCTCGAAGCTTCCCGCATCGAGCAGATCGCATATCCTCTCGGATGACGACATGCGATGCAGGCCGCCGCATGAAGGGCACTCGAAATGCCCCGCCGCAAGCGTAGCCACGTCGAACATGAGTCCGCAATGCGGGCACTTGCGCCATGCGGCTTCGTGCACCGCCGGCGACCCTTGGCAGACGAGCCATCCTCGCTGGGGAACAGCGGGGGCGATGGCGCGAAACACCTTCACGCCCCCCGCCTCAGCCAGACCGCAGAAGTGGCGATCCGCCCCGACTTCGGCGTCGAGTGCGAGCACCGCGCCCGCGCCGCTCGATTCGCACGCCTTCAGAAGCGCGTAGCTGTTCGAAAACACCGCTTCGGAAAACGTTTCGCCGATCTTCTCCGCTTTGGCGGCCGCGCGAACGTAGGCAGCCTGCGAATCGTTTCCGGTATAGACGGCGATCGGATCGAGCCCCGCATCGAAGCAGGCTCGAATCACGCGCTTCGCGTTCTCCCCGTAGCCGGCCACGAGCACACGGGGCCGTACGGGTGCCCCCGCGATCGTTTCGGCCCCGCCGCCCGAGGGCGCCGTACCGTCCAGCTCACGCGCGATGTTCTCGAGGCTGTACGCGATTTCAACCGATCCGAGCGCCCCGATGTTCGTTCCGTTGGCGGCGAGCAGCTCCTCGGTCGAAACGCCCTGCACCCATTCGGGTTTCGTACCCTGATGAGGAATGGTAATGTAGTCCTGACGTTTCCGTCTTCCCACGGTCAACTCCTTTAGCAGCGAGCGCTCGACGGCGTATCGAGCACGTATTTCTGGGTTGCGCTCGCGCACAGAACGCCTTCAACGCTCGCCTCGACTTCCGCCACGCACATGCGCGATGACGATTTCACGATGCGGGCCTCGAGACGCACGGTATCGCCCGGCTGCACCTGACGGCGAAACTTCGCGCGGTCGATGCCCGTCAAGAACCCGACGCTCCCCTCGGCCCCGCGGCCGACGAGGATGCAGAACGACGCCGCCTGGGCGAGCGCTTCCATGATGATGACCCCCGGCAATACCGGATGGCCGGGGAAATGGCCTACGAACAGGGGCAAACCGACCTCGACATCGAGCTCGGCCACGATCGAATCGCCCGGTGCGCATTCCATAACGCGCGTCACCCAAACGAACGGATCGCGATGAGGCAGCACCGCTTCGATGACCGATCTACCGCATGGGTATTCGATGGTGTCCATTGATACGATTTCCTTTCTCGAACCAGCGCATCAGCCGGCACACGGCGAAAGCGCCAGCACCCCGTTATGCCCGCCGAATCCGAGCGAGTTCGAAAGCGCAACCTTCTGCGGGTAGTTCCTCAGCGGCTCGGTAAGCACGCGCACCGGGCATTCCGGATCCGCCTCGGCAAAACCCGTAGTCGCAGGCACGACGCCTTCGGCGACCGAACGTGCGCACACGATGGCTTCGACGGCTCCGGCGCCCCCGAGCATATGGCCGGTTACCCCTTTGACGGACACGACCGGCACATCGCAGTTCTCGCCCGCAAGCGAGACGAGCGCAATTGATTCGGCCTTATCGTTTGCGGGGGTCGACGTGCCGTGCGCG
>NZ_LT964679.1:563480-578797 GCF_900240215.1 Raoultibacter timonensis | reverse complement strand
AGACGTGTATAAGAGACATTGCTCGAGCGACTCGAGCACAACCGCACCCGCACCCTCCCCGGCAACGAACCCGCTGCGGCGGGCATCGAACGGCGTCGACGCCCGCATCGGATCGGAGGCTTTGGAGAGCGCCCCGAGGTTCCCGAAGCCCGCCAAGGTTACGGGCGTCACGCTTTCTTCGGTACCGCCGGCGAGCGCCGCATCGAGATAACCGTGCTTGATGCATCGATACGCGGTGCCGATGCAGTGGGTTCCCGTAGCGCAAGCGGTCACCACATTGGTGCATTCGCCCAAAAGTCCGTAGCGGATCGAGAGGTTACCCGCAGCCATGTTCGAGATAACCGTGGGTATGAACAGCGGAATCACGCGCTTGGGCCCTTTGGTGTTGAGGGTGACGCTTCCCTGCTCGAACGCCTCGAGACCCCCGATGCCCGATCCGAACGCGCATCCGATGCGCGCCCGGTCCTCGGCTTCCATATCGAAGCCCGCCTGGGCCATCGCCTCGTCGGAAGCGATGTAGGCGTACTGGACGAAGCGGGCCAGACGATGGACTTCCTTCTTGGTAAGGCCCAAAGCGATCGGATCGTAATCGGGGATCTCGCCCGCGATTTTAACGTCGAACGGCTCGCTCTCGAACCGGGTAAGCGACCCGATGCAGCAACGCTTTTCCATGACTGCTTCCCACAGGGCGTCGACGCCCACGCCGGCCGGCGAGATGGCGCCCGTGCCGGTGATGACCACGCGGTGGGTGCCGTCGGGCTTGCGCGTTCTTTTGCCGTCTGCGATCATAGCGACATTCCCCCATCCACTCCGATGACCTGGCCGGTGATGTAGCCTGCACGCTCGCCTGCGAGGAATCCGACGAGCGCCGCCACGTCCTCGGGTGCGCCGAACCGCTTCGCCGCGATACGATCGAGAATGGCCGCCTGCTGCTTCTCGGACAGGGCGTCGGTCATATCGGTTCCGATAAACCCGGGCGCAACCACGTTGGCCGTGATGTTGCGCCCCGCAAGTTCCTTCGCAAGCGACTTCGCGAGACCCACGAGCCCCGCCTTCGACGCAGCGTAGTTCGCCTGGCCCGCGTTCCCCGCAAGCCCGACAACGCTTCCCATGAATATCATGCGGCCGAAGCGCTGCTTCATCATGTAGCTCGTTGCAGCCTTGCAGCAGTTGAACGCCCCTTTGAGATTCGTGGCGATCACGGCGTCGAAATCGTCTTCCTTCATACGGGCGGCAAGCCCGTCGCGCGTGATGCCCGCGTTGTTTACGAGCACGTCGAGCCGACCGAACGCTTCGTACGCCGCATCGACGAGGCGTTTCGCCTCGTCCGCGCTCGACACGTCGGCGCGCACGGCAATGGCGTTCGCACCGTATGCGTCGCGCAGATGCGCCGCCGCGCTTTCAGCAGCGGGCAAGCCCGATTCGGAGGAGCAGTTCACGCAGACGTCCATTCCCGAGCGGGCGAGCTCGGCTGCGATCGCCCGACCGATTCCCCGGCTCGAGCCCGTCACCACCGCTGCCCGCCGCACGACCGTTTCGGCTCCCGCGGCATCGTTTATCTTCGTTTCCATCACTATCCTTTTCGAAATCGGTGCGTTAATTCGCCGACGGCTCGCCCGCCGCCCGGGCGCCGTAGTGCTCGCATGCATCCTCGAACCCCGCCCTGTCCTGCACGATCGACCGAACGAGGCTCTTGTCGATGCGCTTCACCAGCCCGATAAGCACGCCCCCGAATCCGGTTTCGATGAAATCGGTGGCTCCCGCTTGCGCCAGAAGCGCCACGCTTCGGTCGAAGCGCACCGGCTCCACTAGATGGCGCGCAAGGTGCTCGGGCGCATCGGCGGCCGATAGCGGCTTTGCGTCGACGTTGCAGACAAGCGGAATGCGCGCATCGGCGAACTCGACCGTAGCGAGATACGCCGCAAACGCAACGGATGCCTCGGCCATGAGAGGGCTGTGAAAACCGCCCTCGGTGGCGAGCAGCGCAGCGCGTTTTTTGCGAGCCCCCCACGCTTCCTGTGCGCGCCCGATCGCCTCCCTCGTTCCGGAAACGACGATCTGACCCGGACAGTTGCAGTTGGCTACCACCAGCACCTCGCCCATCGCGCACTCTTCGCACAGTTCGCGCGCCGATGCTTCCTCTGCGCCGAGCAGCGCGCACATGGCACCCGGATGCGCGGCGGCGGCTTCGCCCATGAGGGCAGCCCGCCGGGCCGCGAGTTCGAACGTATCTTCCATATCGAGCATGCCCGANCGCGGGCGATGCCCACCGACAGCGCCGCGATCGCAGCCTGCGCATGGCGGGTTTGGGAAATCTCCTCAGGCGAACCATGCGCAACGAGGCGAGCCACATCGAATCCGAACGCATCGGAAGCGCAGGCAAACGCCTCTCGCACCTCGGGCAGCCCCATAAGATCGACCCCCATGCCGACGGCTTGCGAACCCTGACCCGACAGCATGAACACGGGCTTGGCCGAGTCGACCGAAAACCCCATCATGCATCCTTTCGAGACAGCGCCCGAGCGGCGTTGTGTTCGGCCGTTTCGACAAGCGAGAGGCCGCCGACCGCTTCGGCTTCGCGTACGATATCGCCGATGGCCTCGCGCGCGGTTTTCCGCTCGCGCACGATCCCGGCGGATTGCCCCGCCATCATCGAGCCGTTGTCGGTATCGCCTTCGACAGCGCGCCTGAGCGATCCGGAGTACAGCGCCTCGAGCTCTGCCTTATCGGCAGTGGGATCACCTTCGAGCATCCTGACCTTGCGCGAGAAGGCGTTCTTGAGGCCGCGGACGGGATGCCCGCCGGCGCGGCCCGTCACGATCGTATCGGAATCCTTGGCAGCCACGACGCGCTCTTTGTACGCATCGCTGATCGTGCATTCGTCGACCGTAAGAAACCTCGTACCCACCTGCACGCCCTCCGCTCCGAGGGCGAAGGCGGCGGCCATGGTTCGTCCGTCGGCTATGCCACCTGCGGCGATAACGGGTATGGAAACCGCATCGCGTACCGCAGGCACAAGGGCCATCGTGGTAAGCTCCCCGATATGGCCGCCCGCCTCACACCCCTCAGCGATAACGGCATCGGCTCCGCAGCGCTCCATGCGTGCGGCAAGCGCGCTCGACGCGATGACGGGCACGACCTTGCAGCCTGCCTCCTTCCACATACCGATGTAGGTCGACGGGCTTCCCGCGCCGGTTGTGATAACGTCGACGCGCAAGTCGGCGAGCAGCTGGGCGATCTTGGAAGCCTCGGGGTTCATGAGCATGATGTTCACGCCGATGGGCTTATCGGTCATCGTCCGCGCTATGCGCACCTGCTCTTCGATCCAGGAAAGCGGGGCGCCGCCGGCGGCGATAATGCCCAAGCCGCCCGCCTCGCTGACCGCACCTGCAAGACTCGCATTGGCGACCCACGCCATAGCCCCCTGGATGATGGGGTGCTCGATGCCTAAAAGCTCGGTTACCCGCGTCTTCATGCGAATCCCCTACTTGAGGGAGTCGATGTGCGCAACGAGCTGGCCGATCGTGGAGATGCCCTCGGGCTCGCCGAACTCGATATCGCACTTCTCCTCGATGTCGCAGATGAGCTCGACCATATCGAGGGAGTCGATGCCGAGCGAGTCGAGCGTCGCCTCCTCGGTAACCTGATCGCCCTCGATGTCGAGATTCTCGGCGAGCACTTCCTTGACGGTGTCCAACGTAGCCATATTCGTCCTTTCTCGCTTCCGTCAGACGTTTTCGCCAGACGGTTTTCCCTGCTCAGCATTTTCGCCAAGCCGTTTCAATTTCTTTTGTTAAGCAAATAGTTTGATAGTCTAAGCTTTTGCCGAAAACAATACTACGACTCTGCTGCAATCAAGCAAGGGGTTCCACGATTTCTGCAGACGCTCCGCTCAATCCTGTTCGTCGAAGAAAGCCTTGACCTTGACGAGCGCATGCGCGAACACACGCTCTTCCTCTTCGTCGAGCTCGGCCAAGGCCTCGTTGATCATCCTGCGATGGAACAGGCCGTGAGCGCGGTATACCTGCTTGCCGCGCTTGGTCAGCGAGATGAGCACTTTGCGGCGATCGTCGATGCAGCGGGTCCTTGTAATGAAGCCCTTGTCGACGAGCTTGTTGACCGCCGTCGTCAGCGTGGCGAGCGTGACGCCGAGACGCGCCGCAACCACGTTCATGGGATTGGTCTCATGCAGCCCGACAGCGACGATCGTGTGGATTTCGGTGATGGTCAATCCCTCGGTCAGCTTGTTCTGGAGGGATTTCTCTTCGGTGCGAAGCACCGAATTGAACGTGCTCGAAAGGAGCTCGTCGAGCTCCGCACGGCGCTTGAGGGCCCCCTCGCTCAGAGGCTCCTGCACCTGTTCGGGTTGTCTGTTCTCTTCGGTCATCGCTCCCATCCGTTCGCTTCGGTACCATTTTACCCGTTTGCCGGCGATACGGCCATGCCGATTACGCCGATACCCGCATGGGTTGCAACCGTTGCGCCGCACGAATCGATTCCCGCAACTTCGAACTCGATGCCCTCGGCTTCGAGTGCATCGATGAGCTTCTCGACCTCGCCGCCGTTACGCGCGTGCATGAAGCGAAGCCTGAGCGGGCCGTATTCTTCGGCATGAGCAACCGCCGCCTCGACGAAGCGCTTGATGATGCCCTTGGATCCCTTGACTTTGTCGAGATTGACGAGACGTCCCGTCTCGTCGAGGGCGAACACGAGCTTGATGTTGAGCATAGCCGCACCCTGCGCCTGCTCCTCGGTGATGCGGCCGCCCTTAACGAGGTTGTCGGTCGACTCGGGAGCGAGGTAGAGGTGCGTTTTCTCCGTTGCAGCCTCGAGCGCAGAGACGATCGCGGAGAACTCCGCACCCCCGTCGCGCATGCGGCACGCCTTCTCAACGAGCAGACCAAGGCTCGATGTGGCGTTTTTCGAATCGATCGCGGCAACGGGAATGTCGACGTTCTTTGCGGCCATCTCGGCAGATGCGAGCGTGCCCGAAAGCACGGGCGCAAGATGCAGCGAGACGACGGCATCGAACCCCTCGCCCGCCAAACGCTCGTATACGGCGACGAAATCGCCCGGCGAGGGCTGCGATGTCATGGGGATCTCGGATGCAGCCAACATGCGGTCGTAGAATTCTTCGGAGGGGAGCTCCACCTGATCGAGCAGCGTCTGCTCTCCCACCTGAATCTTCAGGGGAACCATGACGACGTTGTTCTGCTCGTACTCTTCGGGCGACCAATCGCACGTCGAGTCGGTGACGATGGCTATGTTCATGTTCAAACCTTCTCTCGTGTCCTACCGGCCGACGGCCGGAAAGATGCAGCCGGACAGCCGCACGGTTTCAAGACCGCATCATGGTAGCTTAATTAGTTTGATTATCAAACTAATTTTGAGAAAAGACCACGTTTCGGTCCGAATCTTCAAATATCACTCGGAAGATTATGGACGTCCTGGACGTCCGAACCCGAGAGATCAGGCGCAGCCACGGCCGAACCCAGGCAAGCGAAATCCAGGCGCACGGTTTTCCTCAGCTCGCGCACGCAAGTACGCGCCAAGATCCGTGCGCGGCCGTTACGGGTTTTTCATCGTTGTGTTGCGCTTGGGAATGCGCGTCTGAACACCGAACGTGCCCGCCTTCGGATAGCGCCTGATCACAGCTTCGACCCCATCCGCATGCCGCCGTACACCGCACGCGCGAACCCCCGATTGGCCCATCGGAAGCCCGAATCTGCAACACAACGATGAAAACCCTGCGAAGCAAACCCTATCCGCCGCCAGGCTAAGATCGGCACCCGCCTTTTCCGGGCTGCCGGTGCGGGGGTTGGCGGGATCGTCGATGCGGTCTCCGCCGGATNTCGAGGGCTTCGCTGCCGTCCGTCGGGGGGGCACCGCGGTAGACCCACGGGGTAGGCACGTCGGACCCCCCCCCCGCCACGACGTCCGAAAATACCGCTTTGAGCTCGTCGTCGCCCGTATCGGCGGGAACCGCCACGCGATAGCTCGCGCCGCTCAGATCGCCCTGCTTGTATTCGCCGACGGCGTCGGCGACTGAGTATTCGACAGTGGAGCGCTTCTCGTAGGCGGGCTCGTCCTCGGGAGCCGAAGAATCGCCTCCATCCGAACAGGCGCCGAGCGCAAGGCACAGCGCGCACGCCGATGCGATTGCGATGATTCTCTTCATGGCTGCATGCATTCTTCCGCCCGCACTCCCGTATCGTTCGTTTTCTTCTCGGGAATTATACCAGCTCGACCGCGTGGTGGCGAACGCAAGACCGCAGAGGCGCTATCGCCCGCGCGGTGCAAGGCGAAAATCGAGCTTGCGCTCGCGCGGGTATGCGGCTTCAAGGACCACGCGGACGCGCTGTCCCAGCCGGTACACCGTTCCGCTTTCCTGGCCGACAAGCTGGTGGCGCCTCGCGTCGAGGGCGAAGTACTCGGCTCCGAGCTCTTTTAAGGGAACGAGGCCCTCCGCCGTATTCTCGAGCCGCACGAAGAAGCCGTAGCTCGCCACGCCCGCTATCACCGCATTGAATGCGGCTCCCACATCGCGGGAAAGGTACTCGATCATCTTGTACTCCTGCGATTCGCGCGCAGCCGCCTCGGCGATGCGTTCCATCTCGGAGGAATGCTTTGCGAGCCAGGCGAGGCTGTGCACTTGCTGCTCGAAGGTGCCGGGTTTTCCGAACAGCTGCGCTTTGAGCATACGGTGCACGATAAGATCGGGATAGCGCCTGATCGGACTTGTGAAATGCGTATAGGCATCACTCGCGAGCCCGAAGTGGGGCCCACATTCGCTTTTGTACTCTGCCCGCTTCATCGATCTGAGCACGAGCGTCGAGACGAGTTCGGCCTCGGGCCTTCCGGCAGCGCGGCCGAGCACCGCCTGAATGGCAGTCGGGCTTCCGGCCGAAAACGCCGAGGCGGAAACGGTTTTGAGGTAGTCGAATTCCTGCAGCACGGGTACGAGCTCGGCGAGGCTTTCGGGCGAAGGCGGTTCGTGCACGCGATAGACGCTCGGAAACCCCCGTTCGCTGAGATAGGAGGCGACCTGATTGTTCGCGAGCACCATCGCCTCTTCGATCATCTCGGTCGCATCGGTGCGGCGGCGCAACACGATCGCCTCGGGCTCGCCGCCCGAATCGAGCCTCACCTTCGCCTCGGTCGTATCGAAATCGATGCCGCCCGCGCGTCGGCGCGCGTCGGCCAAACCGCAGGCGACCTCATGCAGCCGGTGCAGCTTATCGGCCAGCGCCTCGTCGATCGAAGCGCCCCCGTCCCCGTCGAGCGCCTCCTGGGCCTCCTCGTAGCTGAGGCGGACCTTCGATTCGATGACCGAAGGATAGAAAGTCGCCCGCTTCACCTCGAAGGAGCCGTCGAGGAACATATCGGCGGTCATCGCCCGGCGCGGCTCTCCCGGCTTGAGCGAGCAGATGTCGTTCGAGAGTTCTTCGGGCAGCATCGGGATCACGCGGTCGACAAGGTATACGCTCGTCGCGCGGCGGCGGGCATCGAGGTCGATCGAAGAGTTCCACGGCACATAGTGCGACACGTCGGCGATGTGCACGCCGAGGCGCACGAGGCCGTCGACCTCGTCGATTGAGATGGCGTCGTCGAAATCGCGAGCGTCGGCAGGGTCGATCGTAAAGACGAACCGGTCCCTGAGATCGCGGTAGCCCTCGCCCAAAGCGCCCGCCACGTCGACCTCGGCTTTTTCGGCCTGCTCGATCGAGGCGTCCGAGAATGCCGTCTCGAGCTTATGGCGGGCGACGATCATGTCGATGGCGAGATCCTCGTCCTCGGCTCGGCCGATCACCTCTTCGATGATGCCCGTAGCGGCCTCGTTGCGCGAGGGGTACGTCGTGATGCGCACGCGCACCGCATCGCCGTCCCGTACGTGCGGATAGTCCTTGCGCATCGTGAAAATGTCGTAGGGTATGCGCCGGTCCTCGGGCACCACGACGCCGAAGGGCTCGGCCACCTCGTAGCGGCCGACGACGCTCTCGTGGGCGCGGTTCACCACGCGAACGACCCTGCCCGAAGGCTTATCGCCCTGCTTGCCGTGCGCCTTGTGGGGTTGCTTGTGCTGGGGGTTGACATGCGTCGGCGCTATCTCGACCATATCGCCGTCGAACGCGCCTCCCATCTTCGACGCCGGCACGAAGAACTCGCCCTCGGCCGTCTGCACGAACCCGTATCCCGCAGCCGACACGCGCAGGACGCCGCGGGGGTTGCTGCGCGGATTGCGACGGGTTTTCCGCTTCGACGGTGCGCGGCGCCTGCCCATTGCAGCCTACAGCTCCACGAGCGACTGGGCGGTTTCGATCGCAAACTGCTTCTGGTTGTCGGTTTCCTCGTCGCCGTCGCTATCGACCGTGATATCGGGGGCGATCCCCACATCGTTGATGTCGCGACCGAGCGGAGTCTTATAGTAAGCGGCGGTATAGCGCAAAGCCCCGCCGAAGCTGAGCTTCTGCACGCGCTGAACCGATCCCTTACCCATGGTCGTCGTGCCCACGACCGTCGCGCGCTGACTGTCCTGCAGCGCAGCGGTGAGCACCTCGGCAGCGGCGGCGGTGTTGCCGTCCACGAGCACGACGAGCGGCTTGTCCGTAACCGTCGTGCTATTGGCGACCGATTTCGTACTGGGGCTTTCGCGCACGGTCTCGATCTCGACGACGACGCCGCTTCTCATGAACAACGAGGCGATATCGACCGCTTGGGTGAGGTATCCGCCCGGATTGCTTCGTATATCGAGCACGAACGAAAGGGCACCCTGCTCCTCGAGATCGCTGACCGCCTTCTCGACAAGATCGGCCGATTGCTGGGTCAGCTGCTTGAGCGAGATGTAGCCAACCTGATCGTGCAGCTCGGTTGCAAGGTTCTGCTCCTTGTAGACGCCCGTCGTGAGCGTCGTCGAGAATTCGTCGCCGCCCTCCGCATCCATGCTCGCCGGCCTGCGCCAGGTAACGACGACCGATTCGCCCTCGTCGCGCGCAAGCGCGTTGATGACCTCGTTCATCGACCATTCCTGGTTGCGGTCGCCGTCGATGGCGACGACGAAATCGCCCTGCTCCACCCCGTTGGCGTCGGCCGTGGAGCCCTCGAACACGTCGACTGCGTAGGCGCGTCCGTTGTATTCGGAGAACAACACGCCGATGCCGCCGTATTTGCTCGAGTTTTCCTTGATGAAGGCTTGGTAGCGCGATTCGTCGTAATAGCGGAGATACGGATCTTCGGTCGACGCGGCATAGGCGGCAAGGATCTGCGAAGTCGTCTCATCGAGGTCGTAGGAATCCATGCTGTCGTTGGCGAGGATGCCCTCGACTTCGGCGACGCGCGCCGAAAGGGAGCTGTATGTGCTGCCCGAAACCGTCATGCCGGGATTCTGCTCGCCCGCGACGATGAGCGATTCGAAGCCGATCCTCTTCAACAGCCCCTGATCCCCGCGAACGAGAAATCCGGCAGCGAAGGCGAGGCACACGCAAATGCAGGCCGTCAGTATCCTGATGATCCGTGCATTGCGTGCGCCCGCAGCTTTGAGCTTGTTTGTTTCGCCGTGCTTGGCCATGTCGTATTCGCCTCGAAGACGACTACACCTTCAGGTAGCGGCGCATCGCGAGCGCCGAGCCGAGAAGGCCGATGACAAGACCCGCCACGACGAGGATCGCATAGATCATGAACGTCGTCGATCCGCCGAGATCAAGCGGAAGCCACACGAGCGCCGACGAGATCTTGGGGAACACGAGCGAGCGCAGAAGCTCGAGCGATCCCACCGCGAGAAGCGATCCGATGATGGCATGCAGCGCGCCCTCCATCAGAAACGGCCCGCGGATGAACCCGTTGGAGGCGCCCACGAGGCGCATGATGGCGATCTCCTTGCGGCGCGCGAGGATGGCAAGCCTGATGGTGTTGTTGATGAACACCATTGCGATGAAGATCAAGAGCGCGATGAGCGCGATGCCGATGTAGCGGATGTAGTTCGTGAGCGAGAACAGACGCTCGACGCTCTTCTGGCCGTACTTGAGCGAATCGGCCGGATCGGCGGGATTGTCGCAGATCTTGGTGAACGTATCGTTGCTCTGGATCTGGCCTGCGATCGTCTCGACCATCTGCGGATCGGCAAGCTCTACCTCGATCGAGGCGGGTAGCGGATTCTGGCCGTCGAGCTGATCGACGATCTCAGGGTTCGAGGTCATCGAGTTGCGGAAGTTCTCGAGCGCCTGGTCCTTCGTCGTGAAGCCGACGCTTTCGACCCCCTCGAGACCCTGGATGTAGTTTTGCAGCGTGGTGATGTCGGAATCGGACGCATCGTCGGAAAGCCATACCGAGATGGACACCTTGTCCTCGACCGACGACACGACGTTCTCGACGATGAAGCCGCCGATAAGGAAGATGCCGATGATCAGCAGCGACAAGAAGATCGTCACGATGGACCCGAGGGCCGTCGAAAGGTTGCGCGTGAAGCCGGTCAGCGACTCCTTGAGGAAATACAGCAGACTAGACATCGAAACCGTACACCCCCCTATCCTGGTCGCGGGTTAAGTGGCCCTTGTCGAGCGCGATAACGCGCCTGCGCATGTTGTCGACCATCTCGCGGTCGTGCGTGGCGACGAGCACGGTCGTACCCGTACGGTTGATGCGTTCGAGCAGGTCCATGATGCCGCGCGACGTCTGCGGATCGAGGTTGCCGGTCGGCTCGTCGCAGATAAGCAACGGGGGGCGGTTCACGATGGCGCGCGCGATCGACACGCGCTGCTGCTCGCCGCCCGAAAGCTGATCGGGGCGTTTGTTGAGCTTGTCCTGCAGGCCGACGAGGCGAAGCACCTCGGGAACCTGAGTTTTGATGACGTGGCGGCTCTTGCCGATTACCTCGAGCGCGAACGCCACGTTCTCGAACACCGTTTTGTTCGGAAGCAGCTTGAAGTCCTGGAACACGCAGCCTATGTTGCGGCGAAGGTACGGCACGCGCCAGTTGCGCATGGTCGAAAGGTCCTCGTCCGCCACGTAGATATGACCCTGCGTGGGCTTCACCTCGCGGATGAGCATGCGGATGAACGTAGATTTGCCCGAGCCGGAATGACCCACGAGGAAGACGAACTCGCCAGCGTAGATCTGCAGCGTGATGTCGTCGAGGGCGGGCTTGTTGGGCTGCGCGGGGTATATCTTGGTCACATGATCAAACGTGATGACAGGTGTACCCATGGGCTGGGGCATGTCGTCAACGTCGAGCATGGGCAGCGACGCAGATAGTTGCGACGCAGCCTGCCTCGGACGCCCGGCGTGCGCGCCCGTGCGCGCAGGAGCCCCAAAGGTGTTGTCGTTTGTCACAGAGTGCTCCGTTCGAATAGTCGATATACTGAGACGCCGTAATTCTAGCAGATCGCTTTTCTGGCCATCGCCTTCTTCACAGCTTCAACAATGGCGGCCGCATCGAGCGAGAAGTACGCCATCAGCTCGGAGAACTCGCCCGACTTGCCGAACGTGTCGCGCATGCCGACGAACTCGCAGGGTGCGGGGTGCTCTTCGGCAAGGACCTCCGCTACGGCCGACCCGAGGCCTCCGATGACGGAATGCTCCTCGGCGACAACCGCGCATCCGGTCTTCTCGACCGAGGAAACGATGGTGGCACGATCGAGCGGCTTGACGGAGAACGCATCGACGACCTCGATGGATATACCTTCCGCAGCAAGCGCTTCAGCGGCTTTCATCGCCTCGTCGATCTCGACGCCGCAGGCAACGACCGTCGCATCCGCGCCCTCGCGCAGCACGTAGGCGCGCCCCACCTCGAGTTCGACGTCGGTAGCGTACACGCACGGCACCGATGCGCGGCCCATGCGGACGTACACCGGACCCGGCGTTTCAGCCGCGAGCCTGATGGCGGCGCGCGCTGCCGCGTAATCGGCGGGAACGAGCACCGTCATGTGCGGAAGGCCGCGCATGAGCGAGATGTCCTCGAGCATCTGATGGCTGCCGCCGTCCGGCCCTACTGAGATGCCCGCATGCGTGGGGGCGATCTTCACGTTGAGCTTGGAATAGGCGACGGTGTTGCGAATCTGATCGTAAGCGCGGCCCGTACCGAACACGGCGAACGAGCCGGTGTAGGCGATATGGCCGGTGAGCGCGAGGCCTGCCGCCACGCCGATCATGTTCTGCTCGGCAATGCCGACATTGAAGAGCCTGTCCTCGTTTTCAGGTGCGGCGCTTGCGAATTTCTTGGTTGTGGTCGAACCCGACAGGTCGGCGTCGACCGCCACGACGGGCAGGCCCTCCGCCGCCAGTTCGGCGAGCGTGGCGCCGAACGCAGCACGGGTTGCCTTTTTCTGCGAGGCTTCTTCGGGCGATGCGAACTTAACCACGGTCGGCTCCTTCCACGCCGAGCTCGGCAAGGGCAACTGCGAGCTCCTCGGCGTTCGGGGCCTTGCCATGCCAGCCTGCTTGGTTTTCCATAAACGATACGCCTTTGCCCTTGACGGTTGCAGCGATGACCGCGTGGGGCACGTCTCCGCCCGCAGCCTTCAGGGTGCCAAGAAGCTCGATGAGCGCAGGGATGTCGTGGCCGTCAACCGAGGATACCTCCCAGCCGAACGCTGCGAACTTCTCGCCCAGATTGTCGGTAGCGCACACGTCTGTGCAGGCACCGTCTATCTGCAGGCCGTTCGCATCGACGATGGCCACGAGGTTGCCGAGGCGCTTGTGAACCGAAAACGTCGCCGCTTCCCACACCTGGCCCTCNCCCTTGGCCTGGGCGGCCGCAGCCTGCGTGCGCTGAGCCGTGGTCGAGTTATCGGTGAGGGTCGCCTCGGGCGACGAATAGCTCACCTTGCCGTCGAGCGGGTTTCTCTCCTCGGGAACCTCTTTCACCGCGATCTGCAGGCGCAAAAGCGTACGGAGGAAATCCTCGTACATCGAAACGGTCAGCGATTCGAACGCGGAATACGCCTCGTTCTTGTATTCGACGAGCGGATCACGCTGCCCGAAGGCGCGCAGGCCGATGCCCGCTTTGAGGTAATCCATCTCCTGGAGGTGCGCCATCCACTTCGTATCGATGATGCGCAGCATAACCTGGGCCTCGAGGTTCTTCATGGCCTCCGCGCCGAGCATCTCGGTCTTCTCGTCGTAGACGCCCTGCAAGAATTCGACGATGCCCTCGAGGACCTCGTCGGGATCGTCGTCGTGATCGAGTGCGGCCACCTCGAAATCGGTTCGGCCGCACATGTTGGCGACCCAGAGCTCGACTGCCTTGGAGTCCCAATCGTCGGAAGGCACCTTCTCGGGGCAGTTCTCGGCAACGACGCCTTCGGCGGCGTCGCGGATGATCTCGGGAATGCGGTCGGTCAGATCCTTGCCGTCGAGGATGGCGTTGCGCTCCTCGTAGATCGCGACGCGCTGGAGGTTCATGACGTCGTCGTATTCGAGGACGTTCTTACGGGCTGCGAAGTGCATGCTCTCCACCTGGCGCTGAGCGCTCTCGATGGCCTTGGAAACCATGCCCGCCTGGATAGGCGTATCCTCGGAGAGATCGGTCTTCTCCATCATGCGGCCGATGGAATCCATGCGGTTGCCGCCGAAGAGCCTCATGAGGTCGTCTTCGAGCGAAAGGTAGAACTGCGTGACGCCCGGATCGCCCTGACGGCCGGANGCGGCGATGGACAGCCCCTGGCCGAGCGAGCCGGTGGAAACCTCGACGCCTTCGAGCAGGTTCGAATCGGGATGGCCCTGCAGCCTGCTGCCGAGCTTGCGCAGCGTCATGAGCTCGTCTGCCGGGAAGTACCCCGCCTCGGCGAGCGTCGCGTACAGGGCGGGGGCGGCATGGCCCTTGCCCAGGATGAAGTAATCCCTGTCGGGGTCGTTCGGATCGCAGGGGTCGTGGTCGAGCACGCCCCCGAAATAGAGCGCCGTCAGGATATCGGCGCAGGAAAGCGATCCTCCCGGATGCCCGCTACCTGCTTCGGCGATCATCCTCACGATGTTCTCGCGGATGTTTCGCGCCCTCTGTTCGACCTCGGTTGCTTCCATGCCCGCCCTTCTTCTCTCGCCTGTTCGCTACGACGTAACGCGCCACTTGTGGTAGCCGAGCACGAACTCGTCGATTTCCCCGTCGAGGACCGCATCGACGTTGCCCGTCTCGATGTTGCTGCGCACGTCTTTCACCAATTGGTAAGGATACAATACGTAGTTGCGGATTTGGCTGCCGAAAGAGTTCTCCATACGCTCTCCCCGCAGCTCTTCGAGTTCTTCCTCGCGCTTGCGCTCCTCGAGCTCGAAGAGCTTCGCACGGAGCACCTTGAACGCCGCCTCCTTGTTCTGAAGCTGCGATTTCTCGTTCTGGCACGTAACCACGATGCCCGTAGGCACATGGGTCAAGCGCACCGCCGAGTCGGTCGTGTTCACGCACTGGCCGCCCGGCCCGCTCGATCGGTACACGTCGACGCGCACGTCGGCGGGGTTGATGTCGATCTCGATGTCGTCGGGCAGCACCGGCAGCACCTCCACGCCCGCAAACGTCGTATGGCGGCGCTTCTTGTCGTCGGTCGGCGAGATGCGCACGAGACGATGCACGCCGGATTCGCTTCTGAGCATGCCGTAAGCGTTCTTGCCCTCAACCTGGATCGTCGCCTTATCGAGCCCGATGCCGTTGCCTGGCACAAGATCGAGCACGCGCACCTTCCAGCCCTTCTTCTCGGCGTAGCGCGAGTACATGCGGTAGAGCATCTCGGTCCAATCCTGGGCCTCGAGGCCGCCCGAACCGGGATTGACCGTGAGGATGGCGTCGCCTGCATCGAAGCGGCCCGAAAACCACGACGACACCTCGAGTCGATCGAGCAGCGCGTCGAGCGCGTCGAGCGCGTCTGCCGCCTCCTCCTCGAACGCCTGGTCCTCGGCTGCGAGCTCGAGAGCCGCGCGGGCATCCTCGAGAAGCGCCTCGGCTTCGTTGTACTCGTCGATGGTATCGCGCAAGTTGCTCGCCCGCTTCGACACCTCCGAGGCATGCGCCGCATCGTCCCAGAATCCCGGCGACGCGATGGTCTCGTCGAGGGCGCCGAGTTCCTCGATCTTCTGCTCGATATGCAGATACCCCTTCGCGTCGACGACGCGCCGGGCCACTTCTTCGATATCCTTCAGTTCCCTATCAGCCATGTTACTACAGATTCGCTCCGTGGCACTTCTTGTACTTCTTGCCCGAGCCGCACGGACACGGATCGTTGCGACCCACGTTGGCGAACGGATCGTCCTTGTCCTTCTCCACCGTCTTGGCTTTGCCGGTCGGCGCTGCCTTCGGCGGCGCGGCGGGCATGCCCTTGGCCTGGGCGGCCGCAGCC
>NZ_LT964679.1:541592-562707 GCF_900240215.1 Raoultibacter timonensis | reverse complement strand
GCTTTCGCGGTCTTCGGCCGTCGGCGCGGGCGGCTTGCCTTCTTCGGCTTCGACGCCCTCGGGCAGCTCCGGATCGAAACCGCGTGCGCGAAGCACGTCCTCGGCCATGACCTCGGGGTTGCCGCCGAGCAGGATGTCGGTACCACGGCCCGCCATGTTCGTGGCGATGGTTACCGCGCCGACGCGACCGGCCTGGGCGATGATGTGCGCTTCGCGCTCGTGGTTCTTCGCGTTCAACGTCTCGTGCTTGATGCCGCGCTTGTCGAGCAAGCGGGAAAGCCGCTCGGAGCTCTCGATCGATACGGTGCCGATGAGGCACGGCTGCCCCACCGCATTGCGGGCCGCCACTTCGTCGGCGACCGCGTTGAACTTCGCGTCGATGTTGCGGTAGATCAGGTCGTCCTCGTCTTTGCGGACGACCGGTCTGTTCGGGGGGATGGCCATGACGGGCAGGTTGTAGATCTGGCGGAACTCGGCGTCCTCGGTCATAGCGGTACCGGTCATGCCGGAGAGCTTCTCGTAGAGGCGGAAGTAGTTCTGCAGCGTGATGGTGGCGAGCGTCTGGTTCTCCTCGCGCACGAGCACGTGCTCTTTGGCTTCGAGCGCCTGATGGAGGCCCTCCGAATAGCGGCGGCCCTCCATGATGCGGCCCGTGAACTCGTCGACGATCTTCACCTCGCCGTCCACGACGACGTAGTCGACGTCGCGGTGGAAGAGGAACTGCGCCTTCAGGGCCTGCTGCAGATGGTTTGCGAGCTGGCCCGACGGATCGGCGTACAAATCGTCGATGCCGAGCATCGCCTCGATCTTCTCAAGCCCGCTCTCGGTTGCGTTGATGGTCTTCTTCGCTTCATCCATGTCGTAATCGACATCGCGCGTGAGCCCGGGCATGACGCGGGCGAACTTGTTATAGGTCTCGGCCGCCTGCGTGCCGGCACCCGAGATGATGAGGGGGGTTCGCGCCTCGTCGATGAGGATCGAGTCGACCTCGTCGACGATGGCGAAGTGGTGGCCGCGCTGCACGCGGCTTGCCGCCTTCGTAACCATGTTGTCGCGCAGGTAGTCGAAGCCGAATTCCGAATTCGTGCCGTAGGTGACGGCCGCTCGGTAGGCGGGGATCTTCTGGTCGGGTTTCATGCCGTTTTGAATGAGGCCGACGTCCATGCCGAGGAACTTGTAGATGCGGCCCATCCATTCGCTGTCGCGCTTGGCCAGGTAGTCGTTGACCGTGACGATGTGCACGTTCTCGCCGGTCAGAGCATTGAGGTAGCCTGCAAGCGTGGATACGAGCGTTTTGCCTTCGCCGGTCTTCATCTCGGCGATCTGGCCGTCGTTCAAAGCCATGCCGCCGATGAGCTGCACGTCGAAGTGGCGCATGCCGAGCGTTCGCACGCCCGCCTCGCGCACCGCGGCGAACGCTTCGGGCAGAAGCGACTCGAGCGATTCGCCGTTTTCCTGCCGTTCCATGAACGCGGCGGTGAGCGCCATGAGCTCGGCATCCGAGAGCTCTTGCATCCCGGGCTCCAAGCCGTTGATCCTCTGAACCGTATCTTCGTAACGCTTAAGCTGCTTCCCTTCGCCAAGCGTGAGGAGTTTCGATAAAAAACCTNGCAGTGTAGGCGTCCTCGCGCGTCGCATCCCTGCGCACCGCCGCATGCGCGAACCAGAGCGCCGCCTGCAGCGCACCGCCTTCGAACAACCTCGTCGAAGCGGAAACGAGCGCATCGATCAGACGGGCGCGATATTCCTCGCGCTGCTGCAGGATGAACTCGTTCTTGCCCTCGCTCGGAAGGAGGTCGCCGCGGTACAGCTCGCACAGCCGAGCGTAGACGGCCGACCACGCCTCGACGTCGGGCGGCTCGAGCAGGAGCTTGTTGCACAGCTCGTCGAACTCCGCCACATCGCTTGCCACCGCGCGGGTATCGAGCTTGCAGCTGTATTGGAGACGAACGAGGTACGGGCACTCCTCGCCGCCCGGAACCACCAACGCCTTGCGCAGCATCGACCACGTGCTGTAGAAGTTCCTGCGCGCCGTCGCCGTCGAGCTCGTGGGCCATAGCAGCGAGGCAAGGCGGTCCCTCAGAATCTCCTTGCCCTGGTTCAACGTCAGAAGCGCGAGCAGCGTTTTGACCTTCTGCCTGCGAAACAGCGAAGGATCGACTTCGTTTTCGCCGATGGAAACATCGAGGCCCCCGAACAGGCGAATGTTGAGCGTCGGGACGGCCGTCGCCCGCCCGAGCGAAGCGATGCCGAAACGACGCGTATCGGGAAAGGCCGCATCGCCGACCTTCGGCGAACCCGGAATGAGGGCATCTCCGTTCGCGCGGCGTTCCCGCTCGAACGCGCTGCGTTGCGAGAACAGCTGCATGTCGAGCGTCTGAGCCGTAGCCCTCGCCGCCGCAAGCGGCGGATACAGCGCATCGGGAGAAGCGAGCGCCTTCGCCTTGTCCCACGCATCGAGAAGCGACGCGCTTCCGCAATCGAACGCGCCCTCTTCCCAACTGCGACGCAGGTAGTCCCCCACGATCGAAAGCACACGCTCGGCATCGGCCCCGCTCGCCTGCCCGAATCCGCAGGCCCCCTCGCCGGAAAGGGCATCGAGCGACCACAGGAGAATCGCGGTTTCGGGATCGCCGACGCGACCGCACCGCAGGCACGCTTCGGCGAGGAAGGCCGCCGCGCAGGCATCTTCGGCGAGCCAGACGACAGCCAGGGCAAGTGCCTCCCAGTGCCGATCGGCATCGCCCAGGGCATCGGCCACGGCCGAAGCGCGCGTCGGGGGATCGCCGCCGTAGGGTTGGCGCGCCAAACGTCCGAGCACCGCCACGGCCCGGTTCCTGTCCCCGGCATCGCCGTAGCGAGCCAGCAGCAACGCGGCATTGCCGCGCGCGGAATCGGGTACGGCCGAACGGGCGAGCACCCGCTCGGCGAGGGCGGTTGCCGCAGAAACGTCGTCGAGCCCGGCAAGCCTCCACGCCTCGCCGACGAAAACGGAGGCGTTCTGCGCGTTGAGCCGCAGCGTCTTGCTCTCGAACAGGTGATGCGCGGGCAGCAGGCACCCCGCCCGGGCGAGCTCCCTCGACCGGGCGCCAAGCCAGGCGATGCGCCCATCGCCGTTGCTGCATCCATCGACGAGCAGGCACGCGCGCTCCGCCGATCCGCGAGCGAGCAGCGCGTCGGCGAGGCGGGAAACAAGCGCTTCGCCGTCCGCGAACGACGAGCTCGCCGCCATGCGGGCGAGCGAACCCGAGAACGCCTGCACCACCTCATCGGCGGAAAACGGATACGTCTCGAACCGCTCGGTGTGCTCGTCAACGCCCAAGAACAGGTATTCTTCGCCGAGCAGGGCCCTCGTATCGCTTTTGAGGGGCCCCGAGAACGCCTCCGCTTCCTCGATGCTCCCCCGCCCAAGCGCCAGCATAACGAACAGCCCGAGGAGCGCGTCGGTGGGAAGCACGTCGCCCACAACGCCGCGCAACAGGTCGAGCGAAGCAGTCGCGCCTCCCCATAAAAGCCCCGGCACCCCATCGACCTGCGAGCTCGGAAGCCGCCTGCGAGGCCCGATGCCGGCATCGTTTGCGAGCAGGCGCATTTCGTCTTCGGTAACGATGAAATCCTTCGAACCGATCCGTATGCTGTCGGGCTGCCGATCGGCGAATGCGCGGTAGAGCGGCGACATGGTGACGACGACCTCCCATCCCCGCTCGAGCAGCTTGTCGATGCACCCCGACACCTCCTCGGCACGTACCGCCGTGAGCCTCGGCAAATCCTCGATCACCACAAGCGAGCGCCTGCGGAATAGCGAGACAAGCGACGAAGCGATCGTACCGCGGTCGACATCGCGCAGAAAACAGGGGCTTTGGGCGTTGAGCCAGACGACGTCCTGGAACCCGAAAATCGATTCCGCGTACTCGGCGGCGAGCGCCGTCTTACCGAACCCCGTCGGAGCAATGAGGAAGCGTACGACGTCGCGTTTCTGGATCATGAGGGACAAAAGCCCCGAGCGCTGATGGCAGACCCGCCCCCGAAGATGCCGCGGCTTGCATCCGTTGCACGCCGAACCCGCGATGTAATCTGCCATACCCCTGCGCCTCCCTCATGCGGGAACGACCATCGGGACAGAATATGATAGGTTCGATCATATTTAGGGGCAATACCTGACATAGCATAATGCTGTGCCATGCCGTGGTATAGTTTGCACCATGAACGAACGGCACACAACCATCGAACTTCCAGCACGCGCATCGGCATCCATCGAGGTGCTCGAGCGGGCGGGCTTCGAAGCGTGGTGCGTCGGCGGATTCGTGCGCGATTCCCTCATGGGCCGCCCGTCAGGCGATATCGACGTCGCCACGTCGGCCCCGTGGCAAGAAGCGCAGGCGGCGTTTGAGGAGGCGGGCTATCGCACGCACGAAACGGGAGTGAAGCACGGCACCATCACCGTGATCGTCGACGGCGAAACGGTCGAAGTCACCACCTATCGCATCGATGGGCCGTATACCGACGCCCGCCACCCCGACTCCGTCACATTCGTGCGGGACATCGCCTCCGACCTCGATCGCCGCGACTTCACGATGAACGCCATCGCCTACCACCCGCGACGCGGGCTCTTCGATCCGCACGGCGGATCGGCCGATATCGCGGCGAAAGTCATCCGCGCGGTCGGCGAGCCGAAGCGCCGGTTTTCCGAAGACGCGCTTCGCATCCTGCGCGCATGCAGGTTCGCCTCGCAACTCGGGTTCGCCATCGAAGCCGCTACACTCCGAAGCATGGAGGCGTGCGCACCGCTGCTCTCGTCGATCGCCTCGGAGCGAATTTCAAAAGAGCTGCAGGGATTCGTATGCGCACCGCACGTCCACGATGCGCTCATGGAATGCGCCGACGTGCTGGCGCACCTCATGCCCGAGCTCTCCGCAATGAAGGGATTCGACCAACGGACGCCCTACCACGTCTACGACGTGCTCGAGCATACCGCTTACGTGATGCAGAACACCCCGCCCTACCCGCTCGTCCGCTGGGCCGCGCTGTTCCACGATATGGGCAAACCGCGTGCCTTCTTCGCAGGCGAAGACGGCGTTGGGCATTTCTACGGCCACGCCAAGCTGAGTATCGAGCTCGCCCGGCCGACCATGAAGCGGCTCGCCCTGCCCTCTTCGCTGATCGACGACGTGCTGCTTTTGGTCAGGTACCACGACGNGCACGTACCCGCCGAGTTTCACGACGGGCTGTAGGCCGTAGCGCTACCGCGCGCCGACCACCCTGACGCGACGTGCGCGCCCCTTCGGCGTCCGCGCCCTTTCATGTCGTGTACGGATTGTCGGCCGGAAGACACGGTTTTTGCGGCGAATCCGTGTCTTCCGGCCGACAATCTTTGTTGCCTAGCGCAGCGCAACGTGCGTGCAAGAGCGCCGTGCGGCACCCCTGCGCCCAGCTGCAAAGGGCAAGCGCCGGTCGTTCGGTCGCGTTTTTGGTAATTTGTCAAAACAGGCTTGACGAAGTGCGCGCATCACCGTAATATATTCACTCGCGTTTGCTCCCGGAAACCGAAGGTCTTCGAGTTCAGCGCAAAGAAGCTGGGGTGTCGTCTAATGGCAGGACAGCGGTTTCTGGTACCGTATGTGAGGGTTCGACTCCTTCCACCCCAGCCAGTTTTTTTGCACCGTGCAGTACGGGTGTTGCGAGGTTTGACGAAANTTCGGGCCATGTGCGACCTCAAGCGGGGCGACGCGCTCGCACAGGCGCCGCAATGCCACGGCAGGGTCGCCCTCGCCGACGAGCTCGATCGGGTACTCGACGGCATCCTCGAAGCGCAGGAGGCGTTCTCCCTAAAAGACCTGGCCGTCAACGGCACCGACCTCATCGCACTCGGCATAGCGCCGGGACCCGAAATCGGACGGCTGCTCGAGGAGGTCCTCGAAGCGGTGATCGACGAGAGGGTTCCCAACGAAAAGAGCAGCCTGCTCGCTTTTGTTCAAATGCGATGACGAAGCCTCAACCGTTCGGCAACGAACCACGTCAACGGCGCGCGCTCGTTACCTGCGATCAATATACTTGGTCGCAGGCCTTTTCGAGGCAGACGAGAAAGCGAGGCAGTTCATGGAGAACCCCACCCAGCCCGACAGCCCCTGCGGCAACGGCATGAAGATCACCGTCGCAGAAGACGGCCCCTACATCGTATGCGGCCACGTGCCGCTCAAACGCGAGATCATCACGCTCGTCGGCGGCCATCGCGAATACGAGCTCGACCGCATCTTCGAGACCGAGGAAACCTACGCGCTCTGCCGCTGCGGCCACACCAAAACTCCCCCGTTCTGCGACGGATCGCATATCGAGGCGCACTTCAAGGGAACCGAGACCGCATCGAAGGAAGACTTCCTCGACCGCGCCGACCTCTATCCCGGCGGCGGTGTCGATCTCTTCGACGACAACCGCTGCGCGTTCGCCCGATTCTGCCACCGCGAGGAAGGCGACGTCTGGTCGCTCACCGAGGCATCGGACGATCCGCACCTGATGGACGAAGCCGTCAAAGCCTCGACCGACTGCCCCGCCGGAAGGCTCGTACACCGCCGCAACGACGACGGCACGCTCATCGAACCCGACCTCGAACCCGAGATATCGCTGCTCGAGGATCCCGAGAAAGGCGTGAGCGCGTGCCTCTACGTGAAAGGCGGAATCCCGCTCGAATCGGCTGACGGTACGATGTACGAGCTGCGCAACCGCTATGCGCTCTGCCGTTGCGGCCAATCGCGCAACAAACCGTTCTGCGACGCGATGCACGTACCCGCCGAGTTTCACGACGGGCTGTAGGCCGTAGCGCTACCGCGCGCCGACCACCCTGACGCGACGTGCGCGCCCCTTCGGCGTCCGCGCCCTTTCATGTCGTGTACGGATTGTCGGCCGGAAGACACGGTTTTTGCGGCGAATCCGTGTCTTCCGGCCGACAATCTTTGTTGCCTAGCGCAGCGCAACGTGCGTGCAAGAGCGCCGTGCGGCACCCCTGCGCCCAGCTGCAAAGGGCAAGCGCCGGTCGTTCGGTCGCGTTTTTGGTAATTTGTCAAAACAGGCTTGACGAAGTGCGCGCATCACCGTAATATATTCACTCGCGTTTGCTCCCGGAAACCGAAGGTCTTCGAGTTCAGCGCAAAGAAGCTGGGGTGTCGTCTAATGGCAGGACAGCGGTTTCTGGTACCGTATGTGAGGGTTCGACTCCTTCCACCCCAGCCAGTTTTTTTGCACCGTGCAGTACGGGTGTTGCGAGGTTTGACGAAATAAGTTCTTGACGAACCTTGCCACTCCCTATAAACTACCACGATGCGCCACATGGTCCCGTCGTCTAGCGGTTCAGGACGCCGCCCTCTCAAGGCGGAGGTCGCCGGTTCGAATCCGGTCGGGACTACCAAAAATTTGAAGAACCCCCGCAGGTCGGGGGTTCTTTTTTTGATGCCTGAAACGTGTTTGCGTCAAGTTCCCTCACCGGTCAGTTCGGGATCCCCAAAACACCCACCATGAACGGAACCCACGCCGCCAACAGCGTGATCAGGCACAGGACCGGCACGATGCCCGCCTTGAACGCGTCGCCGAACGAATAGACGTTATCGCGATACGAGAGGGCCAAACCGGGGTTGATGGGAAGAAGCAGGTTGCCCGACAGGATCGCGGCGAGCAGAATGGCCGGTATCGCGGGAGAATACCCAGCCGACATGCAGTACGTCATGAGCGGTGGAATGAGAATAGTGGCAAACGCAGGACCGACCGGCACGAACGAATGTGTGAAATAGACCGCCGCTACGATGAGCCAGAACGTAAGGAACATGCCCAATTCCATAACGCCGCTGTTCAAGAACAGGTTTGCCAAAAAAGCCACGCCCCCCGTCGAACCGACGATGCCGCCGAGGGAGATCACGGCGCCGATCATGATGACGATCGTCCAGGGAACCTCGCGCTGGAACTCGTCGAACGTGAGCAACCTCACGCCGGGGGCGCACATGAGCGCAAGGGCTACGACTGAAACCGTCGTCACATTGAGCGCCGGCACCCACGAACCGATGATCCACAGCACGGGAACGCCTAAAAGGAAAACCAGCGTCTTCTTTTCCTCAAGCGTCAACGACCCGAGCGACGCGGCTTTCGCCGTAAGCACACGCAGGCTCTCCTCGTCGATGGGTTCGGGCTTGAACACTCTGGTAAGCACAACCCATATGATCGGGATCATCACAATGGCGACGGGAGCGGCTGCGAGTATCCACGACAGAAACGGGATCGTCTGCCCCGTTGCCTGCTCAACCAGCCCGAGTGCGAGCACGTTGATGGAGGCGCCTGCGGGCGTAGCCATCCCGCCCATGAATATCGCAAACGCACTCCCGAGGTACAGGCACTTCGCAAGATTAGACTTCCCCTTCACGTGCCCGGCGTTCTCGAGCACCGTATCGGCGAACCCGAGGAACAGCACGAGCGTTGCAGAATCGTTCATTACAGCCGAGAGCAGTCCTCCCGCCACCATGAACGCCAGTACGAGTTTGCGGGAATCCCTGCCCGCTATCCGCACGAGAAATCCCGTCAAACGAATAGCGAGATCGGACTTCATAACGATGGCCGTCAGCGAGAATACGGCCATCGCGAAGATCACCGTCGTTGTGCCGAAGCCCGAAAAAACCGTATTGATCTCCGCTATGCCGAGCAGAGGTGCGAGCACGAGGGCGAGAAGACCCGTCACACCCATGGGCAGCGTTTCGCATATCCACATCGCAACAGCCGCAAACAGTATGGCGAGTCCCACTATCCCCTCGTGGGTGAGTCCCTCGATCGGAGGCAGGAACCATCCGACGACCAGGATGACAAGCGCAAGAGGGATGCCGACGAACTTCTTGTTTACGCTAACACGAACCATAACTCCCCCTATCCCCCGGGCCCCGGCCCAATCGGCCGGGGCCCGTAAGCGATTATGCTCAGTAATACATTACATGGCAATGCCCAGCAGACCCGAAGCAAACGGAGTCCATGCGCTCAGCAGCACCACAAAGATGATGGCCGGGATAATGCCGGTCTTGAACAGCTCGCTTGCCGTCCAGCAGTTGTCGCGGTAGGCAAGCGCCATACCGGGATTGAAAGGAAGCAGGAAGTTGCCCGAGAGCAGGATCGCGAGCATCATGCCCGGCACAGCAGGAGACATGCCGACCGAAACGCAGAACGCCATCAGGGGAGGAACGAGCAGCGTGATGAATGCAGGTCCGATCGGAACGAGCGTATGGAATGCGTATACGGCCAGCATGATGAGCAGCAGCGAGAAGAACCCGCCGAGTTCGGTGACCCCCGTCGAGAGGAACATGTTCGCAAGGTACGCGACGCCGCCGGTAGCGTTGACGATGCCGCCCAAGCACAGCACGGCGCCGATCATGATGACGATCGTCCACGGAACCTCGCGCTGGAATTCTTCGAACGTGAGCAGCTTGATGCCGGGAAGGAACATCGCAGCAAGACCGAGCACGGTCACCGTGGTAACGTTGAGCGCAGGAATCCACGAGCCGGCGATCCAGAGGACCGGCATGGCGATAAGGAAGAACAGCGTCTTCTTTTCCTCGCCCACCAGCGGGCCGAGCGCCTTCGCGCGGTTCTGCAGCTCGTCGAGATCCTTTTGCTCGATCGGTTCGGGCTTGAGGATTTTGACGACAGCGAACCAGGTAATGGGAACCATCAGAAGGCAGACGGGCATGCAGGCCACCATCCAATCGACGAAGCTGATCGTCTGGCCCATGGTCTGCTCGAGCATGCCGATAACAAGCACGTTGATCGAAGAACCTGCGGGGGTTGCTCCGCCGCCGATGAACGCGCAGAGGGCGATTCCGATGTAGAGAGCCTTCGCCAAGTGCGATTCGCCGATCTTATGGCCCGCATTGTTGATGACGATCATCGACAAGCCGATTACAAGTACCAGCACAGCCGAATCGTTCATAACCGTCGACAGCAGCCAGGAGACGCACATGAAGGCGAGCACGAGCTTGTTCGAGTTCGGACCCGACCATTTCGTCATGGTTGCCGTCAGGCGAATCGCGAGGTTCGACTTCATGACGATGGCCGTGAGGCCGAATACCGCGATGGCGAAAATGACCGTCGTCGTACCGAAACCCGAGAAGACCGTGTTGATCTCGGCGATGCCGACGATGGGGGCTACGACAAGTGCCAAAAGCCCCGCGACCCCCATGGGTATCGACTCGCATATCCACAGAGCAACGGTCGCTAAAAGAATGGCGAGCCCCAATATCCCCTCATGGGTTAAGTCGCCCGTCCCGGGCAGAAAGAGCCCGGCGATTACGATGACTGCCGCAATAACCAGTCCGACAGTCTGTTTTACCGAAGATACGTTTTGCATAGATTCCCCTAACATTTCGTGTTGAAGGATCGGCGGAGCGCCACAGAATACGCAGCGCCCCACCACGGATGTTATTCGGCGGCTGCGAACACATCGATCGGACCGGCGTTGCAATCCTTAGACGTCGCATCGGCTTTCACCATGCGCGTCATATACCCCTCGGCCTCAACGTATACGTTGTAGAGCGCGGCATCGACCTGGTGGAACCAGAAATCCCCGAACTCATCGGTCTCGGTCTGCAGCAACTCCGACGTCTCGGCGTTCTCGAGGGTAACCTGCGCTCCGACTACCACCTCGTCCGATTCCAGGTCAACCACGACGCCGGCAACGAAGCGCTTCGGCAGGTTCAGATAGTATACGCGGGGACGATCGGCGTCAGCGCGCTCGGGCGCAATGAACTCCGCGGAGCCGAGCTCGTCTGCGAACTCCGATTCGTCTCCGAAGCGGATAGCGTCATGGGGGCACGCATCGACGCACCGCGGCACCGTCCATCCTTCGTCGAGCAGGTGGGCGCATCCCGTGCACTTCTGCGGAACGTCGTACTCCTCGTTCCAGAAAATCGCTCCGTAGGGGCACGCCTCCACAAGCTCGCGCTTGCCTTTTGCCTTCTCGGGATCGACGATCACAAGCCCGTCGTCGCGTCGGTAGACGGCATCGGGGGCCGCCTTCATGCACGGAGCGTCGCCGCAGTGCTGGCAAAGCTCCACAACGTAGGACACCTTGACCTTCGGCACGCTACCGCGCACCGTCTCGTTAACGCCTATCCAAAAATGACCGGTATCGGGTTGAGGCAACGCAACGGGAGACCAGTCGTTGTCGCAGTGTTCGTCTTTGCAGGCAATCTGGCAGTTTCGGCAACCATTGCATTTTGCTGGATCAATTACGAATACTTTGCCCATGCTAGTTTCCTTCCACGATGAACTCGTCTACCACAACTCCCGATGCCGGGTCGTATGCGCGTCCAAATGCCTCGGGGTACTGCGCCGCAAGCTGGAATACATCAACTTTTTCGATATTGACGAGGAATCCGCTGGTAACCTCGCCATGCGCATTTTTCGACGTAGTTGCCGATGGGGCAATGAGATTGTTGGCTCCGCCGCGGTCGAGCCCGCCGACCCCGGACACAATGGTATCGACGCGCGCCCCGTGATCCTGGTAAACCGCACCGGGCATGATGCGCTCCGACACGATAACGCCGCCGAGTACGCCGCCTCGCTCGTTGTACAACTTCGCGACATCGCCCGTTTTCAGGCCGAGCTTTCCAGCGTCTATCGGGTTCACCCATACCGGCTCGTATGCGTAGCCGTCCGGCCCGACCACCTTGCATGTCTGAATTTCTCGCAACCACGTAATGTCATCGCAATTGGCATGGACACGCCAGCGCGGATGGTTCGAAACGATGAGGAACGGATAGTCTATCGCCCGCTTGGAATCGATACGCTCCTCGTGCCCGTCTCCCTCTTCAATCCATCGAGGAATCGGACCGCGAATCTCATCGTCGGGGAAAATGTCGGCAAGGGCAGTCGAGTAGTATTCGAGTTTGCCCGAGGGCGTCGAAAGCGGATGATTCTCAGGATCTTCGTAGAACTGGCTCAAACCTACAGGAAGATCCTCCCACTTTTCCTTCGTCGGGAACGGGTAGTACTGCTTTTCCTTGAACTCCTCGAACGACAGTTTCTCGGAAGCACCCGTGTTCTCGAAGCCGGCTTTGATGAAATCGCCAACCGTCTTGCCACCGTCCATCATGCGAGCATGCAGATCTTCGTAGATTCCACCGAACCGCTCGAGCTTCTTGGCCACTTCCTCAACAGCCTCAAGATCGGATTTGGATTCGCCCAATGCCTCGATGGCCTGCTGCTCGTAGTACACAACCGACCACATCCCGTTATCGGAGTCGGTGCCGATGTCCTCTTCTTCGAACTTCGTATTGATGGGAAGGAGGATGTCGGCGAACAGGCAATCGTTTTCCATCCACGGATGTTGAATGAGCAAGAACTCGATGGATTCGTGACGTAAAGCCTCCTGCATCTCGTTCCCGCCGTTCCAGCACGTTTCCCAGCACGGCGCATCCGACCAGATCATATGAATGCGCTCTTGGCCTTCGAGGGGAAACGTAAGCGGACCGACGAACTGATCCTCGCGCGGCAGGCCGGCCGCAATGTGCCCGTACCACTGCACAGGGGGATTGGTGATGGCCTCGGGGATCATCGTTTTGGGAATGAGGCTGGGTCGTACCGAATACTGGCGCCCGCGGAATGCGGGTCCGCAGTTCGGTATCTCGACCGACGGGGGCATGGGAGTCACGCTCTCCATGCCGAAAAGCGACCATTCGATGAACTTGAACTGGTTCGCTCCCGGCTTTCCGAGCGCTTGCATGCCCAGGAGGGCGACTTCGAGCCGAGCGGGCTCGTGGGCGAAAGCGGAGCGAATGAACGAACCGCCGTTGCAGTGGGCGATCGATACGGCATGCTTCGCCCAATAGCGGGCAAGCGCCTTAATGGTGTAGGAAGGTACCCCGCATTTTTTCTCCGCCCATTTAGGCGTTTTCGGGATACCGTCTTCTCCCCCCATCACGTAGTAAGCGAAATTATCGAACCCGATCGAGTGCGTGTCGAGGTACTCGCGGTCGAATGTACCTTCCGACAACCACACGTAGGCGATGGCCAGCTGGAGCGCCGCATCGGTGTTCGGGAGCACGGGAATCCACTTATCGGCGTGCACGGCGTTGGTGTAGTTCACATCGGGAGATATATGGATCTGCTTTACGCCTATCTCGGTGAACCAGAAGCATAAACGGCTCGCCATCATGCCGCCCCAGCCCCACGGAGTCGTTTCGGGGTCGCAGCCCCAGAACAGGACGGCATCACCGTTTTCGGAAATATCCTTGATTACGTTGTTCTGCATGTTCTGCTGGCCAAGCGGATCCATACCCCAAATATGCTTGGCACCCCAATACCAACCTTCCCAGCTATCGGGTTGGCGAGCCTGCAGAGTGTAATCGCCAATCAAGCCGAGCATGCGCGTCTGACATCCATGGGTACCGTGGACGAACTTCGTCTCGCCGTGGCCGTCGCCCTGAACAAGGATCGAAAGCGGCCCGTACTCATCATGGATTCGTTTGATCTCTTCGGCGATGGTCTGAGCCGCTTCATCCCACGAGATGCGAACGTACTTGCTTTTGCCGCGGTTTTGCGGATTGCGCTCGCCTGCCGGATCCCAATCCACGCGCTTCATGGGATAAGGGATTCGGTTCTTGGAGTACACGCGCTTTTTGTACCCGTACGATAAAGGACCCGATACCACCTTGTAGCCCGGCTCGAAGGTATGCCCGCGAGCCTCTATCTTCCAGGCATTGAAATGATCTTCACCGTACTTTTCATCAAAGTGGAACGGGCGAATACGCAGAATGCGGTCTTGCTCTTCATCAACGTCGACGCTGCATACGTTCGCTCCGATGGCGGAGGCGCAAAAGCCCATCCCTTTTACGATCGTTTTTCCTTTAGCACTTCCCATAATGTTCCTCTCGTCTTCTTACCACTTCATGAAGTTGAATGCATCGAGGTCGGGCATGGCATCCTTATCCTGAATCTTGCTTTCACTCGGCGCCGCCGGCTTCGCCGGAGGCTTGGGTCCTTTCGCATCAGCACCCCTCGGAGCGTTCGGGACGCTATTCGCCGNCCTGAGCACCGGGAACGCCGGGTGCCGGCGGCGCGCCGGCGCGACCCATAGCCGCTGCCGGGATCTTTAGGAGAGGTTTTCCACACGAGGTGCACACCTCGCTTCCCGATGGATTAGTCGCGCCGCACGAGGTGCATACCGACTCTCCCCCCTCGTCGACACTTGGTGGCCTAAAACACATACGTCCTCCTTTCGTCATCGACGCCGATGCTTTCGCGCATCGAAGCGTATGAACACTCAGTATGTAAACCGGGAGGAGGAAATGCATCATGCCACCTTGATCCTTAATGACCGAACACCTCATCATCACATGATGAATTACCTGATCAAATACCTATAAATACACGATGAAATCTCTTGTTGTCAGGATGGAAAACAAAGCGCATTCCTCAGAGAACCAACCGAATCCGGGCGCATCATCACCCCGAGATGATGCTCAACAAGGGTGTGTTCCGATAGAATGAGAATGCGTTCTGCAGCATCATTGGCTTCGCGTTCAGAGATGAAAGGCAACCATGAAACGTTTTCTTATTCGTTCTTCCGAAAAAAGAAGCAGCTGCGAACCCAAAGCGCCCTTCAACGCGCTTTCGCTCTTGGCCCTCTTAGGTTTTTCATGCTATATATTCTGGGAGCTGCTCGGAATTTTCGGCGCATTGCCCTTTGCGGCTCCCTACTTTCCCAGCGATTCTCTCTGGTTCATGAGAGTAAGCGGGTTTTTCGTTCTCGCCGTCAGCTTTCTTGTGGCCACGAGAACGTATCGCAACCTCGAGAACCGCCCGAGCTTCGTTCTCGGTCTGGGCGCGTTATCGGCGCTTTTGGTTCTGCTGCTTTCGGCCGTGTTCCCTTTGCTGGCAACGCCTCCCGTATGGTTGGGGGTAATCGCCTGGAGTGCGCACGGGCTCAGCCTGGCTTTCCTCATGTTCGCGTGGGCGTTGTATTTCAGCGCGTGCTTCGATTCGTGGACCGCCATCGTCGTAGCCGTAGGCTACGTGATAGGCTTCTCGATGTTCTTCCTCTACTCGCTTACGATCCCGTTCGACAACACGGCGTCTTCCCTGTTCCTGGGTTTCGCAAGCGCAGCAGCAACGGTCGGCATGCTGGCTTTCCTGCTCTTCGCCAGCAAGATGCCGCTGCATCTGCTCAAGAAAAGGCAGGAAGACGGATCGGATGCCGCTTCGGCGAAAAACGACACGGAGCCACAGGGCACCTCCGGCCGCGCTGGCCTCAAAAGCGCCTCTCGGATTGTCTACGCAACGACCTGCGGCATCAACTTCGGTTTCGCCATCATCCTGCTTCAGTCGATCGGAACGATGTCGGTGAGCTACGGGGCGATCGGGGGGATGGCAGGATGCATTATAGCGCTGATAGCGCTTTCCGCAGGAGCCCTCAACAGGGGGGCGGATATTCGTCGCATAGGATTCGTGCCCGTAGCCGCCCCCTTGCTGTTCCTCCCCTTAGGCGGCATGGCAAGCTACATACTATGCAGCATCCCCATCATAGCTACCTCCATCTTCACAGCAACCGTCAGCTGGTACAGCACCGCACGCAAATCGTCCTCGAAGAAGCGTGGGCCGATCGATGTTTTCTCCAAAGAGAAGATGCCCGGATGGTTCGGACTTCTGATCGGAGCTATCGTATGCGAGGTCGCCGTCAATGCCAGCACCGATGTTTTCACCGTCATCATCGCGGCACTCGTAGCTCTGATATGCATCGCATTCGCTTTTCTCGAATTATGCACCTACAACAACACCGACGATCAGCATGCGATTGCGAGTAAGACCGGAGAACGGAGCGAAGTCCCAAGCAGGCGCTTTCGTGATCGATGCGATGCGATCTCCCAATCGTACGGCCTGACCCCACGTGAAGCCGAAGTCCTTGTGCTGCTCGCCAAAGGCTATCATGCCGATTCCATATCGGCGGAACTGAGCATCGCGAGGCCCACGACGAGAACGCACATCCAACATATCTACCAGAAGCTCACGATCAACTCCCAACAGGAGCTGATTCGCATTGTCGACATGCGGTCGTAGGGCAAACGGAGATCGCGCGAATGGGCCCGAAAGAAACCGCTCTCCCGCAGCCCGACCCTTACCGTCGATCGCCCGATGAACGCAGTCAGCCCACCCGAGGCGGGCTATGCCGAGGAAACCCAGATCAAAAGCATATTCGGTATTCTTATTGTCGTTGCCCTGATCGCCGAACACCTACACGAGGACCTACACGAGGATCGGTACCGTTTATGCGGCCGATCGCATGGAACCGCTTCGCTTCCATGCGAAGCCCCGAACATGCAACGGGGCTCCCTCGCAGGAGCCCCGTTGCCCGGCAGAACCTGGACGCGTATGCGGCCGGTCGACGGGTCGCATACGCAAACCCGTACCGCGCGAGCGTACGGCGCGCGCCTCTTACAGGTTTCCCAGCATGTTCTTAATGCCGATCCAGCTCATAACCGCACCCGCACCGAGCGTCATACCTGCTCCGCAATACTGACCGCCCGTGATGCTGGCGCTGCAGTTTCCTACCGCCAGCAAGCCGGGAATAACGTTTCCCCTCGCATCAACGACTTGAGCGTACTCGTTGGTTTTCAGGCCGCCATTGGTGCCGCACGTGCCCGGAACGTACAACGAAGCGTAAAACGGTGGCGTTGCGAGCGGAGCGAGCACGGGATTGGGCAGCTCGCTCAAGTAGGGGTGATACGCCCCCACGGCCTTGTCGGCATCCTTCTCGCCCCTATGCCAATCAAGATCGATTCCCTGCTCGGCGTATCCATTGAATTTTACGACCTCGTCGGTAAGCCCCTGCGGGTCGATTCCGAAATGCTCGGCTATCTCTTCGAGCGTGTCCGCTTTGAAGAAATTCTCGGGAATCGGATCCTCCGCCGCCTTCATGCCAGGAAGCAGCCCGCCTCCGCTTGCGAGGTAATTACTGTCGCAAATCCACACCGCCGGAATGTTGGCAAAGCCCGGTTTCGCTGTATCGTAATTCCCGAATGCCCTATTGAACACCGCGTAGGCCGAGGACTCGTTCGCAAAACGCCTGCCGTCTTTGTTCACTACGATACTGCCCGCGCCGCTTCGGTAGATACCCCAGTCCGTCAGAGAAATACTGAACACGGCATCGGCGTTCTCGTCGAACGGCTCGGGTAAAAAGCTCGGTACGCCCCAGTTGGTATCCATATTCGAAAGAGCGGCTCCCACCGAAACGCCCATCGCCTGAGCGTCCCCCACGTTTCCTTCGGCGGCGTTCGTTACGTAAATCGGCACCGATTGAAACGCACGCACCATATCCGGATTATGGTCGAAACCGCCTGTTCCCAGAACGACGCATTGGTTGGCCTTGATGCGCATTTCCTTTCCGCCATCGGTCGCCTTCACGCCGATGACCGTGCCCGTTTCGTCGACGATGATCTCTTCAGCCGCCGTACCCATAAGCACTTCGATTCCCTGATCCTTGACATCCTGCTGCAGCTGCGACCAAAGTCCCGCTCCGCCGTTGCCCAGACTCGCCTGCCGGCCTTGGGATCTGAAGCCGTCGTAAGGCTCGTAATAGTCTTTGAAGCCCATACCCGGCGTATCTGCAACCCATTCCCACCCGAACGTGTCACGCGTCCACTCGAGCAGCGCGTTGGCGTTGTCGACGTACAGCTCCATGGCAGCTTCGTTGCCGCGCCCCGCTGCGACTGCCTTCATGTACTTCAAGGCGTCTTCCCGTGTATCGGCCATACCCGCATCCTGCCCCGCATAGAACAGAGGGATCCAGAGCGTTCCGCCCGATGTAGCAGACGTACCTCCCCAGATGGAGCTTTTCTCGATAATGGTAACGTTCTCTACGCCGTTTGCCTTCGCAACCAGGGCCGCAAAGGCCGACGTGCCAGAACCGACAACGAGCACATCGGTCTCTACGTCCCATGGGACATCCTGCGCCCCTGTTGCGCCTTGCGAACCGTTGCCCTGGCTCGCGCATGCGGGCAATGCGCCGAGAGCCGCGATACCCAGCCCCGCAATACCGGCCCCCTTTATGAAGCCCCTCCTGCTCACACTTCCCTGCTTCATGTTCTCACCTTTCCTTGTTGAGCGTATTCCTTTGCGCCTTCGCCCGAGTGCCGTACGACAACGGCGACACGAACCCCCGCGCAGCGCCCGTACTCCGTTCGCCGAACGAACATCTGCGGACACCTGTATAATAGGAACGCCGCGCATGCGGCAGAAGTCCGATCAATCATCGTATTTTTCGGCATTCGCCGATGTAATATGAAACGGATTACCCTACCGAAGGGAAACGGAGGAACATCCCGTGACGTCAAGCGGCACGTTGAAAGCTGCAGTCCTTGCCTGCACGACGGTCGCCTTGGCCGCGAGGGGCACCTGGTTCAACCTTGTCGGTTACAGCCCCGCTTTCGTTGCCGCAGGCGATCAGGCTCTTGCATCCTCCGGCAGATTCGGCTTCATGGCAACAAGCGCCTTGTTCGTGATCGTTTTCGCATTGCTTGGCAGTAAAGCCATCGGATTGCGCACGCCGATTTTTCCGCTCGTTCCCGTACTGATGCTCATGGGGACGGGAATGTTCGGGCTCGCGTCGAACCAATCGATCATAGACCCTGGCAGCATGTTCCTTGTGGGCGGGGCACTGCTCGGCATAGGCAACGCCTGGGGAACGCTGTGCGCGTACAGCATCCTTGGACGTACGGGATCGCTCTGGCATGTCGTTGTCTGCTGTTCGATTTCGAGCTCTCTTTCGGCGATCGCCAGCGCCTTCGTTCAAGACCTGGGCGGTTCGGGCGATCAGGTTACCGCAGCGCTGGTTTTGGTGATCATCGTGTTTATCGCCCTGTTCGCAGCCTTCAAACTGCTCGAGCGCTTCGATATCGCCGCCGCATCCCCCACCCGCGACGACAAGCCCCGCACGCTCGGCATGGGCGAGCAGCTCCGAGCGGTAGCTCGATCTTTTTCCGTCAACCGAGGACAGGTTCTTCAGCTGGCAATGATCACCCTTGCCATGATAGCCCTCAGAGGATCGAGCAACGGCGGCGTTTGGGGCGACCAGCGCGTCAATGGCTCCATGTTCGCAGGGTCGCTGGCGTTGATGATAGCCCTCTTTCTCGCAGTCGCGCTTGTCTCCTTCTGGGTGTTCTTCAAGAATCCGAGTAAAAGCCGCTACCACATTCCCCTGCTGGTGCTCATAGGATGCTTTCTGATCCTCGCAGTGGCCGGAGATTCCCTCGACGCGACGACGCGCATCACCCTGAACTCGGCCATCGAGCTGTTCTGCCAGCTCATATTTACGTTCGCCGTCGTTGACAGCATGAGGAAAATGCCATCGGCTGGCATAGCCGTTGCCGGATTAGCTGCCGGGTTTTCATGGGTTCTTGCTCTTTGCTGGATGTTCTTCTTTGAATCCATCGGATCGATCGCCAACATCGCAATCGTTGTCGTTGCCTACCTCCTCGTCGTTTTAGTGGCCTCCCCGAACGTCGCATCGGCCGATAAGAAGGCGGCAGCTGGTTTCGATTCCGAAAACGATGCATTCGCCGAAAACGTCAATCCTTTCGATGGCGTGATACAGCGAAGCAAGGCGCTTTCCGAACGGTACCGCCTCACGAAACGCGAGGGAGAGATACTCGAACTGCTCGCCCAGGGAAGAAGCGTTCCCTACATATGCAACGAGTTGGTGCTTGCCGAAGGAACCGTAAGAACGCATATGACGAGGATCTACAAGAAGCTCGACATCCACTCCAAGCAGGAGCTTTTCGACCTCCTGACGGAGCGCTGATTGCGCGCGAAGGCATTGGGGCGAAAGAAAGCCCTCGCGCCCTGACGCGTTCCGCGTCGAGCCGCAAGGGCAACTTGGTTTATGGGGGCCGCATCCATCATGCGGCCCCCAAGTGTTCGGTTGCAACAAGAAAGTGTCTGCCCTACCCTTGCTTGTATACGACGTAGGTCTCTTTCACCTGGCCGTTCGCGTCGAATGCGGCGATTTCCGCAGCGCTTTTGAATTCGAGATCGTCGCCCTTGTATCCGTAGTTGCTGTTGTTCATGGTGTACATGTATCCGTAGATGATGCCGCCTTCCTCTGCGGCCTTATCCTGGGCGTCGACGAGCTCCTGCGCTGCGGCCCTGCACTTGTCGAGCTCCTTCGGGTTCCACAGGCGATCTCCACCAAGCGGTCCAAGCATTTCATCCTCCAATCAGTAGCTTGCAGTACTCACATGATACGTACCCGTCGGAAAAATACGCCGAGATCAGGCCAACGAAAACGGGAGGCTCCGCAACAAATAGAGGATACGCGATGTTCGGTGTCGGCCGCAGAGGAGCTAGCCCCAGCTGATCGGGGACTGCGAAGCGCGGCCTCGAATCAGGGCGATCCGACGATCCCGTGCATCTCGGGCACTATCGCCGTCAAAGGAGGCGGCTTGGCACCGTGTGATCCCGAAGCATCCGCCATACCGCATAGAGCTGGACGCGCAATCCCGCCCAAGCGTTAAGCCGGAATCCGCGCAGCTCCGTAAAAGCGCGAAAAGCACCTTCGCTCCACGATCGGTCGCCAGGAAACGCCGAAGCGGAACTTGCGGCAGAAAACGGAAGGTTTTCGTCGCCGTATCGCCGCTCGCACCTCCGAAACAAGCCGTCTTGAGCCGGCCGGCCAGATCGATCCCGATCAGCGGCATGCCGATGGCGGACTTGCTCCGATTCGGCTCGCGAAGCGACGAAAACCTCTCGTTTTCCGCCAACTTCAAGTTGGGTCTATCAAACCACACAATAATCGCCGTTCTGAAGTTGCACCTATTTCGGTAGCATTTCAAGTTTTTCGTAGGCTCTATCGAATCGCCTGATCAAGATCCCGCGATTGCACGTGGTCCCCGGGCTGCGGTCGTCAAGCATTCTCCGAATGCTTTCAAGATCGAGAAAACCCTTCAGAACGGCGGTTTTTGTCATGATATCTGCAATTCCAATGCAGAACCGGCAGCAATGCCCGGAAACCTTCTGTGCGCATCGACGCGGATCCGCCAGCAATGCCCGAGCACCTTCAGCGTACGCAACCGATTTCGGCACGCACCGAGTAGGTCCCAGCACG
>NZ_LT964679.1:499318-541405 GCF_900240215.1 Raoultibacter timonensis | reverse complement strand
CGCCCCGAAAGCCCCCGGAGCGCCCAAGGCCCCGACCGCCTAAAGCGACCGCAGCAACAGCCCCCGCCTCGAAACGCAACGAACATCGAACAGCCCCGTGCGGGGCTGTTCGCGTTGATGGGCCGACCGGGCGGACGAGAAGCCAGCCAAGCCGCCCCGCGATGTCAGCCGAGCGGAAGAGCCAGCCAAGCGCCCCGCGCGGGCTTCCGAGCGAGAACCGCCCGAACGCCCAGCGCGTAGATCAATCGCACAGGGCGTACAGCCCCGAATCGGTATGGGCGCGATAGAACCCGTCCAAGATGTCCATAAGGCCCTGGAAGCACGCGGATTCCATATCGGATTCCATGCCGACGAACCCGATCTCCACCTCGTAGGAGCGCTCCATGTCGCGCAGGACGAACCCCGTCTCCTCCGCCATGGTAAGCGAGGCGATGGCAGGTAAAAACGACACGGCCGAATCGCACTCGACCATGCTTTTGCGCAACGAGAAATCGGCGCTCGACAGCTCGATGGCGTTGCGGCCGAACCGCTTGGACAGGATGCTGTACAGGTAGGTGTTCGTGGAGGCAATAGGCTTCGAGACGATATCCTCGTCGGAGAGCGTCTCCTTCGCAGCGAGCGGCGATTGCGCGTTCACCATCACCTTGTCGTAGGTTTTCAGATAGGGGCGGTACTGGTAGCCCTTCTCTTCCAAGTCGTCGATGCCGCCGATGTTGGAGCTGCGATCCTGATTGAAGAAGCACACGAGCCCGATGATGGGGCAAGCGCCCGATGGGTCACCCGCGTTGCTCAGTAGCAGATCATGCCTGATCTGGGAGTTTTGCGATTCCCGAAAATGGATCTCGCGCGATTCGAAGATGTAGTCCTTCGCCTCCTGCGTGAGAAACGCCAGCATGGCGACGTTCTGGCATTCAAGCTGGATGGAGTGGCCGCCCGCCTGCTGCACCTGCGATTTCGCAGCGGCGAATTCGAGCATTCTGTCGTAGCCGCCGATGATCTCGGCCGCCTTGGGAGCCAGCTCCTCGCCGATGGGCGATAAGGCGAGTTTGTTGGAATAGCGGATGAGCAGCTGACAGCCCAACTCCTTTTCAAGCTCGTTCATCGCCCGGCTCATGCCTTGGGGCGAGATGAAATTCAGCTTCGCCGCCCGGGTGATGGATTTGGTTTTCGCCACGTCCAAGAAGTAGTGCAAGTATTCGATGTTCATAGCTGACCCCCACATCGATCTGGCCGAATCGCGACCATTATATGGCAAAGAGGCAGCCCGCGCGCCCACAATCGCAAACAACGGTCGGCATGAAGCATGCAAATCGGCACCTCAGCCGCGTTTTCCTACCGCTGAACAGCTTCGATGACCGCCTGGGGCAACGAAACGTTGAGCTGCGTCAACGAAATGCGAAGCCCCGCGCATGCCCCACAAAAACGGGAGGCAGCCCAACGGGACGCTTATTTTCACCACCGCCTCCGATCCATACACTCCCAATAGGGGATCGGATCAACGCTTTTGTGCGCGCGGGAGCCAAGATTCTACGATCGCTCGCCCAAGCAGGCAGGCGCAGGCAAGGCAAGACGAGGCCCCGCCCCTCGCTTGGGACATCAGCAGAAGACGAAGAAAGTAGGAGGAGCATGAAGACGTCTGACAAGACAATCTACAAGAACATGTCGCTATGTTCTTTCGGCAACGGCGCCAACCTCACCGCTGTCGACTCCAAGGACGGAAAGATCGTTCGTATGCGCCCCGTGCATTACGACGAGCACTACACCAAAGAGGATCTGAACTACTGGACCATCAACGCGAAGGGCCATACGTTCGAGCCGGGCATGAAGACGCTGAACTCCCCGTTCACCTTCATCTACAAGACCCGTACGTATTCCCCCAACCGCATCCCCTTCCCGCTCAAGCGCGTCGATTGGGATCCGAACGGCGAGCGCAACCCGCAAAACCGCGGCAAATCGAAATTCGAGCGCATCAGCTGGGATGAGGCGACCGACATCATCGCCTCCGAGATCGTGCGCATCGACGAGACCTACGGACGCAACTCCATCTTCTGCCAGGGCGACGGCCACGGCGAGACGGGCTCCATTCACGGGCCCCACGGTACCATGGCGAACCTCCTCGACATGACGGGCGGCTTGACCATGCAGGCCCGCCAACCCGACAGCTGGGAGGGCTGGTACTGGGGTGCCAAGCACGCCTGGGGAAACGAGCCCCTGGGCCAGAACACCCATCAGCACAACCTGTTCAAAGACATCTCCGAAAACTCCGACGCCGTCCTGTTCTGGGGATGCGACCCCGAGACTACGCCATGGGGCTGGTCGGGGCAGCAGGCGTCGCGCCTGTGCTTCTGGTTCACCGAGATCGGCGTGAAGCAGATCCACATCGCGCCCGACGTGAACTACGCCAACGCTGTCCACTCCGACATGTGGATCCCCGTGCTCCCGAACACCGACGCCGCGCTCCAGCTGGCCATCGCCTACGTCTGGATGACCGAGGGCACCTTCGATAAAGACTACGTCGAAACCCATACCGAAGGGTTCGACTGGTTCGAGTACTACGTGCTCGGCAACGAGGACGGCGTCCCGAAGACGCCCGAATGGGCCGAGGAGAAATGCCACGTGCCCGCCTACCGCATCAAGGCGCTCGCCCGCTACTGGGCCAAGCACAACGTGTCGATCGGGCACTGCAACGGCGGCTCCTACATCCGCTCCTGCTACTCCCACGAACCCGCGCGCCTCGAGGTGTACCTGCTCGCCATGCAGGCCGTCGGCAAACCGGGCCGCAACCAGGTGAAGTTCATCGAATGGGCGCTCATCGGCATGGACTCGTTCAATCCGCTGCCTCCCGGAAACTTCCTGCCCGAGGTTCGCGCATGCTATCACGGCTCCGTGCTCGGCGAGCTTCCCGCTTCGTTCATCCCGAAGACCCTCGTGCCCCAGTGCATCACCGTCGAACCGGGCGAGAAGGTCGAATGGTACGGCCACACCACGAGCCGCCACCACCGCACCGACCAGTTCAAGAAGTTCCAGTTCCCGCAGGACGGCGATCACGGCATCAAGATGATCTGGTCCGACTCCCCCTGCTGGTCCACCTGCTGGAACGGCGGCAACGAGTTCCAGGATGCGCTTTTGAACCCCAACCTCGAGTTCTTCTTGGTCGAGCACCCCTGGATGGAGAACGACACCCTGTTCGCCGATCTGATCCTTCCCATCTCGACGACGCTCGAGCTGGACGACTTCGGCGTCGACACGTATTCCGGCCAGTTCAACTCCATCATCTGGGAGCAGAAGGCGTGCGATCGCCAGCACGAATCGCTCTCCGACTACGAGGCCGTGCTCGAGGTGGCCAAGAAGCTCGAAAAGTACGGCGGCGTCTACGAGGACTGCGCGAGCCACCTTTCGGGCGACATGACCGTCGAGGAGTGGCAGGAAGTCGGCTATCAGGGATCGGGCCTGCCCGAAGAGGAGCAGGATCTCGAACTGATCAAAAAGCAGGGCTATCAGATGCTGCCCACCCGAGAGGGCTGGGAGCAGGAGCCCGCAGGCATGATCGAGTTCTACGAAGACCCCGAGAACAACCCCATGGAGACCCCCACGGGCAAGATCGAGTTCTACTCCACCGGCCTGGCCAACTTCTTCCCCGACGACATGGAGCGCCAACCCGTTGCCAAGTGGATCGAGGAGTCTGAGAGCCACCAGGAGCGCATCAGCTGCGAACGCGCGAAGGACTATCCCTTCCTGCTGGTTTCCAACCATCCGCGCTGGCGCATCCATGCCAACTTCGACGACTGCCCGTGGACGCGCGAGATCGAAACGTGCAAGGTGGTGGGCATTGACGGCTATGCCTACGAGCCCGTCTGGATCCATCCCACCGATGCCGCGAAGCTCGGCATCGAAAACGGCGATATCGTCGAGGTGTTCAACGAGCGCGGCACGGTGCTCGGCGGCGCCTACATCACCGAACGCGTCATTCCCGGCGCGGTTCTGCAGGATCACGGCGCCGAGACCGATCCGATTGTCACCGGCGTGGGAGGCATCGACCGCGGCGGCGCGAACAACCTCATCGCCCCGAGCAAGACCTCGTCCAAGAACGCGGCCGGCGAAGTGACGGGCGGCTTCTTGGTGGGCGTGCGCAAATGCGACATCCACGCTTTGATGGAGCAGTACCCCGAAGCCTTCGAAGCGGAGCACTACACCATCGAGACGGGCACCAATGTCTACGACTACCTGCAGGAGGCTTAAATAATGAAGACGATTCTGTTTGACGCCAGCCTGTGCAACGGCTGCTACGGTTGCCAGATGGCATGCAAAGACGAACACTGCGGCAACGATTGGAGCCCCATCGCCGCCGAACAGCCCACGACCGGCCAGTTCTGGTGCAAGGTCGAGCAGACCACACGCGGCAAGATCCCCGAAGTGAAGGTGCAGTACGCCCCCGTCATGTGCGGGCACTGCGAAAACGCCGCCTGCATGGAGGCTGCAACCGACGGTGCCGTATACCGCCGCGAAGACGGCCTCGTGATCATCGACCCGGTGAAGGCCAAGGGCCAAAAGGCCATTGCGGACGCCTGCCCCGCCGGCGTCGTCTACTACAACGAGGCTTTGGACCTCCCCCAGAAGTGCACGGGTTGCGCGCATCTGCTCGACGACGGCTGGACGGTTCCCCGCTGCGTCGACGTATGCGCCACGGGAGCGCTCAAAGTGGTGGATGAAGAGGACGTGCCCGAGAAAGCCGTTCCCATGCCCGCCGCCGCCGAGCTCCATCCCCACGTGTACTACGTGAACGTTCCCAAGCGCTGGGTGTACGGCGTGCTGGTGGACAGGACCATCAACGAGGTCGTCATCGGCGCGACGGTGAAGCTCGTCGACGCCGAGGGCGTCGAGGTCGCATCCGTCGTCACCGACGAGTTCGGAGAGTTCCGCTTCAAAGAGCTGGAAGAGAAGGCCTACACCGTCACCGCATCGATCGAAGGCTACGAGGACGTGGCCCTTGCCGCCGACACAACCGCAGAAGACGTGGTTCTGGGCGACATCTTCCTGAGCGCCGTCGCGTAAACCGTCCTTGAGGGGTCTTCCCCCGCAGCGCCGTCATCGACGCTGCGGGGGTTCTAACAACAAGTAACAGGAAGGGGTAACAATGGCTGAAACAGCCAAGAGCAACAAGGTAGTCTTCAAATGGATATGGATTGCCGTTGCCATCGTACTGATAATCATCGGTCAGATCGGTCCGCTGTGGTCGCCCGATCTGACCCGCGAAGGCCAAACCGCCATCATGGTTCTGCTCGCCGCGGTCGTCATGTGGGCAACCGAAGCGCTGCCCTTGCCCATCACCTCCCTCGTCATGGTGGCGATGTGCGGGTTTTTGGGGATCGCGGCCTACAACGACATCTGGGCCGCCACGTTCACCAGTTCGCTGTGGATGTTCGTCGGCATCTTCGGCTTCACGACGTTTCTCGGGGTGTCGACCTTCCCGCAACGTCTGATAGCCATGGTCGTGCGTATGGTTAAGGGCAATATCAACCTCGTCATTTTGGGCTTCATGGTCATATCCGCCATTATCTCCATGGTCATGTCGAACATCGCCTTGACGGCCATCATGATGGGTTTCGCCGCATCGCTTTTGCGTGCGGCCGGCGCTAAGCCCGGCGAATCGAACATGGGCCGCTGCCTCGCCCTCGCCATTCCCTTCGCGGTTATGTTCGGCGGCTGCCTGCTGCCCTCCGGCACCCCCATCAACGTCGTCGTGCTCGGCTTGGCCGAATCCGCCTGCGGCGTGACCATCACGTTTGCCGAATGGTTCGGCTACACCATCGTTCCCGTGGCATTGAGCCTCGTGGCCTGCTGGATCATCCTCATCAAGGTATACAAGCCCGAGCCCTTGAGCCAGGAGACCGTCGACACGTTTCTCGGCGAGGTTTCCGCCCTGCCGCCGATGGATTTCAAGGAGAAGTTCAACATCGGCGTATTGCTGGTCGCCCTCGTGTGCTGGATCGCAAGCTCCTGGATTCCCGTGCTCAACACCACCTTCGTGGCGCTCATCGCACTCGGCCTTCTGTTCCTGCCCGGCACGTCCATGATCACCACCAAGCAGTACCGTTCGGAGAGCCCCTGGGACATCCTGCTCATGATGGCCTCCATCAACGGCATCGTCGCCGCCATGTCCGCCGCCGGATCGGTGGCCTGGATCGTCAACATGCTGCTCGGCGTCACCTCCGGGATGAGCTTCGTCATGCTGTTCATGGTAATCAGCGTCGTGCTGGCCATCGTGCACAACTTCTTCCCCTCGGGCCCCGGCCTTGCAGCTCTCGTGACCGCCCCCGTACTGGGCCTGGTTGCCGCTGTGGGCGGCAACTTCACCGCGACCATCCTCATGCTGGCCCTGTGGTGCGCCCTGTGCTTCCTCGTGCCGCTCGACTCGGTACTGCTGGTATCCTATGCCGGCGGCTACTACAAGTTCAACGAGATGTGGAAGGGCGGCTTGCCCGTCACCATCGCGACGATGGTGTTCTTCAGCGCATTCCTCCTCGTTGTTCCGCCTATGGTGGGAGCGTTGTAAAGTTTCGTTCGCATGATTCTCGGGCCCCTGCTGTACGGGGCCCGAGCAAACGCCTCGTCCGAACTCGACCGGTTCCCTGCAAGCGAGTTTGCCGGATGCGGCTTTCGCAAGGGGACATCTACCATATGGGGGTAAACCGTGTCTGAAGCTATCCTGCGCACCACGCTTCGACCGCGCAATGCAGTGTGCATACTTCTCGCCGTCGCCATCATCGCGGCAACGGCGCTCGCTTCACCGACGGCGGGCCTCACCTACGAGGGCCGCATGGTGCTGGGAATTCTCGCATCGGGCATCCTGCTCTGGGTGACCGAATCGCTGCCCTTGCCGGCAACGGCGTTGCTCGTCCTCATCATGATGCCGATCATGGGCGTATGCTCCTTCGAGGATGCGTACGCGAACGCCATGGGGTCGACGGTGTTCTTTCTCATGGGCACCTTCGCATTCACGGTAGCGCTCGACGCTACCACCATTCCCACCCGCATCGCCGCGTTCGTTCTGCGTTGGTCGGGCACCAACACCAACAAGATGCTGCTCGGCTTCATGTGCGCAACGGCGTTTCTCTCGTTCTTCATGTCCGACGTCGCCGCATGCGGCGTGTTTATCTCCGTCGGCAAGCGCCTGCTCGAACTCAACGAAGCCGAAAAGCTCAAATCGCCCATGGGCAAGGCCATGATGATCGCCATTCCATGGGCATCGTATGCCGGTGGCTGCGCGGTGATGACCGGCAACGGATGCAACGTGATCACCGTGGGGCTCTTCTCGTCGCTCTTCGGCGTGAACATGAACTTCATCGAATGGTCGATGCTCGGCTTTCCGTTCTGCCTCATCATGCTGTTCGCCTCGTGGTTCATCATCACCCGGTTCTTCAAGCCCGAACCCATCTCGCAGGCCTCCATCGATGCCACCATGGCCGAAGTGTCGAACATGGGAAGGATATCGCGCCCCGAGGTGATGACCGTCGTCATCATCGCGCTCGCCATGGTGTTCTGGATCCTAAGCTCGTGGATCCCCGCGCTCAACACCGCCATGATCGCCATCTTCGCCGTGGTGCTACTCTCGGTTCCCGGATGCTCGACGCTTGAGTTCAAGGGACTCGTCTCGCGCATGAACTGGGGTGTTCTGATCATGATCATGTGCATCCTCTCGGTGGCGCACTTCGTGGTGGCCACCGGTGCCGGCGACTGGATGGTCACAGCCGTTGTGGGAGCGCTGCCCGAAAGCTGGAGGATACCCGTCGTCGTGCTCGTCGTGCTCTCCGCCATCGGCGCCATCGTGCACAACATAGTTCCCGTGGGCCCCGCCGTGGCGGGCATCCTCGCCTATCCGTTCGGCGTCATAGCGGGCGATTTCGGCATCAGCATGTACTGCATGCTCATGGTGGTGGCCCTGCACGCATCGCTTGCCTTCGTGCTTCCGCTCGACTGCGTGCCCATCCTCACCTACTCGACCGGCTACTACCGCATGTCCGATATGGCGAGAATTGGCTGGATCCCCACCGTGTTGCTGGTGGCTCTGACATCCACGCTCTTGCCCGCACTGTGCATGCTGTTCGGGTTCGTGTAGGAACCCGCTTCGTTTCGCGTTGCGCGCAGACGGTGCTGCAACCCTGCGCGCAACGCAGAAGAAGGCAGGTTCATTCGCCCGTATGCACCTCGCCGCCGAACGCCAGCCGCTCGAAATCGCCTATCGGGACAGGACGCGAGAACAGGTATCCCTGCATCATGTCGCACCCCGCCTCGGCCAGAAACGCGGCTTGCTCCTCGGTTTCGACGCCTTCCGCAACCGTCTTCATGTCGAGGCGCCGCGCGAGATCGATGACCACATCCACCACATCCGAGCACCGCGATCCCGCCGAATCGAACGCTTCGAAGAACACGCGGTCGAGCTTGAGCACATCGACGGCAAGATCCTTGAGAACGTTGAGCGACGAGTACCCGCTGCCGAAATCGTCCATCGAGCAGCTGTATCCCGCTCCGTGGAGACGGTCGATAACGCTGGCGAGCAGCTTCGGGTTCTCGAAGACGAGCGTCTCGGTGAGCTCGAGCTCGATGAACGATGCGGGCACGCCGTAAGACTCCCGGATCGCCTCGAAGCGCTCCAGGAACAAGGGGTCGATCAGGTGGGCCCGCGAGAAATTCACCGAAACGGGCACGGGGGCCACGCCCGCATGCAGCCAATCGCGCAGCAACGCGCAGACTTGCTCGAACACGTACAGGTCGAGCTCGATGACGAAACCGTTCTTCTCGAACAGCGGGATGAACTCGTCCGGCGGCACGACGCCCCTTCCCGGGTCGGCCCATCGGACGAGCGCCTCGGCACCCGCGACGGCTTTGCTGCGAAGATCGACCTTGGGCTGGAGGTATACGACGAACTCGCCCGTCTCGAGCGCTACCGTCATACGGTTTTCCATGTCCTTCTCGGCAGCCAGGCGAACGTTGTCGTCGTTGCGGTAGAACCGGCACGTGCACACCCGCCCGCTCGCTGCGCCGCCTTCGGTCAAGGCGCCCGTCTTCTTGCGCGCCATATTGGCGCGGTCCTGGATCTGCACCATGGGCAGCGAGGGGTTGTCGATGACGTAGATGCCGGCGGTCATCGTAACAAGGTAGGGGCGGGCCATCTCGTTGTCGGCGAGCGTCTGGGCGATGCGGGCGTTCGCGTCTTGCACCATCGCCTCGAGTCGATTTTCGATCGACGTCTTCCCGTTGGTTTTGAGCAGAAGCGAGAACAGGTCCGCCGACATGCGAGCGACGTACTCGCCGTGTTCGAGATGCGATTCGAAGTTTCCGTATAAGAACTTGAGCGTAAGATCACCGTACCGGGTACCGAACAAATCGTTGATCACCTTGAACTTCTGAAGGTCGATCGACACGAACGCATACGTGTTCGGAGGATTCGATCCGATCGTCTCGGCTATGTCGTGCTCGAAGCTCGTGCGGTTACGACCGCCCGTCACCGGATCGACGTACGCAACCATCCGCAGCTTCTCGTTCGCCTCTTCGACGAGCCTTCGCTGCTGGGTGATCTCGGTCGTGTCGAGGTACAGGGCCAAATACACCGGATCGCCCTCGACCCAGTCGATGCAGTCGGCATACAGCCTGAACGACGCATCCTCACCGCGCCTGCTGCGTCCGGCAACCTCGAACGAAACGGACTCGCCCCTGCGCATGGCCGGATAGTTCTCCTTGATCACCTCGTGGTTCATCGCCGCGTTCTCCCTGAACAGCGCTTGCGAGGCCGCCTCGTCGACAGGGCCGAAGAAATCGACGAAGCGATCGTTGCCATACAGGAGCTTCAAGCCGTTCTTTCGCATGCGGATGCGCGCGACAAAGCCGGGAATCGCGTCGAAGGCGATGGAGCGCTCCCGCTCAAGCTGCACAACATCGTCCACGCACGTGAACGTAGCGTAAATCACCGGGAAACCCCCGGCCGTCTCGCTCGTGAATCTGCCCACAACGCGGATCCACATGCGCGAGCCGCCTTTGATCGGCATGGGCATAAGGCATTCGTAGCCGGGCTCGCCCGCCTCGTAAGCGCTCACGACGACCTGGCTGAGCATCCCGTACTCCTCGGGATAGTCCGCGAAGTAATCGCCGCAGTTGCCGTTGAATAGCTTGTCGTACTCCTCGCGGGTATAGCCCGTCATCTCGTAGTAGAAATCGTTCGCCCAGAGCACCTCGAACTTTTCGGTGAACAGATGCTTGCTCACGCTTACGTGCATGGCGCTCATGAGCATGTTGTATTCGTCGAGCAAAACGCTGTCTTCGGAATCAACGCCCAACCCGTCGTAGCGCGCCGACGTCGATTCGGATTTGGCGAGACGGCGGGACTCGCGCACCTCCCCGATGTGGAAGAAGCGCTTCTGCTCGTACATCGCCGCATCGGCCGCCGCGAGCATCGAGGCGACATCCTTCGGATCGTTCGACCACTTAGCTCCCAGCGACACGTAGAGGAGCTCGTCGTCGTCCTGCTCGAACGATTGCTCGAGCCGCAAGCGCATCGCCTCGAACTCGGCGCTCCCGACACCGTTTGCCAACGCAACGAACTCGTCGCCGCCGAGGCGGTACACCTCGGCTCCATCGAGCACCTCGACCATCTTCCGGGCGCATGTGCGCAGCACGGTATCCCCCTTAAGATGGCCGAAACTGTCGTTGATTGTCTTGAGCCCGTTTACGTCGACGTACAAGACACCGAGCGGACCTCCCGCTTCCTCGAGACGACTGCAGTCCTCTGCGAATCGGTTGCGGTTGTACAACCCGGTCAGCCCGTCGTGAAAGCTGAGGTACCTCAGCTCTTCTTCGTCGCCGATGCGACGCACCGTCATGAGGTAGAAGTACGCGAGCGTGCGCAGCAGCGGACCGAGATGGCGTATGCGGTCGACAGGGGGATTGTCGATGCCGATGCAGCCGATTATCTGCCCGTTCTGTTCGAGCGGCGCCACGGCAAGGCTGTTGATGTTCTGCTGGACTAGCAATCCGTATTCTTCGGAGGAGCTTTCGCGGATCGTCTCCAAATCTTCGAGAATCACGCATTCGCCCTGCTCGAAGAGATCGAGCCACCGCGCAACGGTCTGCAAGTCGATCCCCTGCAACAAGTCGATAGCCGGCTCGATGCCTTCCGCACACCATTCGTAGGTGTTGTTCGCGAGTCCTTCGCTGAACTCGATGATGTACGTGCGGTCGGATTCGAGGCATTCGCCGATGATTCGCAGCATGTTCTTCGAAGCCGTATCGAGGTCGGCTTCGCGGTACAGATCGTCGACGCAACGCAGCACCATGCCCTCGGCGTCCAGAGCATAGCGCAAACCGAGATCGTCCTCTTCGCTTGCGGTCATATCAGCCGCGACTTCGATGCGCGCCGCCCGTCCCTCCCAATCGATGAGGCGGTCTTTGAGCAGGTAGCGCTTGCCCGTGAGCGCGTTCGAATGCTCCCACGTATATGTGGCATCCGATTTGAGCTTGCTGTTCGTACAGAACGGACAGGGATCATCGAATCCCTGAAGCGCCTGGTAGCACTTGTGATCGGCAACGTCGTCCAACCCGAACAGCTGCTTGCCGGACTCGTTGAGGTAGAGCAGCTCGTACGTTTCGATATCCACCACGTACACGATCTCGAGGATATCGTCCATGATTCCCAGCACTAAGCAGGCCTCCGTTCTCGCCCGTTGGAAGCATCGATGCCAGCGGACTCGGTTTTTCTATATAGTACCCCTTCGGTCATATAAAAATTATGGGAATGCGAGGATGATACTTGTATTTCATGGATGCGGTGTGTCAACGAAGCCGGCCGCAGCCGCACTGAAGCGGCGCTCGCCATCGCGAACGCCTTGATGGGCGTTTCAGGGAGTCGAGCCGCACGGCAAGCCCACGGCCCAAGACGGGCAGGCAGGTCGCATTGACCCGGTTCGCTACATCCCGAACTCTTCCGCGTACGCTACCGTGCCCGCAACGGGAGCGGCATCTTCCTGCAGCTTGATCGCCATGTAGTTTTCAGGGGGCACTCCCTCGGGAACTTCGATCCCGAACCCGTCGGCAGACGCATACCCGACACGGGGATAGTACGTTTCGCTTCCCAAAACCACCGAGTACGAGTAGCCAAGCTCCCGTGCGATCCGATGCCCTTTCTCCATCAGCGCCGTGCCGACGCCCGTTTTCTGATACGCGGGCAGAACGGAGAGCGGGGCCAATGCAAGCACGGTATCGTCGCCCACCGTCGCCTCGGTGAGCAGAATGTGCCCGACGATTTTCCCATCCGCCTCGGCCACAAGCGAGAGCTCGGGTACGAACGCAGCGCTTTTTCGCAGGGCGGCAACCAGGTCGTGCTCGTTGCCATCGCTGTGCTCGGCCGACGCGAACGCCTCCTTGACCAAGCCGTATACCTCGTCGTAATCCCCGCTCGCTTCCTGTCTGACGATCATCTCTTTCCTTTCGCATAAGCGAGGTTCAAGCCCCCGCCGCCGTTGCTTTCGAGCTTGCCCGCATACTTCGGCCGGAGCGCACCGCGCTCCCATCCAACATGTACGTTTTACGCTTCGCCCATCTTGCTGTCGAGAAAGCCGAACACCGTATCGAAATAGAGGTCCGGATCGGTCTGGGCGGAAAGCGCATGGCCCGCCCCCGCAACGATGAGCAGTCGTTTCTCGGGCGCGGCGCACGCTTCGAACAACTCGCGCGCCATCGAGGCGGGAATGAACCCGTCGCTCAGGCCGTGGATGAACAGCGTGGGCGTCGAGCTCTTCTTCACCTGATCGAGCGCCGAAGCGCGCTTGATGTCGTATCCGCCCCGCGCCTTGAGCATGATGCGCGCGTCGTCGACGACCGGGTGGCGCGGCAGGCCGTAGAGCTTCTTCACCTGCCCGGCGAGCATCGAGGACAGATCGGTGAACGCGCAATCTGACACGACGGCCTTCACCTGGAACGGTAGCGTCTCGCCCGATGCCATGCATACGGCGGCTGCGCCCATCGATATCCCGTGCAGCGCGATCGACACCTCTTCGCCGAACCGCCCGATCAGATGATCGGCCCAATGCACAAGATCGATGCGGTCGGGCCATCCCATGCCGATGAGGTCGCCCCCGCTTTCACCGTGGGCGCGCAGGTCGGGGGCCAGCACGTTGTAGCCCCGATCGGCGTAGTAAGCTGCAAGGTATTCCATGTCAGCGTGCGTGTTCGTGTAGCCATGAACGAGCATCGCCCACCTCAGCGTCGGTTTTTTGGCGGGATACACGAACCCCGCCAAGTCGTAGGACTCGCCCGCCGCCTTGATGCGCACACGCTCTACCTTGACCGACGAGAGCCACGCGTCGCGCTTCGCCAGCATCGCTTCCCGGTTCGCCTCGACAAGGCTTGCCACCGAGGCGTCAACCGATCCGTTCGCAAGGTCTCCCCCGATGCGATCGGGCTTTCGCATCCGCCCGGTCTTGCCGTCCTTGCCGGGCACCAACGCGAAATCGACGCACTTGTTTCCGATGAGCACGACCGAAAGGCCGTACAAGGCTGCAAGCGCCGCACCCGCACCCGCGATAACCGCTCGAGTTTTCGTCCCCATACCAATTCCTATCTGCGAATGAGATCTCTCGCCATACGGTAGACCTGAACCACCAGCGTCGGCGCGAACGCCAATGCGACGATCAAACCGACTTGCCCTATCGTAACATCGGCAAGCTGGATGAGGGGGTGAAGAAACGGAATGAACAGCACGGCGGCGAGAAGCGCCGCGCCGCCGACGAACGCGAACAGCGTATAGGGGTTGCTGGAAACGCCCAGACGCGCGATCGAGGCGTCGCCGCGGCAGTTGAATCCATGGAACAACCGTGCGAGCGAAAGCGTTGCGAACGCCATCGTCATGCCGAGCGGCGCGCCGGCTTCGGCGAGCCCGATGAAGAACGCGGTCATCGTCGGTATCGCGATCAGAACGCCTTCGACGCCTATGCGGATAAGCAGGCTGCGGTCGAGAATCGAGCCTTTCGGATCGCGCGGCTTGTGGTCGAGCACGTCTTCGGCGACGGGTTCCATGCCGATCGAGATGGCGGGAAGGCTGTCGGTCAAGAGGTTGATGAACAGGAGATGCACCGGCGCGAACGGCGCGGCGAGCCCTGCGATCGAGGCGAACAGCACGCAGATGATACCCGCCATGTTGCCCGAAAGCAGGAAGTGCACCGTGTTCTTGATGTTCGCATAGACCCCGCGGCCGTTCTCGACCGCCTTCACGATGGTGGCGAAGTTGTCGTCCGAGAGGATCATCGCCGCAGCGTCCTTGCTCACTTCGGTGCCCGTGATGCCCATGGCAATGCCGATGTCGGCCCGTTTGAGCGCCGGGGCATCGTTCACGCCGTCGCCCGTCATCGCCACGATGGCGCCGCGGCGCTGCCACGCCGACACGATACGTATCTTGTGCTCGGGGGAAACGCGCGCGTACACCGAGATGCGCGGCAACTCACCATCGAGTTCGGCATCGGAAAGCCGGTCGAGCTCGGCGCCGTCGAGCACCTCGTCGCCGGGCTCCATGATGCCGATCTCGCGTGCGATCGCCNGCCTCGGGGCGCGGCGGGTCCATCATGGCGGCGAGGCCGACGAACGTGAAATCCGATTCGTCGGCCAGCGCGAGATCGCGCACCTCGCCGATCTCGCGCATCGCGAATGCGAGCACCCGCAATCCTTGCTCCGACAAGCGGCTGTTCGCCTCCGCAATCTCCGCTTTGCGTTCTTCGGTGAGCACCGCGGGGCCATCCGCCGTGAGCACGAACGTCGACCGCGCAAGCAGCACATCGGGAGCTCCCTTGGTCAGAAGCATGATGCCGCGCGGCAGTTCGTGCAGCGTGCTCATGAGCTTGCGGTCCGAATCGAACGCGAGCTCGCGCAGGCGCGGATGGCTCGCGCGGTAGGAACCCTCGTCGATGCCCAGGCTGTCGCCGATATGCACGAGCGCCACCTCGGTCGGATCGCCGATCTGCGACCCCGTTTCCTCGTCGGTGGTCGCATCGCTCGCGAGCAGTCCGATCTCGACGAGCTGGCGTTGCAGCTCGTCGTCCATACTTATGTCGTCGAAATCCACGAGGGCGTCGCCGACGTAGATCTTCTGCACGCTCATGCGGTTCTGCGTGAGCGTACCGGTCTTATCCGAGCAGATCACCGAGACGCTGCCGAGCGATTCGACCGCCTTGAGCTCCTTGATGATCGCGTGCTGCTTGGCCATCTTCTGCGTACCGATGGCGAGCACGATGGTCACGATAGATCCGAGCGCCTCGGGGATGGCGGCCACAGCGAGCGCCACGGCGAACATGAGCGAGTCGAGGATCCCCATACCGCTGCGCAGCACCGAAAGGGCGAAGACGAGCACGCTGATGGCGATAACCCCGATGGCCAGCTTTGCGGAGAACGCGTCGAGACTCACCTGCAAGGGCGTTTTGCGCTGCTTCGTCTCGTTCATCAGCGAGGCTATCCTGCCGAGCTCGGTCGCCATACCGGTTGCCGTCACGACCACGCGAGCGCGCCCGTAGATCACGAGTGACCCCGAGAACACCATGTTGGTCCGATCCCCCACGACCGCATCGTCGCGCTCGATGGGGGCGACCGTCTTCTCGACGCCTTCGCTTTCTCCGGTAAGGGCGCTTTCGTTCACCTTGAGCGAGTAGTTTTCAAACATGCGGCCGTCCGCCGCCACGAGATCGCCCGCCTCGAGTTCGAGGATATCGCCCGGCACCACGTCTGCAGCGGGAATCTCGACTCGCTCCCCCGCACGCACCACGCGGGCGAGCGGTGCGCTCATCGCCTTCAGGCTGGCGAGCGACTGCTCGGCTTTGACCGTCTGCACGGTGCCGAGCACGGCATTGAGGGCGATGACGACGAAGATGACGACGGCGCTTTCGATATGCCCCGACAAAAGGGATATGCCGGCAGCGGCGATGAGGATGATGACGAGCAAGTCTTTGAACTGGTCGAAGAAAACGGCGAGTGTGCTTTTCTTCTTGCTCTCGTCGAGTTCGTTGGCACCGTATGCGCGCAGGCGAGCCTGCGCTTCTTCGGGCGAGAGGCCCTCGATACCGGATTGCTGTTCACCCAAAACCTCGTCTGCGCTCAGACGGTACGGCTGCTGCGACATGCCCGCTCCTTACGATCTTCATGATCGAAGAGCGTACCCCACCGCTATCGGCGCAAACGAAACGGTAAACGGACCGTTTTCGGGATGTCCCGCAGCCGATACCTTGGCAGCGGTACAATGAACGCATACGACGGCAATCCCCCGCGAGGTAACCATGGAAGACGCGTCACCGAACACACAGAGCCACGACTTCGATTACGACGGATTTATCACCGAGGTCATTCCCCGCGTGTATCGCGTGAGGGTACCGTTGCCCGACAACCCCCTGCGCGAGCTGAACTCGTATTTTATCCTCAGCGACGAAAAGACGACCATCGTCGACGTCGGGTTCGACCATCCCGCATGCGAAGCGGCGCTCGATGCCGCTCTGACCGAGCTCGGCCGAACCTGGGATTCGGTTGAGATCCTGCTCACACATTCCCATCCCGACCATACGGGCAACCTCGATCGCATCTATTCCCACGGCATGCGCGTATACGCGAACCTCCACTCCTTCCAGGAGGTTGAGAACCTTCAGATGATGGAGGCGAAGGTGTTCGAGCCGCTCGTCCGACAGGCGGCTCGACCGCAGGACGAGGGCCTCTCGTTCGAGAAGGGCGCAGTGCGCCTGAAACTCCATGCCGAACTGCTCCCGTTAAAACATCGGCCTCTCGTCATATACATCGAAGAGGGCGATACGTTCGAGGCGGGCGGCTACGAATTCGAGATCATCGAAACCCCTGGTCACGACAATTGGCACATCTGCCTATACGAACCCCAAACGAAGACCATGCTCATCGGCGATCACGTGCTCGAGCGCATCACGCCGGGCATCTCGTCGTGGTTCGCAACCCACAATGCGCTCGAGGAGTTCATGGAGAGCCTCGGCAAGATGCAGCGCTACGACGTCGAACTCGTGCTCCCCGCCCATGGCGACCCGTTCACCGACCTTGCCGGACGCGTGCTGTACCTGAAGGAGCACCACGAGAAACGCCTGGAGGAAATCTACGAACTCGTGGCGCAAGGCCATCACGACATCATCTCAATCTCGCAGAACGCGCAATGGAAGTATCCGAACTGGAGCCATTGGCCGCTTGACCAGAAGTACTTCTCGATGGCGGAGACGATGGCTCATCTGGTCTACCTCGTATGCGATGGAAAGATCAAACAGACCATCTGCGGAGACGAATACCGATTCGAGCTTCCGTCGTAAGAGGCTCCCTACCGTATGCAGGGAAGCTGAACGCGGCCGCCCGCGATGCGGGCCGAACCGCACAAGCTGGTTCATTTGAAAGGAGCGGCCGTGTTCGCCGATACCATCATCGAAACGGAAGCGCTGTTCACGGGAGTAGGTGCTGATGCGGTACCGGGCGCCGTCGCCGTTGCGGGCGACCGCATCGTTTTTGCGGGTTCCAAGGCGGATGCCGAAGGATGGCGCGGCCCCGAAACCATCGTGAAGGATTACGGCGACGCGCTCGTCATTCCCGGCTTTCACGATTCGCACCTGCACTTCTTCCATTCCGCGCTCTACAGCTCGCCCCTTGCGATGAACTACCTCGGCTCGAGCGAAGCCGACTACGTCGCCCGCCTCGCACCGCTCGCCGCATCGCGCCCCGAAGGCTCTTGGGTGCTCGCTCAGGGCTGGCGCGAGTACCGGTGGAACCCGGCAGCCATGCCGAGCAGACGTTCGCTCGACGAAGCCTACCCCGACCGGCCCGTTGCCCTCTATTCGGGCGACGCCCACACGCTGTGGGTCAACTCGGCTGCGCTCGACGCGCTCGGCATCGACGAAACGACCGAACCACCCGCGGGAGGCGCCTACGACCGCGACGAACGCGGCGAGCTTACGGGCATCATCCGCGAATCAGCCGCCATGGAGCTCATGGGGCGCATCGTCTCCTCGTTCACCGACGACGAGATGCAGGATGCCTACTGCGGCTTCATGGACAGGCTGCTCGAAAACGGCATCACCTCGGTATGCGACATGTCGCTCATGGCGAGTCCAGGTCTCGACTTCGTGCGCGACGACATCTACGAATCGCTCGAGCGCCAAGGCAGGCTCGCCGTGCGCGTGCACATGTTTCCTACGCTCACCGAGGACATGTCCCGCCTCGAAACCATGCAACAGCGGTTCACCGGCCCCCGCCTGCAGGCTCCCGGCTTCAAGCAGTTCTTCGACGGCGTTTCGAGCCAGCACACCGCCTACCTCGAAAAACCCTACGCGAACGCCCGGTTCGAGGGCGATCGCGGACGGCCCACCGTCGAACCTTCCACGATGCGCCGACTCGTACTCGCAGCGGCCGAAGCGGGCCATGCCGTGCGCGTCCACACGATCGGCGACGAGGCCATCCACTGCGCGCTCGACATCTTCGATGAGGCGCGGCAGCGCTACGGGCCGCTCGAACACGGCCAGAACTGCCTGGAGCATCTCGAGAACTTCCAGCCAGACGATATCGCGCGTTTGGCCGAACTCGACGTGCTGGCCGCCGTTCAGCCGCCGCACATCACGCTCGACCCGGGCGGCCCGGAGCGCGATTTGGGACTCGAACGTATACGTTGGATGTGGCCGTTCGCCACGTTTTTGGAGCAGGGCGTCAAGATGGGATTCGGTACCGACTCCCCCGTCGTCGACGTGAATTCGATGGACGTGCTCTATACCGCCGTCACGCGCCAGGATCCGCGAACCCACGAGCCGCTCGGCGGCTGGCTGCCCGCCGAGCGCATCACGATGGCCGAAGCGATCCGCGCCTACACGCTCGGAAGCGCGCAAGCTGCCGGACGCGCACATGAGCTCGGGACGATCGAAGCCGGCAAGTTCGCCGATATCGCCGTGCTCGACCGCAACCTTCTCACCGTTCCCGAAGACGAGATCCAAGGTGCCCGCGTGCTCGCCACCTACGTGGGCGGCGCGTGCCGCTTTGAAGTTTGAGCCGCATCGACGATCCTCAACGGAAAGCCGATGTCCGCCAAGGGCCGCTGTGCGACAAAATTCGATGCATTTCCGCTCGATCAATCGATGTTTCCGCAGGTCGCCGAACTCGGTTCTGCCAAACGACGTCTCAAAACGTCGCACAGCGGCCCTTGGCGGACACCAGGAGTTCTCGCGCGCCCATGCGCACGGCGCTAAGAGCAGCTTCGAGAATAGCCGACGGCACTGCGCCCGTGCCGCAAGCACCTCGAAGGTAGCCCCCGGGCCCCCGCCCCGACCCGCGAGCACGTAATCCGCCCGAAGTTGGCAGAAAAACGCCCGTATTCGTCGTCGCAGCGCACCCGGTACGACGAGATCAAAGGCACCGACCTTGAGCTCTCGAATCACCCCAGTTCAGCGATTCGACTCCGAAGCCGATTGCAATGCGATGGCCGGGCAACGACGAATATCTTCGTTTTTCTGTCACGATTCGGCNCAGCCAGCACGCCCGGCGCCGCCGCGTCGTCCCATGCGATCGGCACCGGCGCAGCGAACCGGACACGCGTACCCGAAAAGGCGATCAGTAATCCCACATGTGGTTGAGCGGACCGTTGCCGCGGCCGAGGGAAAGGCCGTACTGCAACGCTCCCGTCACGTAGTTCTTCGCCTTCGAAACGGAGGCCTGCATGTCGAAATCCTGCGCAAGCCCGCAGGCGATGGCCGAAGAGAGCGTGCACCCGGTTCCGTGGGTGTTCTCGGTTTCGATGCGCTTGTGGCGCAGCCATACCACGCGGCCGTGCTCGGTCACGAGTACGTCGTCGGCGCGCTCGGTTCCGTGGCCGCCCTTGACGAGCACCGCTCCGGACGTTTTCCCGGCAAGCTGTTTTGCGGCAACCTCCATATCGTCTTCCGTCGAGATAGCACGTCCGCAAAGCACCTCGGCTTCGGGAATGTTCGGCGTAACGATGTCTGCCAGGGGAAGGAGTTTGTCCATGAGCGCCGCTACGGCCCCGTCGTCGATCAGCCGAGCGCCCGAAGTGGCGACCATGACCGGATCGAGCACGATGTTCTCCGCGGCGTTCGCCACGAGCCTGTCGGCGATTGCCTCGATGATAGCTGCGGAAGAAACCATTCCGATCTTCACCGCCCGAGGGCGGATATCGTCGAACACGACATCGATCTGCTGGGCGACGAAGGCCGGATCGATCTCGACTACACCGTATACGCCCGTGGTGTTCTGGGCCGTGAGCGCCGTGATGACCGTCTCGGCGTAGAGCTTATGGGCTGCGATGGTTTTGATATCGGCCTGAATGCCGGCGCCGCCGCTCGAATCGGAGCCTGCGATGCTCAAGACTGCTTCCATGATCGGTCCTTCCGATTGTCGTATCCTGCCTTCGAAAAAGCGCTCGGGCGCCCGCGCGTACGCAGCGCGCCCGAGCAAATCGTAGCGCTTAACCGAGCACCTCGTCAACGAGAATGCGAAGGCGTTTCGTTGACGCTTCGATGTCAGGCGCCGCAAAAATCGCCGACACCACCGCAGCGCCGTCAACGCCGCAACCGCCCAGCGCGGGTACCGTCGACTCGTTGAGGCCGCCGATGGCCACAACCGGGATGCCGACTGCCGCGCATATGCGTCTGAGTTCGTCGAAGCCCACGTCGACCGCCTCGGGCTTGGTCGGCGTGCCGAACATCGCCCCCACCCCGAGGTAGTCGGCTCCGGCCGCTTCGGCCTCGAGCGCCTCTTCGAGCGTCTGCACCGATACCCCCACGATCTTGCCGGAGCCGAGCGCGGCGCGGGCGGACGCGCACGCCATGTCGTCCTGACCCACGTGAACGCCGTCGGCATCGGCGGCGATCGCCGCTTCGACATCGTCGTTTACCACAAACGGAACGCCCGCCTTACGGCACAACGGCACAAGCGCTTCGGCCGTGGCAACCAGCTCTTCGGTCGAAGCGCGTTTGTCGCGCAGCTGCACGAACGTCGCACCGCCTGCAATCGCCTGCTCGACGCACTCGGCAAGCGTCCGCCCGTCGAGCCAGGCGTCGTCGGTGACGGCGTAGAGGCGCATGCCCTCGCGTATTCTGTCGCGCGGATACATGGGTTACCGATCGATCCGCTCGATCTTCGCGCCCGCTTCGAGCGCCTCGCCGTCCATGCGGTACAACGCGTCGAGCAGATACGTGCGAAACGACCCGTTGCCATCGCGCGAACCCATGCGCTTCTCGGCGGTCTCGCCCGCAAGCCCCATGCTCGCAACCGCTGCAACCGTCGCATCGAGCATCGAATCCTGGTTGACTGCGGCGTACGCGGCGCAGACGCACGAGAGCATGCAGCCCGCACCGGTGATCTTGCCCATGACGGGCGACCCGTTCGATACGGCGTAGGCTTCGTCGCCGTGCGCGACGATATCGATCGCACCGGTAATGGCAACGACCGAACCGGTCTGCTGCGCGAAATCCCGGGCGAAGGCAGCCGACTCGGCAAGGTTCTCGGACGTAACCGCATCGTCAGGGCACACGTCGACCCCGCGCGTGGTCGCCGCACCGCCGGCGAGCGCCTTCACTTCCGACATGTTGCCGCGGATGACCGCAATGGGGAGCTTGTCGAGGAGTTCGGCGGCAGTGCGCGTCCGCAGCCCCGACGCCCCTGCCCCCACGGGATCCAGTACGATGGGATGGCCGAGCTCTGCCGCACGGGCTCCCGCCAGAAACATCGCCTCGATACTCGACTTGTTCAGCGTGCCGATATTGAGGGTGAGCGCTCCGCAGATGCTCGTGATATCGACCACATCTTCGGGCTCATCGCTCATGATAGGGCTTCCCCCGCAGGCCAGAAGCGCATTGGCGCAATCATTGACCGTCACGTAATTCGTAATGTTGTGCACGAGGGGCACGCTCGCGCGCACCGTCTCGACCGCGTTCTTCAAAGCAAACTGCTCCATGTCTCATATCCTTTCCTGCGCCCGCGCTGTCGCGAAGGCGCCCCGCGTACTCTTTTCCTTCAAAATCGGCCGTTTTCGCCCGAGGCCCCGACCTCGGCTACTTTGCATCGAGATCGATGGTCAGGCCGTCCATGATCGTGTTCACCGTACGCATGGCGCACATTTTCCCGCACATCGTGCAGGTGCCCTCCGTCGAAGGAGGCGCGCTTTCGAAATACTCCCGTGCGCGCACGGGATCGATCGCGCAGTCGAACATCTCTTCCCAGTCGATGCGGCGACGCGCATCGCTCATGCGGTTGTCGATATCGCGCGCACCGGGGATGCCCTTGGCGATGTCGGCGGCGTGCGCTGCGATCTTCGTAGCCACGAGTCCCTCGCGCACGTCGGCCACGTCGGGCAGGCGCAGATGCTCTGCCGGTGTGACGTAGCACAGGAAATCGGCGCCCGCCGAAGCGGCAACCGCTCCGCCGATCGCCGCGGTAATGTGGTCGTATCCGGGCGCGATGTCGCAGACGAGCGGCCCGAGCACGTAGAACGGCGCATCGTGGCACAGGCGTTTCTCGAGCTTCATGTTGGCCGCTATCTCGTCGAGCGCCATATGCCCCGGCCCCTCGACCATCACCTGCACGCCCGCGTTCCATGCGCGCTCGGTCAGCTTTCCGATCTCGATGAGCTCGGCGATCTGGGCCGCATCGGTTGCGTCGTAGGTGCAACCAGGCCTCATGGCGTCGCCGAGACTGATCGTCACGTCGTATTCGCGGCAGATGGCGAGCACCTCGTCGTAGTACTCGAAGAACGGGTTCTCGTTGCCGGTCGCCTCCATCCATGCGAAGATGAGCGACCCGCCGCGGCTTACGATGTTGGTGAGGCGTCCCGTCTCCTTGAACGAGTCGATGACGCGGCGGTTCATGCCCGCGTGGATGGTCGCGAAATCAACACCGTCCTGGGCATGCACGCGCACGACTTCGAGGAAATCGTCGACCGTGATGTCGACGAGCGCCTTTTCGAGGTATCCGATCGCGTCGTACATGGGCACCGTGCCAACCATCGCGCTCGACATCCCGATGAGGCGCGTGCGAAACTCGCGCGTCTTACCGTGGTTCGATAGATCCATGATGCCCTCGGCGCCCAGCTCGAGCGCCACGGCAACCTTGGCGAACTCCTCTTCCTCGTTGTGAAGATCGCCCGATATGCCGAGGTTGACGTTCACCTTCGTTCTGAGGCCTGCGCCCACGCCCTCGGGCGAGAGCGCATGGTGGTTGACGTTCGCAGGAATGGCGATGCGCCCCGCAGCCACGCCCGCGCGTATCTCCTCGACGGGCCTGCCCTCCTTTTCGGCAACGATCTTCATCTCGGGTGTGACGGTTCCGTCGCGTGCAGCAGTAATCTGCGTCATAGAGCTCCCTTCGCTGGCATTATCCATATCAGGTTCTAGGGTCGAAGCGGGATCGCGCTTCCTCTCAGCCTGCCGCAGCGCGCATGCGCCTCCTGCAAGCTCCCCTGGTATGTAGGCGGCTAAAACCGCCGGCGGCGCATACGCGCCAGCCAATGAGCCAGTATATCCCTCCTCGCCGCGTTCGCGCGCCAGGACGGCGAACGTGCGCGATTTCCTCGGAAACGGGCAGCGAGCCCATTGCCGAACATTGCCGCATCAGTCCATCGAAAGCGCCTCGTATAGCGTTCGGGGCATGACGCTGACGAGCTTTGCGGCTGCTTCTCCCGGCGGAGGCGCCGCACCGAGCCGATACCACTCGGTTAGGATTTCGGTCTCGGTCTTCACCCATGTGTCCACGCAGAACATAAGATCATCGTCGATCTCGATGCCGCGATAATCGCGCAGCGTTTCCATCAACGCGCATTTGCGGTAATGGGGCATGATGCTCCGTTCGATCGGCGAGTTAAGCGTGTACTGGGTTGCCACCTCGAAAAAGCCCTTTTCAAGCGAAAGCAACCTTATATGATGGAAGTAGCCCGTCTCCCAATCGATCGTTCTGCCGACCTCGATAAGGTAGAACTTGTGGATGTGCGTCGGCCACCACCAATGCAGGCTGTACTTGCTATCGAAGTTTCGATAGAAGGTCTGGCGCGATATACCCGTCTTTTCACATAAATCGGCGACGGTCACCTGATCGAGCGAGCGGTCGACCGCGTGCATGATGCGAAGCTTGATTTGAACGTCTTCGCTGTCGAACAAGCCTCTCGGTTCCCAAGCATCGTGATTCATCTCTCCCCCATCCGCATCCCCATACGGAACCCTTATGCGAAGTATACTACCTTACGCGTCTGCCCGTACAAAAAACGGACGAGCACGCTGCGGTCGAGGCCTTTCGAGCGAAGCCGACCGCGAAAAGTCGCTCCGCTTCCTTTCGACAAGCGGAGCGACTGGCGTTTACCGAATTACGCGTCTACCGGCTTCAGTCCTGCCGCCTCAGCAGCAGCCCTTAAATCTTTCCAAATCGAAAGATGATCGATTTCGAGAGCTTTGCAAACCGTGTCGCAGGTTCCGCATTCGGTACAGTTCCATAAACCGTTCTGCACTGCCTCAACAACCCGATCCCCCTGATCGTATGGATCGTAGAACCGATTGGCAATGGCTATCATGCCTGTTGGACCGATATACGATTTTGTACCGCTTGCTTGAACAACCGGGCAAGCCGCCATGCAAACGCCGCACCGAGCGCAGTATTCAAGCGGCTCGAGCTTCTTGTACACCTCGGGGTCAACTGGAGCCTTCACCTCATCAAGCGACATATCGAACGCGCGCTGACGAGCGAGGATCTTGCTCACCTTATCGGTGATCCTCGTCTTATCGACGATCAGATCGCGTACTACCGGAAATCCGGGAAGCGGGGTTACATCGTTTTTCCCGTTCTCCCCGACGAGCGTTACGCAAGCGAGGCAAGGCGTTCCGTTCAAAGCCATTGCGCATCGCCCGCAAACGCGGCCTCGACAACTGTAATCGAACGCGATCGGCTCGATAGTGTCGTTTATCAGCACCAAAGCCTCCAACAACGTCATATGCTCCCAGTAATCGATTTCGTATTCGGCGAATGCCGGCTCGGCATCGACCGATGGATTGTACTTTTGAACCTTAATCTTCATGATTCCTCCTCTGCTTTAACGACATGCGGAGCGATTAGTCGAGATCGACGACTGGAACGGTTTCTAGTTCCATATGGCCGTCGACGTTTTTGGCAATTACGTTGCAGGTCCACGCTTCGGGGTTTTCCTGCGGGAAATCCGGCCTATAGCTATGCCCGCGGCTTTCCTCCCTCATGAGAGCCGCACGAGCGCTTGCCTCCGCAATATCGAGCAGGTTGTACGCCTCGATAGCAGCTTTCCAGTCGCTGTTGTATACAAGGGATTGATCGGCTAGCGTCATCTTCGGCATTTCTTCCGATCGAATGCGAGCAAGCTCAGCAACCGCTTTCTCCATGGCATCGGTTTCGCGGGTCGGCTGGCATGCCGCATAAGCTGCTTTCTGTATCATATGCGTGAGTTCTTGCGGCCTTTTCCCCTCACCCTGTCGGACGCGTATTTCATGAAGCCGATTAACTTCTTGCGCAATGGCGTCGAAGTGAAATTCGGACAATCGACCCTTCCCCTCGCCTTCGGCATACTCTATCGCCTTCATCATGGCATACGACCCATCCCTGTAAGCCACGTTGACCGACGATCCCCCTTGAGCACCGTATACACCGCCGCCGCGCGAGCAGAACAAGCCCGGCATTCCTTCGACCATGAGGTTCTCGTCTACTCGCGGGTTGCTGCCGTGCTCGTAGGCCTCAAGGGCGCATTCGAGCTTGGTCGATGCGACGTCGATTCCGAACACCTCCTTCCACAAGCCAACGTTGCGACGGTATACCTCTCCCATCGCATTGAACGCCTCCGGATTCGAAAAGTCGACATACACGCCGCCGTTAGGCGACCCGCCGCCATCGTGAATGGCTTTCGCTATCGTACGCGTGAAGGTTATGCGATCAAGTGTCGAATAATCCATGCCACGGAAGAAGTAATTGTCATTCGCATCGCAGATGTATTCGCAGCAAAGATTGTCGGCGCCGATGCCGCCGACAAATGTTGCGGCTAGACCCGTCGGATACATGCTGATCAGGTCAAATTGGAAGAATTCGGAATCCTGAAGCGAAGCCCCGCGGCGGAAAGCCGCCGCATCGACATCCCCGGTGTTATCGGGGGAATTGATCGAAGTGGGGGCAACGGTGTTCCAGCCATATATCCACGAACTCGCGCCGGTGCACGATACCGTCGCCTTTGCCCGGAACACACGCACTACCCCGGTCGGAATATGAAGGCCGACCGCACCGACGCAGGCGCCATCCTCAACGATAACGTCGGTGATCATCGTGTGGTCAAATATGCGCGCACCCGAACGCTCTACTGAATCAGTGAAATACCGTGGAAATCCGTTAAACGTTCCGAACAATGGGTAATCGGGCATATCGAGACCTGGCGTAAAGTTGCCCTCTTCGTCTCGCACAAACAAATTGTTTCCTTCTTGGGCATAACGCAGAAGCAGATTTCGCTCATCGACCGTAAACGCTTCGTGGGTCGCTTTTGCAATCTTCTTATTGGTCAATTCGTTCAAAACAAAATCTTCCGATTGATTCCACGGTGTATCGGTTTGGATAAAATTGATCCAGTTGCACCAGTTGTATCCGCAAGCACCTCCAAAATGAAACGGCCCTTTTTCGACGACAGTCACGTCTTTTCCCTGTTTATAAGCTTGCAGTGCCGCATGAGAACCTGCCAGCCCACCGCCGATAATCAGTATTTCGGTATCGTAAAGCTCGAACAAAGCCTGCTCGAAATCGCCCGGCGAAGCCGCATCTTCCCGGGAAGGCCCATCGTCTTTCGAAGAGCACCCAACCATACCCCCGAGCGCCCCCGACAGCATGATTGTCCCGAAGGCCACAGCGCTACCCCCGAGAAACGTTCTACGAGACATCTGCGGTGCTTCAACCCTAGTGCAATCGTCTTTGTTCATCATTCCCTCCTCGCTCCTTGTCACCTCGCTCATCGGTGCCGTACCGATGACTCCATTGTTTCAAGCCCTAGAATGCGCATCAAAGTACGGATGCATGATTTCGTCCTCAGGGATGCGACAGTTTCCCGATTTGTCCGCCAAGCGGGTACAATGGATGCGTATCGTCGTCGAAGAGGAATGTCCATGCCGTCCATCGTTGCCCCAGGCACACCGTTTTCCCGTAAAGCAATCCTGATCTCAGGCGCTGTGCTCCTGTTCGCCTCGTTTGCCGCAATACTGTTCGGCATGCAATCCACGACGGTAGGCGAAGAGGGGTTGCGCAACCACGGCATCCTCGGAGCAGGCTTCATAGGCTTCGGCGTGACCATGCTGCTGTTCGGCAGCGTTTTCGCAATGGATGCCTGGACGAGCCGTCCGCGGGGAAGCGAGGCGGTCCGCGATTGCGCGATCGCCATTCTCTCCGAAACGGGCAAGCTGGGCGCGACCGTCATCATCTACGGTGGCTGCGCACTTGTCGCCCTCGGTGCGCTTTCGAGCCTCGACCGAGCGGATTCGACGTTCGACGTGGTGTTTCGACTGGCAGTCATGGCTCTTTGCATCGCTGCGATCGTCCTATGGCGCAGACGGAACAAAAAGCATCCGCGAACGTATCAGACCATCGGACCGTTCTGGCTCATCCTCTTCATGCTCGCCATGGCCGCGCTCGGTGCGTTAGGGGGCTCCATGACGTTTTCGGAATACGCAGCCGATCGCGCGAGCGGCCCGCAGACTTCGCTGTGCTGGTTGAGCGGTGTCGAGGAGAATCGTCCGAGCGGCCGCTATCGCGCCCTTTCCCCAACCACCCTCGAGATCGAGTTCACCGCTCTCGAGGACGGAACCTCCCGCAGGGTTTCGATTTCCGAACACGACCGAACAGCGCTCGAGGAGATCGTCGACTCCGGCGGCACCTGTTACCTGACCTACTATCCCGCAAGCAGAATCTTCGTCTCGGCCGAACCCGCATAGGATCGCAGACGCGCCGAAACGAAACCGGGGCAATCTCACCCCGCCCAACCCGGGCCTTCGCCGAGCGGACGCAGCTTCGGCGGTATCCGATGCGAAGCGAAGATCGGTACGCGTCCGCTCGAGACTTCGGAGAGACGAGCCGCCATCGGGCGCTCTACTCGCCCAAAGTCATCGCAGACCACGCATGCAGCGGGAAAAAAACGAGCAGCGTGCCTTCCTCGACGGAAACGGTCACGGGCTCGCCGATGAACTCGTTCGAAACGCCGAGGGGCTCGTCGTTTGAAAGCGTCGCTTTATCGAGCGGGTATTCAAGACCTGCCTCATCTACGCCGCGCGCCGCATCGGTGAGGGCGAACGTCGAAAGCGTACCCGATTCGACCGCATCGAAGCGCAGCGTCCCGCACCTGCTGCCTTCAAGCGCGCACACGGCGAACGTATCGCCTATCGCGAAGACGCGCAGGCCGCGACGGGCGAACCGCGCCAAGAGCTGGAGCATGCCGTAGGTGTGGTCGAGCCTGCCCGACATGCAACCGTACACCACGAGCGTGTCGAAGCCCTCTTCGGCGGCCCTGTCCATCGCGAGCTCGATATCGCTTGCATCCTTGTGCGACGGATGCGTTTCTACGTTGGGATGGGCGGGCACGTAGCCGAGCGAATCGAAATCGCCCACCACGAGATCGGCCGCGACGCCGATCTTCTCGAGATGCGCGTATCCCGCATCCACCGCGATCACGAAGTCAAACCGCTGAGAGGCGAAGTGCTCCGCATTGAACTCAACAGCCCCGACCAGGGCGCACGTTGCCATATCAGCGCGCCTCCTTCGCAAGCGCTGCAAGCGCATCGCCCGAAAGGCGATGGTGCAGGCACCCGTCCATGCGCACGGCTCCGAGCCCCTCGTAGAAACCGAGGCTCGGCTCGTTCGACGCCGAGCAGATCCAATCGATGCGCTTGAGGCCCTGCGTTTCGCACAGGCTTGCCAGCGATGCCATGAGCGCTCGGCCGATCCCCGCCCCGCGGGCGCGCCGATCGACGAACAGGTCTTCGAGATACAGGCAAGGCGCTCCCGTCCACGTTGATCTGATCTGGAAATACGTTGCGCAGCCGACGATGCGGCCCCGTCCGTCTTCGGCCACGAGCGCTCCGATCGAACGCTCCTCGAAGAGAAGCTCCGCAAGTGCTTCGGGAGTTACCGTCACTTCCCCCGCGTAGCCGCCTTCGATCGTCGCCTCATACGCCGCGAGTCCCGCCATCAGATCGATCAGGAAGCCGACGTCGGCCTCGGTCGCCGGACGTACGGTTGCGGCCTCGTCCCGCAGCACGGCTACACCGCCTCTGCCGCAAGCGCTTCGAGCGCATCGCCCGAAAGGCGATGGTGCACCCATTCGTCCATCCGCGCCGCACCGATGCGCTGGTAGAACCCGAGGCTCGGCTCGTTCCAATCGAGGCACGACCAATCGAGGCGAACCCAACCGCGCTTCTTGCAGATGCCGGCAAGATGGGCCATGAGGGCCCTGCCTGCGCCGTTGCCGCGGTACGGCTCGTCGATGTAGAGGTCCTCGAGGTACATGCCGCCCGTTCCCGTCCACGTCGAGAAGTTCTGGAAGAACACCGCGATCCCGACGATGCCCGCATCGGGCGCCTCCATGACGACGGTTTCGGCCGCGCGCCTCTCGAACATCCACTCGTCGAGCAGCTCGGGCGTAGCGCGCACTTCGTCTTCGGCATGCTCATAGGCCGCAAGCCTGCGGATCATCTCGAGAATGCCCGGTATATCGCCTTTGGTTGCGAAACGAAAATGCGCAGTGGTGCCGTTCATGTGTTCCTGCCTTATCTTGGGTGATGATTTGGTAGAATACCATACCTGAGTGGGCCAGACGATCGCGCACTGTGTGTGAGGAAAGTCCGGGCTCCAAAGGGCAAGATGCCAGCTAACGGCTGGGCGGGGCGACCCGACGGATCAGTGCCACAGAAAAGAAGACTCCCTCGCGGAAACACGCTTCGGTGCGCGGAAACGGGGGAAAAGCTGAAACGGTGCGGTAAGAGCGCACCAGCGCGTCGGCAACGGCGCGGCTTGGTAAACCCCATCTGGAGCAAGCGCAAATAGGAACGCGATACGGCTGCCCTTCCGTGCGTTCGGGTTGCGTGCTAGAGGCGCATGGCGACATGCGTTCGAGATAAATGATCGTCCCAACGACAGAACCCGGCTTACCGGCCCACTCGCTTTTCTTTCTTCGCATCGCCTGGCATGCGGGACCCCTCGCCGCTCAGCGGTCTTTCCTGATATTCTGTGTCACAGTTGCGCCCGCGTACCCGTCTAATCACATGCAACGGACAGAAGGCGGCGCTGCCGCCAGCAGAAAGGCGGATGTATGAAACCAAACGAACAGGCAAACGAACACGATTTCGAACTCATCGACAAGGCGGTCGCAGGCGATGGCCAGGCACTCGAAGAGCTGCTCGACAGCGCGAGCGATCTCGCGTTCAATCTTGCCCTGCGTTTCCTCGGTACGATCCACGACGCGGAAGACGCCACCCAGGAGATCGCCGTCAAGATAATGACGCACCTCTCCTCTTTCAGAAAAGAGAGCGCGTTTTCAACCTGGGTCTACCGCATTGCCGTGAATCATCTGAAAGACTGCCGCTCCCATATGTTCGCCGATGCGCCGTTCAGCTTCGAGATGTACGGTGCCGACATCTGCGACAAGCGGGCGCTCGACGTGCCCGATCATTCCGAGGGCGTCGATCAAAGCCTGCTCGAACGCGAGCTCAAGCTCTCCTGCACCAACGTCATGCTGCAATGCCTCGACGCCGACAGCCGATGCGCCTACGTGCTCGGAACCATGTTCAAGATCGACAGCACCACCGCTTCGGACATTCTCGGCATCACCGCCGAGGCATATCGACAGCGTCTCTCCCGCGCTCGCAAAACGGTCTCGGAGTTCCTCTCGACCTACTGCCAGCACGGAGGCTCCGATGTTTGCTCGTGCGGGCGACGCGTCAACTTCGCCATCGCAACGCAAAGGCTTAAGCCCCGCAGCCTCGAATACTCGGCGCTCGATCGATCCGATGCGGAAAACAACGCGTTCGTCGATGCCATGGATCAGCTCGACGGCTACTCGTGTTTGTTCGACTCGCTTCCGTCGTATCGATCGACGCCGCGAACCAGAGAACTCCTCGCTGCCTGTATGAGCACGCAGAGTTTCGACATCGTGCTCGATCCGAGCAAGGGGGCCGGATATGGCAACTAGCGCTCTGCTCGGTTTCCTTGCCGACGTCCGCGAGCACAACAGCCTCGCATGGATGCACGCAAACGAGGATCGAAAGAAAGCCGCCCAGCAAGAGTTTCTCGCACTCGTGCAAACCTGCATCGACGATCTTGCCGGCCAGGGCGAGCAGGTCGGGCACCTCGACCCCAAAAGCCTCGTGTTTCGCATCAACCGCGATACGCGGTTCAGCAACGACAAATCGCCTTACAACCCCGTGTTCAGAGCGCATATCTCGCCTGCGGGACGCGCGCCCGTACCCGTCGGCTACTTCGTGAGCATCGCTCCGGGGAACTCGTTTGCAGGCGGCGGCCTCTTTGCACCGCGGCTCAAAGAGGCGGTGAAGCTGGTCCGCGACGCCATCGCGGCAGATCCTGAAACATTCCTCTCTCTTGTGGAAGACGAAGCGTTCAGAGCCCGGTTCGCGTTCATCGGCATGCCGCTCAAGCGCATGCCGCAAGGCTACGATGCGGAAAACCCCGCTGCCGAATACCTTAGGTGCACCTGCTGGTCGATCGAAGAGGCCATCGCCGATGCCGTCGTGGAAGACGAAAAAGCCCTGCGAGAGAGGCTGCTCGATAGCTTTCTTTCCATGCGCGCGTTCAACGCGTNGGCGCCACCCTCCGGTGGCCCTACCCCCCGCCACCCGCCTGCCGCGACGCCGTTCGGGCGCTGCGCCTACGCCGGGAACAGGCTGTACGAACGGCCGAAACTCGATCCCACCGCATGGATGCTCACCCCGAAGGCATGCTCGATCGCGCCCGATTCGAGCACCTCGTCGACGGTACCCGCATGCGAGCAGATGCCGCGCTCCATCACCATGAGGTTGTCGGAATACCGCAGCGCCAGATCGAGGTCGTGGATCACCATGATGATGGTCTTTCCCATCTCGGCATTGAGTCGGCGCACCAGCTGCATGGTCTCGTGGCAGGCTCGGATATCGAGGTAGGTCGTCGGCTCGTCGAGCACGATGATGCCCGTGTCCTGAGCGAGCGTCATCGCGATGAACGCCCTCTGGCGCTCGCCGCCCGAAAGGTGGCGNACCCGAGTAGCCCCGCAAAGCTCACAGCCGCGCCCGAAAGCACGGCGGCGAGCCCGAGCAGGGAGAGGCGCACCCGCGCAACCCGCATGCCGAGCGAGTGGGCCGTCTGGTCGCCGAGGGCCATGATGTTGAGCTTGCCCGCTGCGCCGAACGCCGCAATCAAGCCGAGTACGATGTAGGCGGCGGGCCACAGGATGTCCTTCATGAGCACGCCCGCCAGACCGCCCACGAGAAACGTCGACGACCCGATGTAGGCATCGGGGTTCACGATGAGGATCGTGTTCATGCCGGCGCCGAACACCGAGGTGATGGCGATGCCTGCGAGCACCACCGTGAGCCTCGACGTACTCGCGCCCAGCGATATGCCGAATATGATGAGCGCCGTTGCAAGCGCCCCGAGAAACGCGGCCAAAGGCGGCAGCCAGAGCATTCCGGGGAAAAGCGATGCGGCCAAGAGAACGAACAGCCCCGCGCCCGAGTTGATGCCGATGATGTTGGGGCTGGCAAGCGGGTTGTCGAGCACCGCCTGGATGATGACGCCCGCAACCGCGAGCGCAGCACCCGAGAGCAGCGCGGCGAGCACGCGGGGAAGCCGTACGTTCATGAGGATGCTTTTCGCCGCATCGCTCACCTCGCCCCCGGTTGCCCAGGCGATAAGATCTCCGAGGCTCACCGACGACGATCCCACGAGGAACGCCGCCGCCGTCACCGCAACGAGCACTGCGGCGACGGCGAGGGCGATACACGCACCGGTATGCTTGCGAGGGGGCACGTTCATGGGAGAAACGTTACGCATACAGGTGGTCGAAGAGCGTCTGGTAGCTATCCGCCCAGCGCTCGTTGGGTTTGTAGAGGAAGAGTTCCTTTTCGAGTGTGATGTAGTGCCCGTCTTGCACGGCGGAGAGCGTCGACCAGGCGGGGTTGGCCTCGGTCGCCTCGGTGAGGTTTTTCATCGCGGCCGCATCGTCGTTGCCCATGGGCACCACGAAGATGTAATCGGGATTGAGCTCGATCACCGATTCGAGGCTGAAGTCTTTGAGGAGGCTCTGGTTCTCGTCGGCGAGGTTCGCTGCGCCGAGCTCGGCGAGCATGGCGCCGGTCATGCTCGATGAATTCTGCACGCGGGTACCGCCCGAGAACGTGGTCATCAGAAGCACGCTCGGTTCCTCGCCCGCAGGCACCTTCGCCTTGATCCCCTCGATGGAATCGGCGACCGCTTGGCCGTTTTTGTCGTACAGATCGTCGCGCCCGGTGATGTCGCAGAAGGTGCGCAGCATTCGCAGATAGTCGTCGAACGTAGTCACCTCGAAGAACGCCACGGGAATGCCCGACGCTTCAAGGCTCGACTTGAGTTCCGCCTGGTTCGAATCGCCGCCGCGTCCGCCCGATCCGCTCGTCATGATGACGAAATCGGGTTCGAGCGAGATGATGGTCTCGAGGTTCGGTGCCGAGAAGTCGCCGACCTTCGCCACATCGGCCGATTCGATCGCATAGCTCTCGAACGCATCGTCGGAAGCGCCGATGAGCGTTCCGCCGGCAAGCTCCCACGTATTCGCAAAGCTGCCCATGCAGGCGATCACGCGTTCGGGGTTTTGCACCGTCACCTCGGCGCCGGTGTCGTCGGTAAACGTATAGGGCTCTGTCGCGTTCTGGCCTTGAGCGGCATCCGATTCCGCAGCCTGATTCTTATCCGCCGGCTCGCTCGACGCATCCTGCGACGAGCAGCCGAGCAGAGCCGTGGCCCCGAGGCAGAGCACGACCACCGCCGCCAGCCCCGCAAGAAACACCTTCACATCGTGTCGTACAGCTTCCATCTTCGCTTCCCTTCCGTTCATAGGTACCGTGCCAACCAACAGCGCGCTTCGCACGCCCGATCTCCGCCTAAACGGCCGCACCGTTCGTTTCCTCGAGCTTCTGGCCGTGGGCGCAGTACTCGTCCTGCGCCATGATGTCGCCGTCGTGGTAGTACGCGGCGCGCGCCCGGCATCCTCCGCACCCCTGCTTGTAGTCACAGGTGCCGCACGCACCGCTGTACTCCTCGGTGCGCAAGCGCTCGAACACGGGGCTCGTCTTCCATATCTCATCGAACGGCGTCTCGCGCACGTCGCCCGCCTCCTCGGTCATGTAGGCGCACGGGCGCACGATGCCCTCCGAACCGATCACGCAGTACGTGAGCCCCGCCAAGCACCCGCGCGAGAACCGCGTCCCAACGTCGAGCTGCTTGGCCACGCGGGTGAACTGCGGGGCGCAGGTGGGCTTCACGTCGATGGAGACCTCGGCAGATTTGAGCATGATGTCCTTGAGCAGCGCTTCGTTCTCGAGCACTTCGAGGCCCGTCTCCTGGATGTACACGCCGCGGCCCACGGGAATCAGGAAGAAGATGTAGTGGGCGATGGCGCCGATCTCCTGGGCGAAATCGGTGATGGCGCACACCTCGTCGCGGTTCCAGTCGACCACGGTGGTGTGCAGCTGGAACGGCAGGCTCGCCTGCTTGCACGCCTCGATGCCCTCCATGGTGAGGTCGTAGGCGTCGGCAAGGCCCCTGAACTTGTCGTGCTTGGCGGGATCGAGGCTGTCGACGCTGATGCCCATCGCCATGGCTCCGCATTCCTTAAGGCGCCGGGCGACCTCTTCGGTGATGAGCGTGCCGTTCGTGCCGAATACCGGGCGCAGGCCGGCACGCGCCGCATGGGCGACCAGATCGAAGATATCGGGGCGCAGAAGCGGCTCGCCGCCCGAGAAGATCATGATCTTGAACCCGGCACGGGCGATCTCGTCGATCATCTTCATGCCCTCTTCGGTGGTTAGCTCGCGCTCCTGCTGCTCTTCGGCATCCTGGTAGCAGTGCACGCACTTGAGATTGCATTGGTTCGTCGTCATCCATGACACGATCATCGTCGGTGCCTTCCTCTCGTCGCTATTCGTCTATTTAGTAATGTATTACTTTATTGGTCGGTATCCGTGCCGCGCCCTTGGATCGAGCAGCCTGCCTCTATTCTGCCCGCTGGTAAGCCGCCACTACCGCATCGAGGTGATCGCACACCGACTGGCGCAGCTCGTCGAACGAGCCGTCTTCCCCGTAATGCCCCGCAGCATGGCCGCGATGCGGCGATATGTTCTCCATGAGGATGAAGTTCTGGTTTGCCGAAAGCGTTTGCTGCGATTCGTCCAGTTCGAGGTATCGGCGCGCGAGATCGCGGTTGCCCGGACTATCGAGCGCCTCGTTTTCGGTCATCTGCCTGATGGTGTCGGCGATAAGCTCGTGCCATTTGGATACCGATTGGCCGCGCAGCGCGATGTCCTCGTCGGTAGCCTCGGTGAGGCCGCTCTCGCTGATGCAGGTGAGCCTCCAGAAGAACTGGCTATCGTCCTGGCTCCGCTCGATGGTCGCCGCCATGTTCTCCCATTCGACCTCGCCGGGGTTGTTCGAAGCTTCGAGCAACGCGCGCATCGTCGTCAGCCGCTTGAACAGCTCTTGGAAGTCCTTCTCGATGTCGTCCATCTTCTCGTCAGCCAGCGCATGAAACGCCGAGGCATCGCGGAAAAGTCCTGCACCGGATTTGATCTCCGAAAGCGAAAGCCCCAGATACTTCAGAGTCAGAATACGGTACAGATCTTGTACGTTCTCCTCGGTGTACAAACGCTGGTTTTGAGGCCCTTTCGCCGACGGCGAAAGGAGGCCCTGCTGATCGTAGTATTGGATCGTGCGCACGGTAACCCCCACGCGGCGCGCAAGATCCCCTACCGTCAGATATGCCGGATCGGTCATCAGTTCTCCTACATTCGGCGGACGCAAGCGTCTCGCCTTGGCAATCTCGTCTTCGCGAACGGGTACAAGCCCCGAACAGCACAAAACGATACGTGATGACGCTACGTCATCGTCAACAGCTTTTTTCGGCTTTCAGAATTATCGTACAAAACCATGGTGGAAACCACGCACGCACATAGGGAAAACCCCGCCCATGCCGCTTTTGAAGCATACCGCATGCAGGCAGGCAAAAAGCAAGCGCATTCCGCGAAGCGCATGCAGCTCAGCCGCAAAACCTGCGAGCGCGAACCGAAGAAGTTCCCTGTCCGCCAACCGCCTCCGTGCGACAATTAATGACGGTTTCCATCCTTCTATTTTTTCATGACCAGGCATGATGCAAGAGAGGAGCGCACCGATCGGCTGAAAAACGTCGCACGGAGGCGGTTGGCGGACATGAGGATCACGCGGACGCGCACAAGCTGCCGGGTGCAAAACCGTGCGGAATCCCAACCGCAAATGCAAGGGCCACGCGGGACGCGAGCCGCAAATGCAAAGCGCGAACGCGAGCGCCGCACGCAACCGCAAGCCGCCGAATGAGGGAACCGCCCAATCGCCCGTACCGCCTGCCGAATAAAAAAAACGCGGGCCGAAGCCCGCGTCGCATGATTGCTTTAGTCGATTTCCTCGAACTCGAAGCCGTCGTCGGCATCGCCGAAGCCGGAGAGGTCCTTCTCGACCCGGGAGGGTTTGGGCGTGGTGGGCACGACAACCGACGAGGTGCTCGCAGACGGCGTCGTGTAAGACGCAGCCGTCGTAGCGGCGGCGGTTTCCTTGCGGATGGGCACCTGAGCCTTCGAGGCGGTACGGGCTGCCGGCTTGGCATGCGCGCTCGCAACGGATGCGGGAGCGGGTCCGCCGATCTCGACGAGCTTCTTGCTCGCGGACTCGATGAAGTCCTTCAGGAGATCCTGGTACTCGCCGCGGACGTCTTCGCGGTCCTCTTCGAGATCCTTGATGGCATCCATGATCTTCTGCTTCTCGTTGTTCGCCTTGTCGAGAATGCGCTGGGCTTCGTCTTCGGCGTCCGCACGGGTCTGAGCGGCCTCGGCGTTGGCGGTAGCGATGATCTCGTCGCCGGAACGCTGGGCGATGATGAGCGCCTGGGCGATAGCGTTGCCGTCGGCCTTCTTCTCTTCGAGTTGGCGCTCGAGCTCCGCAATGCGGGCATCCTTCTCGGCAAGCTCCTCGTTCGAAGCACTGGGGATATTGCGGGCCGGACGGTCGAAGCCGCCGAACTTGTTGTCGTCGAGTTCGCTTTGCAGCTGATCGATGATCGCGTTCATATCGTCGAGTTCGTTCGCGACATGCTCGAGGAATACGTCGACCTCATCCACATCGTAACCCTTACGGTCTATGGAGAAGCTCTGATTCTGAATATCAGCCGAAGTCATAGCCATTGCGATTTCCCTTCACTTTGTCCTTGCGAACACATGGTAATGCCTTAAAAGAGCATTAAGATCAAACGTAATCCAAATTGTAATACAAGCAGGGCAACTATGGGGCTAACGTCCACCATTCCTCCAAGGGGAGGTATAAATTTCCTGAAAAGATTCAGGTACGGATCGCAGATTTTCGCGAGCACGTTGTCGATGTCGGCCAGAATGCCCCGCTTCGTCGGTATCCACGACATGAGCACGTACACGAAGATGATCATGGTGTACACGTCGACGAGCGACGAAAGCAGGTACTTGAAGCTTAGCATGCACCTAACTCCTTAGATCGTTGTACGGCGGCGCGCACGCCCGCCTCGTATGCCCGGGAAAGCCCGGCTTCGTCCATCGCAGCAAGGGCGGCGAGCGTCGATCCGCCGGGGCTGCATACCGCGATGCGCGTCTGCTCGGGCGTTTGGCCCGTTTCGCGCATGAGCTCGGCGGTGCCGAACACGGTCTGCAGAGCAAGCTGCTCGGCCAAGCCGGCATCGAGTCCCTCGCCTGCACCGGCGGCGGTAAGCGCCTCGATCATGGCCGCCACATAAGCGGGCCCCGATCCCGAAAGAGCACCGGTCGCATCCATATCGTCCTCGTCGACCACGAAGGCGGCCCCGAGGCAGGAGAACAGCGCCTGCACAAGCTCGATATCGCCTTCGGTCGCACTCGCAGAACCGCACACGGTCGTTGCCCCCGCGCCGACGAGCAGCGGCGTGTTCGGCATCGTGCGCACCAAACGAGCCCGCGAGGGAAGCGCCGTTTGCAGCCGCTCGGTCGTCATGCCGGCGGCGATGGAGACGAACAGGCACTCCGCAAATTGCGGCTCGGAGGATATCGCCTCGAGCACGCCCATCATCACCTGGGGCTTGACCGCCAGGACCACGATATCGGCCGCATCGATGTCGACGGCCTGCTCGACGCAGGCGACTCCGTAGGCTTGCTCGAGGTGCTCGCGTCGCGGCAACCCGGGGTTGGCCACGACGAAGTTCTCGGCCGTAAGGGACGCTGCGGGTTCCTTGCCAGAGGCGATCCAGCCGCCCATGACGGCCTCGCCCATCTTGCCGCCTCCGATGAGCGCTATGCGCACGTCCTTCGAAAGCTGCACCATTACAGCACGCCTTGGTTCCGCAAAGCCGTCAGCTCGTCGGCGGATAGCGCGTTACCGCGCAGGATCACGAAGACCTTGTCGGCGATGCACTCGACGCTCGCATCGAGGGCGCTCGAGACGCCGAACGAGAAATCGAGGATGCGCTTGGCGAGATGATCGGGCGTATTGCGCAGCGACAGCACCACCACGTCGCCCGCCTTGACGATTTTCGCCACGCGCTCGACCTCACCGTAGCTCGAAGGCTTGAGCACGCTGAGCGAACGGGTCGGGTTGTGCGAGGAGGCGCCCGATCCCGCGTACGCCTCGTAGGGGTCGTAGCTCGACGACGGCGATGCCTGCGTCGAGGAGGAAGCGTCCGCCGCGGCAGCCGTCGAGGTGAACAGCGAGTTCAGCCCCTCGGAACGCTGGGTTCCCGAGGGAAGGTCGCTCGTCTCGGTGCTGCGCAGGTAATCGGCTGCACGCTCGACTTGGCGCGACGAGCCGTAGCTCGAACGATAGCCCGAACCCGCGCTGTACGAGGAGGAACCCGCCGAATAGGATGTCGAAGCGGTCGTCGCAGAGGTTGCGTGCCGAGGCGGCAGCGGATCCCGCTTCAAGCTCTCGGGCACCTGGGTGTTGGCCCGCACATCGTCGATCGACACCAAGCGGGGCGACGATGCGCTGTGGGCGCCCGTGCGCGCAGAGCGCGACGAACCGCGCTCCTCGTAGCCGTAGTCGTCGGAGTATCCCTCTCCGTACTCGCCGTAGTCCTCTTCGTATCCTTCGCCGTACTCGTCGCCGTAGTCGTCGTAGTATTCGTCATCGTAGGCGCCGTTGTTGCTGTCGCCAAGACCGAGCTTGCTCTTGATTCCGCTGAGCATTCCCCCGTCAGACTTCCCTATCCTTGGCAGTTCCATCGTATCACCTGCTTCGTTTCGGCCGGATGCTGCGTGTCCGGCGCCTTGCTTCTATTGCGAAATGCCCGCTCATTCGAAGGCATCATCGAAAACTGCTCTCCCGATTCGGACTATGGTAGCGCCCGCGGCTATACCCTCGCGCCAATCTTCGCTCATTCCCATAGAAAGATCATGCATGAAACGAGGATCGTCGCACGCGGGATGGGCGGTTTTGAGTCTGTCGCGAAGCTCGCGCAAGCCCTCGAAGCTCGCCCGGGCAACGCTTTGATCCCCCTGAGGGGCCATGGTCATGAGTCCGCAGACCCGAAGGTTCGCAAGCCCGAGGCAGTGCTCGAGCATTCCTTCGACCTCGTCGGGCGCGAGCCCGCTCTTGCTCGCCTCCCCCGACACGTTCACCTCGAGGAGCACGTCTTGCACCTTGCCTGCCTCGCGAGCGGCGGCGTCTATCTTATCGGCATGGCGCGCCTGATAAAGCGAGTGCACGAGATCGGCGTGTGCAACGATATCGCCAATGCGGCGCGATTGGATGTTACCGATGAAATGCCAGGTGGCATCATTGAACCGCGGTGCTTTTTCCAGCAGGCCCTCAGGCCTGTTCTCGCCGAAGTTGCGCGCACCGGCAGAAAACGCCTGCGCTACCTCGTCGGGGCCGACCGTCTTCGAGACGGCTACGAAGGTGACCTCGCGCGGATCGCGACCCGCGCTCAGGCAGGCCTTTTCGATCCGGTCCGCCAACGAACCGTATCGTGTCTGTATGCTCATAGCTCTCATCCCTTTCGAACCGCAAACGCGCCGTGGCGCCCTGCGGTGCCATTCTGGGCGCGATGCGAGAAGAACCGATCGTTATCGCAAACCGTGCATACGCCCGCATCGCACACGCGCTCGACGCCCTCACGGGCCAAACCCGTGCGAAGCGCAGCGCCGAGATCGACGTGCGTACGGTCGGGCGCACAGGCGCTTCCGAACCGATCGACGAACTGCGCGCGCACGTCTTCGCCGGTTTCGAAGCACTCGCTGTGGATATGGGGGCCGAGGTAGACGTTCGTACGGGATGCCGTCGCACCCAGGCCGTCCTCCTTGTCGAGGCGGGACAGCAACCGCACCGCATCTTCGGCTATCCCGTTCACCACGCCCCGCCAACCCGCATGTACGACTACGAAACGCCCGCTCGGCGATACCAGGATAACGGGAACGCAATCGGCGTAGCATAGAAGGGCGGCCACGTCCGATGCCTCGACGGCAAGGCCGTCCGCTCCCGCCGAGGACTCCTCGCGGGCGTGCGCAACCGCTTCAGCGGAGCTTTCCCCGATACGCACGATGCGGCTTCCGTGGACCTGACGGGGCACCACGAGGTTTTCGGGAGCGATGCCGAACGCCTCGGCCACGATCGCGCGGTTGCGCGCAACGCGCACGGGATCGTCGCCTACATGGTCGCCGAGGTTGAGCGAAGCGAAGGGCCCCTCGCTTGCGCCCCCCGCGCGTTCGGTGAATGCGATGCGCACGCCGGTGCACTCGAACAGCGCTTCGTCGGTGATAACCTCAAGAGACGCAAAACGACCCTTGGTCAGATGCGGCAATGGCAACTCAAGGGTCGTTTCCATGATACGTGAAACAGCTTATGCGGCTTAGCGCTGGCGCTTCAGGAAGTCCGGGATATAGTCCTCGTCGGCGAAGCGGCCGTTCGGCGTGTTCGAGAAATTGACGGACGCAGGCTGCTGCACCGGCTCGGGAGCGGATTGCGTCGTCGAAGCGAACAGATCCTTACGCGAAAAATCCATCGAAGATTGCGATGCGCCCTGCTTGAAGCCCGTTGCAATGACGGTGATGCGCACTTCGTCGCCGAGCGACTCGTCGATGATCTGGCCGTAGATGATGTTCGCGCTCTCGTCGGCGCAGGATTCGACCGTGCGGGCCGCTTCGTCGACCTCAGTGAGGGTGAGGTCGGGGCCGCCGGCGATGGAGAACAGGACGCGCGAGGCGCCCGAGATCGAGGATTCGAGCAGCTTGGAGTTCGTAGCCTGCTGCGCGGCGTCGAGCGCGCGGCTCTCGCCCGAAGAGCGGCCGATGCCCATGAGCGCGGTGCCCGCATCTTTCATAACCGTGCGGATGTCCGCGAAGTCGAGGTTGATGAGACCGGGAATGGTGATGAGGTCGGTGACGCCCTGGATGCCCTGGCGCAGCGTGTCGTCGGCGATGCGGAACGCGTCGAGCATGGTGGTCTTCTTCTCGACGATCTCGAGCAGGCGGTCGTTCGGGATGACGATGAGCGTGTCGACTTTCTGAGATAGAAGATCGATGCCCTGCTCCGCCTGGTTGCGGCGCAGACGTCCTTCGAACGAAAAGGGCTTCGTAACGATGCCCACGGTGAGCGCGCCGATTTCCTCACGCGCGATCTCAGCTACGATGGGAGCGGCACCGGTACCGGTTCCGCCGCCTTCGCCGGCGGTGACGAACACCATGTCGGCTTCGGCGAGCGCTTCGCGGATCTCCGCACGGCTCTCTTCTGCTGCCTGGCAACCGACTTCGGGGTTCGCGCCCGCACCCAGGCCACGGG
>NZ_LT964679.1:482471-498499 GCF_900240215.1 Raoultibacter timonensis | reverse complement strand
GCCCCGGGGCGCGCCGTAGCCGCCCGCCTGACGGGAGCGCGGTGCGCTTGAGCGGCCGCGGGTCGCCTGGCTTCTCGGCTGCTGCCGCGAAGCGCCGCGACCCGTCGAATACGCCGAAGCCCCGCCGCTTCGCGTCGCAGGCTTCCTACGAGAACCCGAGGAAGCGGACTTCCGGTTGTAATTCGATGCCATAAGCTTCTTTCACCTTGGTACGTGCGAGCTCGATGAGCTCCATCACATCGCGCGCCGTCGCGTTGTCGACGTTCACGATGAAGTTCGCATGCTTTTCAGAAATCTGCGCGCCGCCTGTGCGCACGCCCTTGAGCCCCGCTTCCTCGATCAGCGCGCCCGCCGAATGCCCTTCGGGGTTCTTGAACACGCTCCCGCAGGAAGGCTGGTTGAGCGGCTGCGATTTCTTGCGCTTCGCAAGCGCGGCCTCCATTTTCCCACGAATGAACGAGGGCAGCGCACTTTGCACCGAAAGCTCGCATTCGAGCACGATCTCGTCGGCGGGAAGCGAACATGTGCGGTACCCCCACGCGATATCGGTGCCCGCATAGCGCTTGAGACCGCATGAAGTCGAAAGCGTCGTAACCGATACGATGCGCGATCCGATCCATTCGTCNGCCCCGCATCGCAAGCGTCGGCCTGCCCCCGATAAGCACGCGCCCCGCCTGCGGGCGGTACAATCCGTCGATGAGCTTCACGAGCGTCGACTTCCCGCACCCGTTCGGCCCGACGATGCTCGTGACCGCGCCCGCCGCAAAGGAGGCGGAAAGATCCTCGATGAACGGCATCTTGCCGTACGAGAACGATACGCCCTGTATCTCAACCGCGGTCATCGAGTCCTCCTTTTCGGTTCTTGAGGATGAGGTAGATGAAGAAGGGTCCGCCCAGAAACGCCATGAGGATGCCGACGGGCACCTCGTAAGGCGCGAACAGCACCCGAGAGCAGAGATCGCAGAACACCACGAACGCGGCGCCCGCAGCCGCCGAAAGCGGCAGCACGTAGCGGTTGTCGTAGCCGACNCGAACGCCTCGGCCACGATCGCGCGGTTGCGCGCAACGCGCACGGGATCGTCGCCTACATGGTCGCCGAGGTTGAGCGAAGCGAAGGGCCCCTCGCTTGCGCCCCCCGCGCGTTCGGTGAATGCGATGCGCACGCCGGTGCACTCGAACAGCGCTTCGTCGGTGATAACCTCAAGAGACGCAAAACGACCCTTGGTCAGATGCGGCAATGGCAACTCAAGGGTCGTTTCCATGATACGTGAAACAGCTTATGCGGCTTAGCGCTGGCGCTTCAGGAAGTCCGGGATATAGTCCTCGTCGGCGAAGCGGCCGTTCGGCGTGTTCGAGAAATTGACGGACGCAGGCTGCTGCACCGGCTCGGGAGCGGATTGCGTCGTCGAAGCGAACAGATCCTTACGCGAAAAATCCATCGAAGATTGCGATGCGCCCTGCTTGAAGCCCGTTGCAATGACGGTGATGCGCACTTCGTCGCCGAGCGACTCGTCGATGATCTGGCCGTAGATGATGTTCGCGCTCTCGTCGGCGCAGGATTCGACCGTGCGGGCCGCTTCGTCGACCTCAGTGAGGGTGAGGTCGGGGCCGCCGGCGATGGAGAACAGGACGCGCGAGGCGCCCGAGATCGAGGATTCGAGCAGCTTGGAGTTCGTAGCCTGCTGCGCGGCGTCGAGCGCGCGGCTCTCGCCCGAAGAGCGGCCGATGCCCATGAGCGCGGTGCCCGCATCTTTCATAACCGTGCGGATGTCCGCGAAGTCGAGGTTGATGAGACCGGGAATGGTGATGAGGTCGGTGACGCCCTGGATGCCCTGGCGCAGCGTGTCGTCGGCGATGCGGAACGCGTCGAGCATGGTGGTCTTCTTCTCGACGATCTCGAGCAGGCGGTCGTTCGGGATGACGATGAGCGTGTCGACTTTCTGAGATAGAAGATCGATGCCCTGCTCCGCCTGGTTGCGGCGCAGACGTCCTTCGAACGAAAAGGGCTTCGTAACGATGCCCACGGTGAGCGCGCCGATTTCCTCACGCGCGATCTCAGCTACGATGGGAGCGGCACCGGTACCGGTTCCGCCGCCTTCGCCGGCGGTGACGAACACCATGTCGGCTTCGGCGAGCGCTTCGCGGATCTCCGCACGGCTCTCTTCTGCTGCCTGGCAACCGACTTCGGGGTTCGCGCCCGCACCCAGGCCACGGGTGAGCTCTTCGCCGATATGGATCGTCTTATCGGCATCGGACATGAGCAAGGCCTGTCGGTCGGTGTTCACGGCAATGAGCTCAACGCCCTTAATGCCAGCCTCGACCATGCGATTGACTGCATTCGTGCCGCCGCCACCAACACCAACTACCTTGATGACCGCCAAATGCTCGGGACCTGTTATGTTTGGCATCCTATACTCCCCACATATGCTGCGTTTTCAAATGCTGCGTTTTCCTGCGTATACGTACGTTTTAGAACGTGGCGTTATTGTACACGATGATACTGCAATTGCAAATTACAGCACGGTGAAACAACAGATACGTCAAAAAACGGTAATTCGTCACACGACGGCGCAACGGCGCAGGTGCGAGCGCTGAAGGGGCGAAAGCCTACCGAAACGGGCACCTTCGCCTACGACCGCAGCGAAGCCGAGGCGAAACGCGGAGCGGGCCGAGGCGCGCATGGACCCTCGCGCCAACAGGAAGCGCCGACGGCCGCGCTTGCGCGGGCCTGGGAGCAGCACCCGCGTTCCGCCCTACAGCGAACGCCACGTGGGGCGGTCCACCACGCGCACGTTGATGTAGGCGATCGTGCCGGGGTTTTCCTCCATAAGCTGCAGGATGACCCGCTCCTTGTTGCGTATCTCCTCGGTCGTGCCGGCTTCGCCGAACGAGATCTCGATGCCGTTTTCGAGCGTGAGCACCGTGGAGGATGTCTCGGTCGCCTTCACCGACTTCACCTGATCGGCAAGCTCGGTCGTCAGCCCGCTTACGATGTCGAGCGCGTTGTTGACGTTGGCGTCGGTGCAGTGCGCACCCACCTCGGGCGACACGCCGAGCGGCACATCCGAAATATGGAGCACGTTCTCGGCATCCTCGTACACCTTCTGGCTGATGGTCTTGGAAGCTTCCGACCCCTTTGCGGGAATGGCCATGAGCCATGTCCCGTCCGAGGCGATCGCCCAGTCTTCGGTCGTCTGCGCGCTGTCGATGGGCACGCTCACCACCGCCGCGATGGTTCGTTCGGTGATGGCGAGTTCGAGCGTATCGGGGAATATGCGGTTCACCGAAGCGTCCAGCACCCATGCATCGGCGAGCAATCGCTCCTTGATGCCGCCCGCGTCGACGCGCAGCAGCGTCGTTCCCGCAGGAACCGATGCGAGTTCGGTCATTTCGGTCGCAGTCAGGTGCTCGACGCCGGTAACGGTCACGTTCGTGACGGTGAACAGGTTGGAGTTNGTCCCGTCACCTGCACGATAAAGAGATCATCGACCGCAAGCAGCCGTTGCTTGAGCGCGCAGACCGCCGTGTTGATATGGCGCGCGCCGAGGCTGCCACCGAACACGAGCAGCATGAGCGCATCGCCGGGAATGCCGAGCATGGCGCGGCCGTCTTCGCGTTTCGCAGCAAGCACCGAGGAGCGCACGGGATTGCCCGTCACGACCACCTTCGACATATCGTCGAGCGCGGATCCGGCCACCTCGTAGGTGAGCGCGACGGCCTTCGCGCGCTTGCCGAGGTACTTGTTCGCCATGCCCATGACCGAGTTCTGCTCATGGACCACCACGGGGATGTTCATGATTTCGGCGGCGCGGCCCACGGGAATCGAAACGTAGCCCCCGAAGCCCACCACAACGTCGGGCCGCACATCGGCGAACCAGCGCTTCGCGTCGCGCGTGCTCTTGAGTATCTTTGCCACGGCGGAGACGATGCTCGCCGGACGGCTGCGATCGAAGCCGGCCGCTTCGAACGCGGTGAACGGGATGCCCGCCTCGCGCACGAGACGCGCTTCGACGCCCTGCGGCGTACCGGCGAAGAGCACGGTGTGCCCGCGCGATTCGAGCACCTCGGCCACTGCCAGCGCCGGATTGATATGCCCTGCGGTTCCCCCGCCTGATAACACGATGACCATGGTCTACCTCCTCGCCCTGTTCCTACTCGAATCTGATCTGCCGCGCGAATTCGAAGGACCCGAACGTCCGCGGCGCGAAGCGCCGCTGCCCGACGAGGCCCCGCTGCGCGACGGAGACGAACCGCGCGACGACGTCGAGCGAACGATCCGCAGATCCTGCCGCCTCTGCTCGTAGACGCTCGGCACATCCGAATGCTGAGACACCGACAGGATGAAGCCGACCATGAACAAACAGGCGATCAAAGACGAGCCGCCCGACGAGATGAACGGAAGCGGCTTGCCCGTCGTGGGAAGCATGCCCAACACGCAGCCGATGTTGAGAAACGCCTGGAACACGATCATGATCGTGAACGAGCCCGCGATCATCGCACCGAAGTTATCGGGTGCCGAGCGGGCAACGCGGATGCCTGCGTACAGGAACAGCAAGAACAACGCGAGCACGGCAAGCGCTCCGATCAGCCCGAGCTCCTCGCCGATGATCGCGTAGATGAAGTCGGTTTCGGCTTCGGGCAGATAGAGGAACTTCTCGCGCGAGTTGCCGAGTCCCACCCCGAACAAGCCCCCCTCGGCGAACGCATAGAACGAATGGATGAGCTGGTATCCGTTGCCGTAGCCGCCCTCACCGTCGTCCCACGGGTTCAAGAACACGAAGCGATCCTGGCGGTATCCCACCATCGAAGCGAGCGCCGCGAAGGCGAGGCCGCCGAGCACGAGCAGCAAGATGTACTTGAGAGGCACCTCCCCGATCCAGAGCACCATGAGAATGCCGACGAAGCAGATGATCGTGGTGCCGAGGTCCGATTGCGTGCGGTAGATGATGAAAAGAGGAACAACGATAAGAAGCGCCACCTGCACGAACAGGCTTCTCACATCGATATCGCCGTTGCGGAAATCGAAGAGGATGCGCGCCATCATGAGCACGAACACGATCTTGGCGAACTCGGAGGGCTGGATGCCGATCGTCCCGATGTAGAGCCAACGTTGCGCGCCGAGTCCCACCGTTCCCATGACGGCAGTGAACAGCAAGAGCAGCACGGCGACGATCCACGCGAGCCACAGAAGCCTGCCCGACCATACGTGGTACGGGATGAACTTCCAGAGCACGAACGCGCCGACGCACCCGATGACGGCGAAGCCGATCTGCTTGGTGAAATAAGCTGCCGGAGAGCTTCCTTCGCTGATCGCCTCGATGGAACCGGCCGAGTACACCATGACGAGCCCGAGCAGGAGCAGCGCGAACACCGAGAGCAGCAGCAGGATACGGGGGCCTTGGATATGCGAAGGCACAGACCCCGCCGATCGTGGTGATGATGCGGGCTTGTTCGGGTAGGTTGATGGTGTGTTTTGAGCCCNGATTTCCTCGATGCCGCTGTAGTGATCGAGATGATCCGCCTCGATGTTGGTGACGAGCACCGCCTTGGGATCGAGGTAGGTGAACGATTTGTCGCTCTCGTCCGCTTCGACGACGTAGTACGGGCCGTCTCCCGAGTGGGCGTTCGTAGAATAGGCGCGCACGATGCCTCCGATGAGAAAGCTCGGATCCTCTCCCATCGCATCGAGCGTGCTCGCGAGCATCGAAGACGTCGTCGTCTTGCCATGGGTGCCCGCAACCGCGAGCGTCAGCTTGCCGCGGCCGAGCTCGGCGAGCATCTTCGCGCGGTGCCAGATGGGCAGCTCGCGCTCCCGCGCCGCCGTGTACTCGGGGTTGTTGTCGAGAATGGCCGTCGATACGACCACGACGTCGGGATCGCTTTCGGGGATGTTGTCGGCGCTATGGCCGATGTATACGTCGATTCCGGCCTCCTTGAGCTGCTTGGTGTAGCGGCTCTCCTTGAGGTCGGATCCGGTCACCCGCATGCCCTGGTCGTGGGCGACCCGTGCGATGCCGCTCATGCCGACGCCGCCGATCCCTATGAAGTGAACTGATTCGATGCGATTATCTGTCATGGTAGTTTCGGTGTACCTTTCGTCTGCTGAACCCTGCGCTCGCGCATCTCTGCGCATTCGCGAAGCTGCAATCCCGCCGCTGGCATTGTATCGCCGCTAGCGCCCTTCGGCTGCCGCGATCACAACATCTGCCAATCTCGATGCTGCGTCCTTCGTCTTAAACGCCTTCGATGCTTCGCGCATCCGATCGCGCACCGCCGCATCCCCGACCATCGAGAACAGAAGCTCGGCGAACCGGTCGCCCTCGACCTGATCGTCGGGCATCATGTAGGCGGCACCGCTCTGAACGTACGCCTTCGCATTCGTGGTCTGGTGGTCTTCGGTAGCAAAGGGGAACGGCACGAGCATGGCGGGGATGTGGAGCGCCGATATCTCGGCGAGCGAGGTCGCTCCCGCACGCGACACCACCATATCGCACGCAGCGAGCGTCTCTCCCATGCGATCCTGGTAGCCGAAAAGCTTCCAACGTCTTTTCTCCTCATCGGTCAAGGCGAGATCGGCCTCGACCGCTTCGAGTTCCTTCGGTCCCGTCACCTGCACGATAAAGAGATCATCGACCGCAAGCAGCCGTTGCTTGAGCGCGCAGACCGCCGTGTTGATATGGCGCGCGCCGAGGCTGCCACCGAACACGAGCAGCATGAGCGCATCGCCGGGAATGCCGAGCATGGCGCGGCCGTCTTCGCGTTTCGCAGCAAGCACCGAGGAGCGCACGGGATTGCCCGTCACGACCACCTTCGACATATCGTCGAGCGCGGATCCGGCCACCTCGTAGGTGAGCGCGACGGCCTTCGCGCGCTTGCCGAGGTACTTGTTCGCCATGCCCATGACCGAGTTCTGCTCATGGACCACCACGGGGATGTTCATGATTTCGGCGGCGCGGCCCACGGGAATCGAAACGTAGCCCCCGAAGCCCACCACAACGTCGGGCCGCACATCGGCGAACCNGAGGGCGCGTACCTGCTTGACCTTCTCGCGCACCACCGCATCGGTCGCATCGAACACGGCCACGGCCCCATCGACCGCAGAAAGGTTGTCGAGCACTTTGAATTTCGCATCCCGGTAGTTCTCAAACGACCGATGCCAGCTCAAGTGATCGGGCGTGATGTTGAGCACCACGGCCACCTCGGGCGCGAAGAGCGAGGTCGAAGCCAACTGGTACGACGAGGTCTCGGCAACGAACCCATCGGTTCCCCCGGCCGCGACCGCCTCCAAACACGTATCGCCGATGTTGCCGACCGCCTTGGCGGCGACGTTCGCGCAATCGAGCACGTGCGCGATCAGCGCCGTCGTGGTCGTCTTGCCGTTCGTGCCCGTTACCGCCACCCAGCGGGAGTCGGCCGGGCTCTCGCGCCAGGCGAGTTCCACTTCGCTGATGATCTCGGTCGAGGCTTTCGCGGCACAACGGTAGAAATCGGAGAACTGGGAGATGCCCGGAGACGCCACGCACACATCGTACGCCCCTTCGATCTCGCGATGGTCGAACAATACGCGCGCGCCAGCGGCCTGCGCGGATTCGGCGAACGCGAGCGCAGCATCGGTCTTATCCCCCGCGGCAACCGTCACGCTCTCGACGCGGTCGCCGATAAGCGCGCTCAGATAGGCCGTTGCGGCCCTTCCGCTTTTTCCGAGCCCCAAAACGAGCACGCGCCCGAGAGAAGTCGGGGCGTGCTTCTTGGCCGGATCTGTCTGCACGGGTTCGTCCATCCTAGATCACCCCCACAAGCGATTGGGCGAAGTAGATGGAGAAGCCGAACGCGGCGAGCACGCCCGAGATGATCCAGAACCGCACGACCACCTTGGTTTCGCTCCACCCCTTCTTCTCAAAATGGTGGTGCAAGGGAGCCATGAGGAAGAAGCGCTTCTTGGTCTTCTTGTAGTAGAAGACCTGGATCATAACCGATACGGCCTCGGCGACGAACAGGCCGCCGATGATGAGCGAAACGAATTCGGTCTTGGTCACCACGGCCAAGCAGCCGAGCGCCATGCCGAGCGCGAGCGATCCGGTGTCGCCCATGAAGATGTCGGCCGGATGAGAGTTGAACCACAGAAAGCCGATGCAGGCGCCGGCGAGCGCTGCAGCGAAGATGGCGGGTTCGAGCAGATCGGAGCGGTACGCGATGGCGGCCATGACGATCATGACGATCATGACGGTACCCGATGCGAGACCGTCCAGACCGTCGGTGAGATTCACCGCGTTGCACATGCCCACGAGCAGGATGTTCACGAATATGACATAGAGCCACGGGATCGCTATCCCGTCGCCGATGGGCAGAACCGTGGTGAGGATGCCGAAATCGAACGTGTAGACAAACGGGATCTCGACCGTCGGCGCCACGCCGAGCAGGTTAACCGCCACGAGGCAGAACGCCGTTGCGATAGCGAATTGGCCGACGAGCTTCGCCTTGGGCGTAAGGCCGAGCGAGCGCTCCTTCACGACCTTCGAGCCATCGTCGACGAGCCCCAAAAAGCCGGCGAGAACGGTGGCCCCCAAAAGCACGTAGGTTTCGGGCGTGGGCTTGCCCACGAGAATGGCCGCCACGACAACCGCCACGAGCATGATGACGCCGCCCATAGTGGGCGTGCCCTGCTTCACCAGATGGCTTTCAGGCCCGTCAGCGCGCACCTGCTGGCCGATATGACTCGACTTGAGAAAGCGGATCCATACGGGCATGAGCACGATGGTCACCACGATCGCGATCACGATCGCGAGGAACACGAGAAACGTCGGATATTGTGCGAAAATCGAAAACATATCAGTTCACAAGCCCCCCGACAACGCGCTCGAGACCCATGAAGTGCGACGCTTTGACAAGCACCGTGTCTCCCGGCTCGAGCAGGTTGTCCAACTCCCCGAGCACGCCGGGTATGGAATCGGTTTCGAATACGGTATCGGCGTCCATGCCCGCCTCACGCGCAGCACGCGCGATGTGGGCGGAAAGCTCGCCGATGCACACAAGGTAATCAAGCCCCGAAGCGGCGGCGGCGCGGCCGACGCCTTCGTGGCAGGCTACGGCGTAATCGCCGAGTTCGCCCATATCGCCCAAAACGGCGACACGTTTTCCCGACGTAGCCAGAGAAGAGAACATCGCAAGCGACGCCCGCATCGAATCGGGATTGGCGTTGTACGCATCGTCAACGATGGTGAAGCCGGCCCGTGCTCTGATCACGTGCTGCCTGCCCGCCTCAGGCTGAGCCGCAGCAAGCGCCGAAGCGATCGTTGCCGCATCCATGCCGAGACGCGCGCCCACGCTCGCTGCAGCGCACGCATTGTGCACGTTGTGCAGCCCGCGCAGGTTGAGTTCGCACGCCGCCTCTTCGCCGGCAACGTGCAGCGTAAAACGCGGTCTTCCCTCATCGTCAAGGCGTACGTCGGTCGCATAGGCGTCGGCCGTCTCATCCGCTTCCGCCGCGGAACCGTCGTAGCGCCAGACCCCGAGCGAGCGGGCTTGCGCTTCAGCGCATTCGAGCACGAACGGAGTGAACTCGTCGCTCGCGTTGAGAAACGCGCATCCCGTTCCCGACGGAAGCGCCTCGATCAGCTCGGCTTTGGCGCGGGCGATGTTCTCGCGGCTGCCCAGAAGTTCGATGTGGCTTTCGCCGATGTTGGTGATAAGGCCCATGTCGGGCTTCACGAACTCGCAGAGCTCGGCTATCTGGCCAAGGCCGCGCATGCCCATCTCCACGACCACGACCTCGGTTTCGGGGTCGGCGGATAGCAGCGTTTTGGGCACGCCGAGCTCGTTGTTCTGGTTGCCTTGGGTGGCGGCGACCGAGAACGAAGCGGCGACCACGTCGCGCACGAGGTTCTTCGTGGTGGTCTTGCCCGTCGATCCCGTCAGGCCCACGATGTGGCCGCGCAGATAGCCCCGCCATGCGCGCGCGAGATCGGTGACTGCGGCAAACGTGCTGCTGACCTCGATCACCGCTGCACCCATTTCGCTCGCGAGCAGGCGGGTCGCCTCGTCGGGCGCCTCCTGCACGAGCACCGCAGCCGCACCGGCCCTGAGCGCTGCGGCCACGAAATCGTGTCCGTCGACCTTTTCTCCGGGAAGCGCCACGTACAGGTCGTCGAGCTCGACCGTGCGTGAATCCCAGGTTATTCCGCATGCGAGTTTGCTCGCATCGATCGGCTCGACGAGCACGCGCCCGCCGGTGTATTCGCAGATTTGTTTGGAGTTGAGCCGCATGTTTCAGCGTCCGCCTAGCTCGAAGCCCGGTCGAGTTCTTCGGCCGCAACGATGCGGTCGTCGAATGAAAGGACCTCGTCGCCCACCAATTGGTAATCCTCGTGCCCCTTGCCCGCGATGAGGATCGAATCGCCCGGACGGGCCAACCCGATCGCCCGCGCGATGGCGCGCCTGCGATCCGATTCGACCTCGTAGCGATCGGCGCCGGCCGTCATACCCGGAAGGATGTCGTCGATGATGGCGATCGGATCTTCGTGACGCGGGTTATCGGACGTCACCACGGCGAAATCGGCGGTAAGGGCCGCGCGGCCCATGATGGGTCGCTTGCTCGAATCGCGGTCGCCGCCGCAACCGAACACCACGAGCGTGCGACCTTTCGTGAGCGCTTTGATCGAAGCGATGGCCTTCTCGAGGGCGTCGGGCGTATGGGCGTAATCCACGTATACGGATATATCCAAATCCTCGCCTGCGCCGTTGACGCGCTGCAAGCGGCCGGGGATCTGCGGGGCCTCGGAGAGCGCCTCGACGATCGCAGCAGCCGGGTAGCCCAGCTGGATGCCGATGCCGAACGCGCACATGATGTTCTCGACGTTGAATTTGCCGACGAGCGGGTAATCGAAGGCGTATTTGGTCCCCCGAACGTCGAGCACGATGGAGGTATGGGTGGTCTCGTAGGTTACCGAGACGGGTCTGATCTGAGCCGACGGATCGAACCCCGTCGTAATGACGCTGTCTTCGGCAACCGAGCAGCGACGCAGCAGCTCTTTGCCGTATTTGTCGTCGATGCAGATGACGCGCTTGGCGGGATAGTCGCGCGAGAACAGGCGCGCCTTCGCCTCGAAGTAGGCCTCGAACGTCTTGTGGTAGTCGAGGTGGTCCTGCGTGAGGTTCGAGAACGCCGTCACGGCGAACTTGGTGCCCCAGGTGCGTTCGAGGTCGAGCGCGTGCGAACTCACCTCCATCGCCACCACATCGACGCGCTCGTCGCGCATGCGCGCGAACAACCGCTGCAGATCGGGCGACTCGGGCGTCGTGTGCTCGCTCTTCTCGAGCTTCTGGCCGATATGCACGCCCACCGTGCCGATGACGCCCGTTCGCCTGCCGGCAACGTGCGCAATGTGCTCGACGAGATAGGTCGTCGTAGTCTTGCCGTTCGTGCCGGTGATACCCACGAGCGACAGGCTCTTCGACGGATGGTCGTAGAAGTTCGCCGATGCAGCCGCCATGGCCTTGCGGGTATCCTTCACTACGACCTCGGTGATGTCGGTCGCGTCGGCAAGGTACACCTTGCGCTCGACGACAAGCACCTTCGCCCCATGGTCGATCGCATCCTGGGCGAACGAGTGCCCGTCGGTCACGAGGCCGACGATGCAGAAAAAGGCATCGTGGGAGCCGACCCGATCGCTCCGGTAGGCGATTCCCTCGACCATCTCGTTTTCGTTTCCGATGATGGTGCAGTCGATCCCTGCGAACAGCTCTTTGCAAGTCTTACCCATGACGTTCCCTCTAGTTCGGCATTATCTTGTAGCGGTCAATCGCAAAAGCCATTATATCCTTAAAAACCGAGCTGACGTTTCCGCCTCCTGGAACCTCGTTTGCGCCCACAAAACAAACCAATTGAGAACTCGAATCGGGCAGAAAGCCCGTAAAGCACAGGTTGTAGACGTCCTTCTTGTACACGCCCTCCTCGGCGATCTCGGCCGTCGAGGTCTTGCCGGCAACACGGTACCCCTCGATCTGCGCCCCGGTGCCCGTACCCGACGAGACCACGGTCTCGAGCATGCTCGTGATGGTGGGGATGGCTTCCTTGTTGTCGACGACGTCCTCGGTGGCGTAAGCAGGCGTCTCGTCGGACAGGGGCTTTTCGACAAGAAAATGGGGCGTCACCTCGACGCCGTCGTTGATGAGCGCACCGTAGAAGCGCACCATCTGCAACGGCGTAACCGAAACGCCCTGACCGAAGCTGATGTTGTAGCCCGTGATCTTAGCCCATTGCTCGCGAGGCAGAAGCGATCCCAAGCCCTCGCCCGGGTAATCGACGCCCGTAAGCTCGTTGAGGTTGTATTTGACGATCTTGTTGTACAGCTCCGTGAATCCGAGCTTCTCGACCGACAGCGATATGCCGACGTTCGAGGAGTTATCGAGGATCTGGCGCAACGTCATGGTCTCGTCGCCACGCTCGTGCGCATCCGACACCTGGTATTCGTCGGCCTCGATGACCGCCGGACAGAATATCTCGTCTTCGGGGCCCATCACGCCGTTCTCGAGAATGGCCATAGTCGATACGGTCTTGAAGATCGAACCCGGCTCGAATATCTGCGTGATCGATTTCGCCTGCGTTTCGGATCCGTCGACGATGGTCGAAAGATCGTTCGGGTCGTAAAGAGGAAGCGATGCTGCGGCGTATATCTCGCCAGTGCCCGCATCCATGACGATGGCGTTGCCGCTTTCGCCGTTGACGTCCTTGACGCCTTGGGTCAGGCTCTCTTCGACCTTTTCCTGCAAGCTGATGTCGAGCGAGATGATAATGTCCTGCCCGTCGACTGCGGCAACCTCCTCTTTGACGCCGCCCGGTATGGGCGTGCCGTCGCGACCGCGCTCCACTACGAGCTTGCCGCCCGTGCCCGAAAGCACATCGTCGTACTGCAGCTCGAGACCCGTGAGGCCCTCCCCGTCGATGTTGACGGTACCGATGACCTGGCCGCCGATCTGGCCGTACGGGTACTCGCGTTTCGTATCGGACAAAAAGTAGATGCCGGCGAGCTTGAGCTCCTTCACCCGATCGGCTACCTCGACGTCGGCCTTGCGTTTGATGTAGACGAACGAGATGTCGTCCTTGGTAAGCAGCGCCTCGTAATCCGCCGCTTCGCCGCCGAGTATCTCCGCGAGCTCCTTAGCCTCCCCTTTGGCATCGGTGACCTCGTAGGGGTTCGCATAGATGGTCGTCGCGTCGACGCTCGTAGCGAGCACGTAGCCGTTGCGATCGTAGATGGTGCCGCGGCGTGGCGATGTTTCGATGTTGGCGGTACGGGATTCCTGGGCCATTGCCGAGTACTCGCTCGATTTGATGACCTGCAGATACACGAGACGACCAACGAACACGAGGGCGATTGCCGCAAAGACCGCGATGGCGACGGCCGCACGGTTCGACCCGTCCGCCAGCGCATCGCTGCCGATGAAGCTCGCGCTCGAACTGCGCGGTGCGGTACGGCCCGAACCCGATCGGCGCGAGCCGGATGACCTGTGTCCCCGCTTGTCGGCCATAAGGCTAGCCTTGCGCTGCCGCCGCCTGGGCCGATGCGGCCTCGACGCTCGAAGCGAGCGAGAGGTTGCCGTCCGCGTCGGTCGCAACGACATCTGTTCCAAGCGTTATGGTAAGCGTCTGCTCGGGCTCGGACATGCCAAGCTTCGAAGCCGCCTCCTGTTTGACGTTCGCGGGATTGGAAAGGTAGCTTTGACGCACTTCGAGCTCGTTGCCCTCGGAGCGCGCGGAATCTATATTGGTCGAAAGCTCATCGGCGGACAAGGCCGTCGTAACCGTAGCCGACGCGAGGCCGATGCGGACGAAGCCCAGCAAAGCGAACACGACGAGAACGGCGGCGAGCACCTTGGCGAGAAAAATGACCGACGACGGGATCGAATCGGGGCGGCTCTGGGGCCTCCCCCCTGGAACAACACGGACTTTCGGAGATCGTTCGGGCATCCGCTCGGGATACCGGTATGCAGGAGCTGCGCCCATAACCACTCCTCCTTCCGTTTCAGCTGTGTTTCAGGTGGTCTGATGCTTCTCTTTTCCATTGTTCGTCGAGGCGACTCTCAAGCCCGAGTTTGAGGGCGGTACCGCTCGATCGGCTGATCCGGCACGGATCTAGAGCTTCTCGGCGACCCTCAGCTTGGCGCTTCGTGCGCGCGGGTTGCGCTCGACTTCTTCTTCGGTCGGCAAAACGGGCTTGCGCGTGACGGATTTGAGTATCGGCTTTTTCCCGCACACGCAGACCGGAAGGTCTGGGGGGCAGGTGCATCGGTTCGCATAGCTCGCGATGACATCCTTCACGATGCGGTCTTCGAGCGAATGGTAGCTGATGACGACCAGCCGACCTCCCGGATTCAACCAACGAACCGCCGCCTCAAGGCCCTCGCGCAGCACGGACAACTCGGAGTTGACCTCGATGCGCAGCGCCTGGAACGTGCGTTTCGCCGGATGGCCTCCAGCGCGCCTGGCCGAAGCCGGAATGGCGGCCTTGATGATCTCGACGAGCTGTGCGCTCGTTTCGATCCTTGCGTCCTGGCGCGCCTTTACGATGAACTCCGCAATGCGACTCGCCCACTTCTCGTCTGAGTAGCTACGGATGATCCGAGTGAGATCTGCTGCGTTGTAGGTGTTGACGATCTCTGCTGCGTTTAGAGTGTCGTTACCCGGATTCATCCGCATATCAAGTGGGCCGTCCTCCTTGAAGGAGAAGCCACGAGAAGGCGTGTCGATCTGCACCGAAGATACGCCGAGGTCGAAGAGGAACGCATCGACCCCCGGTATCTCCGCAGATACGAGGAGCTCATCCATATCGCCGAAGTTTCCCGCCAATAACTCGATGTTCGGCCGGATGTCGTCGGGAAGTGCCCTGAGGCGCTTCCCCGCAGCGGCTCTCGCCACCGCATCCTGATCGATGCCGATCAGGGTCGAATCCGGCCCGAGCAAACGGGCTGCTTCGAGTGAATGCCCTGCACCGCCGAGCGTTGCGTCCACGAATATGTGCTGTGTTTTAAGGTGTAAGTATTCGAGGCACTCGGCGAGCAGGACCGGTGTATGCCGATATTCGTTTGTCATAGCGCTCACGTCTGAAAACTAGTCTTCGTCGAACAGCGAAGAAAGATCCACGCTGTTGCAGAAGTCGTCCCAACGCTTTGCGTCCCAAATCTCGAAGTGGTCAGTATCCCCCACCAAAACGACGTCCTTGCCAAGGCCTGCGGCGTTGCGCAGATCGGCGGAGATGCCGATCCGGCCGGAGGCGTCGAGCTCGACGTTTTTCGCACGCGAGTTGAGCACCTTGCGCATGTTCACATGCTTGGAGTTGCTCGGCTGGAATCCCCCGTCTTTGTTGAAAAGAGATGCCACCCACGCGCTGAAGCCGTCTGAATCGAACACGTACAAGCTGTCGTTCTTCGGAGAGAGCGTGATCTTCAAGTTCATCGGTAGCACTTTGCGAAAGTCAGAAGGGAGTGACAGACGGCCTTTGGCGTCCAGCTTGTGCCGAAACTCGCCAACGAGATCCGTCATGTATCCTCCTTGCCTTTCGCTCGCGTGTTTTCCGATGGGTGGTATTCTATCCCACTTTGCCCCACTTCGCAACAAAATACGGGAATATCTCCCTAATCAGACCCCCTAGGCACACCGCTTTACACCGCCTCCGGCACCGTGGGTGCAGGAGTCACGCCACATGTAGCATCACGGTTGCTCCCGGATACCAGATGTAGGTGGGGACAAAGTGGGAAGACGTGGGTAACGAATCCGAAACGCGCGCTTGAGGCAACCTGAAGATGTGCGCAAAACGTGGATGGAAGCGACCCGAACAGCACCGCGAACGGCAGGGATCCCTTACCCGATGCGACCGCAGGCGGGCAGGACGGGCAACGGTGCGCGGGTAGGTGCGGCGGGTGGGAGAAGGTGGGTGCGGGTGCAGGGTGCGAGGTGGGAGGCGCGGGTGCGTGCGGGAGGCGCGGGTGTGTGCGGGGTGCGGGGTGCGGGTGCGTGCGGGGTGCGGGGTGCG
>NZ_LT964679.1:468154-482046 GCF_900240215.1 Raoultibacter timonensis | reverse complement strand
CGTGCGGGGTGCGGGGTGCGGGGTGCGGGTGCGGGCGGGAGGTGACCCATCGGCGGTCGGGCCTGTCGGCAGTCGGACCCGTCGATGCATGCATGCGCCCGCCCAAGGCTGCAAGCCCTCATCACGCTCCCTGTCCGCCAACCGCCTCCGTGCGAGGTTTCGGGATCCCGCAGAGTCGCCTCCGTCGGCGTAATGCCTGTTCGCTGCTAAAAGATCCAAGAGATTCTGCAAAAAATCCTCGCACGGAGGTGGTTGGCGGACAGGTAACCTACGCCGTAGATGGACAGGTAGCTTACGTCGCAGGTAGGCGGACGGGTAAGCAGGTAGCTTACGCGTAAGTAAGCGAGCGGGTGGCCTGCTCCGTGAGCGAGCAGGCACCGGACGCCTCCGGGTATCCATCCATCGAGGCCGTTCGCACCAGGTGCGGGCCGCACTCGAACACGAGCCGCGCCCAATGCCCGGGCGGCTGCAGGCGCTTATCGCCGTTCAGGCCAAACCGAGAGCCGCACGGAGAGCGTGGCGCTCGGCCGACCAGTCGCGCATCGTCGGCTTCTTCCGGATGCCAAGGAGCCTGCTCAGCCGCTTCACGACAAGATCGAGCTGCGCCTCGCTTCTCATGTGCTCCATCGTAACCACCGTGCTCGCATCGATACCCATTTCCGCCAATGCGGTACGTCGGATGGCATCGCTCGCAACACGCCGATCGTGCTCCTTGCCATCGTACTCCACCGCAACGCCGGCATCGGGCCACAGCAGGTCGCATCGAAAACTCGACCGCCCCGTCGCTTTCCTGATCGCAGGGGTAGTCGGTATCGCCCGGTTCAGTACGGGCATCGGAAGCCCGTACCCGCCAAGGCGAACGGGAAAGCAGAGGATAATCGTGAGCTTCGCTTCCATTGGCGATTCCGAACCGTCGGCAATGTAGAGGATCGCCTGGTTCGCTTTCCCCGCGCCGCGCATTCCGACGCAAGCTTCGATATATGCAGACAATGCAGCCCTCGTCGTCAACGGCGCCTTCTGGAAAGAGACATCCCGCTCGCCTTCGGGCATACGGAACGCTCCGCACATTTCGAGTCCTATGAGTACCGCATTCGGAAGCGTTTCGGTTTTCGCAATCTGCACAAATACAAGCTCGGGCCGGCAAACGTACACGCCCTTCCCGATTTCGACGAATGACTTGCGCGGCAAATTCTGCGGTAGAACGTGGCATACGACACGGCGCGTCCTGCTCCGCTCGCCCGCATCGCGCACAAGAAGATGAAGGGGGCTCGAAAGAAAACCAAGCTCTCGCCCGCACGCTTCCTCCACTACGGCAGCCCGCAAGCCGCGCTCGCCAAAGATCGCCGCATCCCAATCGCAAAAACAGCCGGGCTGCAGCAAAACGCGCTCTTGTCCCGAGCGCCAGAATTCAAGAGCCGACTGATGCGAGATAACGATTTCCATGCGCATAGGGTATCACGCAACTCCTTTGCTAAAGGGGCCGTTTTCGATATTTGATCTGGTATTTTGAATTTGCATAGTGTTTGAAACAGGTAAGGTTTGAGTCTCGGATCCGTAAGGTTTGCGCGCCATCCGCGTATCCGTACCAGCCGGCCTGCGCTCGCAAGCCCCGCCCATCCCTTTGATTCCAGCAAGTCCGGCGAAGCAATGTCCGCCAACCGCCTCCGTGCGAGGATTTTTCACGATCAACCCAGATATAGAAGATACCGACCTGCGAAAACACCAACAGGATTTTTCGCAACAGGCAGCAAAACCTCGCACGGAGGCGGTTGGCGGACATGTGGCGAAAAAGCGACCGGAAGACGACGCGGCCGCTCCGACATCGGGAGACAAGTAACCGGAAACAAGCTCAAAACCGAAAGCAGGATCAAAACGATGGCTGGCCGACACGCTGAAGGGCGGCAGACGATGCCAACAGCCGACCTGAAGACGGCTTTCGCGGGATGCTTGCGCTTAGTCGGGTTGGTTCGAGTTCGGCGGCGCATCGACGGCCCGGCGGGAGGCGTCGCGCGGGGACACGGGGGCAACCGCCATCGGATCCCCTGTACCGCCCGGCGTCGAGCCGTCGGCGGGCTCGTCGCCGCCGGAGGGTCTGGATAGAGGAATCGCCGGAACGCCCCGCATGTCGCCCTTTTCGAGGCGCTTGGCATCGAGGGTCGCACCCTCGATGGGAGGATTTTCCGAAGCGCGCTTCCCGCCTTTCCTGCCGCTCTTCTCCCCCTTGTCGCGCCTGAACGATTTCGTGCGCTGGATGAGGATGGCGCCGATAAGGAACGGCATCCAGAACACGAGACCGCGGTACACGAGGGCGATGGCCATACCCGACGCGCCGCTCACGCCGTAGGAGGTGAACAGCACGAGCACGGCCGCCTCGACGACGCCGACGCCCTGAGGCGTGATCGAGATCATGGCGAACAGCGTAGCGACAACGTATCCGCAGATGAGCGCTTGGGGGTTGTACACGTCGAATGCGACGCCCACCAAGCAGAAGCACGCAAGCTCGCAGGTGCTCGCAAGAATCGAGCACCCGAACGCTTTGGCGGTGGTCTTGGGGTTCTTCACGATGAGCACGGCAGCATCGCCGAACGAGGTCACGGCGCTTTCGATCCAAGGCTTGAGCGGCTCTTTCTTAAGCCGCGCACGTACGCGGTTAACCAGCCGCTCAACGGGACGCAACAGGCGCATCAGCAGCGCGGGCTTCTTGTGCCCGAGCACCATGATCGATCCCATGACAACTACGAGCAGCACAACCACGAGCCCGAGCAGAAACCACAGCGGATCGAGCTGACCGGTGAACTCGAGAATGATAAACCCGATGATCATAATGGTCATGAATCCCGACTCGATCGACATCTGCATGAGCAGCGCCGCCGAGGTAGCTTTGCCGGCCGGTATGCCGCGGCGATGCGCGTCGTCTACGACGAGCGTTGCACCCGCCATGTTGAGCGAGGGGGCGATCGTATTCATGAAGAACGTGCCGAACACGAGCGGGAGCGTTTCCCGCGGATCCATCTTCTCTTCGACCGCCGAGAACGAATACGAATACGCGAAGCTTTGGGCGAAGTACTTGCACAGCTGCGTGAGGATCGCCGCGATAAGCGGGACGATCGCGCCTTTCTTCATGGTTTCGACCAGTTCTACCAGCTGATCGCCGCGCAGCAGAACGAACGCCAAAACAATGACGATCACAAGGCCCATCATGAGCTTCTGTATGCTGAACTTCACGCTTGCCGTCTCCGTCCGTGCAGATATGCTATGGAATAATACACTAGGATCGGCCGCGCACGGCTCCGATTAGGGAAGCTGTGTAGAAAGGGACAGATTACGGTCGCCGAAACGTTGCGCGAACGGGAAGCCGCCTGCCGAAACGTTGCGCGGGCAAGAAACGATCCGTGCGAGAGCAGGACGCCGAGAAGCCGCGAGCTCGCAGCCTTCGCGGAAGGCATGCGCATCGCGGGATGCGAGGCGCACGCGAAGGAGCGAACAGCGCGGCGCATCCGTAATGCGCACGCGCGCTCGCCCGAAAGCGCCCCTACCCCCTATTCCCTGCACCGAGCGCGGGGATGCGCGCTGATGTACTCGTCGTGGATGTGGGCGCGATCGACATGGGTGTATATCTGCGTCGTCGAAATGTCGGAGTGGCCGAGTATCTCCTGGATAACGCGCAAATCCGCTCCCCCGCCGAGCAGGTGCGTGGCAAACGAATGGCGAAGCGTATGGGGATGGAGGTTCTCGACCCCGATGGAAAGGCCCGCCCGCGCAACGATCGCATGCGCGCTCTGCCGCGTAAGCCTCCCGCCCCGGGCGTTGAGGAACACCGCGGAGGTCGGCTTGGCATAGGGTTTCGAAAGCTCGGCGCGACCTCGGTCAAGATACGCTCGAAGCGCCGTTTCGGCCGCCCCCGCGATGGGGGCGATACGCTCCTTGGACCCCTTGCCGACCACGCGCACGAACCCCTCATCGAGCAGAAGGCTCCCCAGATCGAGCCCCGTGAGCTCGCTCACGCGCAACCCGCAACCATACAGAACCTCGAGGATCGCCCGATCGCGCAGGCCCGTTGCGCTGTCGTCGAACGGCTGCGACAGCATCCGCTCCACCTGTTCGACCGAAAGCACATCGGGAAGCGTCTCGGGAACCTTGGGCAAGCGAAGGGAATCGGTGGGGTTTTTCGCCGCGATGTTCTCGCGCACGAGAAAGCGGTGGAATCCCTTGATCGCCGATACCCGCCGTTCGATGGTCGAGGGCGCAAGCCCGGAGGCGACGAGCTCCGCCTCGTACGCAAGCACCGCATCGCGGTCGATGCGCTCGAGCGATGCTATCCCCTGCGCTTCGAGAAACGCTGCGTACCGCTTCAAATCCCGCTCGTAGGCCGAAACGGTCAACGGTGAGCTGCCGCGCTCGATGCTCAGGTAGGCGATGTACTCGCGGATCTCGGTATCGAGCATGAGCGTACCCTACCTGGCGCCGCGGGCGATCGCCGCGCCGACGAAATCGCGGAACAGCGGATGAGGCCGCGTCGGACGGCTCTTGAACTCCGGATGGCCCTGGCTCGCCACGTACCAGGGGTGATCGGCCAGCTCGATCATTTCGGTCAGGCGACCGTTCGGAGAAACCCCCGAAACAACGAGACCCGCTTCGACAAGCCTGTCGCGAAACGCGTTGTTCACCTCGTAGCGGTGGCGATGGCGCTCGTAGATCACCTCGTCGCCGTATGCCGCGAACGCCAGCGTGTTCGGCTCGACGCGGCAGGGATAGGCTCCGAGACGCATGGTGCCGCCCTTGTTCTCGACATCCTCCTGTTCGGGCATGAGGTCGATCACGGGGTATTCGGCCCCCTCGTCGAATTCGGCCGACGTGGCGCCGGACATGCCGGCAACGTGACGGGCAAACTCGCACACGGCAGCCTGCAAGCCGAGGCATATCCCCAAAAACGGAATGCTGTTCTCGCGGGCGTACTGCGCCGCAAGGATCTTGCCTTCGAACGCGCGCTTACCGAAGCCGCCGGGAACGAGGATGCCGTCCATGCCTCCAAGCGCGTCGGCAACCGTCGAGCCGTCGAGCGTTTCTCCGTCGACAAGATGCACGTTCACGTGGTATCCGTGGTGGACGCCCGCATGTCCCAGGGCTTCGATGACCGAGAGGTAGGCGTCGGGCAAGCTCACGTACTTACCGACAACCGCGATATCAACCTGCTTGCCGCACTGGTTCGAGGCAGAGAGAAACGCCTGCAGGGGGCGCAGGTCGATCTCGCGATGCTCGAGCCCCAGGCGATCGAGCATCATCTCGTCGAAGCGCTGCACATGCAGGTTCACGGGCACCTCGTAGATCGAGGGCGCATCGGTGCAGGCAAGCACCTCTTCGGAAGCGACATCGCAGAAGAGCGCGATTTTCTCGCGCACCTGATCGGATATCTCGTGATCGGACCGGCACACGATGAAATCGGGCTGCACGCCGATGGAGCGCAGCTCTTTCACGCTGTGCTGCGTCGGTTTGGTTTTCACTTCATGGGCAGCCGCAATGTAGGGAACGAGCGTCACGTGCACGAACAGCACGTCTCCCGGCTTCTTCTCCTTTTTGAATTGGCGCGCAGCCTCGATGAACGGCTGCGATTCGATATCGCCGATGGTGCCGCCGATCTCCGAGATGACAATGTCGGCGCCGCTCTGTTCGGCCACGCGGCGCAAACGCTCTTTGATCGCTTCGGTCACGTGCGGGATCACCTGCACGGTACCCCCGAGAAAATCGCCGCGCCGTTCGCGCGCGATCAGACTCTGGTAGATGGAGCCCTGGGTGAAATTCGATTCCCGCGTGAGGTTCTCGTCGATGAAGCGCTCGTAGTGCCCGAGATCGAGATCGCCTTCGTGCCCGTCGTCGGTCACGAAGACCTCGCCGTGCTGGAAGGGGGACATCGTTCCGGGGTCGACGTTGAGGTAGGGATCCATCTTCTGCATGGTAACCCTGTAGCCACGCGCCTTGAGCAGGTGCCCGAGAGAGGCGGCCGTGATGCCCTTCCCCAAAGAAGACACGACGCCGCCGGTCACGAATATGTGCTTGGTCATGGTTTTCTCCAAACGGCTCCATCGGACCGGCGCGGGGTCGTTTTACCCCGATGCGCGGGGCAAAACGAGTCCCCGCAAGAAAAAAGCGCCGGCGAGCATTGCACAATGCTTCCAAACGCTTTTCTATTCTACAAGACAACGCGCACGCCGCCCCCACCCGTCGCTCGATTTCACACACTGGAAACACGAGCGCGGAAACCGGGGCGTGCGCTCTGGCCGAAAACGGGCGCGCAAAGGAAGCGCCGTACCCGAAAAGCCGCCCATCAGGAGTTAAACCCCTCCATTGATCAGCAAAAATGCAAAGATCACCCGATTCGGGCGTACAAGCCACCCGATACGACGCTTCCGCTCGCACGTCCTTGCGCCTTACCGTAGAGCCAACGAAAACGCCCTGGAGGCGCATCGACACAAGGAGGAGCACAACCATGAACGAACGCATCGACAGCAATGAAAACCAGCGTGCAAGCGCAGCCATAAGCCGCCGCACGTTCTTGGCGGGTTCGATCGGCCTCGGCCTCGCGGCGATGCTGCCGGGAGTCGGACTCGTCGGATGTTCCCCGCAGAGCGGATCGGGCGAGGCGACGGTAAAGGACGAGGGGACCTTCGACATCATCGTGGTCGGAGCGGGCGGTGCCGGCATGACCGCTGCCCTCAGCGCGCAGGAGGCCGGCGCGAACGTGGTGCTGCTCGAGAAAATGGCCGTCGTGGGCGGCAACACGAACTTCGCGGAAGGCGGCATGAACGCAAGCGAAACCGCCCTTCAGAAAGAAGAGGGCGTCGAAGATAGCAACGAGCTGTTCGCCGAGGATACGTTCATCGGCGGCAAAGAACTCGGCGACAAGGAGCTTATCCGCTACATGTGCGAGAACTCGAACGCCGCCATCGAACGGTTGGCCGAGCGAGGCATGCACCTCACCAAGATATCGACCTCGGGCGGCGCAACGGTGCCCCGCATCCACCGCCCCGAGGACGGCAGCGCCGTCGGCGGGTACCTCGTAACCCACATGCACGACCTCTGCACCGAACGCGGCATCGGAGCCCGCACGAACATGGACGTCAAGAACCTTATCGTGGAGGACGGCAAGATCGCCGGCCTCGTAGCAAGCGACGGTAAGAAGGAGTACACCTACAAAGCCCCCGTCGTCATCCTCGCTACAGGCGGATTCGGCGCCAACCACGAGATGCTCGCGCAGTACCGCCCCGAGCTCATCGACGCCGTAACCACGAACCAGCCGGGTGCTCAAGGCGATGGCATCGCGATCGCCACCGACATCGGCGCCGATACCGTCGATCTCGAGCACATCCAGGTCCACCCCACCGTCGAGCAGAGCACCTCGATCCTCCTGAGCGAGGGCATCCGCGGCGACGGAGCCATCCTCATCAACTCCGAGGGCAACCGTTTCGTGAACGAGCTTCTGACGCGCGACAAGGTGACGGCCGCCGAGTGGGAGCAGCCGGGCGGCTGGGCGTACGCAGTGTTCGACCAGCACGTCTACGATGACAACAAGAGCATCAAGGAGAAGTTCGAGAAACAAGGGCTGCTGCTTTCCGGCGATACGATCGAAGAGCTTGCGGGCGTCATGGAAGAAATCGATCCGACGAACTTCATCGGCGCCGTTACCACCTACAACGAGTGCATCGAGCAGGGAGTCGAAGATCCCTTCGGGCGCACGAAGAGCCTGAACCCCATCGTGAACGCGCCGTTCTACGCCGTGAAGGTTGCACCCGGCATTCACCATACGATGGGCGGCCTGAAGATCGACACCGCAACGCGCGTGCTCGACACGAACGGCGATCCTATCCCCGGGCTGTTCGCCGCGGGGGAAGTGACCGGCGGCGTGCACGGCGGAAACAGGCTCGGCGGAAACGCGGTGTGCGACATCAACGTGTTCGGACATCGGGCTGCCGAATCTGCTGTCGAGCACCTGTCCGCCTAGACGGGGAAAGGCCGGGGCTCCACCCTACATGAGACCCGAGCAGAACCTCGAACCCTCGCATGCGACAACAGCGACCGCTGTACAGGACTCCATCACTACGGTGGAGTCCTGTTGTTGTGGTACCATCTTCCATACGGAAGCGAGGGAGATCATGGGCACTTCAACAAGCAACCACATCACGGCTCAAGCGAAGCCTTCCCCTGCATTTTCTTCGTTTCTCCCCTTGTTTTCCCTGAGCTTCTGCGGACTCGTGGCGGTCCGCATCTGGATCCAATGCAACCTGTACGATCGCTACACGTCGACGGACTCGGGAATCATCACCATCGTGTCCAACCTCGCCCGCGTCGCGCTGATCGTGATCCTCATCGCCATCGTCGTCCGCCATGGTTTTCCGAAGCGATCTCAAAGGATGCTCGGATATGCGTCGGCTTTCGCCATGACGGCTGCGAGCATCCTGTTCCTCGTCAACGTCGAGACCCCGAATCACATCGTCCTGTTCGCAGCCTGCGTCTGCGCCGGCTGCGGCATCGTATGGGGTGGCGGCATCTGGATAACCGTGTACGAGCGCTTCCCCCCGGACGAAGCGCTGATCTACGCGTTTCTCTCGCTGGGGGCGAGCTCGATGCTCGGGTTTCTCCTCGGGCTTCTGCCCGCAACCTTCACCTACCTGGTTGCCATGGTCATGCCCGCCCTCTCGCTTGTCATGCTGCAACGATCAAGCCAACTGCTCGACGAGCGCGATGAAGCGCTTCGCACGTCTTCGGGCGCCGCAACGCTTCCGAAACGCGATACCGTCTACGACGGCGAACCGAAATCGACCTTCGCGCGCCTGATCGCCGGCATGGCCCTCTTCAACCTTGCCCTCGGCATAGCGCGCGGGTACCCCTCGGGCGAATCGATCGCGCTCACGATCCCCTTCCAGGCCATACATCAGTTCTCCGTGCTGCTCATCTCGCTCGCGCTCATATGGTGGGCCGTCGCGAAAAGGCGGAGCATCCGCTTCTCGACTCTCTGGAACATCTCGGTAACCCTGATCATCATCGGCGTTCTGCTGCTTGCGCTTTCGGACTCGACGGCAACGCTGGCGGGCGCAACCTTCATCTCCATCTCCAACACCTTCGCGGTTGGCCTTCTGTGGTTCAGCTGCTACGACATCGCGCGGCACAGCAACATACCTTCTTACCTGATACTCGGTGTCGGATGGCTCGCGCACGTGCTGCCGAGAGAGATCGGGAGGGCGGGCATATGGTTGCTCGAACCGCACTCTTCCGAAGCGATACTGGTCATCGCGTTCGTCGTGTTGCTCCTGGCCCTCGCCATGGTCTTTCTGCTCAACGATTCGATACCCGTCAAACGCCACCTGTTTGCGGAGTTCAGGAGCCCGCAAGCGAATGCCTCTGTACAGGCCGCTCTCGCCGACCGATACGCCGCACCCGCAGGCGATCCCGCATCAAGGCAGGAAGGCGAACCGGCGCACGACGGCGCAACGCCCAAAGTCCGCGAGGAGGCGCCTTACGCCGAGCACCTTTCCCAGCTCGGCAAACAGTACAGCCTGACCGAGCGGGAGCTTGAAGTTGTCGGCCTTCTGGCCCAGGGCAGGAGCCGTATCAGCATCGGCGAAAAGCTCTACATATCGGAAAACACCGTTCGCACATACGTTAAGAACATATACGCCAAGCTCGACATTCACAGCAAACAAGAACTGCTCGACCGCTTGGAGGAACAAGGCTCGCATGGGCAGGACGAAAGTAAGCTATAATCTCCCTGGTGCGCTGCCTTTGCACGGAAGCGCCCAAACCGCCCGCCACAACCCTTCGAAAGGACGCCTCTTTCCATGCGCATCGGATTCGACAACGACAAGTACATCGCATTGCAGGCAGAACATATCCGTAACCGCATCGACCAGTTCGGCGGGAAGCTCTACCTCGAATTCGGCGGGAAGCTCTTCGATGATTACCATGCCGCGCGCGTGCTGCCGGGCTTCGAGCCCGACGCTAAGATCCGCATGCTCAAAAGCCTGGTCGACGACGTGGAGATCATCATCGTCATCAACGCGAACGACATCGAGAAGAGCAAGCAGCGCGGGGATCTGGGAATCACCTACGACGAGGATCTGCTACGCCTTATGGACAACTTCCGCTCCATGGGCTTTCTCGTGGGCGGCGTCGTTGTCACCCATTACGCCAACCAGCCCGACGCCGACGCGTTCCGCCGCAGGCTCGACGGACTGGGCATCAAATGCCATCTGCACTACCCCATCGCCGGCTACCCCTACGACATCGACCATATCGTCAGTGACGAGGGCTACGGTAAAAACGAGTACATCGAAACGAGCCGTCCGCTCGTCGTGGTAACCGCTCCCGGCCCCGGCTCCGGCAAGATGGCCACGTGCCTCTCGCAGCTCTACCATGAACACAAGCGCGGTGTCGCGGCGGGCTATGCCAAATACGAAACGTTTCCCGTATGGAATCTGCCGCTCAAGCATCCGGTGAACATCGCCTACGAAGCGGCTACGGTCGATCTCGACGATGTGAACACCATCGACCCGTTCCATCTCGAAGCGTACGGGGAGACCACCGTCAACTACAACCGCGACGTCGAGATATTCCCCGTGCTCAAAGCGATGCTCGAGAAGATCAGCGGAGAGAGTCCGTACAAATCACCGACCGACATGGGCGTGAACATGGCGGGCTACGCGATCGTCGACGAAGAAGCCGTTTGCGACGCCGCCAAGATGGAGATCGTCCGACGCTACTTCCAGACCGCGGTCGATGCGAAGCGCACCGGCACGGGCGAGGAGCAGATCGAGAAGCTCGAACTGCTCATGAACCAGGCGGGCGTCAACTCGAGCCTCTCCCCCGCACGCTCGGCAGCGCTCCTCAAGGAGGAGATGACCGGAGCGCCCGCAGGCGCCATGGTGCTGCCTAACGGCAAAGTGGTCACCGGCAAGACCTCGACGCTTCTCGGAGCGGCTTCGTCGCTTATGATCAACGCACTCAAGGAGCTGGGCGGCACGGGCGACATCGACGTTATCAGCGATTCGGTCATCGAGCCCATCTGCCATCTCAAGACCGAGCATCTGAACCACAAGAACCCGCGCCTCCACTCTGACGAAACGCTCATCGCCCTCTCGATCAGCTCGGTCACCAACCCGCTCGCCGCCGAGATCATCGAGCATACCGGCGAGCTGCGCGGCTGCGACGCGTTCTTCTCGGTCATCATCTCCTCGACCGACGAGAAGCTCTACCGCACGCTCGGCATCAACGTATGCTGCGAGCCGAAGTACGAGCAGCATCGGTATTACCACAAGTAGCCGGCGAACAAACGCTTCGCACCGTCGGTGCATTCGCAAGGGAAAAGCCCGGGAACCAGCGAGGTTCCCGGGCTTTCTTCGATCGTGCGGCAAGGGTTCGCCGGAAGCCACACCGCGCGTATCGTTCGCTCGGTCAGCCTACAGAATCGCCACCGAATCATCGGGCAGCCAGGTGATCGCCGTATACGGGATCCTCTGGATGTAGTGCCTGACAACATCGAGCTCGACGGCGTATTCGTCACCGAAGAACCTGAGCTCTCCGATCTCGCCGACATGGGCATCGAGCAGGTTTTCCACCGTGGGCGTTGCGGCGTCGCGCCGCGTGAGCAGAACAACGGACGAGTCGCGACCCTGCAGAGCACCGCCCGTCAGCGAATCCGCGTGCTTGTCACCGCGCACGATGGCACCGCCGTGCATGCTCAGCCGCTCCGAAGGATCGCGGTCGGCACTCGTGGCCCAAGCAGCGAACAGCGCCGACGTCTCGTAGCGGTCGATGCCGGCGAAGCGCCTGTAATCGCCGTAGCCGAGATTCGCGGCCTCAAGCGCCTGCAGCACAACCTCGTCGGAGACCGAGAGGCTGCTTCCCATAACGAGAATACGCTCGAAACCGCCGTCGGAGAGCGCTCGGAGCGTTTTGCCCGAAAGCCCCGTCGAGCCGAAATGAGCGAGGAAGATAGGGCTCTTCGTTTTGGCCGCCCACGACGAAATCGAAAGAGCATCGGGGAAATCGGTGGCGAGCGCAAGGATCGCCGTCGTCGAAAACTCATCGGCATACGTCTCGTAGATCTTGTCCGCCGTATCCTGACGGGTTGTGCCGCCGATGCGCTCGATGGTTCCAGCGGGGCCGAGAATGCTTCTCACCTCGTCTTCAACCGCCATCGAAACGGCGTTCGGATCGCCGATTATGATCACGCGACTCGGCTGTAAGTCTACTTCGATAGCCATACGCGCCTCCGTCGAGAGCCAACTCGTCGGAGTAAGCACGATGGGAGCGTTGTTTTCGGCACCCGAGAGCGCGCTCGCAGCCAAGGCGTCGGGGAAGCGGCCATCGTCGCCCGAGGCGAGGATCACCACGTCGGAACCTGCCCTGTCGTGCGTGGACACCGCACGCGACGTCTCGTAGCGATCGGCGCCGTACAGGCGCGCAATGCTCAATCCGCGGCTCCGCTCGTTGTCCTGCAGCTCGAATGCGCCGGCATCATTGCGCCCCGCGTCCCCCGCCGGACGGGTTTTGCCGCGCTGATCCACACCCAAAGGGGCAAGCGTCACGTCGGCCGCCTCGTACGCATCGACGGCGATGCCATCGGGGTTCAGGGCAACCGTCGGCGTGATGCCGCCGTTGTTCTGAAGCAATGCAGCGCCCGCATCGTCGACCGATACGATATCGCCGAGTGACAGCCCGGCGGGAATCTCGGTGACGGAAGCCGCTGCGCTCGCAAACGGTTCGTATGCAAGAGAGCCGAAGGGCATCCCGTTCATAATGCCGAGGTTCTTCTCGACGCCGTCCTGATAGTTGCCGACGGCGAGGCATCCTTCGACCACGTTAGCATACATGCCGTCGAAACCCTGCTCGAACAAAACGATGCCGGCTCCGGTTCCGTTCGATCCGTCGGGTCCGCTGTTGCCGACAGCGGTCACGCTGCGCAGCGTCGTCTGCGCATCGAGGAGCGCCGCGCCGCCGAGATACGTGCGGTTCGACGAGATGGGGTTGGTCACTTCGTTGCCGACGAACGTGCTGTTCTCGATGGTGCAGGTGGGAATGCCCGAGAAGTTGAAGTTCAGCACATGCAAGCCGCCCCCCGAGTTCTTGGCGGAATTATCCGAGAACGTCGAACCCTGCACGGTAATGGCGCTCGTGTTGTTCAGAGTGAACGTCGCCGCTCCGCCGTTGCCCTCCGCAACGTTTCCCTCGAACAGGCAATCGACGATCGTGGTTCCGGCAGCGCCGGACAGCGCACCGCCCCCCGTGTCGCTTCGGTTGTTCGTGAACGTGCATTCGGTCAACGTCGCCGAAGAGCTTTTCAGGCCCAGAGCGCCTCCGTCGCCGAAGGCGTAGTTGCCGTCGAAATCGCTGTTCGAGATTTCGACGCCCCGCGTCTTCGACGTAACGCCGAGCGCGCCGCCGTACGAGATGCCCGAGCCGGTTTTCATATTGGCGTTGTTGTAGAACGAGCAATCCTTCACGACGATACGAGCATCGACGAGGTTGTCCATGCTCGTAGTGGATACGACGATGCCGCCGTTGGGTTCGTCGTCGATAGTCGACGCTGGCCCCTCGAAGACCGCATTTTCGAACGTGATGGCCGCAGCACCGGTAATCGTCGTGCCGTCCACCCTGAAGTGCCGCTTGCCCGGAGCAGCCGTGAGAACGGCACTGCCGTCGCCTTTGATGGTCAGAGCTTTGTCGAGGGCGATTTCGTCGGTGAACACGATGGTTCCGGCCACCTCGATGGTCGCCCCCGGGGCGGCCGCGTTGACGGCGGACTGAAGCGATGCGAAGTCGGACACCTCCGCAAAGTCGATGGCCTCGTCGGCTTCCGCAGCCGGCTCGGCGTCGGGCGGATCGAACAGCTCGGCTTCGCC
>NZ_LT964679.1:433072-468056 GCF_900240215.1 Raoultibacter timonensis | reverse complement strand
GCCGTCGGAAGCGCCGTCGCCGCCGCCGGATGCTTCATCGGCTGCGCTCTCGACACCCGTATCGGATTCAAGCGCTTCGGAATCGCCCGGGGCAATAACCTCCTCTCGTGTCGTTGGAGCTTCGGAAGACGGCTCGTCCGCATACGCGCTCAGCGGTGCTAAACCCCACACGAGCAGCGCGCAGAGAGCAAGGCGTAAGAATACGCCCGGTCCCCCCTCGATCGTCGCGTTCTTCATAGTCCACGCCTTTCTCCTGGGCTCAAAAATGCTACTATTTTCGAGCCATTTGAGAAAAGTATATAACAAACTACTGTATTTGATAAGTACTTACTTAATATGAGGTGGATTTTCGTTCCGATTGCTGCGCGTAAGAATTATCCCGGATACCGCAAGGTTCGCTCGCGCGAAATCGCGGAGGCAGCCCTACCCGGCGTTGCCGCATCGCTCGACCATCGCATCGGCGAGCTCGTCTTTCCCCGATACGCCCATCTTCCGGTAGAGGTTGCGGATGTGCGTCTTCACTGTGTTGTCGGACACGACAAGCTCGCGCGCAATCTCGGAGCGCGTCTTTCCCTCGAGCAGCAGATTGAGGATAGCCTCTTCCCGACGGGTCAAATCGTAATCGCGGGCGGTGCGGGCGCACCGCTCCTCAAGGGAGTCTTCAACGTTTTGGTGGGTCTCGACGAACCTGCGCAGCTCGTTGAGGGAGGCGATCTCGACATCTTCGTTGAGACGCCATGCGCGCGACAGATGCCAACCGACGAAAAGCGACACAGCGCACAAAGCGAGCGAGAAAACCGAGGCGGCCCCCGTGTCGGCGGCCTGCGTGATCGCAAGGCATCCAAACAGGGCAACAGCAAACACCGTGCCGTAAAAAATGGCTACCTGAAGCTTGGTTCTCGACATGGTCTCAGAAAAGGCCGCCTGGGCAATCGCGACGCAGCATGCGACAAACAGCACTCCCACACCGCCAATGACCGCTACAACCGACATCCAATCCATCACCAAACCGCCCTTCGCGCGCATCCTTTGTTTTCATGCATAATACTACGACGAACCATGCCATTGCACGGACTCGCGGACTGGGTGAAAAAACTCACCGTTGCTAACGCACCGAATATCATGATAGCTTCGGCGAAGGCGTTGCAGCAAAGCACCGCAACCTCGTCGCCGAAAGGAGTGCCACATGACAGCCAAACGCAAAAAGCGCGCTGCAGTCGGCATCGCATGCCTCGTCGTTGCCGCTCTTGCCATGGGTTGGTTTGTCGGACGCTACATACCCAGTGTGCCGCACGGCCCCGCATCGCTCCTCTTCGCCGGCATGTACGATGGCAATGGCGAGCCCTCCCAAAGAGTCGTTGATTGCGAGTTCGGCCGCAGCGCAGCGCTCGAGGGAATAGTGCAGGGCATGGCCTTTATCTGGGAAACGGATCACCCCACCGCAAGCATCAGGGAAACAAACGAGACCATCCCCAGCGACGAGTATATCGAGTACCTGAAGAGCATCGGCGATTGGGAGTACGAGTATCCCCTGTTCGAGATGCGTATCGACGAGGTGAGATCGGTATCGGGATCGGCCTTCAAAGAGCTCTACCCGGAGTATTCGAATCAGGAAGTGTATCCGGAAGACAGCACGATGGTGCTTGTCTCGGCAACCGTCACCAACACCTCGAACACGCTCATCGCTGGTTCGGTCGGACCGTACAGCAGTGACGGCTTGCCCGAGTTTCGACTTTGGACCGATGCTTGGACCAGCGCATACGCCGAGACGATCTACGCAGAAGACGGCACGCTCGTCGTCGAAGCCGGCCCCCTTTCGGACGGAACCATGCGAGCAGGCGTACGCCTCGACGCTTACGCTTTCTCCATGCTCGCCGAATACACCTCCTTGGACGATCCCCCGTCCGACGACATCCAAACAGCGCCCGTCAACGTAAAACCCGGCGAGACGCAAACGGTCGTTTTGCCCTTCATTGTTCCCAACGAAGCCCTCAAAACCGACGGGACCTCGAGGCACATTGATTTCTCGAAGTACTGCATCCAGACGGTCGACCACCGAACCGAAACCACGTACCGCCTCTGGCTCGAATAGACCTTCCGCACAACCGAAGCAATGCAACCGCTGCCCAAGGGCCCAGCGTCAGCCATGCCGAAACGAGAACGCCCATCCCTAGAACCCGCCCGAAAAGGAGACTGCATGAACCCGAGTTCGAACGCATCGGCTTGCCCGCCGAAAGCCGACACCGCACAACCCCCTGCTTCGACGCAAAGCACAATGGGGAAACACGTCTTTTCCATCGCGCTCGCTGCAATCTTCGCACTCGGCCTTGCCGCCTGCACCCCGACACCGAACGGCAGCGTAGCCGAGCACAGCGAAACGAGTCGCTTCGAGCAGGCCGTCGCACTCCCAACGGACATCATGCACATCTCCGACATCGCTTACACAAGCGACGGAGGCATGCTCATGGCGGCCAACACGACGGACTGGAATACAATCGCCGTGTTCGCCAAGACCGCCGACGGCTCTTGGGAGGCGCTCTTCGACACGTCTACCTTGGCCGCATCGCTTGACGACGACACCTCTATCGGGGCCGCGTGCCTCACCCCGCAGGGAAGCCTGCTATGCACGACGCTTACCGCAGAAGGAGACGGCGGTGGCTGCTACCTCGTCGATCCCGGTTCGCAGAGCGAGGCTTCCCTGCCGGCGGGCCGCATCACCATCATGCGCTCGTTCGACGAGGGCACGGTGATCGCATCCGACTGGACCGGCTCGTTTTTCCGAGCGGACTACACGACAGGCGACACGGTGTGCACGTACCGCCTGCCGAGCGGCACCGTCCTCGCCGATTTCACCGTGCACGGCAACCGCGTATACGCGAGCGCTTCCAAGAGCAGCTCCGCCAACCCTACCTGCGAGCTGTACGTTTTCGATTACGACACCGGCGAGCAGGTGAACCTCGACGCTCACGAAGAATCGGTACTCGCAGCCGCGTTCCCCCCGGCGGACGCGTCCGCCGTCGCAACACCCATCTGGGCTGCGAGCGAAAGCGGGCTCTTCCTCTGCTCGACGGGCGCGATCTACGATTGTTCGGGCGAGACGGCGACCGTCCTTGCCTCGGGCAATGCCACGAACCTTTCGAATACGGGCAAAACCCCCGAACGGCTGCTCGTCGGATCCGGATCCGACGACATCGCGGTGCTCTACCGCGAACGGACCGGCTCGACCAATCCTTATACGCTCTACCGCTACCCGCAGGGCGAGCAGCCGAAATCCACCTCGAGCCTTTCCGTGTACACGCTCGAAGACAGCTCCGTTATCCAACAGGCGGCCGCAACCTACCGTGACGAGCACCCGGAGATCGCGATCGAGGTACGCGTGGGCATCCCGGCGGGCTCAGGGCTCTCGGCCGACGACGCCCTGCGAACCCTCAACGCCGAAATCCTTTCCGGCACGGGTCCCGACGTCATCGTCCTCGACGGGCTTCCCTTCGACGGCTTCGCCGAACAGGGCGCGCTTCTCGATCTTTCGGGCATCATCCAAGACGCTCGCGAGACCGGCGACGAGTACTTCGAGAACGTCGTGGGCGCCTTCGCAACCGATGACGGCTGCTTCGCGATTCCGAGCAGGTTCGGCATACCCGCGATTGTCGGAAGCGCCGAGGCGATCGATTGCGCGCAATCGTTTGAAAGCCTCACCTCCTACATCGAATCGGAGAGCGAGAGCCCGACGGGCACCGATGCGACCTTCTCGGTGGCATCGCTGTACACGGCAAGCTACCGCAGCATCTTCGATACGGGCGGAAGCGTCGACCGGGACGCGCTCGCAACGTTCTTCGCCTGCTCGAAACGGCTCCTTATGCTCAACGACGGGAGAAACTGCGAGAATGCGCCTACCGGCTACGACTATCTCGGAAGCCAGCTCGACGACCTGCAAGGCGGCGGCTCCGGAATCAGCGGATCGGGCATCCTCTTCGCAGAAAACCCCGATCAGCAGTTCATCGAAATAGCCTCGCTCCTCTCGGGCACCAGCTTCGGCTCGGCAAGCCTCGCCGTGGAGAACGCCTCGTTCGCGTGCGCCCTCGAGCCGTTGAGCTTCTCGCCCGAGCGCGTGTTCGTACCGAGCTCGATCCTTGCCGTGAACGCCAACACACCAGAGGCAGGCCAGGCAAAGGATTTCGTCTCCTACGTTTTGTCGAAACCGCAGCAGAAGCAGGACTCGTTTGACATCGGCATCGCCGTCAACAAAACCGCCTTCAGAGAAGCCCAGATCGAGCTTGGCGGCTACGGCATGTCGGTCATGGGCGACGGGGGAAGCGAGCTTTCCTCTGTCAGCCGCGGCGCCTTCACCGAAGCGGAGGTCGAGGCGAACTGCGCGCTCGTCGAGAGCGCGACCGATGCATGCGTGCGCGACAAGACGGCAAGCGACATCCTCTCGATCGAGCTTCTCGCCTACTGCCGCGGCGAGGCGACGCTCGACGAGGCCCTCGATGCAGCGATCCAGAAGATCGACCTCTACCTGGCGCAGTAGGCGGCGATCATGAGCATGCCGCGCCCGCCCAAAGCGATCATCGTCGGGGCCTTTCTGGCCCCGAGCCTCACGGGTCTCGCCGTCTTCTTCCTCGCGCCCTCGTTCGACGTCGCGAGGCGGTCGCTTGCCAACCCGTCGGGCACCGAGTTCGTCGGGCTCGACAACTACGCAACGGTTCTTTCCAACGAGGCGTTTCGCCTGGCCGCTCTCAATACGGCCAAGTTCATGGCGGTCTGCATTCCGATCCTGCTGATAGCCTCCCTGACCGTCGCGCTGTTCTTACGAAAAAGCACGCCGTTCAAGGCGCTTATGAAGACGGCTCTTCTCCTGCCGCTCGCAATCCCCGTTTTCTCGGCGGCGCTTTTGATGAGCGTCACGTTCGACGCCGAGGGAATCGCCAACGGCATCCTCGCCTTCTTCGACCTCGAACCCGTAGCCTGGATGGGTACCGACGCCGCTTTCTGGGTACTCGCAGCCAGCTACGTGTGGCGCAACCTCGGCTACTGCATCGTGCTCTGGCTTGCCGCGCTCTCCTGCATCCCCGAAACCCTGTACGAAGCGGCGCGCGTCGACGGGGCGAATTCGCGCCAGATCGCCGTGCGGATCACCCTGCCGCTGCTCGCACCCTCGTGCGCGGTTGTCGTAGTGCTGGCAATCATCAACGCCTTCAAGGTGTACCGCGAAGCGTACCTGGTGGCGGGGAATTATCCCCACGAGAGCATGTACCTGCTTCCGCACCTGTTCAATAACTGGTTCGCGAGCCTTTCAACCGCCAAGCTCGCAGCGGGCGGCGTACTGCTGGGGCTCGTGCTCTTCCTCGTCGTCTGCCTGCTTTTCCGTTCGTGGGCCAAACAGGTTCGGGCAGACCGATGAAGGTTCGAACGACGCTGACGGCCGCATGCGTTGCCCTCGCCGGGTTCGTCCTGTGCTTTCCCTTGGTCATGCTAGTTGCCGGATCGCTCATGGGACAGACCGAACTTTCCTCGGTCCTGGGCGGCGTCCTGCCGTCGGGCGAAGGGTATGCGCAAGCCCCGCTTCTCACCCTGAACCCCACTCTGGAATCCTATGTCGCCGTACTCGTCGACACGCCTGCCTACCATGTGCTCTTCTGGAATTCGGCTGCGATTACGGCGGGCGTGCTCGCAGGACAGCTCCTGTTCGCAACGCCCGCCGCCTGGGCGCTCGCGCGCTACGAATTCCCGGGGCGAAACGCGCTGTTCTTCCTCTACGTGCTGCTGATGATGCTGCCCTTCCAGGTGGTCATGCTGCCGAACTACCTTGTACTGAACGCGCTCGGCATCAACGATACGCTTCCCGCCATCATCCTGCCCGGCATATTCTCGGCGTTTCCCGTGTTCATCATGAGGCACTTCTTCGCCACCATCCCGAACGCCATCATCGAATCGGCCCGTTTGGACGGCGCAGGCGAACTGCGGGTATTTCTGACTATCGGCATCCCCCTCGGCCTACCCGGCATATTCGCCGCGCTCGTGCTCGGGTTCTTCGAGTACTGGAGCCTGGTCGAACAGCCGCTCGCCTTCTTGAAAGATCAGGCGCTCTGGCCCCTTTCGCTGTTCCAACCGACGGTATCCTTCGACAACGTCGGGCTCGTGTTCGCCTCGGCCGTCATCGCCGCCGTGCCCGCCGTGCTCGTGTTCGCCATGGGCAGGGAGTACCTCGAACGGGGAATCGCCGCAACCGCCCGAAAGGACCGGTCATGAAACGAAGGGCCGCGATTGCGCACCGCAACGGACACAGCCTGCAGGGAAGGAGCGCCCGATGAAACGCAGGGCCGCAACCGCACTGTTCGTCTTTTTCGTTGCGATGGCATGCTTCGGCATCCTGTCGAGGGCTGTGAGCAGCGCGGGCACCGCGCTGGTGGCAGCGGAGGCACCGAGCACGCAGACCTTCGCGCAGGAAGCCATCGAGGCAGACGGCGGTACGGCATTCGATCCCGGAGCTGCAGCCGGGGGCGAAGCCGCACCCGGTTGCGCTACCGTACCCGAAGACGAAGCCCCGGAAGCATCGGTCGATGCGGACGAACTGGCCGCCGCCCGCGAATACGGCTCATGTGCTCCCCTCACCGCCGTCCATCGGGAAGGCGCGCAATCCTACGTGTACGTGGTAGCCGAGCAGGGGGGATTCTCGGGCGTCGAGCTGGTCGCCCGAAAGGTGCCCGTATCCGTGCTCGACACGAATGCGAGCTGGGCGGCGCTCGCCGAGGGAGCCGTATCCTCGCAGCAGAAGATCATCGTCAGATCGGATAGGGTTCTCGCTGACGGCAGTAAGGTTCGGCTCGCCGATGCGTAAGGCTCTCGGCATACGGCGCATCCCCTTGGCCGCCATAGCGGCTTTCCTCGTCTCGCTCGCGTGCTTCGGAGCGCAGATCGCCGCGTACGGCGCGCTTTCCGGAGCCTACGCGAACACGAAGACGTTCGTTCTCGCAGGCGGCGGTATCGGGCTGAGCAAAGCCGCCTCGGTTCTGGAGCGATCAGGCGAGGCGGCCGATCCGTTCCCCATCGTCTTGTGGTCCCAAGTCGATGGGGTCGCGGCGAACGCGAGCGACCCGATCGCCGCGGAAAACGCAGAGGGCGCGGGAGAAACGGTGCTGTACTTTACGGGCGAGATCGGACTCGTATTCCCCGACGCAGCCGCCTGCCCCACCGAGCCGGGCACGTATCGGGCGAACGCCCTGGAGGCCGAAAAACCGTCCGTCGCTTCGGGCGGCTGCGCCGAAGACGCACCGGTCCGCATCATGGACGGATCGGCCGCCGGAGGATTCCCCGTCGCCTACACGAGAATCACCACAGCCGATGCGGACGCGGACGGTTTTCCCATCACCGCCGAAACGATCGCCTCATCGCTTGCCGTCGAGTGCGCGGAGCTCGATTACGGCCTTTTCTCGCTCGCGTCCTTCTCCTTGCTGCTTTGTTATCCCGCAGCGCTCGCCGCTTATGCGGCTTGGCACTGCCGGCCCTTGCGCAAGCGTCCAGCCGGCCATCCGGTGCTCGCGGCCATCGCCTACGCGATTCCCGCACTCGCCGCCATCGCCGCAACGGCAACCTTCGCNCCACGCGCCGCCAGCGCCGCAACGGCAACCTTCGCCTCGGCGCTCTCGCGGTTCGGCAACCGTCTTCCCACCCGTTGGTCGGACTTCTCGGCTTGGCAAACGGCTGCCGCATCCCTGCAGGACGGTTTTTTGCGCATCGCTTTTGCAGCGCAGGGAATCCCCGATATGCGGGTTCTTCTTCCCTGGGTGCTCGCAGTGGCGCTCGGGCTCGCGTCGTTGGCATGCGCCGCCGTCGCTGCTCGAAAACTCGCACACTGGGATGCGCGAACAAGTGCAGGCCACGGAAAGAACCGGGTGAGATAGATGTCGTTTCTCGAATTGGCGCAGCTGACCAAAACCTACGGCAAAGGCGCGATCCGCGCAGTCGACGAGCTCTCGCTGCGCATCGAGCAGGGCGAGTTCGTCGTGCTCGTCGGCTCGTCGGGTTGCGGCAAGTCGACCACGCTGCGTCTCGTCGCAGGTCTGGAGACCCCGACATCGGGGTCGATCCGTCTCGACGGGCGCACCATCACGCACGCGCCTCCCGCCGAGCGCAACGTAGCGATGGTGTTTCAGGATTTCGCCCTCTACCCCCATATGACGGTGTTCGACAACATCGCATTTCCGCTCAAAGCGAGAAAGGTACCCAAACGCGAACGGGAAGAACGGATACGCGCCACGGCTTCGATGCTCGACATATCCGATCTGCTCGATCGCAAACCGTCGAAGCTTTCGGGCGGGCAGAAACAGCGAGTCGCCATAGGCCGGGCAATCGTGCGCAATCCCGCATTGTTCCTCATGGACGAACCGCTTTCGAACCTCGATGCCAAGCTGCGCGCCCAAATGCGCGGCGAGCTGGCAAGGCTTCACGGCAAAACGGGTGCGACCATCGTATACGTGACCCACGATCAAACCGAGGCGATGACGCTCGCGACGAAGATCGTCGTCATGGACCAGGGGCGCGTACGGCAGATCGGCACGCCTGGCGAGCTGTACTTTCATCCCCGAAACCTGTTCACCGCCGCATTCATCGGATCCCCTCAGATGAACTTCCTCGAATGCCGCGTTGACCGCGGCATGCTGCGCTTCCTCGACAGCCCTGACGGAATTCCCGCACCTCCCGGATTGGCCGCTTCCCTTGCGCAGCCCCGCGTGGTTGCGGGGATACGTCCCGAAAACGTCCTGATAGGATGCGATACCGCCTCGCCTTGCGATCAGCGCATCGCAGATGCCGCTTCATCCCACGAGCACTATGCGATGCTCACGGGACGGAGGCTGCGAGACGAAATCGTCGGCTCGGACGCGTACATCTCGTTTGAAGTGGGAGATTCCGTCATCGTCAGCAAAACGAGCTTGGAATCGCTTCACCATGCGGGAGGCCGAGACGATGTGCGGCTCGGCCTCCGCCGGGAAGGATTGCTCTACTTCGACCCTATATCCACGCTGAACATCACCCCATGATGCAGCGGAACGATGACGGCGAGAGCAATGTTTCTGAGACTCGGTGCCAAGCACCGAACCTGAATCGGTAGCGAAACCCTCGAAGATGGCAGAAAACGAAAGAAATTCGTCGTAGTGCAGGGTAAGTGGAAAAGACACATCATTAAGTGCGTCGTTGTGCTGGGAAAACACAACCAGCTTGATCCCAGAAACCCGCTTTGGAGCCACCGAGCTTCCCACGGGGACGAAAAACTTTCGTTTCTTGCCACAAGCTCGGGTACGACCGAGCAAAAGGCGTTTCAGCCAAAGAACGGGGGGCAATCGAGCAGCTCCGATCGAAGGGCAAGCTGCCTGCGAGGATAATCTGAACAGCTCGGCCTTATTCTCGAATTCAAATGTCTCGCTAAAATCCGTACAAAGCGATTATATTCCCGATAGTTGGCCACCTGCTGCCACGTTGCGGTTACAACGGTTATTCCGAGCGATTCGAGAGCGTTGCGTCGTTGTGCGTCTTGGGCAATCCGCTCGGCACCTGTATGACAGAGAATGCTATCGTACTCTACGGCTACGCCCTGATCGGGCCAAAGCAAATCGCACCGAAAAAAGGATTTATCGGCCGTCCATCGGTTTCTTTTACCGATCGGAACGATAGCGTTCATGAGAGGATGGGCGATACCGCTTCCCCCTCGCATGCAGGGAAGCGTCACAAGCGCAGCCAGCGTCGATTCCCGAGGGGAAGCCGATTGCTCCAATATGTGAGGAAGTGCTTTGCGAACCGTTTTCGTTCCCCTGACGTTTTCGAGCTCGAGAAGGCAAGCTTTTATACTGGATGGAGTGGCGAGGGGAATCCTCCCCCTAATACCGTATGGTCGGCTCTTGTCGGGAGCATAGGTTCCGCAAAACTCGTAACCTAGATGGACGGTTTGCGGAAAGCTCAAGAGGGAGGCCATGTGAACCAAGGTAAGTTCTGGGCTTGTAACGAAAACGGCCTTGTCGCAACCGGGTATTGAAATAGACCTCAGAGAACCGGCAGGCAAGAATCGCGATTGATGGACAACGAGATCATGCGTGCTCTTCCTCCTTCCATCGAGCGCCATGACATGCAGAGGCAAAGAAAAGACCTCGTTGCCGATGAGCCCATACTCTTCGATTGCAGTTGCGTGCGGTGCATCTTCGGGCATGATTCGAGCGCGAGACGGCTTGCGCGCTCTACTGCTGTCGCTTAGTAGCGATCGCCAAAACTCGAGTGCAGATATGTTGGACAGGATCACCGTCATGCTGGCATATTAACACGATATAGCACCTGATAAGAGTACGAATTTCGGGTGTATGAGCTGAGTCCTTCCCACGTAACATCCGCATGCGGTTTCCGCAAGGAGCGCGCTTGATTTACGTTGAGTGCGTTTCGCGATTACATCGGATCCGCACTACCGCTATGCAAGGTTGCAAGGCAATGAGCTTCGCTGCCACGCGAACCCAAAGGAGCCACCGCGTTAATCCAAGACGCGCATGCCTCGACAGCGCTCACGACGGCGCTTTCGCTCTCTGGGATCCCGAACGAACGCATTCCGATTCTGGCTTATCAGCGAACAAGGGCATTCGCGGCAGAAAATGAAAGTAATTCGTCGTCTACACCCGCTCGACGAAACGAAATCGACGACCGGGAAACGACACCGCTTCATTACCCCTGATCGGAGAAACGGTCTAAAAATCAACTGCGAAGAAGCTCCGAGCGACGACGAATATCTCGCTTTTTCTGCCGCAAACCGAGGCACCCCACGCTCGGTGCACCCGATGGGCTTAGAAGAACACCTTCGAGGCGTGGTCGTAGAAGTTCTCGCATTTGTAGCGCAGGAGCACCGTAGGCTCCGAACCGGCGCGAACGAACACTTTTGCGACAGGCCGCTCGAACGTGAGCATTTCGCCGTCGACGAACAGCGTCGCCTCGCGTGAAGCCTGGTTGTTGGTGAGATCGACCTCCACCACATCGTTTTTCGCCGTCACTATCGCACGCGAATGAAGCGTATGCGGCGCAAGCGGAACGGCAACGAGACCCTCGAAACCCGGAGACACGAGCGGACCGCCCGCCGAGAGCGCGTAGGCGGTCGACCCGGTGGCGGTGGCAACCACGAGTCCGTCGCCGCGCATATCGGCGATATGCGAGTCGGAGATGGAGAGCGAGAAATCGATGATGCGGCCCATAGCGCCGCGCGTAACCGCAAGCTCGTTCAGGGCGAAGAAGCTGCGGCGCTCGCCGTCTTCGGCGATGATCGGCTCGTCGTCGGAGCAGGGAACCTCGTCGAGATCGTCGCCCTCGCACAGAACGTCGATCCGCAGGTTGGTCCGCCTCTCACGCACCGCGTCTTCCGCAAGAGCCGCCGCGACGATGGCCACAACCCCCTCGTCGCTCGCATTGGCTAAAAACCCGAGCCGCCCGAAATTGATGCCGAGAATGGGAACGCCCGTCGTGCCGACGAGTCGGGCCGTGCGCAGGATGGTGCCGTCGCCGCCGAGCACGACCGCGAGATCGCAGGAACCCGAATCGATGATGCCGACGTCATCGGTATCGCCCAGATAGTTCAAATCGGAAGAGTCGATCATGCTGTACTGAATGGACTGCGTGCCCAGATAAGCCGCGAGGAGCAGCGACGCGTCGACCGCCTTCGCATTGGAGTTATTGCGGACTATCAGGATATGCATGAAGCGCCTCTTTCCGTGTTTGCTATGATGTGAGCGGTTGCCGTTGCGCAGCCGCTCACCGTTGGTGAACCATTATATCCAAAAGCAAGAAGGCCCATTCGATGTCGGACAAGCTCTCACGAGCCAAACATACCCGCGAAGCGGTTGAACGCGAGCTCCTTCAGCTTCCCGATACCACTGGCTCGTTCCATCGGATCGGCGAGCTCGGCTTCGAGATCGACGAGGCGGATTACGATCCGTACGCGGGCCGCCACGCCAAACGGGCATCCGCCGGCGCAAGCAGCCCCGAAAAGGTCGGACGCCATGCAAAGCAGGCAACGACAGGCGGGTACACGCGATCCTCGTCGCCCAACGATGCTTTCGGCCGTCATGGCGCCGCGCTCGCTCCCGAACCCGAGATCTACAACGCCGCGGACGACATGCTCGCCCGCACCCCCGACGGCGACGATGTCGCAACCGAACTCGCCTCGCCCCCGAACGACGACGACAGCAAAACGGTCAGCTCGTCGGCTGCGCTCATCAGCGTATGCGTCATGATCTCGCGGATCACCGGATTCGTCCGTACGTGGGCGATGGCCTTCGCGCTCGGTTCGACCCTGCTCGCGAGCTCCTACACCGTGGCGAACAACCTTCCCAACATGCTTTACGAGCTCGTAGCGGGCGGCATGATCGTTACGGCGTTTCTGCCCGTGTACGTATCGGTCAAGAAGAAGCTCGGAACCGAAGAGGGCAACCGCTACGCTTCGAACCTGCTCACCCTCGTCGTGATACTGCTCGGCATCGTATCGCTTATCTGCATGGCCTTCCCCGCACAGGCCATCTTCACCCAGAGCTTCTACTCCGATCAGTCCGAAATGGCTACGTCGGTGTTCTTCTTCCAGTTCTTCGCCATCCAAATCGTATTCTACGGGGCGAGTGCCGTCGTATCGGGCCTCCTGAACGCGAACCGCGACTACCTCTGGTCCTCGATCGCGCCGGTCGCGAACAACGTGATCGTCATCGCGACGTTCTTCGCCTACGCCCTCATCGCACCGAACGACCCCGAGCTTGCGCTCTACATCATCGCCATCGGCAACCCGCTCGGCGTGTTCGTGCAGATGGCGATCCAGATACCGGCACTCAAACGCAACGGCATCCGCATCCGCCCGCGCATCGATCTGCACGACCCGGCCTTGCGCGAGACGCTCGCCATCGGCATTCCCGCCGTCATCGTCATGCTGAGCTCCACCGCCGTCGTCTCGGTCCAGAGCGCCGCATCCTATGCGTTCGCCGAAAACGGTCCCTCGATCATCTACTATGCGCGCCTGTGGTTCATGCTTCCCTACTCGTTTTTAGCCGTGCCCATCACCACCGCCATGTTCACCGAACTGGCGGACATGCAGGCGGAAGGCAACACCGAGGGCGTCAAGCGCGGCATCATCTCGGGCACGAACCAGATCCTGTTCTTCATGATCCCGTTCGCGCTCTACCTTGTCGTGTTCGCTACGCCCCTCATCACGCTCTACAGCGCCGGCGCGTTTACGGCGGAAAACATCCCCACCGTCGCAAGCTATCTGGCGGTATTCGCCGTATCGCTTCCGTTCTACGGCATCAACACCTACCTGCAGAAGATATTCAGCAGCCTGCGGAAAATGACGGTGTTCGCCGGGTTCAACATCATTGCGGCCACCGTACAGGTCGCGCTCACAGGAGCTGCGGTATTCGCCGCATCGAACGGAATCGCCGACATTCCCATCGAGAGCATCGCGGTTGCCGAGCTCGTGTTCTACCTGGTAGGAGACATCTGCCTGTTCACATACCTACGCAGGAGGTTCGGGGCGTTCGGACTCCGTTCGACAGCCAAGGCCTTCATCGTGGCGCTCGTGCTCGGCACACTCGGCGCCGCTGCGGGAGGCGGGGCGCTATTCGCCGCCCAAACGCTCATCGCTCCCCTCTCAGGTTCGATCGCGCAGGCGTTCGCCTACATCGTGGTCTGCGGCATCGTGAGTCTCGTCGTCACGTTCGGCATCGCGCTCAAGCTCAAGATACCTGAAGCGGCGTTTCTGAGCTCGATCATGGCGCGCGTGACCGGCAAGCTCAAGCGCAGGTAGATCCCAGCGCGTACGCGTTAGGCACGCTTGGCCCCGTAGCGCTTAGGCTCGCGAACCCCGCGAGGTCCGCCTACACGCACTCGGTTCCGTAATGCACGATGGCCGCGCACGCGACGCAGGCAAGCACCACGGCACCCGCGAGCACGCCGAAGGATCCCGAAAACGATACGAGCATCAAGCAGACGGCCGCTACCGACGCACCCGCCTCGTACTCGATGCGGCGTCCCGTCAGGGGAAACCGCACCGCGTCGAAGCCGCGCATGAGCACGTACAGGACGTTGAGCGCAACGCCGAGCACGAGAGCCCAGACGAGAGGCACGCCCGTATAGGCCGCAAGGGGCACGATCGTCGCAAGCGACACCGCCGTAACGACGACGAACGCCGGAATCGTATCGAACACGAGCAGTTCGAGCACGCCGAAGGGCAGCCGATCGCGTACAAGGCGAATACGCATGTCATCGCCGAACGCGCGGGTTTCCTCCCGGATGCCGTTGCCGAACAGAAGCAGAGCCAGCAGCCACACCATGATCGACGACAGCCCGCCCGTACCCGAGAGCGCGACCACGCCGATCGGCGCCGCCACGGTTCCCTGCATGATAAGCGTCGGCCATCCGTCGTACTGGCGGAGCAGCGAAAGGGCCGCACGCGAGGTCAGAGCCCAATGACCGCTGCCCCGCCCCAATCCGAACCGTACACGGCGCCTGGCGAGCTTCTTGCGCCGACGATAGTCCCGTACGAGATTCGGATCGATGTTGAAGTTAAGCGATGCCGAAGCGAGCGGCTGCGTATCGGCGAAGAGAGCGCTCTCCTCGATGNCCGCTGGCCAGCCCCGTGCCGAGCGCAAAGCCCAAAACCAACCCCGCGATGCCGCAGCCGACGCCGCGCAGAGCCACGCTCGCCAAAACGGTGGCCTGCATGCGCATGCCGCCCGATATCACGTACGCGATATCGGCATGGGAACATTTCAGGGGTGCGGTCCTCAAGCCCCGCATTCCCATTGCGGCAAATACCGCAACGAGCGCGATCAGGGCGAACCTGAACACGATGATCGATCCGTCTGCCGAAAGGGCCGCAAACGTCGTCGCCACCGCATCGAGCAGCGCGGCCCATAGCGCCACGAGCGCAATGGCCACGAAGCCGACGATATAGACCTGGTACACCCGCTCCCCCGTACCGCCTTCGGATACGGGATCGGTGCCCGCGAGGTGCATCATGCGCGAAAACGCCGTCCGGGCATGGCGGATGCGGAGCCAGAGAAGAAGTCGGATATCGTGCAGCACGACCGCTCACCCCCGTCGCGTGTAAACGCCGTCGGAAGCGTCCGGCGTACCGGGCGCGGTGACGAGTGGCGCCGAGACCGGCTCGGCGAAGGGCAAGCCGTCTGCGAAGCCGTCGGATTCGATAACCTCGAGGCTTCCGTCCGCGAGACGGAGAAGCTGATCGGGCATCAGGTTGGGAACGTCGTGGTGGCAGCTTACCAGCACGGCCGCCCCCGATGAATGCGCACCGTCGAGCAGCGAGCTCAAAACCTCGGCCGCCCCCGGGTCGAGCGGGCCGTAGGGTTCGTCGAGCAAGAGCAACCGGGGCATTGCCGCTAATGCGATGACGAGCGCGAGCTTCTGCCGCATGCCGCGCGAGTACGCTGACGGATACCGATCCCGATGGGCGGATAGGCCGAATGCGTCCATGAGGTCGTCGGCAAGCCCGTCCGCCGAGAGGTCTCCGTTCGCCTGCTGCACGAATCGGATATGCTCCTGCGCGGTCAGGTCGTCGTAGAAGGACGGCACGTCGGGCACATACGCTATCTCGCGGCGCTGCTCTCTGCTCGACCCGTCGAACGGCTCGCCGAACAGCTCGACCGCACCCGCATAGGGCCGCGTCCACCCCGCAAGGCATCGGAACAGGGTCGACTTTCCCGCCCCGTTCGGCCCGACGAGAAACGAGATCGAGCCTTGGTCGAGCGAGAACGACGCTTCGGCGAACACCTCCGCAGCCGCGTAGCGGCATGCAAGGCCGCTCACGCGCAAAGCGCACCCGCATCGATCCGTTTTCGCGCATCCTTCGCCGCGCATATCGCCCGCCTCGCTTCCATCCGTTCGCTTCGCCGTGCGCCGGCGAGCAAAGCTTGTTCGGCCGTTTGCCGCTCGCTGGCAAGCCCGTCGTTTCAACTGCGCATGCGACACGCAAGGCACGCCTCCCAGCCGACGTGCGGCGATCTTTCCCGCAGCGCCCTGCATCCAGTATGATCGAATACCTCTGGTTGACGCAATGGACGTCTGGTTGACCGCACGATGTCGCCGTCAACCGGCCGGATACCGAGCAACGCTCAACGGTCCAGCGCACGACGCTCGCCGGCCAATGCGGTAAAGGAAGGCTCCGCGTGCTTTCCCGGTTCCGGAAGCGCGCCGCATGCAGGCGCTCGAGGGTTCCCGGCGCATGCCCGAACCGCAGCGGACCGCGAACGGGACACGATGTCCGCGAAGGCGCTCCATGCGATGCAAAACGGCCTGTTTCAGCCAAGCAGAAAGACGTTTCCGCAGGTCGCGTAAACGCATTGCCTGAAACGGCAGCCGAAAACGTCGCACGGAGGCGGTTGGCGGACACAGCTTCCGCCCGCAGGGTGCAAAAGGATGCCCGCCCGAGTGCCGGACGCGGGAAGCGGGCGGTTGAAAAAACGGCACCCGCGAGCGGGTGCCGAACCGTACGTACGTCAGGGGTGCGTTAGAATCTCAAAGCGAGCGAGAACTGGGGCCAGGACGAGTACTTCACCACGTCTCCCGGCTGGGGCGCGTGGATGTAAGTGCCGCCGCCCGATGCCGTGCAGATGGCAACGTGGCCGCTGTTCCAAAGCACGTCGCCCGGCTCGGCGGACGAAACGGGGCCGGACCACGCCGCTGAATTCGGCATGCCGTAGGTGGTACGGGGGATGGTCTTGCCCACCTGCCTGTAACACCAGTACGTGAGGCCCGAGCAGTCGAGTCCGACGCCCGGCGTATTGCCGCNCCCGAGCCCGAGTTGGGTTGGTTGGCGTTCTCTTCCGCCTCGGCCGCACGCGCTGCCGCAGCCGCCTCTTCCTGCTCGGCCAGCAGCAACTCGCGGGCTTCGGCGTCGAGGGAGTCGAGTTCGGCCTGCAATGCTGCAACCGTCACCTCGGCGTTCTCCTTGTTGACACGTGCCTCTTCGGCCTTATCGGAAGCAATCTGCTCCTGTTTGGAGAGCTCTTCCCTCTGGGCTTCGACTTCGGCGCGCAGATCTTTGGTCTGCTGGACCATCGTCGCATCGTTTTCGTTCATCTGGTTGAGGATGTCCCAATTGGTCACGAATTCCTCGAACGTAGTCGCACCGAGCAGCAGGTCGAGAAACGACGTGCCGCCGCTGCGGTACATGCTGCGCGCACGGGTGCCGAGCTTTTCCTGCAGCTCGGAAATCTGCCCGCTTGCCTCGTCGATGCGCGCCTGCGCCTCATCGCATGCGGCGACCGCTGCATCATGGGCGTCGAGCGCCGCGTAGTACTCTTCCGATTTCTGGGAAAGCTCGGACTGCATGGCGGCCACGCGACTGCGCACCTCGTCCGCCTCGGCCTGTTTGGAGGCAGATGTCGGGTCGGCGAACGCCAACGACGGCATCGTGAGCGACACCGCGCCGAAAGCCGCCGCGCCGCCGAGAAACGCCCGCCTGGTTACCTTTGTTCGATTCTGCTCCATAAAGTGCGCCTCCTCAGTTTTCTGCCCGCGTGCTTAGAAGCTGAAGTAATTGCGGGGGTTGACTGGAGTTCCGTTGATTTCTATCTGGAAGTGCAGGTGGGGTCCCGTCGAATAACCGGTCGATCCCACGTAGCCGATCAGATCGCCGGCGGAAACCTGTTGGCCGACCGTCGCCGCCTGAGCGCTCATATGCATGTAGATGGTGCGCACGCCGTTGCCGTGCGATACGATGACGGCGTTTCCGCCCGTACCGTACCATCCCACGTACGTAACCGTTCCCGGCCCGGCGGAAAGGATATCGGCACCCGACGCAGCACCGAGGTCGATGCCGTTGTGGTAGTTGCCGTCCCAAGCGCCAGCCCATGCGAACTCGTTGGTCACACCGTAGTACGACGGGCAGGGGTTGACCCATCCGGAAACGTTCACCGAACCGTCCCCGCCCGACGAGCCGGCACTCGAGGATCCGCCGCCGCCCGTCCCGGGAACGACGGTCGATTCCGCAAGCTTCCTCGCCTCTTCGGCCCTGCGCTCGGCTTCTTCGGCGGCGATGCGTTCTTCTTCTTCCTTAGCCTGCAGCGCAACGACCTCTTCGTTGACGCGGGTAAGCTCTTCCTCCATCGATGCTTTGGTGGTTTCGATCTCCTGCTGGGCAGCCTTGGCGTTCTCGACCTCTTCGGCCGCCTTGGCCTTCTGCTCGTTGTATTCCTGCTCGGCAGATTCGGCTTCGGCCTTCACGTCCTTGCTCTCCTGGATGAGCTCGGCGTCCTGGCTCGATATCTTCTCGAACGCATCCCATGAGGTAACCAGATCCTCGAACGACGTCGCACCGAGCAGCACGTCGATGAACGACATCGAGCCGCCCGTCTTGTACATGCTCGTCGCGCGCTCGCTCAAACGCTCCTGCAGCTCGGCAATGCGCTCCTTGGCGGCCTTCACGCGCGCTGCGGCATCTTCGGCGGCCGCCTTAGCGGTCTCGTACTCCTGCGTTGCACGCTCGTACTCGGCGTTAGCCTCGTTGAGTTGGGTTTGCAGCGAATCGATGCTGCGCATGATGTCGTCGGCCTCGGCCTGTTTCTCAGCACTTGTCACGGCGAATGCCTGCGCGGGAGCAAGCCCCACCAAGGAGGCTGCCAAAAGAAGCGCCAGAAACACGGACGTGGTTGTACGGAAAGTGCGTTGTGTGGTTAAAGTCAGCATATGCACCTTATTTCTATGAAATTGCTTGAAGCATGGCCGATCATAGCAAAGCCCCGCGAGCGAAACCAAGCCATTCAAGAAAGTCACATAAGGTCTTCTTATATCGGAAAGACCCCTTTTGCCTGCACTTTTCGCCCACGCTGCGCTATATGTTGCGAACGGCTGAACACCGCATACCTCATGTATGGAAACGCCCGCTATGCGCGGCACTGGGCACGGTTGCCCGTACCGAAAAACTCCTCGTACCATACGATGAAGGTGTAGAACGACCAGATTTTCTGCATATGCGAAACCTGGCCCGAACGATGTTCGTCGAGCAGCTTCACGAGAGCTTCGGGCACGAAGAACTCGTGCGCGGTCTCGCTCGTGAACGCCGCTTTCACGCGCTCGTAGTACTCGTCTTCACGCAGCCACGCGGCAAGCGGCGAAGGGAAGCCGAGCTTCTCCTTGCCGTACACGCGCTCGGGCAGATGGCGGGCGGCGGCATGGCGCAGGGCGATCTTCGACTCGTCGTTGGCGGCACGGTAGCGCGAGGGTATCTTGAGCGCCAGCTCGAGCACGCGCTTGTCGAGGAACGGCACGCGCAGTTCGAGCGAATGGGCCATGGACATGCGGTCGGCCTTGAGCAGGATGTCGAACGCCATCCACGTCTGCATGTCGACATACTGCAGCTGCGTCACCGCATCGAGGCCCTCGACGTGATCGAAATAGCGTCTCGAGCGCTCCTGCGGCGTAGGCCCGGTGATCGGATCCTTGAGGAACCGCTGGCGATCCTCGTTTTCGAACACGTAATCGGCACGGGAGAAACGCTCCCACGGCTCCATCGCACCGTGTACGAGGAAGTGCCGTCCTTTGAACCGGGGGAGCTTGCCCGCAACCGCTCCAAGAGCGCGGCGCACGGGACGGGGAACGCGCTTGCAGTAGGTTCCGAGATGGGCTTCGGCAAGGTAGTTGGGGTAGCCGCCGAACAGCTCGTCGGCGCCCTCCCCCGACAGCACCACCTTCACATGCTTCGCAGCGCTTTCCGCCAAGAAGTACAGCGGGTTCTCAGACGGGTTCGGCAGCGGCTCGTCCATGTAGTACTGGATGTCGGGCATCGCGTCGAAGAAGTCGGCGGCAGATATCTTGTTGGAGATGTTCTCCACGCCGAGCTCGTCGGAGAACTGCTTCGCATAGGAGAGCTCGCTGTACTGCTCTTCCTCGTAGCCCACCGAAAACGTGCGGATCTTCGTTCCCTGCGCGAACACGCGATCGACCACGTAGCTCGAATCGACGCCCGACGAGAGGAACCCGCCCACCTCGACATCGGCGATCTGGTGAGCGCGCACCGATTCGGAGAACACGTCCTCGATCGACGAGGCCCACTCGTCGAGCGAGGGATCCTCGTCGATCGCATAGGTGGGATTGTAGTAGCGCTCGGTGGTGAAGCCATCCTCGGTCCATTCGAAATACGAACCCGGCATGAGCTTGTACACGCCCTCGAACAGCGTGTTATCATCGGGAAGATACTCGTAGGACAGATAGTCGGCTATGCGCGTGCGATCGATGCGCTTGTCGAAGCCGGGATGATCGAGAAAGCTCTTGATCTCCGAGCCGAACAAGAACAGGCCGTTTTCACGATAGTAGTAATACGGCTTGATACCGAAGATGTCACGGGCTCCGAACAGTTTCTTCTCGTTCTTGTCCCAGATGGCGAACGCGAACATGCCGCGCAGCCGATCGAGGATGCCGCGGCCGTACTCCTCGTATCCGTGCAGGATGGTCTCGGAATCCGATTTGGTTGCGAACACGTGCCCACGGGCGATCAGATCTTCGCGCAGTTCGGGAAAGTTGTATATTTCGCCGTTGAACACGAGCACCATCGATTCGTCCTCGTTGAACAGCGGCTGGCGGCCTCCCTCGAGGTCGATGATCGAGAGCCGCCGAAACGCAAGCGCCACCTCGTCGTCGATGTAGTACTGGGCGTCGTCGGGGCCGCGGTGCTTGATGCGGTCCCCCATGAGCTCGATGACGCGCGCAGCGTCAAGGTCGGCGTAGTTGTTGATGAATCCTGCAAATCCGCACATAGTCTGCGTCTTCCTTACTCTATCGTCCTCGACCCGACAGCGGCGCGCTCGTCAAGGCAGCCGTCGGGACGCACATGGCATCGGTATTCGTCTCTCAGATTGCGGGCCTTCGCGCCGCATTCGGTAATGCATTTCCAGGCAAGCACGTCGAGCGCATCGACGACGCACGCCCCGCCGCGCATGCGAGGCAACCCCAGAAGCGATAATTCGGTGCATCCAAGCATGATGCCGTTGCATCCCGCATCCGTCAACGCATCGCACACGTTGCCCACCTTCTCGGCGTCGGCAACGCGGCCCGCCTTCACATCATCGTAGATGATGCTCATGACCTTCGCCTGCATCGCCTCATCGGGCAGCATCGACTCGATCCCCGCCGCATCGAGCGCACGCTGGTACACTCCCGTCGCAAGCGCCCCGTCGGTTGCGAGCACGCCCACGCGAGTGCATCCGAGATCGGAGGCGAACGCCGCCGCAGAGGCGGGCATGTCGACGAAATGCGACCGCCCCAGCACTGAGGCGATCTCGTCGAGGCGCGCATGCGCGGTATTGCACGGCGTGGCGAGCACGCTGCATCCCGCAGCCTCGAGTTCGCGGGCTGCTTCCTGCATGGGTTCGACGAACGAAAGCGCACCCGGTTTGCCGAGCAAGTAGGCAGTCCGATCGGGTATATGGGGGCGATTGAGGATGGTCACGTCGAGGTGATCCTGATCGCATGCGGCATCGGTATATGCGACGATCTGCGCGAACAGGCGCGCTGTCGCTGCGGGGCCCAGTCCCCCGATTATTCCGAGTCTCTCCATGCCGTCACCTCGATTCCTCTCGGCACGATTTTCGCCTCCGTCTCTCCGCGAAGCGCGCTCGATCGCGCACGTCGCCATGGCCCGATGCCCGCCATCGGCTGTCCGATCGGATTCGCAGGGAGCTGCGAATCCGGGGGTTTCTCCTAATCGTCGATGCCCCTGCGGTTGAAGCACTCCTTGTACTGGCGCCGGTAGTTGCGCTGGTTCATGCGGTAGCTCACGTAGCGCAGAAGCGAGCGGTCGTCTTCAGACCAGTACGAACGGCTGACCCTGCCCGCTGCGATAAGGCGCTCTGCGCGCTCACGCGCCGACGGATCGCTTACGTACGTGCGGATGACCGAGAGCGGGATCATGGTCCACAGGCGTTCGTCCTCGAGCGTTGCGATGTCGATCGGGCGATCCTCGCCGTACACGACATCGCGCACAAGATAGCGGGCCAGGTTCTTGCCCGACGCGGTGGCGAAATAGCTCGAGCGGCCTTGGCGCGGATTGATCTCGAACAGCTTGTACGAGCCGTCGCGCTCGTCGTATTTCAGATCGAAGTTCGAAAAGCCCACGTAGCCGATCTCCTCGAGAAAGCCCTTGATGCGCTCGTTGACGCCCTCGTCGTAGCCGGTCATGATGGCACCGTAGCTGCCGATGCCCTCCGGCGTGTGCTCTTCGAGCAGCACATCGCCGAGCACCATCATCTTCACGGCGCCCGCCGCATCGCTGTAGCAGTTCATCACACGCATGCGCGTATCGTCGCCTGGAACGAAATCCTGCACGATCATGCTGTCCTGATAGCTCGATGAGTACACGCCCTCGAGGATGCGGCGCATCTCGTCGGCAGTCTGGACGACGAACACCTTCTTCTTGCCGGGAAAATCGCAGTTCCAGTACGCAACGCTGTTCGAGGGCTTTACCACTACGGGATAGGCGAACGGCGGCTCGAAGCCCTTTGCCGTCGCAGCCGTCACCTCGCATGTTTCGGGAAACTGAAGGCCGTGCTTCGCGCAGGTATCGTAGAACCGCTCCTTGGTCGACACAAGGTCGTACTGGTCGGGCGACATGATGGTGAACCGGTAGCTGTCGCGCAGCTTTTCTTGGTTGCGCACCAGCATCTTGGTATAGTTATCGCCGCACGGAACGAGCACGAGCGGCACCCCCCGATGATCGCGCGCATAGCGCAAGAGCGCCTCGACGAACACCTCGTCTTCCTCGAGGCGCGGTTCGCACACCTCGAAACGGACGATCTTGCTGTGCTGGCAGATATGGAATGCGCCTTTTCCGATAGCCGCAGAAACGACCCCGTACTCCTCGAAGAACGAACGGGCCATTCCGTAGGCGTTGGCGTCTCCGCCCAAAAGCACCGGGGCGAAATCAACTGAAGTCTTCACGCGGATCCTTTTCCATTCCCGCCTGTGCGGGTTGATTCGTACGATGAGCGTCTATTATAAGCAAGCGGGGCAAACCCCGAAGAACATTGCCCCGCTTGTCCGCTAAAGATACATACCGAAGAACGCTCAACAGGCACGTTGCGAGCAAGTGCGCCAACGCTTCGGCGCGCGGACGCGCAACCGTCCTCGCACACCCCGTGCCGAATTCCCTAGACCGGGCGCCGGTGGTCCTTTTCGGTCGTAAGGATCAAGGGCCCGTCTTCGGTTATGGCGACGGTCTTCTCGAAATGCGCCGAGGGCATGCCGTCGCGCGTGACCACAAGCCATCCGTCGGGCATCTGTTTGGTTTTATGGGTTCCCACGTTGATCATGGGCTCGATGGCGAGTACCATGCCGGGCTCGAGCAGCACACCGGTGTGCCTGCGCCCGTAGTTGGGTACGTTGGGATCTTCGTGCATGTTGCGCCCGATGCCGTGGCCGACGTACTCGCGCACCACGCCGTAACCCGCTGCCTCCGCAATCTCCTGCACGGCCGCCCCGATATCGCCGAGACGGTTGCCCGGCCGAGCCGCATCGAGGCCCGCCCACATGCACTTTTCCGTCACGTCGAGCAGCCGCTGCTTCTCTTCCGAAATCTTGCCGACCGCGTACGTCCATGCGTTGTCGCCCACCCAGCCGTCCACGATGGCCCCCGTATCGACCGAGAGGATGTCTCCCTCGCGAAGGATCACGTCGGCCGCAGGGATGCCGTGAACGATCTGCTCGTTCACCGACGCGCAGATCGATCCGGGGAAACCGCCGTAGCCTTTGAACGCCGGAATACCCCCCTCGAGGCGAATCAGCGTCTCGGCGAAACGGTCGAGTTCGAGCGTGGAGACGCCGGGCTGCACGCGCGTGCCGACCTCGCGGAGCACCTTCGCCGAAATGCGTCCGGCTTCCTTCATCGCTTCGATTTCAGCCGGTGACTTCTTGATGATCATACCGTGTACCCTTATCTTTGCTGTCGTTTTTTCGCCTCGGCACAGTATAGCACTCCCGTATATGCGCCTTCGACCGTTGTCATGTTTGCAAATATGACCGTTTTGCATGGTTTTCCACAAAGCCACAACCATCCCTCATCGCGCGACTCACAGATCAAAAACAAAGCCAACGAACGATATGCGGCGCAGCAACGAAGCGCCTTGCGCGCGCGAGGGGCAAGTTACCATCGAGTCTACGACGCTTCGCGCCGTCAGACGAGAGACAGCCAACACGAAAGGAGGCCCGAATGAACCCGTTCGAGCAGAAACCCGAGAAGAAGATGGACGAGATGGTCATGGACTGGAGCACCATGAGCCCGAAACCCTACGGCAAGCTGGAGGCCGACCCCTACACCAAGACGCGCATCATCCTCATGAACGGCATCGAGGTCGAGGCGGTCATGTTCGGCCACAACTTCCACCGCAACTGCCCCGACAACGACCTGCGCCGCGAGCTCGCCTACGTGCGCCGCATGGAGCAGCAGCAGCAAAAGCACGTGAACTGGATGAGCCCGAGCGACGAGACGCAGCTCGAACTGACCATCGGCTACGAGCACCTCGCCGTCGATCTGACCGCATGGCTCGCCATGCACGAGCCTGACGAGTACGCGAAGGCCTGCATGGACTTCGCCCTGCTCGAGGATTTCGACCATCTGTACCGCTACGCCGACCTGCTCAAGATGGACGAGGACATTCCAGCCCACAAGCTCGTAAGAGGCTATGTCGAGATCACACCCGGCCGACCCACCATCGCACATCACCGCCATCCCTCGGAAGCTGTGAAGGAAGCGCGCGATTTCAAGACCGCCGACATCCGCACGAAGCTCGGAGCGCTCATCCTCACCGCAGGCGAGCAGCAGACCATGAACTTCTACATGAACCTCGGCAACACCTACCCCGAAGGCGTCGGCCGCGATCTCTACCAGGAAATCGCCATGGTTGAAGAGCAGCACGTGACCCATTACGGCGCGCTGCTCGACCCCACGTGCACCTGGCTCGAGAACATGCTTCTGCGCGAGTACATGGAGTGCTACCTGTACTATTCGTTCTTCGAGACCGAGGTAGACCCGTACGTCAAGAAGATGTGGGAGATGCACCTCGAACAGGAGATCGCCCACCTGCACAAGGCCGCCGAGCTCCTCGAGAAGTACGACGGCAAAGAGTGGCAGGAAACCATAGGCACCGACGGGGAGTTCCCCGAGCTGCTCGACTTCCACGAGACGAAGGACTACGTGCGCGACGTCCTCGCCAACCAGGTTACGCTGACCGCCGACAAGGAGGACTTCGTCGAGGTCGACACCCTGCCTGCCGACCATGAGTTCTTCGCGTGGAACGCCCAGGTGAACGGCCGCACGCAGGACGTGCCGAGCCATAAGGCCATCCGCGAACTCCAGGACAAAGCAGGCGAAGACTACCGCTCCGAAGACGAAGAGAACCCCGTTGAAGGGCTCCGCGACCGCAAGAAGGACAACACCGACCTCGGCCGCAAACAGAGCGCGTAGCTTCGGGTTCGGCTCCTTGCCGCTCAGTAGAAGGAACGCAGCTTCAAGGCCGCGCTCCCGTCGGTCCATCGGGTACAATAGGGGCCATAGCACGAAAGGCGAACAGGTGGACGACGGGAACAGGAAGCATGCAGCTTGCGCAAAGGCGGCCGAGGAATCGGGGGCGCCGCGCGCGTGCCCTCAGCCAACCGTGTACAAGGCGGTGCTCTGGGCAGCGCGCGTAGCGGTTCTGGCGGTGTTCCTCATGAACGTGCAGTGCGCAGTGCAGTTCATCGTCTGGCCCGATGCGTTCGCGCCCGCCTACGAGCTTTCGGGAGTCGCGGGCAACATCGCGGTTCAGGGGCTCGGGGTCGCGTTCCTCATGTGGAACGCGACCTACCCGCCCGTCATCGTTGATCCTGCCAAGCACCGCACCCTCTTCGCCGTAGTGTTGACGCAGCAGACGATCGGGCTTATCGGGGAAAGCGCCATTCTCGTCTCGATCCCCGCAGGGCACGACCTGCTCGCATCGAGCATCGCACGTTTCGTGGCGTTCGACGGCGCGGGCCTCGTCGCCATGGCGGCAGCGTTTGTCGTCCTTTCGCTCTTTTCGAAGCGCATGCAGGCGACATGAGGCCGCCCGCTGCGACCCTCTCGGAAGCGCCGTCCCGCTCGGAAGACGGCCGGTTGGCGTTCGAGGCTCAAGAACCCGGCAAAACAAAGCGGGCGGCCGTTGATAGCCGCCCGCGTACGTTCCTCGATCTTCTCTAGCCCTCGTCCGACTCGTCGGCGGGCGCATCCCTCTTGCCCAAGCGACCGGCATCCTTGAGCGACTTGCGCAAGATGAACTCCACCTGCGCATTGACGCTTCGAAGATCGTCGGCGGCCCATCTCTCGATAGCCTCCCATATCTCCGAATCAACGCGTAAAGGATATTGCTTCCGCTTCGCCATAACGCTTCCGGTACCGCCTTACCGTCATATTCCGCCATCTGCCCACAAATGCGCGGCGCACCGCTTTCCGTCCAGGAAACCGCCGCGTGTGCCGCGTGCAGCCGTTCGCTTATTGATACAGTGTACCCGTATTGAGCACGGGCTGGGCTTCGGAATCGCCGCAGAGAACCACCATGAGGTTCGAAACCATCGCCGCACGGCGCTCGTCGTCCAAATCGACCACGTGCTTCGCCGCAAGCTCGGAGAGCGCCATGTCGACCATCGAAACCGCACCCTGCACGATCTTCTCACGGGCGGCGATGACGGCCTCGGCCTGCTGGCGGCGCAGCATCGCCTGGGCGATCTCCGGAGCATATGCAAGGTGCGTCAAACGCGCATCGTCGATGACCACGCCGGCCTTCTCGAGGCGAACGGAGAGCTCCTCCTTGAGCGCCGCCGACACCTCTTCGATGTTGCTGCGCAGCGTGATCTCATCGCTGTCGGAATCGTAGGCGTACGTGGTGGCCACGTGGCGCAGCGCGGTCTCGCTCTGCGTGTGCACGTAGGAGCTGTAGTCGTCCACGTCGAAGATGGCCTTGGCGGTATCTTCGATGCGCCATACCACCACATCGGCAATCTCGATAGGGTTACCGTTCTTATCGTTCACCTTCAAGTGCTCCCCGTTGTAGGTACGGGCACGCAGCGAAAGCCTGAGCGAACGGGCCGTCGGTTTTCCGTTGGCATCCACGGTCGTGCCCGCCGAGCGCGAGTAGAACGGGTTCGCCCAGTGGAAACCCTCGTCGCGCACGGTTCCGCGATAATCGCCGAACAGAATGAGCACGCGCGCCTGGTTGGGCTGTATGGTAAAAAAGCCCATAAGCAGGACGAAGGGACCTACGCACAAAGCGACGATGCCCACGACGAGCAGCACGACGCCGAGCACTTCGGTTCCCGTAGCAACGGGCATGTCCTCGGGCGGCAGCATCATCGCACCCGCTATGATGGCAGCGACGCATACCGCCGTAAGCACCACCACGACGAACAGCATGGGCCACCCGCTTTTTACTCGAACGGACTTCTCTGCGGCCATAACGTCCCCTTTCCTTCAAGGCGGGCCAATGGCCCTATCCTCGCTTTGTTGATATTAAGATGATATCACATTGAAATCAAAAAAGAAAGGAGCCCTCGGGCTCCTTCCGTTTGCGCTCAGTACAGCTTCAAGTGAGTTATTCAGCTGCAGCGGTGTAGTTGCGCGTCACCGACGAATCGACCGGAACGCCGGGTCCCATCGTCGAGGTGACGGTGATCGACTTGACGTACTTGCCCTTGGCGGCAGCCGGCTTCATGCGGATGATCTCGTCGTAGACGGCTCCGTAGTTCTCAGCGAGCTGTTCGGGGGTGAAGCTCACCTTGCCGACGATGACATGCGCGATGCCGTAGCGGTCGGCGCGATACTCGACGCGGCCGCCCTTGAGCTCTTTGATGGCCTTCGCCACGTCGTTGGTAACGGTACCGAGTTTGGGGTTCGGCATGAGGCCGCGCGTACCGAGGATCTTGCCCAAACGGCCGACCTTGGCCATCTGGTCGGGGGTCGCAACGGTGGCGTCGAAGTTGATGTTACCGGCCTGAATGTCGGCGATCAGATCGTCGGAACCGACGATGTCGGCGCCGGCTTCTTGAGCCGCACGGGCTGCGTCGCCCTCGGCGAACACGGCAACGCGGACGGTTTTACCGGAACCGTTCGGCAGGCTGACAGTGCCGCGAAGCTGCTGATCTGCCTGACGGGTGTCGATGCCCAGGCGGAAGTGCGCTTCGACGGTCTCGTCGAACTTGGCGGTCGAGATCTCCTGCACGAGCTTGATTGCCTCGAGCGGGGCGTAGGGGCCCTCCCCGATCTTCTCGACTGCTGCACGGTAGTTTTTGGATTTCTTTGCCATTTCGTTTTCCTTTCGTGGTGATGGCGAGCGGGCAAGCGCTCTTCCACATCGTTTTATGCAAGAGGAGCCCGAGGACTCCCTTGGCTTCGCTTATTCCTCGTCGAGCGTGCGGCCGGCGAGCATGGCGGCGAGCTTCTTGGAAGGCACGTAGGTCTTCTTCGGAGCGCGACCCTCGATCTGGACGCCCATGCTGCGAGCGGTGCCGGCGATGATCTCCATCGCAGCCTCGATCGTGTTGGCGTTCAGGTCGGGCATCTTGGTCTCGGCGATCTCGCGGAGCTGGTCCTCGGTGAGCGTGCCCACCTTCTGGAGCTGCGGGACGCCAGAGCCGCTCTGGATGCCGAGCTTTTCCTTGATGAGGATGGCCGCGGGCGGGGTCTTGGTAACGAACGAGAACGTCTTGTCCTCGTACACCGTGATCTCGACCGGGATGATGGTGCCGGCTTTATCCTGCGTCTCGGCGTTGAACGCCTGGCAGAACTGCATGATGTTGACGCCCTGGGCGCCGAGTGCCGGACCGACCGGAGGAGCCGGGTTTGCGGCACCTGCGGGGATTTGAAGCTTAATGAAGCCGGTTGCTTTCTTTTCAGCCATGATAGAAACGTTCCTTTCAGCTGATGCTATTTCAATCTCACTCTATCAACAAAGCGTCTTGCGTGAGAAGCCCCGTCCACCAGGCACGCAACGCTCATGATATCCAACTTTAAATCTTCGCCACCTGATCGAATGAAAGCTCGACCGGGGTTTCGCGCCCGAAGATCGAAACCATCACCTTGACCTTGCCGGCCTCGGGCGATACTTCCGAAACGACGCCGTCGAACTCCGCCAAAGGACCGGAAACGACCTTGACGGACTGTCCCACTTCCAAGCTGGAAGATACGACGCTCTTCTTGTCCTTCGCCTTATCCGTCCGCTTCATGATCTTGTTGTACTCTTCGCGCGTCAGCGGCGCAGGATTGCCCTGGCTGCCCACGAAGCCCGTCACGCCCGGCGTGTTGCGGACCGCAGCCCAGCTGCGATCGTCGAGCTCCATGCGAACGAGCACGTATCCCGGGAAAACCTTCTTCTCGTTCTCCACGCGACGGCCGCCCTCTTTGATCTCGGTGACCATCTCGGTGGGGATTTCGATGCCGAAGACGTTGTTCTCGAGGCCCATCGTTTCGATGCGCGTCTCGAGGTTCTTCTTCACCTTGTTCTCGTAGCCCGAGTACGTATGAAGGACATACCACTTTTTCGACATTCGATTACACTCCCAAACCTGATATGGCGACGAGTACCGGGGTCACGATGAAGTTATCGAGCACCGAAACGTAGATGCCGAAGAACAGCAGAGCAACGACGACCACGCCGCTCCAACGGAGCACGTCGGCTTTCGTCGGCCAAGTCACGCGCTTCATCTCGGCGCGAACCTCGCTCAAGAAACCCGGTTTCTTGGGTTTCTTTTCCGGCTTCTTCTCTTCCTTCTTGGCGACCTGCTTCTTCTCGGCAGGATCCTCGGCCTTATCGGCCTTCTTGAAGAGCTTCAGCTTAGGCTTTTTCTCAGCTTCGGCATTGGCTTCGGCTACATCTTTAGCCTCGACCTCTGCGCCCTCGACCGTCGCCTGCTGCTCTCGCTTTGCTGCACGGGCGGCCGATGCTTTCGCTCGCTGTGTCTTTGATTTCTTAGCCATCTGCATCCTTTATTCGCGGCGGAATCTATCCGCCTTATAACGCCAAACAAGCAGCCTCATCTCAAGACTGCTCGACCAACCATATCGGTATCGATCAGCAGCCTGATCCCAAGCTGCTTCTCTCGCAAGCAACTTCGAACCAAGCTGCTCAAACTAAACAAGCTGGCAGGCCAGGAGGGACTCGAACCCCCAACATGCGGTTTTGGAGACCGCCGCTCTACCAATTGGAGCTACTGGCCTATTGCTTTCCCTGACTACTTACCGAGTTTCCTTGTGCAGCGTATGGTGGCCGCACCACTTGCAGTACTTCTTCATCTCGATGCGATCAGGATTATTCTGCTTGTTCTTCTTGGTCGTGTAATTGCGGCGCTTGCAATCAGTGCACGCCAATGTGACCAATGTACGCATGAATTCTCCTTTTATTGTAACGTTGTGCGCTTCGATTCATACACATGATAAGCGATTCGCATACGGAGCCCGCAGGATAGTGCGGGCTCCGTCTTAAGCATTCGTTCAGTCGAGCCTTGTTACTTGATGATCTTGGTAACGCGGCCGGAGCCAACGGTGCGACCGCCTTCGCGGATAGCGAAGCGCAGGCCCTCTTCCATGGCGATCGGGTGGATGAGTTCGCCCTTCAGCAGCACGTTGTCGCCAGGCATAACCATCTCGGTGCCCTCCGGAAGGTGGGCAACGCCGGTGACGTCGGTGGTGCGGAAGTAGAACTGCGGACGATAGCCATCGAAGAACGGGGTGTGACGGCCGCCCTCTTCCTTGGTCAGGATGTAAACCTGGCCCTCGAACTCGGTGTGCGGGGTCACGCTACCGGGCTTGCAGAGAACCTGGCCGCGAACGATCTCTTCGCGCTTCACGCCGCGGAGCAGGCAGCCGATGTTGTCGCCGGCCTGAGCCTCGTCGAGGAGCTTGCGGAACATCTCGATGCCGGTGCAAACCGTGGTCATGGTCTCTTTGATGCCGATGATCTCGAGGTTGTCGTTGACGTGGAGGGTACCGCGCTCGACACGACCGGTGGCAACGGTGCCGCGGCCGGTGATGGTCATGGTGTCCTCGACAGCCATCAAGAACGGCTTGTCAACGTCGCGCTCGGGAGTCGGGATGTAGGAGTCGACCGCATCCATGAGCTCCCAGATCTTGGCCTGGTAATCGGCGTCGCCCTCGAGAGCCTTGAGAGCGGAACCGCGGATAATCGGGGTGTCGTCGCCCGGGAACTCGTAGCTGTCGAGCAGCTCGCGAACTTCCATCTCGACAAGCTCGAGGAGTTCCTCGTCGTCGACCATGTCGCACTTGTTGAGGAACACGACGATGTAGGGAACGCCAACCTGACGGGCGAGCAGGATGTGCTCGCGGGTCTGGGCCATCGGGCCGTCGGTAGCAGCGATAACGAGGATCGCGCCGTCCATCTGAGCAGCACCGGTGATCATGTTCTTGACGTAGTCGGCGTGGCCGGGGCAGTCAACGTGAGCGTAGTGACGAGCATCGGTCTCGTACTCGATGTGAGCGATCGAGATGGTGATGCCGCGCTCGCGCTCTTCGGGGGCCTTATCGATGTCCTCGAAGGCCGTGAAGTCAGCAGCAGCGGTGCCGTGGGAACCGTCGTTGCTGGACAGGGTCTTGGAAATAGCAGCGGTGAGCGTGGTCTTGCCGTGGTCAACGTGGCCGATAGTACCGATGTTAACATGCGGCTTGCTGCGCTCGAACTTCTCCTTAGCCATTGTCATCCTCCTAAAATAGGCTCGCTTTCGCGATAGAGATATAAGGTGCGCTTCGCGTGCCCTCCCGGGCACCTTCTAAGCTGGGTGCAATTTCTTGCAAGTAAAAAAAGCGCATGCACCGTACGGGGCATGCGACGTAAAGCACGAACCGTTCGTTCGTGTAAATTCCAAAATGGTAGCGGTGACTGGATTTGAACCAGTGACGCCACGGGTATGAACCGTGTGCTCTGACCAACTGAGCTACACCGCCATTAGTGGAGCCTGCGACCGGACTTGAACCGGTGACCTCTTCGTTACCAACGAAGTGCTCTACCGACTGAGCTACACAGGCAGATGGTGGGAGCGCTAGGATTCGAACCTAGGTAAGCATAGCTAACGGGTTTACAGCCCGTCCCCTTTAACCACTCGGGCACACTCCCAAATGTCTGCTCAACTCATGTGTATTTATCAAGCTGCCTGCTTGCGCATCGCTTTGGCGCGATCGCGCGAGCAGATGAATAATACGCTAGGAAAAGCGGGGTGTCAACGGTTTACACGCCCCCGGGTGTATCTCCACCATTCCTCCGTTTCTGCACTTCCCTTTTACCAGCGTACGGTAGATCGGGCCAGCGCAGCAAACGTTTGCGCATCATCAAGGCTCACCGAAGTTTGCCCGCGGGATATGATAATACGTCAGATGAGATTTAAAAAGACCCGATTTTTGACGAACGTGCGCATCGAAAGACCATAGGCGTTCGAAAGCGGCGAACGGTCGCGCCGTATTTGCCGCCGCACGACGCACGCTCAGGAATGGGGCGCGAGCGAAAACGTCTGCCCAAACGCACCGGCCCCTACCTTATTATGGCACCGTCACCCATCGCCGCCATCGCAGCCGCCCGGTCGACGGCTCCGACGAAAACATCGGGGTGTTCGTAGTGGATGTCGTGGCCCGACTTGATGCGGACGGTCTCGCAGTCGTCCACGAGCTTCTCGACGCGCAGCGCATCCTCGTCGCTGTTGGCGGCGTAGAGCACGCCGTCTTTTCCGTACTGCGTTTCGGCTTTGAGGTACACCGTCGGACATGCGATCGACTCGAGCATGCAAGCCTGCTCGCCCTCGCTCACCCACGTACCCCGATAAAACGCTTCGCTGAACTGCGGGTCGAAATCATCGTAGTAGTACATGCCCCTCACCCAGTCGTGGGGCACCCATGAAAGCACGAGGTGGCCTTCCTCATGCGCCGCCCGCTCGGCAGCCGTCCATTTCGCGATCTTGGGCTGCAAGCCGCCGAACTGCGAGAAGAGGTAGCTGTGCGCAGCGTAGAACACGGCGAGATCGTCGATTTCGTCTTGCTGGAGAAACGCGTGGACAACCTCGAACCCGTCGAGCCACGCAAAGCATCCGGGCTCCTGCTGCATCGCTTCGGGCGTCACGCGGAAAAACGGCGGGTCTTCGAGAACGAGCGCGGCTACCCGCTCGGCATCGTTCGCGGCAACCCATGCGGCGATGATTCCCCCCGACGAGAGACCCGACACGATATACGGCTCGCCGATCACCCGCTCGGCGAAGGAGACCAGGAAAGCGCCCTGGGTCGCGCAGGTGTAGAGTCTGGGATCGTGCGCCGATTCGCCATGTCCGAAGCAGTCGATAGCGAACACGTGGTACGACTCGGCAAGGCCCGGCAGAACGCTCGCGTAATCCTCCCACTGCATCGATTGGCCGTGAACGAGCAGCAGCGCAGGCCCGCTGTCGGGGCCCTCGGCGTAGTTGACGCGCGTTTCGTCGATATCCGCCTGCTTCTCCTCGAAACCGGCAGCATGCGCCCGCTCTATCATGCGCGCCTCGCCATGCCTGTTGCGGTCGACGTACAGGGCGAGCGCCACCGCAACCGCCACGACGAGCACTCCGACCAGCAACGCGATTGCCATACCGACCTTCTTTCCCTTACCCGCCGCTCCTTCGCCGCGTCCGGCAACGGCAAGATGTCCCGTTTTGAATCGCATTCGGCTTCGCCGCCTCGCCCGCCTCAGACCGCGCGTCTTGCACGTGCGCCTCAGCCAAGTCTTCGCCTCCCGAGCCGCAGCCGAGCAAACCCGAAAGGTCGCGACCGCCTAGCGCTTTTCATCCGCCTGATCGAGGAGCGCCTCCACGCGCTTCATGAAATCGTCGGCCTTGACGATCGCGATGCCCTGTCCCTCGTCACCGAACACGAGCAGCGAATCGCCGGGGCGTATGCCGAACAGATCGCGCGCCTGCTTCGGTATGACCACCTGCCCGCGCTCGCCCACCGTCACCGTACCGAACAAATGCTTGCCTCGCGGCGGCATGGGAAGCGCCGTGCCGTGCGGGTCGTAGCTCACCAGAGCATCGAGCGACACGTCGAGTGCCTCTGCCAGAGCTGAACCGTTCCCCAAGTCGGGCACGGTCTCGCCGCTCTCCCACTTCGCAACCGTTTGGCGAGAGACGTCCAAACGCTGTGCAAGCTGCTCTTGCGTGAGGCCGCACACTTTGCGCCTGCTTTGAATATTCATACCGATCATGTTTTTCATACTCCTTCGCACCAACCATAGTAGTTCGCCGAAAGGCTTCAATCCACCAACCGATCATGGCATATTCGGATGGAAATGTTGCGATCTGTTTACATGCCGGGCCTTACGCCCAACGATGCGCCGGACTCTATACTATAAAGGTATGCGAAACCCCGCCCGTTCAACCCGACCGAAAGGAGCCCCATGAAGATCTCGGTACCTCTGGAAAACGGCATGCTCGCTGACAAGTACGGCAAGCATGCTCCTGCCGCGTATCAGCTCGAAGGCCACCCGACCGTCTCGTTCCCCTTAACGATCGCCGACGTTCCCGCAAACACGAAAAGCCTTGCCCTCACGTTTCTCGATTGGGACGCCATACCGGTGAGCGGATTCTGCTGGATACACTGGCTCGCCTGCAATTTCCCGGCCGGCACCACGCTCATCCCCGAAAACGCGAGCGCCTCGGGTGCCGTACCCTGCGTGCAGGGATCCAACAGCGATTGGTCGCCGCTTGCGGGAAGCTGGACCGATCCGCGCATCATCCATCGGTACGCCGGCCCCTACCCGCCCGATAAAGACCACGTTTACACGCTCACCGTCTACGCGCTCGATACCGAGCTCGATCTCGAAGAGGGCTACTTCCTCAACGAATTCAGGCGGGCCGTGCGCGGCCACGTAATCGAGGAGGTCGTACTCGACCTGCCGAGCAGGGCGTAGCGAGGGCGGGCTGCGCTCGCAGTGCCAGGCGCCGCGAG
>NZ_LT964679.1:431118-433022 GCF_900240215.1 Raoultibacter timonensis | reverse complement strand
GAGCGCGAGTTCGCCGCGGGCGAGGCGCCGCGAGCGCGAACACGTTGCTGGGCGGGGGATGCCTTGAGCGAGAGCGCATTGCGGAGCGCGCCCGAGGCGAATCCGCATCGTCGATAGCGCCTTGCTTTATTGATAATGCGTTTCTGCATGAAAACGGCTTTCGGATGGCGGCGAACCTTCGGTTTGCGAAATTCGGAAGGCGAACGGGACTTTTGGGTTCGCACTGCTTCGGCGTATCGCCTGGTCGGGGTTTCTAACTGTTAACTTTTCGACCGTAAGCGTGCGTAGAAACCCGATTCGGCGGCGCAAAACGGCGATTCGCAACCATTTTTGGTGGGATTTCGATAAAACCCGACAGGCTGAAGCAAGGGCGGGTACGAGCCGGTGCAAACAGATCAAACCCGCCGTACGCCCATCTTCGCAATCGTTTGCCGCATGCCTTTTCCTCCAATATGGAAAGCTCGCTTTACATATCGACCGGCATGCGGTATGCTCTATGGAAAGCTAGCTTTACATTCATTCGAACCGCGCCATCGGGAGGAGCTTCGTGAAGAACCGCGTTGAAGAACTGCGCCGGGAGTGCGGGCTTAACCAGGAGGCGCTCGCAGACGCGCTGGAAGTCACCCGCCAAACCATCAGCTCGCTCGAAAAGGGACGCTACAACCCCTCGATCACGCTCGCGTTCAAGATCTCCCGCTATTTCGGCAAACCCATCGAAGACATCTTCGTCTACGAGGAGGAAGACAATGACTAACCAGGACATCGAGAATCTTCCTGAGCCCGTCAAGAAACAGCGCGGCTCAATCCGCATCATGGGTATCGTGTGTCTGGCGGTTGCCGCCCTGTACTACGTTTCCCTGATCGGCGTCGTCGCGAACGTGCCCCTCATCACCAGCCTGTTCGGCACCAACCCGCGCGTAGCGATCATCCTCGGGGTCATCGGGACGATCTGCCTCGCCTTCGGAATCGGCACCTTCCACTACCAGGCGAACAACGCCGAACGGCTCAAGGAGATGACCTACGGGCAGACCGACGAGCGCTATCGGCTGATCCGCCTCAAGGCGAACGCCGCCATGGGAACCTCGTTCTTCACGCTCGTGCCCTTCGCCATCATCGGCCTCAAGATGACCGGCCACATCGACCTTGTCGGCATGACGGTGTTTTTGGGCGTCTGGATCGCGAGCCTCGTCGTGGGCGCCATCGCCCTCGCCTACTACCAGAAGCGCCTCTAGCTCATGTAAATACGAACAGATGTTTCATATGAAACATCTGTTCGACCGATGGAGGAACCCGCACACGGAAAGCAGCCATGAACGAACCTTGCCGCATAGCGCACCCGCTTGCCCCCATCTTCGACGAGCACTCGAGGGTGCTCGTCTTGGGGACGATGCCCTCCCCGACCTCGCGCGAGGTCGGCTTTTACTACGGGCATCCGCAGAATCGATTCTGGAAGGTGCTCGGTGCCCTGTTCGATGAGCCCGAACCTCGCACGAACGAAGAGCGCACGGCGTTTCTGCTCGCCCGCCGCATCGCGCTGTGGGACGTGCTCGCTTCATGCACGATCGAGGGCGCTTCGGATGCGAGCATCGCAGACCCCGTACCGAACGACCTCTCGACCGTCGTCGACGTCGCGCCCATCGAGGCCGTGTTCACCACCGGCGCAAAGGCCGCGGCGCTCTATCGGAGGTTCGACGCCGATCTCGCCGAACGCCTCGTCCATACCGCGCTGCCCTCCACGAGCCCCGCGAACGCCCGCATGCGCATGCCCGATCTCATTGCCGCCTACCAGCCCTTGAAAGACGCGCTCGCAATCTAAGCTGCATCGCCCAGGCGCGAACAACCCGCTAGAACGGCGAAGCGTAGAGCCGCATACCGTCGGGAAGGCGGACGAACCCCTCGTGCTG
>NZ_LT964679.1:351514-429915 GCF_900240215.1 Raoultibacter timonensis | reverse complement strand
CCCGCCGGCAGATACACTCCCTCGAATTGAGCGATAACGTGCGCCACGCCCTCGACGCCACCGAAACGCCCGCGACCGACCGGGTCCACCCCCTGTAAATCGAAAAGAAAACGCAGGTATGCATCGCTGCTAACAGGACGCACAGCCTTGCGTGCCTTGGCGAGCGACAAGGATCGCAGCCGCCGAAAGACCTCCGCCGACACCCACTCCCGCATCTCGCCTCCGGCCTCGGCGCTCCCGAACCGACCCTGGACGAGCCGCCCCTCGAAAGCGAGGCGCTCGAGGCTGTCGAGCACGACGGCGCGTCCGATGCCGAAGAACCCGGCCGCATCCGCCGCCGAAAAGGGGCCGCGGCCGCGTGCGAAGCGCGCGACAAGCTCGTCGAGCGGATGACGGCGCTCGCTGCGCTCGTCGGACGCCTCGGCAAAAGCAGAATCGAGAGCCCACGGGGGAACCGCGATGCCCAAGGCGCCGTGCAGCCGCCTCGCATCGTCGGCAAAGACCCATCGCGCCACAGCGCCGAAGGTCGCAGCGAACGCCCGATGCGCCGCTCCGAGCTCCTCGAGAGCGGCGAGTGCCTGTGCGTCCGATGCCGCAAACGCGCTGTCGGAGGAGCCCTCGGACGCATCGTGGAACCCGCTGCGCGCTGCAACCTCCGCAGCCTCATCATCGGGCCTGAGGCGCGCAGCGACCTCTTCGACCGTGAGCGGCCCGAGCGAGCGCAGCAGATCTGCAACCCCCTCGATACCCCGTGCGCGGCGATCGGGGGCAAGGCGCTGCAGCTGGGATTCGACCGTTCGGACCACGTCATCGTCGATCAGCTGGCCGACCTCGTCGGAGCCCAGAAGCTCGCCCAGAAGCGTCGGGTCGAGCGAGAGCATCGAAGCCTTGCGCTCGGCGGCGGGAAGATCGCCGTCGTAGAGATGATCTCCCACGTATCCGAAAAGAAGCGGAGCGGCGAACGGCGAGGGCGTGGCCGTCTGGGCCTCGACGAGTCCGACTGTGCNTGATGCGCGGGGAGAAATCGGCGAGGTCGGCCGACGAGTACGCCCCGCCGAGCATGCCGAGCACCGCGTCGAACGCCCGACGCGGCAGCTCCGAGAACGGCGCGGCGCGACACACGGTCGCGTACCAATCGTCAGCAGCGACCTTGTCCATGGCAACGGCAGCGACCGTCTGCTGCGCGAGCACGTCAAGCGGGTTTCTCACGATCGCCGTCTCTTCGATGGCACCGGAGGCCATGCCCTCGGACACGACGGCCGCATCGATGACCTCGGTTCGCGTGCGCGGGTAGATGACGCCTGCGGATCTGCCGCCCACCTGGTGGTTCGCGCGGCCGATGCGCTGCAGCGCACTTGCCACCGAGGGCGGCGGGGCTACCTGCAGCACCAGATCGATCGAACCCATATCGATTCCGAGCTCGAGGCTCGACGTTGCCACAACGCAGGGCAGCTCGCCCGCCTTGAGTTCGGCTTCCACCTGCTGCCTGCGTTCTTTCGACACCGAGCCGTGGTGCGCCTTGGCTATGACCTCGGCTGTCGGCTGGGCGAGATCGGTGGTCGCGCCGATGCCCGAGCGGATGGCGCTCGGATCGGTCTCGCCCACCCCGGAGAACTCGCCCCGTCTCTTCGCGTAGAGCTCGTTTATGCGCGAGGTCAGCTTCTCGCAGAGGCCGCGCGAATTCACGAACACGATGGTGCTTTTGTGCGCGAGCACTTCGTCGAGGATGGCCGACTCGACATAGGGCCAGATGGACGAAGACCCCGCCCGGCTGTCGGGCGAGACCGTCTTCGGCGTATGACCGTCCATGACCGCACGCAGCGCCCTATCGGATTTCCATGCCTGCTCGGCGGGTGCGCGGCGGGGCCCGCCTGCACCCCCACGGCGCGCTCCCCCCTGCGCCGCATCCGCCCTGTCGGGCTCGAAGCCGCCGAACGAGGGTATGGCGCTCAAATCCGCCACCGGCACGCTCACCCGCACCTCCANGCCCGTCAGATGCGGCATCGGGCGCCGCTGCGCGCGCCCCGTCGTCCGCACCGAAGTCCCCATCGCCGCAATCCGCCTTCTCCCGCATGAGCGCATCGATGGCGAACAGGAACGCGGCGAGCGTCTTGCCCGATCCGGTCGGTGCGACGACAAGGACGTTCTCAGCTTGCGCGATAGCCGCCCAAGCGCGCCCCTGCAAGGGCGTGGGTGCCGAGAACGTCTCGAGGAACCACCCGCGCACGCCCTCGGAGAAGCAATCGAGCGCACGGGCTGGCGCATCTGCGTCCTGCGACGGCGCAAGCGAGTCGCCCGGCGAGGCCAAAGCAGCCTTTGCGGCCGTATCGTCTGGTGCGCTCGGGCTGTTCGCTGCATCCATAGTCGCGTCGCTTTCTTCCGGGAGCCTATTCCGTAAAAGCATAGTATCGCACAAACGTTCGTTCCAGGCTACCCGCGTATGATCGTGCGCTACACGGCGATGTCCTTGCGCGCGTACACCGAAACCGCGATCACGAGCGCGACGACGGCATACAGCACGCCGAGCCCCACAAGCGTTTCGTCGAGGGCGGCGTTGGGAACGATACTCGCCGCATCGGCGTAGGCGAACGGCGTGACGAAGCGAAGCCAGTCGACTTTGTCGCTCAAGCTCGCGACGATGTTGAGGAAGTACAGGAGTGCGGCGAACCCGAGTCCTACCCCAATACTTCCGCGGCCGATGAACGCCGAGAGGGCGAAGCACACGCAGGCTATCTCAAGCTGCATGAGAAGCTCGGCGGCGCAGAACAGCCAGAAGGGTTCCCAATCGATTGCCGCGTCGACCATCTCGAACGAAGCGATCGAGCACGCCGCGCAGGCGACGTTGAGGATGACGATGCAGGCGACGACCGCCGCGAGCTTCTGCGCCGCCACTGAGAACCGGCTCACCGGATGCGTGAGGAGAAACTCGGCCGTATGCTCCGTCTCCTCCTTGGATAGCATGCGTATGCCGAGGTAAGCTGCGAAGAACGCTCCCCCGATGCCGAGCACGCTTCCCACCTCGACGCCGAAGAAGCCCATCGGCTCGCCGATGTTCAAGCGATCCATGCCAAAAGCCTCGGTGAACACCCCCATGCTCGCAAACATCTCGTTGAGATCGGCCGACTGCGCTTCCATCTCGGGAAACATGGCCATGCAGACCGCAATCATGCCTCCGATGACAAGCGCCCAGATGACGAGCATCCTGCAGTTCTGCCTCATCTCGTGCGCGAAGCCCGTCATAGCGCCCCACCGCCTCTCGCTTTGTTATCCGCATCGGCGGCTCCGTCGGCGTAGAAATGCATGAACACCTCTTCGATATCGGGTTCCTCGATCATCACGTCGACAAAGCCGACGCCCGCAAGCCACTCGACGAGCGCATGCATGTCGCCTTGGTACAGAAACGCCGCATCGCCATCGTGCAGCGCGAAGCTGCGTGAGCCCGAAGGCGGCTGGAATCCGCCCGAGACCCCGCGAACCCGCACGTGGCGAGCAGCCGAAGCCGAAAGCTCGTCGACCGTGCCCGACGCGATGATGCGCCCTTCGCGGATGATGGCCGCATGCTCGCAGTAGCGCTGCACCTCGGAGAGCACGTGGGACGAGAGCATGACGGTTGCACCCTCGTCGTGACGCTCGAGCAGCAGGGCGAAGAACTCCTTCTGCACAAGCGGATCGAGACCGCTCGTCGGTTCGTCGAAGATGTAGACATCGGGTTTGTGCTGCATCGCGCATACGATGCTCACCTTCTTGCGGTTGCCGAGCGAAAGATCTTCTACCTTCCGCTTCGCATCGAGGCCAAGCCGCTCGCACAGCCGCTTTGCCTCGGCCGCACAATCCCTGCGACGCAGACGGGCCGAATACGCGATCACGTCGGCCACCCGCATCCCGTGGTAGAACTGCGCCTCGGAAGGCATGTACCCCACCCGGGCGAGCACCTCCTTGCGGGAAGGGCCGCATTCCAACCCGAGAACACGCGCTTCGCCCGACGTCGCTTTGATGAGCCCGAGCACCGTACGGATGAACGTGCTCTTCCCCGCCCCGTTCGGCCCGATGAACCCGAAGATGTCACCGCGGGACACCGCCAGATCAACTTCGGTGACGCCGCGCGCCTTCCCGTAGCGCTTCGTGAGCTTTACCGCTTCGATGACTGCATCGTTCATAGGTACTCCTCCTTGTAGAACTGGCGTCTGAGCAGTTCAAGATAGGCGAGAAACTCGTTGTTGACCGCTTCGAGATCGGCAAGCGCCTGCGGCGGCTGTGCGCGCATGAAGCCGTCCGACATCCACAGCACGATGTTGAGCACCTGCTCGACGGTAATGCCGTCCCTGAACTTCGACACATCGGCGCGCACGAGAAACGCCCGCGAACTTTTCTCGAGCGCCTCCTGGAACCCCGCGCCGAACTCCGGTCCGAATGCGGGATCGTCTTCGAGATAGGCGCCCACGAGAAATTGCATCGCATCCGGATGCTCGCGAAGCATCTCGATCTTGCACGCCTGCGCATTCGCGAATATCTCGAAGAAGTCCGTCTCGTCGTAGTCGTGCAGCCTGCCTATCGCATCCGCGAGGAATTCCACGCCGTAATCGTACAGGTAGGTGAACAGGCCCTTTTTGCTTTCGAAGTAATGGAACAAAAGCGCCTTGGAGATGCCCGCCTCGCGCGCGATCTCGTCGGTGGATGCCTTCTTGTACCCATGCTTCGAGAATACGTGAAACCCCGCGTTGACGATCGCGTTGCGCCTCTCTTCCGACAAAGTGAAAAACCGTTCGTTCATGGATGTGCCCGCTTTCCCGATGCTTCGACCTGCGCGGCCGCGAAGCGCATGCTCTTCCGCGCCTCTGCAAAACACGGTTGACCGATTTGGTCAGCAGATCGAGTATAGCGACTGTTGACCGTATCGGTCAATAGTTATGGCGGAGAATCCCGCCACGCAGCTGTCAAGCCCCCGCGAGGTCTGCCTGCATATCGCCGGGAGCCGGCAAGACGGGTCCGTTACCTGGATTCGAACCTCGAACCGCGTTCCTCCACCACGCGGTGGCACATCTCGACGAGCTTCCGAACAAGAGGTGCGGAAGGAACCCCGTACAGCATGTGCGTCGAGAAGAACAGCGGCGGATCCGCAAATTCGACCTTCACAAGAGAGGGGTTGTACTTGCACAGAGCGCTTCCCTCGTCGGACGCAAGCAGCACCTCGTCGGGACGCAGCGTCAGATAGAAGCTCTCCTTGTTCTCCAGGTCGCGCAGATGGAATTTCGGCTCGACGCCATGGTCGCTGTATATGGATGCCATACCGTCCGACCAGGTATGCGACGATTGAGTGGTCGAACGGACAAGATAGCAGTCGGCGAGATCCTCGAACCGTATGATCCCGCGTTGCAGCACGGGACTGTCTTCGTGGAGCCACGCGACAACCGGAGAATCGACCAGCCACTCGCACGCATAGCCTTCGGGAACCTCCGCGGGCTTCCCGAGCAGGATGCCCATCTCGGCCTTTCCCGACAGTACCGCATCGAACACCGAGCTATCGCGATCGGTGTAGCGGAAGCGCGGAGAGAACGAAGGGGCGTGTTTGCGGATGCGCGCCACGCTCTCGTACACGACAGAAGCATACAGGCTGTCGGTCGGAAGCATGTACACGGAGAACTCGCCGCCATCCCGATTCGCGATCGAACGGCCCTCGTCGACTGCCTCGTCCAGGCGCTCGATGAGCGCGCTGATCGCCTCCATGTAGTGCCGGCCTGCCGCCGTCAACGCCAAAGGATTGCGATCGAACAGCGAAAACCCGAGCTCGCGCTCAAGATCGGCGATATGCCGGCTGAGGCTTGACTGCGACACGTTGAGCTTTGCCGCGGCCTTCGTGTAGTTCAGGCTGGCGGCTAAAACGATGAATTCACGTGAATAATCCAGCATGCTGCATCCCATTCGGTACGTGCGTCTGTCCGCTATCATCCGAAAACCGAAAAGCGCGCCGATAATTCTCCCAATTCATCATAGCGGATGCGATGCAGAAAATGAATCGCCCGCTGCGAATCCCGCATCGCGACCCGCGCAAGTCGGCCGCCGCTCAAACGCTCAGCCCGATAAGATCGAAGGAGAGCCTCGATGCGAGACGGTACGCGAGCCGGGCGCTCGGGGTGCGAAAAACGATCAGGGGGAAAGGAAACTACCATGGGAATCGTCGATACCGATATCCAAAGGCGCGATTTTCTCAGAGGCGCCGCGCTGGGCGCTTTGGGCATACTTCCGCTCGGGGCGCTCGGAGGATGCAGCCCGCAGCAATCGGCCGCGCAGGGTTCGCCGGCCGAAGGCAGTCAGCCCGCGCAGGCTAGGAAAGCAACCAAAGGAGACGACGAGCAGCTGACGCTTGCAGAGGTGAACGAGCTGCGCGCCGAGCTCATCAACTCAAAAAGCGACTACACCTGCGAGGACGGCACGGTCATTCCCGCCGTCTATGTGAAGATGCGCACGCTGCTCGACACCATAGGCTCCGGCATCGGCTCCGACGTTAACGACCACAGCTTCGACCTGGTCATGCATCTCTTCAGCGAGGAAGAGGCGCAGGCCTGCCTCGAGATGCCCCGCGGCGTGCACTTTACCGCCGCCGACTTCGCCGTCGAATCCGGGCGAGACGAAGCCGCGTGCATCGAGCTATGCGAGGACCTCTCCTCCCGCGGGCTGCTCTACCGCATGCGGCGCGGCGGCGTGGTGCACTTCAGCCTTATCCCGCAGTTCCACGGTATCTACGAGTACAATTGGACGAACTATACCGAAGAATGGCTCGGCAAGCACAACGCGCAGATGGGCGCCGATGTGAAGGACCAGTTCTACAACTCCGAGACCATGTTCTACCGCACGGTGCCGGTCGACAGGGAGGTCGTCGCAAACGAGGAGATCCTGCGCTACGACGATTACGAGCGGATCATCCGCAGCCATACGGTGCTCGCTGTCGCAACCTGCCAGTGCCGCCTGACCAAGCAGGTGCTCAACACGACGAGCCCCGACTGCGACCACCCGATCGAAACGTGCTTGAGCACCGGAGAAGAGGCGGAGTTCTACATCGAGAACGGCATCGGCCGCCAGATCGACCAGGAAGAGGCGCTCGCCATCATCAAGCGCAGCGTGAATGCGGGTATGGTCATCCAATGCTGCTATTCGAAGGAGTCCGAGGTCATCTGCAGCTGCCACGGCGATTGCTGCGCCATCCTCGGCTCCTACGTTGCGCTCGCACCCGTCGCCGACCAGTACAACGTCTGGACGAACATCAGCCATTACTCGCTCAAGCACGACAAGGACGCCTGCATCAAGTGCGGCTCGTGCGCCGAGCGCTGCCCGCTGTTCGCCATCACGATGGACGACGAGGGCTATCCCACCGTGGGCATGAACTGCGTGCGCTGCGGCCAATGCGGCACGGTGTGCCCGCAGGGGGCGCGCACGCTTATGCAGAAGGACATCGAGAGCATCCCCGAGCTTCCGCAGACGATGCTCGACGACAACAACATGAAGACGGAGTACCGCTTCAAGAACAACAAGATCCACTAGCCGCCCACCGCTCGCTTCCGTAAAAGCCGCTCATACGAGAGCGGCACCGCTCGGCGTTTCGGCACGCTGAGCGCACCGCGCCGAAACGCCGAGCGAACCCGATTCGAAAGGCAGGTCGTACTAATGCACGAGATGGCTCTTACCCGCGACGTAGTAGACATGGTGCTCGAAGAAGCGCAGGCAGCTGGTGCGACCGAGGTACGCTCGGTGTCTCTCACCATCGGATACGTGCGCGACATCGTAGAGGACCTGTTCGAGCGCTGCTTTGCGTACCTTGCCCGCGGAACGGTTGCCGAGCATGCCGAGCTCGTCATCACGCGCGTGCCGTTCACCGTGCGCTGCAGCGCGTGCGGACAGGTATTCCACCTCGATGTGCGCGACCGCTCCTCGTGGCAGTGTCCCTCATGCGAGGCTAAGGATTACACGCTCAACTCTGGTATAGAGTTTTTCGTGAACGGCATCGAGATCGTCGGCAGCACAGCGGAAGCGCCGAACCGCGGTCCGGCGTAATGCCATATCGAAAGGGAATGCATAACCTGCACCGTTTTGTGAAAACATTTTGCTGCAGGGAAGATACTTCCAAATTGCCATCAGGTATTTCGTGCACGTGCCCAGTTTTCTCGGTGTCATTTCTTTCACAAAACGGTGCAGGTTATGCATTCCCTAATAGAAGAGAAGCCGCATGGGCGGGGTAATGTCGGAAGAAGAGAGCTCGCGTGGGCAGCAATACCGGAAGAAGAGCTCGCGTGGGCGACATACCGGAAGAGAGGTTCACATGGACGATATACGTACGATAGAGATCAAGCGAGAGATACTCGCCGACAACGCACATGCGGCCGACGCCTTCCGTTCGGCGAGGAAAACCGAAGGCACCTTCATGATCGACGTCATGGGATCGCCGGGAGCCGGCAAGACAACGCTTCTGCTCGCGCTCATCGAGCGGCTGAGGGAAAAGGGCCTGCCCCAGGTAGGAGTGATCGAAGCCGATCTCGAATCCGACGTCGATGCGCTCAAGATCAAAGAAGCGGGCGTTGCCTCGGTCGAGCTCAATACGAAGGGGACCTGCCATGTCGAGATGGGCATGGTCGAGAAGGCCTTCGCCGCGTTCGAGGGCGAAGCGTTCGACTACCTGTTCCTCGAGAACATCGGCAACCTCGTATGCCCAGCCGAATTCGATACGGGATGCCACACGCGCGTCATGCTGCTGTCGGTGCCCGAAGGATACGACAAAGTGTACAAGTACCCGCCCATGTTCGCCGTCGTCGACGCGCTCGTGGTAACCAAAAGCGATTACCTTCCGACGAACCCCGACTTCGACATGCCCGCGCTGCAGGAGGCCGCCTGCGCCCTCAACCCCGCGCTCGAGGTGTTCGTCGTGTCGGCGCGGACAGGTGAAGGCATGGAAAAGCTCGTGCACTGGGTGCAGGCCTCCCACGAGCGAGCGCTCGCATGAAGCCGATCGTGGCGCGTGACGGCCGATCATCCGATCGCCAGGGTGACGCATGCCCGAACCGTATCCGAAAAAACGAGCGGCTTGCCATGGGTTGGCGAGCCGCTCGCGTAGTTCGCATGGGCGAACGAGCCTCCTACACGTCGGCTTCCAGATAGCTGTCGAACTCGTCGGTGACTTCCTTCGAGGGCTCCTTGGTTGCCAGAGACACCACGATGATCGCGAGGAGCCCGAGCACGAACGCCGGGAACAGCTCGTAGATGCCGAACCATCCGCCGAGCGGTTTGACGAACGCATTCCAGACAAGCACGGTGCCCGCACCGACGAGCATGCCCGCCACCGCTCCGGGAAGATTGGTGCGGCGCCAGTACAGGCTCATAAGCATGAGCGGGCCGAACGAGGCGCCGAACCCGGCCCACGCGTACGACACGACCTGGAAGATCGAGGAGTTCTCGTCGAGCGCGATCACGATGCCGAACAGCAGCACGACCACGAGCGTCAAGCGAGCGACGATCATGACCTGACGGTCGGTCGCGTCCTTCTTGATGAGGCCCTTGAAGATGTTGGTGGCTACGGCCGATCCCGAGATGAGCAGATACGACGAAGACGAGCTCATCGATGCGGCGAAGATGCCCGATACGACAAGGCCGCAGAAGAACGCCGGCAGAAGCATCTGCGAGAGCACGATGAACACGTTCTCGGCGGCGGACTGCGTGAGAAACTCGGTCGGAATGACCGCACGGCCGATAAGGCCGATGAGCACAGCAGCGGTCAGCGACACCACGACCCAGACGGTGGCGATGATACGCGACTTCTTGATCTCGTCGGAATGGCGCACGCTCATGAAGCGCACGAGCACCTGCGGCATGCCGAAATAGCCGAGGCCCCACACGAGGCCCGAGATGATCGTCACGAGCCCGTATTCGTTCGGAACGCCGAACAGGGGCATACCGTCTTCGACGATCTGCCGCCCCGCGTCGTCGAGCACGGGCGCCGCCATATGCGTACCGCTCAAAAACCCGGGGATGTCCTGCAAGAACGCCACCGTGTTGTCGACGCCGCCCGCCGCGGTCACACTGCCGATGAACACGACCACGAGCGCCGTGACCATGAGCATGCCCTGCACAAGATCGGTCGTGCAGACCGAGAGGTAGCCTCCCACGAACGTGTACAGAAACACGATGAGCGCGCCGAGGACCATCATAGTCGCGTAATCGAGTCCGAACAGCGTCGAGAACAACTTGCCGCACGTGACGAAGCAGCTGCCCACGTAGATGCAGAAGAACAGCAGGATGATAATCGCGGCGATTGTCATCAGGATGTTCTTCTTGTCGTGGAAGCGGTTCGAGAAGAAATCGGGCAGCGTGATGGAGTTGTTGGCCACTTCGGAGTACTTGCGCAGACGGCGCGCGACGATCTTCCAGTTCAGGTACGTGCCGCAGGCAAGGCCGATGGCCGTCCACATGGCATCGGACGCGCCGGTGAAGTACGCCACGCCGGGCAGCCCCATAAGCAGCCAGCCCGACATATCCGACGCTTCGGCCGACAAAGCCGTAAGCCACGGCCCGAGGCTGCGCCCCCCGAGAAAGTAGTTTTCCGACGAGGCGTTCGACCGTTTCGCGTACACGAAGCCGATAACCACCACGACGATGAAGTAGATGAGCATGGCGAGCAATACCCAAAAATCGTTGGAAACCATGTATTCGCTTCTTCCCCTATAATGAACAGTACGGTGGGATTATACTTTATCTGAATGGAGTAACCTCCCTCTTTTTGTTGCATCTATCGGCCAAGACGGTGAAAGGAACCACGATGTCAACCTATGCAGACCTATCGGCTGCCGAATTGGATACGCTGCGTGCGCAGCTCGAAGAAGAATACGCCGGCTATAAAGCCAAGGGGCTCAAGCTCAACATGGCACGAGGAAAGCCCGCCGCCGCCCAGCTCGATCTCAGCATGCCGATGCTTGACATCCTGTCCTCCGACGCCGACTACAAGAGCGCCGACGGCACCGATTGCCGCAACTACGGCGTCGTCGACGGGTTGCCCGAAGCCAAAGAGTTCATGGCTTCGATGCTCGACGACGAAGCCGAAAACGTCATCGTCTTCGGCAATGCGAGCCTCAACATCATGTACGACGCCGTCGCGCGCTGCTGGATGTTCGGGACGCTCGGCTCCACCCCGTGGGGCCGGCTCGATACGGTCAAATGGATCTGCCCCGTCCCCGGCTACGACCGCCACTTCGGCGTGACCGAAGCATTCGGCATCGAGATGATCACCGTGCCCATGCTCGCCGACGGTCCCGATATGGACGAAGTCGAGCGCCTCGTCGCCGAAGACGAGTCGGTCAAGGGCATCTGGTGCGTTCCGAAGTACTCGAACCCCGGCGGCGTAACCTATTCCGACGAGGTCGTCGAACGCCTGGCGAACATGGAGTGCGCAGCCGACGATTTCCGTATCTTCTGGGACAACGCCTACTGCGTCCATCACCTCTACGACGACGTCGCCGACCAGGATCACCTCATGGACATCGGCGATGCCTGCATCGAAGCGGGCAACCCCGACCGCTATTTCAAGTTCGCCTCGACCTCCAAAGTGACCTTCCCGGGTGCGGGCATCGCCGCTATGGCCGCAAGCCCCGAGAACGTCGCCGACATCAAAAAGCGCATGGGCGTTCAGACCATCGGCCACGACAAGCTTAACCAGCTGCGCCACGTGCGTTTCCTCCGCGACGCCGAAGGCCTTGCCCGCCATATGGCAAAGCACGCCGCTATCGTGCGCCCGAAGTTCGAGCTCGTATGCGAAAAGCTCGAAGCGGGTCTCGCCGAAACCGGGTGCGGTTCGTGGAGCAACCCGCGCGGCGGCTATTTCGTCTCATTCGACGCGCCAGCCGGCACGGCGAAGCGCATCGTCGGGCTCGCCAAGGAGGCGGGCGTGGTGATGACCGGAGCCGGTGCCACCTACCCGTACAAAAACGATCCGGCCGACAGCAACATCCGCATCGCCCCCACGCTGCCCCCGCTCGAAGAACTCGAGGCGGCCATGGACGTGTTCGTGTGCTGCGTGAAGCTCGCCGCAGTGGAAGATCTGCTCGAAGCGTAGTGCGTTTCACTGCGCATATGCACAGCTCAAATCCGATCGATCAGGATGCTCGCAGAACCATGCGAGCATCCTTGTAAGGTGCACATGATATCTGAGGAAGAAATCAATCGACACTGCTTTGCACGCACCTTCGAGCGCGCAAAGCAAATCGCGGCCTCGGACAAGAGCATCCTCACGAAAAAGTGCCGATACGGCGAATCGGAGACCGCCGTAAGCGCGTTCTTCGTGGGAAGCAAGGGCTGGAACGAGCGCTACCGCACCTACGTCGTCTTCGACGAAGAGGACGACGATATCCTCGACTACTCGTGCACCTGCCCCGCGATGGATTCTTACGACGGAATGTGCAAGCATTGCGCCGCCCTCGTCCTCTCCTACAACGAGGCTCCCGAAAGGTTCCTCGGGTTCCAGAAGAAGCGGGCAGCGGCAAGCACCTCCGCCAGCATCGCCGCGTTCATGGAGCGCGGAAAGCAGATCAATCGCTCCCCCGAAGCGGGTTCCATCGAGATCGAAACGATCATCGGATACGGATACCGCGCATGGACCGCGCATTTCAAGGTGGTCGGACCCCAGGGCTCCTACGTGCTCAAGAGCGTCACGGATTTCGTGCACCGCATGCGCAAGGGCGAGACCTTTTCCTACGGGAAGAAGCTCGCCTTCGCGCACCATCCCGCCATGCTGACCGAACGAGCGCAATCTCTCGCGCGGTTTCTCGATAAGACGGTAGCGGTGCGCGAGCACGCCGACACCGCGTTCTCCCGACGATACCGCAGCCGTGACAGCGCCGATCGCGATCTGGATCTATCCGAAGCGGAGCTCATCGAACTCGTCGATATGCTCGATGGGACCGATTTCGCCGTGGAGGGAAACGACTACGGGGTCCGCTCGAATACGCTTGCCCACGTCGAACACCAGGATCCGCGCATCGACCTCAAGCTGAACAAGGTGGGCGCAGACGGCTATTCGATCGTCCGAACCGACGCGATCCCCTTTGCAGCCCACGGCGAGCGCATGTACGTATGGCAGGGCGACGTGTTCTTTCGATGCTCGCCGGAGTTTTCGCACTGCGCCGATTTTCTGCGCGACGTATACGACAGCGATGACGACCGCCTGTTCATCGCATGCGCCGACATGCCGCTGTTCTGCGCAACGGTGCTACCGTGCATCGAGAACCGTCTGAACGTACAGGCTCCGAGCGAGATCGAAGCGTACCGCCCCGTTCCCTGCAACCTCGAGTTTTTCTTCGACCGCGACAAGCAGGGAGTTTCATGCGACGCGCAAGCAGTTTACGGCGAGCGCCGATTCCCCCTGTTCGCGCAGGGCGAAATCCGCAAGGAAGAGCAACACGCCCCCGCCCCGCTGCGCGACGACCTCGTCGAGAACTACGCGAAGCAGCTTGTGAACCGGTACTTCCGCTACCCCGGCCAACGGATACCCATCGAAAACGACGAAGCGGTTGCCGCCCTCGTATTCGGCGGCCTTGTCGAGTTCCAAGCAGTCGGAGCGGTGTTCACCACCCCCGCCTTCGACCGGCTTCTCACCGATCGCAAGCCCCGCGTATCCTTCGGCCTCTCGTTGGCCGGAAACCTCATCAACCTTACCATCTCTTCCGACGACCTGCCCGCATCCGAGATAGGGCCGCTGCTCGCCAGCTACAAGAAGCGCAAGCGCTACCATCGGCTGCGCAACGGGGCGTTCGTCGATCTGAAGGAATGCGACCTCGCGCAGCTCGATCGCATCGTCTCGGATCTGAACATTTCGGGAAAGCAGTTGAGCTCGGGGGCCGTAGAGCTGCCCTCGTTTCGCGCGTTCTACCTCGATGACGAGCTCGAAGACGCCCGGCGGGACGAATCGTTCACGCATTACCTCGAAAAGCTCCGAAACGTAAGTAGGCGAAAGTACCGCGCTCCCAAGCCACTCGACCGCATGCTGCGCGCCTACCAGCTTGAAGGCTTCCGATGGCTGAGCATGCTCCTCGACAGCGGCTTCGGCGGCGTCCTTGCCGACGAGATGGGCCTCGGAAAGTCGGCTCAGATCATCGCATTGCTTCTTGCACGCCGCACCGAGGCGCACAAGATCGGCCCGAGCCTCATCGTGTGCCCCGCCTCGCTTGTCTACAACTGGGTCGCCGAGTTCGAACGATTCGCACCCGAACTCGATGTGCGGCCGATCGTCGGCACGAAGCGGGAACGGGCGCGCATTCGCGCAGATCGGGCGTGCGACGTGTTCATCACCTCGTATGATCTGCTCCGCATCGATTCGGCCGATTACGACGGCAGGGAGTTCTTCTGCTGCATCCTCGACGAAGCCCAGTACATCAAGAACCACGCGACGCTTACGACGCGGAGCGTCAAGCGCATCAACGCACGCCATCGCTTCGCACTCACCGGCACGCCGATGGAAAACCGATTGAGCGAGCTGTGGAGCATCTTCGACTTCCTCATGCCCGGCCTGTTGGGATCGTACATGCGATTTCGCGAGCGATTCGAGCTTTCGATCATGGGCGATGACGACGAGGCCGCTCGTCGACTGCAGGCGCTCGTCGGCCCGTTCATGATGCGCCGGCTTAAAGCCGACGTACTGCGCGATCTGCCCGACAAGATCGAATCAGTGTTCTACACCCCCTTGGAAGAGGAGCAGCGAAAGCTCTACGCAGCCCACGAGCAGCAACTGCGCGAATCGCTGACCGAGCAGCGGAGGAACCGCAAGGAACACGCATTCAACGAGCACAAGGTGGAGGTTCTCGCCGAGCTGACGAGGCTGCGACAGCTTTGCTGCGATCCGCACCTGCTCTACGAGAACTACGCCGGTTCGGCCGCAAAGCTCGACGCTATCGTCGAACTGGTGGAATCGGCGTGCGGCGCAGGCGAAAAGGTGCTCGTGTTCTCGCAGTTCACCAGCTTCCTTGCGCTCATCGCCGAACGTCTCGACGCATCGGGTATCCCCCACTACACCCTCACCGGCTCGACGGCCAAGAGAAAACGGCTCGATCTGGTAAATGCGTTCAACGAAGACGATACGCCGGCCTTTCTGATGTCGCTCAAAGCGGGCGGTACCGGGCTCAACCTCACCGGGGCGTCGATCGTAATCCATGCAGATCCTTGGTGGAATGCCGCCGCGCAAGCCCAAGCCACCGACCGCACCCACCGCATCGGGCAATCGAAGGTGGTCAGCGTATACAAGATGATCGCCAAAGATACGATCGAAGAGCGCATCCTCAAACTGCAGGAAGCGAAAAGCGGGTTGGCCGATCGCATCATCGGTTCGGGCAACGCAGGCGTCTCCCTGGCCAATCTGACCGAAGACGACCTGATCGAGCTCCTGCAGCCCTAACGCGCATGCGAACGGCACCGCCATCGCCTCGCCGCGCGCATGCGAACGGCACCGCCCTGCTCGCTGCAACCTTGCGTTTACGCCAGGAAGCGTTCTTCGAAATCGGCTGCGGAAAGGGGCCTCGATACGAGAAAGCCCTGGATGCAGTCGGCGCCGATCGAGCGAACGGTATCGAGCTCGGTCGGTTCCTCGACGCCTTCGACCGTCACCTCGATGCCGACGCTGTGGCACAAGTCGATGACCGCATCGATGAACGAGCGGTTGAACGCCTCCCCGTCGATGTTGCGAATGAACATGCGATCGATCTTGACGATATCGGCGGGAGATTGGGAGAGCATGCCGAGCGACGAGTACCCGGTTCCGAAATCGTCCATAGCAAGTCGAATGCCGAGACTGCGCAGCCGATCGAACGTCGTTTTAAGCGCGTCGAGATCGGTGACGAAATAGCTTTCAGTCATCTCGAGCACGAGCTGCGACGGATTGACCTGGGATTCATCCAGCACTTGCTTGACGAATGGGATGAAATCGGACTCGAACAGCTGCAGATACGAAATGTTCACGTTCATTATGAATCCAGAACGCGCCTTGCTCCAAGCGGCGCATTGCTCCACCGTCCGCTCGAGCACCCAGCGCCCCACCTGTCCGATAAGGCCGTACGATTCGAGTACGGGAATGAACTCGTCGGGACCGACCGGCCCGAGGCTTTCGTCTTTCCAGCGAAGCAGGGCCTCCGCTCCGTCGATCCTCATCGTATCGGCGTTCACAAGCGGTTGATAGTGAACCGAGAATCCGCGCATGCCTTCGAGCACCGATGCTTGAAGGCGGTCGCTCAGTTCGAGGCGGCGAAGCTTCGCCTCGGTCATATCGGCCGAGAAAAACGAGACCGTGTTCTTCCCCCGATGCTTGCTCTCCTCCAAAGCGCTTTCGGCATGCTTGATCAAATCCGAGCCGCTGGATTGCTCCGCATCCCCCATCGCAATCCCGCCCGAAACCGTGCAGAAGTACGTGGTCCCGTCGATATCCTGCTGTCGGTTCGCGAGCGCGTGAATCGCATGGTACAGATCCTCCATCGCGGCGCGATCGGCCCCCTCGGCGACGATCGCGAATTCATCGCCATCGAAGCGGAAGATCGAAGCGTCTTCGGGCAGCAGCCGCTGAACGCCCTGGGCGAACACGCGCAAAACAACATTGCCGAATGCATGGTCGTTCAACGAATTGATGCGAGAGAAATCGTCGAGACCGAGCAGCAGCACACCGCCGGCAACACGGTCGCGAGCAAGCATGCGGTCGAGCACCTGGATGCACTTATCGTGCATGAACAGTCCCGTCGTCGGATCGATCTTACCCTTGCGCTCGAGGTTGGTAACCACACCCGCGAACATGGCAGGAGCGCCGTTCTCGTCGCGCTTCATAAGCCCGCGGCAGACGATCCACACGTATTCGCCCTTGCGGTTTCTCACCTGATACTCGAGGTCGTGCGAATCGGTACGGCCAGCCACCATGTCATCGATGGATTCGTCGAAGCTCTGAAGATCGCGCTCGGCGATGAGTGCGCGCCATAAGGGGATGAGCCCCTCGAACAGGCAGTCGGGCAGATCGAAATCTGCCTTCATGTTGTCCGAGATGAGCGCACGATCGGTCGCCATATCGATAACGTACAGGTAGTCATCGGTACTGAAAGCCATAGCGTCGTAGAACAGACGTGGATCAAGGTCGAAAGACTGCAACGCCTCTTGCGTATTCAAGCGATCTGCACCTCGGCTCTACTATCGGTTTCGTCATGTTTTGAATACTGTATTGTACCGACACCCGACCGTCAAGATTACAAGGGCAAACTCCTCTCGCAACGTTACCAAACCGCATCCCAAAGGATGGCTTGCGGATGCGGAAAAGAGGCGGCGGCTCGCATGCTATCCGGTGGTATGCGAGCCGCCGCAAGCTATGCGCTACACGCGTTCGGCGAACTTGTATCCCACGCGCCATACGGTGAGCAGGTATTTGGGTTGCGAGGGATTATCCTCGATCTTCTCGCGGATCTTACGGATGAACACCGTGATGCTGCTCTCGTCCACATCGCTTCCCTCGCCCCAGATATGCTCGAATATCTGCGCGCGCGTAAACACCTGGCCGGGACTCGCCGCCAGAAGGGCCAGTATCTCGAACTCCTTCGCCGTGAGATCGACCTTCTCGCCGCGCAGCCGAACTTCGTACCGGTTGAAGCACACCTCGATGTCGCCCGTCACGTTGCTTCCCTCCCGCGTGATCGCCTTGGCGAACGCGAGATCCGATTTATGCCTGCGCAGATGGGCCTCGATGCGCAGAAGCAGTTCGTCGGAGCTGAACGGCTTCACCACATAATCGTCGCCGCCCGCCTTGAAGCCGATGCTCTTGTCGACGATATCGCCCTTTGCGGAAAGGAAGATGATCGGTATGCGCCTGCCGTCTTCTCTCATCTGGCGGCAGGCGTCGAACCCGTTCGTGCCCGGCATCATGACGTCGAGCAGCAGCAGATCGGGCTTTTCGGAGCCGAGGACTTTTAGACCCTCTTCTCCCCCGTACGCCGAGCAGAACGCGTATCCCGCATCTTCGGCAAGACGCCTGACGAGCACATGCAAGCTCTCGTCATCGTCAATAAGCATGATCTTCGCCTGGGTCATCTACACATCGCCTCCCGTTCGCTTTCGGCGTCGTGGCCGACCGGCATGCGCACGGTGAAGACGCTGCCTTCGCCGATTGCGCTTTCCAGCGAGATGCTGCCGTGGTGCATTTCGGTATATTCTTTCGCCAATGCCAAGCCGAGCCCCGTACCGCTGTACTTGCGCGAAGCGGAGGAGTCGGCTTGGACGAAACGCTCAAACACCCGCTGCTGGTCTTTCTTGGCAATGCCGATGCCCGTATCGGCGACTCTGAGCCACACCTCCCGACACTCGGGATGGTGGCTTATGTGCAAGCGCACCGATCCGCCCCTGGGCGTGAATTTCACCGCATTGCCCGCCAGGTTCTCGAGCACGTGCCTGACTTTCTCGAAGTCGGCTTCGATCAGCGGCACATCCGCGTCGATCTCGCACGTGAACTCGATTCCATTCTGCTTCGCCAACGGCTGCACGACCGACTGCACCAGCCCGGCGACATCCCCCAAATCGACCGTTTCAACATTCATCTCTATCCTACCCGCATCGAGGCGACTCATCTCCAAAATATCGTTGATCATGAACAGAAGCGCCCGACTGTTCGCTTCGATCTCGCGGCGCGTCTCGGCTTCCTTCTCGTCTTTCGGCTCGCTCTCCTTGTTGAGCATCTCAGCGAACGCGATGATGGAGGTAAGCGGCGTGCGCAGCTCATGGCTCATCATGGCCAAGAATTCGGATTTGTACTGATTCTCGTCGCGCAAGAGGCCGTTCACTTCTTCGAGCTGGGCGCGCTGTCGCTCGAGCACGTCGTTTGCGTGGGCGAGCTGGGCGGTTCGATCCTCGACCTGGGTTTCGAGATTGCCGTACATCGTCGAAAGCTCCTCGGCCATCCGGTTGAAATCAGCCGTAAGCGTGTTCATCTCGCGCGACGATTCGGTATAGGCGAGCTCCACGTCGAGGTCGCCTGTCTTGATCTGCTCAACGCCTGCCTGGATCTTGTTGAGCGGCCGGGTTACGAGATAGCCGAGCGCCACATAGACGATGACGAGGCAGAACGCAAGCATGCCGCCGAAGAAGATCACATCCTGCACGATGGCGGACTGCTCGCTTTCGCGGTATACGTCGAGCGGCATGATGATGCTGATGGCACCGCCCACATCCCCTATCGTCCACCCCTCTTTAGGGAAGCCCGTCACATCGATCTCACCCTTTGGCTCGCCGTGGCAATCGAGGCAGTTTTCCTCGATCGTCATGGGCGCAAGATAGCGAAACACCTCTTCACCCTGGTACTCGGCTATCTCGTAGTACTCGGTTCGGCCCTCTTGCTCGGTGAATGCAGCGAGGGCCTCGGCCTCGAACTCGTCGGGCTCGTCGGCGTCGTTTCGCGGGTCGAAGTTCACGAACCGCGTCGTGTACTCGGATTGCGAGGTGAACAAGAGTCCGATGCTGCGCCCGACGATCGCGCAGTGAAGACCCTGGTACACGCCGTCTTCGGTATACGATATCTGCTCGAGGCGATCCTGGTTCGATGCCATGAACTCCCATACCGCATCCATCTGCTGTGCGAGCACTTCGCCCTTCTCGCGCAGCTCGTTTTCCATCTGAGCGCGCTTGTTGACTGATGTCCACGCCAGGTTGGCGAAAAGAGACACGACGACGAGCGCTGAGATCAGCACGACGAACTTCGTTTTCAGCGTGATGTTACCCATAGCCCCCCGCTACAGCTCGGCAAGCAGCTCCTCGATCACCCCGGCATCGCGCTCGCACACCAAAGCGGCGAGCGATGCGAACGAGGGATAAAAAGAGCTTATACCATCGACATCGTTCATGCGATCAGAGAATTCATGAATCCAGACGAGAAGGTGGTTTTTCAAGAATCGGGATTGGGCTCGAAGGGCATCCTCGTACACTTCGATGTCTTCCGACTCGTAAGCGCGAACCGCCCGATCAGCCAAAGCGGCCATGAAGTTCAGCTCCGTCGCCAGATGGTCGTCAGCTTCGCGGGGGTACCCCGCCGCCTCGAATCCCGCCGCCGCGTACGCCTCGCGAACCTCAAGCGTGCTTTCCTGGAACAGCAGCGGCTCCCGCGAAACGTAGATCGATTCCCATGGCGGAGCAGGCACCTTCCCAGGTCCGATCATGAGTTTCGTGTACTCGCCGACGAGCGCCTCGAGATCGGTTTCTCGATCAAGCACCGAGCCTCTCGCACGAAAACATAGGATTTTTCCGACTTGCTGGTCGGCAGCATCGAGCATCGAACACTCTTCTGCCAAATGATCGCCTTCGACAAGTTCGAGGAGGTCTCCGTCGGGCTCTGCCGCGAACAATCTTCCGAAAAACGAATAGAGAAACCATCGGTTGCACAATGCCACAACCGTCGCGCTATCGCACCGTCTCATCGCTCCCCTTCCCTCTGCAACGCGGGAGCCGTGGCAGCCCCCAACTGCCACGGCGCCGAATGCGGTTTAATAGTCCTTCTACATCAAGACCGGCGTTGCCCCTGCGTCAAGCGCAGCCTTCTTCGCTTCGATCGCGACCGATGGATTGGTCTGACTTGCATCGGGAAGAATCGTTATCTGGTTGACGGCATCGGGATGAGCGGCCCTCAAATCGTCGATGGGCCCGAACTCGAGAGCGCGCATAGGGCATGCGCTGACGCAGGCGGGGTTTTCCCCGTTTTCCCGCAGCGTTTTGCACCCGTCGCATTTATGGGTCAACTGGATATCCTCGATATACTTCGGAACTCCGTACGGACAGGCGTTCACGCAGTATTGACATCCGATGCACTTGCTATCGTCATGCTGGATGGTACCGTCTTCCTCGTCTACGAACATAGCCTCATTCGGGCAGACGGCAACGCATGCGGGTGTTTCGCAGTGGTTGCACGACGCGGAATAATGGTAGGTCGCAATGCTCGGATAGTCCCCGACCTCGTAATCGGTTACGTTCCTGAACACCACACCGATCGGAAGATCGTTCTTATCCTTGCATGCAACCTGACACGTCCTGCAACCAATGCATGCGGTCATATCGAAATAGAACCCTTGCCTCATAATCAATCATCCCCCTAATTCTGCGCTTCGGGAATCCGCATGGGAACCTCGTCATCTGCAGCAAGCTCCTCGTTGTATTTCTCGATGTTGCAGATGCAGGTATTCCATCCCGATACTCCCTGACCAGACTGAATTTGACCTGTAAGAATGTTGTCGGATCCCGCCCGGTCGATTCCCGTTTCAGGATCGATATCGACCCAGGCACCATGCGGAAGGCCGATAACCCCCGACATGAAGCGGTTCGTCGGACAGGCCTTGCGAATGCACTTGCCATGAGGGCTTGTCAGCAAGACCGTATCGCCCGACTCGATGCCGAGGCTTTCGGCATCGCCGATATTGATGAACACCGGATTGGGCCATGCCTCTCGAAGCCATTCGACGTTGTCGAATACCGTATGCGAACGACGCAGGTAGTGCGGGTTATACACCTGGAAGGGGTACTCGCCTTTTACTCCAGCCGAGAAATCGCTGAAGGTCGCCTCGTAGCCCTCTTGCGGAGGCACGTAGGTCGGCACCGCCTCGATCGTGCTGTAGCCTATCGCGTTGATCGTGTCGCGCAGCACCTTCGAGTAGATCTCCTGCTTGCCGCTCTCGGTTTTCATCGGATTGGCCTCGGGGTCGCTGACGAAATCCTCGTAGGCGATATAGCCGTACGCATCGCCGCTCTTACGGGGTATCTGATACAAGCCCTGCTCGATGAGTTCACCCATCGAGATGGAGCCCTCCTGCGGCTCCCCCTCGCAACCCCACTCCTCGATATCATCTTCGGTGATGGTCACCAAGGGCTTCTTCTCGCCCGATTCGTCGATCACGTACGCACCGACGAATTGGTTGAAAAGCTGCTGCTTTTCGTCGATCGGAAAAACCTCGTTCGGATCGAGGCCCAATCGCGTGCCAATCTCGCAAGCAATGGCCTCGTCGGAAAGGCATTCGTATAGGGGGTCGATCACCTTCGAGTGGTAAATGAGCGCCTCGCGGTTACCCTGAAGGAACCCGCCCTCTTTCTCCCAATACGATTCGATGGGAAGCACGAAATCGGAATAGACCGCGTTCGTCGTCATGAAGAGGGAGTGGGTAACGACGAGATCGACCTTGCGATGCGCCTCGATGCCCTTGGCCTGCCCGTCGGTCGTCTGTAGCTTTGCGTTCATGCTGTCGTGGTAGATCAGCTTGATATCGACATCCCGCTCCTCGCCCGGAACCTTGTTGGTCGATCCACCCGCATACGTGTACTTGCCGTCGGCGATCGCGTTCCACATCTCGGTATCGTTGATGTTCTCGGTTCCGCCCAGCGGGTTTTTGATCGAAGGAAGGCCCGCGGATCCCGAACCAACCAAATACGTTCCGCCGCTGAACGAGCGGGAATGGCACGAAAGCCCGCACATGTGCCCCGACTTGCCGAAATGCCCGCCCATAGCGCCGAGCGTCATAACCAGCTGAGGCAGACTGTCGGCATTATGGGTTCGAGCAGAAGCCCAAGCCATGAGGATCGACGTTTTGTTATCCTTGCCCGCAAGTTCCGCTAGATAGCGTATCTTGTCGGGTTCGACACCGCAGATGGCAGATGCCCATTCAGGTGTTTTCGGCACACCGTCGAACGTTCCCAGAAGGTAATCTTTGAAATTGCCGTTCGGGTCTTCGCCTTCCGGCATATGCTCGGCGTCGAATCCGATCGTATGGGTATTGAGGTAGTCCCAGTCGATGAGGCCCTTCTCTCCGTCCATATCAACCATGGCATAGGCCATTCCGAGGAACAACGTCATATCCGTAGAGGGGCGGCACGGTATCCACTCCGCGTCGACAAGGGAATACGAATCGTTGTAGAACGGGTCGACGGCGACGAACTTAGCGCCGGCCTTCTTGATCTGAAGCAGATGATAGGCAGGATTTCCCGCAGAGGACCACGCGGGATTCACTCCGAACAGCAGAACCACATCGCTGTTGCGCATGTCGATACGATCGTTTATACCCTCGTTAGGCTGAGGAGCGATTCCGACAACGTCAGGCGTGTACGTCCATGCACCGCGCGACGTCGTTCCCCAGTGCCCGATATAGCCGCCGTACAGACTCAGGAACTTTGAAACGGCTCCCCCATCGGCAAACAGGGCCCGGTTGCCGTGCTCATCGACGATCCTCTTGATCTCATCGGCGATATAGTCATACGCCTCATCCCAGCTGATCCTCTCCCACTCGTCAACCCCACGCAGTTCGCCATGAGAGTTCTCTCCTCCGCCAGGCTGCCAGCTCTTCCTTTTCATGGGGTACTTCAAACGGTCGGCAGACAAAACGTGGTTTCGCTGAGAACGACCTCGAACGCAAGCCCGCTGCTGCGGATAATCCGGAGTGTCTTCGTGGGTGTCGTCGGTCTTCTGCCTGACGACGATGCCGTCTTTCACCAAAGCCTTGTTGAGGCAACGTCCGCCGCAGTTATGCCAACAGGCAGCAGTGACCCATGTACCTGTGGTCAAATCGCGTGTTACCGTAGCCACCGACTTGGGCTCCTCCTCCTTTTTCTGCACTTTGTTCGCGCAGCCCGCAAGGCTTCCCGAAACAGCAAGAGCCGCCGTAGCAGCCGCGCTTGCTTTGATGAATCCCCTTCGGGTGATATCCGATGACTGTCGAATTCGATCTAAATAGCTCGTCATGCGATCCTCCTTCTCGTGCTTGCTTCCCCCTTGAAGCGACGCATTTCTGCGTCTACCATGAGATTACGAGCCGCAAAGATTAATGGCTATTCTTCCTACCTTGAGACTTTCTTAATTATATCTTTCCAAATTATTAATCGCGACGCAAGAAAACCCGCGCAACCGAACTGCGCGGGTTTTCTTATGCGGGCAGCGTTGAGGGAGACGTTGCCGATAGAGGCTCGATGCTACTTCGCAGCGAGCGCCTTGCCGATCATGCGGGCGAAGGTAACCGAACGTCCGCAGCAATGGCCGGTCGACATGTTCGGATAGGTGTGGGCGAAGTACGATCCCGAATCGACGCCCGCCACGTACAGGCCCTCGATCGCGTTGCCGCCCTCGTCAACCGCCTGGAAATCCTCGTTGATCGTAATGCCGTCGAGCGTGCAGAGCATGTAGCCCGAGGTGCGCACCCCGTAAAATGGGGGCGTACGGATGGCGGACAGACGGAAATCCTCCTTGCCGAAATCAGGATCGATCTGGTTGTCGAAGTTCTCGTTCTGACGATCGACCGTCTTCTTCAGGTTATCTGCGGGAATGCCGAGACCCTTCGCCAGCTCCTCGATCGTATCGGCTTTGATGATGTAGCCGTTTTCGATGAGGCCCTCGTTGATGCCCTCCGTCACTTCGAGCGTCATGTTGGTAGGCGCGCCGTTGTCGAACGGGTACACGCGGGCGCATCCGTGGATATCGAACTGCTCGAGGTAGGTCGCATAATCCGAATCCCAGATGTCGACGACCGTATGGTGCGGCTGTGCGATGGCGGCGTTGAGCACGTAGTCGTAGGGAGCCGATTCGTTGGTGAAGCGCTCGCCGTTGAGGTTGACCTTGAGCCAGGGGTTCGACCCCATCCAGAACAGCGACCCCACCGTTTCGGCTCCGCCGTACTCGTCGGGCTTGACGGCAACGCGGTCGAACACCATGGCCGTATGGGCCTCGTCCATGTGCGCCCCTGCCCACAGACACGATTTGATGCCGTCGCCCGTCGTGCCGTCGATGGCGATGGAAAGCGAGTACTTGCTGAGCGTCTGGGGCTGCAGCGCCTTGAGCATGTCCTCGTTGCGCGCATAGCCGCCCGTGCACACCACGGTGCCCTTCGAGGCGTTGATCCTGATGTAGCCGTCGGGGCCCTTCGCGATGGCGCCCGTAACCTTGTCGCCCTCTTTAACGAGCTTGACGAGCGGCGTCAAGAAGCGGAAATCGACGCCCTTCTCCTTCGCATAGTCGCCGAGTACGATCTTTCCGTTGACCACATCTTTGAGGCCGGCGAACTCGGCATCGGCGGGCCAGCTGGGAATGTGGCCGGTCGGCCAGTGCTTGTAGCGAGACGGCTTCGCGTTTTCGGCACCCTCGAAGAACAGCTCGAAGCCCGCCTCCTCGAGCCGATCCTGGTACCAGTCGATCGCCTCGCCGGAATTCTGCGCCCAGATATGGTAGAGGCGCTGATTGCAGTAATTGTTCGCGTAGCGGGTCAAATCGTTGCAGATCTCGTTCTCGTCGATCTCCACGCCCGCTTCCTTCTGGAGACGGCTGTTGATCGAGCCGAGATTGTCGCGCACGCCGCCGCCGATGGAGCCCTTTTCGAGGCATACGACCTTGGCACCCTCCTCGGCTGCCGAGCACGCGGCAAACAAGCCCGATGTTCCCGCTCCGCATACGAGCACTTCGGTGTCGACGGTCTCGACGATATCGCTCTCGTCGATCTCCGGCTCGGCACCGAGCCAGTCGGTTGCCGCATCGGCACCGCTTCCTCCCTCGGCACTCGCCGAGGGAGCCGCAGGGGCGCACCCCGCAAGGCCTGCGCCTGCAAGTACGGCTGCCGTTGCACCGAGTCCTAAGAAGGCGCGGCGGCTCATGCCGCTTTTCTGCATGGTGGTTGATGATTTCATAGATCCTCCCTTGCCCTGCTTTTTCTTATACGTCGGCTGCACTTCGAATCGAATCGACGCACCCGACTCGTAAGACCGTAGCGTCGCACGGGCCGTTTTTTCATCATACGAGTCGGGTGATTTTGGCCGCTACCCGCTGTTTTGCGCGAATCACCCTGTTAGAATGAACGACGAAATTGAAGTCGTTACCTGAGGGGATCCATGGCTCACACGATCGCATCGTCCGATGCCGCACGCACGCTGCGGAACATCGAAGGCAAGCAGGCGAAACGCATTGCGTCATGCTTCGGGGCGCTCGTGCTCGTGTTCACGGAGTACTGGTTGCTCAACTACTGCGCGTTTCCACTCTTCGATGCCGTTTCGCCGTGGACCCGCGAAATCAGCGCCGCAGCAGGCGGGCTCGCGCTCATCGTCATGGCGCTCGTCGCCCGCTGGAAGCCAGGTATGCTCAAAAAGCGCCTCTTCTCGGGAATCCTCGCCTCGCTCGCGGCGGGTGCCATCCTCACGCTCGCGGGTCTGTATCTGAATTCGTTTCTCACGCTCGCCATCGGGGCGTCGGTGGCCACGATCGGCATCAGCCTTGCAGCCGTTATCGTCGGCGTCGCCTGCATGGGGCTCGATCTGCGCGTCTTGGGCGTATGCATCGCGCTTGCCTACTTCGCATCCTACGCATTGCGCATCGCGTTTCCCTATCTTCCGATCGAGGCGAATCTGCTTCTGTTCGCAGCCGTTCCCTTTCTCACGCTTGCGCTCTGCAGCTCCCTTGCGCGCCCCATCCTGCGTCAGATTCTCGCCGCCGATTCCCCCGCCGATGCGGCGGTCACCTCGCCGGCGTCGTATCTCCCGTTCGTCCACCAGGTGTTCATCACGCTCATCATCTTCCGATTCATCTACGGCTATACCCTCACCTTCGCCGAAACCGACCGCGTGCCCATCTTCCCCCTGCTCGCCCTCATCCCGCTCGGCGTCTACGCCCTCATCCGACTCGTCAGCAAGCGGCCTCTCGACCCCGATGCGCTGTTCAGAGCATCGATCCTGTTCAGTATCGCGGGCTTTCTCGTGCCCTCGATCGCCGGAACGCAAAACGACCTGATCGCAAGCAACCTTTTGAGCAGCGGCACCGGGCTGTTCGAGATCCTCATGTACTTCGTACTCGTTGCGCTTTCCGCCAAGAACACACCCAATGCGCTCGTCGTGCTCACATGGGGCAACGCCATGGCTTCGCTCGGTACGATCATCGGCGCGAACCTAGGACGGCTCGCAAACCAATACTACCATGTCGATTACGGCATGATCGCAACCGTCTCCGCCTGCATCGTGTTCGGCCTCGTGATCTACATCCTGGCCACGCAGCGCAATTTCAGCTTCGGTGACACGATTCGCAAAGTGGAACCTGCGGCACCCCTTGCCCCGAGCGAGCGCCCCGCCGATTTCGAACAGCGCTGCCGCATGCTGAGCGAAACCCACGGCCTCACCGCCCGCGAGGACGAGATATTCGGCCTGCTCGCGCAGGGCCGCAACGCCCGCTTCATCCAGGAGAAGCTCGTCGTTTCGTACAATACCGTGAAAACCCACGTGAGCCATATCTACGCAAAGCTCGGCGTGCACACCCATCAAGAACTCATCGACCTCGTGGAGGGCAAGCGGGAGACCCCATGAGGCAAAACCAGCCGTAGCCCCGTCAACCCTTGCGCCGATCGTCCATCCTGCGAACAATCGGCAAGGCTCCAGCCACCGAACCACGCTCAACCGCCAAACCCTCGGCCCCTGTCCGCCGATCGCTTCCGTGCGAGGTTTCAGGCGCTGCATGATGGAATATCTGCAGCAAAAGTCCTGATCGCAAAAAGTGAAAGGGCGATTAATCCGAAATTCTCTTCGCACAGAGGCCCTTCGTGGACACCGTCAGGGTATGGCAAAGCGGGCTCGCATCCCCGAACGGCGCAGTGAACCCCAAGCCAAAAGGAAGATCGCGTATCCGAGGTCGAAGCCGCGCTGCGATTCGGCCAAAGAAAAGGGCCGGCGGCACGATGCCGTCGACCCTTGCAGAGCTTACCTGAACGCGCGCTTTACGCAAGCAGCGCCAGAAGCGGAACCAGCAGGAGCGCCACGATGTTGAACACTTTGATCATGGAGTTCAACGCGGGACCCGCCGTGTCCTTGTAGGGGTCGCCGACGGTGTCGCCGGTAACGGCGGCCTGATGGGCGAACGAGCCCTTTCCGCCGTACTTGCCCTCCTCGATGAGCTTCTTGGCGTTATCCCACGCACCGCCGCCGCTCGTCATGGAGATGGCGACGAACAGGCCCGTGATGATGGTGCCCACGAGCGCCCCGCCCAGCACGAGGGTGGTGAACTCGAACGCCTGGGGATAGCCGATCGCCTGCAGGATGAAGCCGACGACGATGATGAGAACGGGCGTGCCGATCGGAATCATAGCCGGAAGCACCATCTCGCGCAGCGCAGCCTTGGTCACGAGGTCGACGCATCTCGCGTAGTCGGGCTTGCCCGTACCCTCCATGATGCCGGGGATCTCCTTGAACTGACGGCGCACCTCTTCGACGACGTCGCCTGCAGCCTTGCCGACGCTCGTCATCGCGCGCGATGCGAACAGGTACGGCAGGAGGCCGCCGATGAACAGGCCGATGAGAACGAACGGGTTCGCCAGGTCGAACGAGAACACCGCGCCGGTCTCCTCGGTCACCGTATGGGTGAAGTCGGCGAACAGAACCACGGCGGCCAACGCGGCCGAAGCGATGGCGTAGCCCTTGGTAACGGCCTTGGTGGTGTTGCCCACCGCGTCGAGCGCGTCGGTGTTCTCGCGCACGCTCTCGGGCAAACCGCTCATCTCGGCGATTCCGCCCGCGTTGTCGGTCACCGGACCGAAGGAGTCGATGGCGACGACGATGCCCGCCATCGAAAGCATCGAGAGCGCTGCGACGGCGATGCCGAAGATGCCGCCTAAGAAGAAGCTCGCAAGCGTCGCGACGACGATTACGAGAATCGGGAGGCCGGTGGCCTCCATGCCGACAGCCAAGCCCTGGATAACGTTCGTGCCGTGGCCCGAAACGCTTGCCTCGGCGATGGATTCGACCGGCTTCTTCTCAGAAGACGTGTAGTGGTCGGTGATGTAGACCATTGCCGCCGTGAGCACAACGCCGATGACGGCGCAGATCCAGATGGAAAGCGGCGTGATGCCCGCCGGGGCGAGCGAGGTATTCACCACGGTAACGCCCTCGAGCATCCAGTTCGTGATCGGGAAGAACGCGATGATGGCGATGATCGCCGAAATCCACAGGCCCTTGTACAGCGCACCCATGATGGTGCCGTTCGGGCTCATCTTGACGAACAGCGTGCCGATGATCGAAGCGATGATCGAGGCGACGCCGATCACAACCGGGAAACCGAGCGACACGTAGATGCTGTCGCCGCCGAATGCAAGGTTGCCGATGAGCATGGCGGCAACCGTGGTCACGACGTAGGTCTCGAACAGGTCGGCCGCCATACCGGCGCAGTCGCCCACGTTGTCGCCCACGTTGTCGGCGATAACGGCGGGGTTACGCGGATCGTCCTCGGGGATGCCCGCTTCCACCTTGCCGACGAGGTCGGCTCCTACGTCGGCGGCCTTCGTGAAGATACCGCCGCCGAGACGGGCGAACACCGAAATGAGCGAACCGCCGAAGCCAAGTCCGACGAGCGCCGAGAACGGCGCGATGCCCGCGAACACGAGAAACGACATGATGGACACCGAAAGAATGCCCAGGCCGATCACGAACATGCCGGTGACGGTGCCCGATTGAAACGCCACGCGCAGGGCATGACCGAGCCCGGTGCGTGCCGCTTCAGCCGTGCGCACGTTCGCCGCAACCGAAATGCGCATGCCGATGAAGCCCGCAGCGGCCGAAGCCACGCCACCGACGACAAAGCCGATAGCCGTCCAAATGCCGAAGCCCGATACGCCCATGAATCCGGGGACGAGCAGTACGATAGCCACAACGACGCCCACGATGGCGACGGTGCGGTACTGGCGGCCAAGATACGCCATTGCGCCTTCCTGGATTGCCGATGCAATACCCTGCATCGTTTCGTTGCCAGCTGGCAACTTGTTGATCCGAGTGATCAAGACACCCGCGTAGACGGCTGCTAAAACGCCGGCCACGAGGCCCAAGATCAGGGGTAGTTCTGCCATTGGAACCCTCTTTCCTTCCTTGTTTGGTGCATGGATGTTTTCGTACGTGCATACTATACAAGAAAAGAGGCTTGATTATCGTCCAAGCCCCTTTTCCTTGATACCTCGTACCGAGGCCCTACGCCTCGGAGTACACCTCCTTGAGCTTCAGAAGATGCTCGTAGCGATCGACCGCCGCCTTCTCGTTGCGCTCGAACAGCTCGGTTGCGCGCTCGGGGAACTCGCGGGTCAAACGGCTGTAGCGAGCCTCGTTCATGAGGAACTCCTGGTAGCCGCCGGCAGGTTCTTTGGAGTCCAGAACGAACTTCTTACCCGCAGGCGCTTCGGGATTGAAGCGGAATAGGTTCCAGTAACCGCAGTCCACAGCCTTCTTCATCTCGTCCTGGCAATTCGCCATGCCGCCCTTGATGGAGTGCATCTCGCACGGCGAGTAGCCGATGATGAGCGACGGCCCGGGATAGGCTTCGGCCTCGGCGATGGCCTTAATGGTCTGCGCGGGTTTCGCACCCATGGCGACCTGCGCTACGTACACGTACCCGTAGGCCATGGCGATCTCGGTCAGGCTCTTCTTCTTGATATCCTTGCCGGAAGCCGCGAACTGGGCGACCTGGCCGATGTTGGAAGCCTTCGAAGCCTGGCCGCCGGTATTGGAATACACCTCGGTATCGAAGACGAACACGTTCACGTCTTTGCCCGAAGCGAGCACGTGATCGAGTCCGCCATAGCCGATGTCGTACGCCCAACCGTCGCCGCCGAAGATCCAGACGGACTTCTTGGTCAGGTATTCCTTGTTCTCGAGAACGGCAGCGGCAAGCTCGCCGGCTTCGCCATCGGCACCTGCAGCGAGTTTCTCGAGCTCGGCGATGTAGGCAGCCGAAGCGTCCTTGCTCGCATCCGCATCGCCCATGGAGTCGATCCACGCCTGCGCAGCGGCCTTAACCGCTTCGCCGACACCCGCTGCCGCGATGAGCTTCTCCGTATCGGCAACGAGCTTGTCGCGTACGGCCTCGTGTCCGAGCAGCATGCCCAAACCGTGCTCGGCGTTGTCTTCAAAGAGCGAGTTCGACCACGCGGGGCCATGGCCGTCCTTGTTGATGGCATAAGGCGACGTAGCCGCAGGCCCTCCCCAAATCGACGAGCAGCCCGTGGCGTTCGCAACGTACATGCGATCGCCGAACAGCTGGGTGACGAGCTTCGCGTACGCGGTCTCCGCGCAGCCGGCGCAGGCGCCCGAGAACTCGAGCAGCGGCTGCTTGAACTGACTGCCCTTCACGCTGACATCTTCCAGCTCGGGCTTATCGGAAACCTGGGCGACACAGTACTCGAACACGCCCTGCTGGGCGAGCTCGTTTTCCTGTGCGACCATAGCAAGCGAATCGGTCGGGCACACGTTCACGCACACGCCGCAGCCCATGCAGTCGAGCGGCGAGATGGCAAGCGTGTATTGGAACCCGTCGTTGCCCTTGCCCTTCATCGGCACGAGCTTGGCTGCCGACGGGGCGCCGGCAGCCTCTGCTTCGGTCAGGGCGAAGGGACGAATGGTGGCATGCGGGCACACGAAGGCGCACTGGTTGCACTGGATGCAGGTCGCAGCGTCCCATTCGGGCACGCTCACGGCAACGCCGCGCTTCTCGTAGGCGGCAGCGCCCTGCTCGAACTGGCCGTCAGCATGAGCGACGAATGCCGAAACGGGCAGGCGGTCGCCGTCCATGCGGCCGACCGGCTCCATGATCTCGACAACCTGCTTCACGAGCTCGGGACGACCCGCAAGCTCGGCGGTATCGGCCTCATCGGTCGCCTCGGCCCAGCTCGCCGGCACTTCGACCTGCATGAAGGCCGTAGCGCCCGCTTCGATGGCGCGATGGTTCATGTCGACGATTTCCTGACCCTTCTTAAGGTAGGACTTGGTCGCCGCGTCCTTCATGTACTGAAGGGCTTCGTTCTGGGGAATCACGTTCGCAAGCGCGAAGAACGCCGATTGCAGGATGGTGTTCGTGCGTTTGCCCATGCCGATCTCCTGGGCGAGATCGATGGCGTTGATGGTGTAGAGCTTGATATCGTTCTCGGCGATATAGCGCTTCGCCTCGGCGTTCAGATGATGCTCGAGCTCCTCGGGCGTCCATTGGCAGTTGATCATGAACGTGCCACCGGGCTTGACGTCGTTGACCATGCGAAAGCCCTTGGTCACGTACGACGGGTTATGGCAGGCGACGAAGTCGGCCTTGTTGACGTAGTAGGTGCTCCTGATGGGCGAGTCGCCGAAGCGCAGGTGGCTGATCGTCACGCCGCCGGTCTTCTTGGAGTCGTACTGGAAGTAGGCCTGCACGTACTTATCGGTATGGTCGCCGATGATCTTGATGGAGTTCTTGTTAGCGCCGACCGTGCCATCGCCGCCGAGACCCCAGAACTTGCACTCGATGGTGCCTTCAGCTGCGGTATTCGGACTCGCCGGATCTTCGGGAAGCGAGAGGTTCGTCACGTCGTCGACGATGCCGACCGTGAACTCGCGCGCCGGAGCGTCCTTCTCGAGCTCGGTGTATACGGCGAACACCGACGAGGGGGGCGTGTCCTTCGAAGCCAGACCGTAACGGCCGCCGACCACGATGAGATCGGTGCGGCCTTCGTGCACGAGCGCGTTCACCACGTCCATGTAGAGCGGCTCGCCTACGGCGCCCGGCTCTTTGGTGCGGTCCATGACTGCGATCTTCTTCACGGTCTCGGGCAGCGCCGCCATGAACTTCTCGGTCACGAACGGGCGGTACAGGCGAACCTTCACGAGGCCGACCTTCTCGCCGTGCGCATTCAGGTAGTCGACGACCTCTTCGACGACGTCGCAGAACGAGCCCATCGCTACGATAACGCGATCGGCATCCGCGGCGCCGTAGTAGTTGAACAGTTCGTAATCGGTGCCGAGCTTGGCGTTCACCTGGTGCATGTAATCTTCGACTACCGCAGGCAGCGCAGCGTAATGGCTGTTGCATGCCTCGCGGTGCTGGAAGAACACATCGCCGTTCTCGTGGCTGCCGCGCATGGCCGGACGCTCGGGGTTGAGCGCGTGGTCGCGGAAGTCGCGCACCGCATCCATATCGCACATCTCGGCCAGATCGTCGTAATCCCATACGGCGATCTTCTGCACTTCATGCGACGTGCGGAAGCCGTCGAAGAAGTTGATGAAGGGAACGCGGCCCTTGATGGCCGCAAGGTGGGCGACGGCAGACAGATCCATGACCTCCTGGACGTTGCTCTCGGCGAGCATGGCGAAACCGGTTTGGCGGCACGCCATGACGTCGGAATGGTCGCCGAAGATGCTGAGAGCCTGGGTGGCAACCGTGCGGGCGCTTACGTGAAACACGCTCGGCAGCATTTCGGCTGCCATCTTGTACATGTTGGGGATCATGAGAAGCAGACCCTGGGAAGCCGTGTAGGTGGTGGTCAACGCGCCGGCGGCAAGCGAACCGTGGACTGCGCCTGCGGCACCGCCTTCCGATTGCATCTCGCATACCTTCACCGTGGTGCCGAAGATGTTCTTCTGGCCGGCGGCGGCCCACTGATCAACCAAGTCGGCCATAGGGCTCGACGGAGTGATGGGGTAAATGCCCGCTACCTCGGTAAACGCATAGGAGACGTACGCCGCAGCATTGTTTCCGTCCATGGATTTGAGTTCTCTCGTCATACACCTCTCCTTTTGAAGGGATTTCACTCTGACCGGAAGCTCGAAGAGGGGCGCGATGCAACGATGGCACCCATTCGAACGAGGCGCCGAGCTACCCCGGCAATACCCCACTCGCTCGAAAATCTTCGTCTGGCCGAACTTCGTCTGGTCGGATACACGGCATTCATGATACCAGTCTCGATTCGCCGCCCGTCGCGACGATTGAAACGGGCAGCATGGCGCGGTCGCTCCCATCGGCAAACGGCTTGATTTTATGGTGGGAACGTGAATGGGAAACCGGGATCCCTCAAGCAGCGAGCCCGCTGGTAACGCTTTTGCCTACGCTGGCAATTCGGGTTTTGAAACCTCGGCGGCTTTCAGCTCCTTGCCGAGCTCCTCGGCCAGCACGGGCAGAAGATCGGCGAACGTATCGTCGATCACCTTCTTCTTGAGCTGGCATTCCCAGATGACGTGCACGCGCCAGCCCATGTCCCGCAAAGTCGCAAGGTTTCTTTCGTCGCGCTCCACGTTGCGCTCGAACTTGATGTGCCAGTATTCGACGTTCGATTTCGGAAGCGGCAGGTTGCAATGCGGGCAGCGGTGCCAGAAGCATCCGTTGACGAACAGGGCGATGCGCTTTCCGGGCCACGCGACATCGGGGCGCCCCGGAACCTTCCACTGAAGACGGTAGCCGGTCAAGCCCGCTTCGCGAAGGCGCTTGCGCACGAGCAGTTCCGGTTTCGTGTTCGCCCGCTTGTTCGAAACCATCGATTTATGAACCGCCTCCGACGAGGCGGGAGGAGCCTCGCGCGATACGGCGCTCGGGAGTTCCCCGGATTGCCCAGAGCGGCCGACTGCCTCGCGAGCTGCCTGCTCACCCTCGGCTGCGACGCGCTCCGCCTTGGCCTGCCCATTCTTCTTGGAGGCTTTCGCTTTCGCCATCGCAGCCCACCTACGTCCAGAACTGAGCCGTTTCGATGACGCTCTGATAGGCCCAAGGATACACGTCTGAATACCAGCCCGTCTCCGGCACGAAGCATACGAGCAGACTGTAGACCAAGCTGATCGAGACAAGCGCTATGAGCACCTTCATGAGCACATTGCGCTTCGTCGACCCCTGATCGAGGTTCTCGTTCACGATGAATGCCAGCAGTACGGCGGCGGCAAGGAACATGAAGCTGAAATCGGCGTAGTAGCGCTGCAGGATACCTGCCATCTGGGCGTCGAGCAAGGCGACGAGGACGCCTGCCGAAATCAAGACGATGATGACGCCCGCAATGGTGCGAGTCGAGCGCTGCGCAATGCGCATCTTGAGAATGCGCTTCGAAAACGGCAGGATCCAGAGGATCGGCAGGCAAGCCAGAATACCGCCGAACGTGACCTCTTTGATGGTCTGCCCCATGTACGTCGTCTCGAACGGAGCCGCTTGGATAAACGGAAACACGCCCGTAATGCTCGGCGGCTGCAGGAAGTAGGTAAAGAACGCCGGAGCGAGCCTTCCAAAGCTGAAACCGCGCTTGGTCATATCGTTGACCGTGAGGTTGTAGTTCGCGCCGAAGTTCGTCGGCGAGCCGAAGCGGGCGTAGTTGTACCACATAAGCCCCGCCGCGACCACGAGATACGGCGCAACCAAGCAGGCGAACTCGCGCGCGCCTCTCGGCGTGAGCAGATGCCGTTTCGTGATGAACAGCCTCCAGAACAAAGGGAACGCCAAAAGCGAGAGAGCGAGCAGTTGCGGGCGGCATCCCGCCACGAGCGCCATGCACAGCGAACCCGCCAAATACCATTTGCATGGCGAACCGGAGGCCCTCCCCCTCATCCAGAAGTACAGACCCCAGACCGAAAACGCCAGCCCGAGCATGATCGGCAGCGAGTAAAACGTTGGGAACTTGAGCAGATAGAGCACCCCGCAGCAGAACACGAGCGGTATCTGCAGCAGCAGGTACAACCCGAGGCTCACCCGTTTGAAGTGGTAGCGCGCGAAGCGGTCGAGCAGCGCCGAGCACCCGAGCACGAACGCGATGCATGCGATAAGCACACCGATAGCCGTCGGGAAATTCGCACCCGTAAGCAGATAGAACGGCAGGTAGAACAGCAGGACGGGGACCACCCCGAAGTACACGTAATAGTGCCCGTCGTGATACGCCACATCGAACAGATACGGCTCCCCCGTTACTTTCTGCGCTTCGTCGCGAGCTCCCTTGTCGTAGGGGTCGTCCATGTCCTGGAGCCACTGCGGAGGCTCCTCATCGAGGTAGAGCTGCCCTTTCGCCATAGCCTTGGCAAGCTCGGCGTACTGCTGGGCGTTATCGCCGCCGACCTCGAACGTATTGACGATGGACGTGCCGTCCCATGCGCCGAAGTTGTACGACTGCGTGGCTACGCCGACGAGATTCGAGCCGAAGAACAGAAACGTTGCCATCAGATACACCTCGATGACAACCGTACCGATTATGATGGCCTTGGAACGGCGGGGCTGCTCGACGATGAAGCAGCGGTAGATACTCGATTTGGGCCTGAACACGCAAACGAGCGCCAGGATACCGAGTGCGATGAGATAGCGCGTCACGTTGAAGTCGAACGGATGATGCGCATTGACGGTAATGCCGTCGAGCAGAATGGGATACTGCACGTTATCGCCGACGATCTCGATGCGAAGGTTGTCAACCAAGCCCGTCGTGTTGAGGTTGATGTACTCGCTTTGATCGACGAACGTGGACACAGTGGTCTCGGGAACACCTACCGTATACTCGGTGGAATCGAAATAGGTATGGTGGGCTTGGTCGGTGAACTGGATCTTCACCTGAAGCGCCTGGGCTGGTTGAGCGAAATCGAAATCGAGCCTTATATTGCGAACCTCGGTGTTGAGATTCGAGAACTCGATCACGTGATCGACCTCGGTCAACCGGTACTGGGTCTCTTCCCCATCATGGGTTTGCTGAAGATCGAGCTTGCTGGTCAAATCGATCGTATTGTAGCCCGCCGACGTGAAATAGTTGATGTTGAAGACGAAAACCTCGAGCGCGGTCGCCAAAAGCACGATAACGGCGACGCATCGGGCGACGTGTTTGAGGGCAGCCTTGTTCGCGCGCGCATAGTCGCCGACGATTCGTCTGATCTTTTCCCATAGAGTTGGCATGAGCTTAACAGATTATACGCGATTCCCCGGAGCCGGGCGACGACAAAAGAAGCACCGCCCGAGACCGTCGCGCAAGCCCGCGCAATGAAAGGGGGCTGGCAGCAGCCAACCCCCTTTCATTGCCTATGCCGAACAACCGAGCCGGACGAGCTCGTTTCGCAAGCCGGATCCCGCTCGCGCAACCGATGCTCGACTCGGCTCCGCATTCGCCTTACAGGCCGAGGCTCTTCTTCACGTCCGCGTACACGACCGCGGGATCGCGGTCGCCGTCGATGGCCACGAGCAGATCGCAGCCGCGGTAGTAGTCGATCAGCGGAGCCGTGGACTTCTCGTACACATCGAGGCGGTTGCGTACCGTCGCCTCGTTGTCGTCGTCGCGCTGGTACATCTCGCCACCGCACTTGGGGCACGTCTCGTCGGCGATCGTGCCGATGTAGCCGCACTCCTTGCACATACGGCGCGATGTGAGGCGGTTGACGATCACTTCGGGATCAACGTCGATGAGCAGGGCGGCGTCGAGCGGACGACCGAGCTTCGAAAGCTCGGCGTCGAGCGCGACTGCCTGGGCGGACGTGCGCGGGAATCCGTCGAGGATGAACCCCTTCTCGGTGTCCTTGCCCTGCAAACGCTCGGTCACAAGGCCGATGATTACGTCATCGGGAACAAGATCTCCGGCATCCATGAAGGACTTGGCCTTCTTCCCCAGCGGGGTACCTTCTTTAACCGCGGCGCGCAGCATGTCGCCCGTCGAGATATGCGGAAGTTCGTACTCCTCAACGAGCTTTGCGGCTTGCGTGCCCTTGCCGGCGCCGGGAGCCCCCAACAACACGATGTTCATGTTCAAATCCTTTCGTTACATACGATTATCGTATTGTAGCAAAGCAGCTGAGGACTGGTCCGTTTTTCAAGAGATTCGCGGTATAAGAGCTCATTTGCCCCCTGCCGGCGGCCCCGAGGGCAAAAGGTCCCAAGCCTCGCCCGCCACGATATCGGTCCTCGACTTCGGGTCGTCGTCAGATCGCCAGCGAAGAGGGAGCCTAAATACATGTTTTTGCCCTTTGTGTTGCAGTCCAATAACCGCTTTGCGGAGCGGTTATCCAGCATTCATTCATAACGCCTGTTCAGAGGATTGCAGATATCGCCCGTTGCGATGAGTACCGCACCCGGGCCGTCAACTTCCCCCATCGAAGCCCGAAAACGCAACACTTCGATCAAAAACACGCGTAGCGGACCTCGGTTGATCCTTTCGGCGCGCGGGCGAGAAGTTGGAAGCGAGAGACGGGATGCGGAATACGCGAGATGGGTGCGGGGTGCAGGGTGCGGGGTGCGAGATGCGAGAGATGGGTGCGGGGTGCGGACGCGGGGTGCTGGAAACGTGGGATGGGAAGCGGAAACCGGGCCGCTCCGTGCCGACGCAAGCCGCAAGGCCCGCATGCTGCACGCATCCCGAAAGAACAGGACCAGAAAATGCAACGGAGCCCCACAAGGGACTCCGTTCGCAATCGATGAATCTTCGACGCCGGGCTACTTGAAGAACCCGTCGTAGTTGTGCATTTTCAGCTGCGACTCGATCTTGCTCATGGTGTCGAGGGCGACGCCGATCATGATGAGGATCGAAGTACCGCCGAACGCCTGGATGAGCTGGTTGCCCGTGAAGAAGAAGATGATGCTCGGCACGACCGCGATCAGGCCGATGAAGATGCCACCGGGCAGCGTCACGCGGTTGATAACATTCTTGATGTAGAGCACCGTTGCCGAACCGGGGCGCACGCCGGGCACGAACCCGCCCTGCTTGCGCAGGTTATCGGCCGTCTCTTCGGGGTTGAACACCATCGAGGTGTAGAAGTAGGCGAAGAAGACGATCAGGATGAGCGTGATGATCCAGTTGACCCAGCCCGTCGAAATCGCGTTCGCGAAGCCCGTCAGCCATTCGACGTTGAACAACGCTGCGATCTGGGCCGGGAAGTAGATCAGGCAGCTCGCGAAGATGATCGGGATAACGCCCGCCGCGTTCACCTTCAAGGGAATGTAGGTGGACTGGCCTCCCATCATCTTGCGGCCCTGGATCCGCTTCGCGTAGTTCACGGGGATGCGCCGCTGCGCCCGCTCGACGAAGATGATGAGCGGAATGCACACGAGCACCACCACCACGATCAACGCGGTGATCGCGATGCCCATTCCCAGATCGGCCTGCAGGTTGATCGACGAGAAGATGGCGGAGGGCACGCGGCTCACGATGCTCACGAAGATGATGAGCGACATGCCGTTGCCGATGCCCCGCTGCGTAATGAGCTCGCCCATCCACATGATGAACGCCGTGCCTGCTACGAGCGTGAACACGACGAGGATGTCGGTGAGAAGCTCGGGCACTTCGGTCGAGAACACGACACCGTACTGGTCCGATTTGAACAGGAAGAGGTAGCCGATGGCGTTGATCAGACCGAGGCCAAGCGTCAGGTAACGCGTGACCTGGGTGATCTTCTTGCGACCGGAATCGCCCTCCTTGGCCCACCTGCCGACCGCCGGGATGACGCCCTGCATCAACTGCATGATGATCGATGCGGTGATGTAGGGCATGATGCCGAGCGAGAACACCGAGAAGTTAGAAAGGGCACCGCCGGTGAACAGGTCGAGCATGGTCATCGAGACGCCGGCATCCTGGAACGAGTTGGCGAACTCGTTGAACGGAATACCCGGCACGGGGACGTACGCCCCGAAGCGATACAGAGCAAGGATGGCCAGCGTGAAGAGAATCTTCTTACGCAGCTCCGGGACCTTGAATGCATCTACAATTGAGCTTAGCAAGGCTCTTCAACCTTTCCTCCGGCTGCCTCGATCTTTGCCTTCGCCGAAGCAGAAACCTTATCAACCTTCACCGTAAGAGACTTGGTAATCTCGCCGTCGCCGAGAACCTTGACGAGCGCATCGGAGTGCTTGATGATGCCCTTTGCCTTCAGGGTGTCGCAATCGACGACATCGCCGGCCTCGAAGCAGGCCTCGAGACGGCTGACGTTGACCGGCACGTACTCGACGTGATTGATGTTGCGGAAACCGGGGAGCTTGGGCAGACGACGCGCCAAGGGGGTCTGGCCGCCCTCGAATCCTACGCCCTTGCCGCCGCCCGCACGGGACTTCTGACCGTTATATCCGCGACCTGCAGTCTTGCCGGTGCCCGATGCGGGGCCGCGGCCGACGCGCTTGCGGGCCTTTTTGGATCCTTCTGCGGGTACGAGATCTTTCAGTTCCATTGATGGTTCTCCTTTATATTCGCTGTATCGGGCTCATGCCCGATGCTGGCAGCTCGCCGCCAGCAAACTTCCGAGTAAGTATATACTATCCTCAGCCGAGCAGTATATACGGAAACGAAGAAGCCGTTTAGGCTTCTTCGACTTCCACGAGATGCTTAACCTTGAAGATCATGCCGCGCACGCAGGGGTTATCCACCTGCTCGACCGTGCGGCCAATCTTGCCGAGACCCAGAGCCTTCAGGGTCTTACCCTGGTCGGACGGGCATCCGATAGCGCTCTTGACCTGCTTGACGCGAAGAGTCTTGTCAGCCATGGTTACTTCTTCTCCTTCCAGCCGTAGATCTGGGCGACCGAAACGCCACGGCGCTTGGCAACCTCTTCGGGGCTCTCCATGTTCTTGAGACCCTCGGCAGCTGCCTTCACGATGTTCATGGCGTTGTTGGTGCCGAGCGACTTGGTGAGCACGTCGGTAACCCCGGCGAGTTCCATGATCGCACGGACCGGACCGCCGGCGATAACGCCGGTACCGGGAGTCGCCGGCTTGATGAGCACGCGGCCTGCGCCGTACTCGCCGAGAATATCATGCGGAAGCGTCTTCTCGTCGGTCAGCGGCACGGTGAACATGTTCTTCTTGGCATCCTCGACGCCCTTCTTGATGGCGATCGGCACTTCCTGGGACTTGCCCATGCCGACGCCCACGCGTCCGTTGCCGTCGCCGACGACCACAAGCGCGGTCAGGGCGAAACGACGGCCGCCTTTGACAACCTTGGAAACGCGGTTGATGTAGACCACGCGCTCCTGAAGCTCAGGAACGGCCGCCTGGTTATCTTGCTGTTTACGAGCCATAAGCGTTTAACACCCCTTTTAAAATTTCAAGCCGGCTTCGCGGGCACCGTCGGCAACAGCCTTGATGCGCCCGTGATACAGGTTTCCGCCACGGTCGAAGACAACTTCCGTGACGCCGGACTCTATCGCTTTCTTACCGATCAGGCTTCCAAGAGCGGCGGCACCATCGACGGTCGCGCCGTTCTTCTCGGTCGCTTTGAAATCGGGGCCGAGCGTGGACACCGCGCAGATGGTCTTGCCCGCGACGTCGTCGATAACCTGAGCGTACATATTCGAGTTGCTGCGCGTAATGCACAGGCGCGGACGGGCCGGCGTTCCGGAGATCTTCCCGCGGACACGGGTATGGCGACGACGCAGCCCGGCTTGCTTTGCTTTGAGTTTCTTCATAATAGTTTCCCTTCAGTCCTTTTTCTCAGCTACGGTGATCGCGATTAATCGGACTTGGCAGCTTTGCCGAGCTTACGACGGACACGTTCGCCCTCGTAGCGGATACCCTTGCCCTTGTAAGGTTCGGGCTTGCGCCACTTGCGAATGTTCGCCGCAACCTGACCCACTGCTTCTTTGCTGGGACCGGAAACGATGATCTCGGTCTGGCTCGGAACCTCGAAGGTGATGCCTTCGGGGGCCTTGATCAGAACCGGGTGGGAAAAACCGAGCTGCATTTCGAGGTCGGTGCCTTTCAGCGCGGCGCGGTAGCCGACGCCGACGAGTTCGAGCTTCTTCTTGAAGCCGGTGGACACGCCCTCGACCATGTTGCTGACAAGCGTGCGGGTCAAACCGTGCAAGCTCTTCGCTTCGCGGCTGTCGTCCGGACGCTCGACGATGATTTCGTCGCCTTCGCGGCTGATGATCATCATCTCGGGAAGCGTGCGGGACAGTTCGCCCTTCGCACCCTTGACCGAAACGGTGGTTCCGTCGATGGTAACTTCGACGCCAGCAGGAACGGCGATGGGTTGTTTGCCGATACGAGACATATCTGAATCCCTTCCTTTCCTACCAGATGTAGGCGATGACTTCGCCGCCGACGCCTGCTTTGCGGGCATCGCGGTCGGTCATGACGCCGTGGCTCGTCGAGATAATAGCCGTACCGAGGCCGCCCAGAACGCGGGGCAGCTCGTCTTTTCCGGCGTAGATGCGCAGACCCGGCTTGGAGATGCGCTTCAAGCCGCGGATCGTCTTGCTCTTCTTGTCGCCGTACTTCAGCGTGATCTCGAGAATGTCGCGGGGTTCCGCCTTCTCGATGTCGTAGCCTGCGATGTAGCCCTCTTCCTGCATGATGCGGGCGATTTCGACAAGCTTCTTGCTCGACGGCATGGAAACCGTCGGCTTGCTTGCAGAGTTTGCGTTACGCACGCGCGTAAGCATATCTGCAATGGGGTCGTTCATGCTCATTGTTTCTCCTTTGGTTCGTGATGAGCCGGGGGTCCGGTTCGTCGGCGCCCATAGCGCCTCCGCCTATACCGACGGCACACCCGTTGCGTACCGATACTGCCTAGGGTCTTACCAGGAAGACTTGGTCACGCCGGGAAGTTCGCCCTTGTTCGCAAGCTCGCGAAGACAGACGCGGCACAGACCGAACTTGCGGTAGTACGCGCGGGGGCGACCACAGCGAGTGCAACGGTTGTGCTGGCGCGTCGAAAACTTCGGCTCGCGCTTAGCTTTGGCGATCATCGATTTCTTAGCCATGCAATTCCTTCTTTCCTATAACCAACCCGATGGCATTCGGGTTTTGGTTCCTAATTCTTGAACGGGAAGCCCAGCGCCTTGAGCAGCGCGAAAGCACTCTCGTTTTCCGCAGCGGTGGTCACGAACGTAATGTCCATGCCGCGGGTGCGATCGACCTTGTCGTATTCGATCTCGGGGAAGATCAGCTGCTCGGTGATGCCGAGCGTGTAGTTGCCGCGGCCGTCGAAGCTCGTGGCCGGAATGCCGCGGAAGTCGCGAACGCGCGGAAGAGCGGTGGCGAGCAGGCGATCCAGGAACTCCCACATGCGGTCGCCGCGCAGCGTGACCTTGCAGCCGATGGGCTGGCCTTCGCGTACGTGGAAACCGGCGATGGACTTCTTCGCACGCGTGATGGCGGGCTGCTGGCCGGTGATGATGCGCAGATCGGCCATAGCGGCATCGAGCAGTTTCGAATCGTTGGAAGCCGCACCGACGCCCATGTTCACGACGATCTTCTCGAGACGCGGAACCTTGTTGATGTTATCGACGCCGAGCTCCTTTTCAAGCGCGGGCACGATCTCGGTGTTGTACAGCTCCTTCAAACGAGGAATAGCCATGTTGTGTAACCTCTCTTCGATGAATTAAACACAGGATTTCCGACCCTGCGTCCCCCGCATGCGCGGGGGTCATGTTCCTACCAGTGTAAGCCGAAAGCCCGTATGCGGGCTTCTGACTCGGTTCCTACTTGTCGATGGCCTTGCCGCACTTCTTGCAGTAGCGGATCTTCTTGCCGTCTTCGCGCTTGATGGCGATGCGGGTGGCCTGCTTGCACTCGGGGCACACGATCGCAACGTTGGAAACGTGGATCGGGGCTTCGACGCTCGAAATACCGCCCTGCGGGTTCTGCTGAGTCGGACGAAGCGCCTTCTTGACGACGTTGACCTTCTCGACGACCACGCGCTCGTTTTGGGGCAGCGCGCGCAGGACAACGGCCTCTTTGCCCTTGTCCTTGCCGGTCAGAACCTTGACCTTGTCGCCCTTTTTGATGTTCATCTTTGCCATTTTACGTATACCCCCTTACAGCGTTTCCGGTGCCAGGGACACGATCTTCATGTACTTCTTGTCGCGCAGCTCGCGAGCGACGGGCCCGAAGATACGGGTGCCCTTCGGAGCTCCGGAGTTGTCGATAAGCACGGCAGCGTTCTGATCGAACTTGATGTAGCTGCCGTCCGAGCGACGGACTTCCTTCTTCACGCGCACGACCACGCAGCGGACGACTTCGCCCTTCTTCACGTTGCCGTTGGGCGCAGCTTCCTTGACGCTGCAGATGATGACATCGCCCAGTCCTGCGTAGCGGCGCTTGGAGCCGCCCAGGACCTTGATGCACTGCACCTTGCGAGCGCCGGAGTTATCGGCCACTGCGAGCATGGTTTGCATCTGAATCATTGCGTTAACCTAACTTTCGTCTCGTATAGTCCTTGCAAGCAAGTAGACTATTTGGCCTTTTCTACGATCTTGAGCAGGCGCCAGCGCTTCAGCTTGGAGAGCGGGCGGGTCTCCATGATCGTGACGGTATCGCCCACTCCAGCGGCGTTCTCCTCGTCATGAGCATGGAACTTCTTCGTGCTCGTCATCATCTTACCGTACACAGGGTGCGGCTTGCGTTCTTTAACTTGAACAACGCAGGTCTTATCGCCCGCGGCGCTTACGACGACGCCCTGGCGAACCTTGCGAGAATTACGTTCTTCACTCATCTATTCTCTACCTAACCTTTCAGTTCGCTTAAGAGCTTAAGCGCTCAGCTCGCGGGCGCGCATCTCGGTTTGGATGCGGGCGATGTCCTTCTTGACCTGACTCACGCGAGCGGTGTTGTCAAGCTGGCTCGTGGCCATCTGGAAACGCAGATTGAAAAGCTCTGCGCGCGCTTCTTTAAGCTTCGCCTGCAAATCCTCAGCCGAAAGCTCGCGGATCTCTGCTGCCTTCATTTATGCCTGCCCTTCCGTTTCGCGAGAAACAATCTTGCACTTGATGGGCAATTTGTTGATGGCGAGACGCAGCGCCTCTTTGGCGGTCTCCTCATCAACACCGTCGATCTCGAACATGATGCGGCCGGGCTTGACGACCGCCACCCAGCTCTCGGGGTTACCTTTACCCGAGCCCATGCGGGTTTCCGCAGGCTTCTGGGTGATCGGCTTGTCCGGGAAGATCGTGATCCACACTTTACCGCCACGCTTCATGTGACGGGTCATGGCGATACGGGCAGCCTCAATCTGGCGGTTCGTGATCCAGGAAGCCTCCTGGGCCTGAATGCCGTAGGAGCCGTGGTTCAGACGGGTGCCGCCCTTGGCTTTGCCCTTCATCGAGCCACGCTGCACCTTGCGGTGCTTAACACGCTTAGGTACGAGCATTTACTTTGCCCCCCTCTCGTTGCGACGGGAACGGTTGGGGCGAGAGCTTCCCTCGAGAGCCGGCTGGGGAGCCTTCTGGCCGGGGAGCACTTCGCCGTGGTAGACCCACACTTGCACGCCGATGGAGCCCATGGTGGTTGCAGCGGTGGCGAAGCCGTAATCGATCTTGGCGCGCAGGGTGTGCAGCGGCACACGGCCTTCGCGGTACCACTCGCGGCGGCTCATCTCGGCACCGCCGAGACGACCGGCGCACTGGATGCGGATGCCCTGGGCACCGCTCTTGCGAGCGGACTGAACGGCCTTGCGCATTGCGCGGCGGAAGGCCACGCGGCCCTCGAGCTGCTCTGCGACGCTCTGGGCGATGAGCACGGCGTCGAGTTCGGGGCGCTTGACTTCGATAACCTCGACCGAAACGGGGCCGTTGGCGATCTTGTCGAGCTTCTTGCGCAGGGTGTCGATCTCGGCACCCTTCTTGCCGATCACAACGCCCGGGCGAGCCGTGGTGATGATGACCTTGATCTTGTCACCGGCACGCTCGACTTCCACTTTGGAGACGGCGGCGCGGGCGAGATACTTGTCCAGAAACTTGCGAATAGCCAGGTCGTTTTCGAGGTTCTTCGCGTAATCCTTATCCGAATACCAGCGGCTGCGCCACTCCTCGGTGATACCGAGACGGAATCCGGTGGGGCTGACTTTCTGACCCATGTGCTTTATGCCTCCTCTCGTGTTGCGACGATGATGGTGATGTGGCTCGTGCGCTTGCGGATGCGCGACGCGGAGCCCTTTGCACGCGGACGAATGCGCTTCAAGGTGGGGCCTTCGTCTGCGAATGCGGTCTTGACTACCAGCGACTCGGCACGAACGTGATGGTTGTGCTCGGCGTTGGCGACGGCAGAGTTGAGGGTCTTCTCGACCGTCTCGGCAATGCCGCGGTTGGTGAACTTGAGGATCTCGCGGGCAGCCGGAACCGACTTGCCGCGGATCTGATCGATGACGATGCGGGCCTTGCGAGGCGAGACGCGCACGAAACGCGATACTGCTTTAGCTTCCATGCTCGCGTCCTCCTATCGCTTGCCTTTGTCGGCCGAATGACCGCGGAACGTACGCGAAGGCGCGAATTCCCCGAGCTTATGGCCGACCATGGATTCGGTTACATATACGGGCACGTGCTTGCGGCCATCATGGACGGCGATGGTGTGGCCCACCATTTCCGGGAAGATGGTGCTGGCACGGGACCAGGTCTTGATGACGTTCTTCTCGCCTGCCGCGTTCATCGCCTCAATGCGATCGAGAAGGCGCGGTTCGACGAAAGGACCTTTTTTCAAACTTCTACTCACATCTACTCCTTATGCGCTCGCGCTACTTCTTGCGCCGACGGATGATCAAGCGGCTCGAAGCCTTCTTGGGATTGCGGGTGCGATGGCCCTTGGTGGGAACGCCCCAGGGGGTGACCGGGTGACGGCCAGCGGACTTGTTCTTGCCTTCGCCGCCGCCGTGCGGATGGTCGACCGGGTTCATGACGGTACCGCGAACGCTCGGGCGGATGCCCTTCCAGCGGTTACGGCCGGCCTTGCCGATCTTGATGTTTCCGTGCTCGGCGTTGCCGACCTCGCCAACCGTGGCGCGGCAGGTCACGAGAACGCGACGCATTTCGGAGGAGGGCATGCGCAGGATGGCGTAGTCGCCTTCCTTGCCCATGAGCTGGATGCTCGTGCCGGCGGAACGCGCGATTGCGGCACCGCGGCCGGGCTGAAGCTCGACAGCGTGGACAAGCGTGCCCACAGGGATCGCCGACAGGGGAAGCGCGTTTCCGGGCTTGATGTCGGCGTCGACACCGCTCATGACGACGTCGCCCACGCGCAGGCCCTTCGGATGAAGGATGTAGCGCTTCTCGCCGTCTGCGTAGTGCAGAAGCGCGATGCGGGCGGAGCGGTTCGGATCGTATTCGATGGTCGCAACCTTGGCGGGAACCCCGTCCTTGTTGCGCTTGAAATCGATGATACGGTAACGGCGCTTCGTGCCGCCGCCCTGATGGCGGGTGGTGATGCGACCGTTGTTGTTGCGGCCAGCCTTCTTAGGCAGCGGCGTCAACAGCGACTTTTCCGGCGTGGTGCAGGTGATCTCGGCAAAATCCGAGACCGTCTGGAAGCGCCTGCCGGGGCTGGTCGGCTTGTATTGCTTGACTCCCATTTCTTTCCTTTCTCGGCCCTTTCCTGCACGCCGCCTTGCCGTTCAAGGATCCTTCTCGCTCGCACGCGGCACAGAGGCCGCCAGCTCGTCTCGAAGGAGCCTTTCACGCCAATCCGGCGCACCCTCAAGGTCCTTTATTGGCCTTCCGCTCGCACGCACACTCCTTGCGTACCCCAGAAGACCCTCATAACCTGTGTGGCTCCGATTGCCGCCTAATGCCCGCTCTGGAGTGAGGCATTTACGACTCCGGCTTTCCACGCGTCCGGGTGTATCCATCCATAACCAGACGCAACCGAGAATTATATACGCCCGGTGGCGTGGTTGCAAGAAGTAATTCTGGGGAGTTCTCCGCTCCACAAAGTGTCCTTTATCGGCGCAGCCGGGCACCTAGCTAGCAACTGCGCACCTATCTTATATAAGAGTATCCGAATCCAATCGCTTTTATATACGATACAATTGCCTATAATTACCTTCGGGTACCAACGGAGACAGGAATCTCGTGACATGGAATTTCACGGCGGAGTGCATCGCGTTCGTCATAGCATGCATCATACTCGCCTATTCGCGTAAGAGCTATTTGACGCCGAGCCTGAAGAACCGCATCTTCCAGGCATGCCTCATCATCACCGTTTCGGCGATCGGGCTCAACATAGCCTCGACGTTGCTCATTGCGAACGGCACCGTCGAGGTCATGGGAATCACCTGGATCGTCACCACGCTGTACTTCGTCGCAACCCCGCTCATCAGCACGGCTTATTATTACTATACGTACGCGACCGTTGCCGAAGCGCGCCCCCGAAAGCGCACGATCGCCGCACTCGGCGCCGTTCCCTATCTCCTATACCTGCTCTGCGTGCTGGCGAACACGTGGACGGGCTGCCTTTTCTACCTCGATGAATCGGGCGGATACCATCAGGGATCCCTCATTGTGACCACCTACGTCGTCTTCTACGTGTACTGCGTGATGTGCTTCGCGCTCGCCTTCGTCTCGCGGCACGACATCGATCCGGCCATTACGAGGATCCTGACGTTCTTTCCCCTGCTCGCCGTCGTGGTAATCGTGATCCAGCAGTTCTTCCCCACCTATATCCTCTCCGGTTCGGCTGCGGTCTGCTCGCTGCTCATCGTGTATCTCTACCTGCAAAACAAGCAGATATCGATCGATTTCCTCACCCGCATCCCCAACCGCCAGGAATTCTCGAAGATGCTTGCGCTCGTGCAGAAGCGGCAGACGCCGTTTACCGCCGTGCTCGTATCGGTCGATAACTTCAAGTTCATCAACGACAAGTTCGGATCGGACAACGGCGACGGATTCCTCGCATCGTTTTCTTCCTACCTGCAAACGGCCGCGCACACGCCTTGGCTGTACCGATACGGCGGCGACCAGTTCGTCGCCCTGTTCGAGGGAGACAGGAAACCGAAGGCGGCCGACTTCCCGTCGGCGCTGCGCGAGCGCACGGAAAAGCCGTGGCAGATCGAGGACACCCATTTCGTCATCTCGTGCTCGATCGGGATCGTCGACTACCCCGATGTGGCTGAAGACAGCGCAACCGTCATCAATGCGCTCGAGTACTGCGCGGCGGAATCAAAACGCCTCGGCTCCAACGAACCCTGTCGCTGTACCGAAGACATGGTGCAGGCCATCAAGCGCAAACACCGCATTGCCGATATCCTGCGCAGCACGATCGCCGAAGACGGATTCCAGATCCACTACCAACCGATCTGGTCCATCCCCCGCCAACGCTTCGTTGCCGCCGAGGCGCTCTGCCGCCTGACCAGCACCGAGCTTGGCCCGATCCCGCCCGCCGAGTTCATCCCCATCGCCGAAGAGACCGGCCTCATCGTCGACATGACATACCAGGTGCTCGACAAGGTGTGCAAATTCGTGAAGAGCGCACGCGACGAGCACCCCGACGCTCCGCTCGAGAGCGTATCGGTGAACTTCTCGGCCATCCAATTCGTGCAGAGCGATTTGGCCGAACGGACGCTCGCCATCGTAAAAGCCAACGGCATCGAACCCTCTTCGATAAAGATAGAGGTGACCGAAAGCGTTCTCATCTCGAACCCCGACACCGTCAAGCAGCTCATTATGGCAATGCACGAAGTAGGTATCCAGTTCTGCCTCGACGACTTCGGCACCGGGTACTCGAATCTCTCGAACATCCTCGACCTGCCGTTCGACGTCGTCAAGCTCGATAAGAGCATCGTATGGATGGCCTCGGAAAGAGACTTCGAAGGCAGCGATTTCCTCGGTCACCTCGTGGCCTCGTTCAAAGCCATGGGAAGCGCCGTCCTGGCCGAGGGCGTCGAAACGCAAGCCCAGCGTGCCTTCATCGAATCCTGCGGCTGCAGCTTGATTCAGGGCTTCCTGTATGCGAAACCCAGCCCCCAAAGCGAGGCGCTTGCGATTATTGCAGGGAAATGAGCATGCCTACGACAGACGCCGCATTCGAGAAAGCCGCCTTCCTTCCGGTCAAGCCCAATACGGTCGGTTCCGAGAAACCTCCTCGCATACGGAGCCGGTGGATCAAGCGGAGTCCTTGTTCACATTGATTTCGAGTACCGCCCCCGGAGGAGGAACGAGAGCCGCACCGCATGTCGAGCACACCTTTGCTTGCGGACTGTTTTCCGCTCCGCAAGCAAGGCATGTCCCGTATGGCTTCGTGCCCTTCCTTTCGCCTCTGCATCTTCCGCAACCAGTGCACAAATACCCGCACATATACACCTTCTCTCATTTCAGAACGAAGTCGTACGGCCAACCGATCGGCCGCACGGCAAACGAATGCCGCTTCTGCATACCGTACCCTTGCGCCCATGTACGGAAAATCGTCTTTTCGGATTAATTACGGCGCCCCAACGGTAAAGCAGCACCGTTCGCAAGACAGCCTCATACCGGCAGTACGAAAGAGCACTACCTGCCCGGTTGCGCAAGCTGGCGCACGATCGCTGTGGCAATCTGCGATACGGTATCGTTCTCTTCGGCGGGGATTGATACATCGAGCTTCTTTTGGAGCGTCATGATCAGAAGGGCCTTCTTCATGGTCTCCGAGCTGACTCCTGCGCAATTGTTCGACAGATCCTGCAGCGCGCCTTGGCGATTGACCTCGAGAAGCTTTTCTATGCTCAACCGGGATAGCTCCGCAATGTCTTCGGTTGAGGGGTTTTCATCGACGAGAAAAAACCGATGGAGCACGAACGCCTTAAGGTTTTCGGAAACGAAACGCACATCGTTCGGACGTCCGCGTATCGCGGCAAGAAACTCGAGCGACTTTTCGCTCGAGGCAACGATCTGCTCCTTGATCGAACCGCACATACCGTCACCCATTCGACATCCTTTCTGACGCATGCGATGGGCGCCGATCGCGCCCATCGCAAACCGCATGCAACGTGCTTACGCCGTGATCACCTCTATACCGAGAGAGCGGCCGAGCGCCTCCATCTCTTTGGTGTAATCGCCGTATACCGTAGCCAGATGATTGCCGACCTGCATCTGCTTCTGGAACAAATCCTCTTGATCGTTTACCGCAAAGACGATAGCGGTATTGCAGCTATGCTGGCGGAACCCGTTTCCGCATACGATCGTGCCCTTCGTAACGAGCAGCTTGCTCCCGTCGGGCGAAAAGCGCGCGACCGTGATGACCTTGCCTTTATCGCGATTGAAATCGTAGCGGTATACGGCCCCGAAGCCTTTTTCTTCGGCAAAATGACGTAACGAATACGGAGCATCCTGCTCGGGATCGTTCATGCGCGGATTGGGCACCGAATGGACCATCATGTACAGGTGCCCCTCGTGCTCGTCGAGCAACGGCATGTCTTCTTCCTCGATGCCGCCGAGACCGAACGTTGCCCAACGACCATCCGACTCCTTGACGATCGGCATGGTGTTGCCCATGAAGCAGCGTTGTCCGGACACGGCGATAAGCGCTTGCTGGGTGATAACGGAGCAAGCATCGTACTCGCATGCAGAGGGAAGGCCAGCCCTCATATTAAGCGAATGAGCAAGACAGAAAGTGAACTGCTCTTCGTTCAGGCGCCGCGTCGAACAGCTGTCGGGGCATGGTGCCGTGAACCCGTTGCAATCGAGGCGGTCCATGTGTTTGCGCACCGTCTTGAAAAACTTGAGGGAGTTGATCACATAGCGCCTCTCGACTTCCACCTCCTCGGCATGGGCGATAAGATCGTCGGCCATGGCTTCGATCTCCCGCATGTCATCATCGGTGATATCCCATGTATCGCGTCCGGGCGTCGTATGATTGCCTTCAGGCGATGCGAGCGAGGTTTGATCGAGCAGCTCGTGAATGCTGATATAGCGGAAACGGCACCCGAGGTTGTGAGTGAGCTCTTCTACGTCGTAGGCACCGTCGACTCCACTGAAAGAAAGAGCCGCTCCGTTGCGGGGAGCCATAAGGATACGAGACGTCCTCACCACCTTGCGGGCGCGCAGAATACGCAGCTGCCACACCAGTTCGCCCCATGTCCTGAACCCGTAGAATTCGTACCCGCGACCGCGAGCATTGAGCGCCGCGCCGACCGAAGTGGTCGAGCAGGGGTTCTCGTATTCGGGCTCCAAGCTAAAAGGCTTGTTGAAGCGTTCACCGAATTCGACGGCGATATCGTCAAGTCCTAAAAACGAATGGATGATATAGAAATCGGTATCACCCGTTGTTTGGGCGATGCGATCCCACCATTCTTCTTCCTGATCCCAATTATCGGTACGTTTTATTCGAATGATATCGCGCACCTCGGCGACTTCGTCGGGAATATTGTCGACAAGCTTCTTTTGGAACCGCTTGTACCATTCGGCGTTTCTGATGGCATCGAAACCGACCTCGAGGGCCTCGCCTTGACCGACACGGCACGGTCCCTCGTATTTGTACAGATGCTCCATCTCGAGGAAGATGGGCTGTACAACGAGCCTGACGTCATCTGCTTTTGTAATCATTGCGTCCTCTCTTTCGCTGGCACCCTGTTGTTCCCATGTTCGTACGATCAACCGAATTCGATGGATCGCCTCACCGCATTAGTTTTTTGAAATTCCGCTCTTGCTCATAACGCCACCGTCTTCATCGGGCGCTTGCGACATGACCGACATCGCTGCCGTAACGTCGCCGACTTCGACAACCTCCACATCGGGTTCGCCGACAGGCGCTTCGATATCGAGTTCGGCAACGGACTCACCGGCATCGACAACCTCGTTGCCGGCTGCGCGCCGCATCGGAATATCTCCCATGTTCAAGCTCTTCTCGAGAGAGATTTCCCTCGTTTCGGTTTCGTATCCTTCCGCTTCGACGGTGACCACATAGGATCCCTCATCGATGCGCTTGAACCAGAAATCGCCGAACTCGTCGGACTCGACCGTTATTTCGGCATCGCCGGATAACGTAACCTTCGCACCCTCGATGACTTCGTCGATAGCCGGATCCCACACTTCTCCACCGATAAACAAATGAGGCATATTGAGGTAGTACACACGCGGCCCATGCTCCTCGGATGCCAAAACCTCGGCATGGACAAGCTCGTCGGCGAACTCGGACTCTTCGCCGAAGCGCAGGGCGCCCGTAGCGCACACATCCACGCAGTGGGGCAATTCCCCCTCGTCGACCAAGTGGGCGCAACCCGTGCACTTCTGCGGCACTTCGAGCTCCTCGTTCCAGTAGATGGCACCGTACGGGCACGCGTCAACGAGCGCTTTATCGCCCTTCGCCTTGATCGGATCGATGATAACGAGGCCGTCATCGCGCTTATACACCGCATCGGGTGCCTCCTCGATGCAGGGCGCGTTGTCGCAGTGGTTGCAGAAACGAGGCGCATACTCCACGCGGACCTTCGGTACCTGCCCGTGGTCGGTCTGGGTCATCTTGCACCAGAAGTGACCGGTGTCGGGCTGGGGCAGCGCATAGGGCAGCCACTCGTTGTTCCAGTGCTCGTCCTTGCAAGCCAGCTGACAGCCGTAGCATCCGTTGCATTTGGACGAATCGAATACAAAAACTTTCATGATCTTCCCCCTAAACCAGCCAGTTGTCGATTTTCACACCCGCTGCATTGAAGTCCCGTCCAAACGCCTCGGGATACCGCTCGGCAAGCTCGAATACGTCAACCTTTTCGAAATCAACCAGATAGCCGCTCGTTACCTCTGCATTCGTGTTCTTCATAGCCACTTCCGACGGCGCTATAAGGTTGTTCGCTCCCCCGCGATCCGCCTCGCCCACATTAATGGGATCGAGCCGGGCACCATGATCCTGATAGATGACCCCGGGCTTGATGCGCTCGGTTACGTATGCGCCCCCGAGAACCCACCCGCGATCGTTGAAGATCTTGACGACATCTCCCGTTGCAATGCCTTGCCCTTCGGCGTCGACCGGATTAATCCACACAGGCTCGTACAGGTAGCCGTCGGGGCCTTTTACCTTGCACGTCTCGATCTCGCGGAACCAGGTGATATCGTCCATGTTCGCATGCACGCGCCAACGCGGGTGATTCGACACGATGAGGTACGGATACGCCTCGCCCCGCTCGGTAAGCAGCGACTCCGACAAACGGTCGTCCGACGCGATGAACTTCGGGAACGGCGGGCGCGATTCGTCGTCAGGGAAATGGTGGGCCAGGGCCGTCGAGTAGAACTCGAGCTTGCCCGAGGGCGTACCGAGCGGATTGGCCTCGGGATCTTCGCAGAACGGCGCGAACCCACGCGGGTTGTTCTCCCAGCCAACGGATGTCGGGGCGGCGTAATACCCTTTCTCCTTGAACTCCTCCCAACTCACGCGCTCCTGGCAACCGGAGTTCTCGAATCCCTCGCGAATCCACTCCTCCTCGGACTTGCCGCCGGTAAACTCGTCGTACACGCCCATTTTTTTGGCAACCTCGCCGACCGCTTCGTAATCGGACTTCGATTCGCCGCGTGGCTCGATGCACTGAGGCTCGATCATCATGACATTGGTGTAGCCGTTAGAAGAGTCGACCGCGATATCGCGTTCTTCGAACTTCGTGTTGATGGGCAGCAGGATGTCGGCGTAGATGCAATCGTTTTCCATCCATGGATGCTGAATGAGCACGAATTCGATTTCCTCGGATTGGACGGCTTTAGCAAGCGTATAGCCTCCGTTCCAGCACGTCGACCAGCAGGGCGTATCCGACCAGATCATATGGATTCGGGTACCCGCTTGCTTGCTCGGATACTGGTACTTGACGAATTGATCTTCCTTCGGCCATCCCGCGATGCCCGTGCCGTACCAGGTAAGCGGATTATCCACCGTGTAATCGCCGAGGATCGCCTTCGGAACCATGGTCTTGGGGATGAAGGACTGGCGAATATCCCACACCTCGGGGTTGTTGTAGTCGAGCGAACGGTACGCCGCAGCGGGCATCATGTACAGATCGCTGCGCGGATTCGGGCACTGCGAAGGCAATCCGTAGAGGCCCCATTCAATCAGCTTGATCACATTTCGGCCAGGCTTGCCGAGGCCCTGCATACCCATAAGCACGACCTCCATGCGCCCGGGCTCTGCCGAAAACTGCGAGCGAATAAGGGAACCGCCATTGACGTGCGATATCGAGGTGGCCTGCTTGTACCATGCTTTGGCGAGGGCTTTTATCTGTCGCGAGGGAACGCCGCAGATGGGGGAAGCCCACTCGGGCGTCTTCGGTACGCCGTCTTCACCGCCCATAACGTAGTACTTGATCCAGTCGAATCCAACCGCATGCGTATCGATGTACTCCTCGTCGAACCAGCCGTTTGCGATCCACGTGTAGGCAATGGCCATGTGCAGCGCAACATCGGTGTTCGGATTGACCGGAATCCACTTGTCCGCATGAACCGCAGCGCCGTAGTTCACGTCGGGACAGACGTAGATCTGCTTGACGCCGACCTCCGTAAGCCAGAAAGCCCACCTTGAGGGAAGCTGCCCGCACCAGCCCCACGGCGTCGTCTCCTCATCGCAACCCCAATGCAACAGGTACTTCGAGTTCTCAGCTATGTCGAGTAGCAGGTTGCCGATATCTCCTTCGCCCACCGGATCGCAGCCCCATACGTGCTTGGCGCCCCAATACCAGCCCTCCCAGCTGTCGGGATTGCGCGCCTGGAAGGTGAAACCTCCCAGTATCGACATGAGTCGCATCTGGCAACCGTGCGTCGCATGCACGGTTTTGGTCTCACCATGGCCGTCACCTTGGCAGAACACGGCAAACAGACCGTATTCCTTCTCGATACGCCTGAGTTCCTTCGCAATGATATCGGTAGCCTCGTCCCAGCTGATGCGCTCGAACTTCGATTTACCGCGATTCTGCGGATTGCGCTCGCCTTCCGGATCCCAATCGATGCGTTTCATCGGATACAGGATGCGGTTATCGGAATACGCACGTTTCTTGTACACCAGGGCGAACGGCGGAATATCGTTCTTCAACAGCCCCTCGAGCTTCTTCCCTCTCACTTCGAGCGTCCACGGCTTGAGATAATCAGCACTGTACGCTCGATCGAAATGCATACCGCGCGTACGGATGATCTTGCCGTCCTTGACATCGATTTCGGCAGACAGCGCGCTCATGCCAAAGCTGCCGAGCCCGAGCGTTTTGTAATGAGTCTCAACGTTTTTCATCTGCTTCCCCCTTACATGATCCGGTTACTAAAAACTGCAGCTATTCCAACGTCAGAGGAAGCGAGCACATGCCTTTGGTCGCAAGCTTCGGACGGCGTCTTCTCGCAAAACACCCTGCAAGCCTGCAGCATTCGAACACCTCTTCGGATGCGGGAATCCCTGACTTGAATTCTCCATCTGAAACGAAGCGATCATGAAGATGCGAACAGTACCAAACACCGGAAAACGGCATCGCAAAAAAGTATTAGCAGTATTTTTTATATCATTTGATCAGGAAATATAAGAGAGATTCACCTCGGTTGCGAACTCGGGAAAAGTGGCAGTCCCCGACTTTCTGCGCTACCTCGAACGACTGCCCTCACTCGCCTCGACGGGACAATTCGGCTTCTACGAGATCGATAAGCTGCTGTTGGTCATGTACGCCGAGCTTCCGGTACAGATTGTACGCATGGGTACGCACCGTGTTTGGCGATATCCCAAGCGCCTCGTGGATGTACTGCCGGTCGCGCCCGCGCGAAAGCAATAAGAAGACTTCTTCCTCTCGCGCCGATAGATCATGCGCTCGCGCAAGGCGAGTGCACCCCATCTCCCACTGCCACGCAAGAGACTCGAACGAGCAGGAGACGTCGGTTCTCGTCATCGGATCGTTGCCCCCGAATGCGAACACCCCGGTCGCAACGGCCACCATGCCAAGCGCCATGAGAAAATACCAGTACGGCTCCCATCGTTCGCTCATGGCAAACAGGGCAACGGCGCCCGCCCCCCATCCAAGCGCTCCGCCGAGCATATCCGCCATCCTCGACTCGCCGACGAAGCGGGCGTATCCGTTTTCATACGAAACAGGTAACGCATCGTCGAGAAGCCGTCCTTTATCCTCGTAGGCGGTATTCAGAACGTTGCAGATGCTGACGGCGGCAAACACGGCAAAGAGCAGTACCGCCTCGCCCACCCCATCGACAACCGCAAAAAGAAGCATGCATGCGACCGCTGAAGGCAAAAGCATATAGAAAATCCGCCCGCTTATCTTCAGGCGGCCCATTCTCGCCACGTACAGCATACCGACCCCCGCTACCAACAACGCTGCGCCAACGTACAAAGGCGAATAGCGATCGATGGCGAATTGGGTTCCGATTGCACCCGCCATACCCATAACGAAGCCATAGATGAACACGAACGAAGGAGCGTTTGCGCCTAAAGCCGATCGAATGCCCGTTCGAATCGAAGAGGCGCCTTCCTTGCTTTTCTCGACTGCACCGGCGCAGCCAGAGCAATCGGATTTCGAGCAAACAAGCCAGATGACCAACATGAAATAAGGAAGGGACGCCACCAGGATAACCGACACCGGATACTGGAGAAACGAGAGAGAAAGAAAAAGCACACCCGAAAAAACCGCGCCCCCCGCGACATCAACGGTACTCTGCCCATAGTCTTTTTTCGTTCCCATCCGATAGCCCCACACAAGCATGATCGTCGATGCAGAAAATCCCCCGCAAGCCCACAGCAAGACGTCAATCGCAAAAAAGTGCGAACAGGCCCTCGCTATATCAGGAAAGAGAGCGCTCATCAGGGGAAGCGGGGAAACGATAAAACCGCAGACGACGATTCGGCGCTTCAAAGGACCTTCGAGCAGGCCAGCAGGGCGCATCCGCGCCAATGCGTAAACGATGCATAAGGCGACAAGCATCACAAACCTCAGCACATGCATATGCATGTCGAGCCCCTGCTCTCGGTAGCAAGGGGAAACGACAGCGGGCGACCAAAGCATCGCCCCGAACCACGCGATGGCCATCGCCATGCCGAGGCTCCTCAGGTTGAAGGTCCCGAAAAACGAGTCTCTCGGCACCGAGGGAAAAATCGGATCCTTCGTCTCCTTCATTCATCGACACCGGCTTCAACGCGCATTCTACGACTCCCTCACCTTGTTCTCCACAAGATCGATGAGCTCCTGATGGGAATGGACGCCCATTTTTTGATAAATGTTGTAGATATGACTTTTCACCGTGGGAGTAGACAAGACAAGCTCTTCTCGAATGAATTGGACATTCCTTCCTCGAGCCAGCAAAAGAAAAATCTCCTTTTGACGCGGAGATAGCTTGTACTGCTCGGCGAGCTCATCGCACGTACGGCTCCACCTGCCCTTACCCTGAATAACCGATTCGATGGCCTTGGGGTCGAGAACCTCCAAAGTCGGCTCGTTATCGACAACAACTTCTCGAAACTCAAGTTTCATCTCCTTGAATAGCGCCGTATCGACAACGACGGCAAGCGACACCATGAAGAAGCACAGTGCAAGAAGCGTCGTGGTGTCCGCCTCGAAGACGAACAAGCTCGCCGTCGCAAAACCCCACCCGAAAAAGAAACCGACCGAGTTTCCCGCTTTCGACGCATACAGCTCCCACAGGCACCGCACGGAGTCGTACGACGAGTACGCGTATGCCGTATGGGCGTTCAATATCTCATAGCAACCGAACAGGACGAAGAGAACAACGGCGCAAACGAGCACCCACTCCGTTGGCCAAAGCACCCCCAAAAACAGATAGCAGAAGCTCGTCACCGGCAAAAAGAGCTTCGGCAGTATATTGCATACAGCGCGTTCGCGATCGCGCAGCACCATCACCATGATCAGAGCCGCTATCGCGTTTCCGAAGCCGATCACTACGCCGTTTGCGGGATAGAGCCAATCGGCGAGCGCTGCGCAAGCCGCAAATCCGAGCGAAATCGAATACAACAGCGTAAACAGGCCTTTGAGAATAATGAACCGACGATCCTCCTCAAAGGGTATTTGCGCCCTCAGCTTCCTCAGTCCGCCCGAAAGAGGAGCGGTTGTTTTCCATTCCGCGGTCTCTTCCTCCCTGCCAGCGTATTGACGATAGGCGAACAAGAGCAAGACGTACGACGCTATCGGAAGCAACGAAACCGTTGGAGACACAACCGATTGATCCACGAAAGGAAACAAAGAGAGCATCAAGCCGCCGACGCCAAAAGCTCCGCAAACGGTATAGAGCTGCTGTCTGCGAGACAGAACCCTGAACCTCGCCCCCCAAAGAAAGAACGTTGCCGCCTGACCGGCACCCGCAAAAAACCAAAGAGCCGCAACCAGCTCGAAGGGAAGCGGCGCAAACAACGTTGCGGCCAATCCCATGCAGAGAGCCGGGGCTAAAGCCTCCCAGATTTTGCCCCGAATCCCGGCAAGAGCCGAACCGCCCGTAAGAAGGAGAAAACACGTTGCCAAAGCAACTCCCCCGAACAAAGCACACCGAAGAATAAGAAAATCAAGTTCGCCGCCTTGCCCGACCGGCGAAACCCCCTTGTCCCAACCAACCGCGAAAGCCCATGTCACAAAACATGAATAGCCCGCAACATCGCACAAAGGAAGGAGGAGGAGCCCGCCATCGAGATCGGCTCCCGTCTGTTTCTTCTTTCCCGTAGCGGCAGGTTCTACGCCTTGCTTCGTTGCTCGCTCCATCACTGAAGCCACCCCCTGGTTCGACTTAGCCGCATGCATGCACCGCTTTGATAGCTCCGCGCCCCTCGCAAGGATCCGTCGCGTTTGGCCTTCGATTCGCGAACAGGCAACCAGCACGAGGTTCCGCCGCGCTCCCGCGCAGAGGGCGTGAGCGCGGCGGGAAACGATCTAGGCTTTGCAGCCTATCATACTTCTCAGCTTTTATAGGTAATACAGGATGGATTTCGAGCCCTCGTCAACCTCCTTCGACAAGTCGTCAATCCTCCCGTACTTCATCGCAAAAGCCTGACAGTGGTGGACGCATGCCGGATCTTTGCCCGCATCAACGCGTTCGAAGCACTGATCGCATTGATCCGTAATGACGGGAACGAACGAATACTGGTATCGATCAGGACCGTACTCCCACGGACCGACCTGCACCACGATAACACCGCCCTGATCGTCGGGGTAGCCATGCTCAACCCGACAAGACACCTCGCACGAATGGCAACCAGTACAGAAGTCGTAGTTGATAAGGATTCCCTTTCGCCCCATGATTATCGCTCCCCTTCCGACAGCTTATAAATCTTGCATATCAACGACTTGCAATTCGCCCCGAACCCTGTCGAGCCGAACTCGGGCGGAACCAGCTGGTTTGCGTTCGAGGAAAACGTATCGTATAGAGTCTCGGGGTTTCGCTCGGGGAACCACCAGGCATGGTCGACGTTGACTACGGATTCGGGTACGGCTATCGTCACCTGAGCCTTCATCTTGATCTTTCCGTACTCGTTCTCCACCCATACCCAATCTCCATCAGCAACGCCGTATTTTTCAGCTGCAAGGGGGTTCACCTCGATAATCGGGTCGGGGCGAAGGGCTCGCAAGCGAGCGACCTGGCGGCCTTCGGAATGAAAATACGACCAGTTACGCGCGCCCGTCGTCAGAATAAGCGGATACTCGTCCATAAGCTCCGGCGTTGATCTCGGCCCCCTGTCGGTCTCGTGATAGCTCGGCACCGATTCGAACCCCCACTGCTCGCACAGCGTCGACCTGAACTCAAGTCGGCCCGTCGGCGTGTTGAAGCCGTACGCGCCATCAGCTCGTTGCTTACCTGTTCGGTACTTATGGTACTCGAATTTCGGATACATCCAGTTGACCTCACGCAGCTGATCGTAGTCGTAGCCGGAATCGCCCATCTGATCGGTAAAGAATTCCTCGACCGAATTCCATGGCCATTTTTCGGGCGCCCACCGCTTTCCGAGATCGAGGTTGATCTGAAGGTCCGATCTCACATCGTTATCCGCCACTTCAACGGCCGCGTTGATCGGCTGCATGTAATACCATATGCTTCTCATGCCCGTCTTCTCCGCCCATGTTGCAACGGGCAGAACCACTTCGGCGCATGCCATAGCCGTCGGCGTCATGAAGATATCGACAACCACGTTGAAATCGAGGTTCATGATCGCCTTGTACGCTTTGCTTTCGGGAGACTGGGAGCAGCAGGAAAGGGGGTTGGTGCTTTGCCACCACCCCGCCTTGATGGCATAGGGCTTGCCGGTTATGCACGCATCGTAGAGCATGTCGGGCTGGGCGACAACGCACCCGCTATATTTGTAGAGCGGATACTCGTAGTAGCCGATCCGACGCTGAACGACCTCTTCGTCTAAGAACGTCTCCGCCGCAGGAGGCTGCCATATTTCGGCCCCAAAGGGCTGATGGGTGGTCACCATGCCGCCCGGCACATCGATACATCCCGTAAGCGCCCATAGCGCAACAAGCGCCATCGAGCCCGATATGCACTCGCGCGTCTGATCGAGCGCCAAACCCCATTGCATGGTCATAGGCGAGCACTCAACCGCCATGCGTGCCGCCTCTCGTATCTTCTCCGCCGAAACCCAGGTGATCTCCTCTGCCTTTTCGGGGGTATATTCCTTCGCGACCCGCGCAAGATCCTCGAACCCATACGTCCAGTTCTCGACGAACTCGTGATCGTAGGCATCCTCTTCGATCATGACGTTGATGATCGCCAAAGCCAAAGCAGCGTCGGTACCCGGACGAAGACGCATGAACAGGTCGGCTTTCGAAGCGATCCACGTAAGCCGCGGATCAACGACAACGATCTTGCTTCCCCGCTTCATGCAGTCCACCATCCAATGGCCGACATTGCCGTCAGCATTGCTGACAAGCGGATTATTGCCCCATATGAAGATTACGCCAGGCGGCTTCCATTGGGGATTGTCGTAGCGATCGACGAAGTACATCGAGCAATCGGGAACGCAGTAATTGCCCATCATTATCGAAGTAGCGGTAATGCGCGGCCCGTAACAGGCAACGCCCGTTTGCTGGTAGGCTATGTTCGGAGATCCGAACGAATACGCCATACGATACATGCCGTTCGCAATGTCCCGACCCGTCCCCGAAGCGAACAAGATGGATTCGGGCCCGTACTTCTCCTTGATCTCGCCGAACGTATCGCAGATCAGATCATAAGCTTCATCCCACGTGATTTCTTCCCATGCGTCTTTCCCGCGATCGGCGCGAGCGCGCTTCATGGGGTGCGTCAAACGCTGCTCATTCGTTATAACCTGATCGAAGGATAGGCAGCGAACGCAAAGCCTACCCTGGTTGAACGGGTTGCATTCGTCTCCTTCGAGCTTGACGAAATTCCCGTTCGCATCGGTATACACCTTCACGCCGCACCCCAGATGGCAACCCGGAGCCGACCACGCCGCCGTACGCGTAACGGTCAGATCGCCCTCTTGCCAACGCCAAGGGAGACCTCGTCCCGTCGCCGCAACCACTGCAGCGGACCCGTCTTTGCCCACCACCCAGTCGTCCATTCCGTTTTGCTTGATTTCCCGTACGTCCTCCATTGAACCGTTCCTCTCTCGTCAGATAGTTTCGTCAGACGAGAGACGGCGCATCGGCGCGAACAGGAGGCTTGAGCATCACAACACCCCCATGCATAAGCCCCTCCTTTCCCTTCGCAAGCGAAGCTGAGTACCCGAAGGCGATCGATAAGGTCGCCTTCGGGTACGTACGGACAACAAGGCTAGTTCTGCGCAACGACCGAAGCGCGATCCTTCATTGACAGATAGCGCCATTGGCCAAGAGCCCAGGTATAGCCGAAACCCTGAAGATCGGCCCGAGTGCAGCCCATCTCTTCGCAGATGGCAGACACCTCCCGACCTTCGTCGGTTTGTTCGGTCAGCCAAGAAAGCTGCTCTTCCTCCGCTAACGCAAGAAACTCATCCTTCGTCATGAGCAAACCCCTTTCTCATCGAGCGAGAGATCGCGCCGATTCGATGTTCCTTCCGCGACTTCTCGCAAACCATTCGCATCGAGCACCCGACCTATACCGTAAACAGCACAGCCTTACGATCGAGCTCGGACATCTCCTTCGCAAGATCTTCGATTTCCCCGTAATGCATGCAATGGGAGCAGCAGTGGAGCACGCAGCTCGGTACCTTACCCTCGGCTGTTCGATCCTCGCAGAGGTCGCACAGTTGCGTGGGAACGGGAATCCACTTGTACTCCCACGTGTCATCGTCGATCTGCCAAGGCTTATCTTCGGCGAGCTTGATACCGAACTCGCCGGTCGGAAGGTTTTTTTCCAACTTGCATGACACTTCGCAAGAGTGGCAACCCGTGCACAACAGGTAGTCGATCATGAGTCCTTTTTTAGCCATGGTAGACCTCCTCGATTCTATCGATATCCGCGGAAGGCTCTGCCTTGTATATCTTGCACATGAGACATTTGAACGGCGCGCCCCAGCCCAGTTTGCCGATGGTCTTGTACGGCACGAGATTGTTGACATTTACTTCGTACACGTCGAACAGCGAGGGCGATGAGGCGTCGCGCTCGGGGTACCACCACCCGTGCTGAGAAGCCAGAGCTCCTTCTTTCTGCCCAGGCTGCACCGAAAGCTTCATCTTGCAGCGACCGTTGTCGTTTTCAAGCCACACCCAATCCCCGTCATGCAAACCGTATCTGTCGGCATCTTTGGGGTTGATATCCACAAGCGGCCACGGCTCCACTTCGCGCAACAACGGTACATGGCGCTGCTCCGAATGGAAGTACGACCACGTACGTGCACCGGTGGATAGCACCATCGGATATTCCTCGGCGTATTCCGGCGTGGAACGCGGCGATGTCGGCGGCTCCTCGTAATAGGGCAAGGGCTCGTCGCCCCAAGCCTCAAGCATTGTAGAATACAGCTCAATGCGCCCAGTCGGCGTCATGAAGCCCGGCTGACCATCGGGGCGCAGCAGTCCCTTTTCGTATTTTCTGTACTCGTAATCGACATGGTAGCTCCCATGGTCGAACAGATCCTGCATGGTCAACGGCCGCCCGTCGGGCGTCTTCAGCGTACAGAGCTTCTGATCGTCGATGTACTCGATGTCGGTCTTGTACCTCTCCCACAGCTCAGGACGCAGGCGAGTACCCAACTCGCGCATAATGGTGATATCGGACTTCGCCTCCCCTACCGTGATCGCCTTCTTGATGGCCCCGATCCACGTGCCGCAAGCACCATAATGGGTAGCTACGTACATATCACGCTCGGCATAGGTGTTGACCGGCAAGAACAGATCGCATACGGCCTCGGCCGTCGGCGTCATAACGATATCCATCACCACGTTGAACTCGAGTTTATCCAGAGCCTTTTCCCATCGCTTGGGCAGGTTGCAGGGATTCGCAATGGCGTTCGCGCTCGTAAAGAAGCCCATATGGAATATCGAATCCTCTTTTTCCAACTCGTCGAGCACCGTGTCGGGGTGCGTGAACTGCTGCGTGCGCACCATGGCCGGGTACTCGTCGACGCCTATCATCTCGTTGATCTTGCTTTGCGGGTCGAGATCCGTGTAACCCGAACCCAAACCGCCGATATCGATCGCTCCCATGATATTGCCGCCAGGATTATCGATGTTGCCCGTGATGGCCATCATCGCCAAGCAGCAGAAACCCATCTGGATGCCGTTGGGCTTTTGATCGACGGCAAGCCCCCATTGAAGCGCCGCCGGCTTCGCCTTGGCATACATGCGCGCAGCCTCGATGATCTTCTCCTCGGGCACTTCGCAGATTTCCGCAGCTTCAGCTGGGCTCATGGTCTGCACGCGCTCGGCAAACTGATCGAAACCGAAACACCACTTCTCGACGAAATCATGGTCGTACAGATCTTCCGAGATAATAACGTTGCAGAATGCCATACCGAGCGCCGCATCGGTGCCGGGACGCACCTGCAGCCAGATTTCGGCACGAGCCGCTTCCCAGGTAAGACGGGGATCGACGACAATGAATTTCGTACCCATCGCGTACATATCGACAATCGAATGGCCCCAGAAACCATCGGGATTCGATTTCAGGGGCTCCTTGCCCCAAATGAGAATCACCTCAGGCCGCTGCCAGCGAGGATCATCGTAGCTCGTCGGGTACTGGGAGGCGTAGTCGAGCTCAGGATACGGCGCTCCGAGCACATACGACGTGCAGGCCATACGAGGGCCGTAGCACGACCAGCCTGACTGCATGTACACGATATTGGGGCTGTTGAAAACTCGGCATGACATGGTGGGACCCCAGTTCCCTGCCTCGCGACCGGTACCCACGAACGTCGCAATGGAGTTCGAGCCGTACTGCTCGGTGCAGCGCCTGACGTTCTCGACGATAAGGTCGTAAGCCTCGTCCCACGATACCTGCTCCCACGCGGAATCATCACCGCGCTTGTCCCGCGCGCGCTTCATCGGATGCAGAATCCTGTAAGGACTGTATACGTATTCCGGCAAGGACAGCATGCGAATGGGCATGGCCCCCTTGGTAATGGACTGTTCGGGATCGCCTTCGACCTTCTCCAGAATCCCGTCCTTCACGTACAAAAGCATGCCTGCGCCGGTCGGATGGTCTCCCGGAGGAGACCAGGAATTGGTTCGCGTTACGGTGTACTCCCCCTCTTGCCACGTTATCGGCGTTGTAAATGTTCCGAATGCCACTGTTCCTCCCATCTCTCGTTTGCCGGGCGGCGCGTCTTGCGGCACCGCCCGATCTTTCGTCTGCACGGCGCGCTGAGCGCGCCTGAAAGCAAACCTCTACTTCTCCGATACCCCGCCTTTGGACCAGGCCTTGTTCCTCATGTTGAAAACCGCCCACGCTATAGCAAGGATCGCAAATGCGACGGAATCGACGATCAGGCACATCGACGGGTTGTTGCCGACGATCGAGAAGACGGCGCCCATGTAGTAGGATGCGGCGAAGTTACCGAGGTTCATCGCTACCATGACAAGCGATGCCACCATGGCAAGACCCGCCTTGTTGGTGACGTTTCCGCATTCGAGGTTGACAACGGGTATAACCAGGCACCAGCCGAACCCGAATACGAGAATGCCGATGGTGAACAGGACAACCGAATTCGCATTCGCGATGATCACGTTGCCGATAAGCGTGATGACCAGAGCCGCCGCACCGGTATACCTTCCGAAAAGGCGCACGAGCTTATCCATGAGAACCGAGGACACGACACCGGCTAGCACGAACACCGAGAGCAATGTGCCCGCTATACCGGCAACGGTTGTCGGATCTTCCCCGGGTACGTTCGTCGCCATCAAGGTAGAGAAGTTCATCATAGTCGGACTGCAGACCACCTGAGCAAGCAGGAAGACGATGATGAAGAACCAAGCCGTTCCGGGAATATGGGACTTCTCTTCCGTAGTACCTTCAGCAGCCGCTTCCTCGGCAAGCGTCGGAGGCTCCTTGAAGCAGATGACGAAGATAAGAAGAGCGACGAGCGCGAGGCCGTAGGCCCAAAACGTCAGACGCCAATCGATAGCGCACAAGAATCCGCCGAGCAACGTCAGGACGACGCAGCCAGCCTGCTGCATGGCCCCACCGCGGCCGAGGTACTTCGAGCGCTCTTCCTTGTTGTTGACGATACGAAGGAAAACGGCTGCGCCGAGAGGAGACACCATACCCATGCCGAAGCCCACGAGAGCTCGGGCGATGAGAATCGAAGTAAGCGAGTCGTTCCATATTGCAGGAAGACAACCGAAAACAAGGTAAACCAACAGCGCGGCAATGCCGGCAACCTTGAAGGGGATCTTTTTGCCCGCCACGGCACCGATGAACAACGTGCCGATGATGGTCGTAAGAGACGGTAAGCTCTGAATCAAGCTGATCGTGACCGGATCGGCATCGGGAAACGCCGCACCGAACGCTGCCAGAGCGGGTGTAACCGCACCAGCACCCGCAACCATGATATAGAGAGCGTAGACACCCCAGGCCTCTTTCATGTTCAGGGCCTTAACTATACTTGACATATAACCCTCCTTAGCTGTTTGCAATCATTTTTTGCGACATCAGGTCGCATTACGCGTACCAGCTACTCTGTTGTCGATTTCCTCCTTTCTTGCACCGTCTTGAGAAGAGCGAATAGAGCCACGGCAACGGCTGCAACAATGAATATCCCTGCCGTAAAGCCGAATAAGGCGCGCTCGGATGAAAAACCCAAAGCACCGACCAGCATCATGTAGTACGGGGTAAAGATCTGCCCCCCGAGCTGGAAGATGCACATCATGGTCATCCCAAGCGTTTTTCGCGTGTCGGGGGCAACGATCGACATCGCCGACATGAAATACGGATTGATGGTGCCCATGCAGAATCCCAGCAAAACCATGCCGGCGAATACGGCCGGTATGCTCTCGGCCACCGAAAGCGTAATGAACGCAGCACCCGCGAAGCAAAAGGAGACAACCGGCGCAAACCGCTTCAGTTTTTCGAGATACGCCGCGAAAAAGAGGCTGATAAGAAACGAGGCGCAGGTCATGCACGACACACCCGTTCCGCTGTCGGCAGAGGTTCCAAGGCCGTTGAGCTCAACGAACAAGGACAGCTTGAAGGTGGCCACCATCGCAAGCACCATGAAAAGAAGCATGCTTATGCCGACAAACCACATTTTCCAATTCAGAGGCTCCTTGCTGAGACCCTTGTCGGCCGCCTCCTTCTTTTCGGGCTTGAAGTTGGGCAGATAGATCGCCTGAAGCACCAAGATGGGGACAAAGATCAGATAGAACAGGAAGGCGAGCTTCCAGTTGACAAGCGCCACCCAACCAGCCGCCATACTCAAAGTAAACGACAGGAGCGACCCGCATGCGTTCATCCAGCCGAGCATCTGGTTCTTCTCGTGCTCGCTGAATAGGTATGCAATCGATGACGGCACAAGCGGGAATGCGATGCCCGCCCCTATACCGAGAATCGCTCGGGTTAGCACCAAGACACCCATGTTCGGCGCAAACATCGCCGAGAGGCCGGCGAGCATGAACAGCAACGTGCCGAACATGATGAGCTTCTTTTTATTGAAGTAGCGGGCAAGAACGCTCGAGCACAGCATGGCGGGCAACATGGTCATCGCCGTCACCGACATCGCCTGATCGAGCATAAGCTCGGTCGCATCGGGATACGCCACCGCAATACTTGCCAACAAGGGAGATATGAGGGCCGTTTGCACCATTCCGTCATCGCCGCTGAGCAGCAGCGAGAGCTTGGCACCCACTTTCGATTTCCGGCCTTTGCCCCACTGTGATTCATCTTGCTTGCGAGCGTAGTCCATCGATACCCCCTTGTACGATTTCCACCATCAGTTCAGATCAATCGAATGCGAAACCACTCGCATCCGCTTCGCCCCCGCATCTGCAGAGCAGCTGCCCATCCCAAAGCGAAATGCGCTAAAAACTCGGAGTTTCACCTGTTCAAAGTACCGTTTAATCCAGTTTGAGGATTGTCCGCATTCCAGCCTCGCCGCTGCACCCTACCTTCTCAAAATCTCAGAACCCGAACCATTATCGGGGAGTATGCATTCCGCCCCCAAGTCCATTTCATACCATTGGTATGAGGCTCCTTTCGAACGTGCAAACCACCGGACGAGGGACAGCATCAAGCGCCGTTGATACGATGCAGCCAGAAACCGAATCCGGTTATCTCGCACGTAATCCATGCCTACCGAAAGGAGAATGCCATGTGCTTCAGACCTGCCGCGATATCCGCCGACAAGACATGCCCCGCATGCGGAGCAACATGCCAGCCCAATGAAACAGTATGCCCCGAATGCGGGGCAGAACTCCCGGCAAGCGCAATGCCCGTCCCAAACGTTGGCGCTCCGGGCGCACCCGGCACCCCCAGCGCTCCCGGAGCCCCAGGAGCCCCGAAGGCCCCAGGAAGCCCCCAAGCCCCTAAGGCTCCTGGCAGCAAATAGGCAGACGGCTTCCAAACGCGTCTCAGAGCATGCGTTTGGGGCTTGCATAGCTAAGCGACGAACAAGAGGAGAAGGAAGTGAGACGATGACTAAGAAGTATTTGGAGGGGAACCAATACAACCCCGACATCTACCGCAGCGATCTCGACCATTGGCAAGAGGGCGACTATACCGTCTACCGCACTACGCAGTGGACGGCGCCGGGATGCCATGACGGCTGCGGCATATTGGCCTACGTAAACAAAGAGGGCAAGCTCGAGAAGATCGAAGGCGACCCCGCCAACGGGTACAGCCGCGGAGCCCTGTGCATGCGATGCCTCGATATCGTTGAGGCCATGTATGCAGAAGACCGCCTGAAGTATCCCATGAAGCGCGCCTACGAAGACCGCGGGAAAGACAAGTGGGAGCGCATCAGCTGGGACGAGGCATTCGATCTCATCGAGGAGAAGGTTCGGTATTTCCAGGAAACGTACGGAAGCGGATCGATCGTCGTGCAGCAGGGAACCGGACGCAATACCACGTTCTTCCACTCCACCGCTCTGTGCTACGTCGGCTTCAACAGCCCATCCGACACGGGAGGATTCCTTTCGGGCAGCTCCTGCTATGGACCGCGCGCTTCGGTTATGGCCCTCATGGCTGGGTGCTTTATCATATCCGACATGTCGCAAGCCCTGCCCGAGCGCTTCGATTCTCCCGACTACGTACTCCCCGAATGCATCCTCATTTGGGGCAACAGCCCGCTCGTATCGAACCCCGACGGCTTTTTGGGCCATTGGATCGTCGAAGCCATGAAACGCGGCAGCGAGCTTGTTGTCGTAGATCCGCGCCTTACGTGGCTGGCGGCAAAAGCCAAGTACTGGCTGCCCCTGCGCCCCGCAACCGACGCCGCTTTAGCCATGGCTATTGCAAACGTCATCGATGAGGAAGATTTGATAGACCACGAGTTCATCGATTGCTGGAGCTACGGCTACGAAACCTTCATCGAGGGATGCCGTACCATGAGCGTTGAGCAGGCAGCTGAAATCTGCTGCCTCGACGCCGAAGACATTCGCGCTGCCGCACGGTTCATCGGGTCCGCCAAGCCATGTTCTCTGCAATGGGGGCTCAAACTCGACCAACAGGTTTCCGCTACTCCCGCCGGTCAAGCCATTATGGGGATCGTCGGCATGACGGGCAACATCGATGTGCCCGGCGGCAATCTGCTCATGGTCGATCACGCCTTCAATCTTGCGCTTTCCACGGGAAGCAACTGGCGCTTCGTTCCCGAAGACCAACGCAAGATGATCCTCGGGAACAACCGCTATCCCATGCACGCGCAAGGCGATGTCGGCAATATGGCGCAAGAAGATGTGGTTTTGGAGACGCTCGAATCCGATGGCAAGCTCAACGACGTCGGAAAAGACTTCCCCTTGAAAATGTTCGTACTTTACTCCACCAATCCCATCAGTAACATGGCCACCGAGGCTCCTCGTATCTACGACGCCATGGTGAATCATTCCGAGTTCAACGTCGACATCAACTACGTGCTTACGCCTTCGGCCATGGCATACTGCGAACTCGTTCTGCCCATCGCCATGGGTCCGGAGCGCAACTCGCTGCGCGCATGGTGGTGGCCCCTGCGAGTCATCCGCAAAGCGTCCGATCGCTACTACGAATGCAAAACCGACGAGGAGCTGGTTGCCGAGCTCTGCAACCGCCTGAATCCCGATAGCCCCATACCCAGCAACGACATCGACTGGATGAACCAGATCCTCTCCGAATCGAACACCGATCTCACCTTCGACGAACTTACAAAGAAGGTTATCGTATGGCCCGATTGGCATTACAAGAAATACGAAACCGGCGAAGTGCGCTACGATGGCCAACCCGGCTTCAACACCTACACGGGTCGCTTCGAATTTACACCCGTGCTGTTCCAGCAGTTCAACCTGCCGCTCGCCCCCTATTACGAGGAGCCGCGCGAAAGCCCGGTATCCACACCCGATCTGGCCGAAGAGTACCCGCTCATCCTTATGACCGGACGCCGCTCGTGGGAGTTCTTCCATTCCGAGCATCGCAACCTCGAAACCATGCGTGAATTCCATCCTGACCCCATCGTTGAAATCTCGCCTGAACTGGCCGAGGAGCAAGAAGTTCAAGACGGCGACTGGGTATGGATCGAGAACCATCGCGGCAGGTGTCGTCAGCGGGCGAAAATCACTCCGGGCCTCAACCCGCGCTACGTCATGAGCGAGCATGGCTGGTGGTTCCCCGAAGGCGACCGCGAGCGTCTGTTCGGCGTATTCGACTCGAACATCAACAATCTGACCACGCAAAGCAACATCGGGCAATCGGGATACGGGGCGCCCTACAACGGCCTCCTATGCAAGATATACAAATGCACCGAATCCAACAGCGAAGTTCTTCCTACCGAACAAGTGACAGAGAAAGGGGGCTGGAGCTATGAGCGCAACCATCTCGAATTCTAATCAGGGCCTCATCGTACAGTACGATTTCTGCACCGGCTGCCATGCCTGCGAAGTAGCCTGCAAAAAGGAGCGCGGACTCGACAAAGGCGAGTTCGGCATCAAGGTAATGGAATACGGCCCGGCAAAGAAGCCCGATGGGCGTTGGGACTACTTCTTCATCCCCGTACCAACCGACCTGTGCGACCTATGCGCCGACCGTACAAGCATGGGCAAGCTACCCGCCTGCGTGCACAACTGCCAAGCGAAAGTCATGGAATACGGCGACGTTGAAGAGCTCGCGAAGAAGATGACCTACATCAAGAAGTGCGTACTGTTTGCTCCAGGGGAAAAGGACTAAAATCGTCCGGTATGCTCAGCTGCTGAGCATACCGGACAAAGGCTTGCGTTTTCCTCAAGACGTACGCAAGGGGGCGATCGCAGCGCGATCGCCCCCTTGCTTTAACGGGCTCTATCGGCTCGAGAGCGAACAGGCTAAATCCTCATCGATAAACCCCCATCAGCACATGGTATACTTACTGCCTGCAATTCGAGGCATCGCGCCATATCTTGCAACACAGAGCGGGGGTCCTGTGACAGATTCGTCCACACAAGATATCGACTTTTCTCCAGCGACGGGGGCCAACCTTCCATCGGTCACCATGAATATGCTGCTCGATCTACTTACACAATCGGATATCCTCTATAAGCCGGCCCCCCTACCCCGAAAAAGCTTTCGATGGTTTGCCGCGGTTTCTCGCGAAAACGTCGATTGCGCGGCACCCTCGAACATTGCAGATGCCCACCTGCTGTTCGTGTGCGGCGAAGACGAGGCCGAGGCACTGCTTCGGGAAAAGCCCACCGCATTCGTACTCGTCCTTGCCGGAAAAAAAGAGCAGGGCACTGAAGCACCCCCCCCCGAGGACTGCCGAGCTGAAAAAGGTTTTTCCTCGAAACCCTATCGCGACCGCATGATAGTTATCCGGCAGCAAAGTCGGTTCGCCTATTTCATCTTCAAGCTGCAGTCGTATTTCACCCAGTTGCTCATCTGGCAAAACGAGCTTGATCGCATAGTCGCCTGCCGTGGAACGCTCACCGAAATGCTCGATGCAAGCACCACGGTGATCAAGAACTTCATGTTCGTTTCCGATAATAGCTTTAACGTTATCGCCCGAACTTCCAACATCGAACCGCCCGATAACCTGCACCGCCTAATCATCGAAACAGGTTGTCTGACGCCGCAAATGATCGAAGAGAAGCGACATCGCCTTTCCGAAAAAGATTATTACATCAAACCCCCGTCCGACCTGACGCCCTACGCGCGCCTGTCGCGCCCCTTGTATCTGAACCACACCTACTTTGGATCCCTGTCCATGTCGTGCAACGCCACACCGTTGACCGAAGGGCTTAAAGACCTGTTCGGCATATTGGCCCGGCACATCATGCCTCTGTGCGAAATGCTGTGGCGCACGCAGGTGAAGCTGAACGTCCCGCATTATTTCTTCTTCTCTAAGATGCTCGAACACGCAGAGGTGACCGACGAATACGTACGCTCGCAGATGGAACTCGCCCACCTCGCCGATGACACGGAGTTCAAACTCATCGTCATGGAAGTGGACGGGGAAACAGAACCCGACCACGCCGCGCGGGCGATACGCGCGGCAATCGGCATCAACAAAGGTGACGTGTTTTGCTTCCCCTACCAGAACGCCACGCTCGTGCTGTGCCACACGCCGCCGAGCGACAGCATGCTCTCCCACATCAAAACCATAGAAGACCTGAGCAAACGCATCTACCAGCCACTGGGCATCATAAGCGGCGTCTCAGAGGTGTTCACCGGTATCACCAACCTTGATCTGGCTTACCGCCAGGCGAAAATTGCGCTGGGGCTCAAAAACACCATCAGCAGCGAGCAGTTCGCCTCGGAGCATGAAGCGAGCAAGGGTGTCTATCTGTTCGGTGACGCCCTGCTCTATTTTCTCGTCGACCCAAGCGACAAAGACGCACGCTTTATGAGCTTCTGCTTCCAGCACACCATTCTGGAGAAAATCTACGAGGAAGACCAACAAAACGATACGAACTACCTGGCTTTGTTCTGGTTCTACCTGTATTACGGGCGAAACGCCACGGCGGTGGCGCAGCGGCTGTACATGCATCGCAACACCGTGCTGTACCACATTGAGAAGCTGCAGAAACGCTTTGACTTCGACCTCTCCTGGCGCACGGCGCGCGACCGCATGATGCTCGATTTCAAGGTGTTCTTCCTGACCATGAGCCACGAGTCCATCGAGAAGATATTCATCGATGTCCAAGACGACGCAGGCGGAAACAAGGCGTAAGCGCGGCGGCGAAAGGTATTTGGGAATGGATTCCTACCACGGTTTCGCGGGCTGGTCACCCTTCACGGTGGCCAGCGGAATGCACGAGCGCATCAGGAGCACCCACAGCACGATGCCCACCGCAAGGGCGACCATAGTGGTGACGCTCAAAGCCGTGATGTAGTCGGGCCACGGCAAGAGCGGCATGAGCATGCCCATAGAGCCTATGACGCCGCGAATGAAGCTGATGAGAGCAGACGCAGAACCTGTGTCGCTTTTCTGCTGTTCAAGCAGAATGTTGGTGGAATACGGCCGCACACACGCCTGCATGATAGGCACCACCATGCTCACCAGGCAGAACGCCAGAAACCCACAGCGGCCTACCGTGGCCAGCAGCACGCCTCCCACAAAACCCAGCACGAGGGCGCCCGTAGTGAACAGCTTCACGCCCGTGCGCTTTGAAATGGCCGCATAGAGCGCCGGCCCCGCCACGCCTACAAGCGCCGCAGCGGAAAAGCACAGGCTGTAGCTCATCTCGCCTAAACCATAGATACCCATGTACACATACGATGCCACGGCGATGTAGGCCATGAAACTCATTTCAAGACAACTCACAGCAACGAGGAACACCATGAAACCCTTGTTGCGCGCTACTGCCGCCAAGCGGCCCAAGACCACACCCGCACCGCCGCGCACCCTTCCCTCGTCGGAAATGGTCTCCTCGAACGCAAGCGAGGCCGCAAACGCCGCAACACCCACAACGGTAAGCGCCCAGAATGACGCACGCCAACCGAGCGAGCTGATAATGACCGCGCCCAGCAGCGGCGCCACCACGGGGCCAATGACAAAGAGCACCTGCATGATACCCAATACGGTGCCGCGATGGGCGGCGTCGAACGCGTCTTTCACCACAGCCATGCTCACTGAGGACGCACCCCCTGCTCCCAGCCCTTGCAGCACACGGGCGAACACGAACACCTCCACAGTGGGAGAAAGCGCACATAGCAGACTTCCGACGACATAGAGCGCATAGCTTGCGACGAACGCGGGCCTACGTCCGAAACGATCGCTTATCGGCCCGAACACGAGCATACCCAGCGTGAAGCAGACGAAGAATCCCGAAAGCGTGAGGTTCACCATATCGGGCGTAGTGGAAAAGTAACCCGCCATGTAGGGCACAGCCGGCGTGTACATGTCAAGCGAAAGCGGCGTCATGAACGACGACACAGCCAGAAGCGCCATGAGCCCGCCGATGCGCAAGCGCCGTTGCGGGGCAACGAGCCATTCTCCCACGTGTGGCAGTGCCATGTTCAGCCTTCCTCCCGTACCCGTAGTGTTCTTTTCTCCCTCAGCTCGCAGGGAGCCTCCGCGTACGGAGGCTCCCTGCGGCTGGCATGCAACACGTCAACCCATGTAAAACGTTTTTGCTGCGACGCCGCTCGCAGACGGCGAGCGCCCGCCGGCAAACCGTGCGCTATTGCTCTTGTTCGCCTTCGACAGCAGCTCGGTCATCAGCAATCTTGCCGGCAACGCTGGAGCGCACATTCGGGAACAGGAACAGCGAGAGCACTGCGACCACGCACAACACAGCGGTGGCCACGTAGATTCCCTGGTAGTACACCACGCCGTCGACCGCACCCGTCGCCGCGATGGCAATGGGCGAAATAACGTAGGAGGCAAGCAGGAACATGCCGAAGTTCTGGAACGTCGCCTGAATGCCGCCCACAACGCCGTAATGCTCGGGCTTGACCGAAGGCAGAAGCGTCGGCAGCATCTTCGTGAACGGCATGACGCATGCCATAAGCAGCGGTTGCACGCAGAAGATGATCCATGTAGCCGAGCCGTACGGAAGGAAGAACACGATGGCGAAGCAGATGGCGGTACCCACCAGGCAGATGATGAACGGTACGCGCATGTTTTTGAACAGCTTAGCGAAGACCACCGGCAGCGCCATGGAGGCGACGCACGCAATAACCGTGTTGAGAGTGGACATATCGCCCGCAATGCCCGTCAGAGACGGATCGCCCATAAGCGTCGTCACAGCGGCCACCATGTAGGAGCCGTTTACGTTGGTCATGCCGAACACGAGAAACGCCGTGATGGCGATGGCCCACACGTACTTGTCTTTGACAACCTCGCGCATGTACTGACCCACCGGCTCGCTGGACCGCACTTCCCCGTCGGGATGCTTGCGATACACCGCAAACCAAGCAACGAGCCCGAACACGATGAGTCCGAAGCTCAACCACCAGCCTTCTTGAACGCTCTCCAAGTGCGAGCCTACCCAGATGGCCAAGGCGGCACCAGCCGACATGCCAGCGGTGTACACGCCCATGGCGAACGAATTCGCCGTGCCGGGAAACCACGTGCGCAAAAGCTTCGCCGAATTGGCGTTCAGCGCAGCGACGCCCGTACCCATAAAAAAGCTGGAAATGAACAGCGGCCAGTACTCAGTGGTGAAGCAACGCGCCAACGCGCCCAAGGCCGCGATGGCGAACGCCACAAGGAATACCTTGTTCAAGCCGACGCGGTCGGCCAGCACACCACCGGCGACGCAGAACAGCACGCCGGAAAAATACGGAATGGACATGATCATAGAGAACATCATCGGCTCGCACTGGTACTGCTGCATGACCATAACAGCCGCGCCACCCGGCAGAATGAACGCGAACTGCAAGCCGATGAGCAGGATCGTCATCCCTATCAAGATTGCCCAGCGCCACGGATAGAGCTTTTCCTCTTGCATAGAACCCCCTGTCTTCGAAATTCTTCGAAATTTCCTTCGCAATCGGCTCGCGGCGAGCCTTCCCCTCGAGGGCGCTTGCAGGCTCTTGCCAGCGCAGACCCTAGCAAAACCCCCGGCAAACGCGCCGTTGGCCCAGCGCGTTTATTGTATGGAGCGCGCTCATGCGGCTTCTATGGAGATTGCCCCTAAACCTCCGTTCTTTTTTTGGAGCAATCTCCATAGAAGGCAAATTCAGCCGTTTCCTATACTTTTGAAAATTGGCTTTGCCAATCAGAAAACACAGGATCAAAAGGAGAGTTCAATGGGAGAGAAAAGCAAGACCGGCAATGCCTGGTTGAATTTCATTCTCATCTTCATCATGGGAGCGATTTTCGCCATCGGCTTTTTCAAGGTTCCGCCTGCCATGGGCAGCCTCATGGAGTACTTCCAGTGCGGCCTGGGCGAGGCTGGCTGGTTCATGTCGGCTTGTTCGGTGGCCGGCACCATCATCGCGTTCGTCACCGGCGCCATCCAGACCAAGATCGGCCCGAAGGGCATGCTGATCGCCGCGCTCGTGTGCATGGCGCTTGACTCACTCGTTGGCGTGCTGGCGCCGAATGTGGAAGTGTTCATCATTTCGCGCTTCATCGGCGGCTTGGGCAACGGCTTTTTGGCCACGGCAGGCCCCACGCTCATCACGCTTCTGTTCAAGGATCCCAGCAAGCGCGGCATCCCGAACTCCATCTGGGCATGCTGGACCGCTGCAGGCTCCCTGATCATGCTGAACTCCTACGCATTCATCTTGAGCGCAACGGGCGGCTGGCAGGGCGTCTGGTGGGTGTGCCTGGCCATCGTGGTGATCGGCCTTTTGCTCACCGTCTTCTGCATCCGCATCGACCATGCTGAGGAAATGGCCATGGTGGCGGCCGGCGGCGACGTAAAGCCGTGGGCGGGCCTCACGTCTTTGAACTCGTGGCTGCTCGTCATCGTGTTCGCCTGCTTCGCCTTCATCTTCTCAGTGTGGTCGGCCATGGCGCCCACCTATCTGCAGACCCCGCTCGTAGGCATGGACATGGCCGCCGCCAATTCGGTGTCGTCCATCACCACCGTCACGGGCATCGTGGGCTCGCTCATCATCGGCGTGGTACTGAGCAAGGTCAAGAACCAGCCGCTCGTACTGGTGGGAACCATGGTGCTATGCACGGTTGCCGGCATCATCCAGTTCATCTTCACCGGCCAGGCCGCGATTATCGTCGTCGCCGTGTTGGTAGGCCTGTTCACCAACATCGTGCCGCCGGCGCTGTTCTCCAACGCGCAGTGGGCCGCAAAGACCCCTGCCGGCGTGGCGCTGGTCATGGCCGCGCTGCCCATCGGGTCCAATTTCGGCGGCATCCCTGCGGCCCCCATCGCGGGCGCCATCGTGGAATCCACTGGCAGCTGGGCCATGGTGGCCGCTCCTTTGGGCATCGTGGGCGCCATCGGCCTGGTGTGCTCCATCGTCTTCATGGTGCGCTGCGGCAAGTACGCCGTGGAGTCCCAGAGCAAGTAAACCCATTTCGGCCGGCACGCAAGGGCATCGCATGGCGCGTGCCGGCCCGATTCGTCTCTTCTCGTGGCGAATCAGACAGCAAAGGGGCGGTGCGACGTCCCCGCCCATATCCCACCTCGCGGGATGGGATATGGGGCAAAAACCGTCTGGAAACAACGCGATTCAGAATAGGAGGAAACGCATGGATGATAATAGCCAACGCGTGCTCATCGAATACAAGGGCATGTTGGAAGACGGCACCGTTTTCGACTCAAGCGAGGAAAACGGCCCGATGGACATCACCATTGGAGCCGGACAGGTGATCAAGGGCATCGACGAAGCCCTTGCAGAAATGGAAGTCGGCGAAACGCGCACAGTCACCATCCCCTGCGAAAAGGCTTTCGGGCGCTACAGCGAATTCAACGTTCAGAAGCGCGATCTGCGCTACGTTCCCAACGCGGACGAACTGCCCGTTGGACAGCGGATATCCTTCACAGGCCCCGGGGGGCAGAAGGTTTCCGCGCTGGTTCAGAAAATCGAAGACGGCTATGTTTTCCTCGACTTCAACAACAAGCTCGCCGGAAAAACGCTGATCTACGACTTGAAGATCGCCGAAGTCCTTCCGAAGAAGACACGCCGCACACCCCTCTCAAACTACGGCGCTATGGCACGGACGGCAAGTACCCGCCCCGTTTCCGAAGTACCGGTGTTCAACAATTTCCTCAACAACCTCGGTATTTCGCCCGAGGACATAGACCAGCGCTACGAGGCTCTTGAAAAAGGGGCCGGAGAATCGGCGTAGATGTCGATTCTTTACCATCTGGATACAAGAAGGCAGGTGCAACGCTTGGTTCGGTTTGTCTTCTTGTCATCATAGTAGGTGCCAAGACGATTTCGTTTTGGATGTCAGTTGAAAAAGAAAGGTATTCTCATGTGTTTTAGACCATCAGGTATCAGCTTGCCAAAAAAATGCCCCGAGTGCGGGGCTATTAACGACTCTGATCGGGAAAAATGCGAGCAATGCGGCGCCGACCTGCCCGAAGCTGCCATGCCCGGCGCCCCTGCAGCTCCCGGCGCCCCTGCAGCTCCCGGCGCCCCTGCGGCTCCCA
>NZ_LT964679.1:213531-351490 GCF_900240215.1 Raoultibacter timonensis | reverse complement strand
TCCCGGCGCCCCTGCGGCTCCCGGCGCCCCTGCGGCTCCCGGTGCCCCTGCAGCTCCGGGTAAGCCTCAGGCCTAGCGCGTCGAGCCCCGCCCGGCACACTCGCTCAAGGGTCGGGGCGAGACAGGATGGAAGAGGCCTGAGAGCCGCATCACCGAACCCAAACGAACCGAAGCAGAGCCATGCTGACAGGAACCGGTTCCGGAGCCCATCCGGAACCGGTTCCTTCATTTTTACGACCCCTCGTCCGGGCAAGGCGATGCTGCCCAAAGCCCGCATGGAGCTGAGACCCGACGCTTTCTTTCGTTTCGGCCACAGGAAGACCATGCCATAGCGCCAGAGCAACCATTGTTTGCAGGCACATCAAGGAAGCGAAGGGTCATTGGATCAATAGGATGCAGATCAATTTCGATGGATCTGCAGGTCGACCTCGATGGCTCTGCCGCATGCTGCGGGCAATGAAAGGGGCCTGGTTCAAAATGAATCGAACCCCGATAGCGCGAAGAGCCCCACTGTTGGACAATCAATGAATCGGACCGCCATGGGGGTTCTTCGGGTCGGAGGCAGGATTGCTCGGAAAGGAGCATTCAGGGGGTTCGGGCGGCGCTTCGCGGACGGGTACACGAAGCGCTCGACGACGACGCGGCACGAGTTCGGCCTTCCGAAGCCCGTCGGCCGTTTCGGCGCGAGGGGCAGCGCCCGGATACGCGAATGCGCCAAGCGCTACCTTAGCGGCGTATCCATGGATTTGCGCGGCACGAAGGCGTCTATCGCGTGCTGAAGCCGCCCGAATTCGCCGTGTTAGTGACTCCGGGCTGAAGCTCCAACGACTCGCCGCACGACTCGCATGTTTTCGACCCGAGAGGGTTCTTGTGCCCGCAACGAATGCATACAGGCACCAGGATGGCCTTTGGTTTCTCTCCCCTGCACAGACCGCAGTTTATACAATAGTGACAACGTCCCATAGGCAGCCGTCTCCCTTTCTGCTCTCTCGGTAGTCCACGTCAAAAAGGCCCAACTGCACCCAAAGCAGTCAGGCCTTTGACCGAATGATTCAAAGAAGGGCTTATCGCACGTAGATGACGATCTTGTCCTTCTGGGCGGCCTTGGCCCGAGCGGCCAGGTCCTCCACCTTGCCGTACACCATTGCCGCGTTCTGGCAGTGGTGTACGCAGGTCGGCAGTTTGCCCGCTGCCACGCGATCGGCACACAGGTCGCATAGGTCGGTGGGCATGGGCAGGTAGTCGTAGTGCCAAGAACCGTCGCTGGACTGGCACGGTCCATCCTGGAAGATGCGGATGCCGAAGTCGCTTTCGGGCATGTTATGCTCCATCTTGCAGGCCGTCAGACAGGCATTGCAGCCAGAGCAGTACTCATAGTCTATGAACAGACCGTATTCGCCCTTGATGTCAGACATGTAATCTCCACCTTTCTTCCTCGCCCGGTTCCAGCCCAGCGGCTGGAACCGGATCGAGCATCGTCGCAATTCCTAGTAGCGGTACTTGTGGGCTGCGGGGTCGTCGAGATCGATAGGATTGGGAGCCATGCGCTCGTGGGTCTTCCAATACTCGTCGATGTCGAAGAAGCCTTCGGGTTCGTAGTCGGGAGTCCAGCCGTCATAGAAGCTGGGCTTGTCGGTAGTATGCGTCTGGCCATGAGTGTAGCCGGTGGTGCACACCTGATAGCTGGGCTGGTCTTCCGGCTTGCTGTTCTCGGGTGTGCACTTGTAGACGGTGCACATGCCGCACTTGATGGGAGCGCCATAGCCGTTGGAGCCGTTCTCGCACTGCGGGATGAGGTTGTTGGGGTTGCAGTCGAACACGCCGAAGAGACTGGGTTCCGCAGGCTCCTGTTCGGGAAACCACCATCCGTGCTCGGTGGAGACGACGCGGGGGTCCAGAGACGGGTTCAAGCGGGCACGCTGGCGCATCTTGCCCATCTGGTTCTCGATCCACACCCATTCGCCGTCGGCGATGCCGTACTCGGCCGCAGTGTCGGGATGGATGTCGAACATCGGATCGGGATGTATCTGGCGGCTGATGGTTTCGGGCTGACGCCACTCGGAGTGGAAGAACTCGTACGAGCGCTTGCCGGTGGTGAGGATCAGCGGGTACTTCTCGGCGAGCTCGGGCGTGGACACGGGGCTCGTCGGGGGCTCTTGGTAGTACGGCAGCGGATCGTCGCCGAAAGAGGCGAACAACGTGCAGTACAGTTCATAGCGGCCCGTGGGGGTCATGAAGCCGACCTGCCCGTCAGGGCGCAGCATGCCCTTTTCGTATTTGCGGTAGTTGTAATGGTGGTACCACATGCCATGGTACTTCTCTTCTACCGTCTCCATGGTCATCGGCGAGCCGTCCTCGTCCACGACACCGTCGCGCTCGAGACGCCAGTTCATGTAGGAGCGGTCGTCCACCACGTGCTCCGGCCAGGCCTCGGGATGGATCCTGTGACCGAGCTCGATCATAATGGTTTCATCGGACTTGCACTCGCCGTAGTCGGAGCAGGCCTTGGTGAGGGTGCGCAACGGGTCGAACCACACGCGCAGGCAGTCGCGTTCGGGGCTCATCGCACAGGGGAGAACCAGGTCGGCGAACGCAACGGCGGTCGGCGTGATGAAGAGGTCCTCGACCACGACGAAATCGAGGGTCTTCAGGGCGCGATACAGGCGTGGGGCGTCTTGGCCCATGTTGGCGATCGGGTTGGCGGATTCGATCCAGAGCATCTTCACGGGATGGGGCTGCTCGGTCTCAACGGCCTGCAAGATAGAATCAGCCTGCGAGGAGGCGGTGAAGCCGTACTGCTTCAACGGGTAGCGCTTCACGCCAAGGCGGTTCTCCACCATGTTCGTGCCCTCAAGCTCCCAAATACCGGAGTTGTAGCCGAACTCGAGGCTTGCGGCTTGGTCGATGAGGACGTTACCGCCGGGGACGTCGATGTTGCCGGTGATACCCACCAAGCATGCGAGGGCATGGGCGGTGATGACGCCGTTCTTCGACATGTCGACGGCAAGGCCCCAATGGATGGTCGCGGGCTTCGCGGCGGCGTACATGCGGGCGGCGGCCACGATCTCCTCTTCGGGGATCCAGGTGATCTCGGCAACCTTCGAAGGCGGGTACTCCTGCACGCGCTCAGCCAAGGCCTCGAAGCCGTACGTCCACTTCTCAACGAACTCGTGGTCGTACAGATCCTCGTTGATGATGACGTTCATGAAGCCGAGCGCCAAGGCGGCGTCGGTGCCGGGACGCACGCGCAGCCATTTTTCGGAACGAGCGCCGATCCAGGTGAGCTGCGGATCTATGGTGATGACCTTCGTGCCGCGTTTCATGGCCTCGATGATCCAGTGACCCTGGAAAGCGTCGGAATTGTTGATCATCGGATTGGTACCCCAGATGACGGCCACTTCGGGGATTTCGTATTCGGGATCCAGCTCGTAGCGCTTGGATCGGAACTGGGAAAAGTCGGAAACCCACTGATTGCCCATGATGACGTAGCACAGCGCCGTGCGGGGCAGCATGCAGGAGTCGCCGGACAGGAAGCACAGCGTGAGGTCGGCGCCGCCGAAGTTGGCGTACTGATTGTGGGCGATGGCCTGGGAGACGTTGCGGCCGGTGCCGATCATGGATACGATGCTTTCCGGACCGTAGTCGCGCTGGATGCGATGGACATTCTCAATGATCATGTCGTACGCTTCGTCCCAGCTGATGCGCTCCCATTTGCCCTCGCCGCGCTCGCCGACGCGCTTCACGGGATGGGTCAGACGACGGGGGTTGTTGACCATCTGGGGCAGTTCGAGACAGCGCATGCACAGGCGGCCCGCCGTGTAGGGGTTGTTGGGGTCGCCTTCGGTCTTCACCAGGCGACCATCCTTGTCGGTGTAGAAGATGATGCCGCAGCTCTGATGGCAGCCAGGGCCCGACCACATGACGGTGCGGGTGGCATCGAGGTCGCCTTCTTTGTAACGGGCCTTGAAGGGGTACTTGTCGAAGTTGTAGTGGTTGTTGTAGTCGACGCCGTATGCAATGCCCCGCTCGCGCACGGAATCGCCTATCTGGTCATCGGCCTCGGTGATTTGAACCAAGGTGTTCGATCGGGCAAACGCAGCCTCTTCAAACGCCTCGCGATCATTCATTTCGTCACTCATGATCCGATCTCCTCTCGTTGTCGCTGATGCGAACAGACGTGGACGCCGCCCCGTGCGGCACTCGCGACTGCCCGTCCTCTTCACTCGTCTTCCCTTTCCGACCAACCGCCACGTCTTCGCGAGATAGCCAGGAAGCAGATACTTGCCATTCTATAAAGAACGCAAAAAATCTTTGGCTGAGCATCCTCCAAAAATGAGAGGGATATTTTGGAGCATTGCCCGTGGAATATCGGACAAGGTGCTTTTCGGGCAATCGCACGTCACCGCAAGCCCCAGTCGCGCCGTCGCCTTCACGGGCACCTGCATCGAAAAGCACTCCTGCCCAACCAACAGATAGACCCCGCCAGCAAAACGCAAGCAGAGGTCTAACCAATGCTGTGGGCGCAGACAGCACTCGGCAATCCGCCTCGAAGCACTCCATAGCTTTGGGAAATGCATCTCTTGCCTCAGATCACCACGCTTCGAATAATCACTTTCCTTTTTGGAATACTCCTTTCATTTAACGAAACGCGAACCACCCCGTTTCCTTTCTACACTTAGCAGCAAGAGCCTGGGCGCTATCCCATCCCGATGGTTCATTCGAGACGGGATAGCGCCCCGCACGAGCACGACGCCACATCGCCGTGCTCGCTTACGCAAGGCAGGACGAGAAAGGAGAGAGAGTTGGCTGATCTCAAAGACGTCTCCCATGAGAGACATACAGGGGAGAAAATCGGCCGCCCGGACAGGTACGAATACGTCGAGCACGATAAGCCTTGGCGCTACCAGGAGGGCGAGTACACGGTAACGCGCGGGAGCGCTTGGTCGGGGCCCGGCTGCCATCTCGGCTGCGGTCTTCTCATGTACACCGACAAGGACGGCAAGCTCGTCAAGGTCGAGGGCGATCCGGACAACCCCTTCAACGAGGGACGCCTGTGCGTACGGTGCCTCGATCTGATGGAGTCCGCCTACAACGAAAACCGCGTGGTCTACCCCATGAAGCGCAAGCCCGAGGATCGCGGTAAAGACGCTTGGGAGCGCATCACCTGGGACGAAGCCTACGATTTGATCGCCGAGAAGTTTCTGGCGTACAAGGAAGAGTTCGGCGCCCAGTCGGTGCTGTTCTTCAAGGGCACGGGCCGCGATATCGCCCCGTGGATCAGCCACCTCGCCTGGTCGTTCGGAAGCCCCAACGTCGTGTTCGCCCTTTCCGGATGCGCATGCTTCGTACCGCGCATCGCCTCGTCCATGTGCACGTCGGGCTCGTTTTGGGTGGGCGATTACTCGCAGCAGTTCACCAAGCGCTACGACGATCCGCGCTGGAAGATTCCCGAGTGCATCATCCTCTGGGGAAACAACCCCATCGTATCGAATTCCGACGGTCTTTACGGCCACTGGGTCGTCGACTGCATGAAACGCGGGTCGAAGATCATTTCGATCGACCCGAAGATGACCTGGCTCGGTACGAAGGCCGAAATATTCCTGCCGCTGCGTCCCGGAACCGACGCTGCACTCGCGATGGGCATCCTGCATGTCATGATCGAAGAGGAGATCTACGACAAGGAGTTCGTCGATTGCTGGTGCTACGGCTTCGACCAGCTGAAAGAAGCCTGCGAACCCTACACCGCCGAGAAAACAGCCGAAATCTGCTGGGTTGCCCCCGAGAAGATCGTCGAAGCGGCGCGCATGATCGCGAACGCCGACGGCATGATCATGCAGTGGGGGGTCTCAGTGGACATGAGCAGGGAAGCCGTGCCCGCCTGCCAAGCGCTTTCGGCCATCTTCCAGATCACCGGCAACGTCGATGTGCCCGGCGGCATGATCGCTCCCCCGTCGATTCTTCCCTACTACGCCGGCTGGGGAGGCGAGAACCTATCCGACGAGCAGAAGGAGAAACGCCTCGGCATCCACAAGTACCCGCTGTACCGCTACGGCTTCAAAAACGCTTCGACCGACGTGACGATCGAGTGCCTTGAGACCGGCAAGGACGAGCTGGGCAACGACTACCCGCTGAAAGCGGGTTGGCTGCAGACCACCAACCCGCTCATCAACTCCTCGCCCGACACGCGCCGCACCTACAACGCGCTCAAGAAGCTCGAGTTCATCGTCTCGGTCGATCTGTACATGACCCCGACGGTGCAGGCCCTCGCCGACGTGTTTCTACCCGCTTGCACCTTCGCCGAACGCAACGGCATCCGCATCGGCGACGGCGTACAGCGCGGCGAGACGATCAACAAGGCCATCCAGGTGGGCGAAGCGAAATCCGACATGGTCATCAACCTCGAAATCGGCAAGCGCATCTGCCCCGAGTTCTACCCGTGGGATACCGAAGAGGAGATGTTCTCCCATATCCTCGAGGGCATGGACATGACGTTCGAGGAACTGCGCGAAGCCGCTCCGACCTACCTCGACTTCGAATACAAGAAGTACGAGAAGGGCCTTCTGCGCGCCGACGGCCAACCGGGATTCCAGACGGCAACCGGGCGCATCGAGCTGTGGTCCTCCTACTTCAACCAGATCGGCATCGAGTGCGTGCCGAGCTTCGACGAGCCCTCCCCCGGCCCCATTGCCGATCCTGAGATGTACGAGGAGTATCCGCTCATCCTGACCACGGGAGCGCGCACCTGGTCGCTGTTCCATTCGGAGCACCGGCAGGTACCGCGCCTGCGCGCCCTGCGACCCGATCCCATCTTGCAGATGCACCCCGAAGCGGCCGCCCGGTACGGCGTTGCCGAAGGTGACTGGGTCTGGGTCGAGAACCATCGCGGACGAGCGAAACGCCGCGTGCAGCTGACCGAGGCCCTCGATCCGCGCTATTGTTCGACGGATCACGGCTGGTGGATGCCCGAACAGGCCGGATGGGAAGACGGCGGCTTCAGCGGCATGTACGATTACAACATCAACCAGCTGCTCGCCTACGATCCCGGCCGCTCCGGATTCGGTTCGAACTACAAGACGGTACTCTGCCGCGTGTACAAATGCGAACAGGATGATCACAACACGCTCGCAAATCCACTCGGCTTCGATGAGAAGGTTGGTGAGTAGCTATGCCACAGGGAATCCTCGTTGACTACGAATGGTGCTCGGGGTGCCATTCATGCGAAATGGCGTGCGCCGTCGAGACCACGCACGCCGACTTCCCCGAAGGTCACTGCGGAGTCAAGATCCACGAAGAGGGCATCTACCAGATCGGCGAAGATGCCTGGACCGACATCAACATGCCCGTGTTCACCGACCTGTGCGACCTGTGCGCCAAGCGCATGGCCGAGGGCGGTGCCGAACCGACCTGCGTGAAGCACTGCCAGGCGCACGTTTTGAAATTCGGCGAAGTCGAAGAGCTCGCCAAGGATCTGGCAGCCAAGCCCAAGCAGGTTCTGTACTGCCTCAAAGGCTAAAAAACGCGCTGCCGCCCACAAGGCGGCAGCGCAACCGAACGACTACGGGAAGGATTGCTATGTGCCAGACATGCATTGGATGCGGGAAATGCACCGGCGAAACACAGCCGCCGCTCAAACCCGGCACCTGTCCGCTGTGCGGATACGAGAACGGTGCCCAAGCCCTCTCATGCTCCCAGTGCGGAACCGTCCTCCCGCTCCCCCCGGGTCGGTCGATCGCCCCCGAAAACCCCGTATCAAACCCCGAGAGACAGGAGATTGGCCATGTGCTTCAGACCAGCAGCGATCGAATCGGATAGAAAATGCCCCTCGTGCGGGGCGACGTGCGGGCCCCTTGACGCCTCGTGCGCGCAATGCGGAGCAGAGCTGCCCGCCGCAGGCATCCCGGGAGCGCCCGGTGCCCCAAGCGCTCCCGGTGCTCCGAAAGCCCCTGGATCCCCCGGAGCGCCAAGCGCACCGAAAGCACCGGGTGTACCCGGAGCCCCGAGCGCTCTGGAAAAATAAGGGGCCGATCGGCCTCATCCAGGCCAACCGCGTTCATGCGCCCCGATTCACCCATCCGTGCGGATAGGAAATCGGGGCGCATCGCATTGAGAGGCAAACGGAACAGCCTCTCTCACGAGCAGGTTCCCTGAGATCGGGATGCAAGCCGATTGCGACAGTACTCGAGGGCCTCCAAGCACGGTGCGACCACCTCTTCGCTGGTCTCCTTGAGCCACAGGGCGTTCACGCTGTAGCATGAAGGCCGATCGTTGATGCGCAGAAAACACGCCTTGTCGCCGAAAACGGGAATGTTGTGCTCGGACGAGAACGCCACGCATTTCCCCATCTCCACGTCAAGGTACATCGTATCCACATCGCTGTAGTACTGGCGCGTCGGCGACGAGCCGCTCGGCGGCAGAAGCGCCTCGACGAAGTTGCTCAAGCCGGGATAGGCGGAGGGGTCGGGCAGAAGCAGCTGCTGCCCTTCGAGCTGGGCGGCATCGATTCCCTCGTTCTGGAAGGACGCGAGCGGGTGATCGTAGCTGACGATCGCATCGAAGCAATCCTCGTAGATGAACTGCGAGTTGCAGCGCGCCTTCATATCGACGTCCAGATCGATGGCGAGCGCCAAATCGATCTTGCGCATGGCCAGCGCAGAATACAGCTCTCCGTACTCCATGCACGACAGAGACACCCTCACGCCAGGCTGTTCCCTGTTCATCCATTTCAGGAACATGGCGAGAAACGGGCGTGCAGCATTGCGCAGATATCCCACGCGCACCACCGATTCGTACGATTGGTTGATCGCCGTGATGCGGGCCAGAGCGCGCTCGTAGCTCCCCACGATGGTGCAAGCCTCTTCCAGGAAAGCATCCCCGCTCTTCGTAAGGCGAACGTGATGGCTGTCTCGCACGAAGAGCTTGGCACCGATTTCATCCTCCATCGAGGCTACGTGCTTGCTGAGAACCGATTGACTGACGTAGAACCGCTTCGCCGTGGCGCTGAAGCTCAGCGTTTCGGCAAGATAGATGAATTCTCGTAGATGGTCGATGTTCATAGGAGCCCCCTAAGCCGTACGTGCCGCCCTGCGTTCGCATCATGTGCCTGCTTACATTATATAGTTTTCGCTATGCGCTCAGAAGCCCCTTGTCGACGACGATGCTGCCATCGCGCAGCACCAGGGCGACATCGCGCGTGTTTTCGATGCTCTCGAGAGGATCGCTGCCCAATACGACCAGATCGGCCGCCTTGCCTACCGCAACGGTGCCGAAAGAATCCTCGCGTTGCAGCAATTCCGCGTTGCCGCCCGTGCAGGCTGCGAGCACCTGCAAAGGCGTCATGCCGCACTGAACGAGCTCGCGCATCTCACGATGGAGCGAGCGGCCGTACGCGACGAACGGTATGCCGGCGTCGGTACCCACGCCTATCCGAACGCCCGACCGCACCATCTTCGCCACGGCTCTGCGCGCAGCCGGCGCGACGGGCGGCGCTCCGTTCGTGAAACCGTGCTCCTCGTGCTCGGCGGTGGCCACGATGGTGGGCGTCACGTATGCGCCCCGGCTCACGAGCTTGGCTAAGAGTCCGTCGCCGATCTCCTGATCGGGGTCGGTGCACACGTTGCAGACGTGTTCGATCGCATCGACCCCCGCATCGAGCGCCCTGTCCATGTCGTCCAGATCGTCGATGTGGGCCATAACTCGCTTGCCCGATTCATGGGCGAACCGGACCACAAGGCGAAGCTGCTCGTCGGTCATCGTGGGCACCGTCGTGTCTTCGGGGTACAAGAGCTTGTTGTCGTCTCCGCAAAACACCTTGACGACATCGACGCCTTCGCCAACGGCGCGCCGAACCGCTGCTTCGATGCGACCCGCCCCATCTTCCTTGTGAATGAGCACGCAGGCGTTCTGCATGACGAGGGCATCGTCGCCGTACACCGTGCTGAGCGGGTGGCCTCCGCAAGCCTGTACGAACCGACCCGACGCGACGATGTGCGGAGCGCGAACCAGCCCCGCCTCCGCCTCGTCACGAAACGAGAGGATATCGGGCGTCCAATCTCCGCCGGAGCGGACGGCCGTCACGCCCCACGAGAGCAGTTGGTTCACGTTGTACGCGTAATCCCCCGTAGCATGCCGCCCGCGGTTGCCCATGCGGTCGTCAAGCGCATCCGATCCCCCGAGGTGCACATGGGCATCGATGAAACCGGGGAGCAGCGTTTTACCGCGCAGGTTTACGACCGTCGCGTCTTCGGGCACCTCGATGCCGCATCCGACCGCCACGATGGCCTTTCCCTGAATCAAAACGGTAGCATCGACAACGGGGGCAGCGCCCGTACCGTCGATGAGGTTCGCTCCCACGAATGCCAGCATACCAACCTCCTTCATCGATCATACTAACCGAAAAGGCTGCAGCCTGGCTGAGAACCAGACCGCAGCCTTCGCAAAACCTACGGAAGCGAAACGCTCGTCGCCGTTACGCCGGCACGATCGGAAGCAGCAAGCCGCCGATGAAGTACAGTACGAGCACTTCGACGAGCACGTAGACGATGGAACTCAACCAACCGGCTTTCGTCAGCTCGGCGGTGGTGTAGTAGCCCTCACTGTACGACACCATCATGGGCGGGCTCAGCGGAAGCAGGAAGCTGCCCGCGGTAACCGATGCCATGAGCATGGCGAAGATGGCCGGGGAGATGCCGGAGGCAACGCAGAAGCCCATAACCGGCGGCACGAACAGGGCGCAGAGCGCGGGTGCCGCAGGCACGACCGTATGGACCAGGTAGGCGACCGCCATGATGATGATAAGGGCGAGCAGCGTGTTGATTCCCATGATTCCGCTGTTCAAGAACAGGTTGACCATGTAAGCTGCGGCACCGGTGGAAGCGGCTGCGTTGGCCATGCACATAACGCCGCCGACCATGAGGATAACACCCCATCCCTCGGCATCCTGGAATTCCTTCCAGTTGAGGATATCGATGCCGGGAACGAACGCCACCGCCAGCATGACCATGATGACGTTCACGTTCGAGAGGATGGGAACCCAGTTGCCCGCGATGAACCCGGCGATGAGCACGATCATGTACACGAGCGATTTCTTGTCGAGCGCGGTCATGGGCGCGTCGTCCTTGTCGGCGACGAGTGCCGCCTCTTCGACGGTCAGATCCTCGGGCGGGAAGACTTTGCACAGGATGACCCACAGCACGGGTATCATGATGAGCGCGATGATGAGGCCAGGGACGACCCATTCGAAGAACCCGATCGTAACGCCATACGCGGAGGTAAGCAATCCGGCGCACAGGATGTTGAGCGAATGGCCGAACGGCGTGATGAAACCGCCGATAATGGCTGCAAACGCAATGCCTATCGCCAAGCAGCGCCCGAGGTTCTTCTTCTTTTCCTTCGCGTTGATGGCGTTGAGGAACGGCAAGGCCAACGCCATACCCACGGCTACCGCGCCGGTATCGGTCATGAACATCGACACGATGGCCGTCGCTATCATGTAGGCCAAGACGACGGACTTCGATTTCGTGCCGGCTTTCGCCACGAGTCCGCGCACCAAGCGGCGTCCGAGCGTCGTCTTGATCATGATGGCGGTCATAACGAACACGCCGAAAATGAACCACACGGTCGTTGCGGTAAACCCGCTCCACGCCGTCGCGAAATCGGGAACAACTCCGAACACCGAAAGCAGAATGGCTCCCAAAAGGCCGGTAACGCCCACCGGCAACGTATCGAATATCCAGAACACTACGGCAAACAACAGGATGCCGAGCGACATAACGGCTTCATGGGAAAGCTCCTCGCTTCCGGGGATCATCATCGAAACGATCAGCACGACGACGCCAAGCACGAAACCGATGAGCCGCTTGGTCAAACCCTTCTTCGCTGCGCTCGTCGGCGCAACCGCTTCCTTACTCATATTTCACACCCCTCAATCTCAATGAACGACAGTATCGATGAAGCACTTTTCTCAATCACTTCTTCCCTTCTTCTCGTGCCGAACCGACCTCTTCTTATCCGCCGAGGCGAACATGCCCGAAAGCATCCTCACCGGCGTCAGGTCCAACGCTCGCGCGAAGCGATCGTCTTCGCCTTGTGGCGACATGCCGAAATACTCCCGCGCCTCGGCCATGGTCTGCTTGATGCTCACAGACGGCTCCTGCTCGTCTTCGCCCTCGTGCCGCTTGAAGCGCAGATAGCTGACGCCGAGAACGATAACCACGGCAAGCCCGATGACATACGTTGCAATGCTCTGTTCCATCAACAGCTCCTTTCGATCTTGTGCCTACAGCGGAATCGCCTGCACCAGCCCCATGACGTCGCATACGAAAAACGACCAGCACACCGTTACGAACACGAAGATAGCCGCGGAAAGCCAACCGCCCTTGGCAACTTCGCCGAACCGGTAATAGCCCTGGTCGTAGGTGATCACGATGGTCGGATTCAGCGGCACGAGGAAGCTGCCCGCAGTAATGGACGCGACCACGAACACCGGGATGACCGTCGGAACCCCGACCGTCTGGGCCCACAGCAAAAGCGGCGGCAAGAACAACAGGCAAAGCGCAGGCGCCACCGGGCAGAACGTATGGATGAGGTACATCACGTACCCCACGACGAGCAGCACAAGGAACGGATGGATGTCCAGAACCCCGCTGTTCAGGAACAAGGTGGCAATGAAGTCGGTGCCGCCCGTCGACGATACGGCGTTGCCGAGGCACATGACGGTACCGAAGAACAGAAACACGTTCCATCCCGCGATGTCCTGAAATTCGCGCCACGACATGAGATCCATGCCGGGTAAAAACAGCAGCGCCACGCCCACCATGGCGACGATGGTGGTGTTCAGAGCACCGATCCAGTTGCCCGCGATCCACAGAACCGGCAACAGGATGACGATGCAGATGGACTTCTTGTCCTTGGCGCTCCACGCGCCGCACGAAGCGGTGTTCGCCTCGATGACGTCGCGCTTGTCGGCGATGCTCTCCGGCGGAAACACCCGTGTCAGGATCCACCAAGTCAAGGGAAGCATTACGGCGAAAATGGGAATGCCCACAAGCATCCATCCGAGGAAGCTCACCGTTTCGCCCACGGTCGATTCCATGATCCCGATGCCGAGGATGTTGAGCGAATGCCCGCACGGCAATGCGAATCCGCCGAGCACGCCGGCAAACGCAACGCCCAGCATGAGGCACTTGCCCAAATTCGAAGCCCCCGGCTTCGCATCGACGGCCTTCAGCAACGGCAGGGCCATGCTCATGCCCAAAACCACCGCTCCGGTATCGGTCATGAAGAACGAGGCGACGGCGGTTCCCAGCATGAAGGCGAACACGAGCTTGCGAGAATTGGCACCCGCCCACCCGATCAGCGCACGCGTGAGCCTGAGGCCCAGGGTACTCTTCTGCATGATCGCCGTCATACAGAACACGCACAAAATGAACCAGGTGGTTGCCGAAGTGAATCCGGAAAGCGCTTCGGTCAGCGAGGGGACGACGCCGAGAAAGACGAGCAGCACAACGCCCACCAGACCGACAACGCCCTGCGGCATCGTGCCGCAGAACCACATGGCAACCGACGCCAGCAGTACACCGATGGCCATAATGCCCTCGCGGGAAAGGCTTTCCGATCCCGGTATGCAATACGAAGCGACGATGAACGCCACCGCAAGCGCAGCGCCGATAACGCGCTTGAGGGGAAACGCCCCTTTCGGTTGCAGATGACCCGTCGAAGCCGCCGCCCCGTCGCTCTCCTTCGGCAAGGAAAGGCCGTCGATCGGCGTTGCAGCAGATTTCGTCTGATCGGCTTCGTGCACAAGCATAGACACCAAACCACCCCCATAGCTCAATACCGGTTGTATCGCGTACATCGGGAGCACCCGAACAGCGCCCTACCCCAAGCTGCGCGCTGCGCGGAACGTCCGCATCGGTGCTCGGCCGAACTTCTCGGCTTTCGTTCGTTACCGCTGCGAGCATTGTATGGGCGCTCGGGATACGATGGCGTATCACAAAAGACATGGGCTATTCCAAAAAGGAAAGTTAGCGATCACGTCGGAATACCGTATGGCGCACGGCAAAAAAGGAACGCCTCTCGGCTGCATTCCGAAAGGCGCGAAAACACGTAGCTGTACGCGGTCCGCAGACGGGAGTTCGCATGATGTCCGCCAACCGCCGCCGTGCGACCCATCTAGGACAAACCGCGAGGCCCAAAAGGCACGACCTAGACGATGATAGTATGAAGTGCATCAAGGAGTACGCATATCCCGCATAACGGCCCTGTGCGAACGATCGTACCGTCAGATTCGGGAACTCGTCGCATAAACCTCGTGGTTCGCACAGCGCCAAGCCAACTGAAGACACGATCGCCACCACCTCGACGGGTCCACCTCTATTTCAGCATGCGGCTATAAGGAGAAACGGAGTCGGCGGCGGCGAGGGCGGCGGCCGGGTTGTTGGCCAAGGCGCGATCCTTGACCACGAGTGTCGTACAGAGGGCATCGGAAGCTCGATAGAACAGAGAATCATGGCCGACACACAAACCGATGACCACGTTGAGATCGGTCTCGGCCTCGTTGAGCAGACGAGCCTGCAGCAAGGGGTTGCACGAAACGGTACCGTAGTCGCAGCAACTCTCGACGACATCGAACTTGCTTCGCTTCACGGCACCCACCTTGCAGGCGATTCCGTGGACTTCGAAGCCCTGATGACGGGCGATACGGGCGAACATGCGCCCCTCACGCATCAAACCCGAACACACCGCAACGCCCAACTTCTGCGAGCCTGTTTGCGAAGCGAACAGAAGCGTCTCCTCGACACGGCACAGCACCTCGGAGAAAGCCCTAGAAGATGCGACGGCTGCCGCACCCATTACCTCACCGGCGATTCCCGAACGATAGAGTTCGTTTACCTCATCGCGGACGTCGTCCGACAGAACCCGGGTCGCACAGAAAGCCGGATAGGATTCCGATCCGTCCGCACATCCGCAGACCGCGCAGTCTACGCAGGTTTTCTGTATACCCATCTGGTCTTCCATCTGCACCCTTTCCACGAAACGAATGCCGCCGACCCGAAAGCCGGCAGCATCTCCGTGCGGTATATCGTACTACTTCAAGTCGGTCTTCAACCATTCGGAAAGCGGATTCGCCGCAAGGATGCTTTCCTTGGTCACATCCTCGTAGCCTTTTTTGCTTGCAGCTTTGAATATCGACTCCACCATCGTGTCGGTGTATGCGGTGTCCCAATCTGCAAGCTCGAATGCAGCGCGAACCGTTTTCTCATCGGCACCCATGCTGTCGGAACACCACGTGATGCACTCTTCCTGGTTGGCGGCATCGGACATGTAGTCCGTCGTCTTCGAAAGCGCCTTCATGAACTCCTTGATCGAGTCTTCCTTGGCATCGTAGACCTGCTTGGTGGTGATATAACAGGCAACGTCATAGGAGTTCGTATCGGCGTTCGATCCTATACGATAGGATCCGTCGATGCTCGCAAGCGCCGTGCTTGGATAGGGCTGACTCGCGGCCATCATATCGATGTCGGTTCCGGTCGAAAGCACGGTCGGCAGCGTATTCGCTTTGACATCTACCAAGGAAACCACACCATCGCCCTCGGTTGCATAATCGTTGAACGCGACACCCATGGCACCGAGCCAGGATTTGACGGCCGACTCGGTTGTCGCACCCTGTTGGACACCGAGTCTGATGGGCTCTCCGAGAGCGGCCGCGGCTGCCTCGAAGGAAGCCTTGACCTCGTCTTTATTGTCCTTGGACTTATCGTAGGCGACGATGGCCTTATCTCCGGTCAGATTGGGACCTGCAACCCATACCTGTGAGTCGGTATTGCAGTTCGTGCCTCCCAATACGACAATGTCATCGCCATACTGGCCGAGCGCATCGGCGACGGGTCCTTGACCGGTGGCGGCGATATCGGCAGAACCCGCCAACAGCGCTTCAACGGCCTGCTGCCCCGATCCACTTACCGTGAGCAGTTCGATATCGGGGGCCGCCTCCTCGAAGAAACCGGCCTTGTCGGCAACGATGACGGTCTCGTAGCCCGCCTTGTTCAAATACACGAGCGATAGAGGCTCAAAGCTTTGCTCGGCAGGCTCCTGCGAGCCTGGTTCAGCCGCCTTATCGGAGGACCCCGTGTCCTGAGCGCATCCCGCCAGCAATCCCAGTGCACATACGGTGGCGAACACAAGCGCCAACCACAGTCTCTTTTTCTTCATGTCTTTCTTCCCTCTTTCCCTTCCGTATTGTTTCTATTCCATCCACCATCCGACCGGACACGTGCCCGATGGTTAGAATCCACAGGTCGTCACGGGGAGCGCTTCGACTATCTCCCTGCGCAGAGCTTCGGCTTCAGCACAACCGGCCGAGCGGTCCAAACCCTCGGGAATCTTCCACTCCCCGATAATGCGTCCCGGTGTGTCCGAATACAGCACAACGCGCGTCGAGAGGAGCACGGCTTCGCTGATGCTATGGGTCACGAACACCACCGTCTTCCTCTTTTCCTTCCACAGCTCGACCAGACTCTGATCGAGTGCGATACGCGTCTGCTCATCGAGTGCCGAGAATGGCTCATCCATGAGGAACACCTCGGAATCCATGGCGAGCAGGCGGGCTATGGCGACGCGCTGCTTCATTCCACCCGAAAGGAGATTGGGACGGTGTTCGGCGTATTCGGCAAGACCCACAGCCGCAAGCGCTTCGTTTCGCGCAGTCAGACGCCGCTCTTTGGGCAGACCGCTCGAAACAAGCGCGTAGTCGACGTTTCCCGCCACGGTCAGCCAGGGAAGCAAGCTGTACTCTTGAAACACCACGCCCCTCTCAGGTCCCGGGGCAACGATCGTTTCGCCTTTGAAACACACCTCCCCAGCCGTCGGCGTTTCGAATCCCGCGATCAGGTTGAGCGTCACGGTCTTTCCGCAGCCGCTCGGACCGACGAGGCTTACGAACTCACCTTCCTCGATGGCGAGATCGACCTCGTCGAGCACGATGCGCGCCGAGGTCTTGGCACGGTCGGCATAGTAGGCTTTCGTCGCCGCCCTCAGTTCGATCAACGCCATCAGTAGCCCTCCTCCATGCCGAGTCGGTGCCTGACCGATCGCTCGATCGATGCGAGAAGGAGCCTGTCGACCGCAAGCCCGATGAGACAGATCACGACGATGCAGGCGAAGGAGCCGGTGTAGTCGAGCAGATCTCGGGTGAGCTCGATGGAGTAGCCGATCCCGAGTCCCGTACCCACCACCATCTCGGCCGCGATCAGAACACGCCACGCAGATGACATGCCCACGCGAAGCGCGTTGATGATCGACACCGATGCCTGAGGTATGAGCACGGTGAAGAATATGCGCAACCCACCGACTCCCATCATCCTGGCTGCCCTGATCATAACCTGCGGGACCATGCGGATTCCTCCCGCAACCCCCACGGTAACCACCATGGAAGACACGGCGAATATGATGAAGACGGCCGACTCGTCGCCGAGTCCGAACAGAAGAATCGCAATGGGAAGCCATGCGAGGCCGGGAATCATCTGAAACACCGAGACAGGCACCATGCCGATCGCGTAGAAACGCGTGAAGTATCCCAGCACCGAACCCAAAACGATGCCGAATATGGCCGCAAGGGAAAAGGCGATCACCAGCCGCTTGAGGCTTGCGAGGACATGTTCGATGAGCGAGTGCCCGTACAGCGATCTGTCTTCGAACAGATAGGATCCGAGACGATCGAAGGTATCGAGCGGCGTGGGAAAGGCAAGGGTGGAGGAAGCCGTCGTATTGAATACCGCGGCGAACAGCCACCATATCCCGATCACCAGCGCTACCCCAATCATAAGCGACAGAAGCATCTTCATCCGGTCGGCCCGTCGAGCGGAACCGACGGCGACCCGGCCCGTCTCATGGTCGGCTGTTGCGAGCGAACGCGCGATCCGGCGGTCTTCTGGACTTCTTCGAATGGACATCGAAGGCTACACCAGACTCCCGCCGCAGCTCGACCCGGAGCCGGCGGCACAGCTGTAGCAGACGGGGTTCGTTCTGACCGTACGCGATGCCAGGGGCTTCTCCGTGATGTCGGCTATGGTGGCGTCCCGGCCGTCGATGATCAGAGGCAGCCCGAGCACGTGGTTGCACTCGCAGTCGTAAAGCCTGCCGTCGACATCGACGTTCACCTGGTCGAGGCACATCATCCTCGTCACCGCAAGCGCGTTGAAGTTATCGGCCAGAAGCCTTAGGTACTCGTCCAGCATACCTGCCTCCATGAGGTCGGCGGCGAAGCGTCCGAGCGCGTAGTTGTTGAACGCGAGCAGGCTGTCGAACTCGATACCCTGTTCTTGGGCAAGCACGTGCTTGTACGCTTCCTCGACGAGCTCTTGGGGCGGAGGCAGAAACGGACCGGCCACGTTGTACACGATGTCGAGCGGCAGCGTCTCGTCGCTCCCGTACCCGAGCTCGTTGAGGCGTCTGATAGAAGCTACCGCTTTTGCGAACACGCCGCGCCCGCGCTGCGCGTCGGCACCGTCGCCGTTGTAGAACGGCAACGATATGACCACGCGCGATCTCGTTTCCGCGAATGCCTCCATGAGGTGCTCGTACTCGGGCTCGCACAGAAGCGTGCCGTTCGTGCGGACGATGGTGCTGCCGAGCTTCGCCCCCTCGCGGAGAAACCATTCGAAGTCGGGGTTGTATTCGGGAGATCCCCCCGTGATGTCGAGCACCGAAAAGCCGCCCGTCCGAAACGCCTCGAGGCAGTCTTCCATGATCGATCGCCCCATACGCTCGGCGCGCGAGGGGCCGCATTCGAGGTAGCAGTGCCGGCAAGCGAGGTTGCAGGCATAGCAAACATTGACCTGCATGGTCGAGGGTGCCGCATGGGCTCCGAGCAGCGTCGGCTCGCCCACCCGCTCGTCGAACGGGATGATGCCGCAGCGCTCGCACGCCCGCTCGAGCAGCGCAAGGTCAACCTTCTTCGCACCAGTGCGTATCTCGAGCGCCTCCTGCGCTCGGGCTGCGTCGAACCTTCCGCGGTGCCTGCCCGGCCGCGTTATCTCAAACGCCGCCCCGTAGCGCGACTGCTCAAGCATACGCGCCGTGTTTCCACTGATCGCACGTGGTTTTCCTTTGACGAACCGCGTCTCGACGTCAAAATCGAAGTAGCGCGGCACCTCGGGTATCGCACCCGTGTAGGTTGCGCTCTGCCCGAAGTCCTCTTCACCGTCCTCGAGGCCGCTCGCCTTGATAGCGCGCACGGTACGCGAAGTGAAACCAATGAAGCCGAGTTTGGTCTCAAGCGCGAAATCACCCACATGGATGTCGTCCACAGCCGTGAACGCGTAGCTCTCCCAGCCGTGTCTCGCCATCATGCGCCGGAAGTCTTCGAGATAGAGCGCGCCGCCCAAGCATTCTCCGCGCAGGACGGGATCGTCGCGCAGCGCAACGGGTATGCGGCGGTCGGAAAACACATCGGAGAAGTACAGTTCACCGCCGGGCTTGAGCACCCGGTATATCTCGGAGAACACGAGATCCTTGAACGGGGACAGGTTGATCACGCAGTTCGACACGACCACATCGATGCTCTCGTCGGCGATGCCGAGCGAGGCGAGGTCTTCGATGTAGCCGCACGCAAGCTCGACGTTCGACTCCGCGAACCCGAACCGCCTTGCCTGTTCTTCGCGGTAGCGCTCGGCTACGGCAAGCTGCTCGGGCGTCATATCGACGCCGATCACCCGGCCCGTCTCGCCGACGAGCTTAGAGATGACGAACACGTCGCGTCCGGTGCCGCAGCCCAGGTCGAGCACGGTCGCGCCCTCGAGGGCGGGCGGGATGGGCGATCCGCACCCGTAGAACCGCTCGACGATCTCGTCGGCGATGAGCCCCATGACATCGAGCACGTACTTCGGCGGCGCCTCGGTGGCGCAGCAGCACGCGTTGGTCTTCAGGTCGTCCGAGCTCCCGAGCACGCGCCCGTAGTANCAACCTGATCAGGGTCCGTTGCCTCCCCGCTCGGCCCAGTCCCCCCATTCGTCCCGTCTCCCTGCTTGCACGCCCGCCGTTGCCACGGCCTTCGTCCATCATGCCGAAGCACTCGGTGAACAGCACATGGCAGGCGAGGCCGTGCTTCTCCCCGATCGCCGCCAGGGCTTCGTCGACGATGGCGGCCATCGTCTCCGATTCGCATACCGCACGCGCGTTCACAACGATGGACATGGCCGTGTAGTCGTGCTCGAGCTTTCGCTCGTAATCGATGTCGTAGTCGACGCCCACAAGCGACGCCTTGACGAAATCCTCCCCCTCGCCTGCAGCGAACAGCTTCAGGTGCGGCACGTTGCGCTTCGCCTCGATGAGTCCGTCGCGAATGGCCTCCATGAAATCGTCGACGACTTCGTTGAAATCGATGTTCGCGTTGTCGGTGCGTTTGGCGAAAAAGCGGCGGTTGTACCAGCACATCTTCTCCTCGGCGGCGATGAATTCGGATGAACCGTAGCCTATCTCGCGATGCTCGGCTGCGGCAGCGTGGCTCATGAGGTAATCGACGACCGCGCCTGCGCCCTCGCCCGTCTTCGCCGACATGGCCATGATCGGAGTGTCAGGATAGGCGGTCCTGATGAACTCGACGTCGGCCGCAATCTCCTCTTCGCTCAGCATGTCGATCTTGTTGAGCACGATGAGGTCGGCTTCGGCCATCTGCGCGTCGAGCAGAAAGCGCATCTCCTCGGGCAGGTTGATGGTCGCGCGCTCGGGCAGGATCATGCGCAAGCGCTCGGGATCGACCACGCAGGTGAAGGGCATGAGGTCGAATTCGCCCGGATACTGATCTTTGAGTTTGAGATACACATGGTCGAGCGCGCCGATGCCGCACCCGGGGATGTCGGACATGATGACGTCGGCACCGCCTGCGGCCAGGCGATTGAGCTTGTCGACGAGGTTCTCGGTCTGGTAGCAGATGCAATCGCCGGCGATCTCGGTGATGGACAGGTCGGTCGTCGCCGTGTAATCGGCATCGACGAGGTTCTTCGCGCCGAGGTCGTTCGCGATGATGGCCGATTTTCCGTACTTTTCGTTGATTGCTCTGGAAAACGCGATCATCGAAGTCGTTTTTCCTGCGCCGAGAAATCCGCTCACCACCATGAATCTCGCTTTTGCCATTATTCGTCTCCTATCTGGCGCCAAGCGCCCTCGCCTTCCCGTCGCTACCGATTGCAGCTTTCGATGTAGTCCATGGTAAGCGGTACCTTTGCGCCGTCGCCCTTGCACAGCTGCGTGAAGCCCGCCTCGTAGAGCACCCGACGGCTCGCATCCATATCGAGGCCGCGGCTAGCCGAGGTGTCCGCTTCGGTATCGCGGGGGTTCACGCCGGTCTCGGCCGAGATGAGGTTCGCCCCCGAAAGGTAGCCCGCCTCGCACGGCTCATGGATGCCGATCCACGGAAGCTCGTCCATGTCGAGCAGGGCAAGGCACTGCACCGAGACGATCTGCGAAAGCTCGAAGTGGTTGATTTCGCCCTTGTCGGCGAACGGAGTTCCCGGCACGGCGATGCGCTTCATCGATCCGGTTTGGATGGACTGGAAGCGCTTGGTGAGAAACATCTTCTCGACAAGCTCGGCAGGCGTGTGCTCGGGACCGATCGGCTCGACGGCATCGAGTATCGCCAGGCCCGCGCGACGTGCGTTTTCCATCGTAGCGTAGCGCGCTTCGGGATCGAGTTTGGTATGGGTGCCCTCGCCCAGGCGGCAGATGTGGTAGACGCCCGAGGCTCCCGCCTCTTTCATCCTGCAGAAATCCTCGTAGCTCGTATCGCCCACGTTGGTGTAGATATTCGTTTCGGCGGGTGCGTGCTCGCGGGCGAGCCGGAGCACATGGAGGTAGTACTCGAGATCGTACTCATGCATGGCCATGAGCCACAGCCCGTACAGATCGCCGTCCTTGCAGAAACCGTCGACCTTCTCGACGATCTCCTCGTCGGTGAGGCGCATGGGAGCAAAGCCGGTCGTGCTCGCCGCAAACGAGCAGAAATCGCAATCGGCGGGACACGGCGAGCACTCGACGCCGATCTGCCCGAAGATGACGGCCGTGTTGTCGGTGCGGGCGCGCACGATGCTTGCCGCAGCCGCCCGAACGGAAAACGCCTCCGGCGAAGCCGCGCCGAACCCGAGCAGGTATACGCATTCCTCTTCGGTTGCCGCGTCCCCCGCATACGCCTTAGCAATGATCTCCACTACCCTCTTGTCCAGCTCCATGCGCTCACCGATCCTCGTCTGTCGATCCCTTAATTCGATAAGACTATGTATCTTATTTGTATATTGCTACTATAAGACATTATCCAGTACTAAATCAAGCAATCAGTTTCAAAATCCATTCGGACGGCATCTGCGAAGCGGATTCTGCTACCCTGATGAAACGGTCGTATGCGATGGCATGCCTGACAAACGAGGAGGACACCATGCCGCAGGGAACGCGCGATGCATCGTTTCGTTTTATGGAGCGTTTGGCCGAGCAGGGATTCGGCTACGCGGGAGCATACCTTGAGCAGGCTTGCCGATGCAGCGCGCTCATCGTCGGTCCCGACCGCGAATTGCTCTACCCCGCCGCGGTCATCGAGAACGGCTCCACTGGAAGTCCGGCCGATATCGCCGATCCCGGGCCAGATGAGGCTCGCTACCGCTTCGACGCATCGCACTGCCGCCTCACCTACTTCATTCCGCTCGGCCGCGCATCCGCGTCCATCGTGCTCGCTCCCGTAAGGAAAGCCTCGGTCGAAGAGACCGTCTCGATTCTCGACGAAGTGAGCGCTCCCCTCACCTACCATCTGGCAAGCTACCTCTCATCGCAACGCATGATCAGGGCCATGAAAGACGATGCTTCGGCCCGTCTTTTCGAGAACGGCGCGCGAGGGCTGGCCGATTACCTCGCGACCCGCCAACTGCAGATCGACGAAACCGGCTCCTACTTCATCACGATCACGCGGATCGGAGGCGGCAACCAGCGCTACGATTGGGCGTCAACCTCCGAATCGGTACGACAGTACCTGCGAGAACAGCACGCTTCCGACGTTATCGACATCGGCATCGACGAGGGGTTCATTCATATCTTCCCGAGCGATTACGCGGTCGATGACGAGGGCCGCAAGATGCCTCATCGCCACTTCTACGATCTCGCATACCACAAAGCGGTTCACGATCGCTACAACGGCATCGTCACCTCTATCGGCATCGGTCGCAGCTATCCGTTTGCCCAGCTCGGCACGAGTCTGAAGGAAGCGAAGGAAGCACTCGAGCTCGGATGGCTGCTCGGCAAGGAGGACGACATCATCCGCTACGCGCAGCTCGGCATCTTCGCCATTCTGCTCGACACCGACCACGACGCGCTGAGAAGCCACTGCGAACAGGCTCTCAAACCCGTCATCGACTTTGAAGCGGCGCACGGCACCCCGCTCATGAACACGCTCAGGCTCATGCTCGACCATTCGTTTCGCTGGACCGACGTTTCGAAGCTTCTGTTCATCCACGTGAACACGCTGCGCTACCGCATGGACAAGATTGCGGAACTGCTCGACTCCGACTTCTCGGAACAGGCCGTGCGGGCAAACTACTTCATCATCGTCAAGCTGTACGATCTGTTGAACAGCGAGCAGCAAAGCTCTTAGCCGCCAACAGCTCGCATCGGGGCGTCCGGTTGCCGGATCTCCTGCTCAAGAAGTTGTTTTGTAGGATCATACAAATAAAACCAGAGCTCGATCCACTAGCTCTCGGATTGAGATCATCGTAAGGTCTTCCCATGCACCGGCCGAACGGTTCGGCCGAGGAAAAGGGAGGAAGAATCATGGAAAACAAGGATACCAATCAGCGTGCATCCATCTCGCGCCGCAGCTTCTTGCAGGGTACAGGCATCGGTATGGCGAGCTTCGCCGCTCTGGGGCTGCTCGGCGGATGCGCCCCGGGAGCGCAGGGTGAAAGCGCCCCAGCCGGCACGGACCAGCAGCCGCAAGCAGGCTCCACTGATGCCGCCGGCGAGCTGGTCAAAACATGGACGGTCGAAAACGCACCCGCGCCCATCGCCGACGCCGACATCGTCGAGACGGTCGACGCAGACGTGGTGATCGTCGGGGCGGGCACGGCAGGCATCACCGCAGCGCTCACGGCTGTGCAGGAGGGTGCCAGCGTTGCCATCCTGCAAAACGAGGCGGTATTCATCAGCCATGGCTGGAGTACCGGAGCTATCAACTCGAAGTACCAGGCTTCCATCGGCGTCGAATACGACGTGGCCGAAGTGCAAGCGCACTACGCCAAGCTCAACGGCGGCAAGGCCGATGAGCGCGTGCTCAAGATTTTCATGGACAACAGCGGCGAAACCGTCGACTGGCTTATGGCCGAGACCGATGGCACCGTCGAGTTCGCGGGCATGATGGGCGAGCCGCCGTTCGCCCACGCATGGGTCGGCCAGCAGACCGCCATGCTCGAAGCCATCCTCGACAAGGCTGTCGAAGGCGGCGCCCAGGTTTACTACAACACCGAAGGCGTACAGCTCGTCAAGGAAGGCGATCGCGTGACGGGCGTCATCGGCAACCGCACCAAGGGAGACCCCAAGGGATACGTCAAGTTCAATGCAGGCAAGGGCGTATTGCTCGCCACGGGCGACTACGGCAACGACCCCGAGATGGTCAAGGCGTTCGCACCGTTCTGCGTCGATCTCCCCAACACCTACTTCCCCGCCTCCAATACCGGCGGCGGGCACAAGATGGCCATGTGGGCAGGCGCCTCGATCGATAAGCCGGCCCATGCGCCGATGATCCACTTCGACCCGAGCCCGTTGCCCGAAGGCGACGCACCGCTCTCCGGCACCCCGTGGCTTGCGGTCAACAAGCTGGGGCAGCGTTTCCAGAACGAAGACACCGACTACCCTTACATCGTCAACCAGTGCATCCTGCAACCCGAAAGCACCCGGTTCCAGATCACCGATGCCAATTGCAGCCAGCACTGGAACGATTTCGGCGGCGATTTCATGCGCTGGACCGTTTCGGGAGACAACCAGGCGGAATGGGACGACGCCCTCGAGCGCGGCGCCATCATGAAAGCCGATTCCCTCGAAGAGCTCGCCGATATGATGGGCGTGCCGAAAGACGACTTCCTCAAGACCGTCGAGCGCTACAACGCGCTGGTCGACAAAGGCGAGGACGAGGATTTCGGCAAGAACCCCGATTACCTCAAGATCTCGAAGATCGAGAAAGCGCCGTTTTACGCCATCAAACGCGTGCCGGGCGTGCTCACGATCTTAGGCGGCCTCCACGTGAACCAGAACCTGCAGGTGCTCGACCTCGAAGAGCAGCCGATCGAGGGACTGTACGCCGCCGGTAACGTATCGGGCAACTTCTTCGGCAACGACTACCCGCTCTGGCTCGGCGCCGCCAGCTGCGGACGCGCCGTCACCTTCGGCCGCTACGCTGCGAAGAGCATGCTGGGATAGGATTCGATACCGAGCATCAAACGACAATACGGGCCCACGGCATCCATTACGTGGGCCCGTGCTCATTGCAGCCAAAGCGTGCCTCCGGCAAAACGCACGATCGCATGAACTTCCACTCCCTCATATACTAAAATGGAATCCTATACATTCTGCGGTATTCGGGGGTAGCCTTTGAAACTCAATCTGCACACCATCGCCCACGAACTCGACGATATCGTTATCGGCGAGATCATCGGTTCCGACCCCAACAAACCGAGCATCGAATATCCCGTCTTGTTCAGCGTAAACGAGTATCATTTCTACAACAACGTCCTGTATGTAACCATCGACAAACATCTTGAGGAAGCGAAAGACCGCGTTCAGCGATACCTCAGCCGGAACCCGAACCTTTCCTTCTCCTGCATCTGCATCGGCACGCCGCCGAGTTATACGGGCGCGATACCGAACTGCGATATCGCCTGGGTCGATTCGAGCCAGAGCCGTACCCGCCTGTTCAATACGATCCAGAAGATATTCCAGCGCTTTACCTCATGGGAGCGGGGACTCGAAGAGATCGTCAACGGCGGCGGGGGCCTATCCGACCTCGTCAATGCGAGCCTCGGCATCTTCAAGAACGACATCTGCATCACCGATCAGTTCAGCCGCGTCCTCGTCCATCGGGTCTACCGTACCGGACAGCTGCTGCGCGAACAGACCGACCAGATCGAGGAGGGCAAGTACCTGCCGAAGAACATGGTGTTCGATGGGGTGCTCGACGAGCAAGGGGGCATGGATTTCTCTTCCCAAGAGCCAACGTTCGCAACGATGCACGCATTTCGCTGCACCGTGCTGAGATCGACCATCAAGGTCTCGCAAGGATACTCTCTCATCCTCTCGGTCCACTCGAATTACCAAGAGATCGGCCCTTACGATTGCGCCCCCCTCCTTGTTTTTGCGGCTACGATCAAAAAGCTCTATTCGTCGTACGGGATACTCGACAGCAACGAGCGCTACGTCGACGTGCGCGCGACGATGCGATCGTTCATACAGGGTAAAAACGTTCCCGATTCCATGCTCATCCAATGCGCTATCGCGTTCGATTGGAGCAGGGAAACCGACGAATTCCTCTGCCTCTGCATCGATTTCATACCCACCATGCGCGTCGAAGACGGCATTCTCATGAAGCCCCTCGCTTCGGTATGCAACCGTATCCAGGATTGCTTCGACTGCTTGGCATTCATCCTCGAAAACCGAATCGTCGTTGTCGTGAACTGCACTCGCTCGAATATGACCGAAGAAGACCTTCTCGACCAGACCGAGCAGTTCGCGCACGAGTACGGTCTCGCCATCGGCGCAAGCTCGTTGTACCCGGGAATAAAAAGCCTGCCCGGAAGCTACCGTCAAGCGATCGCCGCCCTCGAAAAAAGCTACGCGGAGCAAAGCGAGCGCATCGTCCGCTTCGAGGACAACACGCTCGAAATCGGCATGAGCTATATCCTCAACGAGATGAACCCCGAACGATTCTGCCCGAAGGCGCTGGTCTCCCTCGCCCGATCCGAGCCAGAACTGTACCGATCGCTCGACGCCTACCTCAAGGCGAACTGCAATTCGAGCATGGCGAGCAAGGCGCTCTCCCTCCAGAGGAACAGCTTCGTCTACCGCCTCGAAAAGATAAAGAGACTTCTCGGCATGGACTTGGAAGACCCCGACGTGCGACTGCTCTTGAACATATCGTTCAAGCTTATCGACCTGTACGGTCTCGAGAACCTGCAAGACCGCTGAGCCGAGGTCATCGATCGCAAATCCGCGCGCAAACCTCCCGGGCAAGATCGTCGATGGTCTTCACGGCTCCCGATGTCCTTGCGTCGAATCGGATGCCGAGGCCCTTCTGCAGAGCCATTATAAGCAGTACTTTTTTCGTCGATGCCGAAGACGCACCGGCACACACCGATGAAACATCCTGCAAAGCCTCTTTCCGATGGTTCGCAAGCAGCTTATCGACACTCGCTTTCGAAAGAGCGGCGATGTCTTCGCTTCCCATCTCATCGTCGGCAAGGAGGAACTTGTAGCCGATATACGCTTTCAACAGCGCATGGACGGCATCTCGGTCACACCCGGCTTGTGCAATCTGCTCGAGGCATGTGTACGCCAGCTCGTTTGAACGAGCTATCGTTTCTTTCAGCGATTCGCCCATGGTTCACCCCAATCGGGACGCGCCCGCTCGAGCGCGTCCCGTCCTGTCCTTTACGCAACGACAACATCCATACCCAGAACATGGGCAAGGGCCGTCATATCATCGACATAGTCGCCGTACACCATGGCAAGGTGGTTTCCGAACGTCAGTTGCTTTTCGTAGAAATCCCTCTGATCATCTACCTTGAAGACGACCTCCCCGTTGCAGTTGTGCAGATTGTAACCGCCGTCGCAAACGATCGTTCCACGACCGATGAACATGCGCTCTCCATCGGGCGCTATGCGGCACAACGTTATCCGCTGGCCCTCATCGGCATTGAAGTTATACCGAAATACGGCACCGAAGCCCTTGTCTTCCGAGAAGTGGCGCAGCGCATACGGACCGTCTTTTTCGGGATCCCTCATGCGGTTGTGGGGAACCGAATGATGGATGACGTAAAGAGAACCCTCGTTGGCCTCGAGCTTCGGCATATCCTCTTCTTCGACTCCGAGCGGCGTAACCCACTCGCCGCCTTCCTTGATAACGGGAAACGTATTGCCCATATACGGATTCATTCCCGTCATGGCGATAAGAGCCTGCTGCGAGGCGACGGTGCACGTATCGAACTCGCACGAAGAGGGAATGCCCTGGCGCATGAGGAGCGAATGGGTAAAGCAGAACGTAAATCCCTGCTCATGGAGCCTCCGCGTCGAACACGAATCGGGGCAGGGAGCCGTAAACCCGTTGCAATCGAGCCGGCACATCTGCTTTTTCACCGTGAGGTAGGCGATGACGGAGTTAAGCACCCACCGTCGCTCGACATCGACTTCGCAAGCGTCGGCGATAAGCTCGTCGGTGAGCCTTTCAGCCTCAGCCATGTCCTCGTCGGTGATGTCCCACGTATCGCGACCAGGCGTGGTTGGATTTCCGCCTGCAACGGCAGGCGACATCTGGTCGAGCAGTTCGTGGAGATTGATGGGTTTGAAGCGAATGCCGAGTTTCTCGGTGATCGCCGTCTGATCGGGAAACGCATCGACCGAGCTCATCGAGACCGATGAGCTGAACCGTACAGGAAGGAGGATGCGCGTGTTCCCGATAACCTTTCGCGCACGAAGCACTTCGAGCTGCTTGGACAGATCGGCCCAATTCCTGAACCCGTAGAATTCGTAGTCTTTATCGCGGGCTGCAAGCGCTGCGCCGATCGACGTGGCTGAACAGGGATTGATGTATTCGGGTTCGACGCAGCACGGCTTGCCGAAACGTTCGGCGAACTCGACGACGAGTCCGTCGAGGCCTAAAAACGAATGGAAGATGTAGAAATCGGCTTCGGCTGTGGTCCTGCCGATCTCCTCCCACATGGACTCCTCGTCATCCCAGTTATCCGTCCTGGTAAACCGCAGGGGCTCCATAACGTTGACACAAGACGGAAGACGCGTCGCCATGTCTTCCGTAAACGTATTCCACCATTCCTCGTTTCGCAGAAGATCGAACTCCGGCTCGAGCTGATCGCCGACACCGCTGCGACACGGTCCCTCGTAGCGGTACAGGTGCTTGATTTCGAAGAAGATGGGCTGAACATTGAGTACGATATCTTGAGCTCGCGTAATCATGACGCGCAATCCCCCTTTTCGGTAGGTTGAAACATGCCCGATTGTAGGAATATGAACGCGTCCTTCGTGCCGGAGTCGTCTGCGCCCCAGCCTTTCCTCGGCCTTATGATAGCGCGGCATTGCCGGCAAACGCCAACACCCATTGGCTGTATGATCCAACTTTCAATCCCAAGGTATATAGTCCGCTGCATACTCTGAGTACTAACTTATCGCAGATGAGGAAAACCATACTTGCCGCCGCCCCGCCCTTCGGCAAAGATAGGGCATGGGGAAAGGACGCTCATGGAAATCAGGCAGCTCGAGTATTTTCTCAAAGCGGGCGAACACAAAAATCTTTCGGCGGCGGCTCGAGAGCTCTTCATCACCGAACAAGCGCTTTCGAAATCGATCGTCGCCCTTGAAAAGGAATTCGGGTTCTCGCTGTTCGTCCGAGACCGAAAAGGCGTTGCGCTCACCCCTGCCGGCGAAACGATGCGGTGCATTGCCGCCGAAGCGGTAGACGAAGTCGTCCAGCTCAAACGCACGGCAGCGAAGATTAGGGAAGGGCATGACGCCCAGCCGATCAGAATCGGTTTCTTCGAGGGGTTTCTCGGCGGCGACGAGGCGCCGCTGTCGACCGAGATGCTCATTGCATTCCAGAACGACCACCCCGAGATCGCCCTCCACATCTTCGAGGACACCAACGAGCGCATTCGTAAGATGACCTGCGAGAAAGAGCTCGATTTGGGCGTCTTCTCAGGCGAGGTGCCTGCCACCTGCTGCAGCATCACGCTGCACGAACTCCGTATCGATCTCGCCGTCGCCCGCGCAAGCGCGNAGAACTTTCCCCTAGGCTCGCACGACTCCTGCCGACAACCTCACCCGTATCAGGTGATTGTGAAACGCACCCGATCCTTCCGATGACTTTTCCTCCGTGTCGCCGCATGGTGAAAGCAGCCTCATCGGCCAAGCGATCCTTTGCGAAGCCGCCATGCCCATCGACAGGTGCAACGCCAAGCACGTCGATCGAGAGAGAGCCGCAATCCTCAGATTCCATCCCGAAGAGGAGATCATCCGGCCGCTCGTATCGGTTGCCTGGTCGAACGAAAAGGGAATCTCGTCGAACCACTACAAGATAACCGATCTGCTCCGCGCGCGGTTCAATCGCACGCGCGCCTTCGTCTAAGCCCGACCAGAGCGGCTGAGAACCATAGCCCGGGCATCAGCCCTTCTCGCCGACGAGCGCTATGTCGAACGTCAGATCCTTCCCGGCAAGGGGATGGTTGAAATCGATGGTCGCGATGCCTTCGTTCACCTCGAGTACCCTGGCAGGAAAACGCATATCGCCCTCATCGACGAAGTAAAACAGTTTGCCGACCTCGATATCCTTCGCGTTCGGGATCGCATACATGGGACCGTGTTCGATCCTGCCTTCGTCGTATTCGCCGTACGCCTCGCGGGCGGGTACGACCACTGTCGTACGGTCGCCGACGTTCATATGCAGAACCGCTTCGTCGAACCCGTGTATGACCGTACCCGATCCCACCACGAACTCGAGCGGCTCGATCCCCTCGGTACTGTCGAACACCGTACCGTCGTCGAGCCTTCCAACGTACTCGACAACTGCCGTCTTCCCATAGCTCGTCATCGTCTCGCTCCTTTCGGTTTTCTGCGCAAGGTCCGCCGGGGGCCCGCAAGCCCCCGGCGCGAAAGCGCGCGATGCGCATCGACCTTATTGCGCCGTACCCGCTTTCGGTACGAAAATCGCGTACTTGCTCTTGCCGTCGAAATTGGCAACCAGTTCGTCGACCGGCCCGTACTGCATGACCAGGCTCTGGCAATGCTTCACGCACAACGGCTTTTTGCCTTTTGCCGTGCGCTCGGCGCAAAGGTTGCATTGGTCGGTCGGCACCGGCACGAAATCGTACTGGTAATCGTCACCGCCGATATGCCAGGGGCCGATCTTCTGGATCTTGATGCCCCAACGGTCGACCGGCAGATCGTGCTCCATCTGGCAAGAGACTTCGCACGAATGGCAGCCTGTGCAAAACTCGTAATTGATCAGCAGGCCGTAGGCTTGTTCGTTCGCCATTTACACCAACTCCTCGTTCATCGCAAAGCGCTCGACGATCTTGTCCATGTCGGTGTCGCCGATGATCTCTTCGGGTTCGCACGGGTAAACGCGGCACATGTGCGACTTGCAGTTGTTTCCGAAACCGCTCTCGCCGCAGCCCGCTTCGATGATGACGTTGGCGTTCGACACGTACGTGTCGTAACACCCCGCACCCTCGTCTTCGGGATTGCGCTCGGGGAACCACCAGGCATGGTCGAGCGAAATGGTCGATGGATCCAAAACAGGCTGCACGTTGGCTTTGAGCTGCACGCGGCCGAGATGGTTTTCGATCCAGCACCAGTCGCCCTGCTTGACGCCGTAGCGCTCGGCGGTTTCGGGAGCGATTTCGAACTCGGGATTCGGATGAAGCGCCCGCAGGTGGGGGATCTGGCGATGCTCCGAATGGAACGACGCCCACTGACGCGCACCCGTCGTCATGATAAGCGGATACTTCTCGAGGTACTCGTCTCGATCGAAGCGCTCCGGAACTTGATTGGGGCTGTACGGGGGTTCGGCGTAGTGCGGCACCGGCTTCTGCCCCCACTGCCCGAACAGCGTCGAATACAGCTCGATGCGACCCGTCGGCGTGTTGAAGCCGAGATTGCCGTCGGGGCGCTGCTCGCCCGTACGGAATTTCTCGTAATGGTACTCGGGGTAGATCCAGTTCTCCTCGCGAGCCTCCTCGAACGACATGCCCGTTTCCTTCATCGTAAAGGTGAAGAACTCCTCGAGCGTCTCGCCGGGCCACAGCGTATCGTTCCACTGGCGACCGAGCTCCCAGCATATCTCCATGTCGGATTTGCTCTCGCCGAGCGCTTGGCAAGCCTTGTTCGTCGTTTGCACATGGTAGTATATCGAACGGATGCCGTTGCGCTCTGGATACATGCATACCGGCAGAAACACGTCGCAACACGCCTGCGCCGTCGGCGTCATGAACGGATCGACCATAACGTTGAACTCGGCGTTCTTGTATGCCTGCTCCATGCGCGTGTTGGGCTCCTGCGCCGTGCACGAAAGCGGATTGGTCGACTGGATCCAGTTCGCGCGGATCTTGTACGGACGGTTCGTCAGCATCTGATCGACGGTCATATCCGCCTGCGTCAGCACCACGCCCGAATACTTGAGCGCGGGGAAATCTTCGCCGCCGATGCGCGTCTTCTGCTCTTCGATGGTCAGGCATTCGGCCGGATCGGGCGGATTCCACGTTTGGATGTTAAAGGGCTGGTGCACCGTCACCATGCCGCCGGGGATATCGATCTGCCCCGTAATGGACCACAGATCGACGACGGCTGCAGATCCCGCCAAGCACTCCATGGTCATATCGAGCGCGAGGCCCCATTGGACCGAAGTGGGTTTTTCGGCCATCATCCGTGCTGCGCGGGCAATCTTCTCCTCGGGGATCCACGTCACTTCGGCGGCGCGCTCGAGCGTCCACTCGCGCGTAGCCTCGTAGTACTCCTCGAACCCGTAGCACCAGGATTCCACGAACTCATAATCGTACAGATCGTTTTCCACGATGTACTTGCCCATGGCGAGCGCAAGCGCCGAGTCGGTGCCGCAGCGAATCTGCAGCCACAGATCGGCTTTTGCGGCGAGCCAGGTCAGCTTCGGGTCGACGACCACGAGCTTGCTGCCGCGCTTCATGCAATCGACCACCCAGTGACCGAGGTTGCCGTCGGCGTTCGACACGAGCGGATTGTTCCCCCATACGAAGATGTTCTTCGGCGGCACCCATCCCTCGTGTTCGTAGCGATCGAAGTGGTTCTGCGAGCAGTCCGGGACGCAGTATGTGCCCATAAGCACGTTGCACGCCGCCACGCGCGGTACGTAGCAGCTGTTGCCCGAGAGCATGTAGGCGTACTGGACCGATCCGAACGCGTACTGCAAGCGCGTCATATAGGGAGCCGTCCCTCGCCCCGTCCCCAGGTGGAACACCACGGATTTCGCCCCTGACTCCGCTTTGATCGCGTCGAACTTGCTCTTGATCAACGCGTACGCCTCGTCCCACGTGACGCGCTCCCACTTATCGGCTCTTCCACGGTCTTTCGGATCGCGCTTCATCGGGTAGAGCACGCGGTCGGGATGGTACACCGCCTCTTTGAGCGCGATGCAGCGCGCGCACAGACGGCCCTGGTAGTAGGGGCTCTCCTCGTCGCCCTCCACTTTGACGAACTTGCCCGTCTCCTTATCGGTATAGACGATAACTCCGCAGCCGTCGTGGCAGCCGGGAGCCGCCCACGCGCCGGTGCGCGTGGCGATCATGCCGTCTTCCTCCCATTGCCACGGCAGGTCGCCGCCGGTGTATTTGACCGGCGGCTCGCGGAAGAAGTCAGGGCGCACCTCGTTCGTGCCGCCCTGCTCCACCTCCATTTCGATGCGTTTAACCATACCTTTCTCCTCTCGTCGCCCTCAAGTATCTGCAATCGTTGCACCGCACGTCCTGCGGCTGCCAAGCAACCAGATCGCTTCTATCGCACCGCCTGAAACATCTGCCGCGCAATGCCCCGTACGCACCCGTGCGGCACCGCGCGGCGCGGTGGCCGCCTCGACCCGACGCTTGGTCTACGGCGTGTGCGCTGCCCATAAGATAGATGATAAAAAGTAAGTTTTTAAGGTGCCGAACCATACGCCAGGCAAGGGTGCCGAGGCCGTCCGCACCCGATTTGGGCTCTGGGAAACTTACTTGTTTGCCTTTAGGATTTCCCTGCCAAGCAATCAGAAGACCTCTCTTTCAAACCAATGCGCAGAGCCCCGGCGGGGGGCGCGCATGCATAAAGACAGGAGTGCAGAATGGCTTTTCATTTCAAAGACAATCCCGCGCCGAAAGAGCAAGTGCTCGACGACGGCACGAAGATCATCCGCACCTGCGCCTGGTCGCCGCCGGGCTGCCACGCAGTCGGATGCGGCATTCGGTTGTTCGTCAAAGACGGCGAGCTTATCAAGGTGGAGGGCGATCCCGACCATCAGCTTACGCAAGGGCGTCTGTGCCCCCGGTGCCTTGCGCTCAAAGAGGCCGTCTATCACCCCGATCGCATTCTCTACCCCATGAAGCGCGCCCGCGAGGACCGCGGCCTCGACAAGTGGGAGCGAATCAGCTGGGACGAAGCGACCGAGCTCATCGTCTCGAAAACCGAGGAGATTCGCGCGAAGTACGGATCGGAATCGATCTGCGTGTACATGGGAACGGGCCGCGAGGCCGTTCGCTATGGCTTCACGCTTTCATCCAAAGTGCTGAGGACCCCGAACAACTGCTATGCGCAATCGGGNACATGGGAACGGGCCGCGAGGCCTTTCGCTATGGCTCCACGCTTTCATCAAAAGTGCGGAGGCCCCCGAACAACTGCTAGGCGAAATCGGGCTGGTCGTGCATGGGCCCGCGCCAAACCGCCATGACCATGATGCTCGGCAGCGCCTACATCGAGCTCGACTTCAACGGCGGGTCCCTCGACGTATGGGACGATCCGGAATGGACGCGCCCCGACTACGTATTCTGCCTGGGAAAAGAGCCCCTGAAGTCCAATCCCGACGGCCTATGGGGACACGCGCTTATCGAGATCATGAAGCGCGGCAGCAAGCTCATCATGGTCGATCCTCGCGTAAACTGGCTTGCAACCCGCGCCGACCAGGTGCTGCAGATCATCCCCGGCACCGACGGCGCCCTCTGTCTCGCCATATTGAACGTCCTCATCAACGAGGATCTGATAGATCACGAGTTCGTCGACAAGTGGTGCTACGGCTTCGATGAGCTCGCCGAGCGCGTACAGGAGTATACGCCCGAATTCGCTGCCGAGACGTGCGGCATCACGGCCGACGAGATCCGCGTATGCGCCCGCAAGCTCGGCTTTGACGGCGAGCACCACTGGAGCCTGCTCATGGGCGTTGCCGTCGATCAGAACCCCAACGGCTGCCAGGTTACGCAGTGCCTCATCGCCATGGCCGCCATCACCGGCAACCTCGATGTGCCCGGAGGAACGGTTGTCGGCGTGCAGATGCAATTCGAAATGACTGGCGCTACCGATTTCATGAGCGACGAGCTCAAAAACAAGTGCATCGGATGGGATACCTACCCCATCGTGAAAGTGCTCCTGAACACAACGCATCCCGACATCACGCTCGAAGCCCTCGAAACGGGACGCCCCTACGAGCTCAAGATGGCATGGCTCGATTCCACGAACCTGCTCTCCCCCACCTGCTCTGCACAACCTAAACGCTGGCACGATGCGCTCATGAAGATGGAGTTCACCGTAGCCAAAGAGATGTTCATGACCCCGACCGTCATGGCGCTCGCCGACGTGGTACTGCCTCTGGCTACCTGGGCCGAGCACGACGGCATCGTCATGACGAACCAAGGCTGCCAGATGGGCATTGCAGGCGCCATCAACAAGGGGCTGCAGGTCGGCGAGTGCAAATCCGACCTCGAAATGCTCATCCACTTCGGAAACGCGTTCTACGAGAAGGCCTACGGCGAGGAGTATCCGTTCAAAACGGTCGAGGAATACCTGACCGACGACGTGGGCAAGATGGACACCACGTGGGAAGAACTTTCCGAAAAGGTCGTTGCGACCAACGACATCGGCGGGTACCGCAAGCACGAGCGCGGGCTCATCCGCGCCGACGGGCAACCGGGCTTCCAAACGACCCCCGGCCGCGTCGAGCTGTGGTCGACCGGCTACCAGTCGCTCGGCGACGACCCGCTGCCGTACTACTTCCCGCCGAAGCTCGGCGCCGAAGCGCGCCCCGACCTCGCGAAGGAGTACCCGTTCATGTGCACGACGGGCGCCCGCTACTTCGCTTCGTTCCACTCCGAGCATCGCCAGATCCCCAGCCTGCGGCAGCTCACGCCCGAACCGTACCTCGAAATCCACCCCGAAGCCGCCGAGAAGCTCGGCATCAAGACCGGCGACGAGGTGACGATCGAGAACCCGTGGGGCAGCGCGCACGAGATCGCCAAGGTGACCCCCGTCGTTCGCAAGGATGTCGTGGCCGCGGCGCACGGCTGGTGGTATCCGGAGGAAGACGGCGAGGAGCCGAACCTGTACGGGGTTTGGAAATCCAACGTCAACAGCCTCATTCCTCACCGCGTACTCGGCAAGATGGGCTTCGGAGCCCCCTACAAGCAGGTTCCGGTAAAGGTGTACAGGACCCCGAACGAAGAGCGCGTGCTCGGCTAAGGAGGCGATCATGAGTAAAAACGGACTGCTGATCGATTATCAGTACTGCACCGGCTGCCAAAGCTGCGAGCTCGCATGCAAGAACGAGCACGATTTTCCCCTGGACAAATGGGGCATCAAGGTAGTCGAGTTCGGCCCCTTCGAAATGGAAGAAGGCAAGCTCGAATGGAACTACCTTCCGTTCCCGACGAGCTACTGCGATATGTGCGAAGACCGCGTGAACACGGGGGGAATCCCCACCTGCGCGCTGCACTGCCTCGCAAACGTCATCGAGTGGGGACCGGTTGAGGAGCTCTCGAAGAAGCTCGATGAGAAGGGTTCCAAGGCGGTGATCTTCTTGCCGTAGGGCACCGCGCATCGACGACGAGAGAATATCGAAGGCCGACTGCAAAGCCGCGTAGATATGCTGACAGGAAGCCCCCGGCTCACTTAAAGCCGAGGGCTTCCTCGTTTTCGAACCTTCCGACGCACCCGAGCCGCCGCCGACACCGAAGAGGGCCTCTGCTGCCGAAACCGGTATCGGAGCACGTTCGCCTTGGACTCGGAAACGCCGCTGCGATCAGGGCCCTTGCGCCAAGGCGCGCCCATCGCGGATTCAAAGCGGAAAACGCCCTTGCATGCACGCTGTTTCCCGAAGCACCGCACTCGGAAGCCCTAACGGCTTCGCATGTCAGGTTTTTCACCGTTGTGTTGCGCTAGAAGCCCGAATCTGCCGCTCGCTTCTCGTTGAGAAAGATCACGCGATGCGTTTTCCCTGATGGCGAAAAGGCGAGAGGCGATTCCGCGCTCGCGCGCGCAACACAACGATGAAAAACCCGTATTTCGGCACTCGCTGGACAACGTAAAGCCGGAGTATCTCGGCCGGAAAAGCGCCCCGCCCCGCTCTTCCGGCGGATCGTCTCGGCAGAGGCCGAATCCCGTCGCCGCGCAATGCCCGCAGCGGCAACGCAGCTACAAGGGCCCATGCCGTCTGCGTCCTATCGAAGACGCCTCATCGCCCCGTTAAGGCCGTCTTGCGCGATCTCCTTCTCAAGATGTTCGCCGCGTCGCCGACAAACGGCGGGAAACCCGTCGCCTTCCGAAGCGCAAAAAACGGGTGCCCGCCGAAGCGACCACCCGTTTGCGCATGCGCCTGCGCCTGCATGCTTCAGATGCGCGCTCTACGCCTCCGAAGGCTCGGCTGCCTTGTCGGCGCTCATCTTCTTGGCTTTCTTGGCCACGTAGAACAAGCCGATGAGTACGATGACGCCGATGACTATATTGAAGATCCACACCGAACTCATGATGGCGTCTGCGCCAGCAACCGTGGAAACCAGCTGGTCGATCGGCGAAGCGAGGAATCCACCGCCATTCTGAAACACGTAGCTGAAGCCCATCACCGCACCGACGATGGCGGGAGCCACAAACGTCGAAAGCAGCATCGGCACGCCGACGGTCATCGTGTTGGTGCCGAATCCGGCAAGGATGATGGCCACGTAGAACAACGCGACGTTGCCTGTAACGTGAGCAACGTACCACAGAACGTAACCCGCAATGCCGACGATCCAGAATACGGGGATAACGCTGGCATTGAGGAACTTGTACGCAGGGCCGAACAGGAGAGCCGCCGCAATGGCGCCGACGGAGAACAGGGAGAAGATGGTACCGATAACCGCCGGATTGTCCACGACCGCGCCGATGGTTGCTCCGCCGAGGTTGAACAGCGATTGGCTCATGATGATGCCGCCGAGGAACAGAACGAGCAGAAGCCAGCCGGAAACGGGGAGCTTTATCTTAACCTTCTCACCCTTGTCGTCGGTTTCGGGAACAGCGGGAACGTTTTTGGGGGTCAGCAGGAAAATGCACAGCACGAACGGGACGAGCGAGAACAGGTAGATGCCCCAAGCGAGGTTCCACGAGATGGCGCCGAGGATGCCGGCCACATTGGTGGTCACGATCATGCCGATGTTGAAGATGACCGATGCGACGCTCATCATGGTTGCGCGCACGGACTCCTTCTGAAACATGAGCGTGATAACGCCGAGCACAACGGGCATAAAGCAACCGAGGCCGAGGCCGAGGATCGCACGCGTGACGAGAATGCCCTCCCAGGGAAGCGCCGCGCCGAGGAACGTAGGCAGGCCGCCGATGAACACGAGCGCCGTAGCGAGCAGGGCGCATACGCGATAGCTCAGCTTGCGGCCGGCAACAAGGCCGATGACGAACGCAGCGGGAATCTCGAGAAGATTCGTGATGGAAACCATATACGAAATGGCATTCGCATCGACGCCGTACGTGCTCATGAGCCCCGTCGAAGCAACGTTCACGGCACTATGCGTCGGCGCGATAAAGTACATGCACATCAATGCAGCAAAGACGCCGATCTGGCCGGCAGATATCTTTGTTTTCTCAGACATGGATCTTCCTCCTTTGTAATAAGATACTAAGCCTTTGTTGGATCGCTCGGAGAAACCTTCCCTCACCCCCTATCACGCCAGCATCTCCCCTGGTTCCCGACAATCACTAGAGATCTTTGCAAAAACGACTTTCCAAGCTCAGAAGCCTTTGCAAAAACGACTCGCCGGAGTCAGGTAGCCCAGGGCCGACGTCCTCGCGATCAAACCTGCTACCTATGAGTATGGGTGACAAAAAGTAAGTTTTGAACAGCGAACGGGATCGTAAAAAACACCTGATCGCACGCTGATAAAATCACTTTTGCGTACCGCGTTCGCCCGTCGCGCGAACGCTCGCTGCCAGCCTCTGCGCGACGGGTTCTCAAGCGGTGTTGAACACAGCCTTCCTTCTGCCAGACCTTCCGTCAGGGTATGAAAATGGATGCCATCTTTCCCTTTTCGGCCATCTTCGCCGCCAGGCTTTCAAGCGTTCCGTATTCCATCGCGCTCGCCAGGCAATGATGCACGCAGCTCGGCTTCTCCCCCGCTGCCACCCGGTCCTCGCACAGGTCGCACGAGGATGTGGGCACGGGAATGTAGCGGTACTCCCAATGCTTGTTGTCTTGCAGTTTCCAAGGACCGAGCTCGAGCACCTTGATGCCCCATTGGCCATGGGGAAGGCTGCGTTCGTTCTTGCACGCAACCTCGCAGGAATGGCAGCCCGTGCAGTATTCGTTGTCTATCAGAAGACCGTATTGGGTCATCGTCGCTCCTAACTCTCGTCTGCCCGATAGATCTTGCAGGGCATGCTCTTGTAGTGGGTTCCGAAGCCAAGCGGCCCGTTCTCCTCATGCGGAATGAGCTGGTTCACGTTCACCTGGAACACGTCGTAGAGGTTCTCGGGGTCGGCCTCGGGAAGCCACCATCCGTGGTCGCAGTTCACCACGCCCCCCTTCACGATGGGAGTGAGATGTGCGCGCATCTTAACCTTTCCGAGGTGGTTTTCGACATACACCCACGAACCCTCCGATATGCCGTAGTCGGCGGCGGTATCGGGATGGATCTGCACCGTAGGCCACGGATGTATCTCGCGCAGCGTTTCGATCTGGCGGTTCTCGGAATGAAACGACGTGAAGCGACGTCCGCCCGTCGTGACGGTAAGGGGATACTCCGCAGCTAGATCGGGGCGCGAGACGGCGCTGAACTTCGGTTCGATGTAGTACGGCAGCGGATCGTCTCCGAGGTTTTGCAGCACCGTCGAATACAGCTCGATGCGGCCCGTCGGCGTGTTGAACCCCGGCGTTCCGTCGGCCCGAAGCAGGCCCTTCTCGTACTTCTTGTATTCGATCTCGTACTGGCCGATAACGTGTTCGCAGAGGTCCTCGTACGACGCATCGACATCGCGCATCTTTCCCAACTGGCTGTCGATAAAATCGGCGGGCGACGCCCATCCGGGCTTTGCGCTGTTCGGATAGAGCCGACGGTGCAGCTCGAGCATAATCTCGAGATCGGCGCGGCACTCCCCCCGAGGCTCGAGAACGGGGATGATGGCACCCATCTGACCGGGTTGCGAGGCGTTGTTGTTCGAAACGTACCCCTCTTTCTCGAAGAAGGTTGCTGCGGGCAATACGATATCGGCGACGCCCATGATGGTGGGCGTCATGAATAGATCGGCTACGGCCACGAAGTCGATCTTGCGCATGGCCTCGAGCCATCGCTTGGGCTGGGGAACCATGCAGGAAATGGCATTGTGCCCGAACACGTAGGCGAAGCGGATTTTGTACGGGACGTTCGTCTCGAGTACGTCGAGCGTCGCATCGGGATGCGTTGTGTTCACGATGGCGCTCATCGCCGGGTACCGATCGTGCCCGAGCGGCTCGACGCCGATGTTACCGTAGAGGGCAAGACCCTCAGGTTCGCCTTCGCCTTCTTCGGTCGGCGCGTTTTCCGCCATGCCCGCAAAAATCGGGGGGATGCCCATGAAGCAGCCGCCGGGCACATCCATACTGCCCGTAATCGCGAACAGGGAAAGCAGGGCATGTCCTATCTGCAACGTGTTGGGATTCTGATCGACCGCCAAACCCATCGAAAGCGTCGAGGGGCTCTGGGCGATACAGCGGGCAGCAGCCCGTATGTCTTCGGCGTCGACCTCGGTGATCGCAGCGACCTTGTCGACAGGATACTCCTTTACGCGCTCGGCAAGCTGCTCGAAACCGTAGCACCATGCATCGACGAACCCGTGATCGTAGAGATCCTCCTCGATAACTACGTTGAGCAGGCCCAAAGCCAGAGCACCGTCGGTTCCAGGACGCAGCTGAAGGTGCACTTCGGCACGCGTTGCGAGCCAGTTCACGCGGGGGTCGGCAACGATGAGCTTCATGCCGAGCTTCATCATCTCGACGATGGAATGGCCGAACAGCCCATCGGGATTCGACCGCAAGGGGTCACGCCCCCATACGAGCATGTAATTCGGACACACCCACCGAGGATCGTCGTAGCGATCGGGGAATCCGATGGAATTGTCTGCCTCGATATACGAGCTTCCCATAGTCCAGAGCATCGCCGCCATGCGCGGCACGATGCAGGACCAGCCGCTGTTGGGATGGACGGCATTCACCGTACCGAATACGTCGTTTGCCATCTGGAAGTGGATTTGGCTTGCCTCGCGCCCCGTACCGCACCATACGCTCACCGCGCCGATGCCGTACGCATCGACGGTCTCCCGATAGCGGTCGATGATGGTGTCGAGCGCTTCGTCCCAGCTGATGCGCTCCCAAGCATCCTTGCCTCGGTCTTCGCGAGCACGCTTCATCGGATGGAGGATTCTATCCTCATGGTAGTAATACTCCTTGGCCGTCAGGCACCGGACGCACAGGCGACCTTTGCTGATGGGGTTCTCCTCGTCGCCCTCCACCTTGACGAGCTTTCCGTCCTTCACGAACACCTTGAGACCGCATCCTAGGTTATGGCACCCGATTCCGGCTGAGCAGGTACGGTACACCTTCGTGCCGTCGTCGAGCTCGGCCATCGCAGGCGATGCATGCTCGTTGAAATGCAATGTTGGCATTGCAACTCCTCTCGCTTCCTTATCCTCGTCCCACGCGAACCGCCGTTCGACGAATCGAGCAGCCGCGCTTTGCACTGTCCTCGTCTTGCGCGCCGCACGGGGGCACCCGATGCGGCGCGCGTTCCATTAAGCTTTCGCAAGCGGAAAATCGCCCAGATTGAGGCTTTCCCTCAAATCGATCCCGCACCTCTCAGCCGGCTCGAATCCTTCCGCTTCGATCCTCACGCTGTACGCGCCCTCGTCGATGCGGCGGAAGTAGAAGTCTCCGAAATCATCGGTCTCGGTTTCGCGCACCGAGCCATCGGGCATCGTAAGCGTCACCCGGGCGCCTTCGATGATTTCATTTTCGACGGGGTCCCATACATCCCCCGCGATAAACAAGTGCGGCAGGTTCAAGTAGTACACGCGGGGCTTGCATCCGTCCTGCGGCACGAACGTTTCAGCGCGCGCTATCTCTTCGGCGAAATCTTCCTCGTCGCCGAACCTCAGGCCCCCGGTGGCGCACAGGTCGACGCAGTGAGGCACCTTCCCCTCGTCTACCAAATGGGCGCACCCGGTGCACTTCTGCGCCACATCGAGCTCCTCGTTGTAGAAAACAGCGCCGTAGGGACACGCTTCAACCAGTTCGCGGCGGCCCTTCGCTTTGACGGGATCGATGATCACCAAGCCGTCATCGCGCTTATAGACCGCATCGGGCGCCGCTTGCTTGCACAACGGATCGTCGCAGTGCATACACGGCCAGGGAGTGTACTCCACACACACCTTGGGCACTTGGCCGTGATCCTTTTCTTTAACGCGCATCCAAAATTGACCGGTGTTGGGCTGTGGGAGCGCATATGGCTCCCATGCGTTTCCCACATGCTCGTCTTTGCATGCCACCTGGCACCCGTAGCACCCGTTGCACTTTGCAATATCGACAATGAATACCTTCATCAGCGCACCTCCTCGCCATCTTCAAGCCATGCATCCACGATGTGCAGCGGTCCGGTCTCGGGGTCGTACGGACGAGAGAAAGCCTCGGGATACTGTTTTGCCAGCTCGAAAACATCTACTTTTTCAATACCCACCAAATACCCGCTCGTCACTTCGCCTGCGCAGTTTTTCGACGCAATGGCTTTGGGTGCGATCAGGTTGTTCGTTCCTCCTCGGTCCGACACGCCGAGTTCGATGGGATCCATGCGAGCACCGTGATCCTGCAGTACGGTTCGGGGACGAATGCGCTCGGTCACGTACACGCCGCCCATCGTCCAACCGCGGTCGTTGTAAATCCTGACGATGTCGCCCGACGCCAACCCGAGTTTCCCGGCATCGACCGGGTTGATCCAAACCGGCTCGTAAGCGTATCCGTCCGGGCCTGCGACCTTGCAGGTTTTGATTTCCCTGAACCATGCGCAGTCATCCAACTGGGAATGCAAACGCCAATGAGGATGGTTCGAAACGAGCAGAAAGGGATACTTTTCGGCGCGTGGCGTAGTCAGACGCTCATCGGGATGCGTCTCGCCCTTTTCGATCCAACGCGGATACGGCATGCGCTCTTTGTCATCGGGAAACTTTTCGGCAAGGCGCGAAGAATAGTATTCGATCAGGCCCGACGGCGTGGTGAGGGGGTGCTTTTGGGGATCGGTGTAGAAACCGAAGAAGCCCGCGGGATCGTTCTCCCACCCCTCGGCAGGAGGCACGATGAAGCTCTTCTTTTCGAGGAACTCGTCAAACGACAGGTAATCCTGGACGCCGGAGCTCTCGAACCCGATGCGCATCTTATCGTCGAGGCTCTTGCCTTCCGTCAGCTCATCGACAACACCGAGCTTTTCGGCTACGGCAACCGCGCACTCCCAATCGCTCTTCGATTCGCCGAGCGGCTCGATCGATTGTTCTTCGAGCACAAGCGTGTTGTAGTTGCCCGACATGATGTCGCAGTTGATGTCGCGCTCCTCGAATTTCGTGTTCACGGGAAGAATGATATCGGCGAGCAGGCAATCGTCCTCCATCCAGATATGCTGGGCGACGACGCATTCGATCAAATCAGAATGCAGCGCTTCGATGAACTTGTAGCCCCCGTTCCACGAAGACGTCCATTTGGGCGAGTCGATCCACACCATATGGATACGCTCGGATCCCTCGGCGGGGTACTGCATTTTACGGAATTGATCCTCGACTGGTACGCCCGCAACGGTGCATCCGTACCACGTAAGCGGGTTCTCGTGGCTGTAGTCGCCGGCAAGCGCCTCGGGAACGAGCGTCTCGGGAACGAGGGAATCGCGCGTATCGGCAGCGTAGGGCAGCAGCACCGCAAACAGGTTAGGGATGAACTTGGAACGGGGAATGGGCGTCTGCTGGGGCAGGCTGAACAGCTGATATTCCATCATCTTCAGCTGATTGCGCCCAGGAGCGCCGAGACCCTGCATACCGAGCAGGGCGACCTCCATACGCGCCGGCTCGTGCGAATAGGTGGACCGGATATAGGAGCCGCCGTTGCTGTGGGCGATGGATACGTTCTGCTTCGCCCAGGAGCGAGCGAGGGCCTTGATGATGCGGGCGGGCACGCCGCATATTCCTTCGGCCCATTCGGGCGTCTTCTCGATGCCGTCGTCGCCGCCCATGACATGGTATTCGAACCAATCGAACCCGACCGAATGCGTCTCGAGGTACTCCTTGTCGTAGGTACCCTCATTGATCCACGTATGGGCGATCGCCAGCTGCAGGGCGGCATCGGTATTGGGAAGCACCGGAATCCACTTGTCTGCGTGTACGGCGGCACCGTAATTCACGTCGGGGCACACGTATATCTGGCGAACGCCGATGTCGCGTAAGAAGAAGCAGTAGCGGCTCGGGAAATGGCCTCCCCAACCCCACGGCGTCGTAACAACGTCGCAGCCCCAGAAAAGAACCGTATCGGCATGGCGCGCCACATCGAGAAACAGGTTCTGCTGATCGCCTTCGCCAACGGGATCGCATCCCCAGATGTGCTTGGCGCCCCAATACCAGCCCTCCCAGCTGTCGGGATTGCGCGCCTGAAGGCAGTAGCCCCCCAGAACATCGAGCAGCGCGCCCTCGCACCCGCGCGGGCCGTGAAGAGTCTTCACCTGATGATGCCCGTCCGACTGGACGAAAATGGAGTTCACGCCGTACTGCTCGTGCACGCGCCTTATTTCATCGGCGATAAGCTGTGTCGCTTCGTCCCAAGTGATGCGGACGTATTTCGATTTTCCACGGTTCTGGACATTGCGCTCGCCGTTTGGATCCCAATCAACGCGTCGCATGGGATAGAGGATTCGGTTCGGCGAATACACCCGGTGCTTCGTCGCCAAAGCAAACGGCGTGATTTCCGATTTCTCCGCAGCCTTGAACTCGCGGCCGCGCGCTTTGATAGCCCATCGAACAAGCGGCTCTTTGCCGCCTTCCGCGCCGCGCGCTTGGTAGTCGAACGGCCTGATACGAACGATCCTGCCATCCATAACATCGACCTCGGCAGGCTCGGAAGCCGAGCACGGCCCGCAAAAGCCCATGGTCTTAATGGTGGTGCTGATGTTTTCTGTCACGTTGCTTCCCCCTTGTTTCACCTATAGGAACAGACACGTGCTCGGCGCGCGAGAAGGCAGACCCGCTCGTTGCCGGTACCGTGAACGCTATAAACGATTGCCCGTCTTGAAAGATGAACCGAATCAATCAAGCGGCGAGGAAAGATGGGAAAGCCACCACGAGAGGCGGTTGTCGTTATGGAAGCTCTGCTCGACGAAGCGCCAGGAGAACACCACGTTCTTCCTGTTTTGCTTCGCATCGTCGATGTGCAGAGCCATCGATACCACGTCAACCTTCCTTGCCGTTCGCCTGCTTTCCGCTAGCGCAAGTCTAGCAAGAAAAAAGTAAGTTTTTCATTCCGAACGGTGTCGGAAGCCGCTTTTCGCCCCGCCCCGCAGGCACGCGAATTACCTGAACGAAAAGCGCCTCATCAGGCGATACGCCTGACTCTAGCAGCGTCTGGCGCACAGGCGCACCCGCACGGGAACTTACTTTTCTTCACGTATCATCTTGCCTCGATGCAACCATCGACAAACGGGAGGTTCCATGGGCGCCTGCTACAGCTGCAACGGGTGCGGAAAATGCAGGGAATGGATGAGGGATCTTGAGCACGCGTGCCCCCTGTGCAAAACACCTGTCGAAGCAAGCGACAATCGCTGCCCGAACTGCGGCAGACCGCTCCCCCTTCCTGCGGGGATCGCCCGGGCAAACGAAAAATCGAAACCGCTCGACCGACGCCGAACTCGCTAAGCGGCTATAATGTACGTACGGCCCGTGCAATCCGAGTAGCGGCCGCGCACGTTCGGCGGGAGGAGTTCCATGGCAAATCGCGAAGAGAAGAAGCAATTGACCGAGCAACACCTCTACGATGTGGCCATCGACCTGTTCTGCGAGCAGGGATACAAGCAGACAACCCTGACCGACATCGCGGCCGAAGCGGACGTATCCACAAGGACGCTGTACAAGTACTTTCCCACCAAAGAATCGATTCTGAGGAAGTTCAGCAAAGAGAATATCTACTCGCTCAAATCGTTCGCGAGCAGCCTGCCGGCCAATATGCCGGTAAAAGAGAAGGTGCTCGAGACCATGGTGTACGATTTCAAAGCCATGTTCTGCCTGTTCGACGTCAGCTACATCCTCCACTCGGCACGCGACGAGCACGGCATGTTCGCACGCTTCGAGCTCGAGAACATCCTCGCAACCGAATCGATCTACTGCAACCTCTTCAGGCAAGAGCAGCTCAATCGGGGAATAGAGCCCAACGATATGGTCGTTTTATGCTCGTCGGTCATCATGGGCCTGTACCGGCACTGCAACGATCTGTATCGGTTCAGGAAAAAGGGGCCGCTCGACGAGAAGGACCTTCGGGCATTCTACAGCAGCCATATCGATGTAATCTGGGATTCCCTGTACGAGAAGCTCACTGTTGCCCAAAAAGGAGCCTCCCCTATCGCGAACATCGACAAGCACCTGTTCGGATCGGTCGACGGCATTCGGCGTTAAACGTTTTCGGGGCTTTTCGGGGTGAACAGCATCATCTTCGGCTTCGTTTTAACGAACGAAACCAGCTCGTCGATCGACCCGTAGGTAATCACGCCGTATTGGCAGTGGCGCACGCAAGCGGGCCTGTTTCCTTTGTTGACCCGCTCGGAACACAGATCGCACCAGTCCGTCGGGATGGGAACGAAATCGTATTGCCAAGCGCCGTCGCGCGTTTTCCACGGACCGAGCTTCGTCACCTTTATGCCCATCATATCGGGCCCGCAATCATGAGCCTGCATGCACGCCGTTTCGCACTCCGAACATCCGAGGCAGAACTCGTAATCAATCAGCAAAGCCTTCTTCACGCCCATATCGTACCCCCGTCCAATGTAGGCCTTCATTCATCGGCGCTCCGCATGCACGACGCGCTTCCCTTCTCGATCGCAACCTTGACCGGCCTGCCCGGTGCAGGCGGCTGCGCGGCGCCGCACACATCGCACCTCGGCGCGAACAGGTACGCGAGCTTCTCGTGACACACGACGCAGCGACCCTGCCGATCTGCGCATTTCCCGCAATGGTTGCACGGGCAGCACACGATTACTCCGTCACGTCGCTATACGGGAACCGAGCGTTTTTCCTCGTAGCCACCAGGTACGCAAGCACGATAACGAACAGGATGATGAAAGTAACCGACATGACCTCGAACAGCGCCGCCGTGCTGGTTCCGATAATGCCCTCGACCACCTGTACGTACATCGACGAGCATGCCTGGCCCGCAAACATGGCCATCGACAAAACCGACAGGGCGAACGTACGGCGATACGGATGAACCAGGCCGCTTAAGGTGGTTTGGAGATACGGGATGATGGTTCCGAGGTACACGCCGTACACGATCGCGCCGGCGAACACCCCGACCATCGAGGTGGCGGTCGCAAGCAACGTGAACGCCAGAGCGATCGAAGCCATCGACACGAGCACGGTATAGCGTTTGAGCGCCTTGAAAATAAGCATGAACGCAAGCGAGACGATCAGCGCGACGCAGGTGGTCGAAGACGATGCAAGGCCGGCCATGACCGAATCGCCTATACCCGTCTCCTGCATGAAGATCGCAAGCTTGAGCAGGTACACCATGCTGATCGTCATCGTCACGAACATGAGCAGGATGCCCATCCATCCGCGATGGCCGATGCGCTTCTGCTCGGGAGCGAGGCTCGCCGCCTCCTTGGCAAACGGCATATCCTTCTCAGGCGGAACCTTCGGAAGGAAGATGATCTGCATGATGAGCACGAACACGAAGAATATGTTGATGAAGAACGGCACATGCCATCCGATGACGGCCAGCGTGCCCGACAAGGTCGAGAACACCATGGCGATGATGCTTCCAACCGCGTTCGCTCCGCCCATCATGCTCGCGCGCTCGTTGCCCGCGAAGAAGTACGATATCAGCGTCGGCACGATGGGATAGACCAAGCCGCAACCGAGTCCGAAGAATACGCGCGTTGCCAGCAGGAACTCGAAGTTGGGAGCAAACGCGCCGCCTATGCCGCCGATGATGAACAGTATCTGCCCCACGGTTAAAATGGTTTTACGGCTTATGTAGTACGAAAGTTTCGCCGCAATGAGCGAGGCGGGGATGATGCAGAGAGGCGGCAGAGCTACGAGCAGGTTGACGTTCTCGCCCGGAAAGGCCAATGCGATGACGGCCAGTATAGGCGTCATCTCCGAACCAAGCGCATTACTGTCGCACGCGCACAGCAGAAGCGTCGCCTTGGTGCCGAGCTTCGAACGATGTTTGACTTTTCCGCTAGCCATGGAATCCCCTTTACCCCCACTGGAAAGATCGAATCTTTCCATACCGAACGATCCTCGGCAAGCCTAACAACGCACACAGGGTAGGCCAAGGCTCTCAGATACTGATGGTCGCAAGATCAGACTCTCGGTATTAAGCGCGTAAATCAGCAGTCAGGTCCGTCGTTTCGCGCGCAAGGTCATCGCAACGCGCAACTTCGACTATATCGAGCAATTCCTGCTGGGAATGAATATTTAACTTATTATAGATATTATAGATATGGCTTTTCGCCGTATGGGTCGAGATGGTGAACTTCTGGGCGATGTAGCCGGCATTGCGGCCCTGGGCCAAGCAGAGCAGCACCTCCGCTTGACGGCTCGTCAAATCGTATTCCTGTGCAATGCGTTCGACTTTCGAATGGAGCAATGCACCGGGCTCTCCTCCGATGGCGCTTGCGCGCCGCGCTTCGAGCACCGCATCCATTTTCACGGAGCGAACATACGAAAGGGGACCCGGATGGAACACGGCGAAACTCGTAATGACCACGAGAAAAACCACCAGCGCAAAGCAGACGAACAGCCGCCCGCTCGCATCGATGCCGGGCAGGAAGCTCAGCACCATGCCTACGACCCAGCCAAGCGTGCAGCCCAAACCGTTCAACGTTCTGCCGACCGCGAACGTTCTCACGTAGTTCTCGCCGAAAAGAAGCGAGCTTTTCGATACGTCGGCGATATCGACGATATCGTGGCAGGCCAAGAGGGCGAGCATGATAAAAATGCAGGCGAGCTGCCCCGCATACCCGACGAACGAGAAGAGGAAGATGCACACGAGCATGATGGGGAGAAACACCTCGATGAGGATGACGGCGATGTCTTTGGGCTTTCGCACCAGGAAAAGAACGGTAAACACCGCGGCAAACGCATTGCCTGCCGCGATCACGTACAAACCCCCTGGGTAAAACGGCTGAGTGGTCGCACACGAGCCGACGAATCCGATACTCACGCTGTAAGCGAACGCGAGCAGAATCGTGCGCATGAAGGCAATCTTGCGATCGCCCTTGTCCTCCTCCTTCGATGGAGAGCCCACCGAAGAGCGCGGTGCCTCTTCCCGCAATGTAGAGACGGACCGCGCCGAACCGTCGGTCGGCATCGAATCGATCGTCAGAGAACGCGACATTGCGAAGACAGCGAAAACGACCGAAACGACGGGAAGCGATCCGATCGCAAGAAAGGCGATGCCGCCAGGCATGAAAGCCGTCGAAATAAAAAGAAACGCTCCGATGAGAAACGAGCTCGATACCGAGAATATAACCTGCTTCCTCGTCAGCTCGACGATCTTCTTCGACCACACCAGCAGCAAGGCGGAAGAGCCTATTCCGCTTGCCGCCCAAAGCAAAAATACGATCGGCAATTCGAAGCCGGGAGACAGAAACCCCATGAGGCAGGCCATGGGGCTCAAAACCAAAGAGAGGGTCTTAAGAAGCACCTCGCCCTTTCTCGATGCGAAGAAACGCGCGAATACCCCGAACAAGACATAGGCGAAGAACATGGCGACGGTCATCACCATGCGCGCAAGATGCGCCTGGTAATCGCCGATCAGTGCTGCGGGAGTCAAAGAAGGGCTCCAAAACAAACAGAATATCCAACCGAGGTACAGAGAAAAGCCGATCAGGCAGAGGATCGGTATGCGGATGGTGAACACCCGCCGTTTCTCCTGAGCGGGCGCATCCTCCTGCTGGAATCTCAGATTGATTGACGCATCGAGCACTTGGGTATGGTCGTACCGCATTTAAGTCTCCCCCGTTCGACTTAATAAACGCAGATGGTTCCATTTCGCAAGTGTACCATGCGGTTTCCCGGCGGCCTTTTTCGTTGGTTCATCGATTTCAGCGATTTATGATGCGCTTTTCGACGTTTTTAACAACAAGAAAGACGCGGAGAAGCGCGCTCGAAAAACCGGGGTCATCCGAATCCGCAAGCAACAAGATTCGCTGGAAGGAAGACGCGGCGCTGGGCACCCCCCCCCAGCCGAGCGCTCCGCCTCGACTACGCATAAAGCCGGATAATCGGTTTTCTTTCCTCCCGAAAGCAGGTTATCGCTGCGAAACCTCGCCCGGTACCCGAAGATGCGCCCATATGGCATGCACGACGTCTTCCAAGGTATCGATTCCCATCAATTCCTGCAAAGACAACTCGACGGAAAGCGCCTTCTGTATCTTCATGAGGAGCAGCGACCTCTTCACCGTTGCCGACGTCGCCCCTTCGCAGTTCTGGCCCGCTTCGTAGTCGGCTATCAGCTCGCGGGACACGTGCAAGGCTTTGGACAAGCTGATCAAGGTCAGCTTGTCCAAATCATCCGTTTCTTCAAGATCAAGGGGGCTCAGGTGGTACTGTATCTGCACGAACCTGCGCAGATGATCGCGGAGAAAGGGGTACGTGATCTCCTCCTGATTCAAGATGAGATCGATTTCATCCTGCGCCTTCTCGGCGTTTTTACGGATATCCTCTCGCGACACCAGCAACCCCCAAAAACGACCGGTCCCGTCTTATTCGACGACGAGCGGCTCGACGTCGAGCGCCTCGGCCAAAGCTATGAGCTCTTTGGTGTAATCCCCGTACACCAGGGCGACATGGATGCCCACCTTGCATTGAGCGCGATGGGCTTTGAGCGAATCCTTGAAACGGTAGAACACGAGCTGGGTGCAATTCTCTTTGTCCTTGCCGCTGCTCTCGACGATTTCCGCCTTACCGATGAACATCTTGGAGCCGTCGGGCGAGAATTTGCACAGGGTAACGTACTCGCCCTTGTCACGCGAGAAGTCGTATCGCAACGTCGCCCCGAACTTCTGATCGTATGCGAACGGGGTGATGCCGTAGGGCGCGTATGCGCTCGGATCGGGGTGGCAGCGGTGAGCGACGGAATGCTGCGTCATCCAGAGCCTGTCGATGTTCTCGGGGTCCTGCGCCAATTCCTCGAGCTGCTCTTCGGTTGCCCCGAACACGTGTTTGAACTTTCCGTCGAGCACGGGGATCGGGCAGGTGTTGCCCATGTAGGGGCTTCTTCCCGAAACGGCTATCAGCGCCTGCTCTGAAAGGGCGGCGGGCAAATCATATTCGCACGCCGAGGGAATGCCGGCTTCCGCATTGAGCGCGTGCGTGAGGCACATCGTAAACCTGCCCTCGTTGAGCCTCCTGGTCGAGCATGCATCCGGGCAGGGAATGGAAAAGGCGTTGCAGTCGAAGTGATCCATGAATTTCTGGGTGACCACGTACGCCACGACTGAGGGAAGCATAGCCTCGCGGCTCATGCCAACGTTTTCAGCTCCCTCGATCAGCTCGTCGCAGATATCGTTCGCCCTCTTCAGATCGCATTCGTCAACGTTGAGCGTCTTTCGCCCGGGCGTCGTATGGTTGCCTTCGGGCACAGCCTCAGACATGCAGTCGAAGAATTCGTGTATGTTGGCAAAATGGAATCGCGTCCCGAACCGCTGCGTAATGTGGTCGAGGCTCGTAAACGAGTCCGGTCGGCTGACGGACTGGGTACCGTCGAATCTCGTTACGCAGAGGTACTTCGTGCGGGCGATGACCTTCTTCGCGCGAAGCGCCACCATGCGCAGGACGAAATCCTCCCATCGGTATTCCGAATAGCATGCGTACCCGACGTTTCTGGCCGCTATCGCCGCCGGAACGTCGGGCACGTTGAAAGCACCGGATGAGGGGCAGTAGCACATGGTTTTCTTGAAGCGCTGCGCGAACTTGAACGCAAGGTCCTGCACGCCCGCGCCAGCCATGGGGATAACCACGTCCGCAGCGTTGACGGCAGCCTCCATAGCCTCCCATTGCGCTTCGGGTTCGTCCCAGTCGTCCGTCCTGCGAAACAGGACCGGATCCATCACGGCCGTGCCCTCGGGAACGTGGGCCTTGATGTCGGCGATGAATTTCTTCGCCCTTTCCGCGAATACGATCTCGTCGTATCCGGGCCGCAGAGCGTCCCCGCTTCCGAATCTGCAAGGACCTTCGTAGTAGTAGAGGTGCTCGCAGAAGAGCTCCAGGGGAAGAACGTTGAGTTTGATGTCTTTTGCCGTTTCGATCATGTTCCCAATTCCTTTCTCGCCTATACCCTTACCGCCCGCAGAGAGCGGTTCGCCCGCCTCCCGGATCCGGCCGTCTCCCGGCCACGCGTCATTGTCGCCGAGGAAGCCCCTCGTTCTCGTTCGGCGGCGTGCGCTTCGCCACCTTGACGCTTCCCGCGCGCGGCCGAATGAACGCGCCGCATGCAGGGCAGTACCGCACGGATGAGTCAACCTCGTTTCGGCAGCAGGGGCACACCGATACGCTCGGCAACCCCCCGCGCGATTCGAGGCAACGCCCACAGCCCGAACACTGATAGCACATGGCGGCAGCGCCCCTTACGGCAACGGCGAGGCGTCGCGGGAGCGATCCCCGAAGCCGGATTCGTTCGTCGGGAGCCTGTCGGTTTCATCCTCTTCCCAAACGAGCTTCCCCCGCTTTCGGTATGCGAGGACGACGCATCCCATCGCGACGACGCATGTGCCCATGAGACCCGCGAACGCAGGCACGAACGTGCCGGTCGAATCGTACACGGCGCCCACGAGCACCCCCGAAAACGACCCGAACAAGCCGACCCCGGTCCGTATCCATGCGTGGATCTGCGTGTAGTTCTTCGATCCGAATATGTCGCGAATGAGCAGCGGAAGGCTGACCGACATGAGCGAATCCTGAATGCCGAACAGCACGGTCGACAGGATCAGGAACACGGGGTTCCTGAAGTATATGAACCCCGCGATGCCGATGACGATGAGCGCCAGCTCGATGATGGTCGTCCTGCGCACGCCTATCTTGTCGTTGAGCCAGCCCATGACGAGCTTGTCGATGACCGATCCCGCCGATTCTGCCGAAACGATAATGGCGGCGAACGAGGCGGTGAATCCGATGGACTGGATATAGCCCGGCATATGCTGCTCGATGCCGCCGTGGATGAATGAGGCGATGCCCGCGAATACGAACAAGCACCAGAACGCCACCGAAACGACGGCTACCCTGACGGCGACCCCGCGCATGACCGGCAAAGCGCCCCCTTCGCCGCGAGCCGTCTCCTCGTAGCCGTACGGAGCGATGCCCAGATCGGTCGGTTTTTTGCGCATGAGCAAACTGCACGGCAAAATGACCGCGAGCGACACGATGCCGACAAAAAGATACGCGGAGCGCCATCCGGTCGTCTGGATGATCGAGCTGATCACCATCGAGAAGAGCGCTGCCGAAATCCCCGAGCATGCCATAACGATGCCGTACACGAATCCGCGCCTCTTGATGAACCAGTTGCCGATAAGGGATGCCGAAGGAAGCACGAAGATACCGGCTCCCGCCGCGCCCACGAGAAACCCCGAAACCTGCCATTGCCATATTTCGGTATACGTGCTCATGGCAGCTACGGCTCCCGACAAGATCACGATAGCCGCAGACATGACGATACGCGTGTCGTACTTCGTCAAGAGCTTGCCCGCCAAGGGCGTCACGAGCGTGGTCCCGATAAAGTAGCCGGTCATATACGTGGATATCTCGGAGCGAAGGAATCCGAGATCCTCGCACACCGGAACGTAGAACAGGCTGCCGCAATTCAGAATAAGGCCCATACCGAACGCCTGAACCAAGCAGCAGCATGCCATGATGACGAACGCGTAGTGAACTCTGCCGAACAACCTGCCATTCCTGACAAGTGCCATCGCATTTCCTTCCCCGATTGCGGGGGTCGCGCAAAAGAACCGTCGTCCGACCCCCGTCAACGCCGATTACCCAGTACGCGGCGAGCCTGTGCCCGCCGCAGCGGAATCACCGCTTGGCGAACGGCGGCATACGCATTCGCCAAGCGGTCGAACCTACCCGTTCGTATTACTCGTCGCGCTTGTCTTCCAACTCTGCAGCAGCAGCCGGTTCGCGCAATCCGGCAATCCATTCGGGATGCCTCGCCTTGGTCGCTACGATGATAACGGCTACAACGACGGCCATGCCCGTAGCGAGCGGCCAGGCAACGTTCCAGCCAGCAAACTGCCCCGTTGCCGCAACGCCCATGACGCCTGCGAGAAACGCAAGAACGTACGCAGAAAAATACTGACACAGATTCTGCGCTGCTGCCAAGAGCGACAGACCAAGCGTTGCCCCCTCTTTGGGCAGAACCTTTACTATCTGCAGTATGAGCGCAGGGTTAAACATGCCGAAGGCGAAACCGTAGATGATGGCGCCCGCATAGTAACCAGGAACGCTGATCACATGCGTGAGGATAAAGAAACCGACAGCCTCGAGCAAAAGCGCGATCGGAAGATCGAAGCCGCGAAGGCGTCCTTTGATGAACGCACCGTAGCATATGGCCCCCGCAGCGCAGGCAAGCGTTTGCGTCGAGCTNGTAGCATATGGCCCCCGCAGCGCGGGCAAGCGTTGGCGGCGAGCTGATCATCCCCGAAAATCCAGTACCGCCCAGCCCCGCCTCTTTGATGCAGAGAGAGATGTTGGTGAAGAAGGAGAACTGGAAGAAGTTCCAAACGCCGGCGAGCAGGATAACGACCCACGCTGCCATCGTAATCGACTTGAGCGCATTGCCCTTCTTGCCATCCGATGTGGTTCCCGCAGGCTTCACGTCGGGCTCAGGCAGCCAGAAAACGATCATGAGGATGATAGGCACGATGAACAGGTAGCCGATAAACGAATAGCGCCATGAGAGAACGGCTAGGAAGCCGCCGATCAACTGGAAGAGCGAACCGGAAAGGCCGCCTACTGCAGTTTTAAAGCTCATGAGCTGATCGCGCTTCTTGCCATCGAACAAATCGGCTATGAACGACGACGCCATCGGGAAGATCATGCCACGACCGAAACCGAGTATGACGCGACAAGCGAGTATGCCGTAGAACCCTTCCGTCGTTTCAGGCATGAATCCGGCCGCAACGCCGCCGACAAGAGTGCAGACCATCGCGATAATGAGCATGGTCTTCTTCTTCATGTACCGCTCCATTATACCTACGGCGAACGCGCCGACGATGGCCATCAGCGAAGGCAATCCCTCTATGTTTTTGAGCATGAGCGAATCTATGCCCGCAGGAGCGTACGCCGCACCGATGGCCGACATCGCTGGCGTCGAAAACGACTTGGCATACTGAAGCGTAATAACGAGCAGTGCGGCGATCTGCACGGTTATGCCCAGCGCCTTTTTAGCTTGAGCTTTTTGTTGTGCGGTCATTTCTTTCTCCTTGTCTATGACCTAATCCCATGAACCTGTCGATCTACCTCATGAATGCGATCAATTCGCCGATGTCATCGAGCTCTTCGAGACGCGAAACGATCCCCACGACGCGATCCGCATCAGCCCGCGAGAGCGTCTGGGAGAACTCGATGTTTCTGTAGAACTTGTCCAACACCTCCTCTTCGCTCATCGGGCTCTTGTAGATGTCGCCCTTCGGGACATCGCACCGGGCGTGATACGCCGCCCCGTCCTCCATGACGATGTCGGCCTCCGCCGTCTGGTACTCGTCGGGCGCAAGCGTGGGCGCAATCTCGATCTTCTCGACCAGGCGCTTGAGCGCAGGGTCCTCCATCGCTTCCCGGTTCATCGAATCGGGGCGAACCGATTTGGTCGCTATCGCGACGGCAGCGGTATAGATGATGCTGAAAGCACCGCTCACCTGCGGGTCCTCGCCGATTTCGAACGGCTGGCCCACAAAGCCCTGAGCGGTTCGCGGCGTCGTGTGGATAACGACCTTCGCCACCTGCTCGGGATCGATATCGTGAGCGCCGACGATCTGCATGCAGGCGTCGATGGAGGGGTGCGTCGCGCGGCAGGCCGACCACGGCTTGACGACCACGTCGCCGTAGAACACCTCTCCGAGATCCTTGCAGAGCAGTTCGGGACGCTGCTTGTCGCCGCAGAACAAGAAGAAATAGCCCTTCTTGCCTCCGAAGGCGTCGTGCGTCGCCGTCATGCCGCGACGAGCGAAATCGGCCGAGAAGATCGCGTTGCGAGCCGCGAGCGCCATCGGCAGCTTGAAGGCGAGCGTCTTGTAGTTGATGTTGTCCATCGACCCGCCGAGCATGTTGAGATCGAGGCCGAGCGCGTTGTTGAGCTGGCGTTCGTCGAGCCCTCCCAGCTTGCCGGCGATAACCGTGGCTCCCAATCCGTTGATGGTGTTGGTGTTGTCCCATCCGCCGTACACGTCGAATCCCGAGGCCGCCCCGAGACGGGCTGCGATATCGTCGCCCAAGGCGAGAGCGCACATGAACTCGCGGCCGTTCGCATGCGCCCGCTCGGCGCAGGCGAGCGCCGTCGGCACCGTGGTGCCGCTGATGTGGGCGGCGCTGCTTTTCCTGTTCTCGTTTTCCGCCTCGATGGCTTCGAAGTCGTACGATCGCATGGAGAAGCTGTTGATCATAGCCGCCGAGGGCGCGTCGATGCGCTCGCCCCTGAAGAACGCGGCGCTCTGCTTCGCGGCTCCATAGCTCTTCAGCAAATCGAACAGCTCATCGCACATCGGAGCATGGACGCCCGCCGCGATCACCCCGATCGCATCGAGCACGCGCGTTTTGATGCGGGATACCGTGAAGTCGTCGAGCACTGTATAGTCCGCCCCGACAACATGGGCGCAGACCTGGTCTGTCATGTTCAATGGGATTCCTTTCCCCCGCTGTGTTCGCGGGTGCTTCCCGCGCTTCCCGCGTCAGCGAGCGGCGCTGCGTGCATCTGCTCGGCCATCGACGGGAAGCCCCCTTGCGAAAGCGCGGGCGCGCAGCGCGCGCCCGCGCCGTTCCCCTTATTCTTTGACGGTTACAAGAGACCAGCGGCTCTGGCCGTCCATCTTCTTGACGAGCTCCTCCGCCTCGCCGTAGTACATGCACCACGCTTGGCAGTGCTGCACGCACATGGGCATCTTGCCCGCCTCGGTGCGCTCGGTACACATATCGCACGCCTGGGTGATTACGGGCATGTAGGTCCATTCCCAGGTGCTCTTGAGACCCTCGCGCCCGCTGTACTCGAACGGGCCCACCTCGCATACCTTGATGCCGAACTCGCCTTTCGGCAGATCGAGAATCTTCTTGCACGCTACTTCGCACGAATGGCATCCGGTGCAGTAGTCGTAGTTGACGAGAATCGCCTTGGTCACAGCTGTTCGCCTCCTTTTCTTACGTTGCGCGGTCCTCTACTTGATAACCTCGTCGGCATGTTCTTTCGCGTACTCGAGGGCGTTGCGGCCTTGCATGTCGGCGTCTTTCACCTTGAGGCTCTGCACGCGGCGCGCGTTCTCGAGCTGCTTTTGCAGCGCATCGTTGCCCTCGGCAGCCTGCTTTTCGGCAGACTCCTTGTCGCCGGCCATGACACCGGGGATGTAGTCGCCCCAGCCGCCCTCGCGCGTAACCTTCTCGCCCGGCATCTGGTCGCCTTCTTGGTACTTGTATATCTTGGCCAAGAAGCTCTTGATGCCCGACCCGATGCCGCCCTGGCCCGTTTCGAAGTTCAGCGCCATGTTGTTGATGTTCGAGTCGAACGTACCGTACAGGCTCGGCTCGGCAGCCTCCTGCTCCGGATACCACCACGCATGCTCCATATGGATGGTGTCGCGCTTGATGCCGGGGAACAGAAACGCCTTCTGACGGCAACGGCCGTGCGTGGTTTCGATCCATACCCAATCGCCGTCTTCGATGCCGTATTCGGCAGCCGCATCGGGGTGGATGGTAACGAGCGGCCACGGATGGAACTCGCGCATGGTTTCGAGCTGACGGTGCTCGGAATGGAAGAACTCGTAGGAACGGCCTCCCGACGTGGCGATGAACGGGTATTCCTCGAGCTTTTCGGGCGTGGAGAGGGGGCTGTCCTTCGGCTCGATGTGATAGGGCATGGGATCGACGCCCCAGTGGTTGTATCCCCAACTCCAGAATTCGAACCGCCCGGTCGCGGTGTCGAATCCCGGCTGTCCGTCGGGCCGGCACATGCCCTTTTCGTACTTGTAGTACTCCGCGTCCCACGGATCGTACTTGTAGCCGCCGCGGGCTTGCAGTTCTTCGAAATCGCCCTCGTAGCGGGTACCTCCCTCGGCGTACTGGTCGGTAAGATACCAGGTTGAAAGCTCTTTATCGTCTTTCCACGGCCAGTTTTCCGGCTTGAGGCGCCGACCGAGGTCGAGGATGATCTGCTCGTCCGATTTCGACTCGTAGAAGCTCGTGCATTTGGAGATGGATCGCGCGGGGGTCCACCACGTGCGCACCGAGTTGCGTTCGCAGCTCATGGCGACGGGCAGTACGATATCGGCATGGGCGACCGCCGTCGGCGTCATGAACGGATCGGCCACCACGCAGTAGGGGATCTTGTTCATGGCCTCGTACATGCGGGGCGCATCCATGCCCGAGCACGAAAGCGGGTTGGCGCTTTGCAGCCAGAGGATCTGGGGCATGAACGGCTCGCCCGTCTCGACCGCATGGAGCAAGGCGTCCGACGACGCGCAGGCCACGATGTCGGAGGACTCGATGCCGGCGGAAAGCGTCATCTTGCCGGCGTAGTTTTCCCGCGGGATCTTGAAATCGCCCAAGCCGTAGCGCTTTTCGATGTCGAACGCGCACTTGATGAGCAGATTGCCGCCCGGATTATCGATGTTGCCCGTCACGCCCATGAGGTCGCACGCCGCCGCCGTGACGCCCAGTGCGGACAGCTGCTGCTCGAAGGCGAGGCCCCATTGGATGGATGCGTTCTCGGCGTTCGCATACAGACGCGCCGCACCGCGGATGTCGTCCGCATCGAGGCCGCATATCTCGGCCGCCCAATCGGCATCCTTGCCCTGCACGGATTCCACCAACTGCTCGTATCCGTAGCACCACAGATCGATGAACTCATGGTCGACGAGGTCTTCGTTGATGATGGTGTTGAGCATGGCGATGCCGAGTGCGCCGTCGGTTCCGGGGCGCACCTGCAGCCAGTACTCCGCTTTGGCGCCGAGCCAGGTCAGACGGGGGTCGATCGAGATGATTTTCGTGCCCATCTGCATGCATTCGAGGATCCAGTGGCCGATGAACCCGTCGGCGTTCGATTTCAGAGGCTCGTTGCCCCATATCATGATGACATCGGGGCGTTTGAACGAGGGGTCGGCGTAGCGCAGCTCGTGCGTTTCGGACACGTCGATGATGGTCATCTCGCCCATCTTCGCCGAAGCGCCGATCATGCGGGGAAGATAGCAGGCGAATCCCGTGAAACCGAAGTTGCACACGTTGGGCGTTTCAAGGGCGGTCGAAGCGAAGAGCGGCAGCTGCCACCCGATGTTGCGCCCAGTGCCGTGCACGAACAGGATGGTATGCGATCCGAAATCGCGTTTGACGGCATTGACCTTCTCGACGATCTCGTCGTAGGCCTCGTCCCACGAGATGCGCTCCCACTTGTTCTCGCCGCGCTTGCCCGCACGACGCATGGGATACTTCAGGCGATCGGGGTGATTGACGGCCTCCACCATGTCGAGGCAGCGCATGCAGAGCTTACCGCCGTTGAACGGAGCCAAGGGATCGCCCTCGATGTGCGCGAGCTTTCCTTCCTTGTCAACGTACAGCAACACGCCGCAGCCGTTGTGGCATCCAGGCGGCGACCAGTGGTTGGTGCGGGTGACGGTGTACTCGCCCTCCTGCCACCGCCACTCGCCCTCATGGTAGGCCTCGCGGTCTACCGAATCGAGGAATTCTTGATAATCCATGCTCCTCCCTTTCTCTCGTACTCGTCTTCGATGGTTGTAGGGAAACTCGTAAGGCAACCGAAGAAGGTCGGCAAGCTGTAAAGCCCGCGCCTTTTCGGGAGCTTTTTACTGCGGTGCCCCCGGAGCCTTCGGCGCGCCGGGCGCACTTGGCTTCGCCGGAGCGCCGGGCGCTGCCGGCATGCCCGGCATCGAGGGCGCTCCCGGCGCTCCGGGAGCGCCGGGCACCGAGGGGGCATCGGGAAGGTCGGCTCCGCATGCAGAGCACGACTTCGCGTCAAGCGCGCACTCTGCGCCGCACTTCGGACAGGTAACGCTCATGGAAACTGCTGCTGGTCTGAAACACATAGACAACTCCTAAAATAATCCTTTTAGTACTAGTCTTAATCGTCTTAGCTGACGTGATCAAAATAATACCTTTTAGTATGATTTCACAAGAGGTATATTTATTTTATTTTGAGAATAATTTATCGAATATGTATTCAATTAAAACATTATATTCCCTGATTAAAGGCTATTATCCAATCCTACCTATCACTATTAGGCTATATCAATCATTCATAAAATAGAATAATTTCTAATCCTATTTAGTACTATTCAATAGGAAAGATTAGTATTATTTTGATCTCATCAGATTTCATACTCTAATACTTATTGGATTAGATGTGACTTTGATCATCCTGATTGGAATTTCCGTGAGAAAGGTACCGTCATGTGCTTCAGACCAGCCGAAACAGAACTGCCGCCCGTCGTATGCCCCTCATGCGGGAAGCGCATCAACCGCGTAGCGGGGCAGCTACCCTCAAAATGCCCCTTCTGCAAAACATCGACGGAAGGGATTGAAGACGCAGTTTCCCAAGCACCGGCCCCCGCTTCCCCCGCAGCGCCGACGGCCCCCAAGGCGCCGGGCGCGCCTGCGGCTCCGACGGCGCAGCCCCCGAAAGCCCCCGGCGCCTAGCATACGGGGGCTCGGCCCATCGGCATCCCGTCCGAGGCGAGCCGGGTTTTATCATCCCAGCCAGAAGCCCCGCCTCAGACGCATTGCATACAACCAGACGAGAGCAAGGAAGGAAGGAGAGATTATGTCGGAGAGGATAATCGATTGCGGTGATGGCGTTATCAAGTGCCGCACCTGCGCATGGTCCCCGCCGGGCGATCACCCGGTGGGATGCGGCATGTACCTCACGGTAAAGGACGGCAAAGTCGTCGACGTCGAAGGCGACCCCGATCACCCCATCACCCAAGGGCGGCTCTGCGTGCGCTGCCTGACGCTTCCCGAGTACATGTACAACGAAAAGCGCATTCTGACCCCGCTCACCCGCAAACGCGAAGACCGGGGGAAAGACGCGTGGGAGGCGATAACCTGGGATGAGGCGCTCGACATCATCGAGGAGAAGGTGGCCTATGTCAAAGAGAACTGGGGCGCTGAATCCATCGTCGCGTTTCAGGGAACCGGTCGCGAGGCGACGCTCTACAAGACGCCGTTGGCCTATGCCGCGCTCGGAACGCCCAACTCATGCTTCCCGATGAGCGGCGATTCGTGTTACGGGCCCCGCTGCTCGGTGGCCGACTTCATTCTAGGAGCGGGCTATCCCGAACTCGACTATGCGGCGTTCTTCCCCGATCGATTCGACGATCCGCGTTACGAAGTGCCGAAGTACATCGTGCTCTGGGGCAAAGACCCGCTTTTCTCGAACCCCGACGGCTTCTTCGGCCATACCCTTATCGACCTCATGAAACGCGGATCCAAATACATCGTCATCGATCCGCGCGTCACCTGGATGGCAGCGCACGCCGACTATCATCTGCAACTGCGTCCCGGCACCGACGCCGCGCTCGGCCTCGGCATGATCAACCTCGTCATCCAGGAAGACCTCTACGACCACGATTTCGTCGAGAACTGGTGCTACGGGTTCGATGAGCTCAAGGAACGCGCGGCCGAGTATCCGCTCGACAAGGTCGAAGAGATCACCTGGGTTCCCGCCGAAACCATTGCGGCGGCAACGCGCGCCATCGCCACCAACCATCCCTCCTCGTTCATGTGGGGACTCGCCATCGACACGAACAGCAACGGCGTGCAGGCCGGCCACACCGTACTCATCCTCGCTGCCATCCTCGGCGATCTCGATGTACCCGGCGGCGTCACGCTTGCCGTACCCGCTAGCTTCATGGGCAAGTGGCGCTACGAATGCGCCCAGCAACTGCCCCCGGGAATGCTCGAAAAGCAGATCACCGACCCGAAGTACAAGGGCTTCCGGGCGGCGCACCTTATCGCACATCCCGACTGCATCCTCGACACGCTTGAAACCGACGAGCCCTATCCGCTCAAGATGGCATGGTTCTACGCCACCAACGGCATCGCCAACACCACCAACGCCCAAGGCAAGCGCTGGTTCAAGGCGCTCGAGAAAATGGAATTCAACGTGTGCCAAGACGTGTTCATGACACCGACCGCCATGGGACTGTGCGACCTGTTCCTGCCCGTTACCACCTTTGCCGAGCACGACGGCATGGTGCTCCCCCACTTCGGACGCAACACCCACATGGTCATGGCGATGAACAAGTGCGTCGAAGTGGGCGACTGCAAATCGGACCTCGAGATCGACTTTTTGGTGGGCAAGCGGCTGAACCCACAAGCTTGGCCGTGGGACAACGTTGCCGACTTCTTCACTGAGCAACTGCATAACGGCGGCGTCGACATGACGTTCGAAGACCTCCAGAACGACGGTTGGCTCCAGATGGATTTCGAATACCGCAAGTACGAGAAGGGTCTCCTCCGCCCCGATGGCGAGCCGGGCTTCAACACCCCCACGGGCCTTGTCGAACTGTGCTCGAGCCTGTACGAGGATTGGGGAGAGGATCCGCTGCCCTACTTCGAGGAAAACGCGCTGACACCCTACAGCAGGCCCGATCTGGCAGAAGAGTATCCGCTCATCATGACCACGGGCGGTCGGGAAACCACGTCGTTCCATTCCGAGCACCGTCAGGTCCCGTCGCTTCGCGCCATCATGCCCAACCCGCTCGTCCAGATCCATCCCGAGACCGCCGCAAAGTACGGTATCGAAGACGGCGATTGGGTATGCATCGAAAACCCGCTCGGCAAAGCCATCGAAAAAGCGAAGATCACAACCATCGTCGACCCTCGCGTCATCCATGCGCAACACGGCTGGTGGTTCCCCGAACAGGATGCGGAAGCGCCCAACCTCAACGGCGTATGGAAAGCAAACATCAACAGCCTCATTCCCCATCGCGCCATCGGCCGCATCGGCTTCGGCGCTCCGTTCAAAAACGTCTTATGCAAGATATCGAAGGTGGACGGCCTCGACGCGCTCGGCACCCTGAGCCCCGACACCGTCGAAGGCGCGATCGGCACCGACCCCGCAAGCCCCGTCGCAACAAGGAAGGAGGCCTAGCATGAACGAGTACGCTTTGCTGATCGATTACAAGTACTGCACCGGCTGCCACGTGTGCGAGGTTTCATGCCGCAAAGAGCACGATATCCCTCTTGACGAATGGGGCATCAAGCTCAACGAGATGGGTCCCGTAAAGATGGGAGGCTCATGGCTTTGGGACTACGTCCCCGTCCCCTCGGACCTTTGCGATCTGTGCGAAAACCGCGTGGCCGAGGGCAAAAAGCCCGCATGCGTTCACCACTGCCTCGCCCAGTGCATGGAACTCGTGCCCGTCGAAGAGCTATCGGTCAAGATGGCCGAGCATGGAAACAAGGTTACCTGCTTCATCCCCTAAAACTCGGTTTTCCATGGTCTAATACTCCATAGATCAGATTATCGAAGTCACTACAGAAAGATCCCTTGCATCATGAGGGGTCTTTCTGTCCTAATAATCCCTGTTTAACTGTATATTGGCTTCGGTATTTACCGAGGAGAACATTTTTCAAGAAAAAGAATGCTTTCGTGAATCATAGTTTTAATTTACCATTTATAATACTTATCAGTATTATCTCTTACAGAAAGCATCGCCACCATGAAAGAAAGCGAATCGAAAGTGCTCGAAGCCGCAGCAATCCTCTACAACGCTATCCCGGGCTACCTCGCTCAAACCGAGAGCAAGCAGCAGATGGGGCATTACCTCGTCGAACTCATCGACGCACTTGACGATATCGAGTATTCCCGCTCCGGCACGCCCCTGTACGACATCATCGGTGGCAGCGCTCCCGGCAGGCGCAAGAAGGCTATCCTTACCCTGGAAAAGAAATACGGTCTGACCGAGCGCGAAAGCCATATCCTGCGCTACCTGGCGAACGAACGCAACCCCACCTACATCGCCAATGCGCTCGGCATATCGCCGTCGACCGCAAAGGCTCACAAGTACTCGATCTTCAAAAAACTCGGCGTTCATACCTCCGACGAGCTTAAAGCCATGCTCGAGCAATCCGAAGCCCACCCCGCCGCCGACGGTGAATAGGAGCGGATCCCCAGCGCAAAGCGGGACGCCGCATCGACGCCCCGCTGACATGCCTGGTTTCTTCCGTCTCACTTGCCCGCTTTCACAAACTCCTCGGCCATCTCGCGCAGCTTGAACTTCTGCACTTTCATCGAAGGCGTCATGGGAAACTCGTCGATGAAGAACACGCGCTTGGGAACCTTGTAGCGCGCAATGCGCGGAATCGCGAAAGCACGTACGTCCTCCTCGGTCATGTCCTCGTATCCCGGACGGGTGCGGACGAACGCCCCGACGATCTCGCCGAGTCGCTCATCGGGAATGCCCACAACCTGGGCATCGAGCACGCCGGGCATGGTGAGCAGGAAGTTCTCGATTTCGAGCGGGTAGACGTTCTCGCCGCCGCGGATGATCATGTCCTTCACGCGGCCGGTCACGCGGTAGTACCCGTCCTCGTCGACGGTGCCGAGGTCGCCCGAATGCAGATACCCCTCTTCATCGATCACCTTGGCGGTTTCCTCGGGCATCTTGTAGTAGCCCTTCATCACGTTGTAGCCCTTGCAGCACAGTTCGCCCGGCTCGCCGACGCCGCACACGCGCCCCGTATCGGGATCGACGATCTTCACGAGCACTGGCTCGTGCTTGCGGCCGACCGTCTCGCACTTGTGCTCGATATCGTCGTCGACCGTCGTCTGCGTAAACACCGGGCTCGTTTCGGTGAGGCCGTAGCAGATGGTGATCTCGGTCATGTGCATCTTGTCCATGACCTCGCGCATCGTTTCGGGCGGGCACGGGCTTCCGGCCATGATGCCCGTCCGCAAGCTCGTCAGATCGTACTGGTCGAAATCGGGATGGTTGAGCTCGGCTATGAACATGGTGGGAACGCCGTACACCGCTGTCGCCCGCTCCTTGTGGATCGCCTGCAAGACGAGGCTCGCGTTGAAGTCCTCCACGATGATCATGGTCGAGCGGTGCGTCAGGTTCGCCATCACACCGAGCACGCAGCCGAAGCAGTGGAAGAACGGCACCGGCAAAACCACGCGATCGTCGGGCGTGAGCTTTTGCCCCTCGCCGATGTAGAACCCGTTGTTCAAGATGTTGCGGTGCGTGAGCATGACGCCCTTCGGAAAGCCCGTCGTGCCGCTCGTGTACTGCATCATGACCACGTCGTTGTTGTCGAACTGGGCCTCGGCATCGGGCAGCGCATCGTCGGGCAGGTATTCGCCCAGCAGTATCAGCTCGGGCACGCTGTAGAACCCGCGATGCTTCTCGGGTCCCATGTAGATGAGGTTCTCGAGCATCGGATAGTTCTCCGATTCGAGGTGGCCGCGCTGCTGCGTGAGCGATTCGGGCACGAGTTCGCGGATGATCGAGAGGTAGTCCACATCGCGGTACGCGTCGATCACGCAGAGCGCCTTCATATCGGACTGCTTGAGCACGTAATCGAGCTCATGGCTCTTGTACACCGGGTTCACCGTGACCATGACGATGCCCACCTTGGCGGTGGCGTACATGAACGTGAGCCAATCCGGGATGTTGCGAGCCCACACGCCCAGATGATCGCCCGGCTTCATGCCGATGGCCAGAAGACCGCGCGCAAGGTTGTCGGTGCGCTCGTCGAAATCCTTGTACGTCCAGCGAAGGTCGCGGTCGGGATACACGACGAACTCGTGATCGGGATCGATCGCAACCTGGTTGCGGAAATAGCGCCCGATCGTCAATTCCGAATGGAGCTTGTAGTCGGGCGAGCCGGGCTCGCCTTTGTATTCGTTGTCGGTTTCCATGATCTCCCCTTAGATCGGCGTGTACACGACGGCGAGGAACTTCGCGCTCTGCCCGTCGTGCGCGCGCACCTGGTGCGGCACGATGGAATCGTAGTAGATGCTCTCGCCCGGATGGAGCACGAATATCTCTTTGCCGTATTCGATCTCCACGCATCCCTCCATGCCGTAGAGAAACTCCTCGCCCTCGTGCTGCGACAGCACGTGGTCGGTCTCCCCCGACGGCTTGATCGTGATGATGAACGGATCCATATGACGTGAGGGACGCCCCTCAGCCAGGCTGAAGAAGCGCAGATCTCCCGCATCGGAGATCGTCTCGAGACTCGTCGCCCGCGTGGCCTCCTCGATTTCATCGGCCTTCACGTACACAGGGCCGAGCGCTTCGTCGTCGTCCATGAGGGTGCCGAGCCGCACGCCGAGCGCTCGGGTGATCTTGATGAGCGGAGCGAGCGAGGGCGCCATCTTGCCGTCCTCTAGGTCACGGATAACCTCAGGCGTACAGTTGCACCGTAGCGCCAGCTCGTCCTGCGTGAGATGCAGCGACTCGCGCAACGTGGTGATCTTGCCTCCGAGTTTGTTTTCCGTAGCCATGTTTACTCCTGTCTCTATTCCGCGCCTCGCATTGGGCGCATCGGATTATTGTAACGCGAGAACGAGCACAGGGCGAAGCGCACAGAAGAGCGGGTGCATGTGCTCGGCGGGCGCACCGGAAAGCGGGTTCGGCGAGCGCACCGCAAGAGCATCCTTTCGGAAGCGCGCGCTCTTGCGCGATCCCCGAAGGCAAACCCGGCCGCCAAGGCGCCTCCGGCCTCACTCGGACAGGAAGAGCACTCGCACGGAATGCGAGTTGGCCCTATATGCACGCTTTTGACAAGTAAAATGGCCTGAAACACAGTGGTTTACTTGTCAAAAGCGTGCATTTGTGAAATGTCGACGGTCATCGGACCCCTTCCGCCGGCCCGCCGGTCGCCGCAACGGGTACCTGCGCGCTCGGCGTTTCGAGCCCTGTCGCCCAGCGGCAGTCCGTCCGCATGCAGGGCGACCGCGGGCGGCCGCCCGAAAGCGCGGCAACGCAAAAAAAAGGGGGGGGTTCTGCGCGTTCGCGAACCCCCTTTGCCCATCATATCGGCATCGCGGCCAGAATACGGCCGCTACGCTGCCCTAACGTCCACGAGACGGATTGCTCGGCAGCGGCGGAAAGGGCGGCGGCAGGGCTGCCCCGCATTCGGGGCAGATGCGTACGTCGTTGTCGGGTTCGAGACGACCGCACGCCGGGCATTCCCGCTTGCCCAGCTTGTCCTTCATCTCGTCGGCCCGTCCGCACCTGTTGCACAGATTACAGCAGTAGCACATGCATGCAGCCTTTCCGAACTCGTTGCATGCGCGCAAGACCGCCTCCCGCGCGCATGATTATCCTTCATTGCCTGGCGGACGCCGCACGCTTGCTGCGCGCGGTGCCCGCACAACGAATCGCATGATCCGATGCAGCCCTCAGCACACGAGCGCCGAGGGCCTCGTACACGGCGCTACCCTACTCGCAGGGCGCCCAAAGCACCTGCTTCGGCTTCTTGGCGAGCTTTGCCGCCAGCTCCTCGATGGTGCCGAACTCCATGCAGAACGCCTGGCAATGGTGCACGCACGACGGATCCTTGCCGGCAGCCACGCGATCGGCGCACAGATCGCACAGATCGGTGGGGACGGGAATCTTGTTCCAGTTGAAGCAGTTGCCGCCTTCGCCGGAATCGTCCTTCTGCCAAGGGCCGTCGTCGAGCACGCGGATGCCCCATTTGCCGACGGGAAGCTTGTGCTCCTCTTTGCAGGCCACCACGCAGCTCTCGCAGCCGGTGCAGTACTCGTAGTCGATCAGAAGTCCATAGTCAGCCATGGTTACACCAACTTCCCAAATTTTTCAACGACAAGGTCCATGTCAGTGTCGTAGCTTTCCTTCAACGGGGCAATGCTGCAGCAGTTGCACTTGTAGGGTCCGCCGTAGCCGAGCTTCGAGTTGTAGTGGTTGGATACGAGGTCGTTCACGTTCGACTGCCACAAGCCGTACAGGCCCTTTTCATCGGCATGGTCGGTCTTGACGTAGCCGTTGCGGATATGGGTTCCGTTGACGTCGAACTCCAAGGGGCCGTCTTCCAGGATCTCGCCGACGGGAACGATCTCGTCGCGCGCCTCGTCATCGGCGGGCATCTCGGGGAACCACCAACCGTGATCGGTCTGGACGGTGCCCTTCTTCACGACGGGAGAAACGACGGCCTTGAACTTCGCGCGGCCGAAGTCGTTTTTGATCTCCACCCATTGGCCCTCCGCGACGCCGATCTCGGCAGCGTCTTCGGGGTGTATCTCGATGATCGGGTTGGGATGCAGCTCACGCAGCACGGGAATCTGGCGATGCTCGGCATGGAACGACGCGTAGTTGCGCGCGCCCGTGGTGAGGATGAAGGGGTACTTCTCCGCCAACTCGGGATCCTTATGCGGGCTGAACGCCGGCTCCTGATAATAGGGCAGCGGGTCTTCGCCGTACTGCGCATACGCCGTCGACCACAGCTCCACGCGACCCGTCGGGGTGAGGAAGCCGGGATGACGGTCGGGGCGCAGCTTGCCGGTTTCGTACTTGCGGTAGTTCACACCGCGCTGATAGCCGACCCTCTTGCGCAGGCTGTCGAAGTCCATGCGAATGGGGCCGGAAGTGCGGCGCTGCGTAAGGAAATCCTCGAGGTCCTTGAACATGCGCTCGCCGTTCTCATCTTTCAGGCAATCCTGATCCAGGTACTCGCCGAGCTCGATGATGAGATCCATATCGGCCTTAACCTCGCCTACGTCGACCGCCTTGTTGACGGCTCCGTAGAAGACCGGAGATCCGCCGTAATGGGTCATGACCACGTCGTCCTTCTCGGCACAGGAAGCCAAGGGCAGGAACAGGTCGCACGCCGCCTCGATGGCAGGCGTTATGAACAGGTCTGTCGCCATGCAGAACTCGAGGTTCTTGAGGCCCTCGTACCAGCCGTGAGGCTGCGCGCAGCAGGTCGGCGCGAGCAGCGTGGTGGACTGGATCCAGCCCATGCGGATCCGGTAGGGCTCGCCCTTGGTCATGGCATCGAACATGATGTCCGCCTGAGCGTTGCGGATGTTGTCGACGTAGAGCGGATACTCCTTGTAGCCGATGGTCTTGTCGCGCAGCTCTTCGGGCAGGCTGTCCCAGCCGATACGGCGAGTGGGGCGCGCCGCATCTTCGGCGGAGTTGTCGTCGGCGCCCGCATCGGCCTTGTCGAGGTTGAATTCGGCCTTCTCCCCGTCGACGGCGAGCTCGTCTTTGACGCCGGGTGCGGGGTCGATCTCGGCGACGATCTGGCCGCCGGGAACATCGATGTTGCCCGTGATGGCCATGAGGGCGAGTACGCAGTGCGCAGCCTGGTTGCCGTTCTGGTTCTGGTCGAAGGCGAGGCCCCATGCGATGGAGGCGGGCTTTGCGGCAGCGTACATGCGGGCCGCCTTGTAGATGTCTTCGACGGGAACCTCGCAGATCTCAGCGGCCTTCTCGGGCGTCATGCCCATTTCGGGATCGTTGATGCGGTCGGCGAACTCCGCGAACCCGTACGTCCAGCATTCGACGAACTCGTGGTCGTAGAGATCCTCGTTGATGATGACCCACAGCCATGCCATAGCCATGGCGGTATCGGTGCCGGGACGCACGCGCAAGTGTACTTCGGCGCGCGTGGCCAGCCAGTTGACGCGGGGGTCGACGCTGATGAGCTTCGCCCCGCGCTTCATGAGGTCGATGACGGCATGACCCCACAGGCCGTCGCCGTTGGATGCGAGCGGCATCTTGCCCCACATGACCATGACCTCGGGAACCCGATAAACGGGGTTGTCGTAGGTGCCCTCGAGGCCGCCCGCGTAGTCCATCTCGGGATAGTAGGCGCCGAGCACATGCGAACAGGACATCGAACGGGGCTGATAGCAGGCGTAGCCAGACTGGGTGTAGCAGGCGTTGGGCGTGCCGAGCACCGCCTGCGCCATATCGGACACGAGGATGCCGCCCGAACGCCCCGTGCCGGAGAACACGGCCATCGATTCCGCGCCGTAGGTATCGCGGAAGTAGTCGCGCTTCTCCTTGACGATGGCGAAGGCTTCCTCCCACGTGATGCGCTCCCACTTATCGTGCTGGCCGCGGAACTCCGGATCGCGCTTCATCGGATAGATGACGCGGCTCGGGTTGTACACGTAGTCTTTCAACGCCAAGCACCGAGCGCACAGCCGCCCCTTGGTGATCGGATTGTTCTCGTCGCCCTCGACGTGGTCGAGCCGACCATCTTTATCCACATAAAGCTTGAGGCCGCATCCTACGGGATGACATCCCGGAGGCGACCACATGGAGGTGCGCACGACGGTGAAATCGCCGTCTTCGTACGTCCACGGCTTTCCCAGGTCATTTTTAAACTCCATACCGTTCCTTCCTCTCTCGCTGCTTGCGCACACCGAAACGCTGTGCTTGCGGGCACTATACGGCGGCGCCGATCGCCTGTCATGAACCGAATATGCTTATTGTTCCAGCAGGCGTTTTTTGCCTAAGCATTGAGTGTTTATTTTTCTATGAAATAGCTTTTGTTCAGGTCTTTTGTAAAAACAACGCGTATGCGGGAAATCCGGAAGCACCCGGCCTCGAAGCCCTCGCGGTAGTTCTTGCCGCTGCGCGCTCGCCTTTCGCGCGCAACGAAAAAGCGCCCCGCATCCCGCGCCATGCCGATCGTCAGCACTTCGTCGACGGGGCCTCGGGCAGAACCGAGCCGTCGGCGTCAACCCAATGCAACCGCCTGCGGTACACGTAGGCGAGCCGCGTCGTGATGAATCCGAGCGCCGTGATGCCGATACCGAGGACGAACGCAGGGATGAAGCTGCCCGTCGCGTCGAAGATGGCCCCCACCGTCACCGGGCCGAAGCACCCTATGACACCCGTGCCTATACGGGCGTAGGTGAAGATGGCCGGAAAATCTCGCTCCCCGAAAATCTGTCTGATCAAAAGCGGCGTCGAAACCGACACAAGCGAATTCTGCGCTCCGAACAAGAAAGCGGAGATATACAGCATAACGAGGTTGCCGCCCGAGAAAATGAAACCGATGAACCCGAGTGCCACCATTGCCAACTGAATGTTGACGGTAAGCTGGACTCCCACCTTGTCGTTGAGCCACCCGACGAAGAGTTTCTCGACCACGTTTCCGATCATCACCGCCGTCAAGAGAGACGACCCGACAAGCGCCGAATGCCCCACCGATTGGGCGAATCCCGGTAAATGAGAATTGAATCCGGCAAAGTACGCGATGAGGCCCGCGAACAGGAACATGCAGACGAACGGCACGGTCTTGAGCGCCTTCTTGAGCGGAACACCGGGAAGCGCCAGGTGCTTCTCCTCCCGGCTGAGCTCAGCGCGCTCATCCTCCTCGGTCCACCCGTAGGGGCGCAGGCCCATGTCCTCGGGGCGCAGCTTGAACACGAACGCCGTCCAGGGAAGCACGAGCACCGCCATGATGATTGCCGCAATGAAATATGCATTGCGCCATCCGAAATCTTGGATGAAGATCGTGAAGAGCGGAGAGAGCGCCGCGCCTCCGATGCCCGAAAACGACATAGCGATGCCGAGGGCTATGCCGCGGCGCTTCTTAAACCAATTTCCGATAAGGATCGGAGCAGGCACAACGAAGATGAAGCTGCCCGCCAAACCGAACACGATTCCGGATATCCACCATTGCCATGCGGCGGTATACGTTCCCATGAGGGCCACGGCGACCACGACGAGGGCGAACGAAACGCTCAGCAAAACGTTGATGTTGTATTTCGTAATCCACTTGCCGACGATGGGCATGGCAAACACAGTAGCTATGAAATAAAACGTAAGGTACATCGATATCTCCGACCGCAGAAGACCGAGATCCTCGCAGACGGGAACGAAGAACACGCCCGCAGCATCGAGCACAGCACCAAGACCGCCAGCCTGCATGAAGCAGCAGCCGATCATGATCACCCATGCGTAATGCAAACGCGGAGCCTTTTTTTTCATGGAAATCACCTATCTATCGGGCGACGCGTAAAACGCGTCCTACATAGATCGCGGGGCTTTTAGATTCAGCCTGCACGCGCATATCCGACCGCATGCAGGCACCAATTCTTTGAGCTGCGCCCGCACCGCCGATCGCAGCGGCGCGGGCGCTCAGATTCCATCCGTGCGACCGGCACTCGTCGCATAGTAGGTGTAATGTTACCTGTTTACCGCAATTACGCGCGGGTTTTATCGGGTTCGCCTTCGACCGTCCACTTATCGCGGAACTTCTTCGCCGTGGTGCACGCGATAACCATGCAGGCGGCAATGATGACGAAGAACACGATGCCGCAACCGTACGCGGTCTGGAAGCCGCCCGTCATGCCGGCAACCATGGCAACGAACGTGGCGCCGATGCCGCCGAGGATGGCGATCGGCATGTTCATGTACGAGTAGATCTCGCCGTAGCGACGATCGCCGTAGCACGCACGGGTCACGAGCGGCAGACCGACCGACATCATCGCGTCGCCCGTACCGATGCAGAAGCCGGCAATGAGCATGGGCACCTGGTTGTCGCCCATGAACAGCACCATCAGCAAGAAGCCGATCATGCTGACGACGGAGAAGCCGACCATGGCGTTTTTGATGCCGATCTTGTCGGCCAGAGTGCCCAGCGTGATCTTGCCCAGGATGTTGCCGACGGCGGCCGCAGAAATCATCGTTGCGCCGAGGATGGCAAGCTCGGAACCACCGACCGACTGCACAGCCGTGGGCATCATCGACTTGTATCCGCCGCCGAGCGAAATCAGACCCGCGCCGACGAGGATGGCCCAGAATGCGATCGTACCGAGCGCGAACTTACCGCTAACGCCGCTCTTCTTCGCCTCTTCACCGCCGACGGTTTCTTCCTTCTCGATGCCGTACGGCTTGAGTCCCACATCTTCGGGACGCGTGCGGAAGAAGAAGAACGCAGGGATGAGGATCAGGACGGCAGCCACGACCGCTTCAACCATAAAGCCCGTCTTATACCCGCTCGACTGAATGATGCCCGCAAACGTAGGCGACCACACGAAGGTGCCAACCCCGGTGAAAGCGGAAGCTATGCCGAGGAACTTGCCAGCCTGCTTCGGAGCGAACCAGTTGTTGATGAGAACCGATGGACCCACCAGGAAAATCACAGGACCAGCCAAACCGAACAGCGCACCGGAGATGTAAATCTGCCACACTTCGGTCCACACCGTCATCAAAAGAAGGCCGACAACGATGAGGATGCCGCTCGCGCCGAACAGAATGCGTGCGTCAACCTTGTCGAACAAGCGGCCGCAGAACGGCAGCCAAACAAGCATGACGTACGAATACACAGTCATAAGCAGCGTCACCTGTGTAACATCAGGTCCGCCCGTCTCAGGGTTCACCAAGCCAAACGCCATCGCCATCGGTGCGAAGTAGTTGCCCATGACGTTGAGCACCAAGCCCATGCCGCCGGCCATCATCATGCAGACGCCGATGAAGACGAGCCAAGCCCGATGCATCCCCTTTTTTTCTTCAGTCATTGTTTCACCTTTCCCCAGGATTCCTCCAGGATTGAATCTCGATCGATTTGACCGTCCGGATTCCGCTTCGCCTCACCTCCCGCACTCGCTCCGCACGCGCCACCGGAACCGTTCCGTACGACCCGGGATCGAATTGGGCTGATTCTGTTCCGATTCGACGGGTTTTGCATGGGGCGTGGTTTCCTATCTGGATGAAAACGCCCGAAAATAAGGTTCAGAAGCTAAGCAATGAAGTATTATGTGATCTTCTGAACTGGTGTTTTACGGCATTTTGCCGCAGCAAAACAAAGCGCGGCAGCCGAGGCCGCCGCGCTTCGAACCACAGAATCAGGAGCCTAGCGCGTAAACAGCGCGCAACGGGACGTCCCGTCGATCTTCTTGGCAAGCTCGTCCACTTCGCCGTAGTACATGCACCACGCCTGGCAGTGCTGCACGCACATGGGAAGCTTTCCCTTCTCGGTGCGATCCGCGCACATGTCGCACGCTTTCGTGATAACCGGGAGCCACGTCCACTCCCAGCGGTCCTTGCCCGTCTTGCCTTCGTACTCGAACGGTCCCGTCTCGGTGAGCTTGATGCCGAACTCGCCAGCGGGTAAATCAAGATGCTTCTTGCACGCCACCTCGCAGGAATGGCAGCCCGTGCAGAACTCGTAGTTGATGAGTATCCCCTTCATTTAGAATCGACCTCCCTCGCGTGTCGTATTGTCGGTTGTCCATGCAAAGGGCTGCCCGGCTACGTAATCGCTGCGGAAACCGCCCAATTGCGTGACGACCTCGCCTGGCGTGGGCTCGGCCACATCCTCGGTGCACTTGTAGATCTTGCATACGATGCTCTTGAGGGGATTGCCGATGCCGCCCTGCCCCGTTTCGAAGGAAGCGGTGAGGTTGTTGATGTTGCACTCGAACGTACCGAACAGATGGGGGAACGCCGGCTCCTCCTCGGGGAACCACCATCCGTGCTCCGCGTGGATGTACTGGGGATTGAGCGTCGGATCAATGGTGACCTTCTGACGGCACCTGCCCTCGGTGTTCTCGATCCAAATCCACTCGCCCTCGGAAAGACCGTACTCTTCGGCCGTCTTCGTCGACACCTTCACGAGCGGCATGGGATGGAATTCGCGCATCGTAGCCTGCTGGCGGTTCTCGGAATGGAAGAACTCGTACGAACGGGATCCGTTGATGCAGATGAAAGGATACTCTTTCTTGAATTCCGGATCGGTAAGCCACCTTTTGGCCGAAAGCGATTCCACATGCTCGGCAAGCGGCGGAATGCCCCAAGCGCCGAACGTCGCATACGGTACGAGCTCGATGCGGCCCGAGGGAGTGGCGAACCCGGGCTGCCCGTCGGGGCGCAGCAGGCCCTTTTCGTACTTACGGTAGGTCGCGCAGAAGTCGTCGTACTCGTAGCCGCCCTTCTGCACGAGAGCATCGAACGAGCAGTTTCCGTCGTCGTGATGCTTCTTCCAGTAGTCGGTATGAACGTCGTCGACTTCGATCATGCCCGCCTTCGAACGTCCTGCGCTCTTGTAGCTCTTTCCGGTGTCGGGATCGTAGATGTTGAAACCCACGTCGAGGTAGTCCTGGAGCAACGCATCGAGCGTCGGCCAGCGCTTCTGGAAGAGCTCGGGGTTGAGCTTGTTGCCGAGCGCCACGATAAGCTCCTCGTCCGACTTCGCTTCGTACCACTCGCTCACGGCCTTCATCGCACGCAAGGGAGTCCACCACACGCGCATCGAATCGCGCTCGGCAGTGGTTTTCAGGGGAAGGAAGATGTCGGCGTACGCTACGGCGGTCGGCGTCATATACGGATCGGCCACGACGCAGAACTCGACGTTTTCGAGCATCTTATGAACGCGGGGGGCCGCCGTCGCGGAGCACGAGATGCCGTTGGACCCCTGCGACCAGAACATCTTGATAGGATACGGCTCGCCGGTCTCGAAGGCGCGGTTGACCGCGTCGCAGTCGGCCATGCCGATGAACTGGACGCATCCGGGATGCACGAGATCGACCGTGAGCTTCTTCGCGAACGTGTCGGGATCGCAGTACAGCTGCGCCGTCGCATACCCGGGGTTGATCTCGAACCCGTTGCGCACGAGGATGTTGGTTCCCGGCTTGTCGATGTTACCGCATACGCTCATGAGGTTGGAAACCGTCTGGCAAAGCTGGATGGAGTCGACCTGCGTATCGAACGCAAGACCCCACTGGATGGCACCGCGCTCGGCGTTGGCATAGAAGCGGGCGGCCGCAGCGATGTCCTCGGCGGGAACCTCGCATATCTCGGCGGCCCATTCGGGCGTGTACTGGGCTACGTGTTCCTTGAGCTCGTCGTAATAGGCGCACCAGTATTCGATGAACTCATGGTCGACAAGGTCCTCCTGCGTGATGACGTTCAGCCACGCAAGCGCTAGTGCAAGGTCGGTGGCAGGCCTGATGGGAAGCCAGTATTCGGCGCGAGCACCCCACCAGGTAAGCTGCGGGTCGATCGAGATGAATTCGGTGCCCATCTGCATGCACACGTTGAGCCAGTGGCCCAGATATCCATCCGCGTTCGAGCGCAACGGCTCGCAACCCCAAATCACGACGACGTCGGGGCGCTCCCACTCGGGGTTCGCGTAGCGGTCTTCGTGGCCCTCGGATGCATCCACGATCGGGAAATCTCCGATACCCGCTGCCGTTCCGCACGTGCGGGGCAGATAGCAGGAGTAGCCCGAGAAGCCGATGGCTCCGATGTTGGGGGTACCGAGGCATGCGCCTCCGAGGAACGGAACCCACGACGAGATGTTGCGGCCGGTTCCGTGGTTCACGAAAATCGACTCGCGTCCGAAGCCCGCCTCGTCGATGTTGACGCGAATCCAGTCGGCGATCTCATCGAGAGCCTCTTCCCACGTGATGCGCTCCCATTTGTTCTCGCCGCGCTTGCCTGCTCGCCTGAGCGGGTACTTCGGCCTATCGGCGTAGTTTACCCCCTCAACGAGGTTCAGGCAGCGCATGCACAGCCTGCCGTTTGCGCAGGGATCGAGCGGATCCCCCTCGACCTTCTCGAGCTTGCCGTCCTTCGTGTACATGAGCACGCCGCACGAATCGTGGCACCCCGGAGCGGAATACGTATAGGTACGCGTAACGGTGTAGCCGTCTTCCTCCCACTGCCATTCGCCCTCATGGTAAGCCTTGCGGTCCACCCCGTCTAAGAAGGCTTGATAATCAAATAGCATAAGCACCTCTTCCCTTTTCGTCTTCGAACGCAGTCGCAGTCCGCTCGAGCGAATCGGATGCGAACAACGCCTTTTCCGCAACGATAGAAGATGGGAGATGGGCTTTCATGGGGCGAGAAAGATTAATTATCCCGAGCTAAGCCCCCAAGGGTTAGATGAATCGCACGTCCCGCAGAAAGCCGAGCGCGCTTCAATCGGAGTTCGAAACGTCCACTTCCGTTTCTTCGACAAGGTTCATCAGCTCCTGTCGGGAATGGACGCCAGTTTTCTGGTAGATGTTGTAGATATGCGCCTTGGCGGTATGCGACGAGATGACGAGCTTCTCGGTTATGTACTCGGCATTGCGGCCTTTTGCCAGCATGACCAATACCTCTTTCTGCCTGTTCGACAGGTCGTAGCGCTCGGCTACGGCTTCGCATTTAAGATAGAATATCCCCGGGCGCGTCAACCTCGTCTCGTCACCGCCTTCGGCTTCGCTCTGCTCGCCCTGTTCGCTCGCGATGCGCCGGATAGGGGTGCCGGGGCCTGCGACGAGCACCGGCTCCTCTTCGCCCGCGTTGGCTTTCGCCTCCGCCTGCTTGAATCTGCTTTTGTCGGGATAATTGTCCTCGGTCATGACGAACGATGCCGAGAAGATGACGAGCGCCATGAACAGAATGACCGAGAGCGTCGTTGCCGTAGAACCGAACTGCTCGACCGCCGATTCCGAGAACCCGGCAAACGAAATTACCATGCCGAGGGCAACTCCGCCGAAGCTGATAAGGCGACCGAACGAGAACGCCCGAATGGCCGAGAGATCGCACAGCACCACATGGCGGCAGATGGCCGAAAGAGAGCAGGTGGTCGGGAAGATGGCGCCGCACAAAAGCAGCACGGCGAAAACGAAGCGGATCTCTTCCTGCACGAACAGGAGGGGAAACACGACCACTGCGGAAAAAGGCAAGAACAGCCGCATGGTTGCGGTTTCGTTCGCTACGTTCTTGTGCAGCGAATCGATGAGCAACCCGATGCACGTCACCAACAGCGCCACTTCGATCAAAACGAATACGCCCGACTGTGCCGACTGCGTCGACAGGATGCACCCGAGCGCGAACCCGAGGGCCATGCCCGACGTCGCCGTCGCAAGATACGAACGCCACACCACCTGGCTGCGCTTGTCGGAAACCTTCGCCTTAACCGCCTCCGCCTTATCGATGCGCAACAGAGCCATGGCGACGATGTAGGCAACGATCGCGATCGCTGGGAAGATGATCGCGAATACGAAGCTCGTATCGGGGCCGGCGAACAGAATGCCCGTGCACATGAGAACGCTTGCAGCGAAAATGCCGACGATGTAAGGCTTGACGTCGGTCTTGAAAAACAGGCAGATGTACTCGCCGTACAGGGTGTACACCAACGAGAAACCGCATCCGAGCGCAAAGCCGAAAGCCCCGTACCACGACGCGGCAAGCTCGTAAAACGAGAGACCCGCGCAGCCGACGAAGGTGAAGACGGCGGCGCAGCACACCTGCGCGACCCGGTGCGACGAGAACCAGTCCGAAAATTTCCAGCAAGCCAAAAGCGCCGTACAGCATCCGGCCAAGAACGAAAGGTGGGCAGCACCCGTCGCAACGCCTTCGAGATCCGCGAAAGGTATGAATATCGACGTTCCCAGCATGACGAACAGCCACGAAAAGCACGCTATCGCGCCTATAAGCCCGACCAGAATGCGCGCATTGACGAGAATCCATCCGCCGCCCGCGTCATTCGACGGCGCTTGGTCGACACGAAACTCCGGCATGCTCCGTTCCTCGCCCATCGTCTTCACTCCGTTTTCAGCCAACGGTATCACCCCCATACGATCATCGCCCTGGTCGGCCTTTCCCGAAGGCGAAGAAAAACTCCCGTCGCGTCCCACACTCTCATCTAAAAGTAATGTATTGCTGTTTCTACCTCCGTACCTCGGCAGTACCCGGGTGCCCCAAGCGCGATCGTTTCGCTATGGTTAAGTTTAGATATCCGATCAGAGAAGCAAAGGGGCAAAACATCCTAATCAACGGTCCGAAGGAGCGAACCATAATACCTCAGGTATTAGACCGTCGGCAAATATAGGGCATCTCTGTGCATGCTTCCCCGTTACGCCAATGTCCATAATGTGGACGACCCGGGCCCGCCCGGAGACGGAACGTTATTGAGAAAGGATGCACGTATGTGTTTTAGACCTGCTGCGGTTTCGCTCGATCGAAACTGTCCGAAGTGCGGTGCCACTTGCCCCGCCGATGCCGAATCATGCCCCTCCTGCGGAGAAAAGCTTCCCGCCGTTGCCTCAGCTCCGGGTGCACCCGGAGCTCCTGGAACCCCCAAAGCGCCGGGTGCCCCCGGCGCACCCGGTGCACCCGGAGCTCCCGGAGCTCCCGGAGCTCCCGGAGCTCCCGGAGCTCCGAAATAGCGTATCGCGCACGACGCGTCTGAAAAGAGACCCCCACGGGTCTCTTTTTTTGATGCCTCCTTTGCGCGACGCTCCCGCGCGCATACGCCCAGCAGGTGCTTCTCCCGAGAAATAGGCCGTCATTGCTAATGCTTTTCGAGCCCTCGGAGGCGAAATAGGGCTTCGTTCGGCATGCGGGCAAAACCCCTTGCTTCCTAGAATCAAACCGTCACGCATCGCGACGCACGGCATCGTCCGATGGTGCCAGACGACAGGAAGGAGCACTATGGCCGACTACAAGGAGTATATGGATAAGCTCGACCGCAAAGCTTACCATGAAGGCGAATGGCAGTGGCAAGAGGGGGATTTCACCGTAACGCGCACGACGCATTGGTCACCCCCCGGCTGCCATATGGGTTGCGGCGTTTTGCTGTACACCAAAGACAACAAGCTGGAGAAAGTCGAAGGCGACCCCCTCAACGCCGTCGCCAACGGAAAGCTCTGCATGCGCTGTCTCGATATGCCCGAGGCGGTCAACCATCCCGATCGGCTGAAGTACCCGATGCGTCGCGCAGGCGAACGGGGCGAAGGCAAATGGGAGCGCATCAGCTGGGATGAGGCGTACGACGAAATCACCGAGAAAGTGCTCAAGATCAAGGAAGAGCACGGATCCCAGTCCATCGTCGTCGTACACGGAACGGGCCGCAACATCGGCTGGCAAGTCCCCTATTTCGCTTCCGCATGCATGGAGACGCCCAACGTCTCGACGTTCGGATTCACGGGATTCGCCTGCTACCTCCCGCGTATGATCGGAACCTCGGCGAAGTACGGCGATATGATCATCGTCGACGCTTCCCAGGCGCATTACAACCGCTACGCGAACGAGGACTGGCAGGCGCCGGGCGTCATCCTCGTATGGGGCAACGAGCCGATCAAGTCGAACGCCGACGGATTTCTTGGCCACTGGCTCGTGCAGTGCGTGCAGATGGGATCGAAGATCATCTCCGTTGATCCCCGCCTGACCTGGTGGGGCGCTCGCGCAGCCTACTGGCTTCCCGTCAGGCCCGGGACCGACGCCGTCGTGGCCATGGCCATGCTCAACGTCATCGTCACCGAGGACCTCTACGATCACGACTTCGTCGATTGCTGGACGTACGGCTTCGAGCTGCTCGCCGAGCGCGTTGCCGACAAGACGCCCGAATGGGCGAGCCCCATCTGCGACGTCGATCCCGAAGCCATACGCGGTGCCGCACGGCTCATCGCAACCTCGTCGAGCTGCGCATGCCAGTGGGGCCTCGCTTTCGAGCAGCAGATCGCAGCGCTCGGCGTAACCGAGGCGGTCGCCGATATCATGGCCATCACCGGCAACATCGATAATCCGGGCGGCAATGCGCTGTACCGGTGCGCGTACCTCATCGAGAAGCGCTACGGGCTGGGTGACGAGTACATCGATCCCGAGGTGTATGCGAAGAAGCTCATTCCCGATAAGTCGGGCATCAACGAATCGAACATCGTCTCCTGCGCCGATTCGGATGCGATCCTCGCGGCCGTCGAGACGGGCGAGCCCTATCCCATCGAGATGTTCTGGATTCAAAGCTCCAACGCGCTTGCCTGCGCTTCGATGGATCCGGCACGCACGCGCGCAGCCCTCATGAAAGTCCCCTTCGTCGTGGTTGCCGACCCGTTCATGACCCCGACCGCCCAAGCGCTTGCCGACATCGTCCTGCCCGTCGCCATGAGCTGCGAGCGCAATTCCTGCCGTACGTGGTGGACGCCGGTTCGCACGATGGTCAAGGTGACCGATTACTACGAGGCGAAGTCTGACGAGCAGATATGTCTCGAACTCGGAAAGCGCATCAAACCCGAGCACTGGCCGTGGAAAGACGACAAGGAGTGGTGCACCTGGTATCTGACCGATCAGCTCACTCCGGGCGGCACCGAGTACGACAGGACCTGGGAGGAAACGGTCCAGAACCCGAGCGAGAACAGCTGCAACGGAACCGCCTACTGGGATTGGGACGCCACGTACCGCAAGTACGAGAAAGGCATGCTGCGCCCCGATGGGCAGCCCGGCTTCAACACCCCCACCGGGCGCATCGAGCTGTGGTCGTTCGGATACGATCACTGGGGCGTCGACCCGCTTCCCTATCATATCGAGCCGCCCGAGAGCCCGCTCTCGACGCCCGAAACGTATAAGGAATATCCGATCATCCTCTCCGGCGGAGGCCGCTCGTTCGAGTTCTTCCACTCGGAGCACCGTCAGCTGCCCACCATGCGCGAGTTCCATCCCTGGCCGCTCATCATGGTGAACCCTGTCGACTGCGAGAAATACGGCGTGCATGACGGCGAGTGGATCTGGGTCGAGAACAGCCGAGGCGCACGGTTCAAGCAGAAGGTGAAGGAGACCATCGAGGTACGCCCCGGCCGCGTCCATGCAGAACACGGCTGGTGGTTCCCCGAGCAAGAGGGCGCGGAGCCGAACTTCTACGGCACCTACGAATCGAACCTCAACAACATGACCGAAGCGTTCCGCACCGGCCAAGGCGGCATCGGCTCGGCGATCAAGAGCATGCTGTGCAAAATCTACCCGTGCCAAGAGGGCGACGTGCTGCCCCACGAAGTCATTGCAGAAAAAGGCGACTTCGCCGAATACGAGCCGGGCAAGCCCTACGAGCCGGTCGAAGAACCCGTCGTTACCGTGATGAACTAAGGAGTGAACCATGAAAGGCATTCTCATCAACTACGAATACTGCACCGGTTGCCACTCCTGCGAAGTCGCGTGCCGCAACGAGCTCGGCCTCGCGCAAGGCGAATACGGCATCAAGCTGACCGAAGTCGGCCCCTACGAATACGCTACCGACATCAAAGCGGATACCCCGTACGAATGGGTGTACAACCCCACGATCACCAAAGCCTGCAACCTGTGCGAGGCGCGCACGGCCGAAGGCAAGCTCCCCTCGTGCGTCCAAGCGTGCCAAGCTTGGTGCATGTACTACGACGATATCGAGGAGCTTGCGAAAAAGATGGACGGCAAAACCCGCTGGGCGCTTTACAGCCCGCTGCAAAGCTAGCATATGCAATGCCCTCGCCCGCCGATCACCCGAAAGGTCGGCGGGCATCCTCTCGTTCAGACCGACATAAGGGGAAATACTATGGAAGTGAATGTAGTCATCCGGGGAGAAGAGAAGTTTCAGGCGTTTATCGAAGAGAACGCAACGATCGATCTTGAAGCGGCAAAGCAGGATCTCCAAGAGCAGTTTCTCGCCGACGAGAAGGCGAATAAGTACGTGCTCGCAGCCGACAAATCCAAAGACGGCCAAGAGCACACCAAGGCGTACATGGGCGTTTGCATGACCTACGACGCCCAAGGAACCCAGATCGGCGGCGGCAAAGCCTACCTCGATAAGGGGCAGGAACCGGCGCGCAAGGATATCACCATCGTGTTCATGTAAGCGCCGCGCCGCTCTGCGGTTCGGGCGAATAGGCGTCAGGCGGGCAAGGCCGCTCGGCGCCTATTCGCCTTTCATCGCCAAACCGGCCGGCAGCAAGCGAAACGCCAGCATGATCTCCTCCCGCTCCCCTTCCGATGAAAGATCGACGGCGAAGCGTTCTTGCAGTCTATCGATCCGATAGACGAGCGTGTTGCGATGCATATGGAGCCGCTGTGCCGCTTCGTTGGCCCGTCTTTCGCACATCAGATAGGTATAGAGGATCCTCGCATCGTCGGTGCCGTGCTCGCAATCAAAACGGACGATGTCGGCGACGACGCTCTTTCGCACGCAGTACGCGATGAACGACGGGTCTTGGTTCCCGTGCTCGTACACGTAGGTTGAAAAATAGGTCCTGAACCGATACACCGGCACCTCGGGAGGCTCGATGGAGAAAAAGTCGCCCAGCGTCTTGGCATCTTGCTGGCCGTATTCGATAGCCAAGCGCGCCTGACGATACGCGAAGGAGATGTCGACGATGCAATGGAACGGATCCGAAACGCCGAACACTCCCCCGTACGCTTCCTGGAACGACGCGAGCCCGTCTCCCGGATCGGGCGCCTCGCCGTACGCATCCCCCCGGACTGCACGTCCCTCGACAAGCAGCAGAAGCCGTCCCTGGAATATGCTCGCCTTACCGAGCGGAACCATCTCAAGGAGCCTCCAGGCGTAGTACCCGAGCACGCGCTGCCCATCGTCGTCCTCGGGATCGACCTCCATCACGCACAGCCGATACTCGCCTTCGTAGGGTATCCGCGCCCGCTCGAGACGCTTACCCAATAGATCGCGGTTCTGCGGTCTCCGCATCACCAGATCGGAGAGCAAAGCCGCGTAATCTTTGTCGAACTGGTGGCGAGCGGTCCAATCGTGGCGCACGTACAGTTCGAGATAGTCGATCAGCATCTGAAACGTATCGACGAGCGCATCGCTGATCGGATTTTTCGTGCATTGCAGCACTACGTGCACGAAGTAGCTTCCGTGCATGCGGAAAACGTAGCTCAGCGTAGGGTTTTCGACGATGCGCGTCTGCTCGACGCGCACGATGCCGACCTGCGTCTGCCAGCGCTTAACGGCTCCATACCTTTTGAACTTGTCGACCGTCTCCTTCGCGTGGTACCCCTCGTCGATAAGACGCAGCACGACCGGATCGTCGATCGGCACGTCTTTCGTGTAGGCAAGCAGACGAAACGACGAATCGGTAATGGTTATGAAGTCCTCGAAGACATCGGCACCGCAATCGAGGATGCTCTGATAGTCTCCGCGTTCGAACAAAACAGCCCTCATGCGTTCGGTCCATCGCTCGTATTTCAGAAGAAAGCGACGCGCGTCCTCGAAAACAGCCGAAAAAGGCCGGTCGTCCTTCACGATGACGAACCTGGTAACGCAACTCGGAGAGATGGAGGCGAGCGTCGATCCGTCCCCGATGCCGAGCGCAAACGCCTCGGGGTGAGCCACCAGAAAATCGGCTGCCTGGCGCTCGTATCCGCAGTAGATCGTTTCCGCCTCTACGGCGCTTTCCCAGCCGTCCTCCGATGCAAGGCCGCCCGCATCGGTCGTGATAAGGGCAACCTGGGAAAAACGGGCATCCGCAATGCGGGGCGCGCTCACAACCCGATTTCCCCAATGCTCGAGCAGCATATGCATCGTAACCGACATTGTTACCTCATAACCCTCAGTTATTTTGACATATAACGCCATCATTTTCGGCATTTATACCATTCTATTCCCTTAGCAAGCTCCATACAATGACGGCGACGAGAAAGATCGACGATAGCTTGGGGGCATCGTGGACATCAAATCCCATGTAAAGAGGAACGAGGCGCTTGCACGCGAAGAGCTCGATCAGCTCCGCACGCAAGCGGATCCCGAACGCTTCTACCTCAGGTTGCAACGCTACATACGGCTGCGCTACCTCCTCGAAGACGATCCGTACTGGAATGACGACATAGCCGCCCTCACCCGATACAGCATCAGAAAAACGCTCGACCAGGCCGGCGATCCGGCAAAGCTGAGCGATCTCGGCGTCAATTGCGCCGGTTCCTCGTCGGCAACCACCAAGCATCTTCTCCTCATCATCTCCCTGCGCAAAGGACTCGGCATCGACCTCGATCCCGACGAAGCGGCTTGCGCAGAAACCGTACGGGAACTGGCAGCGTTGCTCAGAGCGGCGCTGCTGAAAGCGCACCGATAGCGCGGGATATGCGCCCCGCAGACGAGAACAGGAGCAACGCCGATGGAACACAGCTTCACAAAAGGTAAGGACATCGTGCTCAACGTACAGCCGGTGACGATTTCGATCTACCACGAGTACGTGTTCGAAGGCCCCTGCCGATTTGGCGAGGGCGAGCAGCTCACCAAAGAGTACGACCTCATGCGCATCGCCATGATCCACAAGAGCTTCGTCGATGAGGTGAACGAGAAACTCGGCGACGTCGGTTTCGTCAACATCCTCGAGCCCCTCGTCATCAAGCGCGACGAAACGTTTCCCGTCACCGACGAACTGCTCGACGAAATGGGCAAAAACGCCGACATAGCCGACCTGTACCTGATCAAATTCCATCCCTTCGGAATCGATTTCGCGCTCGCGTTCGCCCAGAAATACAAAAAACCGCTCGCCTCGGTCCTGCAATGCTGCAACGACTCGGGCATGGTCGCTTCGCTGCGGCCGCGCGGATGCGAAGCTTACGGTTGGCCAAGCTGGGAAGACGCAATCGAAGGCATGAAGGTGCTGCGTGCACGCAAGGCAATTGCCAACACGAGGGTGCTCTGCGTTCCCCGGAACAATTCGAACAATTCGCTCTCCGCACTCGATTCGTTCTACCATCACGACGAAGTTACCGAACGGCTCGGCGTGCAGTTCCGCTACTACAACCTCCACGAGTTCATGGATCAGACCAACAACGTCGATCCGACTACGAACCCGACGCTGCCCGGTAGATCGTGCGACAACATCAACGACAAGGACGAGGCGGAGATACACGCCATTGTCGACGCCCTCGCTGCAGGAGCCGCCGAATGCGACATGAAGCGCGAGGACATCTTCCCCTCGGTCAAGGCCCATTACCTCGTAAACAAGCTTCTGAACAAGCTTGGGTGCAATGCGTTCGCAGCTCCCTGCCCCGACATGTGCGCAACGAGGCGCCTGAACGAAGGCCGCTTCACGCTCTGCCTCAACCATTCGCTCAACAACGAGAACGGGGTGTGCTCGGCATGCGAGTACGACCTTTCGGCGCTCGTCTCGATGGTTCTTCTGTCGAACCTCTCGTTCAGTGCGCCCTATATGGGCAACACCTCCATCGGCAAGGTGATGAACGACCCCGAGCTCGAAGTGTCTCCCCTGCTTATGCGCAACAAGGATTCCTACGCCGATGCGGCAGACGCGATGGCTCAGGCGAACAACATCGCCTACACGTTTCACGCTACCCCGAACCGTCTGCTCGAAGGATTCGACGCCGAAAAGGCACCGTATGCGATCAGGCCGTTCGCTATGGGCGGACGCTGGGGAGCCACCATCCGCTACGACTTTAACCGCGACATCGGAAAAACCGTCACCATGTGCCGCTTCGATCCGCTGTGCGAGAAGCTGTTCATCGCCCGCGGCACCATCGTCGCCGGCATCGGATACAAAGACGAGAACTGCACCGAAGGCGTGTTCTTCGAGGTAGCCGATTCGAAGAAATTCTACGAATGCTCCCTGCAGGTCGGCAACCACATTCCGCTCGTGTACGGCGACGTGTACGACAACGCGGTCGATCTCGCAAAGATGCTCGGACTCGAAGTGCTCACGTGCGAATAAGCCAACGGCTTCGGGTTTCACACAAGCATGACGCAACTCGCCGCAGCCCGCATGCCCGTGGCGAGTTGCGCAAACAAGGCCCCATCCACTCGGCACAAGCCGGTGGCTAGACGAGAAGGAGACTAGTATGGTCAAAGCAGTAACCAAGGCGTTGGAAACCATCGAGAAACCGATCGACGTGAAGGTGAATATCCTTCCTATTTTCGGCTCGTTGATCCACGAGGTGGCCTACGAGGGCCCCTGCCGATTCGGCGACAAAGACGAGCTCACCAAGGAGTTCGATACGAAGGCCACCGCCATCGGCTTCAAGGCGTTCGACGAACGACTCGAGAAGACCTTCGGCGACGACCCCGACGTCAATACGCTCGAGCCGATGTGCATCGCCTGCTCGGACGAGTTCTATTTCGACGAAACCCACTTCAAGAAGATCGACGCCGTCCTCGGCGACGTGGACGTGTTCTTCCTGTACGGCAACCCCATGCCCCGTCTGGTACGCGAGATCGCCGGCCGCTATCAGAAGCCCATCATGATCCTCACGAATTCGGGCGCGATCACGCTTTCGGAGCTATCCGAACTCAAAAACCGCAACTACCCCCACGCTTACGGCTGCATCGACTGGAACGAAGTCGTGCGTAAAGCCCACTGCTTCAAGACCATGAAAGCGCTCAAGAAAACCCGCGTGCTCAAGATGGTGCGCCATGAAGGCCCCTTGTTCCTGACCGACGATTTCGAGGTCGAAGCCGACTTCGGCGTACAGGCCATGTCGATCAACATGCACGAGATGATGGATCAGCTGCATCCCGGCGACGGCACCGGCAACTACACGCTGCCGTTGCGGACCGTATGCAATCTGACCGAGGAGGAAGAGGCGGAAGCGGCCCGCGTTACCGACGAGCTGATGGCCGAAGCCGAAGAGTGCTGGATGGACCGCGACAAGATCCTCAAGAGCGTCCGCTTCAACGTGCTTACCCGCAAGCTCATGGAGCACTTCCAGTGCAACGCCTTCACCGCGCAGTGCAAGGAATGCTGTGCGACGACGCGCATTAACGAGGAGCAGGTCACTTACTGCCTCGGGCATTCCCTCAACAACGAGTGCGGCATCGCGTCGGCCTGCGAAGGCGACATGAACGCCCTGCACGCCATCACCATCCTCAGCTGCCTGTCGCACAAGGCGCCGTACCAGTCCAACACGACGCCCGTCGTGCTCGAAGACGGCGAAATCGTGTCGAAGAACTGGTTCAGCGACCAGCCCTGCATCCAGAAGTATCCCAACCAGCTCTACTGCACCTGGCATGCCGTGCCGAACCGCTACATGGAAGGCTACGACGCCGATCCCGCGCCCTATGCAATCGGGCCCTTTGCCGCAAACGAGCGCTTCGGGGCAACGCTGCGCTACAAATTTGCCGAAGACGAAGGCAAAGTCGTCACGCTCATGCGCTTCAACCCCGCAGGAACCAAGATGCTCGTGATCAAGGGCGAAATCGTAGGCGGCACCGGCTACGATCGCTACGGGTGCCCCGAGGGGATCTACTTCAAGGTTCAGGATCGCGACGGCCTGTTCCACGCTCAGCTCGAGTTCGGCTGCCATATGCCGCTTGTATACGGCGATTACGCCGATCAGCTCGTCGAGCTCGGCGCGATGATGGGCGTCGAAGTTCTCGTGTTCGATTAGCTTCCCGAATCGGGCGGATCCGAAACCTGCTTCGGATCCGCCCGCAACCATCTGAACGGAGGACGGTATGGAATACAACGTCAGCGCGCGAAACCCCGACCATGCGCTCAAGGAGCGGATGAGGGATGCAGCGGCTCGGGCCGATGCCCTCATCTCCGCTCATCCGCTCGAGCATGCCGACGAAACGACGGCATGCGAAATCGTCGGTGAATACCTGAGGATACGTTATCTCTTGGAGCCGTCCGATATGCGGCAGACCGCGTACCTCAACCGCCTCGGCGAGATGAGTGTCGCGCGGGGACTCGGCATTTCGGTTGAAGACGTCCGCAAAAACGAACTCGATTCAAAATGCGAGGGAACGTCCTCCTCGATGACCAAGAAGATACTGCTCGTCATCGCGCTCAACAAAGCGCTCGGCATCGACATCGATGCCGACACGACGGCAAACATCGTAACGGTCGCAGATCTCTGCCATGCCGTCCGCTCGCAACTCGCTTTGAAGTCCGGCGGCCCGGAGCATCGGCAATGAGCGAACCCGCATTGACGATCGACGAGGAGCAACGGGCGATCGTCGAAGAGTTCGAAGAGCTCGGCGATGCGTTCGCCCAATACACGTACCTTCTTGAGCTTTCCGCCAGGCTGCCCGCCATGAACGACAGCGAGAAGGAATCCTGCGTGCTCGTCGACGGATGTCAATCGCAGGTCTGGCTCGCAGTCACCGCAAACGACGATGGCACGATGAGCGTTCGGGGAGATAGCGATACGCTCATCGTCCGCGGTGTGCTCTTTCTTATCGTGCGTCTGCTCGATGGCCGCATGCCGGCCGAAGTCGCATCGACTCCCCTATCCTTCCTCGAAGAGACCGATCTCAAATCGGCATTTTCCGACGAGCGCATTGCCGGCTTCGCATCGATTTGCGCTACCATAAGAACCCTCAGCAAAACCATTGCGGATTCGCAGGGAGACGATCGACAATGAACGATTTCGCAGACAGGATAGACGCCATCCGCGGGGATTTCCCCATTCTGGAGCAGCGCATCGGCGACCGCCCGCTCATCTACCTCGACAACGGCGCGACCACGCAGATGCCCGATGCGGTACTCGATGCGCTCGCGGCGCATTACCGAACCGACAACGCCAACGTGCACCGGGGCATCCACACCCTGAGCGAACGCTCGACCGCGGCCTTCGAGCACGCGCGCCGAACCGTGCAGCGCTTTGTCAACGCAGCCGAAAGCGACGAGATCGTATTCACCGGCGGTACCACCGATGCCATCAACATGGCGGCACGCGCCTGGGAGGAGCGGGTGGGGCCTGGCTCGACCATCGCCGTAACCGCCCTCGAGCACCACGCGAACCTCGTTCCCTGGCAACAGCTCTGCAAGCGAACCGGTGCGCGCTTCGAGGTGATTCCGCTTACGCCGCAAGGCGACATCGACCTCGAAGCGCTCGAAACGGTACTGCGGAGCCAGAAGGTGAGCCTCGTCGCTGTCGCCCACGTATCGAACGTTCTCGGCTCTGTGAACCCCGTTAGGGAGATCGCCGCGATGGCCCACGAACGCGGCACCTGCGTGCTCGTCGATGCGGCCCAGAGCGTACGGCACGAGATCGTCGACGTGCAGGACGCGGACTGCGACTTTCTGTGCTTTTCCGGGCACAAGATGCTCGGGCCCGCGGGCATCGGCGTGCTGTACGGCAAACGCGAGCTGCTTGCAGAGCTCTCCCCCGTCCGGTTCGGCGGCGAGATGGTCGACAAGGTGAGCTTCGCGGAGACGACATTCGAGAAGCCGCCGCTGCGCTTCGAGGCGGGAACCCCCAACTACCCGGGGGCGATCGCGCTTGCGGCCGCGATCGGCTATATCGAATCGGCGGGCCGCGACAAGATCGCCTCTTACGAGCACGAGCTGACGGCGTATGCGGAACGGGCGCTCGGATCGATCGACGGCCTGCACGTTCTCGGCGATCCCGCGCGGCGCGCGGGGTGCCTCTCTTTCACGGTCGACGACGTGCACCCCTTCGATCTGGCCACGTTCATGGACAAGCAGGGCGTGGCGCTGCGCTCGGGCAACCAGTGCGCCCAGCCGCTGCTCCACGAGGTGTACGGCGTGCAGAACGTCACAAGGCTCTCCCCCGCCTTCTACAACACGCACGTCGAAATAGATTCGTGCGTCGAGCTGCTCGGACGAACCGTCGCGCTGCTCAGAGCCGCCCGCTGAAGCGCTGCGGCGCGCCGAAGGCGCGATCCCGCGCAGATGCCCAGCATCCGAACATGCGTGATCGAAACGGCCAGAACAGCCGCCGCCTGCATACTCATCGGTAAAACGAAAACGAGCCCGACGGTCATTCGTCGGGCTCGTTCGATTCGTAGCAGAAAAGCGCTTTTACTTCTGCGGCTCGGCGACGGTTACCTCCGCGTGCTCGAGCAGCCACTTGTTCGCCTTCATGCGCTCGGCGATCTCGCGCAGGGCGAATCCGCGTCCCGACGACTCCATCTGCTGGCGGGCCATCTGGGGATTCTGCGGGTTCATGAGCCTGCAGGCATCCTCGAGGTCCTCGTCGGTTACGACAAGCCCCTCGTGGCGGAATAGCGCATCGAGGGCGTAGCCCTGGACGAGCGTCTCGCGGATCTGCATCATGAGCATCATGTTGAACTGCTGTTCGCCGCCGTTTTGCTCGACGAACTGCTCGAACGTCATCCCTTGCTGCTGCAGCTCGCCGCGCATGTTCATGAGCATCGTCTGCTGCATGGCCTCGTACACCTCGTCGGCAATACGACCCGTGAAGCGCTTCGCCAGCTCGGAAGCGGCCACTTGACGCTTATAGTTCTCGTACTCGTTCATGCGTCCCTTCTCGATGCGCTCCTTGATGCTTCCGCGCAGTGCGGCAGCATCGCGGTAGAGCGGCATGTTCTTCTTGACCCACTCGTCGGTGATGGCGGGGATGACGCGCTTCTGGATCTCCTTGACCGTAACGGTGCACTCGATGGTCTCGTCGATCTGGTTTCCCTTGTCATCGAGACCGGGGCCCGTGAACGTGAACGACTTGGTCTCTCCCACGTCCATGCCGATGACGTTCTCATCGAACCCGTCGGGCATGAGGCCAGCGCCGGCGGTGTAGGTGCGCCCATCGGTTGTGAGGCCCTGCATGACCTCGCCGTCTTTCGTCGCCTCGATGGCGAGCATGCAATGGTCGCCCGATTGAACCGGATGAGGATCGTCGGTCACGAATTCGGCGAACTGATCGGCCATGCGGGCGATCTCGTTCTCCACCTCCGCGGGATCGATCTCAAACGGAGCGACCGTGATCGAGACGGGATCGTACGAGCTGAGCTCGTAGTCGGGGCGAGGCGAAACCGTCAGGCCGAACGTAAAGCTCTGGCCGCGTTTCAAGGGGCTCTTCGCCGTAGCCTTCGGGGGATACGACGGAATGATGTTCTTCTTATCGATAGCGAACGGCACGAGCATCTCGGTCGCCTGCGGCTCGACGATCGACGCGAGATCCTTGATGCCGAGTTGGTCCTCGACGATCTGTTCGATGGACTTTCCCTGCACGGGCCTGAGGTTCATCTGCTGCGCGAACCCGTATTCGGCGGCGTTCAGAGCCTGCTCGACTTCTTCCGGCGTCGCAACGGCTTCGAGCTGAATCCTGCCGTCGTCTAGCTTCTTTTCGGTAACCTTCATCTAATGCTCCTCGTATTCGACGTATCACGCATGGCTTGCACAAAAACCATATCGCTTTCTAGCGCAATCCCCTATTGCTCCTTGTGGATTGTATCGCAGAACACGGCCATCCGCGAGTTCATTTCGATAAATAGGCCATCGTCTCCCGAAGGGGCGATCAATGCCTTGCCCCGGAATCGTGAATAAGGTTTTCGTATATCGCCCCCTCTTCCTTAAGCCAGGCCTTTCTGCCAATCTCCCATGCATGGGGAACGCGTTCCATTCGACCAAGGTTTTCAAGGATGATCGGAAACCACGGCGAGGGTACGGAAACGAGTATCGAGCCGGGTTCGTACGTCTCGCGCGCCGTCGTTCCGTGGCCCGTACCCATAACAAGATAGTTGACCTTTCCCGTTAGTTGGGGGTACGAATACAGCCACGAGCACTGGAAAACCGGGGTCGCCTTCGATTCGAACATCTCCCCCGTCGAATACGCCATCGCCCTGAGAATCACCTCGCATTGGCTCATCGGGCCGCTGAAAATAAGCAGATCGGGCTCGAATTCAAGCGCTGACAGCCGGGCGAACACCACATAGCGCACCGCCCCCCTCGAGAATGACGTGTAGTGGCGCATGCATCTCATATTCGCGCCAGCATCGCTAAAGATGCCCATGCGTTCTCCGATCAACCCCGCCTCAGCCCAGCTGGGATCATCGGGCATCATCCCCATGGCGCCCCTCCCCATGCAGTCCTCGTTGCTCTCGTCCATATAGAAGGAGGTATCCCGCGTCTGCGCTTCCCTCACCATTTCGCACATAGCCATCGGCTCGCTTAAGCGCAAAATCGTCTTCGGCAAGAGATACTCGAACTTTACGCCAACGGGCTCATCATCGAAGCCCAACTGCTCGAACGGAGAAAAATCATGCGATAAGGGACGGATGGCCATACTGCTTCCTTTCATACGAACGCAGGGAGCCGAAGCTTCAAGCCTCGGCTCCCTGCATATTAGAGATCGTTATTCTCCCGGGGATCGTCTTCTTTTGCCGATCGGACACCGGCAGCTTCGAAGGCGGCTGATCCGCACGTCGAACACGCGCCTGTCGAAGGATCAACTTCGCCGCCGCATGCAAAGCACGGTATTTTTGCAGGCGGCGTATAGTACGGACTCGATTTCTCGTACTTGCCGCATCTGCCGCACCGAGTACAGGGGTAGCACATGCCAGTCGCCTATTTCAAATCGACAAGTTCGATCCAGTACGTGAGCGTCTTGCCCGCAAAGGGGTGATTGAAATCCAGCTTTACCGCATCTTGTGTCATCTCGGTCACCCAAACGGGCATCCTCCTGCCATCGTCTGGATTCGTCCAAAACATAACATCGTCCACGGAAAGGCCGTATCCCCCCTCGACCATGGTTTTCGGATACCAGTTTGCAAGTTTGTCCTGGTATTCGCCATAGCCTTTTTCGCATGGTATGTCCACCGTACGCTGCTCGCCAACCTGCATGTCCAATACCGCCTCCTCTATGCCGCGAGGTAAGCTCATATCGCCAAGCAGAACGGTGAGCGGTTCGCCGACTGAACGGTCGTCAGCCGGCTCTTCTCCTTTGATCCCGCCTCTATACCGTATCGAGGCAAGCTTGCCGATCCTGTTGCCATTGTCCATGTCTACCCCAATCAATTACAATCTCGATGCCTACTCGCCCAGTTCGTCGGTTTCGTCTATCTCTCCCACCTTGGTATCATGGCGATGGACGGCGTACGACGCCTTGCCCGTACCCTGAACCTCGATGTGCGCTGCACGGTGTTTCTGCTTGCCGCTCGGAACGAATTCGCCTTTGGCTGCAATGGGGTTGAATTGAGGCACCATCAAGAATTGCTTCGGCTTCTCATCAAGCTTCTTGGCGAGTTCTTCGACAGGTCCGTAGGTAATGATGTTCGAAAGGCAATGATGTACGCACATCGGTTCACGTCCGCCCGCCGTGCGAGTGGCGCATAGATCGCACAAGTCAGTCAGAACCGGAAAATAATTCCAGTTCCAATGCTCGTCGTCAATTTTCCACGGTCCATCGGAGAGCACTTTGATACCTGTCTTCCCTACCGGATAGGCATGCTCCTCCTTGCACGTAACCTGGCATGAACCGCAGTTCGTGCAGTATTCGTAATCGATCAATAGTCCATACGTCGCCATAGCTACACCAGCTTTCCGAATTTTTCCCAGATCAAGTCCATGTCGGTGTCGTAGCTTTCGGAAACAGGCTCGATGTTGCACACAAGGCACTTGTTCGGAGCGCCGAAACCGAGTTTACCGTAATGGTCGTTGGGAAGCAGATTGTTGATATTCGAGCGGAAGTTACCGTAGAGGTTGGGCTCGCTACCATCCTCCTCGGGGAACCACCATGCATGCTGCGCATGAATGGTCTTTTCATCAACCGTTTCGGTTATGCGCGCCTTCTCGACGCATTCGCCGAACGGGCTCCACATACGTACCCATTGCCCATCCGTAATACCTAGATCCTTGGCGACTTTGGGGTTGATCTCGACGATCGGATCGGGGTTGAGTTCGCGCAGATACGCGATCTGACGATGTTCGGAATGGAAGAACGCCGTGGTGCGTGCACCGGTAGTGAGAATGTAGGGATATTCTTTCATGAGCTCGGGATTCGCAGGGCCGAACTCGGGCTCGAGGAAATACGGCAGCGGGTCATCGCCGAACTGATTGAACGCCGTAGACCACAGCTCGACGCGACCGGTCGGCGTTGCGAAGCCGGGCTGTCCGTCCTGGCGCATCTCCCCCCGCTCGTATTTGTAATAATCGACGGGAATCTGGCAGACAACGTTTTTAGATACCTCGTCAAAGTACTTTCCTTGTTCGCGACGACCCAGGCGGAGGGCTTCCATGAATTCTTTTGCCGTATCGAATTCCTCCCAAACCTCAGGGCGCAGCCGTCGTCCGAGTTCGTAGCAGAGCTCGAAATCGGTCATGGTTTCTCCGACCTCGATCGCCTTGTGCATGAAACCAGCCGTCACGGTACAAGGCGCATAGTGGGTGAAGACCGTGCCTTCCCGCTCTGCCACCGTCGAAAGAGGAAGGAAGATGTCGCACGATGCCTCGATGGACGGATTCATGAATGTATCGAAACCGATGCAGAATTCAAGCGACTTGACGATGGCGTCATGCCATCGCTTCGGCTCCATCGACGTGCAGCTCATGAGGTTGTTACCCGCATAGAAACCCATTTTGATGGGATAGGGATCGCCAGTCTCAAGCGCGTGCAGCATAAGGTCGGCATGCGCATTCAGGATAATCATGCAGTAGGCAGGATACTGGTCGAGGCCGATCATTTTCTTTTGAAGATCCTCGCCCACACCTTTCTCGAACCCGAATCCCGATTCGTTGTGACCGGCGCCGGTTCCGGGAAGAATTTGCCCACCGGGAACATCGAGGTTGCCGGTTATCGCCATGAGGTCGACGGTCACCTGCCCGTTTTGCATGCCATCGGTTTTCTGATCGGCCGCTAGACCCCACTGAATAGCCGCTGGCTTCGCCTGAGCGTACATTCGTGCGGCAGCGTAGATCTTTTCAACCGGCACATCGCATATCTCCGCAGCTTTCTCGGGCGGCATTTCCTGAACCCGCTCGGCCAATTGCTCAAAACCATAGCACCAGTATTCTACGAAGTCGTGATCGTACAGATCTTCGTTGATGATGATGTTGAGCCACGCCATGCCCATCGCAGTATCGGTACCCGCACGAAGCTGCAAATGGATATCGGCACGGGTCGCCAACCAGTTGACACGGGGGTCGATGACGATCAAACGCGTCCCCCGTCGCATCGCATCGATAACCGCATGCCCGAAAAACCCATCGGGATTCGACTCGAGAGGGGCCTTGCCCCAAACGACGAGGCACTCGGTAAGCTCATAGCGATCGTCGTCCCAGCGACCCGGCAGCGCACCGGCGTAATCCCACTCGGGATACGTCGTGCCGGCGATGTAGGCGATGGCGGCAAGACGTGGGGTGTAGCATGCGTAGCCCGATTGCGTATAGCAGAAATTCGGTGTTCCGAAGCACATGGTGCCATACGGAGCAAACGTACCGCCCTCACGACCCGTTCCCGCAAAGACTACAATGCTCTCGCGCCCGTATGCAGCCGTAATGCGATCGTACTCCTTCTTGATGATGTCGAAAGCCTCGTCCCAAGTAACCTGCTCCCACGCATCCGCATTGCCGCGATCCTTCGGATCGCGCTTCATCGGATGAAGCAAGCGTGCGGGATTGTAGATGTAATCTTTCAGCGCGATGCATCGCGGGCAAAGCCGGCCCTGAGTAACGGGATTGTTTTCGTCGCCTTCAACCTTGACCAAACGGCCTTCGTCGTTGACGTACAGCTTCAGCCCACAACCCACCGGGTGGCACCCCGGAGGAGACCAGGGGCTCGTGCGCGTAACGGTCAGCCCGTCTTCCTCGTAGCGCCACGGCTTCCCGATATCGTTGACATCCGAAAGCGTGTCGAGCTTGACAACTTCAGCTTTTTTATAGAACTCGTCTTCGCTCATGGTCACATCCTTCCTCGTTCTCGTCATGAAACGCATATAGCGCCGTCGCGGGCAAGGATAGCGTGCGCGTTTGGCCGTTGTCGCCGTACCTAACGGAGTATTCTGATGCATACTTTAGAATTGACGATATCTGATCTGGGAAAACAGGAAAAGACTAGCCTTCATGCGGAGCATGTAGGTACGTGAGCCTAAGCTGCTTTATCGCTAACGCCCAAAGGCTAAGGATGCGTCTTATCGTCGAGAGCGCTTCCTCAGCCCTCGCAATTGCGCATACGAGATGCAGGCCACCCAAACTGCATCGAGAGTACGATGACCCGCTTTCTTTCCCCTTTTATACTGCATTCGAACACCACAGCAAGGAGTTGTCATGCCTGGCATAAAGTCAAATACCAAAAAGAATGCCTCTGAGAAGGGGGGCGCCGACGCATACGTTGAAACGGACGATGCCGATACCATTGCCAAACGAGAAGCCGAGCTCATTGATTTTCTTGCTTCCTTCGATGATTGGCTTTCCGTCTACTCGTATCTCATCGACTCGACGTTTTATCTCGACCCGTTCACGAACGAAGACCGAAAGAATGCCGAAACCGTAGAAGACTGCCAATCTGCAACATGGATACTTGCTACCGTTGAAAACGGAACCGTCAGCATCAAGGTCGACAGCGAAGCCCTCATCGTCAAAGGACTTGCCGCCCTTCTCGTCAGACTGCTCGATGGGCAGCCCGTCGATGCGGTTCTCGAATCAGAAATCGATTTTGTATCGAAAACCATGCTCGAACAGTATCTTGATGCACCCAGATCTAAAGGACTTTCAGCGATGCATAAAACCATCGTCGAGCAAGTCCGCAAGTTCGTGAAAGGCCAAACGTTTTCCCGATCAACCGTTTCGTACTGAGAGTACGATAGGCGAATTCCCTCGATTTCGCACTCATCTTTCGGTGCCAACCGTCTCCTTTGTTCTTAAGGTGTCTTCCAAGGGGATGCATGCGGCATCCAGGCGAATGCGAGAGGAGCTTCATCAATGGACGTATCATTCAAACGCCCCATCGACGAGAAATGCGTTGTGCTGCCGGTATTCGGAGCGCTCATCCACGATTACGCATACGAGGGTCCCTGCCGATTTGGCAACAAGGACGAATTGACCCATGAGTTCGACGAAATGGCGGCAGCGGCCGGGCTTAAAGCGTTCAACGAGAAGCTGGTCGACAAGCTCTCTGGGCCAGACATAGAACTCATGGACACCGTGTTTGCTGCGAATTCCGACGAATTCAACCTTCTTCAAGACACTATCGGGGAAATCGAGGCGCTCAAAGGACGGTTCGACGCAATTCTTCTCGACGGCAATCCGATGCCCTTCTGGGCTCGCGAAGTCTATCAGCACTTCGATTGCCCCATACTCATCCACACCGACACCGGGGCAATCACGATGTCTGAAGTCTGCGATGCCCATAACCGCGGATACGACAATGTGTATGCAACGCTTTACTGGGATGACGTCCGCGACCGTCTGCGCTGCATCAAAGTCATGAAAGCGCTTGCCCATACAAGAACGCTCAAAATGATCCGCCACGAATCAGACCTATACCTCACCGATGATTTCGAGGTTGCCGCCGACTTCGGCGTATCGGCACGTTCCGTCAACCTGCATGAAGTTGTTGACCAGCTCGATAGATCCGACGGCTTCAACAACCACACGCTCCCCGAAAGAAGAGCCTACAACCTTAGCAAAGATGAGGAGGCGGAAGCGGAAAAAATTGCCGATGAGCTGCTCGACGGGGCTAAAGATGTGTTCATGGATCGCGACAAGCTGCTGAAATCCGTACGGTTCAATGTCCTCACCCGTAAACTCATGAAACACTTCGGCTGCAATTCGTTCACGGCGCAATGCAAAGAGTGCTGCGCCACCACTCGCCTGAATCACGAGCAGGTGACTTTCTGCCTCGGGCATTCGCTCAACAATGAGGCGGGAATCCCCTCCGCTTGCGAGGGGGATATGAATGCATTGCATGCCATGGTGGTTATGATGTGCCTATCCCGCAAAGCTCCCTATCAATCCAACACGACGCCCGTTGTCATAGAGGACGGGGAGATTTACGGGGCAATGTGGTTCTCTCCCCACGAATGCATGGACGAATACCCCAACAAACTGTATTGCACTTGGCATGCTACGCCAAACCGCAAGATGCATGGATTCGATCTCGACGACGAATATGGCGTTGGGCCTTTCGCAGCAAATGCCGGCTTCGGCGCTACGATTCGCTATGACTTCAATGATCATATCGGTGAAGAAATAACCATGATGCGGTTCAATCCCGCCGGTACGAGGATGCTCGTATACAAGTCGAAAATCGTCGGAGGCACCGGCTACGACCGCTACGGATGCCCCGAAGGCCCCTACTTCCCCCTGAAAGACCGTGATGGGGCGTTCATGGAGCAAAACGAGTTCGGAGACCATACCGCACTGGTATACGGAGACTATCGAAAAGATCTCAAACTCCTTGCTGAAATGATGAAAATCGAATACGTGGAATTCACCGATTAGCGATAGCTGGAAAGCTTGCAGCCTCCGCTACGGCCCCGTTTCATCCGGTCGTAGCGGAGGCGAGAGCAACGCCGCAGCGCAATCAGTATCAAGCAAACCGAAGCAAGGGGCACCACCATGGAATACAACATGGGGCCGGGACGACGCGACCGAGCGCTCGAACATCGTTACGAAACCGCAGAGAAAGAAGCGAAGAAGATCGCAAAGTCCCTGAACTCCGAACCGCACCCCACGTTTGACGAATTCGAAACCGCCATTCGGTCGTACATCCGCATACGCATGCTGCTCGAGCCCGAAGACGAACTGCCCGATTCCCTGAACGTCTTAGGGCAAATGAATCTCTCTCGGGCGCTCGGAGTCTCGATCCCCGAGCTCTCGAGCATAGACATGGAAGCAAAGTGCGGGGGAACTTCAGCGGTCATGACCAAGAAGATCCTGCTCATCATGGCGTTGAACCGCGATCTCGATATATACCTCACACCCGAAGAGGCTGCCGAGACGACCAAGCTCAGCATGCTCGTCGAACGGCTGTACCGCCTATACGAACGCTCGCGCAACCGCTAGAACAGCGTTTCGTCCACATTGGGGTTTACCGCGTCGAGCAGTTCCATCAACTCCCTTTGCGTATGGATCCCGACTTTTTGGTATATGTTGTAGATATGGGTTTTCGCCGTCGATTCCGAGATGAACAGCTTGTCCTGAATGGTCAATGCCGTTCGCCCGCGACCGAGCAACCGCAAAACGTCGAGCTGACGCTCGGTCAGCCCATACTTTTTCGCAAAAAGGAAGCACTGTCGCTCATACCGGTCGTCTGCCGTCCTGGTGACGACGGTCGGTGCCGACAAAAAGCCCAAGCCCCGAAACATGTAGGTCGATGCTGCAACCAGAACGAGTACAAGTCCGAGGCAAGCTACGACAAACGCATCCGGGCGCAATGACTCCATACGGAAAGCGAAGCCAGCCACCAACCACCCCACCGCAAGCCCGAGAACGTTGCCGATCCGGCCAAAAGCCATCAATTTGGTAATGTGGGAAGCGGCACTCGACATATCTTTGACCAGCATGTCAAGATCGGCAAAGCTGTAAGCGGTGAGCGCAGCAATGAGAATGCAGGCGAAAAGGGCCCTTCCCATGCCGCTAACCAAGCACATGGGGATAAGGCAGAACGTCGCTACCGGCACATAAAGCCATAAAAGATCGCCGTATCTATATCCCCCGTGGCGCCTTACGGCGAAAAACATGGCAACCGACGCAACAACGAAAAGGGCTGAAAGAACCATATCGGCCCATGCGATGTAAAAACCCGTGGTCACCGTATGTCCGCAGAATCCAAGCGCAACACCCGAAAACCACGTCATCGTCAGCGTCTTCTTGGATAGCCTCCCGCTTGCCACGTCAAAATCTCTCTCGGGCACCGCCTTCTTTATCGCAATCCCCACGGTTACCGTTGCCAGCCGCCGATGCGAAAACATCGAGCAGATAACCGACAATGCCGGCAAAAGAGCATGGACCGCAACCGACACCGAAGGCAACAGCAACGTGGCCGAAAAAAAGACCGCGGACGAAACCACCATGGTCGAAGCGATAACAAGCGAGTGGTTCGGCATCTTCCCCAACGCCACGAGAAACCAGACCCAGTAAATCATGAGAAACGCATACCCGATCCCCGAAAAAGCCCATGCGACCCCTTGCGCCAGCATCGCCGCACATTGGCAGGAATATGCGCATTGGCTGGTGCACTCGCAGGGAAACAGCAGAGCCGCAACCGATGCGAGCGGACAGAGAAAGACCGAAGCAAGGGCAGACACCGCGATTCCCCTGCGAGAGACGAAGAACCGTTCGCATGCGCCAAGTATCGGCAGGGCGATGCCGAGCGCCGCAAGCATGATAATTCGCAACTGCAAAGCATGGTCGGCATCCATACCCGCATAAGACACCGCGAAATTGCTGAAGTATATGATCCACATCCAGCTGAGAAACAATCCGTACCCAACGCACCCCACGACGAGCCCTTGTGCACGAGCGCCTTCAGCGGACAACTCAAACGTCATCTCTTTTTTGCTTTTTTCGGCCATTGCTACCCCCGCGCAGAATCGCCGTTCGGTTACATCGGGGCGAACAGGCGCCCGATCTCGAAGTCGGGCGCCCGAACCTTGCTACCTCGTGTAGAGCGCCCAGCGCGTCTCGCCGTCCATCTTCCGGACGAGCTCGTCGGCCTCGCCGTAGTACATGCACCACGCCTGGCAGTGCTGCACGCACATGGGCATCTTGCCCTTCTCGGTGCGCGACTCGCACATGTCGCAGGCCTTGGTGATGACGGGCAGCCACGTCCACTCCCACTTCTCGGGGCCCGACTTGCCCCCGTAGGCCCAGGGGCCGGTCTCGGTGAGCTTGATGCCGAACTCGCCCTTGGGCAGGCCGAGCTCCTTCTTGCAGGCCACCTCGCAGGAGTGGCAGCCCGTGCAGTACTCGTAGTTGATGAGAATCGCCTTGGTCATGATAGTCTCCTTACCGCACTCGTCCGCTACGCCTCAGCCTTGGCGCCGGTTTTCAGATCGATACGCTCGCCCGAAGCCGGATCAACGAGTTGATTTGCCATCACATCGAACTCCATACCTTTGTCGAGAGCCGCATGGAACCGATCGATCTCGTCCTGACGGGGAGACTCGACTTTTTCATACCACGGAAAATTGCCCGCTTCGGCAATCTGCTGGTAGGGCATCGTATCGCCCTCGCGCACGGGATATATCTTGCAGATCATACCTTTGATCGGAGAACCGACGCCTCCTTGGCCCGTAACAAAAGCCTTGGTGCAGTTGTTCGGATTTGACTCGAATGTGCCGAACAGATACGGAGCCGATGGTTCGGTCTCAGGGAACCACCAGCCATGCTCGGCATGGACCGTCTTCTCGTTGACGACCGGTGACACTTTCGCCATCTGCTTGAACCGGCCATGATCGTTTTCAATCCACACCCATTGCCCATCCTGAATGCCGTACTTCTCGGCCGTCGCGGGGTTCACGAGCAAACGAGGCTGCGGATGGAGCTCGCGCATCGTCGGAAGCTGACGATGCTCGGAATGGAAGAACTCGAACGAACGCCCGCCGCAGGTAAGGATAAGAGGATATTCGCCCATCAGCTCCGGCGTCGAAATCGGGCTCTCAGGCGGCTCGGTATGGAACGGCGTCGTGCTAAGCCCCCAATACTGGTAAAGCATGGGCGCAAGCTCCAGACGCCCCGATGGGGTTCCGTAGCCCACAGAACCATCGGGACGGAACATCCCCTTCTCCGCCTTGTTGTATGTGGCATTGAACTCGTCATAGCAATGGCCCACCATGCTCGGATCGCGCACGAGCTCGTCCCATGATGCGGTAAAGAGCGTTTTACCCGAGTTCTTCGCGCCACCTTGGTCGGTTGCCTCGGTAGTCGCAGAAAACGATCCGGTCCCGTCGTGGAGATACCAGTTCAGCCAATCGATATCGGTTTCCCATTGCCCGAACACTTCGGGATTCAAGCGCTTCCCTAATTCGAGAATTATCTGCTCGTCGGATTTCGCCTCATAGAAATCGGCCGCCTTCACCATGGCCCGACATGGCGACCACCAGGTGCGAGCGGAATTGCGTTCCGCGCTCATCGCGACGGGAAGGATGATATCGGCCAAAGCAACCGACGTCGGGGTAACGTACGGATCGGCGTTCACGATGAAGGGGATGTTCTGCATCGCCTTCATGACGCGCGGTGCATCCTGGCTCGGGCAAGACAAGGTATTCGAAGATTGAATCCACATCATTTTGATCGGATACGGGAAACCGTCTTCAATCGCCTGCAATAGCCCATCCGAGCTGGCATGGGCTACGAAATCGCCGCCCTCGACCGATAGCGCAAAATTATTATTAAGCTTTTTAGCGCGCCACTCTGCGGGCGTCAGATTCTCGCCCGAAGCATACCCGGCGTTGATCTCGAACGCATTATGCACAAGGATGTTTCCACCCGGCACATCGACGTTTCCGCACAGGGCCATGAGATCGCAGCCGGCCAAACAGAGCGCCATGGCCGAAAGCTGCTGATCGAACGCCAACCCCCATTGAATCGCTCCCGGTTTGGCACCTGCATACAAGCGGGCTGATGCACGTATTTCATCCGCATCGAGATCGCAGATCTCAGCAGCCCACTCAGGCGTCGTATCCTTTACCGATTCCGCAAGCTCCTCGAATCCAGAGCACCAAGATGCAACGTAGTCTGCATCGTAGAGCCCCTCGCCGATGATAACGTTGAGCCAAGCGCACCCGAGCGCAGCATCGGTACCGGGACGAATCTGCAACCAGTATTCGGCCCTCGCGCCCCACCATGTCAGGCGAGGATCGATCGAGATGATTTTCGTACCCATTTGAACGCACTGCACGAGCCAGTGACCGATATACCCATCGGCGTTCGAAGCGAGCGGTTCGTTGCCCCATACGACAAGCACCTCGGGGGGAACCCATTCGGAATTGCTGTACCGATCCTCGTGCGTCTCGGATGCGTCGACGATCGGAAAATCTCCGAACGGTGCAATGGACCCGCAGATACGCGGCATATAGCAAGAAAACCCTGTGAAACCGAACGTCGAGATGTTCGGCGTCTTAAGCGCGGCCTGCCCGAAGAAGGGAACCTGCCAGTTGATGTTTCTTCCGGTGCCGTGTACGCAGATAATCGCGTTGCCGCCATCGGTCTCCCATATTTCTTTGACCCTTGCCTCGATCTCGTCGTAGGCCTCATCCCAGGAGATGCGCTGCCATTTGTTTTCCCCGCGCTCGCCCGCGCGTTTCATGGGGTACTTCAGGCGATCGGGATGGTTAACCGACTCGTCGAGCGTCAGGCACTTGATGCACAGCTTGCCGTTCGTGCAGGGATCGAGCGGATCGCCCTCGACGCGCTCGACTTTACCATCTTTCGTGTAGAGAAGGATACCGCATGACGTATGGCATCCCGGCGGCGAATAGTGGTACGTACGGGTAACGGTGTATCCGTCTTCCTCCCATCGCCACTCCCCCTCGTGATACGCCTCACGGTCGACCCCGTCAAGAAACTCTTGGTAATCAGCCATGATTGCTCCTATTCTCTTCGTCCAACGATTTCGTTTTGTGAAAACGTGCCGTATCGTAGCGATCCGCCACGCTAACCGCATTGCACCGATTGGATGCAATCGCAAATCCGAAGGCTTAATTCCCTTAGCAGACGAGGGCAGTCCGAGAGCATGAGAACCTTATCCCGCCGTTAGCCTGCGGGGCTTATTCCAATCAGCCGTTGGTTGACCTTGTCTTTTCGGGATTCCTAGGTAGTTTGGGCTTTTGCGGAAGAGCCCGTCTCCTGCGCGTCCGACGGACCGGCGTCGGTGGTGATCCAAAGCGTCTCTCGGATCTTTTTCTTTTGGGACACTGCGATAAGCACCAAGACCGCGCAAATGGCTATGATGGCAACTCCAGCATAAAACGAAATGTCGAAACGCCCTGTCGCGTCGTATACGAATCCGATCGCGCTGCTTCCGAAGGCCGCAATGCAGCCCGACATGCGTATATACGATAGTATCTTCGCATAATCGCGTTTGCCGAATATCTCGGATACGAGCGTAGCCATGCTAATCGTAATGATGACCGAGTTGGTTCCGAAGAAAAAGGCGCAGACCGAAAGGGGCAGCTGGTCTCGCAGCACGGCAAACCCGAATAGGGAAAGAGCCGTTATCAGCAAGGTTATAAACGATGGGATGATCACGCCGATCTTATCGGTCAGCCAACCCATAATCACCGTTGCGAATACATACCCGATCATCGACAACGACAACATTTGGGAACCGAACATGTCGCCAAGTCCTATGGAAACCGAGAAGCCCGGTAAATGCGTATTGTATCCCGACATCAGAGCCTCAACGCCTCCGTACAAAAACAACGCCCAAAACGCTACGGTAATCAGGGCTTTGCGCGCGGGGACGCCAGGGTAAGCGGAAACAACCGCACCCTCGGTGTTCTTTTTCTCTTCGTAACCATAGGGCTTGAGGCCTTTGTCTTCAGGCTTGTATTTGAACACGAACATCGTCCACGGAAGAACGAGCACCGCGGCGACAACGGCTAGAATCAGATACGTAGATCTCCATCCAACCTGGTTGATGAGCATCGTTCCCACGATAGGGAAGATCGCTCCCCCAATACCAGAGCAGCACTGCGTAATGCCCAAGGCAAGACCGCGCTTCTTATCGAACCAGTTTTCGATCAGAACCGTAGCGGCCACCACGAACACGAACGCACCGCCGATACCGTACAGGGCGCCGGAAACATACCATTGCCACACCGACGTATACGTCGACATCAGTCCCATGGCAACACAGCATATGGCGACAGCCACGCTTAAAACAATATTTATATTGTACTTTGGAAGAATTCTCGCCACGAACGGATACGTGAAAGTCGTGACGAAGAAGTATACGGTTACATACAGCGCTAACGGACCTAACCCAATGTTGAGATCCTCGGTGACCGGCGTATAGAAAATTCCCGCCGAGTTCATCATGAGGCCCAGGCAACACGCCTGCATAAAGCAGCATCCCGCTACGATCCACCAAGCGTAATGGATGCCTTTCTTTTTCTCTGCCACAGAACAATCCTCCTTGCTTATGCGCCTCCCGCCCGCTTGGGCGGGAGGCGGTCATCAGTATGAGACTAGTTGGGCATGAACCACATGCGACCGGGCAGATGGAGTCCTGTTTCCCTTGGGAAACCGCCCAGTACCAGAGGTTTTGTCAATCCCATGCGTGCAGTCCTTTCGAACTTGATCGCAGCCGATCGCGACCGCGGTTCCACTTGTTTCCTACGATTCCCAATGAGCTTCCTTAACCTTCTTCGCAGGAACGAACGACAGCAATATGATAACGATAGCGATCACGGCGATTACGGCGCCGACGAGGAACGACCCGCTGTAGGTTTTAGTCGTATCGAAAATAATACCGATAACCGGAGCACCCATAGAACCGCACAGGCCAACCCCCATCATGCAGTACGACAATATCTTGTCGTATGCCTTCATTCCAAAATGCTCGCGTGCAAGCATGGGGACCGAGATCGTTACGATAGCATTGTTCATGCCGAAGAAGAACGCCGTCACCATAAGAGCCATTTCGGTCGTTGCCATCGAGAAGCTGATATAGCAGACAATCAGGATCGCATAGAGAATCACCGTCAACCAGCGAACGCCGATCTTGTCAACGAGGATGCCGCCCACGAACGAAGCGATGATGTAGCCTATCTGCAGCGCGATCATAAGCGTCGACGAGAAGATCAGCGCCTCGGGTCCGAGAACCTCCACGGCGTTAGCTTGTACGAACGAGTTGTAGCTGCCGGGGAATGCGGAAAGCATGCACCCTAAAAACAGCAGCACGAACGCCAATGTCGGCAAAGCGTACTTGAGCGGAACGCCGGGAAGGCTCTTCGAATCGGCAATCTCGTTTTCATCGGCACCGTAAGCATGCAAACCAACCTTCGCCGGATCTTCGCTGAAAACGGTGAGCGAGAAAATGAGAATGCACAGCAGCAAAACTGCATTTACGTAATAGACGCCCTGCCAACCGAGAACCGTGGACAAAGACGTGAACACGAGAGGAAAGATAGCTCCGCCCACGCCAGACATAAGCTGAGCGATGCCGAGATACCGACCGAGAACCTTTTTACCGAACCATGCACCCATGAGCAACGGCGTTGCGTACAAAAAGTACATGCCGCCCGTCAGACCCATAACAGCGCCGATGGCCATGAACTGCCACGACCACGTAGGATCGGCGAAAGTGAACGCCACGCAGCACAATGCGGTGATGATGACGTCAGTGGAAATAACGATCTTCGCGCCAAACTTCGGGATAAGTATTCCCGCGAAGAACGTACCGAACAGAGCTGCGATGCCATAGCACGTGATCCACATTGCGAACACGCCCATGTCCACGCCCAACGCGCCGGGGACGATGGCGAAATAAGCCGAGGAAGAGTTCAGAACGGTTCCCAAGCCGAAAGCCTGCATAACGCAGCAGCCTGCGAATACGAGCATCGCCCTCTTTTTGCTACGAGCATCAATATCGGTAGACATAACCTAAACCTCCTTATTGAATGAAACCCCCAATGAATACCCCCGAAGGCGGCCGCTTGCATCCACGCTCCTTCCCGCATGCCTTTGAGTCCTTCGGAAGCGTCGAACAGCCCGTCTGAACGGACATCCAACAACGGTTTTCCGTACCCGAAAGCCGCGACCGCCCGAAGAAGCGCCCAAGCAGTCGCGGCCCGAACCTTGCTACCTCGTGTAGAGCGCCCAGCGCGTCTCGCCGTCCATCTTCCGGACGAGCTCGTCGGCCTCGCCGTAGTACATGCACCACGCCTGGCAGTGCTGCACGCACATGGGCATCTTGCCCTTCTCGGTGCGCGACTCGCACATGTCGCAGGCCTTGGTGATGACGGGCAGCCACGTCCACTCCCACTTCTCGGGGCCCGACTTGCCCCCGTAGGCCCAGGGGCCGGTCTCGGTGAGCTTGATGCCGAACTCGCCCTTGGGCAGGCCGAGCTCCTTCTTGCAGGCCACCTCGCAGGAGTGGCAGCCCGTGCAGTACTCGTAGTTGATGAGAATCGCCTTGGTCATGATAGTCTCCTCCTTACGCCTGCATGGGCTCGTAGTCATTGCGCCATCCGCCAAGCTGCGTGATCTGAACCCCCGGCATGACATCGCCTTCCTGCACCTTGTAGATACGGCAACGAGTGCACTTGATCGGAGAACCGATGCCACCCGGACCTGATTGGAAATTACGGGTCAGATTGTTCACGTTGTAGTCAAAGCAACCATGCAAATGCGGCGCAGCGCCTTCTTCCTCAGGTTTCCACCAACCGTGCTCGGCGGAAACGCAATCGTCGGGAATGCCCTCGAACACTTCGACCATCTGCTTGCATCGGCCCTCGTTGTTCTCCATCCAAATCCAATCGCCGTCATGCAAGTCGTAATCGGCAGCCGTTTTCGGGGAAACTTTTACCCGCGGTTCCGGATGAAATTCGCGCATGGTCGGCGCCTGGCGATGCTCGGTGTGGAAGAATTCGTATGAGCGAGCACCGTTGATCATGTAAAACGGCAGCTCTTCCATAACTTCAGGCGTCGTTTCCCATGTTTCGGGCGCTGAGGTGTATTCCGGATACGGGGGGATACCCCATGCTTGGAAAATCGTCGGCACAAGCTCGATACGGCCCGAAGGCGTATTGAAGCCAACTTGCCCATCGGGGCGCAACATACCCTTTTCGTGCTTGTTGTATGTAGCGTTCCACTCGTCATACGCGTGTCCGCCAGCTTCAACCAACTGATCAAATGTATAGGGACACTTCGTTGTGATGGAAGGGCCGCTATCGTCTGTCACGGAAGTATGGCCCCATTCGTCATCGGTCGCAGCCGAGAAGTTCGCCTTCTTCACTTTCCCATCGGGTCCCACAACCGCAAGGTCGGTAAGCAGGTAGTCGTTGATGAAATCTTCAGCGGAATCCCAGCGCACGAACAGCTCGGGATTCAACCGCTTTCCGAGCCATAGCGCTATCTCCTCATCCGACTTGGCCTCGTAGTAGCTCGTCACCTTCTTCATGGCGCGAAGCGGCGTCCACCACGTACGAGCCGAATCGCGCTCGACCGACATCGATACGGGTAGAATCAAATCGGCAATAGCCACCATAGTCGGCGTAATGAACGGATCGGCATACACGATAAACGGTATCTGCGACATGTATTTGTACGCACGCGGCGCCTGTCCCTCGTGGCCGGCAAACGCATTGCAGCTTTGAGCCCAAAGCATTTTGATCGGATACGGCTCGCCCGTAGCCGGAACCATCCCTGCTTCGAGTACCGATGCCATAGCATCGCAGTTCGACATGCCCACAAAGTCGAGGCCTTCATCGCCTACCATCCATTTGCGGAATTTCCTCTCAAGCGCCTTCGGATCCGCATACAGGTCCACCGACGAGTAGCCCGCATTGATGTCGAAGGAATTATGAACGAGTACATGGGTTCCCGGTTTTTCGATATTGCCGCAGATTGCCATGAGATCGCAAACCGCTTCGGTCCAATGCATGGAAGAGCGCGTGCCCGCATCGAATACAAGGCCCCACTGGATCGCACCGCGGTCGGCGTTTGCGTACATGCGCGCCGTGGCAACGATGTCATCGGCGGAAACGCCTGTAATCTCAGCCGCCCATTCAGGGGTAAACTGTTGTACGTGGTCTTTAAGCTCGTCGTAGTACGCACACCAGTTCTCGACGAATTCGTGGTCGATCAGATCCTCGTTCATGATGACGTGCAGCCAAGCAAGGGCTATGCAGCAATCGGTACCAGGATGGGGCTGCAGCCAATACTCGGCGCGCGCACCCCACCAAGTAAGCACAGGGTCGATCGAAATAACCTTCGTTCCCGCCTGCACGCACACGTTAAGCCAATGGCCTAGATAACCGTCACCGTTCGACTTCAGCGGTTCGTTACCCCATACGACAAGCACGTCGGGCCGAACCCATTCTTCGCTCGCGTAGCGATCTGGCAGCGTTTCAGAAGCATCGACGATCGGATAGTCGCCCAGAGGGCCGGCGGCTCCGCACACGCGGGGCATGTAGCACCACCATCCGGAAAAGTAGATGCCGCCCACGTTCGCGGTCCTGAAGCATGCACCCGCAATGAAAGGCACCTGCCAGTTGATATTGCGACCCGTACCATGCCCGACAAGGATAGCTTCGCGGCCGAGACCCTTATCGTCGATTTCCTCTTTGATGTACGTCTCGATCATATCGAGAGCTTGATCCCACGTTATGCGCTCCCACTTGTTTTCCCCGCGCGCTCCAGCGCGCTTCATGGGGTACTTCAAGCGCATAGGGTGATTGACCATTTCCTCCAAATCGAGGCAGCGCATGCAAAGCTTGCCGTTCGCATACGGATCAAGCGGATCCCCCTCGACCTTCTCAAGCTTTCCATCCTTGGTATACAGCAGAACACCGCAAGAGTCGTGGCAACCGGGAGCACTGTAATTGTACGTGCGCGTAACGGTGTAGCCGTCTTCCTCCCAGGTAACCTCGCCCTCATGGTAGACTTTACGGTCGACGCTGTCCAAGAATTCTTGATAATCAGCCATGAACCATTCCTCCTTCTCGTCTCTGGCGTATGATGGCGCCATTGACGCGAAGGATAGCTTGGCTCAAAAGCAGCTGTCATCGTAGCGATCTTGGTGTTCGTGTCGATACCTAGGTTTTGACGATAGCCGACCTCGCCAAATGCGGAAAGATAAGCCTCAACGTCCTTCTCTATAGGTACGACCGACTAAGACCCTCAGCCCCTAATACCCAAAGCGCGAGAGCATTAAAATCAATCTTCGCCGTACAATTTGGTGGCCTCGATGAGATTGAGGAGCTCCTGGCGCGAATGAACGCCTGTTTTACGATAGATATTGCGAATATGGGTTTGAGCGGTGCTGAGAGATATCATCAAAGTCTGTTCTATGTACTTCGCGTTGCGACCCTGAGCAACCAGCACGAGCACTTCGTACTGCCGCTCAGACAAGCCGTGCTGTTCGCTCACCGCACGGCAACGTTTCTTCCAAAGCCCCTTGGTTTCAGGAAGGGACACATGTCCGACGTCCTCAACACCTGCCTCGGGAAATCGCGCTTTGTGGCAGAACGCCGCGAGGAAACTGTAGGCTATGGCGACAACCGCAGATACCTGCACGGCAAGAAGCCCGCCGTTCGCAGCCATAGAGAAGGCAACGAAACCGAATGCAAGGCCGCCCGCCATGGCAAGATAGTCGAGAATCCGCGCTTTTGCAAACGTATGCAAGGGAGAAAGCCGCGAAATGCGAACATGCTCCGCCATAGCCGCCCAGCCGAAAACCGTATAGATGGAAAAGAGCGCTGACAGAAAACAGAGCGCCGCCACCTGGACCAGATCGTTGAAGAGGAACATCGTAACAAAGGAGAGCATTGTGAGCGGGGGCGTTATCGGCGACATGCTTCTCTCCGTTATAACCCTCTTGCCCACCCAATCAACGGCTAGCAACACCGCAGCGCCTAAAGCGGCAACGAGGCACCAGGTAGCGGCTCCCGTCTCCGAGGCAACACTGACAACCAAACCGAACTCGAAACTGCTGAACGAAAGCATGATCGTTGAGGTCCAAAGAATTTTCGAGCGCTTATCGGACTCCTTATTGCTTATCGCCGGGGGTAAAGCATCTCCCGATCGAAAACGCATCAGGGCGACCATGCATCCGAGCGATACCACCCACACGACAACGAGCAGCACCCGAGCAGCACCGTCAACAAGGTACCCCTCGATCAAGCAACCGCCGATACCCGCAGCAACGCCCACCGCAACAAGCATTAAAACCATTCGGTACGGCTGCGAGCAAACGAAGCCGAACCACTGAACGACAAGAAACGACATGCCCACGGCTATCGCACTATGGCAGGATAATTGCAAGAATCGAGGCCCGGCAGGTACGAACAGCACCAACGCCATAGCGCTCACGCCCACTACTGACCCGGCTATCAAAACGATGCACTTATGCCGCGCTATCGCATGGGCTCCCAAACTCACAGCCAAAAAGCCAACCGCCATCGATATCGCATATACGAGCCTTATCCACAGCCAGTCGGTTCCAGCCGCCGTCACGAGACCGGGCACAACAGCGTAAAGCCCGAGTACCGATGCTATTGCGCATCCGAACCCGACAAAACCCGCCAAGGCGTCCATTCCGAGTTTTAGAGCGCCCAGCCCCGACGTTCCTTTTGTTTCGATCGCTGCCATATGATCAACCCGCTCTCAAAACACGCGATGCCCTATCGCTTACTGCCCTCGTCAAGCTCGTAGTTCTCAACCAGATCCATAAGATCCTGCTGAGAATGGGTTTCAGTTTTCTTGTATATCGAGTAGATATGAGCCTTTGCCGTATGCTGCGAAATCACAAGCTGTTTTTGTATGTAGGCTGCATTTCTCCCCTTCGCAAGCAGGTGCAGGACTTCCGTCTGTCTGTTCGTCAAGCCGTACTTCTCGGCAATTGCATCGCATTTCTGCTGAAAATACTTCTTCCCATCCCCCGAGGAATCTACCTGATGCTCAAACAATATCTCCCCATCACCCCCAATGCGGGCGATCCTTTCACCGGGCTCATCTTCGCCAGGGTAGTAGCTTTTCGTGCTCAACGTCGTTGACACGAGAATAAAGAACATGACAATGACGACAACGAATACCGGCAACGTTATATCGCCGAATATCTCGCTTGAAAAAGCCGACCATCCAGCTCCAAGACCAAGAAGGAGCCCGATCGCCGCGTAGAGCCGCGCCCACGAGAACGCCCGTATAGAAGAGAGATCGCAACGCACGATATGCTCGCATGTAGCAAAAAGAGCACTTGAGTACGGCAACAGGGAAAAGCCGAACGCAAGCAAGCAAGGGACGTAGCGCCATTCCGCCGGGATGAAGAGAAGTGTAAGAATGCACGCCGCCAAAACGGGGAGGAATAGCTTCCTGATGAATGATTCTTTGATTGTGAAAGATTTCAGCGAATCAATAAGCAGGAGCAGTGCGACTACGAGAGAACCTCCCCCCAACAAAAACGACGCTACAGGGACATACGATTCCGCTTGAAGAAGCCAATAGAGCACAAACCCCTGGGCAACCGATCCCATCACCGTAAGAAGAGAGGGTTTCCATGTGATCAGCAGGCGAGAATCTGACTCTTTTGCGTCGATCGAAGGCATGGTATCCATAAGCGCAAAACGTTTACGAAGGAAAAGGTAGATCAAACACGAGATCAAAACGAACGCAAGTACGACAAACGGGGAAAACCGCACATCAACCAAGAGCACACCGGCATACCAGACAAACGAAAGGACAAAGATCGAGGCGATTGCAACCCGAACCTGGTCTTTAAGATGAACGCAGAGAAATTCGATCCAAAGCGTAGCAAGCGATGCCACTCCCGCCCCCGCGCACGCCGTTCTTATCGGCAACGCCACATCGTGCAAAAAAGACGGCCATACGCCGGGAACAGCGCTCACAAGACCGCATGCAAGCGAAAGTACGAGAAGAGCTCCTCTGTGCACCTGGAAAAAGCCGGATAATCGCCAGATTGCAAAGTATGCAGCAAAAAGAGCTCCCGCAAACCCGATGTGCAGTAGCTGGTATAAGCGAGTTTCCCCAATATCCGCGTAAAGGAAATTGGGCGTAAGGATAATCGAGAAGAACCATGAAAAGCAAAAGGAAGCTCCCACGATCCCGACAATGAGATACGGATTAACGAACAACCACTCGTTTTTCTTTTGACGAACCTTCTTTTTCGTCTGCTCATACTCGCGCGTTTGGCCAGTCGATACGTTTTCCATGCAACATCTACCCCCAGTTATTGCATTCGTGATGAGAGGGAGTCGGCATCCCCCGTTTTCAAGACTGCGGATGCGCCGCAGTGGACTTCAAGTATATAAGCAATTACCATATATGCATGGCAACCCATGCAATGCAACCAAACGCATCACCCCCAGCGCTAAACATGCTCATTTCCTAATGATAACGCCAATTGTGTCCTATCGAACACAGTACACGATACTGCTAAAGATACCATCACCCTATGACTAAAATGACAAGAAAAGCTATTGGCGCCAGAATCCGTTTTCTGAGGGAGCAAAACGGATTGACGCAGGTCACGTTTGCCAATATGGTCAACGTCGAACGCGCTTACCTCAGTAAAATCGAATCGGGCGAGCGCAATCCCAGCATCGACATGCTCGAGCGTATCGCAGGGGGATTCGACATGTCCCTTTCGGAGTTTCTCGAGGGGATCTAACAGCGGACGGTCAGCGCGATTCGCCACGGGTTTCCCTTTTCCCCACACGAGTATCCGACCGAAGCTGCCCAGGCGGTCGAGGGAACGCAGTGCCGCATCGTTTGCACGAAACGGCACCTTGCCCGTTAGAGTACCCGCAAATCGGACAAAGTCCCGGCTTGGGTTCACGACCGCATCTGTTGCAATGGGTGCAAGGATAGCACATACCTACCGTCCGATGTCGAAAGCCGTATACATGCCCGAACATACATCCTGAAGCGCCATCGCAATGCCCCAGCTTCACGATCTGCGTCTTGCGATGCCCTATAGACCCGTCCGTAGAGCGGTGCCGTAAAACGCGGCCGACGCCAACTACTTCCCAGGCGCCTTCGGTGCACCCGGGGCCGCAGGAGCGCCCGGCGCCTTCGGTGCCCCGGGTGCACCCGGGGCACCTGGGGCACCCGGCATTGCGGGGCCCGCCGGCAACGTAGCTCCGCACTCAGGGCATACGGTTTCGGCGGCTTTGCACGCCGCACCACACTGCGGGCACTTCTTGTCGAGTTCGACAGCTGCAGGTCTGAAACACATTGGCTGATCCTTTCGTTTTGTTTGGGATTCTGAAGAAACAGTAACAACGACCTTCGATAAAATCATCCCGCGATGCTCACTAAATGATCGATTAGAGATAATACCGATAGACTAATCTTGTCTTTCCATCAGGTGTTTTACCGGCATTAGATAGACCTGCCACTCGATAGAACCCAGAAATCCCGCCCTACGCCAACCCGAGAAGACCGTGTATACCGCCGATTCATGCTTCCAGCCGCATAGCGTATTTCGCCAACTTGCGGTATAGATAGTACCTATGACGTACCGCATAGGCATAGACACAGGCTCCAAAACCATCAAGATCGTCGTTCTCAACGAGGACGGCACCGTCGAGCGCGCCGCATACCGCAGACACCGAGCCGACATCAAGACTACGCTTTCCGAAGTGGCGCACGATCTCGTATGGCGCTACGGAAACGTAGCAGGCTCCGTAGCCGTAACGGGCTCGGCGGGCATCGAGTTGGCCGAGATGCTCGGCGTACCCTTCGTCCAAGAAGTCGTCGCAACCACCCGCATCGTGCAAAAGGAGATCCCCGAAGCCGATGCCATCATAGAGCTCGGCGGCGAGGACGCGAAGATCGTCTACCTCGCTGGCGGGCTCGAACAGCGCATGAACGCAACGTGCGCCGGCGGCACAGGGGGCTTCATCGACACCATCGCGTTCATGCTCGGCGTATCGTCCAAAGAGATGAGCAGCCTTGCAATGGGATCGACCAAGACCTACCCGATCGCATCGCGTTGCGCCGTGTTCGCCCAAACCGACGTGCGTCCGCTGCTCAATGCGGGGGCGAAGAAGAGCGATATCGCCGCAAGCGCGCTCGATGCCGTCGTCAAGCAGACGCTCGGCGGACTCGCCTGCGGCAGGCCCATCACGGGAACCACGGTGTTTCTCGGAGGACCGCTCGAGCATATTCCGAGCCTCGTCCACCGATTCCGGCGTGCGCTCGACCTCGACCACCGCACGGGCATCAAGCCAGCCGACGCCCATCTGTTCACGGCAAAGGGCGCTGCGCTTCTCTCGGACGATGCGGTTCGCCTCGATGCGCCCGTTGCACACCTTTCGCTTGCCGAACTCGAGGAGGCCCTCGGCACCGCCCGGGCGGCGCGAAACGATTTGCCGCGCTTATCCCCCTTGTTCTCAAGCGATGCGGAATACGAGGCTTTCAAGGAGCGTCATGCCGCGCACAAGGCACCGCGCAAGCGCTTCGGCGATGCCGAGGGGACGGTGTACCTCGGCATCGATGCAGGCTCTACAGCCGTCAAACTCGCGCTCGTCGACGAAGATGGTTGCCTGCTCCACTCCGACTACCAGCCGGTCGCGGGAAACGTGCTCGCCACTGCTGCCGAGATGCTGCTCGACCTCTACCGGGCCATGCCCCGCGAATACGACGGCACGCCGCTCTGCACGATCGGGCACGCGACCGTAACGGGATACGGCGAAAGCCTCCTAATGGCAGCGTTCGGCGTCGATTCGGGCGTCGTCGAAACCACGGCCCATCTGCAAGCCGCGCGCAGCCTCTGCCCAAAAGCCGATTTCGTGCTCGACATCGGGGGGCAGGACATGAAAGCGCTCTGGGTCGAAAACGGCGCGATTTCGAAGGCGGTGCTCAACGAAGCCTGCTCGTCGGGCTGCGGGTCGTTCATTGAGGGGAGCGCCCACTCCCTGCGCAGCACGCCCCACGCGTTTGCGCAGCTCGCGCTTAAGGCGACCGCACCTGTCGATCTCGGAACCAAGTGCACCGTCTTCATGACGTCGCGCGTACGGCATGCACAGAAGGTCGGCGCATCCGCGCATGACATCGCAGCCGGCATAGCCTACTCCGTCGTCAACAACGCCCTGTTCAAGGTTATCGGGCTCGACAGTCTCGATTCCCTTGGGAAAACCGCAGTCGTACAGGGCGGAGCGTTTCTCTCCGACGCCGTCCTGCGCGCCTTCGAGCTCGTTTCGGGGAAGCAGGCTGTAAGGCCCGATATCGCCCACCTCATGGGCGCCTACGGCGCCGCCCTCGTTGCCCGATCGCGGGCCGATGGTGCGGCGAGCTCGCTTCTCGACAGCGCCGCCATCTCGACGCTCGAGCCCCGCTACCGCACCGAAACGTGCCCCGGATGCGCCAACGCATGCGCGCTTTCCATCGTTACGTTCGAAGAGAGCACCGACCCCAAGCGAAAGAGCCCTGCGCGGGCTGCGAACTTGCATCGAAGCAGAGATTCCCGTCGTCGCTCTCCCGACGACCGCTGCTTCGTCGACGGCAACCGCTGCGAACGCGCTTATTCGTTCTTCGAAAACGCCCGAGGCCGCATCGGCGGCCAGCTTGCCGCTCGCGGAAAGGCGCCCAACACCGTAGCTCTCGAGCAAGGCCTTCTCAATCGGTACAAAAGCGTATCGTCCAACGGCTCCGATTCGCCGCGCAGAAATGTCGTCGTAGGGCTGCCCTGCGCACTCAACGAATACGAGACACTGCCCTTCTGGCATACGCTCATGGCAAGCCTCGGGTTCTCCATCGCTGTAGGCGGCGCGGTAGACCTCGGCTTAGGAGGCGTCGACACCATACCGTCGGAAAGCGTCTGCTATCCCGCCAAGATCGTCCATCAGCGCATAAGCTCGCTTCTCGATCAGGGCGTCGATGCCGTATTCATGCCGGAATACGAGCGCGGCTCGCACTGTCCCGTCTCAAGCCTGTACGCACGTGCCGTACGCGACAGCATGCCCGCGTTCCGCAGCGGCACCGCGAAACTCGTCTCGCCGAAGCTCTCCTCGTCGAAGCCCGCTCGCATCGCATCGTGTGCAGCTGATCGCGCGTCGCTTCTTGCCGCCCTGCAACACATCGTCCCGCAGGCGGTTCCCCTAACCGAGCAGGAGATCGAGCGGGCGCTATCGGAAGCGGATAACACGCAGGCGCGGTTCGTCGCAACGATGGAGCATGCATGCCGCAAAGCGCTCGATCGAATCGACGCCGAGCGAGGACGCGGCATCGTGCTGGCAGGAAGACCCTACCATATCGATCCAGCCCTGAGCCACGGCATCGATACCATGCTCGCAGCGCTCGGATTCGCCGTGCTCTCCCCTATCGGGCTTACCGGCCCGCCGCGCACGATGCGCGCTGCAGCCGAGCACGGCGGTACGCCGTCTGAGTTGAGGTCCGAAGATGAGCTTGCCGTCTGGAAGCAGGGCAAGCGGCTCAATCGGCTTGCGACGTTCGCCTCCTCACGCGAGAACGTCGACATGGTCTGCCTCCAATCGTTCGGCTGCGCCTACGATGCCGCAAGCATCCGAGNCCAACGGCACCGCACCCGACGCTTCGCCCGAGCGCGGCGAAGCGTCGGATCGCGCAGTTCAACGCCCTCAGACCATCGAACTCGGCCGCATAGAAGCCGAAGATATCGAAATCGGGCGGCGCGAGGTGAGCCAGGATATCTGCTCAACAGTCGCTGCCGTCGCAGGGCGCATCATCAGGCTCTGCAGAACCGATCCGAGCATCGGCACCGTTGTCGTGCCCGAGGGATGCGCATCATGCCTGTTCGACGCATTGCCTGATCTGGTAGAAAACCCCCTTGGATTTTCTCCCCGCATCATCCTCCGAAAAGCCAGCGACCCCGCATGGGCTGCTTTCGGGAATGCGGCCGCGCCGTGCGGCGCTTTCGCGCAAAGCGAGTCGAACGGCATTCCGCGCATCGGGATTCTCGGAAATCCGTATATGGTTTTCGAAGCGCCCTTGAACGACGGGCTCGTCGATTTCCTCGGCACGCTTTGCTGCGAGGCGATCATGCCCGACGCCAACGCGCTTCTTGTCGACGACGTTCGATTCATCGACCAACTGGAAGCATTTGAAGCGGCAGGCGTCGATCATGTTGTATACGCTCAGAGTTTCGGCTGCCTGAAAGGACATGTCGAGGTACGCGGTGCGCTGCACGGCCTGAAGGAGCGGTTTGCCACCGTACCCATCACCGTCATCGACTACGACCCGGACGCTTCAGCGCTCAATCGGAAGAACCGCATTCTACTCGTAGTCGAGGCAACAAGAAACGCGCATGCATCCGACGATTCTTAAAGGCCGACAAACAGCAAAGCAACCGCGGGGGACGGCATTCGCTTTGCGTTCGATGCGACGGATGTCATGCGCGCACTGAGTATGATGCCCGTTTCGGCAAGAAAAAACATGCCACCGATAGGATGAAATCCCCGCCAAACATAGACAAAGCAGTACTATTTTTCACCAGGGAGCGATAACTTCGGTACTAACGCATCCCGAAACCGTAAGACTCTGGGTGCAATTCTTCTCACAGGCACCCGCAAGCGCCGAATCCGACCTTGCCTGCTCGCATGATCGCCCGACCCCGTAGCTTCGCGCCGCGCTGCAGCTGATGCCCTTTGCCTCCACCATGCCGGAGCGCAGTCCGAACGCGCGCCTTACCCGCACCCGCCGCCTCAAAGTGGCTGAGATTTACGACTTGGTGGATAGATCGGCGCAAACAGAGCGAAGGCGTCCAGACAAGATTCTTGCCATCTGGGGATACAATGCCGAAAACCGACGATGACATAAGAATCAGCGCCCTTCGATCCACCAAGTCGTAAATCTCAGCCACTTTTATCCGCGCCCACCCCGCAGTCGGGGTCCAAACGCGTTTGCCCGAAGCGCATGCGCTCGCGCACAAAAAGGGCCGGATCCAAAACGGATCCGGCCCCGAAATTCAGCGCCTGCGCCAAGCAGCGATGCGCTCGGCGTACAGTCGGCTCGTTTCGCTCGATGCTCGAGCTCGAAGCGAGCCTAGGAAGCGAACAACTCGATCGAGTCGCCTTCCTTGACGGTAACCATGGCCTTCTTCCACGTGCGGGTCTTGCCGAGCTGGTAGCGAACGCGCTTCGGCTTTGCCTTGACGTTCAGCGTGTTGACCTTGACGACCTTCACGTTGAAGATAGCCTCGATCGCCTGAGCGATCTCCACCTTGTTGGCGGTCTTGGCGACCTCGAAGGTATAGCAGTTGTCCTCCATCATGTCGTAGCTATGCTCCGAGATGATCGGGCGGATGATGACTTCGCGGGGATCCTTCATTATGCGAGCACCTCCTCGATGCGAGCCAGGGCGGCAGCCGTGAAGACCAGCGCCTTGTTGTCGATCAGTTCGTAGGTGTTCGCCTCGGCAACGGGAAGCACGTTGACGCGGGGAAGGTTCCTCAGCGACAGGTACGCGTTCACATCGTCGTCGGCGATGACCACCGTCGTGCGGCCTTCGCAGCCGAGCGCCTTGATGGCGGCAGCGGCCTCTTTGGTGGAAGGCTTCTCGAAGCCGAACTCCTCGATCACGAAGAGCTCGCCGTCGGCCAGCTTAGCGGAGAGCGCAGAGCGCATCGCGAGCTTCACGACCTTGCTCGGCACCTTGAACGCGTAGGAACGCGGATGGGGGCCGAACACGGTGCCGCCGCCTGCCCACTGGGGAGAGCGGGTGGAACCCTGGCGGGCACGACCGGTGCCCTTCTGGCGCCACGGCTTCTTGCCGCCGCCACGCACCTGACCGCGGGTCAGCGTGTTGTGGGTGCCGCTGCGCCACGAGGCGCGCTGGGCACGGACAACTTCGTGCATGGCATGCACGTTCGGCTCGATGCCGAACACGGAAGCGGACAGGTCGGCGCTCTTGACCTTCTTGCCGCTCACATTCTTTACTTCAATACTTGCCATAATGTCTTAACTCCTCAAGTTTCTCTGCACTCTATGCCATGCGAATGCGGACCACGGCGTTCTTGCCGCCGGGAACAGCGCCCTTCACGAGGATGAGGTTCTGGTCTTCGTCGATGCGAACGACATCGAGGTTCTTCACGGTGACGGTCTCGCAGCCCATGTGGCCGGGAAGCTTCAGACCCTTGAACACGCGCGACGGCGTAGCGCACTGGCCGACCGAACCCGGAGCGCGATGGAAGTGCGCACCGTGACCGCCCGGGCCGCCGGCGAAGTTGTAGCGGCGCATAACGCCCGCAAAACCCTTGCCCTTAGACGTGCCGGACACGTGAACCTTCTTCGCCTCGGCGAAGTTGGCAACCGTCACTTCATCGCCGACCTTGTAGTCGGAAGCGGAGTCGACGCGAACCTCGCGCAGATAGCGCGTGGGCGCGGTACCCTGCTTCTTGAAGTGACCCGCCATGGGCTTGTTGACCTTCTTCTCCTTGATGGAGCCGAAGCCGATCTGAACGGCCTCGTAGCCGTCGGTAGCGGCAGTCTTGACCTGGCAGACCTTGTTGGGCTCCGCCTGGATGACCGTCACGGGAAACACACGGTCGTCCTCGGCGAAGATCTGGGTCATACCCAGCTTCTTACCGTAGATGGTAGTAATCATTACGCTATGCCCCCTTACAGCTTGATCTCGATGTCGACACCGGCCGGAAGGTCCAAACGCATCAGGGAGTCGACCGTATTGGGGGTCGGCTCGAGGATGTCGATCAGACGCTTGTGCGTGCGCATCTCGAACTGCTCGCGCGAATCCTTGTTCACGTGGGGAGAACGGATCACGCAGTACATGTTGCGCTCGGTCGGCAGCGGAATAGGACCGGAAACCTTGGCACCCGTCTTCTGGGCGGTGTCCACGATGAGCTTCGTGGACTGATCCACGATCTCGTGGTCATAGCCCTTCAAGCGGATGCGAATCTTTTGATTAGCCACTTGTTTTACCTCCATTATGCTTAAGCGTTATGCGAGACCACACGGCCCTACGCGTTTCCGCCAGCCTTGCTGATGATTTCTTCTGCAACGTTCTTCGGAACCGGCTCATAAGAGTCGAACTGCATCGTGTAGACCGCACGACCCTGCGTACCGCTGCGAAGGTCGGTCGCGTAACCGAACATTTCGCTCAGGGGCACCTTGGCCTTGATGGTCTTCGCGTTGCCGCGATCGCCCATGCCCTGGATCTGACCACGGCGGCTCGAGAGGTTGCCCATAACGTCGCCCATGTACTCTTCCGGCGTCTCGACCTCAACCGACATCATCGGCTCGAGGATAACGGGGCTCGACTTCTTGAGCGCGTCCTTGATGGCCATGGAACCGGCAACCTTGAATGCGGCTTCGGAGGAGTCAACCTCGTGATACGAACCGTCGACGAGCTCGACTTTGATGTCCACAACGGGGTATCCGGCCAGAACGCCCGAGTTGAGCGCTTCCTGGATGCCCTTGTCGATCGGGGTGATGTACTCCTTGGGAACAACGCCGCCCACGATCTTGTTCTCGAACTCGTAGCCCGCGCCCGGCTCCTGGGGAACCAGGTTGATGACCGCATGGCCGTACTGACCGCGACCACCGGACTGGCGGACGAACTTGCCTTCGGCGCCCTGAACCGGCTTGGTGGCCGTTTCGCGGTAGGCAACCTGCGGCTTGCCGACGTTCGCCTCGACCTTGAACTCACGAAGCAGACGGTCGACGATGATCTCCAAGTGGAGCTCGCCCATGCCGGCGATGATGGTCTGGCCGGTTTCCTGGTTCGTGGAAACGCGGAAGGTCGGATCCTCTTCGGCGAGCTTCTGCAGAGCGACGCCCATCTTGTCCTGCTCGGCTTTCGTCTTCGGCTCGACGGCGATGTCGATAACCGGCTCGGCGAATTCCATGGACTCGAGGATGATCGGGTTCTTCTCGTCGCACAGGGTGTCGCCCGTGGAGGTGTCCTTCAACCCGACGACGGCAACGATGTCGCCGGCGGCGCACTCGTCGATGTCGACGCGGTTGTTGGAATGCATCTGCAGCAAGCGGCCGATGCGCTCTTTCTTGCCCTTGCTCGCGTTGAGCACGTACGAACCGGAGTCGAGCTGGCCCGAGTACACGCGAAGGTACGTGAGCTTGCCGACGAACGGGTCGGTCATGATCTTGAACGCCAGCGAAGAGAAGGGAGCCTTCACGTCGGAGGGACGCTCGTCTTCCTCGCCCGTGTCGGGGTTCGTGCCCTTGATGGCGGGGATGTCGACGGGGCTCGGCATGTAATCGACAACCGCGTCGAGCAGCTCCTGCACGCCCTTGTTCTTGTAGGACGAACCCACGAACACAGGATGGATCTTGCAGGCGATCGTGCCCTTGCGGATGGCGGCCTTCAGCTCGTCGACCGTGACGTCTTCCTCCATGAGGACCTTCTCCATGAGGTCGTCGTCGCAGTCGGCGGCAGCCTCGAGCAGCTCCTGATGGCGCATCTCGGCCTCATCGGCGAACTCGGCCGGGATGGCATCCATGGGCTCGGGGTAGGTCATGCCCTTGTCGTCGGCCTTGAAGTCCCATGCGGTCATGGTGACGAGGTCGATGACGCCCCAGAAGTTGTCCTCGGCGCCCATGGGCATCTGCGCGGCAACAGCCGGCGCACCCAGGCGGTCCTTCATCGTCTGGATAGCGTTGAAGAAGTCCGCGCCCACGCGGTCGTACTTGTTGATGTAGGCGATGCGGGGCACGCCGTACTTGCTGGCCTGACGCCATACGGTTTCGGACTGCGGCTGCACACCGGCGACCGCGTCGAACACGGCTACGGCACCGTCGAGAACGCGCAGTGAGCGCTCGACTTCGGCCGTGAAGTCAACGTGGCCGGGCGTGTCGATAATCTGGAAACGATATTCCTTGCCGTTGTCAGCGCCCCCGGGATACTTCCAGAAGCACGTAGTGGCGGCGGCGGTGATGGTCACGCCGCGCTCCTGCTCCTGGACCATCCAGTCCATGGTAGCAGCGCCGTCGTGAACCTCGCCGATCTTGTGGGTCTTGCCCGTGTAGTAGAGGATACGCTCGGTGGTCGTGGTCTTACCGGCGTCGATGTGGGCCATGATGCCGATGTTGCGCGTGTCCTTCAGAGGTAAAATTGCCATTCTCGATACCGCCCTTCTTAGAAGCGATAGTGCGAGAATGCACGGTTGGACTCGGCCATCTTGTAGAGATCCTCGCGCTTCTTGACCGAAGCGCCGGTGTTCTCGGCAGCATCCATGATCTCGGCGGCGAGGCGCTCTTTCATGGTGTGCTCCTTACGCTTGCGCGAGAAGTCCACCATCCAACGGATGGCGAGCGTGGTGGCGCGACGGGAGTTGACCTCCATCGGCACCTGGTAGGTGGCACCGCCGACACGCTTCGGCTTGACTTCGAGGGTGGGGCGCACGTTGTCCATGGCCTTCTTGAACACGGCCAGCGGATCGCCGCCGGTCTTCTTCTCGATGATGTCGAAAGCACCATAGACGATACCCTCGGCGACGGACTTCTTGCCGTCGAGGAGGACTTTGTTGATCAGCTGCGTGACCAAGCGGTTGTTGTACGTTGCATCCGGCTGCACTTCGCGGCGGATTGCTGCTGCACGACGCGGCATTCTTTCTCCTTTTCCTGTCTGCGCGCTTCGGGGCTCATGCCCATTAGGCCGATCGGCCCGCGCGACTTAACGATTGCTAGTTCTTGGGCCTTTTGGCGCCGTAGCGGCTGCGGGCCTGACGACGGTTGTCAACGGCGGCGCAGTCGAGCGCAGCACGGATGACCTTGTAGCGAACACCCGGGAGGTCCTTAACGCGGCCGCCGCGCAGAAGCACCATCGAGTGCTCCTGGAGGTTGTGGCCGACGCCCGGGATGTAGGCGGTCACTTCCATGCCGTTGACGAGGCGAACACGGCAGACCTTGCGAAGTGCCGAATTCGGCTTTTTCGGGGTGGTGGTGAACACACGGGTGCACACGCCACGTTTCTGCGGGTTGCCCTTCAGCGCCGGCGTCTTGCTCTTCTCGGCCGAATGCTGGCGGCCCTTGCGGACCAGCTGGTTGATTGTAGGCAAAGCTGTACTCCTTCTACCTTTTCCGTTTCGACTGCCTATACTGTATATATAGGTAGTCGCTCTTTCCTATATTTCGAGTGCGTTCAGCTGTTACGCACACGAAAAATCGCGCCCCTTAGAGACGCGAACGAGAACTTTATCATCCCCCAACAGGCTTGTCAAACGCCACGCATCCGGGTGTATCTATAGATGTGAGTTTATATTTCCACTGGTAAAAGGCGCTATTCGCTAGCCGATTCTGCAAATCGGCATCTTTTTTGAAATACTTTCACCACAACGACGGTGGCGAGACGCCGTCTGCATGCGCCTGATTCCTCGCGCTCATTCGCCCATCGGCCATTGCGCGCCTCCTTCGCCGTGCAGTAAAGCATCCACAAACCCCTAATCATCGTCGCAGCCATCGATCTCGAAGCGCGTCACTAAATCGATGAGTTCTGATTTCGAATGGATATTGAGCTTTTGGTAGATATGCCGCCTATGGGTGATCGCCGTTCCCTCTGAAATGAACAGCTCATCCTGAACGCGGCTCAAACCGTGTCCTCGAGCAAGAATCGAAAGCACATCCGACTCGCGACCGGTGAGCCCGTAGGCCTTGACCGCCATAGAGACTTTTTCGTTCAACGGAAAATCGACCTCGTCGGTTTCGCCCACCGCAACCGATGCCTTCCGGTACGCCCGAGCAAGGCTACCGCGCGTTACCACAGTATTCGACCCGATCAGCCCCAAAGCCATCGCAACGATTGCCGCAACGTTAATATAGAAGTTGGGAGTCGGATCAATCAGCTCGACAACCCATGCAACGCAGTATCCGATCGCAGCTCCAGCAGCCAACCCGCACACGCCTATACCGACAGTCAGAAACGCCGGCACATGCAAGATCGCCGCTGCCTCGCGTAGCACCCCGGGCGCTATGCCGAGAAAGCACCATAGCGCCAACGTCGAAAACCAGAAGGCGAACTTGAGTGAAAAATCGCTGCCGGGATCGAACGGAAAAAACGCAATCAGCACAGGGATCGCAACGAAACGGTAGGCGAATACGAAATCCCACGTTTTCCGTACCGCCCGTCCGGCCGCAAGCAGCAACGCGGCCACGGCTATCCCCGCAAAGCCGAACATCCAAGTAAACCAGCTGGCCTGACCATGGGGGGCAATAGAGAACTGCATGATCATCATCGAGAACAGCACGCCAAACAAACCGAGAGAAACCGCGATCCTGCAATACGCCTGCCCCAATCCGCTAACTGGGCGCTGGTGCTCCATCGCTTCCCCGCACGCCGAAGCAAACCCGTAGCAGACAGCAGACAAGACAGAGAGAGCTGCCGTAGCGAACAGCAGCACCGAGTTCGCCCCTGCCTGCTGGGCGAAAGCAGCGAGAGCACAGCAAGCGATGACCACCGAAAAAGCGACGCCGGCAAGCGCCTTTCCCGCCAAGCGGCCAATAACGAGGCTCCATGTCATGACCATCAGGCTATTGCCAAACCCCAAGAGGAAGCCGACAAGAGCAAACAGCAGTCCCATCTTGTTCGACGCAAGGCCATCGAAAAGAAGGAGCATCGCCGTCCCGAGGCACGTCAGAAGAGCGCCGACGAAAGCCCCGTAGATTCCTGACGTCTGTGCACCTCTCGCCCTGAGCAAGGAAAACATTGCGGCAGAGATTGCGCAGGTGCTCAGATACGGCAAAACAAGCGCAGAAAGACCGCCGAGGGAAAGGGCGCTTGCTCGATACACATCTGAAAGCAGACCGATGATCGGCATCCATGCTTGCGCCCCGATCAAACCCACAACGCACGCGATCGGCAGAAGGCGGCCTCTGGCGAAAGCTCGACCTTCGCTGGACGCGACGTTCGCCCCGTCGATTTCCAGACGGGTATTCTTCGCTTTAGGGTTCCCCATTAGATCCTCCCATAGCACGCGGCTTCGGAATGACCGCTGCAGCCGCATCAAAGTATAGCAACATTTCCAATCGAATAGATTCGCCTCCCTGCGCATTTCCGCTGGCAAAAAGCATTTCATATGAAACAGATGATGCGTACCATCCGAAATCATCCGCGCCGTCAACGAGAAGCATCGCTTTCGGATGATGAAAAGCGCAGCCGAATCGCCGATGCTTCGACCCGCATCAGACGAACCGCTGCCACTGCGGAGGAAGTGGCCGCACGAACCGACGAGGGGACGTTCATGAAAAACGGAAACCTATCAGCTCAATCACCGAGCAAAACGCTTATCGCCATCTTCGTGGTGATCGTAATCGCAACCGCAGCAGCATGCGTATACGGATGCGCACCCAAAGAGACATCCGAGCAGACAACGGCTCAGAGCGCCGAAGAAGCCCCCGTGATGCAGGGTGAATTCTCGTTTTCTGCAGATTCCAACTGCGCAACATGTCACGAAACCGAAGGCGGGTCGATGACGGACGGCAATTGTCCCGCGGCAAACCACGCAGCGCAATCCTGCATCGACTGCCATACCGACATCGACGGGCTCACCTCCGTGCATGACGGCGTCGCATACGGCGACAAGACGGCGAAGCGCCTGAAGAAAACCGTAGTGGACGAGGCAACCTGCCTGACAGACGTATGCCACGGAAGCTACGAGGCTCTTGCAGAAAAGACGGCATCGAGCACGATCCTGACCGACAACGACGGAACCACCGTCAATCCCCACGATATGCCGGTAAACGAAGACCACGAGACGATCGATTGCGGCAGCTGCCACGACATGCACGCTTCCGACGATATCGCGAAAACAGCTCAAAAGGCGTGTCAAAGCTGCCATCACATGGGCACATACGAGTGCTATACGTGCCACGAATAGCCAACGGCCCCATCGCATTCCGAGCAAAAAAGCGCTCCCTCGCATGTAACGGCATGCGATGCGGGCCCGCTCAACGGCAATCGCACGCCTCTCTGAGACGTGTAGAGAACAGCAGATACAACAAGGAGGAATCATGAAAGATGGAATATCAAGGCGCAACTTCCTCAAGGGGTCGGCACTCGCCGCAGCAGGCGTAGCGGGTGCAGCCGCCCTATCGGGTTGCACCGCGCAAGCCGAGGAGACCACGCCAAGCTGGATGCCGACTGCATGGGACTACGAAACAGACGTCCTCGTAATCGGATACGGCGGAGCGGGCCTCTGGGCCGGCATCACCGCCTACGACGAGGGATCGCAGGTCATGTACTTGGAAAAAGCTCCCTTCCGAGGAGGCGGATCGTCCTCGATCAACATGGGGCAGTGGACCGCTCCCCACGACGCTGACGCAGCGGCACAATTCGCTTTCGAAGCGTTCCACGGGCAGACGCCGAAAGAGGTCTGTCAGGCGTGGGCAGAAGAGGCCGTACTGAACCCCGACTATGCCGACGAATACGGCCTCGAATATACGCTCGGGGAAACGCCGCGCGCCGAATACGACATTTTTACGGGATTCGAGGAGATGTACGTAGGGTCGGGAACCGGCTACGGCAAGGCTTTTTTCGAGGCGATGGACCAGCATCGCCAGGATCGCGGTATCGAGGTCCTGTTCGATTGTCACGACGAAGAGCTCATTCAAAACCCTGAAACGAAAGAAATCATTGGATGCTACACGCTTATCGGCGAAGACGGCGATAAGAAAGCAGTCAAGGCTTCAAAAGGCGTCATCTTGTGCACGGGCGGATTCGAGTTTAACTACGAACTGCAAGAGAAATACCTCAAATGCTATCCCATGAAGGGCTTTTACGGCTGGAAGTACAATACGGGCGACGGTATCAAAATGACGCAGAAGGTTGGAGCGGATCTCTGGCACATGCAGCAGGTCTGCGGCGGGGACGACGCATGGTTCGATGATCCCGAAATCGTTCCCGGCGGCGTATCCGTGGCAAGCCCCACCCCAAACTACATCAAAGTGAGCAGGCTCGGGGAGCGCTGGGGCAACGAGGAGGTATTCAGCCCTCACGGTGGCTGGAAACCCTATGCGAACTTCGATGAGGAGATCTGCGACTTCGACCGAATTCCTTCGTGGTACATCTTCGACCACACGTCTTTTTCCGGAGGCAGCTGGGGCGGAATGGTCGGCGGCGCAGCAACGGCTAACGGAGGCATGGGCATCGGCTACATGACCGAAGATCTCGATCCCGAACTCGGCGGTTGGGCAGGTTGGTCCGCTGACAACCAGTGGGAACTCGAACGCGGATGGATCACATCCGGCGAGACAATCGAAGAACTAGCCGCCAACATCGCCGCCAGCAAGTGGGACGACAAAATGGATGTCGAAAAGCTCAAAGCGTCGATCGCGCGTTGGAACGAATTGTGCGAAGCTGGAACGGACGATGATTTCGGACGCGCCGAATTGGCGAAGATCGAAACCGGCCCGTTTTATGCAATTCCGCTCTATCCCGGCATCTGCAATACGATCGGCGGAGCAAGGCGAAACGAAAACGCCAACGTAGTCGATCCTGACGGCAAGCCGATCCCCCGCCTGTATTCCGCGGGATCGTTCGGCAACATGAACGGGCACACCTACGCCATCACCGGTGGCAACGGCTCAGAGAATTGGTGCGTCGGGCGCATCGCCGGCAGACATGCCGCCTCACTCGAAGCGTGGGATGCAGCCGAAAGCAAATAGCGCGCAGCAAGCGATCTCGTCTATTGCGGACGGGACCGCACGTCAAGGCCTTCCGTTCACGTTCCTGAACGGAAGGCGTCGAAGGAAACCACTATGCCGAACTTTGAACTCTCCGTCCCGTACAACGGAAGCACCGAAACGCTCGATGAACTCATCGCACTGAAGGAATGCGGCGGCAATCGCATTCGCGAGATATATCTCAACGCTCCGCAATCGATTGCGGGATCGGGTCGCGTCGGCGAAAAGACGACCGAGGAAGATTTCACGAGCGCGGTAGAGCACATTCGCCAAGCGGGCATTCGAGTAGACATCACCATGAATTCAACCTGCGATGGCTCTGCTTGGTACAGCGCGGAAACGCTTACTCGGCAAATCGGGTTTATCCGACGCATGCACGAAGACCATGGCGTAGAGGCCGTCACGCTCGCAAACCCGTTCTTGATCGAACACGCACGAAAAGCCTGCCCCGACCTCGAGATCAGCGCCTCCGTTCTTTCCGACATCGATTGCTTTTCACGGGCCGAGTCCTTCGCTCGAGCCGGCGCCAACACGATAACCGTCGATACGGCCATCAACAAGAACCTCAAGCTCCTTCGGCATATCGTCGAGCGCCTCGGCGTCGAAATCAAGCTTATGGTGAACGAGGGATGCCTCGACAAGTGCCCGTACCGCAAGTTTCACATGAACTATATCTCCCATCGTTCGAAAGATATGGATTCCGAGGGGACATCGTTTTCGTTCGCTTGCGGAAACATCACCAAACAAGACCCTGGACAGGTTTTCAAATCAAACTGGATTCGGCCGGAAGATCTCCATCGATACGAGAAGATCACACGGTTCTTCAAAATCGTTGGGCGCGACATGCTGCCGAGCAAGGTGATCCGATGCGCAAAAGCGTATCTCAACGAATCCTACAACGGAAACCTGTTCGATATCCTCTGCAGCAGCATTGGATACTACGGTATCGAATACAGCGCGCACATCGACAACAAATCCCTTGACCAAACGTCTTTCTTCAAGCGCACGGCAACGTGCAACCGTCAGTGCCACACCTGCACCTATTGCGATGACCTCGCAAAGCAGCTGCTCGGATACGGATGGATTACCAGGGAAAACCTCGAAGACCTCGGACAATACGACATGATCGAAGCCATCGAAGCTCAGTTTGGGGGAAGCTACCCCCTCTGCCCTCGCTACACGGACAAACCGACCGGACAGCAATACGCAACCACTCGCCAGAACAGCAACAAACCATTCAGGAGGAACGATGTCACGCCAAATAAGAACTTGGCACGAGCATGATACGGACGAGGAACCACCTCGTCGCTGGGATGTGCACATAAACGGCAAGGCCGTTCCAGGCGGCTACATTATCCAAAAAAGCGACGACGCCTTCGAAATACACTACCCGCACCTCGAACCCAAAACATTCGCTTCCCTTGACGAGGCTAAGCGGCGCATAGAGCTCGCACCTCCCATTATGCGAGGAGATCTGGCCGTTGCCCACCCGGTCGCCGACGACGATACCGAGCTTTTGTCAGCAGAAGAAGCGGGCGAGCTGCTCGGAGCGAGCCGATACCGAATCAACGCCATGGTCGCAAACGGCGTTCTGGCAGGAAAGCGCTCCGGGGGCAAAACCTTCGTGAGCCGAGAATCCGTCGAAGCGCGGATTGCCCATCAAGAACCAGTCGGACCGATTGGAAAATTTGCCCATACCTTTATCTGCTATTACCCCGACAGCGGCGCAACCCCTTGGATCATGGCCGAGGTCGATCCGCACGATTCCTGTCAGCTCGACGACGCGAAACGCTTTCTCCAATCAATTGCAGACGGAGAAATTCCCGGTCAAGCAGATGCGTTCGACTATCGACGCGCTATGGCCCTCCGGGCGAAAGCGCGTCGCGAGCACGGCGAAACAGCAGACTTCACCGATCCGATTCCGATCAAAGAGCTTATCGCGCGGTTTCAACCCTCAGCCTGCACCGATTCGCATCTTACCCCTATGCAGGCCTAACCGCAGAACTCCGCGACGATCTTCTCGATGAAGCGCTTCGTGCCGACGATATCGGCAACGGCGATACGCTCGTCAACCGAATGGAAGGCCGTCATGCCGATGCCGAGCGTGACGGCCTTCGCGCCCTTCGTACCGAGCAGGTTGGCATCCGCTCCCCCGCCCGAAACGGTCGTCTTGGGCTCGAGGCCCGCAGCACGCGCCGCCGAAAAGAGCTTCTCGACGATCGGATCCTGCTCGTCGAAGAGCACGCCCGGATAGTCGACGCGCCAATCGATGTCCACCGATCCCCCGAAGCGCTCGGCAGCCGCGGTCAGCGCCTCGGTCATGTGGTCGCGCTGGGCGTTCACGCGATCCTCGAAAAGCGATCGGCACTCCCCGTCGACCGAACACGCATCGGCTACGATGTTGACCTCGCGCCCCCCGCGGATCATGCCGATGTTGGCCGTGGTGCACTCGTCGATACGACCGAGCCTCATAGCCGAGATGGCCGCTGCCGCCATCTGGATGGCCGAGACGCCCGCCTCGGGCTCTACGCCCGCATGGGCCGCCCTGCCCGCGAAGGTCGCCCGAAGCGTATAGTGGAAGGGTGCGCCGAGCACGATCGACCCGGGTGCCCCATCCGCATCGAACACGAAGCAGGGCACCGTGCCGTCGAACAGATCGGAGTCGAGCGCACCAGCACCGAGCAGGCTCAGCTCCTCGCACACCGTGAGCACGACCGTGATGTCGGGACGCGGCGCACCGGATGCGACAACGGCGGCAAGCCCCTCGATGATGGCGGCAACGCCTGCCTTGTCATCCGCCCCGAGCACGGTATCCCCCGCCGAACGCACAACGTCGTTTTCGATAACCGGTTCTACGCCGCAGCACGGGCTCACGCAGTCCATATGGGCCGAAAGCGCGATGTGCCCGGGCGCCGTGCCCGGAAGATGCGCGATCAGGTTACCGGTATCCGAACCCGTCGCCTCCCGCGTATCGTCGACGCGGGTGCTGAACCCAAGCTCCTCGAGACGCCGCTTGCAATACGCGGCGACCTGGGCCTCGCTGCGCGAGGGGCTGTCGATGCGCACGAGATCGAAGAACGTTTCGAGTACGGCAGCAGCGCAAGCCTCTGCGCTCGCAGCCGCATCGGACATCGGCGGTTCGCCCAATGCGCTCTCGTCAGTTGACGTTATGCTGTCTGCGGTGGTATCCATATGCTTCAGTCCTTAGCTCGTGCAGTCGCATGCAAACGGTCGGAAAACGGTTCGAAAGCCCGCCTTGCACCGTCGTTCGGTTACCACCATTATAGACAAAGACGAAGGATTGGAGTTCCCGTGTTCAAAGACGCCGTAATCCAAAACAGAACCTGCCGCAGGTTCCTCGAAGGCGAGCGCATCCCGCACGAGCTGCTCGTGGAGTTCGTCGACACCGCGCGGCTCGTCCCCTCAAGCGGCAACAAACAGCCGCTCAAGTATCTGATCGTCAGCGATCCGGCTGCATGCGCAAGCGTGTTCGACTGCCTCTCGTGGGCGGCTGCGCTTCCCGATTGGCCGGGACCCGGCGAGGGCGAGCGCCCGACCGGCTACATCGTCATGCTACACGACGAAAGCCTGGTCATGGGAGATCTGTTCACCGCATGGGATGAGGGAATCGCCCTGCAGACGATCATGCTCGCCGCGCGAAGCGCCGGCTTTGCCGCCTGCCCGATCGGCGCATTCAAGAAGAAGAGCCTCGCCGATGCGCTCGGAATCGACCGAGCGACGTTCGCGCCCGACCTCGTTATCGCCCTCGGCAAGCCCGCAGAGCACGTCGTCGTCGAAGACATGCCAGCTAACGGCTCCCCCGCCTACTGGCGCGACGAAGCCCGCGTGCACCACGTACCGAAGCGCTCGCTCGAAGAAGTGCTGCTGGAAAAGTAAGCCGACGATGAGCCCCTATTCGAAGACGCGGATCACGGCAACCGTTGCGGTGCCCCGATCCGATGGAGAAACCGTCGGTTTTGGCAGAAAAATCGATCTGTGCCAAATGATAATATAATACATTTCGGTTGCAGCGGCTTTCGAGAATTCGCGACCTGGTGTTTCTCCGCGATCCGCCGCTTCAGCAATCATGTATTCGATTCCCTTATTGACACAAGTCGAAATCTCTGCCACATTACGGCATATTCGCCGATAAGCCGCTATTGGCACGCATCTGCTCGAATCCTTAAAGAACAGATCGCCATCGGGTGCCGTACGCAGGCCGCATCGATTCCAGCTGCGCCCGCAGAGCAGCATGTTCGCTGTTCAATCGGAACGCACGCATCCTGTTCGACAGCCCAACCGATTTCCTACGCGTCGCTGCGCGAATCGGGCTGCCCATTCGGCGCCGATGCCGCACGTCATACCCAACACCCAAGACGCTCGCCCGGCCTCGAACAGCTTCGCTTCAGTTCCGGGCGGCCTTTGCGCGATCGGCGATAACGGCAGCCAGCGAAGGCAGCTCGCTTTTCTCGAAGCGGTACGGCACCGCCTGCAGCGTATCGCCGCCTGAAGGATCGTCCCGCTCAACGCGGACAAACGCGAACTCGACCGACTCGAACCCCTGGTTCAGCACGGCGTACGCATAGCACTGCGCCTGCAGCAGGTGCTTCTCATGCAGCTGCTCGTCGGTTTCGGCATTGTTTCCGCCCGTCTTGTAATCGACGACGAAGGCGCAGGCGCCGTCGTCTGTGCACAGAAGATCGATCTCGCCCTCGAGGCACCCTGCGCCTGCGACCATCACGCTGAACGGAACCTCGGCATCATGGCGCCGCATGCCGAGCGCTTTTGCGCAAACCCGCGACGAGAACCAGCGGTCCACAGCGCGGTGCAGTCGATCGACGTCCTTGATGCCGTACGTCGCCTCGATCGCGCCGATGCGCGAGCGGGCGAAACCGATCGAGTGCAGCGCGGCAAGCTGGGCGAGCCGATGGAAGGCGGAACCCAAGTCGGTCGCCTTGTCGGCGTCGGACGCAAACGCCTCGGGCGGCAACACGGGTTCGGCGAAATCCGGATCGTGCGCTTCGGCGATCGACGAATACGAGAAGAGCCCCGCAGCCCCCCGAAGAGCCGAGCGCGTTCCGAGCAGCGAAAACGGCTCGACATCGGGGATGCTCACCGTTCCCAACCTTCCAAGATCGGCGCACGTTCCCGCCTGCTGGCACGTCGGGTCCCCGGCCTCCCGCTCGCCCTCGGCAACCACCGCAACCCGTACGAACTCGGCAGGCTCGCTTCCGCCGTACTCGAAAGAAGCGTTCTCGGACGGGAAAAGCCCCTCGCCGCAGAACGCCGAACGGATATCGTCGAGGGTGCCGCGATAGGCTTTGTACGGATCGGTTTTCTGCTCCTTGATGCCCATCACTACGCACAGCGCCTCCTTGGCGCGCGTCGCACCCACGTAGAACAGGCGACGCTCCTCGGCGTCTTCCTCGATGCGCGAAACCCGTTTGAGCGAAGCGTGGTAGTCGAGCAGCCCTGTTGCCGTGCGGGGATCCTCGCCCGCAGGGGCGGCGTACGGCTTTCCCTGCGCCTTGGCCGAAAGCGAACCCTTGGCGGGCAACGAAGAGGGCGCTGCGAGCGAGAGGTACGTGCTGTTTCCCATCGTCTCGGCCACGAGCTTTCCCGAAGGGCCCGAGGGGCCTTTCGCAAACCGGGCGAGCGCCACGACGGGAAACTCCAGGCCCTTCGAAGCATGGATGGTCATGATCTTCACGGCCTCTTGCCCATCGGCCGAAAGCGCGCCGGGCGCCTCCTTCATGCCGGCGGCGATCATCGCCGAAAACTCCGCGGAACAGCGGGAGATGCCGAAACCCTTGTCGCGCTCCATCGATTCAACGAACCGTACGGCCTTGAGCACGTTGGCGATGCGCGCCGAGCCCTCGGCTCCCTGGGCTTCAAGACGCGCGATCCATCCCGAATCGAGCAGCACGTCCATGAGCGCTCTCGACGGCGGATTGTAGCGGATTTCCATCTGGGCTTTCTGCATGAGCAGCACCGCATGGCGCAGGCCCGCCGAAAGTTCGTCGATGCGGTCGGACAGCGCCGCGAACCCCTTGCTGAGATCGCGCTTGATAGGGATGCCGTTCGCCTCGTCGAAGCCGGTTGCGAGTTCGAGCATATCGTCGGCCGAAAGCTCGAACATAGGGCTGGTCAATACCTCGAAGAGCGCTTGGGTATCGCCCATGTCGGCAAGCACGCGAAGCAGGCGCTCGACGACCTTCACCTCGGGGGATTTATGGAACAGCGAACCGCCTGCGATGATGCACGGGAAGCCCTCGTCGCGGATAGCTTGGGCGTACACCTCGGCGAACGCCATGCGACCGAGCAACACGGCCATATCGGAAAGCGGATGGCCCGCTTCGTGCATTTCACGGAAATATGCAGCGATCGCCCGCGCTTCGGCTTCCACGAGATCGGCCGTCTTGCCCGGCAGGCCCTGGGGAACCGTAGCCGCCACGAGTTGGATGCGCGGCTTCGCGGAGCGGTAGCCGCTTCCATCGTATACCGCCGTCAGATCGAGGAAATCGCCTCCGAACACCTGGTCCTGGGAGCAGACGGCACGCACGAACGCGAGCACGTCGGCGTGGCTCCTGAAGTTGCGGGACAGCTTGAGCAGCGTCGGCTCGCCGCCACCGACACGGACCTCGTCGGTTTCCAGCCCCGCGCGAAACGCCTTGTACACGTTCACATCGGCACCGCGAAACCGGTAGATGCTCTGCTGGGCGTCGCCGACGGTGCACAGGTAGCGCAGGCCCTCGCCCGCCAGATGGCGGACGATCTCGATCTGCAGCTGGCTCGTATCCTGGAACTCGTCGACCATCACAAGCCGGAAGCGATCGCGGTACTCGCGTGCGATCTCTTCGCGGGAAAGCGCATCGAGCGCGAGTTTGAGCAGGTCGTCGTTGTCGAGCACGCCTTGCGAGCGCTTGCTCGCCTCGTACACGCTCTGGGCTCGCCTGGCGAGCGCGAGCAGATCGCCCAGAAGCGGGCGTGCCTTCGCGAGGAACGCCTCCTGCGCAACGCCCGCATGAACGTTCTGGTAGTACTCGGTTTCCTCCGCTGGGCACCCGCGCTTGCCGAGGAACTCGCACGCATCGAGCACGGCGATGAGGCCGTCGAGCGTTTTGTCGCCCGATTCGAGGAACTCCTGCAAGGCTTGGACGGCATCGAGCGCGAACGCGCGGTTCTTCTCGAGAGAAGCCGTCTGCTTGGTGCCTTCGTAGGAAGCGAGCAGCTCCTCATATGCGATAAGGAGCCGTTTCGCCAACTCCGTGGGCGGCGCCGGATCCGGTCCCGTCTCGAACCCGTCGAAGCCCCTCACCATGCCCGCCGCCTTCGCGATGAGCTCTTCGACCATCGCCGATATCGACGATCCTCCGAACCCGCTGCTGCGCGCGGGAAACGCCTCGAACAGCGCATCGAATTCGGAGCGGCTCACGATTTCAGAACCTTCCCCGATCACCTCGTTCACGGCAGCGTCGATCATCTCCTGGCGATCCAAGCCGTCGATGACCGCGAACCCGGGATCGAGCCCGAGCTCGAGCGCATGGGCGCGCAGTATCCGCGAACACATGCCGTGGATGGTCGATATCCACGCGGAATCAACCTTGAGCGCAGGTTCGAACAGGCCGTTCGCGCGCAGTGTCGACCGTACGCGGCTTTTGATCTCGGATGCGGCCTTATCGGTGAAGGTGATGGCGAGCACCTGGTCTATGTCGTCGATCCCCGAGTTCGATTCAGGCGAAAGGGCGTAGGCGATGCGTTGCGAGAGCGTGAACGTCTTCCCCGATCCGGCGCCTGCCGAGATGTCGACCGGTCCGACAAGCTGTTCGATGCAGAGCTTCTGCTCGCTCGTGTAGGATACCGAGCCCATCACTCGTCTCCCTCGCTCCGACGCTGCAGGGCATCGCGCACGCTGCAGACGGTAACCGGGCAGTACGTGCAGGCGTCTTCGTCGCGCGGACACGCAGGGATATCGCCGGCAAGCAGCGATTCGAGGCGGATGGCCACGGCCTCCTCGACGCGATCGAGCAGCTCTGCGAAACCGAGCGTTCCGCACGTAGCGGCATCGATGCCGAGCAGGTCCTTCTCGGGGTCGAGCAGCGCATGGTCGAACGAGCCTGCGATGCCCTCGTCTTTGCCGTACGAAAGGTAGAGCGCGCCCACCGGCTCGAGGCCCATGGTCTTGCGCACGGCCTGCGCGTAGATGAGCGTCTGCACCTTGCGGGGCAGAGCGGGGGGTGCATCCGCCTTTTCCCTCAGCGCATAGGACCTGCCTACGGCACCCTTGTAATCGACGACCACCGCACGGCCGTATCCGTCCACGTCGACGCGGTCGATCGTCCCGTTCACCTTGAAGCCCGCATATTCGAAGGCTCCCTGTTTCCGGCCGAAGCTCACCTCGCCGTCGAGAGGAGCGAACCCGGGCAGAAGCCTCGCCTCGCGATCGAGGTAGCCGACGAGTTTGCGCTTGAGATCGTCGACCTCGCGCCGCTCCAGATCGTCGAGCGCGACGAGCGCCGTCGCATCGCCGACGAGCGTCGCGTCGTATGCGAGCTGATCGTCGAACACGCGCTCGAGGATACGGCGAGCCCGCGGCAGCGTATCGGCGGTGACCTTC
>NZ_LT964679.1:209388-212692 GCF_900240215.1 Raoultibacter timonensis | reverse complement strand
GCACTTCGGCCGCGATGCCGCGCGCGGCAAGCCTCGGTGCGAGTTCCTCGAAGCAGGCATAGGCGTCACGCGCCGCCACCGCGACCGACGCACCGGGATCGTCGGATCGGATTGCGGCAAGGGCATCGCACAGCGATCGGGGCGCAGCGTAGCGTCCCGAAGGCAGCACGAACCGCACTGCGCCGGTTGCAGCAACGGGATGCTCCTCATCGGGTTCGAAAAGCGCTGCGAGCAGCGATGCCAGCTCGGGCGCGCGCTTCCCGACAGGCTCCGCGCTTCTCTCGTTGACGAACGCGACCGCCCCAGCGCACGCGAGAAAATCTTGCTCGACAGCTGTGAAAGCGTCAGGTTCGAACCCCACGGTAACGGGGCGGTACTGCGCAAGCACGGAAGTATCCGCAAGCAGCGCGAGGGCTTCGGACTGCTCGACCAAGCCCGCCGAAGCCGCGATGTCGCGATATCGGTCGAGCACTTCGACCGCCTCGCGCTCGCCCTGGCCGAGATCGTGCTCGCCCGCCGCCTTCGGCAGCGCTTCGCGCGCAACACGCGCGATAAACGAGCGCGTTCCCGAAGTGGGCTGCATGAGGCATCCGAGGCTTTGCTCGCAATGGTCGCGCAGGGCTGCGCCCGCAATGAGTTCGCGCTGCACGGAGTCCACGAACGTGCGCCCGTCGCCGTACAGCTCCCACAGATCGGCCGCCCATGAAGAAAGCGTAGCCACATCGATGCCGAACGACATGCGCTCGGACCAGGCCTTCTTGAGGCGGACCGTCTCGTCGTAGGAGGGCACGATGACAACGGGGCGCGCTCCTTCTGAAAAGACGCGGAGGGCGTACTCGAATGCAGCCTCGTCGGCTGCTGCAGCGTTCGGTGTATTGGTTCGGATGAGGGTCATAACGCCATTATACCCAAGTACGGCGCCCGGGCGCATGCCCGTTTGCACGCATCGCAAGGTCGCCAAACAACACGAGATGCGTCGCCCGAACGCCGATGTCCGCGTGAGGGCGAGCGGCTGAGACGCTGCTCGCAGGAGCGCTTCACCACTCGCGGCGGCGCAACCGCAACCGGGCCAGCCGTCTAGATGCCGCGGGCGGCGGCGCGCACGCCATCGGCAAAGCCCTCTTCAAGCGCCGCTTCGACGCGCATCCGACACGCCTGCTCGTCCCCGAGCGCACGGGCGGCAGCATCCGCATCGGCGACGGCGTCGAGCTTGCGATTCCTGAAATACACGAGCCAGTTGGCACCGAGGCAGACCACGTTGACGAAGTACACGGCGAGCACCCAGTTGATCGAACCCGACGCGAACTTTGCGGCGATACCTGCCGCGTACCCGATCGTGATCAAACCGATGAACTGCCAGCTCGTCCCCCTCGCCGTACCCGCTCTGTACGCCTTGAACGCATTGAGAGGCCACGAGAGTCCGAAGCAGACGAGCATTGCCGCTTCGAGAAATTCAGCCACGAAGAACCATCTCCTACCAAAAGGCGCGCCGATGCGCAGCCCTATCGATTGCATGCCAACGGACAGTACGCTACGCTTTTCTTTCAATACCGTCTAATATATTGTTTCTATCGTTATAATAAGTTTTATATTATTAATAAGCGAGGATCTCCTATGGAACTGCTGCAGTTGAAATATTTCCTCGAAGTGGCCGAAAGCCAGCACGTGACGAACAGCGCCAAGAAGCTCCACGTGGCGCAGCCCGCCCTCTCCCAGGCCATCCGTCGCCTCGAGCGCGAGCTCGGCGTGAATCTGTTCGAGCACACAGGCCGAAACATCAGGCTCACCCCCGCAGGAGCCTACCTCAAAGACAGGCTCGCGCCGGCCCTCGCGAGCATCGACGGCATCGCCCGCGATATCGCCGCCTTCTCGGAAAGCGAACGGCACACGGTTCGCATCGACGTCCAGGCTGCTTCGGGCATCGTCGTCGACGCAATCGCTCTCTACAGCGCCGAGCATCCCGACACCCGATTCCTCATCAGCCAGAACGAGCACGAGCCCCTGTGCGACATCCACGTGACGGCCCTCGCCTCCGACGGGTCGTTTCACGGGTTGAGCGCTTCGCCGCCCGACGCCGCCGTCGAAGCGACGTTTACCGAGCGCATCGGCATCGCCGTGGCAAGCCGCGGCCCGCGTCCTCCCGAACCCGCCGATCTGAGCGGTCTGGCCGAAAGCCGCTTCATCTGCCTCGCGGGATCGAGGGCCTTCCGGACGCTCTGCGACGAGCTTTGCGCGCTTGCGGGCTTCACACCGCACATCGCCTTCGAAAGCGACAACCCCTCGGTCGTGAAAAAGATGATCGGCCTCGGCCTCGGCATCGGATTCTGGCCCGAGCACAGCTGGGGCGACCTTTCGGACTACGAAGCGGATCTCGTCTCCCTCGCCGATACTCGCTTTGCGCGGACCATAGCCATCGTGGATTCGGACGGCGAACAATCCCCCGAAGCAAGGCGGTTCGAGGAGTTCCTCATCGGGCATATCGGGAGAATCTGGGAAAAGGAAAGCGGGCAGTGCGCCTGAAACGCACCGCCCGCTCGGGCATGCTCTCATCTACGCACCGACCCACGAGCCGAGAATAAAGGCCAACCCGCGCGTCGGCCCAAGAAGCCGACTGCACAACAACCTGCGCGTCAGCCTACGAGCCGATTGCGCACCAACCCGTCCGTCGGTCTACGAGCCGAGGATGCGGGCTGCGACCTGTTTCTTACGGCTCAGGATGCCAGGCATCCACGTACCGCCCACGCCCGTGCACTTGATGTTGAACACCCGATCCACGATGCGACGGTTGCCCTCGCACAGAAACTGGCTGCCCTCCGCCATGATGTCGGTCACCATGAAAAGCACGAACTCATAGCCGTTGTCGTCTTTGAGCTGGCGCATATAGGCTCGGATCTCGTCCTCTCGCTCCATGACGGCGGGCAGATCGACCGTCTCGTGCTGCGCGATGAGCACGGTCGAATCGCCGAGTTGGAACTCCTTGGAATCCGCGCCGACGAGCTTATCGACCGGCAGGTTATCCTCGCCGCCACGACACTTGAACACGGCAAGACCGAACTCGGTCGCCTCGACGCCCGCCAAGGCGGCAAGGCGCTCGGCCTGCTCGCGGTCGAACGAGGTCGCCGTGGGCGACTTGAGGATGACGGTATCGGTCATGACGGCGGAAAGGAGGACCGCCGCGATGGATTTCGGGATCTCGACGTCGTGACGTTCGAACTCCATGGCGACGATGGTCGCCGTGGAACCGACCGGCAGGTTCAGAAACTGGATGGGATTCACGGTGGACACATCGCCGATGCGGTGATGG
>NZ_LT964679.1:194387-209294 GCF_900240215.1 Raoultibacter timonensis | reverse complement strand
TCCCCGCCTGCGCCCCGCCCATCACGCGCACCCGGCCCGCGCCGCGCGGCTCGTCTCGTCACGCGCCCCCATAAAAGCAAGGACATACCGTATGGAATCGGGGCACTTGGGTGCAAGTTTTTTCGGTTATGCGAACCGAAAGGCGGAAAACCAGCCCGCGCGTCTGTTCCTGCGTATGCGCAGGCGCGCCGATCAAGGCGTTTTCCCTGGTGGCAAGTCGAACTCGCCGCAATAGCGGTCAAACAACACGCCCCAATCACGCACAACCGAAAAAACTTGCACCGACCCGAGGGTTTTTCCCGCACTGCGTTTCAGACGCTGCACGCAGACGCATCCGCACAGCGTTCGCCCGCGCCCCATCGGGTGAGCGATTTTTCGGCGAGAGCCAGACGTTCGGCAACCGAGCGCCGCAGCGCCACACACTCCCGCACGCAATGTTTCCTACCCGCCGTTGCACGCGGCCGGATATCCGCTTGCCGAGCGGCGTTACGATTCGATGGAGACGCCCGCGGTCGTGATACGATGGCCGCGTATTCGAAACCACTTCCAAGGAGGCCTCAATGGACACCTTGAGCATACGCGACATCATCGGCCCCATCATGGTCGGGCCCTCGAGTTCGCATACCGCAGGAGCGCTGCGCATCGCCTACATGGCGCGCAGGCTCTGCCTCGCGGAACCACGATCCGTCGAGTTCTCGCTTCTCGGATCGTTCGCCCACACGCTCGTCGGCCACGGCACCGACAAAGCGCTCGTCGGAGGCATGCTCGGCCTCGATACCGACGATCTGCGCATCCGCGATTCGTTTCAGCTCGCCCGCGAAGCGAACANGGCAAGCCGCGGCCCGCGTCCTCCCGAACCCGCCGATCTGAGCGGTCTGGCCGAAAGCCGCTTCATCTGCCTCGCGGGATCGAGGGCCTTCCGGACGCTCTGCGACGAGCTTTGCGCGCTTGCGGGCTTCACACCGCACATCGCCTTCGAAAGCGACAACCCCTCGGTCGTGAAAAAGATGATCGGCCTCGGCCTCGGCATCGGATTCTGGCCCGAGCACAGCTGGGGCGACCTTTCGGACTACGAAGCGGATCTCGTCTCCCTCGCCGATACTCGCTTTGCGCGGACCATAGCCATCGTGGATTCGGACGGCGAACAATCCCCCGAAGCAAGGCGGTTCGAGGAGTTCCTCATCGGGCATATCGGGAGAATCTGGGAAAAGGAAAGCGGGCAGTGCGCCTGAAACGCACCGCCCGCTCGGGCATGCTCTCATCTACGCACCGACCCACGAGCCGAGAATAAAGGCCAACCCGCGCGTCGGCCCAAGAAGCCGACTGCACAACAACCTGCGCGTCAGCCTACGAGCCGATTGCGCACCAACCCGTCCGTCGGTCTACGAGCCGAGGATGCGGGCTGCGACCTGTTTCTTACGGCTCAGGATGCCAGGCATCCACGTACCGCCCACGCCCGTGCACTTGATGTTGAACACCCGATCCACGATGCGACGGTTGCCCTCGCACAGAAACTGGCTGCCCTCCGCCATGATGTCGGTCACCATGAAAAGCACGAACTCATAGCCGTTGTCGTCTTTGAGCTGGCGCATATAGGCTCGGATCTCGTCCTCTCGCTCCATGACGGCGGGCAGATCGACCGTCTCGTGCTGCGCGATGAGCACGGTCGAATCGCCGAGTTGGAACTCCTTGGAATCCGCGCCGACGAGCTTATCGACCGGCAGGTTATCCTCGCCGCCNCCCTAACACCGTCTTTTTTTTTTTCAAGCAGAAGACGGCATACGAGATGAGCATCCGCGGCGAGAGCATCGGAGGCGGTGCAGCTGTCATCAGGCGCATCGACGGCATCGACGTCGAAGTGACCGGCGAGAAGACGAGCATCGTGATCCGTCAGCACGACGAAGCGGGCGTGTTGGCCCATATCGCCAAAAGCATCAGCGATCAGGGCGTCAACATCGCCACAACCCGCATGTACCGCGAGCGAAAGGGCGATGCCGCCTACACTATCCTGGAAACCGATCAGGCGGTCTGCCCGGAAATCAAGACCGCCATCGAGGCGCATCCCGCAATCCGCGACGTGCGCATCATTCCCGGTGACAGCGCAACCGGCGTCTCGAAAGACGATGCAGCCGATGTCGAAGCGGCCCAAGCGCGCTTCGAGGAGCTCGATTTCCCCCACGGTGCCGCCATGCTCTCCTACTGCGAAGAGAGCGGCATGTCCATTTCCGAGGCGTTTTTAAAACGCGAGGACGCGCTTGCAGCCAGCCTCGGCTACGCGAGCGACACCGACGGCTACCTCGACGAGGCGCTCGCCGTTATGAGGCAATCGGCAACGCGGCCCCTCGAAGAGCCCCTCCCCTCTATGGGAGGATTGATCGGCGGCGAAGCGCTGAAACTCTCCGCACTGAGAAGGCTCGGGGGCAACCTCTGCGACGATCAGCTTTCGCTCGCCATCGCCTACTCGATGGCGGTGCTCGAGACGAACGCCTCGATGGGACGCATCGCCGCCGCTCCCACGGCAGGCTCGGCGGGCGTAATCCCCGGCGTGCTCCTGGCCCTGCAGGACAGCAGGGGCTTCAGCGACGACGATCTGAAGCGAGGGCTCGCCTGCGCCGGCGCCATCGGCTACCTCATCACGCGCAACGCCACGGTATCGGGAGCCGAAGGAGGCTGCCAGGCCGAAATCGGCTCGGCGGCCGCAATGGCCGCAGCAGCAGCCGTCGAACTCGCTGGGGGGACGCCCGCGCAGTGCTTCGCCGCCGCAAGCAACGCGCTCACCAACATGATGGGGCTCGTATGCGATCCGATCGCCGGGCTCGTGGAAGTGCCCTGTCAGAAGCGCAACGCCTCGGGCGCGGCAACGGCGCTCGTGAGCGCGCAGATCGCGCTCGCAGGCATCGGCAACCTCGTCAACTTCGACGAAACGGTCGAAGCCATGCGCAAGGTAGGCCGCTCGCTGCCGTTCGAGCTGCGCGAAAGCGCCCTCGGCGGCATAGCCGCAACGCCCGCCGCCTGCGGCTTCTGCGCCTCGTGCACACCGGGGATGAGCTGCTCGTAGGAGAGCGCCAACGTCCCTCAGCGAATCTGCTTTGCTTGCTGATCGAACTCGTCATCAACATGATTGACGAGTTCGATCAGCTCGGAACGCAGATGGATTCCGAGCTTCTGGTAGATGCTCTTGATGTGCGACTTGACCGTGTTCTCCGATACGTAGAGCTTCTCCGAGATGCCGTGAACCGTGCGCCCCTGGGCAAGAAGCACGAATATCTCCTGCTCTCTGGCTGTTAGCTGATGAGTTGACGCGATCTCCTCGCAGCGAGCGGAAAACCACTGCTCCTCGCGCACGACCAACTGAGGAGCGGGCGTCGCAGGCTCCTCCAGGGCAAGCCCTTTGTCTTTGAACAGAAACAATGAAAGCATGGAGAGCAGATACAGCGAGACGAGCGCTATTACCGTCAGCATGATTCCGCCGGAAGTGATGCTCGACGCATTGAAGAACCCGACGAGCACGCCGAGCAGCTGCGCGGCATTCGTACACGCCAAAGCGGCGGCGAATACGAGCGGTGAGGGCAATCGGGTGTCTCGCGCCATGTCGGCTAGCATGCACCACAGAATGATGCTAGCCACCATCGATCCAAGCTGGGCGAACGCATTGACGATCCCCCCTGCCGCGTTCCAGAGTATCGGCAGAAGAAGAAAGCCCGCCGCGGAAAGCGGCAAAGCCATCTTGTAGAGACGACTCAGGTTCGGCGGCTTCGAGACCACCAGCACCGGAACAAGGAGGATCGCCACGACGATCCCGCTCGACACGATCGAGGTTTCCTGCACCGTCGAAAGCGGCAGTTCTTGCTGGCCCGATATTTGCATCATCATCCCGCTCATGAAACAGAACACCATCGTCCCGAACACCGGACGCCACAAGCGCGACGCAGCACTTTTGGCAACGGGAAGCGAATATTCGCTCACCGCCGGAACCCGAATCGAAATCGACCGCTTCACGCACACCGAAGAAATCACAAAGAGAACCGCCGTGGCCGGGATGACCAACGCAGGGGGCAGAAGCGTCATGAGAAAATAGATCACCAAGCTCGCCATATTGCTGAGCAGGACAAAGAGGTAAACGCTCCGCAGCGTAAACGTTTTGCAGAATCGCGCCCACAAAAGGACCATGAGGGCATCCCCCGCGCCGAGACACACGCCGCCGAACATCAGCCAAGGCAGAATGCGACCGAATTCCACGTCGATGGAAAACTGCAGCGCCATACCGCAAACGAGGAAACCGAACAACGCCACTCCGCAGGCGACAAGCACGGAAACAAGCGTATCGGGTCCCGTACTGCGCAACGAAAAGAAAGCGATGGCCACGAAAACACATACTCTCGAGCCGAGGACGGTTGCAAGAAAGAGAGTCTGCGAAACGGCATCGAGGGCGGAGGCGGGAGCGAACAGCGTAAAGGAATGGAAAGCCATGTACGAGAAAACGAGGTAAAGCGCATATCCCCCGAAACACAAAGCATCCCGCAAAGCAACGTTACGCATGTTTGTAAGCAAGCGCTTCATAGTCCCCTTCCTGTCTTGCCACAGTATACCTGCCGGAATGCAAACGAGAGTCGATTTATCTCTATCCCACTTCTATATCACCCGTTTCAGGTGGCCTAGACCAGCACTTTCGTAAAAATCACCCGCCTTCGAAGGAGGTTTGCACAAGCGCTGAGGGAGTACTGTTCGGTTCGCGGCCGCATCGAATGGGCCGCAAATAAGCAAGAACAGAAACTAAGGAGGGTATCATGAAAGCAAACCGCATCGAACTGTCGCGTCGTTCCTTCATCGGCCTGGGCGCAGCGGCCGCAGTCGCAGCAGGCGCAGGACTCGCTGGCTGCGCTCCAGCCGATAAGGCCGCCCAAGGAGGCGCAGCAACCGAGGCTGCCGCTGGATCGACGGCGACCAATCCGTCCGAATACACGCCGCCATTCCTCGCCAAGCCCGAAGTCCCCGCAAACGTTGCGGAAGAAAAAGACTGCGACGTGCTTGTGCTCGGACTCGGGCTAGCAGGCATTGCGGCATCGCGCGCCGCCGCCGAAGCGGGCGCTCGCGTCATCGGCGTTGAAAGGCAAGACGATATCGGCGTCGTCGGCATGGCCGGCGCATTCGGCGTCGTCAATTCCAAAATCCAAAAAAGCATCGGCATCGAGTGGGCGCCGAAGGCCGATATTGTCAATCAGCTCATGAAGGACATGTGCTACCGTCCCAACCCTGATTTCCTCAACTACTGGTACGACCATTCGGGCGAAGCCTTCGACTGGTTTGTCGAGGGAGCCGACTACGAGCTCGTAGCAAAAACCGCCGACAACAAAACTACCGACAACCCGAACTTCCTCCGCCCCATCTTCTGGCCCCCGCTTGAGGGCTACGACTACAAAACGGAGTACTACCCGTTCTTCCACGGCACCATCAACCTCAACCCCAATATGCAATGGGGCTGCGAGAACTGCCGCGACAAAGCGCTCGCCGCCGGCGCCGAGTTCCTGTTCGGAACATTCGCCGAGCAGCTCATCGTCGACGAATCGACCGGCGCCGTCACAGGCGCGTACGTGCATGACGCCAAGGGAGAAACGTATACGCGCATCAACGCACAAGCGGTCTGTCTCTGCACGGGAGACATGGGCGGCAACAAGGAAATGCGCCACTACTACGCCCCTCAGGCCGACGAGTTCGCTTCGTTCTACAGCGAGGTCGACGTAAACGGCGATTTCTGCAACACCGGTGACGGGCAGCGCATGGGGGTATGGGCGGGAGCCCACATGGAACTCGGACCCTATGCGCCGATGACGCACCACATGGGCGGCGCTTTGGGCGTCGATGCCTTCCTGCAGCTCAACATGGAAGGCAACCGGTTCATGAACGAGGACATCCCCGGCCAGAACATCGCCGACCAGCTATCCCGCCAGCCCGTCTCCCCCGATCCCGAGCTCGCGACCCTCGGCACCAAATCGTGGCAGATATTCGACGCCAACTGGAAAACGCAGTTAGCGGCACAGGGAACCGGACACGGGTTCGTCAACTACTACATCTCCGACGACGAAAAAGACCAGTACAAAACCGTTCTCGAAGGATTCGCTCTCGGATACACCACCGATGAGATGGTAGAGGGCGCCGTCACCCTGAAGGCCGATACGATCGAGGAGCTGGCCGAGGGAATGGGCCTTCCCGTCGAGAACGTGAAGGCATCCATCGAACGGTACAACGAGCTTGCCGCGAAGGGCATCGATGAGGATTACGGCAAGATCGGCAGCCGCATGTTCCCCGTCGATACGCCGCCCTTCTACGCCTGCCGTTTCGATTCCGCAGGTATGCTCGTGCTCATGGGCGGGCTCGAATGCGACACCGACCTGCATCCCCTCGACGAAAACGGAGACCCCATCAAGGGCCTGTACGTCGCAGGTAACACCCAGGGCGGGCGCTACCTGGTCGAGTACCCCGTGACCGTTGGCGGTCACAGCCTCGCATGCGCCCTCACGTTCGGCAAACTTGCAGGCGAAAACGCAGCCGCAGGCATCTAAACGACGCCTTTGCCCTGCGAGCGGCAACCGAATCACTCGATAGCAGAAACGCCCCCCGCGTCAGTCGATGCGGGGGGCGTTTTCAGTCGCTTGCCCGCCGCCCGCTCGGCCAATCCCCATGCGGGCTTTTCGGTCCCTACCCGATCTTCACGATGGGTGCATAATCCTTCAGGAGCTTCTTGGTTGCGCCGGTCTTCGCGAACCTGATATGGAGCGTGTCGCCGTCGACCTTCACGACCTTGCCGCGTCCGAACGTCTTGTGGTCGACGGTATCGCCGACTCCGAACGACATGCCCGCGGCAGCCTTCTTCCCCGTATCGCGCACGAACCCCGAATACGAGCTGCGCGTTGCACGGCTCGACGGGCCCGAAGCGCTCGACTGGCCGAACACGCGACCGCCGCCCGCCTCGGTTCCCGATCCGGCGATGCCCTTGCGGCTACCCCGTTTCTCCCAGCCCGTGCCCTCGAAGCCCGACGAGCCGAGGCCCGTTGTCTGACGCAGCTCGCTCGGGATCTCGGCGATGAAGCGCGAGGTGGGGTTCGCCTGCGTCTGGCCGAATATCTGGCGCGCGTAAGCGCACGTGAGGTAGAGCTTCTTGCGGGCGCGCGTGATGGCCACGTAGGCGAGCCGGCGCTCCTCCTCGATGCCGCTCGGATCGCTGGTCGAGTTCATATGGGGAAAGAGCGTCTCTTCCATGCCGCCCACGAACACGCAATCGAATTCGAGGCCCTTCGACGAGTGCACCGTCATGAGCGTGACCGCCGTGCCATCGTCCGACATGGTGTCGAGATCGGTACGCAGCGTCACCCATTCGATGAAGTCGGCGAGCGAGTTGGCCGAAAGCACGCGGACGGGGGCGTCCTCGTCCTGCCCGGCGCCGATGGACAGCTGCACATCGCCGCCCTCGCCAGGAACGACGGCCTCGAGTGCACCCGCGGCGCCCCGCTCGGCGAGCGCTTGGCCGCCCGCGGTGGGCGCAGCGTATTCCGCATCGCCCTCGTCGTGGGTGTCGGTGTACTCGTCGACAACACCGAGGAACTCCTGGATGTTCTCGACGCGCCCGCGCGCCTCGTCGGTGTCTTCGGCGATGAGCGCCGAGATGAGGCCGCTCTTGTCGATGATGGCTTCGACCACCTTGCGCAGGTCGCCGCCGTAGGTGCCCGCGTCCTTGATCAGGCCGACGAATTCGCCGAGCGCCTTGCGCGTTGCGAGCCTGACGCTCTCGTCGCCGATCACGAGCTCGGCCGCCTCCATGAACGTCATGCGGTTCTCGCGCGCTTCGCGGTCGATGAGCTCGATCGTGGTCTTACCGATGCCGCGGCGCGGCACGTTGATCACGCGTTTTGCCGCCATGTCGTCGGCGGGGTTCACCACGAGCGTCAGATACGCCATGACGTCGCGGATCTCCGCGCGATCGAAGAAGCGCGTGCCGCCGACGATGCGGTACGGCACACCTGCGCGCACGAGCATATCCTCGATCATGCGGCTCTGCGCGTTGGTGCGGTAGAACACGGCGATCTGGTTGTACGAGAACCCCTCGGCCTTGCGCTTCTCTATCTCGCCTGCGATCCAGCGGCCCTCGTCGCGCTCGTCGGAGGCCATGTACACCGAAATCTTGTCGCCGTCGCCCTCCGAGGTGAAGAGCTTCTTGGCCTTGCGATGCTGGTTGTTGGCGATAACCGCATTGGCTGCGGCGAGGATGTTGCCGACGCTGCGGTAGTTCTGCTCGAGCTTGACGGTATGGGCCTCGGGATAGTCGTTTTCGAACTCGAGGATGTTGCGGATGTCGGCGCCGCGCCACGAGTAGATGGACTGGTCGTCGTCGCCCACCACCATGATGTTCTTGTGCTTGTCGGCCAGAAGCGTCGTGATGGAGTACTGCGCATGGTTCGTATCCTGATACTCGTCCACCATGAGGTAGCGGAAACGGTCCTGATAGGCCTCGAGCACGTCGGGGTGGTTCTTGAGTAGCAGGTACGCGTAGAGCAGAAGGTCGTCGAAATCGAACGCGTTCGCCGCGCGCAGACGCTCCTGCAACCGCGTGTACACGCGCGCCGCCACCTTCGCTATGGGATCGGCCGCCTGCGCCTCGAAATCGCCCGGCACGATGAGCTCGTTCTTGGCCGTGGATATGCGGTTCCTCAGGGCGTTCACCGGATAGCGCTTCGGATCGATATCGAGCTCGGCCATGATGTCCTTGAACAGGCGCTTCGAATCGTCGTCGGCGTAGATGGTGAACGCTTTGGTAAAGCCGAGGCGCTCGGCATCGGCGCGCAGCATGCGCACGCACATGCTGTGGAACGTCGACACCCACATGCCGCGGGCAGCAGGCCCCACAAGCGCGCCCAGGCGCTCGCGCATCTCCGCCGCTGCCTTGTTCGTGAACGTGATCGCGAGAATCCGCCACGGGGCGACGTCCTTGTTCTCGATGAGGTTCGCGATGCGGTACGTGAGCACGCGGGTCTTGCCGCTGCCCGCCCCCGCGAGCACGAGCAGCGGGCCCTCGGTGCAGAGGACCGCCTCTTTCTGGGCAGGGTTCAGAGAATCGATGTCGATTGGCATAGGACGCGCTTTCTTTCGAAACGTTGCTGTAGTCAGAAGGTGTATTCTACCGCTTCTTGGACTCAGGGGGGCGGGCTGCGTGAGAAATGCAGACCTATGGATTCGGCAGGCCTTGCTGCATCCTCCGCACGCGCAGGGTCAATGCCGTGGCCGGGTACCCGCGCCTCATCGCCTGAAATCAGCAGTCCGCACAACGCTCGACGAAGATCAGGTGCCTAGAACCCCGAACGGTCACCATGTTGACCCCGATTTCGGGCATCCAGCAGCAAATCGGCGAACTCGTGGCAGGAAAACGGACTTATTCGTCATCGCCAGAGCCCTTCCTCGCAACCCGTTTCCCAGCCATCTTTCTGATCAGGCGAAAGAGAATGGCTCGACGTAGCGGAGGGTGGCTTCGCCTCCAAGGGGGCTTTAAACGACGAATAACTCCGTTTTCCTGCCGCGAACAAGGGGATCCGGAGCAAAGCCGAGGACGACACATCCCGCAACCCCGCACGCAAGCGTGCCGCCCGATGTCCCGAGCGGCACGTCGTACACGGTTCGTTGTTACCGCGCTCTACACGATCTTCTTGCCGAACACGGCGGCAATTTCGCGGAGCTCTGCCACCAGATCGGTAAATTGGGCGGGCGTGAGCTGCTGCGGACCGTCGGAGAGGGCCTTGGGCGGATTGGGATGCACCTCGATCATGATCGAATCGCATCCGACCGCAACGGCCGCCTTCGCAAGCGACGGAACGAGGTCGCGCACGCCGGCCGGATGCGACACGTCCACGCACACCGGGTAGAGGCTCTGCTTGTGGATGACGAGTACGGCCGATATGTCGAGCGTGAAGCGCGTAGCCGTCTCGAACGTGCGGATGCCGCGCTCGCACAACACGACGTTGTCGTTGCCCTCGGCGGTCAGGTAATCGGTGGCGGCGAGCCATTCGGCAATGGTGCCGGCGAACCCGCGCTTGTAGAGCACCATCTTGTGCGATTCGGCCGTGACGATACCGATGTTCTTCAGCAAGCTGAAGTTCTGGAAGTTGCGCGCACCTACCTGCAGGCCGTCCACGTACGAGTGCACAAGCTCGCAGTGCGCGGAGTCCATCACCTCGGTGAGGGTCTTAAGGCCCCACTTCTCGCCCGACGCCTTCATGATCTGAAGTGCTTCCTCACCCAGGCCTTGGAACGAGTGCGGGTTGGTGCGCGGCTTGAACGCGCCGCCGCGGACCCACGTGAGACCGAGGCCCGCGATGCATTCGGCCACTTCGTCGAATTGTTCTTCGGATTCGACGGAGCACGGCCCGGCGAAGATGGTGATCTCGTCCGTGCGCGTTCCGTAATCCGGCAGTTTGGTTGCTATCTGCTCGTTCATACTGACGGGGTCTCCTTCATAACTTTGAGGATACTGGCATATATCTCACGCAGGTTCTCGTTATACAAAGGACCCTCGTTGTAGCCGTCGACCCGCTCGAAGATCTCCTCTTCTCGCCTCGCGTCATACAAGCCCAGATGAGCACCGGGCTTGAGACCACGGATGACCAGCGAATGGCCCGCGCGCTTGTTCAGCAGCGAGACGATTTCGCGATCGATCTCATCGATCTTTGCACGATGTTCTTGGATTTGCGCGAGTACGCTGTTTTCTTCAGACATCGGCTTTCCTTTCAGATTCACAAAAAACGGTAACGAGCAAGGCGCATCACGCAGTGGTCAGGCTGAAAACCGCGACCGAAACGCAAGAGCGCCCTCGTGTGGGCATCATGATAGCAAAAGCCGCGCAGCGCACGGGGCGGACGGGGAAAGTTCACGGAGAAGTTCGCATGAGGAAACACTCGAGCCGAAGAGCAGCGTCCGATCGGAAAAGAGCGCAGATGCCCTCGGGAGCCATCGGCGGCGCACACGGAAACGCCCGTTTCCGCGGAGGGATGCGGAAACGGGCGCGCAGGCTGGGCTACCGACTGATAGGTTAGTTCTCCTTCATGTACTTCACGGCGTGGCGCGAGAAGGTGAGGGTGCGACCGCACGCGCATCCGATGATGTACTCGGGATAGTTATCGGCGAACAGGCTGCCCGAGCAGTCGCCCGCGCAGTACAGGCCTTCGATGACCTCTTCGTTCTCGTCGAGCGCCTGCATATTGGCGTTGATCTTGATGCCGTCGACCGTGGTGAGGTAGCAGGCTCCGAACCAACCGCCGTAGAACGGGGCGGTACGCAGCGCGGACAGGCGGAAGGCCTCCTTGCCGTAGTCGTCGTCGCTCTGCTGGTCGTACAGCTCGTTGTAACGGTCGACCTGCGCGAGGAAGTTCTCCTTGGCCTCGCCTGCGAACCCGAGCATGTCGGCGAGCTCTTCGATCGTGTCGGCCTTGAACACGGTGCCGCCCTCGATCTGCTTCGCGAACATCTCGTCGGGCGTGACGCCCGCTGCGAACTGCTGGGCGATGCCCTTCGAGCAGCCGACGGTGGAGAAGCGCTCGACGTCCTCGACGATGTTTCCGTCCCACACCTCGCACCACACGCCGCCGGGGCGGTTGCTCGAGGCGAAGCACACGGCCTCGTACGGCGACGCCTCGTTGACGAAACGCTTGCCCGTGCGATCGACCTTCATGAACGGCTGCGTGCCCACGTTCGACTGGAACACGTTGCCGGGAAGCGCGGCGTCTTCGCCCTCGCCCGTATAGCCCGCATCGACGCCGGGAGCGACTGCGCCGCGGGCGAACAGCATGGGAGCCGGCTGCGGGTCCATCTTCGCGCCCGCCCAGAGAGCCGCCTTGATGCCCGAGCCGTCGCAGGACGGGGTGTTGTTCGCCGTGGTGGTGCACTGGGGCACGATGGGCGCAAGCGCCTTGGTCATGACGGCGTTGCCCGCGTAGCCGCCCGTCGTCAAGAGCACGCCCTTGTTCGCGTTGATCTGCACGTAGCCGTTGTCGCTTTCAAAGATGGCACCAGTTACACGGCCTTCGGTTTCGCCCTCGCGCACGAGCTTGACGAGCTTGTGCTTGAATGTGATGTCTTGGCCCTTGCTCTGAATGTACTCGTAGAGCACCTCGTTGCGCTCCTTCTCGGGACGCGTGCCGAGCGCGGGGTCCTCGAGGTACATGTGCTGCACCATGGGCGTGTAGTGGAGCTGCTTGTCGAACTTCTCGGTATCGACGGTAGCCGTCAAACCGAGCGACGCCTCCATGATCGGATCGAGGTAGGAAAGCATTTCGGCGGATTCGTTGATCCACACCTTCCACACGTCCATGTCGCACTTGTAGGACGCGTAGCGTGCGAGCTCGTTGATGAGCTCGCCATGGTTGATCTCGACGCCCGCGGCCTTCTGCTGGGCGGTGTCGACTGCGCCGATCCAATGGCGCGTGCTCTGCGGCNGAGCCGTTCGACCCCGATCCGTTCTGCTGCGGCGAGCATCCCGCAAGGCCGGTCACGGCGCCGACGCCCGCAATGCCCGCAAGCCCGAGAAAGCTGCGGCGAGAAATGCCGCTTTTGGTTTCGATTCCCATATCCTTGTTCTCCCTTTCGTGTTTTCCGACGCAGCCGCCAGCCGCGCCGATACCCGTATCCGACCCGGCCGGCTCATCGCTATCGCCGGGTTCGCTGTACGGCCCTCATTATGGAAATCGCCTCGGTTTCGCCATCACCCAGACGAGGGGAGATTTACGTTTCTGCTGATCAGATATCTTAAGAGCACGCTATCAAGAGCATTTTTCGGAAAACGGAATTTTTCTAAGCTCAGCTGAACCCGAGAGGCGGGCAGACAAAACCGCATCGTTAACCTTTGCTATACTTGCCCGGGGAAGGAGACCTCCTTGGAATACACGCAGCAAGAAGATACTGCAGCCGAAAACGGATCGAACCGACGGCTTCTGGATGAAATCGCAAACGCACGGTGGGTGCGCTGCTTTGCGGCGCTCGTTCTCCTGTTTCTTGCAACATGGCTTCTCAACCAGTACGTATTCCCCCGGTTCACCCTCGTCTACGGCATGGCGCGCGAGTTTGCCACGGTAAGCTCGTTTACCACCAACCTCGTCGTCGCCATCGCAGCCTCCCTGCGACCGAACATCTTCGAACCCCGAAAGCTTGCCGGCTTCGCCGTCCTCATCGGAGCCGTCGGCCTCGCCATGGTTGCGGCGGGTCTTGCTTCGGCGAACCCCGCCGTCCTCACCATCGGCTCCATCGCGATGAACGCCGGCCGCGCACTCGCGTCGGTGCTCGCCTGCATCGTGCTCATATCGCTCAGCCCCCGAGCGGCAGCGGTGGGCATCGCCGGCAGCCTCGCCACCGCCTACGTGCTGCGCATCGCGTTCGTCGCGCTGCCCGGCGAGGTCGGCACGATTGCATTCGCGCTCTCCCCCTTTGCCATCATCGCCCTCGCCTACCCCTCGGCCCGCCCGATACTCGAACGCATCCGCACCAACCCCGGCGCCTCGACGCTCGCCCTCACCGAGCCGCGTGCGTTTCTCCCCTACTCGCACATCCTGTTCGTCTCGTTCTTCGTGTTCCGCATCGCTTTCGGGTTCTCGCTCATGTTCGGCGAATCCGACGGTATGCCGCAGTTCACCCTCCTCGCGCTCCTGCCTCTCGCCGTCGTGGCCGTGCAAACGCTCGTTGCGGGCAAGGCCGCACCTGCCGACATCCTCTACCAGGTGGCATCGCTGTTCGTTCTCGCCGGATTCCTCTGCGTGCTCGTTCCGCAGTTCGAAGGAACCGCCGCCCCGAGCATTCTGCTTGCGGCGGGATCCGATTGCTTTACGGTGCTCGTATACTACGCCCTCGCTGCAATCGGCCGGCGCAATCCGCTCCACGCGCTGCCGATATTCGCATGGGGCCAGTTCGCTACCGGAGCCGGATCGCTCGTGGGAACCTCGCTCGGGCACCTGACCAACGGGCTGCTCGTCGACCAACCGCTGCTCGTGCCGGGCGCCGTCGTGCTCGTAGTGCTCGCGTTCTCGGCATTCAACCTGCTCGTTCTGCGCACGTTCAGCTTCGAGAAGACCATCGAGGGCATCGAGTCGGTACCCCTGCTCGAGCCGACCGCCGAGCCCGAAAGCGACCGCTCCGATGCGATCGAGGCCCAATGCGCCCGCATCGCCGAGCGCTTCGCGCTCACCGAACGCGAGACCGACGTGTTCAAGCTGCTGGCGAAAGGCCGCAACGTGCCCTTCATCGAGGAGGAGCTTGTGATCTCGCGCAACACCATCAAAACGCACATCAAGCATATCTACCAGAAGATGGACCTGCACTCCCAGCAGGAGCTCATCGATATGGTGGAGACGTACTGAAGAAAGGCGCTCGCACGCACGTTGGGCCCGATCGAACTGCGCTTCGACCATCGAGCATCCATCGAACAGCGCCGCAAAAAAGCCGCCCGCACTGCGGACGGCCCTGAAAGCTTGCATGCGCAGCAGCCTTACGGCAGCATACCCATCGACTCGAAGAAGAAGTACCCGAGCACGAGCACGCCCACGACGATGCGGTACCAACCGAACGCCGTGAAGTCGTTCTTCTTGATGTAGCCCATGAGGAAGCGGATGGCGACGATGGACATGGCGAACGCCGTTACGATGCCCACCACGAGCACGACGATCTCCACCTGGGTCATGGCAAGGCCCGCCATCACGAACTTGACCACCTTCACCAGCCCCCAGCCGAGCATGACGGGAATGGCCAGGAAGAACGTGAATTCCGCCGCCGCGGTACGCGAGCAGCCGCACAGCATGCCGCCGATGATGGTGGCGCCCGAGCGGCTCGTACCCGGTACGATGGCGAGCACCTGGAACAGCCCGATCTTGAGCGCGGTCCTCC
>NZ_LT964679.1:107187-193682 GCF_900240215.1 Raoultibacter timonensis | reverse complement strand
ACGCGCGCATGACGGCCGCGCGGGGCGGCAACCATGGCCTCGGCCTGGCGCAAGCGCTTGCGGTTGCGGCACTCGAGCACGATGAAGACGATGCCGTACAAGATGAGCATCGCGGCCACGACGACCTTGTTGTAGAAGTGCTCGTTTACCCAATCATCGAGCGCGAAGCCGAAGATCGCGGCGGGAATGCAACCGATCACGACCATCCCCCACAGCCGCCACGTGCTCTTCTTCTCGGGCGCGCTCTTGCGCGGCGAGAAGGGGTTGAGCTTGTGGAAGTACAGGATGAGCACGGCGAGGATGGCGCCGATCTGGATCACCACGAGGAACAGGGCGAGGAACTCTTCCGATACCTGCAGCTTGACGAACTCGTCGACGAGGATCATGTGGCCGGTCGACGAGATGGGAAGCCATTCGGTGATGCCCTCGACGATGCCGATGAGGAAGGCCTTGAGCGCTTCGATAATCATACGTTTGAATACCTTTTACTTTTTGCCGGAATTGTCTTGCAGCGATGAGATGGCGAGCAGGGCGACCGAGACGCACAGGCCGAGGATGACGAACGTCTTATCGTCCTGGCCGAGGATGACCGACCCGAACGCGACAACGGCGATGACGAGCGCCGCGAGCTTGCACACGTACGAGATGCGGTTATTGAAGGACTCGTGCAGGTCCTTGCGTTTATCCTCGTCTATTTCCACTCGCTTTTTGTCCATGCGCTGCATTGTACACGACGACCCCGCAAGCCGCGAAAAATACACCATGATGTCATCCTGGGATGGAGTCTTTCTCTGCGCTCTTCGCGGACCGCTTCTTGACTCCCAGCAAAGCCATGAGCTCGTTTCGGGAATTGACGGCGAGCTTCGCATAGATGTGGCGGATGTGCGTCTTCACCGTGTTGTTGCTGATACTCAGCTCGCCGGCGATCTGCGAGAGGTGCTTTCCCCGGGCGATGAGGAGCAGGATCTCGCTCTCGCGCGCCGTGAGGCCGTGATCGTCGGCAAGCTCCTTGCACTTGATGCCCAGGCGGTTCTTCTCCATGTAGAGTTCCAGATCGTCGGCTATGGGATGCTTGAGCACTACGCCCCATTGCGAGGTGACGTGCTTTTCCGAGAAGAACACGCACATGACGGCGACGAGCGAGCCCGCCATGACCACCAGCGCAAGCGACTGGGCGAAATCGGGGAGCGCGGTCGAGTTCACGATGTTCTCGCCGACGAGCCGTCCCGTTTGGGACGACGCCATGCGGATGGCCCGCTCGATCGCGAAGATCCAGAGCGCGCAGACCCCGTAGCGGTAGCACAGGTTACTCATGATGGCCATGATGAGCAGCAGCAGTATGGTGTAGCTCGCCAACGCGCAGAAATCCGCGATCGTCGACCACTCGGCCACGACCCCGTCCAAGGGCGCAAGCGACACGATCATGAGGGGCATGGCCATCTTCCAGAGCAACGAGAAATCGAGCTTCTCGCCGAATCGGCTCACGAGCAGATACACCACGAGCGCGCCCGCGAACGCGCCCATGCCGGAGTTCATCGACAGGGTGTTCGAGAAAACGCCGCCGCGCATGCCGTACACGAACGAGTAGATGCCGATAACCAGCACCGGTTTCCACGGGAAGAGAAAGTCGTGCTGGTATGCGGGCGGGTACGCATCGAAGGGCAGCCTCGTGTACGATCGCCAGAGGCACAGAAGCGAGACCACGGGCACGACGCACGTCCCCACCCACAGCCACGGCAGCAAAAGCCCTTTGAACATCCAGAGGATGATGCAGCTGACGATGATGCCTGCAGCATAGTAGCCGACAACGCGCACAGGATTGATGCAGCCGAAGAACTCCGACCAGAGCATGAGGATGAGCGCAACGCCGACCGAGCCGGATATGACGGCCGGCAGCCTGAGGGCGGACGCCAGCTCGGGATAGTAGATGGATGCGAAATTGATACACACCGCGCTTATCATCGCCACGAACGTCACAACGATCGCCCACGGATGCGTGTACAAAGGCGCAATTCTTTTGGCGAAAACCGCTAAAAGGACAAGAATGAAGGCCGAGAGGTAGTCGAACAGCGCGTAGGCATCGAAAAACGACACCAATGTACCGAAAGAAAGCGCGGGAAAATCGACTTGCGAGTTGGCATACAGGGTTTCGGTCCATACGCGAAAGATGCCCATTCCCATAAAACAGAACGGAACCGGGAAGAAGCTCTTCCACAGTTTTTCGGCTTGAATGCTGAACGATACGGTCTCCCGAGCCATCTGCACCACCCTCATATCCGGTCGCATAACCCAACTTTTCTGCAAAAGGGTGACAAAATCCCCGAGAAATCACCCAGAAGAAGCAGCGTGTTGCGATTTCAAAAAAGCACGGGGTGACTAACCTTTTACCTGTTGCGTAAAGGGATACGCAGCGCCCCGGGCACGATCAAACGTTATAGCACGAAACAGGGATTTTGCACGGGGGACGCTTAGAGGAACGGAGGCTACTATGAGGGATCTTTCGAGGCGCAGTTTTTTAAAGGGAGCACTGGCAAGCGGTGCGGCCGTTGCCGCCGGAGCCGGCTTGGCCGCCTGCTCGCCCGCGAGTCCTTCGGCATCTGCCGAGGATACGCAGAAGTCCGACGGCGCGGCAACCGCAACGGAAGGCGGACGGTGGAGCTGGTCTAAAAAGCCCGAGCCCATCACCGATTTCGTCGAGACCTACGACGCCGACGTCTGCATCGTCGGATTGGGCGCTGCCGGAGCGCCGTCGGCCATGTACGCAGCCACCCACGGGCTGAACACCGTCGTTCTGCAGAAGGGAAACGCCGCGATCTCGAACGGCTGGTGCGCCAACGCCATCAACAACAAGGTGTGGCTCGAATCGGGCGGAGAGCCGTTCGACACCGGCAAGCTGTACGCCGATTTCGCCGAGATCTCGAACGGCCGCGACAACGGGAAGCTGGTCATGAACTTTTTGAACCGCGGCGGCGAAGTGATGAACTGGATCCTCGACAACACCACGGAGCTGACCCCCGTCGTCGTCGAAAAGGGCCAGACCCTCGGATGGTACGTCGACAACGATTTCTCGACCCGTTACGCCCAGTACGCAGAGCTCCTCAAACTCATGGGAGACAAGGCCGAAGCCGCAGGCGCCACCATGCTGTGGGACACGCCCGCCGTGCAGCTTATCACCGACGAGAGCGGTGCGGTGACCGGCGTCATCGGGCAGAACAAGAAGGGCGAGTACGTACGCGTCAACACCTCCAAGGGCGTCTTGATGGCATGCGGCGACATCTCCGACGACGAGGAGATGCTCGAATGCTACGCTCCCCTCTTGCTCGGCGTGCACAACATGCATGGAGCCCCCAACAACACCGGCGACGCCGTGAGGATGGGCTCGTGGATCAACGCGCAGATCACGCCTGCGCCCCACGCGCTCATGATGCACTTCGACCCCACGTGGCTGCCCGAGGGCAACGCGCCCTTCTCCGGCATCCCGTGGCTGCGCGTGAACAAGAAGGGCGAGCGCTTCGGCAACGAGGACGCACCCTACCAGGGCGTTGTGCAGGCGGTGGCGGCGCAGCCCGAGAAGCTCGCCTTCCAAATCACCGATTCGCACTGGATGGACCACATCGATGACATGCCCAACCCCAACAGCCACAGCCGCGAGACAGCCGACCCCGCAAACGATTGGGCGAAGGCCGTGAAGGGCGGGGCCATCATCGAATCCGACACGCTTGAAGGCCTGGCGGATGCCTACGACATCGACAAGGAGACCTTCCTTGCGACCGTCGAGCGCTACAACGAGCTGTGCGAGAAGGGCGTCGACGAGGACTTCGGCGTCAAGGGCGAGTTCATGGGCTACAACGCCATCAAGGAGCCCCCATTCTACGCCATCAAGCGCGCTCCCGGCGTGCTCGCGACCGTCGGCGGCCTGCAGGTCGAAGAGCACAGCCGCGTGCTCAACAACAACGGCGACGTCATCAAGGGTCTGTGGGCGGCAGGAGACTGCGGCGGATCGTTCTACGGCCACGAGTACCCCATGGTGCTTCCCGGCGGCTCGATCGGGCGAGGCTTCATCCTGGGCGTTCTTTCCATCAAGGACATGATGGATGACTTCGATAGCGTGACCGCATAGAGGTTAATGCAAGCGGCGGCCCGGCGAACCTGGGAGGCCGCTCCTTCGAACGGCGGCCCGGCGGGATCCCTCTCGCCAGGCCGCGCGCGGTGACGGGTGCAGTGCGTCGTGCGGAAGCCCCCTTCGCCGGGTCGCGTACTGAGGGTTGCGTGGCTGCGGGATCGCGGGCGCGCGGGCTCCGCTTACGAATCCTTGCCGCTGGCTTGGCCCGAGAAGAGCGTTATCCCCACGCACACCAGGCCGATGCCCAGCAGAGTGAATCCCGTGTGCATGTCGAGCGACCCCAATATCGACAGCACGAGCACGGCCACCCCCATCGCCAAGGCGACCGCCTTGAAAGCGAGCGCGATGATGCGCTCCGCCTCCTTTCGGATGCCGCCCGCCTGCGATTTCGACTTGACCCGCATGAGCTGGTCGACCGAGACGTCGAACACCTCCGCGAGCTTTGGCAGCAGGTTGATGTCCGGACACGACACGTCCCGCTCCCATTTCGAGACGGCCTTGTCAGTCACGCCCATTTTCTCCGCCAGCTCAAGCTGGGTCATTCCGTGTTCTTTCCTCAGCGACGCGATCATCGCTCCAAGCGTTTGGGTGCTCATGGGCTCATTCCTCGGTTTCGGGTCGGGTTCGCCGCTTATGCAGCAATCGCATCGTATCACTTCTTGCAAGTTCGCCCGGGCGACTGCCAGTTGAGTTGGGTAGACCTCTGGTTTACCTTGGGGTGAACTGCGTAAACGGCTGGGTTCAGGATGCCGAGCGACCGAAGGTACGCATTGTTTCCCCGGGCTGCTTCAGCGTTTGGGCGAGCGCCCTTATTGCGGAATGATGGCGGGTAGCAACGAAGCATGGCTTTGAAAAGGAAATGGCGTGACGCTTGCGCACGCGACGAAACCGACCGGAAACGTTCGTGTACTATAGTGTTGCTATTTTTCGGCACGCGATCTGCGGGCATCCGACCCGTCAGCGTGCACCCAGTTGTATAAAGATTAGGAGCACCCGTGACACTTGCAGCAACCTCGCCTGATCAGAAAGTCGTCGTCGTCGATTTCGGAGCCCAGTACGGCCAGCTCATCGCCCGCCGCGTGCGCGATCTGCATGTATACTCCGAAATCGTGCCCTGCAACATATCCGCCGAAGAGATGCGCACCGAGAACCCCTCGGCCATCATCTTGTCGGGAGGCCCTGCAAGCGTGTATGCGGATGACGCCCCCACGCTGGACCCTGAGATACTGAAGCTCGGCATACCCGTGCTCGGGTTCTGCTACGGGCAACAGGCGATGGCCGTCGCGCTCGGCGGCACCGTCGGCCATACCGATGCGGGCGAATCCGGTCCCGCCTCGATCATGCGGGCTGGCGCCTCTGAGCTGCTTGCAGGCACGCCCGACGAGCAGACCGTCTGGATGAGCCACCGCGACGCCGTGACCGCAGTACCCGCCGGCTTCACGGTAACCTCATCGACTCCCACCTGCCCCGTCGCCTCAATGGAAAACGCAGGAGCGAAGCTGTTCGCAACGCAGTTCCACCCCGAGGTGCGCCACACCGAATACGGCAGCGCCATGCTCGAGAACTTCTTGTTCGAAATCTGCGGCCTTGAGCCTACATGGACCATGGGAAGCATCATTGAGGAATCGGTTGCCGCCATTCGCGAGCAGGTAGGCGACAAGCGCGTGATCCTCGGCCTTTCGGGCGGCGTCGATTCGAGCGTGGTGGCGGCGCTGTGCGCCCGCGCGATCGGACGACAGCTCACCTGCGTGTTCGTAAACCACGGCCTGTTGCGCAAAAACGAGCCCGAAGAGGTTGAAGAGGTGTTCACCCGCCAGTTCGATGTGGACTTCGTGCACGTGCACGCCGAGGATCGCTACGCAGCTTTGCTCGCAGACGTGGTTGAACCCGAAGAGAAGCGCCGCATCATCGGCTCGCAGTTCTGGAAGGAGTTCTTCACCGTCGCGCAGGACCTTGACGGCGTGCAGTTCTTGGCGCAGGGAACCATCTACCCCGACATCATCGAGAGCGGCGCCCGCAAGACGGGCGGCAAGGCGTCCACCATCAAGAGCCACCACAACCTGATCCCGTTTCCCGAAGGCGTGCACTTCGACCTGATCGAGCCCTTGGACCACTTCTTCAAGGACGAGGTGCGGGCGCTGGGGACGGCGCTGGGACTACCCGACCACATCGTGCACCGCCAGCCCTTCCCCGGCCCGGGGCTCGCCATCCGCATCATCGGCACCGTGACGCTCGAGAAGCTCTCGATCTTGAAAGACGCCGATGCGATCGTGCGCGAGGAGCTCGACGCCTACAACGCCGCGGTGTTCGAAGAGACCGGCGAGCGCAATAGCGAGCGCAGCGTGTGGCAGTACTTCGCCGTGCTCCCCGACGTCAAGAGCGTCGGCGTCATGGGCGACGAGCGGACGTACGCCTACCCCATCATCCTGCGCGCCGTCGAGTCGAGCGACGCCATGACCGCCGACTGGGCGAAGCTCCCCTACGAGGTTCTCGGAAAGATTTCGAGCAGGATCGTGGCCGAAGTGCCGGGCGTGAACCGGGTGGCGTACGACATCACGAGCAAGCCGCCGGCGACGATTGAGTGGGAATAAATCAACCGACAAAACGCTACAAAGTACTACAACTCAATTAGCAACGTTTCAGCAGTTCAAATGTTTTTTGCTAAGTATGAAGCACCATTACGAAACACTAGAAAACGCTCCTTCCGAGATTATTCGTACCGGAATTCGCGCCAGCCCGGCGACGCAACCCAAAGCGCTAGGCGCCCGGAAAGGAGCCCGAACAATGATAGACGAGACCAAGATCGAGCAGCTCCACCAAGACGAGAAGATAGCTTACTTTCGCACGGATGTCCGCCCGAACTAGCCGAATAGCTACGGCCTCGACGAGAAGAAGGGTATCTGCAATGGCATGGCCCGCACCTCCGAGGCGCTGCTTGACGCGATACGCGAGGACTTCGGGGGACTGTTGCCGGAGGCCAAGATGCTCGGCCGATCCGGCGCAGAGAGGCCCGAGTGGTGTCTAGGCCCCCCGCTTTCCGAAGGCTCTCGCCTCGGCTGCCCGCCGCAAAGAGCAGGCAGCCGTCCCTGCATGAGACTTGCGCATTAGACGCACGTGACCACGAATCCCGTGAACGTGAGCAGAACCTTCGCCCTGCTTACGAGCTTTCCGCCTTCGATAGTCCGAGCATCTTGGCCTCCACGACCCGCAGTTTGATGACGAGAGAACACGTTGCCGTCAACCTTATCGTCCTCGAAGCCGACCTTGTTACCGAGTGCGGAGAGCCTACCCGGCAGACGGATTCCCTCTTGAGCGAGGTCAAGGGTGAGCATCTCGTCACCCATGGGCGTGTGCGCTTGCACGGTCCAGATACCCGAGGTGTCAGCGGGGTCGCCGCATGCTGCAGATTGCAAAGCAGCGTCGTCATCGTCGTCCTCGTAATCGGGATGGACCTATCCGGGGTCCATCATCACCCGTGTGAACCCGTAGACGCCCACGCAGGTGGCACCGCCTTCAACAGAAAGCTCAATGCCGGTCGCAAAAAAGGCATGCGCTCGCGAGCTCGGCGATCTGCACCTCATAGCCGCCTTCCGCACTGCCATCCTCGCCTACCCGCAGCGGCGCTTTTGCTCGCTCCCCTCTCCGCTCTGCTCCTGCAGCCCTTGCGCTATTTCCTGCGCGCCATCGACTTCACTATCCATGAGAACCGCCCCCTCCTCGACGGGACGCCGTATAAAAAGGCGGACCCTCAACCTGCAAAGAGGTTAAGGACCTGCCACAGAGTACTTTGATTTCCGAAAGGCTAGAGCTCAGCGCTCGCCATGAGGCGGGGGTCGTACTCGAAAATAGGGCCGTCGATGCGGCCGACGTCGTACACGACCGTTTCGGGCAAATTGAGCTCTTCGACGAACAGGCTGCTTTGTTTGAACGGGGTGTACCAGACGAAGTAGTCGGCGCCCGACCGCCGAACGACGTCGAGAAACGCCCTGTCGGCAAAGAAGAGGTGCGGACGCCCCCGCACGACATCGCCCGCCATCCGCGATACGCACTTCTCCTCCAAATCAACGGCTTCAAAGTAAGCCGAGGATTCGTCAAACACGAAAAACACGAGCTTCAGACCGGGGTGGTTCTCCCGATAGCTGCGCACATGACCGGCATGTTTTTCCACTATCCTTGAAAAGGCGGAGAGGTAGTTCGGGTAGCTGTGATCGTCCTCGGTTTCGAGATCGGTAACAGCGTTGATTGTAAGAGAGGCAGCTGTCAAGGCGAAAACACCCCTGAATTCCCGTCCGCACTCTTTGATGATCTGGCTTTCACGGGCGCGCAAGGGGTTCACGTAACCCTTCCTGTCGCCAGACCGTTCGTGATCGTCCACACGCATCGCCTCGAGCATAAGCCCGTGCCCTTCACACACAAAGTCGGGTGGAAGGTCGCCCTCGCCCGAACAATCCTCCCAACCCTTTTCGCTTACGATGTCCTGGACGACACGCTCGACGAGAGCGTCCTGTGGCACAAGGCAACAGCGCTCGCGCTCGAACATCGTGCGGAAATGGGCGAGCAGGTTAGCCTCGCAGTCAAACGAGTTCCTCAGCCGCTTTCCCCCGTCACTCGCCATGCGAGCCTCTAGCCTTCCAAGTCCTCGTCGCGCTCGAACAGATCCTCGACATCCGCGCCAAGGCCATCGGCAATGCGAATCAGCGTCTCGAACGTCGGATTGCCAGTGCCGGACTCGATTTGGTTGAGAGTGACGCGGTCGAGCTCAAGCTGCATGGCGAGCTGACGCTGCGACAAGCCCTTCCGATCTCGCAGTTGGGAGATTCTCAGACCAAGCTTGCGCTTGGGAAGTATGTACGGATCACGCTCAGGCATTATATAAGCGTATGCGATACAATAGTGCTGGATGGTAGGGTTTGGCCATCAAATTGCTAACGTTCGTCAACAGGGAGATGGCATGGAACGAAGATCGGCAACGAGGAGCATAAAACAGCGGATGCATCCTACCCCTGTGCGAGAAATCCAGCCCACCAGCCAGAGAACCAGACAACGTAGCTATCTGCCCCCGTTGCGAAGGGATATGGGACACAGTGGCCGTAACTAACGGGCAGTGCAATGAGGCTTTGCATGTGCAAAGGGAGCGGAGCCATGGCCGGCTTCGACCGCTGTACGCCGCGCGAGGCCGTGACGGAGCTGAAGGCAAAACCGCCTCGCAGGAAACCAACGCGGGATGGGACGGGCATCCGAACTTGAAGCAGCCGATCCATCAACCCAGCGCCATTGTGTTCATGATGGGAGTGGGCGGGCCGGCTTGCCTGGACGAGATGCTTGCACGCTACGGTTCAATCCTCGAGGACTTCAAAGCTATAGGCGTATGGGAAAATGGGAGCCAAGCGCCATCGAACGAGAGGATTTCGGCCAGCTAAGGTTTTCGGCTGGCGCGAAGACCATGCGAGCTGCCCACACCCCGAAATGAAAGCCAAGGAGGCGGCAGGCGTCCCACACACGTTCTGCTTTCAGCAGCCTTGCAACAGTCAAAGACGTCCGTCTGAGCAGGATCCCACGCATCCCAGCAGCACCAGAATATTGAGATATCAGTTCGGCGAGAATGATGCTGACGTATTCCACGATGAGAATCGTTTGAGGTTGGTCTCGATGTGCGGCAGTCCCAACTGATAGATTGTCAGCCATTGTAGAAATAATCAATTGTTTTAGTTTACCACCGTTCTTTCTTTGCAACTGTTTGCTGGTTTTGAAACTACTGATGTGTCAAACGGAACCGATAAAAGCTCCTTCGGCTCCAATTTTTTCAAACCACCACCGTATTCACGACCAGATTTAATCAGGGTTAATGGCGGTATGTCGTTTAACGATATACATAACTCATCGAGCTCAGAATCGGTAAGTGTGATTTTTGGATATAGACAAAGGTATGCCGTCGTTACCACAGCTTTAGATTTGTTCCGTACGAAGCGAAATGGTTGTTTGTCCGAACGGCTCATGTAAGTGCAAACAACAGGAGCTGGTTGGCGCTGCTCAATTGCGTACCACCTCTTGCGATGTTTGGCCGTATAGCTATTCCTAACCTTCTCGGGACAGGTTCTCAAATAGGATTTAACCGCCTCGGAAAGAGAAGCCTCGTCCATATCCATCGGTATGTTCAAAAGCGCGCGCCCATAATCCGTCGGCCACCCGGACTCATCGGCCTCGATGACGGCATCGTGCATGAAACGTGGAGCTGGCAGTACGGGAGTTAGCCATTCGTCACCGATACCAAGCTCATGCCAATGCGCACGCTCCTTTGCGTAAAAGGACTCGGCGCCAGTCGATAAACCTCGCTTAACAGAAAAAAAATCGCCTATGAGGCTCTCGGCGCAATCGTCACCTCTGTTAAAAAAATGCTGCCATTTCTCGATCCCCTTTAGTTCGTTTACTAGGATTTCCTCTGACATATTGGGCTCGCTAAAGTCGCCGGCAGTGATTTGCGTTTTATCGTACGCCTCCGTCTTCTTTTTGCGCAATACGAGTACACATGACGAAACGAGTGCATTATCAAATTGCAGGTCTTTATTGTCGAAGAAATGGATTCGCTCGATGGTGACATCCCTTGTTATGTAATCCCGAACGACCCTGCCGTAATTCACTGAGAATAGTTCCGCAGGGATAAGCCAGGACGCAATTCCGCCAGGATTGAGAAGAGATGTGCCAGCGAGTATAAAGTAAGCGTGCAGCCCTGCAAGTTGCGAGAGGTGATACCCAGAAAGCTGTTCTACCACAGCGGTATATTTCGTTTTCTCGTCGGAAGACAAGTGATGATGCCGTGAATATGGCGGATTTGTAATCAACAAGTCGAAACTTCCGAGTGTTGGAGCTATATCGAAAAAATCATCGTTAACAAAGCGTGTAGAGCTGTTTCCCCAGAGCTTATTGGCAACGCTGCTGACAACCGGATCCTTTTCAATTCCGACGATCTCTATTGAGGCGTTGCATTCGCGTATGGCCGAAACAAACGCCCCGGTGCCGCATGAAGGCTCCAAGAACGTACGCGCTCCATCGTGTCTGCCGAGAGCATCTGAGGCAATTTGCTTAGCGAGGTCATATGGCGTAGCGAATTGCCCCTTGATATTCCTCTCAAGCTGCGAATGAGTATTGTCGTATTCCGCCTGTAGGCGCCGCCGCTCAAGTTCGGCGTCTCTCATACGTTAACCTCCTGGAAGTCTTCGACGCGATGCTCCCAAATCCAGTCCATATGATTGGCAGCCTCGTAGCCAAGATATGTTGCGTCAAAGTAACCGCAGAGAAACAGATAAAGCGTAATGTCTCCATACGTTGCTCGCAACTGAGTAACTTTGGTATCCTCTTCCTTGCGCCTCTTGTTCGTATTGGCATAGTCGCCAGCAGATTTGCATTCCACGAGTAGCGGTCTACGAATATTGGCATCCATCGGCATAATAACAACATCCACCGGCGTGTTTACGTAACCGTCACCGTCGTCGAGCGCGTTCTTGAACATCTTTACGTTCTTATGGTATGCATACGTGCCATGAGGCATTTCGAAAGCACTAACCATAGGATCGTTTATCAGTCGATAACCCCTTGAATTAAGATAGCTTGAAATAACAGCTAGTTGCCTTTTCTCCTGCGCATTCCGAATTATAGGATCCGACGTACATCCGCAAAGACGATCGGCAACAACGGACTTCGCCACAAAAAGATCCATACCACAAGGATCACATTCAGAGCAAAGCCAGTTGATGAGCTGTCTATCGAGAAGGCGCTCGATTACTCCAAGGAGCGCTGGAATATGCTGACCGATCAGCAGCTGCTTGTTTACTCTCGGAAGACGCCCTCCCTCCATGGTCTTAACCAGCGCTTTAGGAACATCAGCAAGTCCAGTCAATCTGTCGCGTGCAATGGGCGGCGCGCAGAGCATGCGCAACGTTGCTAGGACCTCGGGATTGCTCACAAGAAGATCGACGGTTATGTTCTTCAGATTCTCGCTGTGCATAAAGACGTCTTCGACAGAGGCAAAACACGTTTCTCGTGCTGATTGATACGCTTGCGGCGCAAAATCCATGAACCAATTGTTGTATTGCAGAACAGATTTTTGCGTGTCCTCATTCCATCTGTTCGGCTTATCTGCATTGATCAAAATAACTCCCATCATATTTATCTGAAGCTCAAGCTCGACCTCTGGCCACAGAACCCCAAGATGTACATCTTCTCACAGTTAATTCGCTTAGCGAGGCGGCCTCCTTTGGTGGACCACGTAGCACTTACGAGATTCGCAAATCCATAAACACGTTCTTGTTAGCGGCTAGGGAAAACGTGCGAATTAGTCATGCATGCACTGCCCTCTAATAGCTTAACGTAGGCCATAAGACGCCCTTTTCGATATTATGCTGTATATGCAAGAATTCTAGCATGCATCACTCCACGCCACCAGAATACGCCCCGCCCTCAAACGCAAACACCTACTTCCGGAAGTGCCACATTAGAGATGGGTGCGACGACAAGACAGGTGTTTATGGCGGCTATCAGCAGTTACCTTGCTTGCTCAATCTTTGGTCCCAACCACCGACCCCAGGCGCGCTGCCCCTCTGAGGCTCGTCCGCAGCACGGTCAACCGCCCTCCGAGTGTGCCGGAGCGTTCATGCCACACGACAATCAGGCGTCAAGCCAGCCTTCCTCGCTCATCCAGCTGTCGCGCATGACCTCTCCACAGTACGGCTCGTCGCTGTCCTTCAAACGGAAGCGACCATCCACGATCTTCGCATTCATCCACTTCCTGTAGATGAGCCGCGCGGTCTGTTTCTCAAAGTAATCGTCCCATATGATCGCCTGACCAGTCTCTTCTATGTATTCGTCCAGTAAGTTCGCGTCGAAGAGCAGGGAGCAGCTTGCAGTCTCTTGGTCGACCAAGCAATAAGACACGGTCTTACCCGAGGAGTCCTCCCACCTGAAGGGCCCGCGCCGGGTCAGACCGAAACGGTCGACAAGTGTCGCACAGGGCAAGTAGACACTAGGGCCTTCGCCTTCGATGTCCTCTGAATCCCTGCCCCAGTTGTAGAGATAGGAAGCCTCCGTAACCTTCTTCTCCAGATCAAAAAGCTCTGACTGGCGAAGGGGGTTCAATAACCCAAAGCCCCACCCATCGAAGAGCTCAGCGAAACGCACGTCTGAGAAAGCAAAACTCGCAGAATGCCCAGAGTAATGTCCGAAAACATCATCGACATCGCTATTGTCCACGAACAGAGCTCCCGAGAGCCACGCTGACTCCCTACAGCGTTTACCGTATCTTATCGTCTTCCAATTGACGTAAGCGGCAAGCGTATAGAACCTCCGGCCATTCAAATGCCTGACTCTAAGCTCGTCGACCATGGGAAGTTCGGCGTCGCTCTTGCACCAGTCGTCAGGGTCTCCATCGAGAGCGGTAAGACTGGGGAAAATCTCGGTAAGCTCATAAGGGGACGTGAGCGTCGACCACTTCCATGGGAAAGACGGATCGTGCGAGCGAAGGGGAAGAAGCTCACAGCCGACCTCTTTCGTGCATAGCAGCTCGCGCTTCTCGCCGATAACCCAATCCGAATCGTCATTGACAGCTTCAGAGAAAGCAGAGTAGTCGCCCGATGACATGGATGCACTTAAGAGATCGATCCTGTCCATGACATGCTCCTCATAGCCTTTCCGATAAACCTGCTCGACGCGGTAGGGCTGAAAATTATCCGTAAGCCGGGCAATCAAGCGATTCATCGCGATCTTCTGGTACTTCTTTCCGATGCGCTCACACCCTTTATAGAAGGCGTGGCCTTCGAATCGCCTAACCTCCGTGTCGTAGGCGACATGGAGGTCGAGGTCGTACCATTGCGTCAAAATATGCTTAGTGAGCGCGTTGCTCAGGAGCTGGTCACTTTCAAACTGGTTGGCCCATGCCGAGATCCCGCGCCCAAGCACGTAGCGACCGAAGTCGCCATAGGCGCAGGGACCACGGCCGTACTCCGTTGTCATCGAATGAACGAGCCACCGGACAGCCGACACTTCATCGGACCCTTCCTCGTACCTATCCCTGCACGATTTTGAAAGGGCGTCAATCTCCTCATTGCTCGGGAGCGACCCATACCAATCGCTTTGCCAAGGCGAAGCGAAGGGCTCGTCCAAGCAGACGTCACCAAAACGTAAGCCCAGAACTGCATCGCTCAGCAACACAACGTAATCACGAACGACGGCGTTGGGATAAGCGTTGCCGCCGTTCAGTGTGGCAGAGACAACCCTATCTGCAGTTGTGGACCACGTGCCAAGCTCGCTTGAGTTAACGGCGGCCCCGTAGATTGCCCCGCAGAGGCCCTCTAGGGCGTAATCGTCGTCGATCCCAGAAAAGGCGTCCCAAAGGCACTCGGCGATATTCGGACGGTCCATCAGTACAAGAGCAAGCGCCTTGATGGCCTTGCGGCGAAGCTCGACGTTCGTTGCGACAAGGCAAAGACCCAATAAGGTCGCAATGGGCTCCGCATGCCGCTCGTCAAGCCTATCCCCATGTTCCCAGACCCAGTCGACGAAAGACTTCGCCTTCTCACTGCGTGCAATCGTGGATGACCAGACAAAGTCCCTTTGAGACATCGGCAGAGAAAGCAACAGCTCCCTGTAGTACTTGGCGTCGATACCGCCGTTCCTGGTTACCAGTTGAAACGACATCGAGAAAAACTCGCGCATCGAATACTCAAAAGCAAGTACCTCGCCACGGATGAATCTATCCATGGCGGATGTCATCATGCTGATTCTTCGCCACGGCAGCCCCTCGACGAAAGCCTCCCTCACGGGTGAGAATGCATCATCATGATCAAGGCCGAGCTCGAACAGCTCGCACTCGTATTCCGCTGGACAAATTGTGCTCAATGCCGCCAGAACACCTTGGTCGCCCGATATCCAGCCGAAATCCGCGCCAAGAAGGCTAGAAAACGCTTCGGCACGCGAGCCGAACGCGCCTGTCATCTGCAACTCTTTAGCCTTCTCCGTAATCATCAAAGCGGCAACGTAGTTCCCAACCAGCTCGTATGAAAACTCGAGGCGGCTTTTGCCCCATCCATCGACCACGTTAAACAACCCCTCAGAGACAAGGCCCTCCAAAAAGGAGCCCGGAGGTGAAATGTAGTCCCGCACTACCCCAACAACCGCAACGGCAGCCTCCTCGTAGCCTATGGAGCCGTAGGAGAACCCACTTGAGCATGCGATTGCCTGAACAGCCCATGTGACGAGTGGAACGTTTCTGTCGTAGCCGATCTTCTGCGAATCGGCGAGCCTGTCGTTGACGTCGGAAAGGAGCGCCGTAACAAGATCGCCCATCTCGACGTTCGTCGTGAAACGACCCCCGCGATCGTGGAGATAACCGCAGAGCAGCTTGAGATACAGCGGGTTAGAGAACTCCATGCCAATAAGCGGCATTGTTGGGCGGGCGATTTCATAGTAGTCGCACAGGGTCTCTAGGGCAATGGATGAGACCCGCCCAAAGCCTTCGCACTCCATAATCCCGATTTCGCCGTTCGCAAACGCCTCGGGCAGGACCTCTCTTTTGTAGGTGGTTCTCACCGATAACACAAGCCTCACGGATGGATAGCGGGCGACCTTCTCTAATAGCGAAATCAGGGAGTTACGCCAGATAGCGCGACCCCTCCCCTCGTTCAGCGCATCGATGGCAAGGATTGCGACGCCTTCCCTCGCATCGGCGTAGCGCTGCATCTCAGCCAGCAAGTCGTCGAGAGATCCCGAAAGCCCGAGGATGTTTGGGATGGATTCCTCGGAGGAGCTCTCTGTGCAAAACTGGCTGCCGAGCACCAATACGGCAGCATTCCCCTTTGTGAGCTCCCTTTCGCAAAGGTCGGCCAGAAGATGCGACTTGCCGATACCCGCCTCCCCGCAAACGAGGACACGCCTGCCGTTTAAGTACTCGACTCCCCCGGACCAACAAGCGCTCTCGATAGTCCGCGCGCGGTATCGAGCATCCTCGAAAGCTTTTGCTAGTTTGCTTCTCGACTTGACCCTCCCATACCAAGAGGGCGGGTATTGAGAACAATCACCCACGGCCGCATCAAGACGTAGCGCCCACTCTTCGAAGTCTGCCCGCTTCGTGTGTTCATCCGGGATAGCAGCCAGCACCTCCACTAAAGGCGAGAAGCACTCTACCACCGTGGTCAAGACATCCTTGTCCGCCACATCAACGTCGAGACGTGTCAGACCCCTAATGTCGGATGCGGCATTTCTGGCCTTCATGAGAAGGTCGTTTCTGAACAGCTCATCGCCCACAAGGGCGGCTAGGCGCATCATGTCGGGCGTCTCGACGTTTGCAGCCGGCGTGTAACGTTGCCCAAGCTGCTTTATCGCTCGGTTGAGTTTCTCTCGCATCAAGCCCGCATTGATCACGTAGCTTTCGCCCGCCTCCCGTCTAAGCAGGGCGATGACCTCCTCTTGGCAGCCGATATCAAGGTGGTTGAACGCAGAGAGGATGTCGGTGGTGAGGATGGAATCGAACGACGCATCGAACTTGATGCCGTGAGGGTTCTTCGGATTCCGTCTCTTGACGTTCTTATTCTGTGCGCCGACGTAACAGAATTTGAGCGCGTAACCCTTCTCAGCCAACGTCTTCATTATAGGTTTCGCAAGAGTGTCCCGCACCTTTTTTGCTGATGTGTCGGCGGTAACTTGCACGCACAGCAAAGACGCCTCGTCGATGAGATCGATACCCGGATAATTCTCATGGATTAAGTTGGTGTTGACAAGTTGCGTTCCGAAAAGACAGTTGAGCAGACCACAATATGTATCCTCGAGGTGGACCGGATTGGATTGAAGGTTGCAAGATGTCGCCTGCGCAGCCCCTTGGTTAATCATCGTGAGCAACCTGTTTGCAGCATCGAAGTTCACAGACCTAGCGAGAACCACCATGTCTCACCCCCTTTAGATTATCGAATATAAGGCCAACGTAAACCTAATGGAGGGATTATACCCCGCCTAGGCTGAGTATTGCATCCTAAGTGACCCCTGTACGCATAGACGGCGGTTTGGCCGAACTAACCTACTTGCTTTAACAAAATAGGCTAAAGTACTTTTGGAGTGATCAATTTACTGAAACGATGAGCTTTGGGGTATAGTAATAGGCAATTCGTACTCACATTTCAACGAGTTAACATTACAAGCTTGCACAATTGCACCGCTACCAACAAGTTTGAAAGGCTGATCAGTGGACAAAGAGAGGTTCAACAGCGCCATAGTAAAATACCTCGCACTGCAGGCCGAAGACCCAATACAATTTACATCCGACATCCAAGAAAGAAACGAACGCGCCGCAGCTTACAGATCATACGACGTAAAAGTTATCAGCTCCTTCGATGAAGATGATTTTGTTGAGTATTTAGGGAAACTCTGGGCGCTACGCATGTGGGGCAATAAGCGCTACAAAGTACTCGAGATAATTGAAAATACCGGAATTCAGACGCTAAAAACCAGTCTTATCAATTTGCTGTTTGGATCAAATCCAATAGCGGAGCGCTGGGACTCGTTTCTTGGCAACGTTAATGGACTCGGGTATGCAGCCGCATCTGAACTTTTATGCTACGCAAACCCCGCCGAATACATGATTTACAATGGTACCACAAACACAGCATTCGAATACTTTGGCATACCCCTTGTATCGAAGTATTCGTACCAGCGAACCGGTACACGCTATATCCAAGTCTGCGAAGCTGGTAAGGAAATCCTGGAGATGTTGAAAGAAGCAGGCGTTCCTGACGCTAATGACCTTCTTGCTGTCGATTACTTTTTTTGGGACGTCGCAAGAATAGAAGCCCGAGAAGCGGTCGAACAAGAGCTGGGATGCTCGGCCACGGCCTCAAGGCAATGCCTCGGCAGCAATGACCTTCGAGCATCTTCTCTGCACGATGAAATCAGGGACAGACTGGTCGACATAGGCAGACTGCTCGGATTCGATTCTCGATCCGAAGTTTATGTGGCAACCGGGGCGAGAGTCGATGCCGTTTGGGAAGCCCAAATCGGCAACATGGGCAAGGTGATTTATGTATTCGAAGTCCAAGACAAAGGATCGATAGATAGTCTCATACTCAATCTGATCAAAGCAACCAGCAATCCTGCCGTCCAAGCGATAGTTGCAGTTTCTGATATCAAGCAACTCGAAAAGATCAAAAGCGAGTGCGAGCACACCAGCATTGATGCGTTGCTGCGCACATGGGATTCCAGTGCCGTGTTGAGCACCTTCGACCATTTGAGCAAAGCCCACGAATCAATCAACTCCCTTGGATTGGTGCCGGAGAGCTTTAACTGAAAGCTCGTTGCTTGCGCGGAGGAAATGCGTTTTCGCCTTTGCGTTCGGAGGCCTTCTAAACAATCGCGCATACACCATACTACCCAAAAAGCCTAACAAAAAAGAAACGAAAAGAACCTCCCTAGATTTCATTGCCAGCCATTTTAAGCATACAATGCAAGCCCACTTCGAGTCACCGCACCCCAAGCATTCGCACCAATCAAAAATCCCCCACGTCCTCGGGCTTCCTCTTGAGTGCAACATGCAACTCCGTATCCCCCACCACCACAAGCGAAAGCAGCTCGTCCTCGTAGTCTTTGGCAACAACGCGCAGAGTCCCTTTGCCGATATCGGCGGGCAGCACCGTGCGCCCATCGCTTCCGGTTGTCTCGACAAAGGGATGGAGCGAAACCCGTGCAGAGGCGATGGGGTTGCCGGCGTCCTCGTCGGTCACGATTACCTCGATCTTGCAGGACGGCTCCTCGATCACCAGAAATGCAAACGTCGATCGCGCCTCGTCGTGGCCGTCAAAAGCGTCGAGCACCACCGTGTAGCGATGAACTCCCAGCTCTTCGGGTGCCGCAAAGGACGCCTCGGCTCCGTAGAGTCCATCGGTACCCTCCCGGGGCGCCTCGCTAAGAACACCAGCAGCAACCTCTCGCCCACCATCGTCGCACACACGAAACCCCGCGCCGCCCAAACAACATCCGTCAGCGCACTTCGCACCAATCCGCACAATAACGGTCTGTCCCACAACGGCCGGCAGCGACGCGCCCCACGTCGCCAAGCTCACCGCATGCGGACGGTATTCGAACGAAACCGTGCTCGTAACTTCGGAGTGGGCCGGTCGGCCATCGTCTCCCGCATCCCGATACGTCGCCGTCCACGAATAAGCCCCTACATCAGGACCTACGAAAACCGCAATCTCGCGCGTCTCGTTCTCGGCTCCGTTGAAGGCTACGATCTCCTCTTCCCATGCTTCGCCCGAGCTGCTCCTCATAAGCACCTTGGTGCCCCTGAGATCGCAGAAATCCAAGCAGCTTACCCTCGCGATCAAAGTCAGATCGGCTCCGCCCGACCGTCGAACGAGCCTGCGCCTGCTCAACACAAGCTCGGGGGCATGCGTTACAACCGCCAAAGAGCCATCGGCCCCGCCCGTCACGCCGTCAAGCGCCGTTCCCGCTTCGTCCATCGCAACGTCCTTTCACGCAGAGGCGGGAAGGAGCGTCGAGCCCCTTCCCGTCAAAACATTACCCCCGACTCGCAAGAGCTCGCCTCTGGCCAGCCCAATCAAAATACCACCTACGCGATCGGCTCTTCCCTGCCGACCATATCGCCTGCGATGTAGCCATGCACCTGATACCAGCCGCGCTTGCCGCTTCCGCGTACGGCACCGCCCGTGCCGCCCGTGCACTCGCCTGCGGCGTACAGGTGCGGGATAACCGGCTCTTCGCTGATGGGAACGCTGTCACAGCCTTCGGGCTGCCACTGAAACGACTGATCGACAACCTGCATGTTCTGGTTCACGCGGATGCCCGTGCACTGGTCGTGCGGCATACGGCACCAACGCGCAGCCCAGAAAGGCGGCTCGGCAACCGGATAGAGGGGCCCGGGTCTGCCGAAATCGGGATCTTCGCCTGCGGCGGCGTACTCGTTGTACTGCGCGATGGTTGCCTCGAGGTTGTCGGCAGGCACGCCCATCTGCTCTGCGAGCTCGGCGATGGTATCCGCCTTCGCGACCCAACCCGGTTCGCAGCACGGCGTTTTCTCGGGATCGGGGTTCAAAAACGCATCCTCGAACTTGGGCCAACCCGCTTCTTCCGCACCGGCCTGATCGGTCACGAACCATTCCATGCGCGGCCTGCCCTCGATCTGGAGGAAAGCGACCATGTGAGGAAGCCACGGAAGCGTGTGCCCGGCTTCCCACCCGGCCTCGTTGAGGTAGCGGGTGCCCCGGTTCTGCACGAATACCATGTGGTCGAGCTTGCCCGAAGGAAGCCCCGTGCTCGTCGAGGGATTGTCAAAATGCGGACGATCCCACCGCACGTACTGGCGGCTGCCGAGCCTGCCGCTGAACTCCATGATGAACGACATGTCGACGCAACCGCCGCCGATATCCGTCACGCACAGATGCCCGTCGCCGGTCGGCAGGACGTCGGGCCAACCGGTCCAGATCAGCGTCTCGTCGAACGCGGCGTGCTGGGCCCGAATCATCCGCGGGTTGCCCTTGAATCCGCCCGTCGCGATCACAACGCCCTTGCGGGCCTTCATGGCGATGGTGCCGTCAGGCGTTTCGACCTCAAGACCGAGCACGGGGCCACCCGGCTCGCGATATATCTTCGTCATCTTGTGCTCAAGCAGTATCTGCACACCGCGAGCTTCGAGCTGCTCGTGGAACAGCATCGAGAACACGACGCCCGAGCCCTTGGGCTGACCGTTGTGCTCGGCGATCTGGTGAGAACGGGGCACACGGGCAGGCTCCTGCTTGCTCACGTCGACCCACTCGCCGTCGCATACGTCCTCCACCCACGTGGCGTACTCGTCGGAGGTGTCGATCCACGCCTGCAGAACCTCCGGATTGGAGCGGTACAGACCGAATTCCATCTGGTCCTCGAAGGCCCACTCCGGCTTGTCTTCGATGTCGAAGCGCTTCTGAACGCTCGTGCACGCAAGCTGGCAGTTGCCGCCGCCGAGCACCGAGCAGCCGCCGAAGAACTCGCCTTTGTCGATCATGATAACCTCGGCACCCGCATCGACCGCGCGGATGGCAGCCGGCGAGCCCGCATCGCCGGTACCGACCACGATAACGTCGGTCTCGATATCCCACGATTCGGGAGCCCACCAAGGGGCTGCCTCGCCCGCATCGCTCTCACCCGAAGCGCATCCGTTGAGGAGCATCCCCGCTCCCACGGCGCCTCCCGCAAGGCCGACGCCTTTGAGGAAGCTCCTCCTCGATACCGCATGTTCCATCTGTTCCCCTTTCCTCTACGGCAAGCGGTCTCATACCGCCAATACCCATCAAGAACGCCTGCTGCCTACGCTATTCGTGGCAGGTGTAGCATTCGAATACGCCTTCGTGATGGCAGCTGAGGCAAGCGTTCATAGCCGTCTTGTCCACGGGGTCGGACGTGTGCATTTTGTGGCAATCGGAACAAGAGATACCCTCGTGGTCTTCGGAATCGGGAAGCGCATGGGGGTTGGCCGCCGTTCCCTCGGAATCGACGAGAGCCGTGCTGCCCGCAGTTGCTTGCGCGAGGGCAGCGGCATCATCATGGCAGTCAAGGCATACCTGTTCGGCTACCGCAGTGCTTTTCAGCCGTGTCGGCATTTCGGAATCGGGAAGGGCTCCCTCGTGCGCCGCGGACAGCTTGGACTCATCGCCGTGGCAGGTTGCGCACTCGACGGCTTCCCGTTCGTGAACAGCAGCCGGAAACGTTGAATCCTGCAGCGACTTCGCTTCGTCCGCATGGCACATCGAGCAATCGGAATCGGGTGACCAGGTAAAATCGACTGATGCAATCGGGCTTTCATGCGAGTTTTCCGCTTTGGCGGAGTCTGCCGCCTGCGGAGCGCAGCCCGCGCATGCCAGAACCGCGCATATCGTCATGAGAGCTCCCGCCGCCCAACGTGCCTTTCCCCGAATTGTCCCCATCGAATCCCCTTTCGATTTCGAGCAGGTGTAACAAGGCCGCAGGAGGGATTCGCCCTTGCTGCACGGCCTTCGAATTGCCTTCTTCAGTTGTCCAGGAAAACCAAAACCACTTGCGAAACGCCTGACTGTTTTCGCAAGCCCCGCCTCTAGCGGGATCGGCTGAGAACCCCAATCCCCGCCCGCATATTTCCCGCCCTTTCATTCCATAAATATATTCCCATACATGTATGGTAGTGTCTAGAGGGAATTTAAGGAATTATGAGTGCATGGATACCCGTAAGCGACAGATTCCTCCCGAGACCTACTCGGCAAAGCTCGCACAACGCCTTCGCATGCTTCGCGATGAGTGCGGAATGAGCCAGGAGGGCGTTGCCCACGCCGCAGGCATATCGGCCTACACGTACCAGAAGTTCGAAAAGGGCGAATCCAAACCGGGCACCCCCATGAACCCACGCCTGTTCACGTTGCTCGCCCTCGCAGACGTGTTCGATATGGACATCCGGGAGCTGCTCGACTTCGAATAAGCGCTGCTACCGGCTCGCGGGCGCACGCGATCTTTTGCCATCGGCCCAAACCGATCAACAAGCATCCGCCTTCATGCTAAAATTCACCAAGCAACCAACGCGCCTTCGCCATGCGAAGGCGCGCGCACCGCCCAACCACGACAGGAGCACCATGATCAAGGAACTGGTACAAGACGAAGCGATCCTCTCGCAGCCCTGCGAGGCGGCTACGGCCGAAGACGAAGCCGTGGCACAGGACCTGCTCGACACCATCGCGTCGCTCGAGGGCGCCGCATGCCTGGCCGCCAACCAGATCGGCGTCGCCAAGCGCGTCGTGGTGTATCTCGACGATAACGACCAGCCGCACGTCATGTACAACCCCGTGCTCAAGCAGGCGCTCGGCGCGTTCAAGGCCGTCGAGGGCTGCCTCTCGCTCGAAGACGAATCCAAGGTGACGCGCTACGACCGCATCAAGGTCGCCTACGACGAACTCGTCGACGGCGCGCTCGTGGCCCGCAAGAAGGATTTCACGGGATGGACGGCTCAGATCATCCAGCATATGATCGACCACTGCAAGGGCAAGCTGGTCTAGCTCCACGCAGACAGCCGCACCATGGCAAAAGCCCCGAACAATACCGACAAAGAGCGATGGGCGCGTGCGCTCGCCGCAAAGGAAGCGCGCCTGGCAACTCCGCGGGCGACCAGCCGTCCCTGCGCCGGCATGGGACCGAACAAAGCATCGGGCCACAAAGGCGGCATCAGCCGTCAGGGCTCAAAGCGCGGCTGAGTCCCGCGCACCTCGATCAAGCAACCCGCCATTCCGAAGCGCCCGTACGCGGTGTACAATGCAGTGTTGCATTTGGCATTCGATAGACAAGGAACGGATTTCCACCCATGGAGAAAAAACTCACGGTCTGGCAGGCGGCCTGCATTATCACCGGGTACGGCGTGGGCAGCGGCGTCATGACGCTTCCCTACCTCGTTGATCGCGCCGGGCTCGTCCCCGGCCTTGCCATCATGCTGGCGGCGTTCTTCTTCAGCTACTGCATGCATATGATGCTTGCCGAAATCACCATCGGAAGCGGCAAGGGAACGCAGGTCATCTCGGTATTCCGCACGTACCTCTTCCGCGGCAAGCGCGGCAACGTATTCGTTATCGCGCTGTTCGTCCTCACCACGCTCGTGCTCATCACGAACCTCGCCGCCTACATCGCCGGCGGTGCCGAGATATTCCAAGCGGCAGGGCTTCCGCCTTTGGCAGCCCAGCTCTTGTTCTACGTGATCGCTGCAGCCGTGGTGTTCTTCGGGCTCAAAGTGCTCGGCGTGAGCGAGGCCATATCGGTCAGCATCATCATCGTCATCGTGGCGATACTCGGCGTTGCCTCGCTCTTCAACTGGCATAACCCGCTTCCCTTCGGTACCGTGGGCCAACCCAACGAGATCCTCGCCTTCTTTGGCATGGCCATGTTCTCGTTCGTCGCGTTCTTCAGCGTGCCGCAAGCCGTCGAGGGGCTCGACCGCGATCCCGCCAAAGTGCGCAAGGCCATCCTTATCGGGCTCGGACTCAACCTCATGTTCATCGTCGTCATCGTCACCTGCTCGCTCGCGAGCTCGGCGCGCATCACCGAGCTCGCGATGATCGGCTGGTCGGAGGGCATAGGGCTCTGGGCCCAGGTGCTCGGATCGGCGTTCACCGTGCTCGCGATGCTCACCACGTACTGGTCGATCTCGCTCGCGCTGTCCGACATCATCGAAGAGCAGACGAGGTGGAATCGGCGGGTGTGCTGGCTCATCGCCACCCTGCCCTCGCTCATCCTCGTGCTCTTGAACCTCGGCGGGTTCCTCGACATCATGCGCACTGCCGGCGGCCTCATCGCCATCATGATGGCGTTTCTCGTGGTGCCGGCGTTTCGACGCTGCCGCCGCCAAAACGGCAGGCTGCTCCTGTCGGACGCCTTGGCCAGCACCCCCCTGCAGGTTGTCGTGCTGCTGGCATTTCTGTTCATGGCCATCGGCAGCGCAGTCGGCATTTAGGAGCCGCCATGAAGACCGTTTTCACCAACGCAACCTTCCACACCATGGAAAGCGAGACCGACACGCACGCCACGATGACGGTCGAAGACGGCGTGATCACGGGGTTCGACGAGCCGGCTGACGGCTCGAACGCGAAAACGGTCGATCTTGCGGGCGCGCACGTGTTCCCCGCGCTCATCGATGCGCACCTGCACATGCTCGAGAGCATTGCGCTCGCAAGCATGGGAGAGCAGATCTGCGATATCGTGCACGGCGGCGTGGAACCGCACAACCTTGCGGGCGTCGAGCAGAAGATTCGCTCATACGCGGCGGAATCGAAGCCCGGGTCGCTCCTCATCTTCAGCAACTACGTATCCGCCGCCATGGACGAGGGGCGCCTGCCCAACCGCCATGAGCTCGACGAGTGGGCGGGCGGCGCGCCCGTCTGGATCATCAACATCGACGGCCATTCGGGAGCGTGCTCATCGGCCCTCCTCGACGCGCTCGGGCTTGAGGACGTCGCACCCGACGGCATACTTTCCGGCCCCGCCCACGATGCGAACCTCGGGAAGTTCACCGACCACCTGGCCTCGAGCATCACACCCGCAGCGCTCGCACACGGCGTCGCGCACTTCTGCAACCAATGCGCCTCCTACGGCATCGGTACCGTGTGCGCCCTCGAGGGTACCGACGACAGCGACCGCGACCGCATGGCCGAGCTCACCGCGTTCCTCGCGCAGCGCTTCCCGCTTGACGTTCGCCTGTTCCCCCAGTACATGGACCAGGCGAAGCTCCAGAAGGTGCTTCCCCGCATGGGAGCGAACCGCGTGGGTGGCTGCATGAAGTGGGAGCTCGACGGGTCGGTGGGATCGCGCACGGCGGCGTTTTCGGAGCCCTACGCCAACGGCTCCACAGGCTCGCTCTACTTCGACACCGACGAGCTCGCCCGCACCGTCGAGGGCTTCGCGAACCGCGGGTTCATGGTTTCGGCGCACGCCATAGGAGACGCGGCCATCGACCAGCTGGTGGGCATCTTCGAGCGCATACCCGGGCGGCACCGCATCGATCACTGCGAGTTCCCCTCGGAAGATGCCGTCAAGCGCGTCTGCGAGCTGAAGCCCTTCGTCACGGTGCAGCCGGGCTACGCCTGGATCGACAAACGCTACCTGCACGGCTACGAACGCTACCTGAGCGAAAGCCAGATAGCGAGCCAGATTCCCCTTGCGCGCCTGGCCGAAGCGGGCGTGCCGCTTTGCGGATCGACCGACGCGCCCGTGCAATCGGTCGACCCGTTCCTCCAGATGCGCGGCATGCGCGAGTTCTACGTCGAGGACCAGTCGCTCTCGGCCTACGAGGCGCTCAAAACCTACACCGCGAACGGCGGAGAGATGCTCGGCGAGAAGAAGGGCCTTCTGCGCGAAGGCTACGAGGCGAGCTTTTTCACCTGCGCTGTAAACCTGCTCGACATCGAACCGGCGAGTCTCGAAGGCGTGCATGCACAAGACACGTGGCTCCACGGCAAACGCTACAAACCCCTGCCCGACGGGCTCGGCACGTTCGTGCGTCTGCTTACGACGAGACCGAAAAAGATTTAGGGCATCGGCAGCCGTCCGCACATGGATTTTGGCGGCGAACCGGCGAAAGGCACCGCCCACGGAGCAACATGCGCACGCGCAGCACCGTGGGCGGCACCACGTACGCACGCTGCTCAGCAAACCGCATTATCGCCGCAAACCACACCGCAAACGGCGGTGTCGGCAAAAGCTACACGCGCAATAGCGTCCATGGTACAAAAATCGCCGCTCTGAAGCCCACTGCGCATGCAATAGTGAGCGTTACCCCATACCGTATCTCGCAGCACCAGATCAGAGGCATGCAGGATCGGGGGGCACGCGATAAATTCCCCCGCGTTCATTTTGATGCCGCCAAACTCGGCCAAACGCTTCACAGCGGCGTTTTTTGTCCGTATCAGCGGTAACAACCGACAAGCCGTCGCAAGAACTCTCGAACTCGCATCGAAAACGGACGGCGTCGACGCTGCGCAAGAGTCCCGGCGGCGCAACCCGGCAGTGCGCCCGTGCCTGCGTTGCCCGAAGCCCCTACAAGTCCAGACTCCCAACCCACGCCCGCAGACTCGCCGGTGAGGCGCCGTTCAGCAGCTTGGCGGGACGCCACGAGACGGAGTCGGGGCAGAGCGCCCGGAGCACCTCGCCGGTGCGGCCGACGCCGCTTCCGCCCGACGTGCAGAACGGCACGACGGTCTTGCCTGCGAAGTCGTACGACTCCAAAAACGTGTTGATGATGGTCGGCGCCACGTACCACCAGATGGGAAAGCCGACGAACACCACCTCGTAGCCGCCCATGTCGGCGACGGCACCTCTGATCGCAGGTCTTGACGAGGGATCGTTCATCTCCACCGTGCTGCGGCTTTGCTTGTTCGTCCAATCGAGATCGGCGTCGGTGTAGGGTTCTTCGGGTTCGATCTCGAAAAGATCGGCTCCCGCCACTTCGGCCAGCGATTCCGCGACGCCCTCGGTTACGCCGCTGCACGAGAAGTACGCCACCAGTGCTTTTTTACTCATCGATGTCTCCTGTTCGTTTGCCTTTCCCCGATTGTAGAACCTGGAGTGCACTCGAAGTCAAATGGAGATTCGAGCAATACTCCCAGAGTGCTCGCTGAGGCGCCAAAAACGAAGCGCACCCCCGTCTTCGTGCTAAAATCCATCGGAGGCGGGAATGCAAACCTGACACACCTCGGACCTGCGAAAAAGCAGAAGAATACGTATGCCATTCGACCGGGAGGATAGATGATCTACACACCGTTAACCAAAAAGGCGCTCGCCATCTGTTTCGAAGCCCACAAAGATCAAAAGGATAAGAGCGGCATGCCCTATGTATTCCATCCGTTTCACGTAGCCGAAAGCATGAAAACCGAGGCTGAGGTGTGTACGGCACTGCTCCATGATGTACTCGAAGACACGGATACAACCGATGATGATCTCCGATGCGCAGGCATGCCGACCGAGGTGCTCGAAGCTCTGAAGCTTTTGAACCACGACAAAGCCGTCCCCTACCTTGATTACATCGGCAAGCTTAAGGGCAGCGTCCTTGCATGCACCGTCAAGAAAGCTGACCTGCTTCACAATGCGGACCTCAGCAGACTCGATCAAATAACGGAAGACGACCGTGCTCGAGCTGCAAAATACCAACAAGCCATATCCGTTCTCGAATCGCCCGCTGTTCCGAAAGAATAGCCATCGCCACAGGAGAATCGCTCGGCAGGTCTGTCGGCAGCGCGCACCAACCGTAAAACCGCAAATGCCTTTATGCAATACGAATCTTAGTCCCAAGCCCCACAAGAACCGGAGCACCCATGATCAAGCCCATCATGACCAACGAGATATTCCTCGCCCGCCCATCGGAACCTGCGACCGCCGCAGACGCTCAAACGGCCCAGGACCTGCTCGACACGCTTGCCGCGTATGCTCACGAGTGCGTGGGCATGGCCGCGAACATGATCGGCGTGCCCAAGCGCATCATCGTCTTCGATGACGAGGGAACCCATCGCATCATGTACAATCCCGAAATCGTCAGCAGCGCAGGCGCTTACGACGCCGAAGAGGGATGCCTCTCGCTTATCGGACGCCGCCCCAGCACGCGCTACCGCACCATCAAGGTGTGCTATGAGGACGCCGATTTTCACGAGAGAACGAAAACGTACACGGGCTGGACCGCGCAGATCATCCAGCACGAGATCGACCACACAAACGGGATCGTCATCTAAGGGGTCGCCGTGAGAGCATTCGTCGCACTCGAGCTTCCGCAGGCATTCGCCTCGGATATCGCTGCGCTCTCGCGGCAGCTGAAGTATGCTGTCGAAGGGCGCTTTCTTGCAGCAGAAACCTACCATCTCACCCTCGCCTTTCTCGGCGAAGCGACCGAAGCAGGCATCGCATCCGCCATCGAGGCCATCGAAGCAGCTTGCACAAACGCCGCAGCCATCCCCCTGCGAAGCGATGGCCTCGGGAAATTCGGTCGTGCAAGCAACGCGACGCTTTGGCTCGGCATCGCCGCAACGCCCGATCTCATGCGCCTCGCCGAAACCGTGCGCGAGGAGCTCGGCGCCCGAGGGGTCGATTACGACGACAAGCCGTTCAAGCCCCACATCACCCTCGCACGTCGCGTGCGTATCCCCCGAACCGATCTTCCGACCCTCGCCTTTCCCCTAAACGACGAGGCCTCTGCGGTCACGCTTTTCAAGAGCACGCTTGCACGGGACGGCGCAACCTACAAGCCCCTGTACACCGCCCGCCTCGATGCGAAACCCAGCTGATCGGCGCGATTCACGGACGGCTTCAGCCAACCGCCCGCACATACCGTTTTAGCAATCGAAGAAGCAGCGTCTCGCAAATCTCCGCCTCAAGCAGGACGCCGATAGGCAACCAGCAGCTCGATAACCGCGTTCGCCTTGCCCTCGATGCTCGCCATCGCCTCGGCTTCTCGCTTGCGCTCGAGCTCCTCGAACCGAACCAGAAGCGCCCGTTCCCGACGCAGCTCCTCAACCAGCTTTCCGTATTCCTTTTCCATAGCGCCCGCCGTTCGTCGTTTTGTTTCTATGCACCGCACGATACCGCACATCGACACAGCACATGTACCAATATAAGGACACCTATACCGCGAAGGAGGCATGGGGCTTCGCTCGAAAAACGCCGTCACACCGCCCGCAAGAAGCGGGACCTGCCCCCAATTCGGTACACGCACCCGTACAACCTCGTTTACAATACCAACCAACACGAGCTACCCGAGCAGAGCGAAAGAAGGCCTTGCATGAACGAGATCAGGTGCCCGCATTGCGGACAGGTTTTCACCGTCGACGAATCCGGCTACGCCGCGATCGTGCAGCAGGTACGCAACCACGAGTTCGACGAGGCCATCCGCGAGCGCGAGCAGGCGATGCAGCGCGAGAAGGAGCAGGCGGTGCAGCTTGCCCAAGAAAAGCTCGCCGCCCAGAACCAGAGGGAGCTCGGGCAGAAGGATGCCGAGATATCCAAGCTGAACCTGCAGGTGCAGGAGGCCCTCAGCCAAAAGGATTCCGAGATCGAAAGCCTGAAATCGCAGATACAGGCTTTCGGCAACGAGAAGACGCTCGCTGTACAAGAGACCGCCGCCAAGCTCGAGAAGGAGCGCGACGCCTTGCAGGCAGCGCTCGATGCATTCGAAACCCAAAAGCAGCTCGCGGTACAGGAAGCGCTTGCGAGCGTCGAAAAAGAACGCGATGCGCTGCAGGCGCAGGTTGCCGCGTTCGAGACGCAGAAGCAGCTCGCCGTCCAGGAGGCCGTCTCGAAAGCCGAACGGGAACGCGATGCGCTCGCCAACGAGGTGAAGCTCAAGGAAAGCGAGAAGGCGCAGATCGAGGCGTCGTACAAAGAGAAGATGCACAGCGAACTGCAATCGAAGCAGGAGATCATCCGCTTCAAGGATCAGGAGATCGAGCGTTTGCGCGACATGAAGGCGAAGCTCTCCACCAAGATGGTCGGCGAAACCCTCGAACAGCACTGCGAGACCGAATTCAACAAGCTGCGCGCAACCGCTTTCAGGGCAGCTCAGTTCGAGAAGGACAACGATGCCAGCTCGGGCAGCAAGGGCGATTACATCTTCCGCGAGTGTGACGAGAACGGCAACGAGATCGTCTCCATCATGTTCGAGATGAAGAACGAGAACGACGAGACCGTCACCAAGCACAAGAACGAGGATTTCCTCAAGAAGCTCGACAAGGACCGCACGACCAAGGGATGCGAATACGCCATCCTCGTTTCGCTGCTCGAACCCGAAAGCGAATTGTACAACACCGGCATCGTCGATGTGAGCTACCGCTATCCGAAGATGTACGTCATCCGGCCCCAATTCTTCATCCCCATGATCACGCTCCTGCGCGATGCGGGCATGAACTCGCTCGAGTACAAGGCGCAGCTGCAGACGCTGCGCAGCCAGAACATCGACATCACCAACTTCGAAGAGCAGATGAACGATTTCAAAACGGGATTTGCGCGCAACTACGAGCTGGCAAGCCGCAAGTTCCAAACCGCGATCGACGAGATCGACAAGACGATCGACCACCTGCAGAAAACGAAGGACGCGCTTCTGTCCTCCGACAGGAACCTGCGCCTCGCGAACGACAAAGCCGAAAACCTCACCATCAAGAAGCTTACGCGCAACAACCCCACCATGAAGGCGAAGTTCGAGGAGCTCGAACAGGGCAGGCGCCTCGGCGAAGCGAGCAGCGAGGGTTCCGAAACGCCAAACTGAGATCGGCCGCCCAAGGTATTGCTCTCGCGAAACCCGCTCGGGCTTCGGCTTTCACCTGGCTTCCTCCCAGATCGTGGCAGCCAGACCGCGACGGAAGCGATCACAGGGCAGTGCGGAGGCGGAAGCTCCCGGCTCCGCACTGCCCTGTGATATAATGAGGCACTTTCGGATCAAAGAGGGAGGCTTTGGGTTCGTGAACATCCGCAAAGGGCAAGGTCTGCCCGCAGTGCGCGGCGGCATGACGGTTCTTGCAGTAGCGTCCCTATTCCTCCTCTTGCTCATCTTCGCGGACCTCAGCCGGCTCGTCGCCTCCACCTCCCAGCTCGCAAGTACGTTCTGGACGGTGTTTCGCTCCGCCCTGGCCTCGGCGCTCGCAACGTCTGTCCTTCTGACGATTTCAGCCGCACTCGGTTTCGCGCTGCGCCGCAACTTCTGTGCGGGGTTCCTCGCTGCCAGCGTCGCCGCCGTTCCCATCGCCCTGTGCGGGGAAGGCGTCGCTGTAGCCGCCGTGGCAGCCGGCATCCTCTTGGGCGTCGGCTTCGGTTTCGCCCTTGTTTGCATCGAGGCGGAACTCCACTGCTTTTCGCGCGCCCAGGCCCTGCTCGTAGCCGGTGCGGGGCTTTTCCTTGCCGCCCTCATGAAGCTGGTCCTGGTATCGGCCTTTCCCAGCCATCTGGGCACCGCTGTCTGGTTCGCCCTGTACGCGATGGTGGCGCTCCTTCTCGTCGGTTCCATACGTCCAGTTAAAACCCCTCTCGGCGAGGCCTCGGCGCCCGCGCCCAAGCACGATCTCGGGGAATTCTTCCAACACAGCTGGATCAACATCGGATGCTTGCTGCTCTGCGTATTCACGATCGGTTGCATGTGGGGTGCCAACAGCGAATCCCTTGTCATTCGAAGCGACGCCGGCGAGGGCGTCTCCATCGCAAGCACCCTCGGATCGCTGCTGGCGGGAGCGCTGCTCCTCGCCATCGGCATCATCGCAGCCAGGGGAAGAACCGCCGCCGCAGCATCCGCAGGCGACATCCTGTGCAAAGTCGGCTCGCTGGCCTGCATATCGATCCTCGTTGTTGCATGGCTCCTGCAGACGAGCGGCCTGGACACATTGGGCCCGTCGGCGAGCTTCAACCCGGTGCTCGGGTTCTGCGACGCGGCCATCGGTGCCATATTCCTCACGGCTTTTTCAAGGGAATCGTGTTCGCGCGCCGTCCTCCCCTTGGCCGCCAGCCTCGTCAACGTTATCGTACTCGGCTTCGCGCTCCTCGTCATGAGCCTGTACCCGTACTTGGAAGACGCCCTGGCCCAATCCATCAGCATCTCGCTGCGCATCGTCTTCCTGACGGTCGTCGCCTTCTCGCTGCTGCGCAGGCGCCCCCAGCGCGAGGACAGCGAGGCCCATCGTCGGGAACGGGAGCTCGCCGCCATCTACGGCCTGTCCGAACGCGAAACCGAAATCCTCGTGCTGCTTCTCGAGAAGCGGTCGGCACCCTATATCGCCGAAAAGCTGTTCATTTCCAGCAACACCGTGAAAACCCATATTCGGCGCATCTACGAGAAGACCGGCGTCCACTCCCGCGACCAGCTCATCGACCTCTTCTGGCAATGACCGCACGGTTCTTTTTTTCATTTAGTTGATCTGGTGTTTCTTCCTTGTCATCCGTTTTCGGGTGACAAGGAACACCGCTTTCATACCCCCTGAGCGATAGTGCCCTTTCGCCGCAGGAGCCATACTGCGCCCACGCCTTGCACCCGCTGCACCCCGGCCGTTGGCGCGAAAGCATCGTCTGCGGCCGACGAGTCGGCGGGATGACACGGCACCCTGTACGCCGCTTTGATCGCAACTCAAGAAAGGGGATCGGCACTATGCAGACACCGAAAACAGAGCAGGAAGCCTTTACAACAGAAAACAGGGCCCGCGGGCTATCGCGCCGCGCGTTCCTCACGGGAACCGCCCTTCTGGGCCTCGGCGGCGCCGTGACCGCCCTCGGAGGCTGCGCGCCCCAAAGCACCGCGAGCAGCTCCGAAGCTGCACCAGAGAACACCGGCACTTCGGCATCGGGCACTTCGGAATACCCCTGGCCCGACGCACCCGAAGCCATCGCCGAAGACCGGATAGAAGAGACGCTTGAAGCCGACGCCGTCATCGTCGGCCTGGGCGTTTCGGGCGTTGCCGCCTTCCGCTCCGCCGCAGAGGAGGGACTCAGCGTCATCGCCGTGGAAAAGGGCACTGCGCCGCAGTGTCGCTCCGACAACTACTGCTACGTCAACGGGTCCCTCAACGAGCGTCTGGGCCTTCCAGAGCTCGACATCGACGAGCTCGCCCAGGAGGAATGGGGCAACTCGGGCGGATACTCCAACTACCGCATCGTGCGCAAGTTCATGCAGAACGAATCAGAGGTGTTCGACTGGTGGGCCGCAGGCGATCCGGACATCTACTACCCTTCCTCCCCCGAGGAAGCCGACGCCATCAACGGGCAGTACCTCCAGAAGAGCCTCGAGCACCCCTACGCCGTTTCGTCGATGAGCTATCGCGATGCCGACTGGACCGAGAACAAGGCGTTCTACCCCGTGCGCATTTACTTCACCGACCACGAGCATGTGGTGAACGAGAACGCCCAACGCGCAATCGACGCCGGAGGCCAGGCCCTCTACGGCCACTTCGCCGAGCAGCTCATCACCGACGAGGACGGCACCGTGCGCGGCGTCTACGTCCGCAACGCCGAGACCGGCCAGTACAAGAAGATCACCAGTCGCAACGGCGTTATCCTAGCCACCGGCGGATGCGAAAGCGACGAGGGGATCATGGCTAAGTTCTACCCGACCGTGGTAAAGGTGGGCAACCTCAATCCATGGCCCAACTACGACGCGGAAGGCAACCTCACCAATACGGGCGACGGCTACCGCCTGGGTGCGTGGGCCGGTGCCGACTTCAGCCTGAACATGGCGCCCATGTGCCACGTCATGGGTGGCCACGCCGACACGGCGGACATGAGCCTCGTGGGCATGACCACGCCCCATCTGCACCTGAACTACAACGGCGAGCGTTTCATGAACGAAGAGATAGACTGTACCGATGTGGAGGTGGCGTTGGAATCGCAGCCCCAGGGCAAGTGCTTCCTCATCTTCGACTCGCATCTCGACGAGCAAGCACCTCAATCCTTCGACCCGGTGAAGGGGCGCGTACTCGGCCGCGGACCGTGGACCTTGGCTCAAATGGAGGAGCGCGTGGACGGCGAGACCGTCTTCAAGGCCGACACCATCGAAGAGCTGCTCGCATCCATCCCCGGCATGGATGCGGAAAGCGCCCTTGCGAGCATCGAGCGCTACAACGAGATGTGCGCTAACGGCTACGACGACGATTTTCGCAAGTCCGAGAAGTACCTGTGGCCCGTGCAGGACGGCCCCTTCTACGCTCAGCGCACTGGCCTCGGCTTCTGCCTCACCACCATGGGGGGCCTGCGTTCCGACGAGGAGTGCCGCGTGTACAACAAGGACATCAAGCCCATCCCCGGCCTGTACGCCGTAGGCAACATACAGGGCGACCGCTTCGCCGTGAAGTACCCGTTCAAGATGCCGGGCATCAGCCATTCCATGGCTATGTACTACGGCTACGTGGCCGGCAAGAACATCGCTTCCGAACCCCTAGCTTAACAGGGACGAGTCCGTTTTAGGATCACCGTACCCAATCTAGCACAACGCACTGATTCCCCGCATCGCCGGGGCGGCCCATCCTTCCAGGCCGCTCCGGCGGTTTGCCGTAACCGTGTTCGGCCGGCAACCACGCAATCGAAAACCCTATGCTGGCGTTTTGTCCCACGGCTGAATTAAAGCAAGCTCGTCGGCGATCTGGCGGGACGTCGTCTCCATATCGTATGCCGCCTGCGCGCGCAGCCAGTATCCATTCGACAGCCCGAAGAACTTGCACAACCGCAGATCGGTATCTGCGGTTATCGACCGCTTTCCCGCAACGATCTGCCCGATGCGCCGAGCCGGTCCACCCGTTTGCTGCACGCCTGCGGGACAAACCCGCCGCGCATCCTAACGGCGCGGTAACAAGACGGCGACACAGGCAACGCTTCGCCCGAAAGCGGCAGGTGCGAACTACAATCCTTGTAAAAGATATCCTTTGGCTCCCAATTGGAAGGAACGCCATTATGAGCACCGCCGCAAAACCGCGTAACCCGCAGACCGATCATCTGCTCACCCCCGAAAACTCAGCGCTTATCGTCATCGATTACCAGCCCACCCAAATTCACTCGGTAGGCTCCGCCCGCGCAAGCGACATCATCAACAACATCGTGCTCGTCGCCCGCACCGCCAAGACCTTCGACCTGCCCGTCGTCCTCACCACGGTGAACGTTGCAACCACGCGCAACCAGGACACGATTCCGCCTTTGCGCGAGGTTCTGAGCGACGTCGAATCGATCGATCGCACGACCATGAACTCCTGGGAAGACCCCGCGTTCGTTGCCGCCGTCGAGCGCACCGGCAGAAAGAAGCTCATCATGTGCGCGCTGTGGACCGAGGTCTGCCTCGCCTTCCCCGCGCTCGATGCCATGCGCGAGGGCTACGAGGTGTATCCCGTCGTCGACGCCGTCGGCGGCACGAGCCTGCTCGCCCACGAAACGGCGCTGCGCCGCATCGAGCAGCAAGGCGCGCAGCTGATCACGATCCCCCAGATGATCTGCGAGCTGCAACGCGACTGGGCTCGCGACGAGACGGTCAGGGAGTTCAGCGACCTCATGTTCGAAGCCCGTGCCTTCGTGGGCATGTAGAACGCGCCCGGCCACCAACAGATAGGCGACAGCAGTTCTTATGGGTGAAAAGATTCTCGCATACCTGAGCACCAACGGATCCGAATTACAGCAGGCTTTTCTGCAGCATATCGAAATCAGCTCCATCGCGTTCGCCATCGCGGTCGTTATCGGCGTGCCGTGCGGCTACCTTTGCTGGAAGCACCAGCGCGGCGGCAAGCCCCTGCTAGCATTCTTCCAAGTCCTGCGCGTCATACCGAGCCTCGCGATCCTGCTCCTGTTCATCCCCATCATGGGAACGGGCGTGCTGCCCGCATCGATCGCGCTTGTCCTGCTCGCCGTGCCCGCCATCCTCATGAACACGACGGCGGGCCTTGCGCAGGTCGATCCCGCAATCGTGGAGACGGGCCTCGGCCTCGGCATGACCGATCGGCAGCTGCTGTTCAAGGTTCGCTTCCCGCTGGCCACCCCGCTCATCCTCGCCGGCATGAAAACCGCCGCGATCGAGATCATCGCGAGTGCCACGCTTGCCGCGAAGATCGGCGCAGGCGGCTTGGGCGAGCTCATATTCACGGGCCTCGGCTTGAACCGCATGGACCTCGTCATCGTGGGCGGGGTATCGGTTGCACTCATCTCGCTCGCCGTAAGCCTGCTCTTCGATCTGCTGGAATACGTATTGGGAACGCACCGACACACAAGAAGGAAAGAAGGTTCTGGAATGAAACCCCTGAAACAGGTTGTTGCCTGCCTCGCCGTGGTAGGTCTTGCGGTAACGCTCGTCGCATGCGGCAGCGCCGGCGGCTCGAACGACGACGGCAAGGCGACCGTTCGCGTAGGCTCGAAGGACTTCACCGAGAACATCGTCGTAAGCGAGATCTACGCGATCGCGCTCGAAGATGCGGGCTATACCGTCGAGCGCGTTCCCGCCGTGGCGAGCTCGGTCATCCACACCACCATCACGAGCAACGAGATCGACCTCTATCCCGAATACACCGGAACCGGCCTGCTCTCGGTGCTCAACATGGATATGATCACCGACCCCGAAGAGGTGTACGAAACCGTCAAGGACGAGTACGACAAGCGGTTCGACATCACCTGGCTCGATTACTCGCAGGCGAACGACGGACAAGGCCTCGTCATCCGCACCTCGGTAGCTGACCAGTACGGCATCAAGACTATATCCGATCTGCAGAAACACGCAAGCGAGCTGAACTTCGCCTCGCAAGGCGAGTTCGACGCGCGCGAAGACGGCCTGCCGGCCCTCGAAGCCGCATACGGAACGTTCGACTGGAAATCCTCGAAAGTGTACGACAACGGCCTCAAGTACAGCGTGCTCTCAAGCGGCGAAGGCGACGTTTCGCCCGCCTACACCACCGAAGGCCAGCTCACGAACACCGACGAGTACACGCTGCTCGTCGATGACCTACAGGTGTGGCCGCCCTACAACCTCGCGCCCATCGTGCGCAACGACGTCCTTGCCGCCAACCCGGAGATCGCCGACATACTCAACAAGGTGAGCGCAACCCTCACCACCGAGAACGTCACGGCCTTAAACGCCGCCGTCGACGTCGATAAGCGCGAATACGACGAGGTGGCTCGCGAGTACTACGACTCGATCAAGTAGCGCTGCGGCAGGAACGCCGACGAGAAGCACCGAACCCAGGCGAGCCGCGTCGAACAAGGCGGGCTCTGCCGAACGAAGACGATAGGAATGCCCCACTATGAAAGCCATTGAGATGATCGACGTGACGAAGCGGTTCCCCGATGCCAGCGCACCGGCCGTGAACTCCGTTTCCCTCTCGATCGACGAAGGCGAGTTCATCACCATCCTCGGCACGTCGGGATGCGGGAAGACCACCCTCCTCAAGATGGTCAACCGCTTATACGAGCCCACCGAGGGCACCATCATGCTGTTCGGCGAGGACATCTCGACGGTCGACAAGGTCGTCGTGAGAAGGCGCATCGGATACGTGATCCAGCAGGTGGGCCTCTTTCCCCATATGACGATCGCCGACAACGTGGCTACGGTGCCGAAGCTCCTCAAATGGGAGAAACCCGTCATCGAGCAGCGCGTCGACGAGCTGCTCGAGGTGGTGGGGCTCGATCCGCGCGAATACCGGGGGCGCTACCCCTCGCAGCTTTCGGGAGGCCAGCAGCAGCGCGTGGGACTCGCCCGCGCGCTCGCCGTCGATCCGAAGATCATGCTGCTCGACGAGCCGTTCGGCGCAATCGATGCGATCACCCGCACCAATCTTCAAGACGAGCTCCTCCGCCTCCACAAGGACCTGCGCAAAACCTTCCTCTTCGTCACCCACGACATCAACGAGGCGTTCAAGCTGGGAGATCGCGTGATCGTCATGGACGGCGGACGGGTGCGCCAGTTCGATACCCCACGCAACATCGCGCTCAAACCCGCAGACGGTTTCACCGCATCGCTCATCGCATCGGCACGCGAGCAGGAGCGGTTTTGGGAGGAGCTCGAATGATCGACTACCTCATCTCCTATCCCGACAAGCTGCTCACTCCCCTGCTCCAGCATCTCGAGCTGCTCGTGATAACGCTTGTCGTATCGCTCGCCGTCGCAGCGGTTCTCACGATCGCGTCGATGTACTCGAAAACGCTCGCGCGCGTGCTCACCTACCTCTTCTCGATCATCTACTCCATCCCGAGCCTGGCGTTGTTCGTGCTGCTCATCCCGCTGACGGGACTGGGAACCACCACGGCCCTCATCGTCTTGGTCACCTACAACCAGTACCTTCTGCTGCGCAACTTCCTCGCGGGACTCGAAGGCGTCGACCCCGCCATCATCGAAGCCGCCACCGGCATGGGCATGAGCACGATGCAGATCCTCGTCAAGATCAGGCTGCCGCTTGCCAAGAAGGTCCTGTTCACCGGCATTCGGCTCTCCGCCGTCTCGACGATCGGCATCATCACCATCGCCGCGCTCATCAACGCGGGCGGCATCGGCACCTTGCTCTTCGACGGCCTGAGGACTATGAACACCGTCAAGATCCTCTGGGGCGCAATCCTCGCAGGAGGCCTCGCCATCATCGCCGACGCCCTTCTGAAGCTGGTGGAGAAGCGACTGGAGCGCACCGGGGCCGATGCGCCCGACAACCGAGAAAAAACCTTCGATTAAGGAGACGACATGAAAGCAACCACCTACTCATCCTGGGCGAGCACCGCACAAACGATACACCTCGTCTCGCAGATGCTCGGCAAGTTCAAACTCGCCGAAATGCCCGCGCAACCCGAATGGCAGCAGGTCACCCTTCCGCTGACTGCCCGGGGGTTCACCACCGGCCTCGTGCCGTATTCGGGTGCGGCGTGCACCGTCACGATCGACCTCTTCGACTCGACCGTAACCGCTGCGAGCACCAACGGGAAGCAAAGCTCCTTCGGGCTGCGCGACGGGCGATCCATCGCCGAGTACTACGCCGACTTCCAACGCATGTTCGAAGATATCGGTGCGGATGTCCGCATCAATCCCGTGCCCCAAGAAATGAGCGTCACCACGCCCTTCGATGAGAACACCGAACCGCGTCGCTATGATGCGGGCGAAGCTATCGAAGGTTTTGGCATGTTCGCGTTCGCGTACCGAATCATCCTCGGTTTCCTCTCGGGATTCCGCTGCAAAACCGCTTTGCCGAACCTGTTCTGGGGAACGTTCGATGTAACCGGCGTCCTGTACAGCGGCAAGCCGGCACCCTTCCCGGGCGAGGGCATCATCGAAAAGGTCGCCTTCGACGAGGAACTCATCGAGTTCGGGTTCTGGCCGGGCGACGAGGCCGAAGACAATCCGAGCTTCTTCGTGCTGCCCTACCCGTTCGTCGAGGAAGACCTCTCGCATACGCTCAGCCCCTCGTCGCTCGGCTTCTACAGCACCGAGAAGGCAGAATACTTCCTGCCGCTCGAACGGGCGCTCGACGCGAACGACCCCGAAGGCGAGATCAAGCAGTTCTTCGAAGAGGCGTTCCACGCGCTTTCGAACAGGGGCGACTGGGAGAAGAAGGAGTGGTTCACTGCACCGCTCTTCGCGTAAAAGGACGCTGTCGCACGACGGCGCGGCAAAACCACCGCATGTCGCACCCATAAGCTTGTCATCAGGCGCAAACGAGCGGTGCCCCGCTCGGATCCGATCCGCAACGGGGCACCGCTTCGCTATGTTCGGCCGCGCTAGACGAGCGAGGGCAGATCGCTCGCAAGCGTCGGCGAACCGAGAATCATCCGATTGAAATCCTCATGCACGATAGCGTTGTCGATCAGTATCGCCAGATGGTTGATCAGCGCATCGGCTTGCGAACTCAGGGCGCTGGCGCCTACGAGCCGATCGCCTTCGTGCACGAGCTTCACCTTCGAGACGGGCTCCCCGATGCGGCGGTACGTGAACCAGTTCGTAAGGTCCATCTCATCGAGCTTGTACGACCCGTCGCGCTCGGCCGCCTCCGCTGGACTCACTCCGACCTGGGCGAGCTTCGGGCTCCCGTACACGATCGAGACGATGGGCGGATACGCCAAGGGCTCGGCTGCGCTCCCGAGGATGCGCCGCGCAAGGTAGGCGCCTTCGAACGAAGCGGTCGGCGTGAGCTTCGGGGCCTTCTTGGCGACGACGTCGCCGCACGCGTAGACCGCCGGGTTCGACGTTTGAAGGAAGCCGTCGACCGTTATGCCGTGTCCATCGTAGTTGACATGGGCGTTTTCCAGATCGAGCGCCTCGACGTTGGGGATGCGCCCCGTCGCGCCTACCACGCAGTCGAACCGCTCGACATACTCCCGATCGCCCGAGCCCCTTCCTCGAAGCAGGTAGCCCCGTTCGTCTTCCGCAATCGCTTCGACGTCCACATCGAACGCGAACGAAATGCCCCTGTCCTCGTACGCTTCGACCAAACTGTCTACCAGATCGGAGTCGAAGCCCTTCAGGGGCCTGTCGTTGTGGTGGACGATGGTGACTTCGCTGCCCGCCGCGCTCGCGATGGCCGCCAGCTCGAATGCTATGTAGCCCGCACCGAGGAACGCCATGCGTTTCGGCAGCTCGTCCATGTCGAGGAAATCGGTACTGGTGAGGAGATGCTCGCTGCCCTCGATGCCGAGGATGCTCGGCCGCTGCCCCGTTGCGATGACGAATGCGTCCGCCTCGATGACAGCGTCGCCCGCCTCGATGCGGTTGTCGCCGACGAAGCGCGCCGATCCCTCGATGGCGTCGATGCCGTATGCCTCGACGCCCTTTTTGAACGACCGGGGAAACGGATCGGTGTACGAGCGCTTGAAAGCCATGAGCTCGGGCCAGTCGATCGATTCGATGAGGGAGAACCCCCTTCCGAGCATCTGGTTGTTGCGCTCCACCACCTCCATGCCGCTTACGAGCATCTTCTTCGGGTCGCACCCCCGGTTGGGGCAGGTGCCGCCCCACAGATCGTCCTCGACGAGCGCGACCCGTTTACCGCCGTCTTTGAGCGCGTAGGCCGCGGCAGCACCGCCCGGCCCCGATCCGATTACCACAACATCGTATTTTTCCATCGTCTGCTCCTTCGAAGGCCACGGTGCGCTCTCGTTTGAATTCGAACGCAATGTATGGTTTCAGGGTGCGCGAAAAAAGGCGTAGGCGCAATGCACGGACGGGTATCGCTGCCGAAACGTAAGCGTTTAGATTACATAACGAAACGGGCACAGGAGCGCGCTGCGCTCGATGCCGCCGAAAGCCCGTGGTAGGGTTTCAGCATGGAACACGATTCGTCGAACAGAGCAATGAGCACGCCGATGCCGAACAAGAGGCCGAAAGCCCTTACCGTCATGCGCTGGGTGCTGGTTTTCGCCTGGACGGGCGTCGTCCTCATCGCGGGGCCGAACCTCGGCATTCCCTCGCCCCTTGGCAGCGTTCTTGGATTCGCAGTCCTGAGCATCGTGCTCGTCAACGCACTGTGGCAGCACATGCCGCTCGCCTCGGCGTGCATTATGGCGGCTATTCTCGCAGGGCTCGTCGGAGTCGCTTACGAGGCGCTTGCCTTCCTTGCCTTCGACTATGCGCTTTCGCCGGGTGATTGGCTCGCCAACGCCGTTGGAGCGGTAGTGGGCGCCGCCACAGGGTATCCGCTCATCAAGAAAGTGGATGAGTTCGTCAGTCCCGCATGGGAACACCCCGCGGGATGAACGGCGGCAAAAGCCGCCCGACCCCGCCGGCGAACCAAACCGGATGCAAGGCACCGCAACCTGCTTCGCGCGCCTGCAAGCCTACGATCCTACGATCCCCTGCGACACCGCGAGCCATCCGAGTGAGGCGACCCACGCTACGGCAACGACGACCCGAACCGCTACAGGCACCCGCAGGTTCTTGCTCGGGATCATGAACATGGCGATCAGACCGCCGAGCGCTCCGCCCAAATGTCCACTGATCGATATGCTCGGCACCAGGAAGGTGTAGACGACGTTGATGGCTATGATGCTGAGCATGCTCTTGCTGTACTGCGAAAAGTACCTGCGATTTCCCTTGTGGAGCAAGCCCAGGAGCGCCACCGCCACGAAGAGGGCGAACACGCTTGTAGACGCACCGGCGCTCACGACCGCCTGCCCGGGCAGAAACACGCTCGACGCGTAGGAAATCGCGTTGCCGGTGATGCCTCCGATGAAGTACAGCAGCAGGAAGTTGCCGCGCCCGAGCACCCGCTCGAGCACTTCGCCTACGCTGTAAAGCGCAACCATGTTGAACGCCAGATGCATGAGATCGACGTGCAGAAACATCGGTGTGACGAATCGGTACAGATCGGTGGCCGATTGGATCAGGGGCGCGTACATCGCTCCCATGTCAACGAGCACGGTCGTAGGGATGCTCACCCTGAAACCGGCAAGCACGGCCTCGATCGCGAATACGATCACGTTGATAGCGATAAGAACCAGCGTTACGATGCGGAACTTGTTCTGCTGGAGAAACGACGGCTTGCTCGATGAGAGCATCTTCTTCAGCTGGTCGTCATCAATGACGGTTCGGTTGATTCGGGGTTCGTTATCGACTCTTATCGGCAAAGCTCGCTCCTTGGCTGCGCAACACAATCGCATCATGGTACCACGACGCATCGGCGCGGTCGCCGCCAATCGCCCCCCGTCATCCATTCGTTAGCGGCACAGCGAGGGCGGCACGATCGAAGCGCCTACAGCAGGGAAAGCTGCTCGGGCTCCGATTCGCCCGAAACGGGATCGGGCGGCCAGCGATGCTTTTTCATGTCGATGGTCTCTTCGTCCACGAACGTCACGCCCTCGCTTTCAAGAAGCTCGCGCTGCTTGTCCTTGCCGCCGAACGCATAAGCCGGCGCAAGGGTTCCCTTGGCGTTGACGATGCGGTGGTACGGAAGGTCCCATTCGCTCAAGGCGCGGCTCATGGCAAAGCCGACTTCGCGAGAAGCCCTCGGGTATCCCGCAAGCTCCGCGATGGTGCCGTACGTGCATACCGCACCCTCGGGCACCCGCGCCACCTGCTCGTATACGCGCTCGAAGAACGTTTCGTCCATGTCGATCAGACCCGGAGCTTTACCGTCTTCGACATCTTTGACTTCCTTGAACATGCTGTCTTCACCCCCGTCGGAGCATATGGTAGCACGATCGGCGAAAGCCGGCGATCGCCGCCTCAGCGCTTGATCTTCCGGCGCACCTGCACGAGCCGCTTCGCATCGTCGAGGATGGCCTCATCGGTCACGTTGATCATGAGCCAGCGCCCGCCCGCGCTGTGCTGCGTTCGCTCGAACAGCGCCCGCGTGTACGGCGTGCATTCGGGGATGACCTCGAGCACCTCGTCGTACTCCTTGTTGCCGATGACCACGAGCGCGATGAAGAAGCCCTCCATCGGGTACAGCGTGCACAGCGATCGGCCCGCCTTGCGGTACTTCACGTTCCAGCCCGGCTGCCCCGAACAGCAGCTGTAGGACGTTTCGGGCTCGACCCCGTAGCTTTCCCGCAGAAACGTATTCATATCCGACCACAGCTCCGTGTTCACGAACTCGTCTATAGCCTTCAAGCTCGGCTGGTCTTCAGCCGAATACCGCTCGTTCCAGTCCATTGCGTCTCCTCTCAAGCGTGGTTCGCCCCATTGTCCCGCACCGTATATGACAGCTGTGTGTCATATACGGCGAGCGGAATCGGCAACGCCCTTCCCCGCCAGATGCCTCCTCACGCATTCGGGCTGGAGCACCTCGACCGCGCTGTCGAACGACGAGAGCAGATCATACAGGTATGGCCCGTCGGGGTACGGGGTGTACACGTGCAGCCCGCCCTCGTCCGACACCTCGATCGCATCGACGTCGAACTCGTCGTACACCCGCGAGGCCACGTGGGGTTCGAACACGAGCTCGAGCGTGACCAGCTCAAAGGAGCGCGGGCCTTCCGCCTCGAGCTTCGGAACGTCGAAGCGGTCCCGATCGAAGTGTCCGTCGCCGAATCCGATGTCGATCATCCGAGTCACTCTGAACGTTCGGTACTGGTTGCGCATGAGGCAGAACGCCTGCAGGTACCACGCCCTCGACTTGAACACGAGCTTGAGCGGGTAAGCCTCCCGCTCGGTTATCGAGCCGTGCGAGCTCGCATAGCGAAATCGGATCGACTGCTCGAGAAGGATGGCGCTGCGCAGGGTTTCGAACCGGGTATCGTCCTTCTGCTTGTAGCCCCACCGCGAGAAGTCGACTTCGATCCAATCGGATTCTGGCCCCCCGAACAGCGCTTTCAACTTCCTCAGCGCCGTGTCATCGAGGGCCCCGTCTCTCGGAAGGCTCTGCAATCCTAGCAGAACCTGCGCTTGCTCCTCCCCCGAAAGCACCGTTTTGTCGAGCACGAATCCGTCCATGAGCGACACGCCGCCCTCGGATCCGCGGCTCGTGTAGAGGGGAATGCCCGCCTGCATGAGCGATTCGATATCGCGATGGACGGTGCGCGTCGAGACCTCGAGATGCTCGGCGAGCTCGCCGACCGTCATCCTGTCACGGCCCATGAGCAGGTAGACGATTTTGAACATGCGATCGATTTTCATCGGAATCAAAGCTCCTTCGGCATACCCATACGACACAGCGTTTTGCGCGCGCAACGACATGGCGGCAAACTGACACAACCATACCAAACGCATCTCCGCGCAGCTTTGACAAATCTCCGGAAACAAAAACGGCGGACCCCGCCGGAGTCCGCCGCAAGCAAAGCCGATCGGGAGCCGCTACCCCTTGATGAGCTTGTGAGCCTCGTTGGCCGATACGCGGCCGCCGTTCAGGCATTCCGCGCTCGCCGATCCCGGAACGTCCATCGGGTACACGTCGCGATAGAGCATGATACCGTCGAGGCCGATCACGAACACGTTCTCGATGCGTCCCCCCTCTTCGAGCAAGGGGCGGAACGTGCGGTCGGTCACCACGCCGCCCAAGGGACCCTCCATCACCTCGTGAATACGGCTGATGTAGAAGGGAGGCGTGCTGATCTCCTGAAGGTATTCCTTATCCTTGCCGAACAGGCTATCGACTCCCGCAGCGCACGCCGCGTTGTACTCGTCGACCGCCGCCTTCAAGGCTGCCGCATCGACGCCGGCCTTCTCCGCAAGCTCGTCGAGGGTGTCGGCCATAAAACCGTCGTCGCCCGTTTCCAGAATGGTCTGCCACTGCTCTTCGACGCTTACCGCCCACTCGTCTGCCATGTCTTTGGTTTCGGCGATCTTCTGATCGAACACGGTTTGATCGAACACGCTCAGCGCCGTGCAATTAGGCTGATTGTGGATAGGAGCCGACTGCGTGACCACGTTGCCGACGCGAAGGGCCATGCTTTCATCAACGAAGCGCTCGCAATCCTCGTTCAGCCACAGGAACGGTCCGCCGAAGCAGAAACCCGTCCACAACGGCCCGAATATCTCGACGTCTCCATGGCTGATACGGTTGTACTTCAGGTAGCATACGCCGTTGAACTCGGAGGCGCCTGCCGCGAGCGCCATGTTGACGCCGTCGCCGTAGTGGCCGGGGGTGCCGATGCGCTCGAGCGTATCCATGCTGAATCCCAGCTTCTTCAAGCGCTTGTCGTCGTCCGCAAAGCCACCCGTTGCTATGATGATTGCCTTGGCGGCGTATTCGACAAGGTCGCCGAACGCATCGAGCGCTATCACGCCCGCAATGGAACCGTCTTCCGCATAGCTGAACTCGAGGCCCCGGGTGTTCAGATCGATGCTTGCCCCGTATTCGCGAAGCTTCTTTTCCATCGGCTGAATGTAGCCGACGTACGCTGCGCCATCCTCCCACCAATGGAACGTATTGACGCTGCCGGCAACCGCGCCGCACGGATAGTTGTCGATCAGACCGCTGATAACCGAACCGCACGTTTCAACGGCCCACTGGATGTTGTCTGCCGAATTCTCCATGAGATCCTTGTAGAACAAACCGTTCGGAACCCACTGGGCTTTGCCCAGCTCCTCGTGCATGATGATCGAGCGATCGACGGTGATGCCCTGTTCCTTCTGGTACTTCGAGTCGACGGCGAACGTGCCCTCAACACCCTGTCCGTTGCCGCCAAGCGTTGTTTGGGCCTCGATGAGAATAACATCGTCCCCGTTTTCAGCAGCCTGAACCGCAGCCGCCAAGCCGGCGAAGCCGCCGCCGACGACCAAGATCTCGCACTCGATGGTTTCCGTGATCTTCGAGGGGTCGACCTCGATGCCCGAGCTGTTCACCGCTTTACCCTGCGCAGCGCCGCTCGCGCCCTCAGCCTGCTTCGGGGAGCAACCGGCCAAACCCATCCCCGCAGCAGCGGCCACACCGACAGCGCTTAAACCGAGGAAATTCCTCCGTGAAATGTTTTGTCCCTGCATCATGATCCTCCTGTCTGTTTGCGTCTACTTGGAGCTGAATCCAGCTTTGGTGTCGTATGAAATGCCTACGCCGTTTACGTCCATATCTGCACCTGTAATGGTGTAGCGGTAGTTCGTCTGAGTGCTATCGCCTCGCGCGGTCGAGGCGGTAACGCTCTGGATCGTCACCGTGAACGAACAGTCCTTCAATTCCAAACCAGACATGGTTTTGTACGCCTGCAGCTCGCTAAAGAAATCTGCGAAACGCGGGTCGTTCTGATCGATCGTCGCCGGACTGTCTTGATCGGTCAAATCAAGGCTCTCGGTCGAGGCGAATACGTTGCTCGCCGCTTTGATGACCGTCTTGGCATTAGCTTTGTTCTCGTTCGAAACCTCGGCGCCTCCCTGAGCGCATCCCGCAAGGCCGACCATAGCCGCCACGACTACGGCGACAACAGCAAGCGCCGCGAGATTCCTCAACTTCGATCCCTCATTCCTCATAATCCTCATCTCCTTTTCTAGCAGACAACACGCATGAACCCAATAAACGCATCCCTCGATGCCATGCGGTTTTCACACGCAATCGGGAACACCGCCACCATGCATGCAGGGTGCGCTTCGCTCCACATCACAAACTGTTGATTTTTTCGAGAATCAGCCTCATCAGAAACTGACCATAGCGATCCATCTGGGAAAACAAGCTCAAATAAAGCACGGCGGCCAATCGACCGCCGTGCTTCGAACCGCTTTTCGCCTGCCTTGGCTTCAGGGATGCCTGATGGCTTCGAGCTCGTCGAGAAGCTCTTGCCTGTTGTGGACGCCGCTCTTTTCGTAGATGTGGCGCACGTGGGATTTCACGGTGTTTTCCGATACGAACAGTTTTTTGGAAATGTACGGGACGTTTCTTCCCTCGGCCAAGAAATACGCGACCTGCTTTTCCCGGGATGTCAGTTGCGCGTTCTCTGCAAAGCGGTCGACCGCGATGCGGGAATCACCCGAAAGCGACGTTTCCGCAGGAGCATCGTCCGATAAGATGGGCCTGCTGTCGTAGCGCCTGAGCAACGCGAAGCAGGCAAGCAACAGCGCGTAGTTCATCGCAGCCAGGAAAATACTCGATTCGAACGTTCCGATGGCAATACGGTCGACGACGATGCCGCTTACGATACCGAGCAGAATACCGATCTGCTCGGCGATCATGGCCACCGCTATCACCTGCACGGCACGCGTAACCGACGCACGGGAGTAATACGATATCAGCGTCCAGACCAAAACGTCGAAGCCGGAATACCCCATCGCCACCAAAATGCGGCCGGGCTCGTTCATGGGCGGGATGAACACCCCGATGGTCAGAACGACTACGCCTGCGGCAACCAGCGAAAGCGCGCCCCTCAGCAAAACGCCGACATGCTTCATCGAGAATAGGCAGCACACGATAAAGAAAATCAAGGCGACCGCGCAGCGCGCAATGGCGAGGTACTCGGCATCCGTACCCGTCGAGACCGGATCGCCGGCAGCCCCGAACCAGCTTACGAATCCGAATGCGCAGCAAAAAACGAGGATGACCACGAGGAACTGCATGTCGATGCCGAACGCTTTCTTCCCCTTTGCGGATGGTTCGTCTGACCCGTACCTGAACTCGATCGCATATCGGTCCCTCGATTGCAGCCGGCCGAGAATCGCGTAACACGCGAGCGAAAGCAGCGGCAAAAGCAGCACCGTCAGGCTTTCAACGGGCACAGGGGCCCACGCCATAGCCGCGTTGAAGAACAGGCTGATGCCCCAGGCCCCCGAGATATGCAGAACGGTTTTCTCCACGCCTTGAGAAACGGCGATCAAGCCCCATATCACATTGAAGAATCCCATTGCTGCGCCGAGAAGGGCCCCGCCGATGCACGATTGGAGTGCATCGTCCGCTCCGCGAAACAGAACGCAGATCAAGCCGCCGAGCACCCCAGCGAGAGCGGCGGCCGCAACGAGCTTGACGGGCCAATCGGACCAAGCGCCCTTCTTGGCAACAACCGCGTATACGACGACGAAGCTCAGGATATTCGCTACCATCAAAACGACGGTAGCCGCCTCGGTCGCCTCTTGGCTCGAAAGGGAAAGCAGCGCGGAACCGAACATGCCCCTATCGAGCCACATCCAGAAAAACGCTGCGCCGAGAATAGCGAGCCATGATGCCGCACCGGTCAATTTGCTTTTCCTGCTTCGCTCGGACAATGCTTCCCCAGATTCCCTCATTACCATCCGCAGGAAATGATAGCAGTATTGATGGACGACGGTCACGCGGAACAAAGCTCTTTGTGTACTATTATGCTCAAATGCAAAGTCAGCACATACCCCAATGCAACAAGAAACCGAAGCGCTCACCGAAAGGATGCTGAGTGGTCACGGCAAAAATAGAGTATGCTTTTTGCCTAGCTTTCGTGAACAAGCTTTGCAGAATAGGCTCCAACAGTGACGAGAGTGGCTATTATGTATGGTGGTAAGTGATGGCCAAATAGTCGACGGGCTAAGCTAGTTCAGCTCCTTATCTTCCCAAACTTTCATACCTACCAATTCTCCAAGGCGTTCCCGTATATCACTACCTAAGCAAATAATGCTTTCAGACAATTCAGACCAACTTTGCTCACTACCAAATGTCATCGCATCAAATATTGACTCGGCTATCTCTGCTAAAGTCGATCCAGAAACATCTGTATCTCTTGGAAGCTCATAATGAACAAGTGTGTTCCTCAGTGGCTCGCATTTTCGAAGAAGCGTTTTTTCTTTGCGATCAAAAAGTCCTGCCAAACATTGCTCAAAGCGAAAAGACAACAAAGGCTTCGACCCCTTTTTGTGACTAAACGCAAGAACTTTATCTATTGCGCTTTTAAGATGCTGAAGAGCGATTAGACTAAATTTAGTCGCAACCAACCGATCAATGATTCCCCGAGCATAGAAAACCTTTACTAGACCTAGTGAATAATAGGCATCAGCTAAAATAACGAGCAAACCATTGCTCAACGCATCCGATCCATCGCTAGTTATTACTCGCTTAATATTGGAATAGTAAAAGTCATGTGGACTAGCGAGCAGAACAGGAATGGTATAATCGAGTACGAAATCATCAACATCAAAGCATTCCATAATACCAACAAGCGAAGCCGTATGTTGACCGATGAGAAAACCGACTTGCCCAGCCTTTTGTTTTATCCCATCGTAGTCAACGGTCCCGCCTTCATCAAGAAGATCATCGTATAGATATCGAAAAGCCGTAAAAGTTGATCCGACTTCAATTCCATCGAGCAGATATATTCCAGCATCTTTCTGTAAAAAGGATAAATCGCCAGCGTTTCTCTTAAACATCCTTCGTGAGCAATCGAGGACATCGCTGCAGTGCTGATCAAATTCATCAACCGTATATTTTGTATCATCAAAATATTTGAACAGCTGTCGTTTTTTGGACAATTCAGCAAAATCGCTGTACAACTTTTCAGAAGACCACCTCTCGAGCCACAAACTTGTTTCATAAGCTATAAGGGCAAGTTGAGGTAGAGCAACCTGTCCGATAACTTCCATAACACCGGGAGCCTTTTTCTGTAAATCAAGGATTGCCCGGACGAACATATACTCTGATTTAAAGATGATTAGCGGACAGCAGTCTCTGAGTTGAAAATCCCTCATCGCATTGCGATTCTCCATCAGGTATCCCTTATCATTTTCCATATTTTATATTATATTAGCGCTTACTCGCCCTTTAGCGTCAGAATTCATTTTATTGAGCTCTTATCAAAGTATGTCTATTGTTCCAAATTCCAAAAACACGAACATAGACGCAAAAGCTCTCGCTTCAAACCACAATTGCACACATCTAATTTTCCAAAACCTTCCCCACTCATGCGACAATATCCACGCAACAAAAACCACGACTCAGGAACAGGCACATGGCAGAATTCATCTATCAAATGTATCAGGCGCGCAAAGCGCACGGCGACAAGGTCATCCTCGACGACGTGACGCTCTCGTTCTACCCCGGCGCGAAGATCGGCGTCGTCGGACCCAACGGCATGGGCAAATCGACGCTGCTCAAGATCATGGCGGGCATCGAGGACGTCACCAACGGCGACGCACGCCTCACGCCCGGCTACACGGTGGGCATCCTCGAACAGGAGCCTCCGCTCGACGAGGACAAATCCGTCATCGATAACATCAAGCAGGCTTTCGGCGACATCCTCGCGAAAATCGAGCGCTTCAACCAAATCGGCGAAGAGATGGCCTCGCCCGACGCCGACTTCGATGCGCTCATGGATGAAATGGGCCAACTGCAAACCGAAATCGACGCAGCGAACGCGTGGGACCTCGACAGCCAGCTCGCCCAGGCGATGGATGCGCTCCAGTGCCCCGATCCCGATGCCCCCGTCTCGCAGCTCTCGGGCGGTGAGCGGCGACGCGTAGCGCTGTGCCGCCTGCTGCTCGAAGCACCCGACCTGCTGCTGCTCGACGAGCCCACCAACCACCTCGATGCCGAATCGGTGCTCTGGCTCGAGCAGTTCCTCCACACCTACGAGGGCGCGGTGCTCGCCGTCACGCACGACCGCTACTTCCTCGACAACGTGGCCGAGTGGATCTGCGAAGTCGACCGCGGACATCTCTATCCTTACAAGGGCAACTACTCCACCTACCTCGAAACCAAGGCGAAGCGCCTCGAATCGCAGGGGCAGCAGCAGGCGAAGCTCGCCAAACGCATGCAGTCCGAGCTCGAATGGGTACGCAGCTCCCCGAAGGCGCGCCAAGCCAAGAGCAAGGCCCGCCTCGAACGCTACGAGCAGATGGAAGCCGAAGCCCGCGCCGCCAAGAAGCTTGACTTCGCCGACATCCAGATTCCCGTCGGCCCGCGCCTGGGCTCGAAGGTCATCGTTGCGGAGCATCTGCACAAGGCGTTCGGCGACCGCGTGCTCATAAACGACCTCTCCTTCACGCTGCCCCGCAACGGCATCGTCGGCGTGATCGGGCCGAACGGCGTCGGCAAGACGACGCTGTTCAAGACCATCGTCGGCCTCGAGCCGCTTTCGGGCGGCACCCTCGAGATCGGCGAATCGGTGAAGATATCGTACGTCGACCAGAACCGCGAAGGCATCGACCCGAAGAAGAGCCTCTGGGAAGCCGTATCCGACGGAAACGATTACATGATGGTCGGCGATACCGAAATCCCGAGCCGCGCCTACGTGGCGAGCTTCGGATTCAAAGGCTCCGACCAGCAGAAGCCCTCAGGCGTCCTCTCAGGCGGCGAGCGGAACCGCCTGAACCTCGCCCTCACGCTCAAGCAGGGCGGCAACCTGCTCCTACTCGACGAGCCCACCAACGACCTCGATGTCGAGACGCTCTCGAGCCTCGAAGATGCGCTTTTGAACTTCCCGGGCTGCTCGGTTGTCGTCAGCCACGACCGCTGGTTCCTCGACCGCATCGCCACGCACATTCTCGCGTGGGAGGGCACCGACGAGGATCCGGGCAACTGGTACTGGTTCGAAGGCAACTTCGAATCCTACCAGGAGAACCGCATCGCGCGCCTGGGGCCCGAGGCTTCGAAGCCCCACCGCCTGCACCGCAAGCTCACGAGGGACTAAAATCAATCGGCCAAACGTCTGCTCGAAGCCGAGGCCTAACACCTTAGCGGGCGCCCCGCAGTTCACGAGAACGCGGGGTGTCCGCCCTACCTGTTCTCGATCCTCCCGATGTTCTTCAGCTCGATCGATATCAGGCCGTTCGGCTCGCTCACGAACTCGATGAACTCGGGGCTTTGGCTGTACTCGGCGGGAAACGTTATCTCGATGCCGGTATCGGTTCTGATCTTGTGGTTCTTTGCCACGCGCTCGGCAACCGCCTTGCCCACCACCACGCGCTCGGGCAGCGCCTCTTCGGCCACCGCCTCCTCGAAGCGCTTCTGCAGGGCGTCGTCCTCGAACACCTCGCGGCCGAGCTCTTCGGGATACACCTCTTCGGATTCCTGCGAGCTCTCCGCCACGTACGCCTTCGCCTTCGAAACGGCTACGGCGGGATTGGCGCCGTACTCTTCGGCCACCTCCTCGACGATGCGGGCCACGGTATCGAACATCTCCTTACCCGAAGGCTTCATCGAGCACTGCAGCAGCCCGTCGGGAATGAGCCAGCGCTCCTCGCCTGCGATCTCGCGCGCCTTGTCGCAGAACAGCACGTTCATCGTGCCCTTCTCGACGAGCGCGAAGGACTGCACCTTCTGCGAGGGGTTCGGCAGAATGGCGTGGTGGCGCTCGATGTCCACGAGCACCTCGCCGCTTTCCCCGCGGCCGACTTCGTGCATGAACGCCTGACGCGCTTCGAGCAGAAACAGCGCGAAGTAGCGCTTGCCGTGCCCCTCGAACGCGGCGTCGATCTCCTCGTCGGTCATATCCCCCACAGCCGCCTTCGTCTCGTCTTCGAAATCGATGACGAGCACATCGGTCGAGGGCGTCTTTTCCATGCGCCCGAGTTCGCCGGCGATGAACTCCGCCACCTGGATGGACAGATCGACGAAATCGCGTTGCCCGCGAAAGTAGCTGCGAATCTCCTCGGCGAACATACTATCGCCCGCAAACTCGCCGCGCTTGTTATCGAGGTTGCTCAGAGCGCGCTTCGCATGCCCCGTCACGTACCGCTTGGCGTTCTTGCTCGCAAGGTCGATCTCCTCGTGCGACATCACGTTCACGCACGATACGAAATCGAGTACGTGCAGGACTGCGTGGTTGATCTTCATGAAGTTTTAGCCCTTTCTACCCTCACCGCGCACACCTTGTACTCGGGAGTCTTCGCTATAGTGTCCAATGCGGCGATCGTGAGCCAGTTGCTGTTCCCGTCTTGGAAGTGGAACGGCATCCACGTTTCGCCGGGCGATGTCTTGTCCGATACGCGCGCCGTCGTCTCGACTTCGCCCCGCCGCGACGCGACCTTCACCCTGTCTCCGTCTGCAATGCCGAGGGCAGAGGCATCCCGTTCGTTCATCTCGATGAACGAACTCGGCGCCACCTCGTTGATGCCCTCGGCTCTCCCCGTCATCGCACAGGCGTTGTACTGGTAGAGGATGCGGCCCGTCATCAGGATGAACGGGTAATCCCCGTCGGGCTGCTCGGTGGCCTCGCGGTACTCGGCGGTCGAATACGCGCCGATGCCGCGCGAGAAGCTGCCCACATGCAGGATGGCCGTACCCGGATGATCCCTATTCGGACACGGCCATTGCAGGCCTTGCCCAGCAACCTCCGTGCCGTCGAGGCGCGCATGGCTGATGCCGCCGTACGACGGAGTGAGCGAAGCGATCTCGTCCATGATCTGCGCCGCGCTCAAATGCGGCTGCGGATAGCCCATGCGATTCATGATCTCGGTGAAGATGTCGGTGTCGAGCAGGGTGTCGCCGCCGATATCCACCGCCTTGCGCACGCGCTGCACGCGGCGCTCGGTGTTGGTGAAGGTGCCTTCCTTCTCGGCGTAGCTTCGCCCGGGCAGAATCACATCGGCGTACCGTGCGGTCTCGGTCATGAACAGGTCGTCGACCACGAGGAAATCGAGGGCTTCAAGCGCCTTGATGACGTGCCCCGTATCGGGGTCGGTGCGAACAGGATCCTCGCCGAAGACGAACAGCCCCTTGATCCTGCCGTCCACCATGGCGGGGAAGCATTCCGTGGCCATGAGGCCGGGCACGCGGCTGAGCTCGGTACTCCAGGCCCGCTCGAACTTCTCGGCGACCTCGGGGTTGGTGAGCTTCTGATAGCCGGGGAAATCGCCCGGCGTCGCTCCCATGTCGCAGGCGCCCTGCACGTTGTTCTGGCCGCGAACCGGGTTCACGCCGCAGCCGGGGCGCCCAAGCTTACCGCACACCATGGCGATGTTCGAAAGCGACATCACGCCCTCGGTGCCGCTCGAATGCTCCGTCACGCCCAAACAGTAGATGATCGGCGCCCGCTCGGCGCTTCCGTACAGCTTCGCCGCAGAAACGAGATCGCGCGCGTCGATCCCGCAGATTTCGGCAACCCGCTCGGGCGTGTACTCCTGCACCATTCTTGCCAGTCGGTCGAAGCCCTCGGTGCGCTCCTCGATGAACTCCCGATCGACGAGCCCCTCGTTGATGAGTATGTGCACCATGCCGTTCGCGAAGGCGACGTTGGTTCCGGGACGCAGCTTGAGATGGACGTCGGCGCGCTCGGTAAGGCGGATGTCGCGCGGATCGACCACGATGAGTTTCGCGCCGTTTTCCACGGCGGCGCGGATCTGCATGCCGAATACCGGATGGGCCTCTTCGGGATTCGATCCCACGAGCATGATGACGTCGGCCTCGCGCGTTACGTCCTCGATCGTGTTCGTCATGGCACCCGAGCCCAGCGTGGCCGCCAAGCCCGAAACGCTCGGCGCATGGCACACGCGAGCGCAGTTGTCCACGTTGTTCGTGCCGAAGGCCGTACGCGCCATCTTCTGCAACAGGTAGATGTCCTCGTTCGTCGAGCGGGCGCAAGCGAAGGCCGCGAGCGCTTCGCCGCCGTAGCGCTCTTTCAGGTCGGCGAACCTCGAGGCCACGAGGTCAAGCGCCTCGTCCCAAGTCGCCGGTTCGAATTCGCCGGTTTCGGGGTTCTTCACAAGAGGCGTGCGCAAGCGCTCGGGCGATCCCACGAAGTCGTAGCTCGCAAAGCGCCCTTTCACGCAGAGGAGCGATTTGTTCGCAGGTCCCGGTGCCGCTTCGGCATCGACGATGCGGCCGTCCTTCACCACGAGGTTCAGCTGGCATCCGACGCCGCAGTGCGGGCAGGTGGTGCGCACGCGCTCGGTCTCCCAAACGCGGTAGCCCGCCCTGCGTTTGGCCGAAAGCGCACCTGTCGGGCACGCAGCAGCGCAGTTTCCGCACGATTCGCACGTCGTATCGCGCCAGTTCTCGCCGAACGGAGCTTCGATGACGGTGCGTGCCGCACGCTTGCCCGCGCGAAGCGTGTGGTTGCGCGCCGCGTTGTTGCAGGCGCCCACGCATCGCTGGCACGCGATGCACAGGTTCGGATCGTAAACGAGGAACGGATTGGAGTCGAGCACGGGCTCGCGTTTTCTCTCCACCCGTGCAGACGGCTCGACCACCCCGTACTCGCGGCACAGATCGGCCAGCTCGCAGGCGCCGTTCTTCACGCACGAGAAACAGTACCGCGTCGAATCGAGTCCGTGCTCGGAAAGGATGAGATCGAGCGCCGTGCGCCGATACGAGGCGAGCTTCGGCGAGCTCGTCGTAACGACCATGCCGTCCCGCGCAACCGTCGTGCACGACGGCACCGGATGCTCTTCACCTTCGACCTCCACCACGCACACGCGGCACGAGCCGATTGCGCTTACGTCCTTCAGGTAGCACAGCGTCGGTATGCGGATGCCCGCTTCGCGCGCTGCCTCGAGAATGGTCGTCCGCTCGGAAACCTCGAGGCGCACCCCGTCTATCGCAATGCTAGGCATAGCGCTGCCTCCCCTCTTCCAACGTGCNTCGCCTCGGCCGCGATTCGACGCGGCGGCTTATCGGCAGCAAGCGGAGACGGCCTGCCGCCGCGCACGGGTCCGATCATCTGCGGCTGCGTAACAAGCGCCGCGCAGCGGCCCTGCCCGTCGACCTCGACGGCCACCGGAGCTTCGAGCGTTATCATCTCGACGCCCTCCGCCATAGCGCTTTCCACCTCGGCGGGAAGCGCCGTCATGTCCTCTTTGCGCCGACGGTACACGATCGACACCTCGTCGGCACCTGCCCGCACGGCGGTGCGAGCGCAGTCCATGGCAACGTTTCCGCCGCCCACAACCACTACCCTCTTTCCCGTGTAGTCGGGGTATGCGCCTTCGCCGATAGCGTTCAACAGATCGATGGCGGGCGAAACGCCTTCCGCGTCGTCGTTTTCTATCCGCAGGGTCTTACCCGCCTGCGCACCGATGGCTACGTAGATGGCATCGAACTCGCGGACGATCTCGTCCATCTCCCTCTCGCCGACAAGGGTATCGCAGCGCACCTCGATGCCCCCCGTGGAAAGGATCGCGCGGATATCCTCGTCGAGGCGCTCGCGCGGGAAGCGGTAGGCGGGAATGCCGTAACGGAGCATGCCGCCGAGCTGGCGCTTTCCTTCGTATATCGTAACCGCATGCCCCATGAGCGCCAGATAGTACGCGCAGGTGAGCCCGCTCGGACCTCCCCCGATAACGGCAACCGAGCGTCCCGTAGCGGCGCTGCGAGCGGGTACGGGAACCGAATCGGCAGGAACCTGGTCGACGGCGAATTTCTTGACGGCGCGGATGTTTATCGGCGCATCGATAAGCGCTCGGCGGCACCGCTGTTCGCAGGGGTGTTCGCACACGAACGCGCAGGCGGTCGGAAACGGGTTGTCTTTGCGTATTGTGTTGATGGCGCTCGCATAGTCGCCCTCGGCGACGAACGCGATGTAGGCGGGCACGTCCACGTGCGCCGAACACAGCGTTTCGCAGGGAACCGTCTGGCCGACGCCCGGCGAACAGGCTCGCTGCTCGATATGGCTTCGGTACTCGTCGGCGAACGAGTCGAGGCCCGCAAGCACGGCGTCCGCAGCTTCGTAGCCGATCGCGCAATCCGCCGTATCACGGATCATCTCGGCGAGCGCGCGCAGGGATTCGAGCGCGCCTTCGTCGGCTTCGCAGTCGACAATGCGCTCGAGCATGCCCGCCAGGCGCGGGATCCCGTCGCGGCACGGCACGCACTTCCCGCACGTTTGCGCCCCGCTCGCCCTGAGCAGCGAAAGCTGCACGACAAGCGGGCAGGTACCCGGGGGGCACGTCTCGACACGACGTGCGTGCCTGTTCAGATATTCGGATACCCGGGCATCTGAAGCCGATTTCGGTGCAACCGATATCATCGCCATTGGTTCCTCCCGTATCATGCGTAAAGAATCGGAATCGTCGTGCCGATCGCGCAGAAAGCGCAGCCCCGCACGGCACATCGAATAAGCAACGGGGTAATTCTATCGCATAGAGCGCCCCCGCGATCATCGTCACGAAATCGCCCGAAAGCGTTCCGCAAGCGTCCTTGCACAAGCGGCGTTCGGCACGGAAGAACGCCGCGGAGCGCCGTTGGCACCTGCCGCGGCCCGCAAACAGCCTCGAACGCTAGCCCACCATCATCCGATCGTGGTTCACCACGCGGTAGAACAGCTTTTTCACCTCGTCGGGATCGCTCGTCTGCCCGAGCGCCCACATGGTTTTCGCCACAAGGGCCTCGGTGGTCATATCGGCGCCCTTGAGGATGCCGCAATGATCGGCGTACGCGCGCCCGACTTCGTACACGCCGAGGTCGCAGCCTTCCTCGGGCACCTGCGTGGTCACCACGAGCGTCCTGCCCGAATCCACCCACCCGAAGATCGCACGACGGTAGTCGCCGTAGTCGGGTATGCCCCCTATGCCGAACGTCTCGAGTATGATGGCGTCGTAATCGCTCTTGAGCAGATCGAAGATGCTCGGATTCATCTCGGGCGTGAGCTTGAGCACGAACACGCGCTCGTTCAACCGATCGTACACGATCGGTGCGCCGCCGGCGCCCGCGCACGTTGCCGGAGCCCCCGCACGCACGATGCGGTCGTTCCTGATGAGCGCTATCTCGGGGAAGTTGACGCTCATGAACGCGTTGAAGCTCATCGTACGCTGCTTGCGCGCCCGCGTTCCCGCAACCACCGCTCCCCCGAACACCACCGACACATCGCACGAGCGATCGTCGGCGGCGAAGAGAACGCTCTGGTACAGATTGAGCTTGGCATCGGTAAACGGGCTCGCCATAGGTTGCTGCGACCCGGTAAGCACGATGGGCTTGGGGCTGTTCTGGATAAGGTAGGAAAGGGCCGCCGCCGTATAGGCCATCGTATCGGTGCCGTGCAGCACGACGAACCCGTCGTAGGCGTCGTAGGCGTCAACGATCGCAGCGCGTATGCGCATCCAGTCGGCAGGTCGCATGTTCGTGCTGTCGATGTTCATGAGCTGCACGAAACCGAGCTCGCACAGATCGCCGAGCTGGGGGACGAACGCCGTCAGCTCTTCGCCCGTCAGCGCGGGGGCCAACCCGCAGCCGTCCTCAACCGAAGCGATGGTTCCGCCAGTGGCGATCAAAAGGATCTTCTTCATCTTGGTGCTTTCTCGAATAGCCTGCTCGCTGTCGATGAGCAACAGTACCCGTACTCCGCATCGGCGGGCTAGACCGCACGGAAAAACTCCATCAAGCGAATATTTGCGAAGCTCGCCTACACCTCGGCCCATTACGAGGCTGGGAGCTTTATACTGAAACCTTTGTTAGCGCAACAGGCGGTTAAGGCAGGACGAGAGGTATACAATGGGCGGATTTTTCGGAGCTGCATCCCGTAACGACGTGGTGCTGGACGTGTTTTTCGGCGTGGACTACCACTCGCATCTGGGAACGCGACGCGCGGGCATGATCTTTCACGACGCGAACAGCGGCTTCCAGCGCGAGATTCACTCGATCGAGAACACGCCGTTTCGCACGCGTTTCGAAAACGACCTGCCTGGGTTCCGCGGCTGCACCGGCATCGGCTGCATCAGCGACACCGATCCCCAGCCGCTGCTCGTGCGCTCCCATCTCGGTACGTTCGGCATAACCACCGTCGGAGCGGTCAACAACGCGGAAGATCTGGTCGAATCGCACTTCTCTGACGGCGGCAAGCAGTTTATGGCCATGAGCTCGGGGGCCGTGAACACCACCGAGCTGATCGCCGCTCTCATCAACCAGAAGGACGATTTCGTCTCGGGCATCAAATACGCTCAGAACGAAGTCGAAGGATCGCTCACGCTGCTCATCATAACCAACGACGGCCGTATCATTGCGGCGCGCGACAAGCAAGGCCGCCTGCCCGTCCTCATCGGGAAGAACGGCGAGGGCTTTTGCATATCGTTCGAATCGTTTCCCTATCACAAGCTCGACTACGACGACGAATACGAGCTGGGTCCCGGAGAGATCGTATGCGTGACCGCCGACGGATACGAAACCCTTTCGCCCGCCGGCGACGAGATGAAGATATGCGCGTTTCTCTGGACGTACTACGGCTATCCCAACTCGAACTACGAGGGTGAGAACGTCGAGGTCGTGCGCTACAGAAACGGTGCNCCGCCAGGCGCGGGATCCCGTCGCGGCACGGCACGCACTTCCCGCACGTTTGCGCCCCGCTCGCCCTGAGCAGCGAAAGCTGCACGACAAGCGGGCAGGTACCCGGGGGGCACGTCTCGACACGACGTGCGTGCCTGTTCAGATATTCGGATACCCGGGCATCTGAAGCCGATTTCGGTGCAACCGATATCATCGCCATTGGTTCCTCCCGTATCATGCGTAAAGAATCGGAATCGTCGTGCCGATCGCGCAGAAAGCGCAGCCCCGCACGGCACATCGAATAAGCAACGGGGTAATTCTATCGCATAGAGCGCCCCCGCGATCATCGTCACGAAATCGCCCGAAAGCGTTCCGCAAGCGTCCTTGCACAAGCGGCGTTCGGCACGGAAGAACGCCGCGGAGCGCCGTTGGCACCTGCCGCGGCCCGCAAACAGCCTCGAACGCTAGCCCACCATCATCCGATCGTGGTTCACCACGCGGTAGAACAGCTTTTTCACCTCGTCGGGATCGCTCGTCTGCCCGAGCGCCCACATGGTTTTCGCCACAAGGGCCTCGGTGGTCATATCGGCGCCCTTGAGGATGCCGCAATGATCGGCGTACGCGCGCCCGACTTCGTACACGCCGAGGTCGCAGCCTTCCTCGGGCACCTGCGTGGTCACCACGAGCGTCCTGCCCGAATCCACCCACCCGAAGATCGCACGACGGTAGTCGCCGTAGTCGGGTATGCCCCCTATGCCGAACGTCTCGAGTATGATGGCGTCGTAATCGCTCTTGAGCAGATCGAAGATGCTCGGATTCATCTCGGGCGTGAGCTTGAGCACGAACACGCGCTCGTTCAACCGATCGTACACGATCGGTGCGCCGCCGGCGCCCGCGCACGTTGCCGGAGCCCCCGCACGCACGATGCGGTCGTTCCTGATGAGCGCTATCTCGGGGAAGTTGACGCTCATGAACGCGTTGAAGCTCATCGTACGCTGCTTGCGCGCCCGCGTTCCCGCAACCACCGCTCCCCCGAACACCACCGACACATCGCACGAGCGATCGTCGGCGGCGAAGAGAACGCTCTGGTACAGATTGAGCTTGGCATCGGTAAACGGGCTCGCCATAGGTTGCTGCGACCCGGTAAGCACGATGGGCTTGGGGCTGTTCTGGATAAGGTAGGAAAGGGCCGCCGCCGTATAGGCCATCGTATCGGTGCCGTGCAGCACGACGAACCCGTCGTAGGCGTCGTAGGCGTCAACGATCGCAGCGCGTATGCGCATCCAGTCGGCAGGTCGCATGTTCGTGCTGTCGATGTTCATGAGCTGCACGAAACCGAGCTCGCACAGATCGCCGAGCTGNCGCCCGCCGGCGACGAGATGAAGATATGCGCGTTTCTCTGGACGTACTACGGCTATCCCAACTCGAACTACGAGGGTGACAGCGTCGAGGTCGTGCGCTACAGAAACGGTGCCATCATGGCGCGCGGCGAAGCGGCGGCCGGCGGCGTGCCGCAGGTCGACTACGTAGCGGGCGTGCCCGATTCCGGAGTTCCGCACGCCATCGGCTATTCGACCGAATGCCAGATTCCTTTCGCCCGCCCGTTCATCAAGTACACGCCCACATGGGCCCGTTCGTTCATGCCCTCCAACCAAGAGGTGCGCAACCGCGTGGCAAAGATGAAGCAGGTACCCGTTCCCGAGCTGATCAACGGCAAAAAGCTCTTGTTCGTGGACGATTCCATCGTGCGCGGCACGCAGCTGCGCGAGACCATCGACTTCCTGTACGGTGCGGGAGCCGCCGAAGTGCATATGCGCTCGGCCTGCCCGCCCATCATGTTCAGCTGCAAGTATCTGAGCTTCTCGAGCAGCAAATCGGAAATGGAGCTCTTGGCCCGCCGCGTAGTCCAGCAGCTCGAGGGCGACGAAGGCCAGAACCATCTCGACGAGTACGCCGACAGCTCGACCGAACGGGGCAAATGCATGCTCTCGGCCATCTGCGAGGAAATGGGCTTCGATTCGCTCGGGTTCCAATCGCTTGACGGCATGCTCGAAGCCATCGGCATCGATCCCGAGAAAGTATGCACCTACTGCTGGACGGGCAAGGAATAGATACCCGGGGAACCGCGACGCCCGCTCGGGCACCGCTCCGCCCCGCGCACCGCCTTAAGACGTAAAAAGCGGCTCCCACAACGTGAGCCGCTTTTGATTTACGCGGATGAGTGCGAGCTTTGCGAAACGCGCGCACACAGACGAGGGGCGCCTAGTCCACCGCTTCCCTAATAGCCGCCATGAGCTCTCCGTATTCGTCGAATGCGGGAAGGTCGGGGTTGTCGGCCTTGATGGAATCGGGGCTCTTGAACAGAAATCCCGCCTTGCTCGCCTTGATCATACCAAGGTCGTTGAAGCTGTCGCCCGCGGCAACGGTTTCGAACCCGCACGATTGCAGAGCGCGCACCGTGGTGAGCTTGGATTCGGGGCAGCGCATCCGAAACCCCGTGATCTCGCCGTCCGCGGCAACCTCGAGCGTGTTGCAGAAGATCGTCGGCCATCCGAGCTTCTCCATGAGCGGCTTGGCAAACTGCTCGAAGGTATCGCTGATGATGATCACCTGCGTATAGGCGCGCAGCTCGTCGAGAAACGCCTTCGCGCCGGGCATGGGATCGATCTTCGCGATGGTTTCCTGAATCTCTTTGAGTCCGAGCCCGCGCTCTCGCAGGATGCCGAGGCGGTACTCCATGAGCTTGCCGTAGTCCGGTTCGTCGCGCGTGGTGCGCTTCAACTCGGGGATGCCGCTCTCCTCGGCAAATGCGATCCAGATCTCGGGGACGAGCACGCCCTCTAAATCGAGGCAAACTACGTTCATGGGAATTCCCTCCTTATAGCCGTCCCAGCGATTTTTCCAGTTGGGCGCGCGCTTGTCAACTCGCTTCGACCAGATGGGTAAAAGTCGCCATCGAAAGCCCCGAAGACCGCATGTCACAATGAGCCCGGACGATCGGGGCGAAAAGCAGGCGAGCCGCGTCGCGCCTCACTCGGCATCCGAATCAAGCGCACAGCCCTTTCGCGATTCCGCAAGCACATAGCAGCCGCCCCGCCGCTTGCAGACGGGTACAGGATGGGTGCATCACGAGGTAGCCCACCGATCGACTCGCTCCTCGAACAGCTCGAGCTTCTCTATCGTGCAGGCGGTCAGGGGGAACGCATCGGCATCCGCGCTCAAGCAGCACACGACCACCGTCGATCCATCGCCGATACCCGCCGGAAAGAACACGAGCTCGGAACACGACACCGAACCGGTATCGCCTGCAACAAGCTTCCCCTTGCTGAAGGGGCGATCGTCGTTCCATGGGGCAACCTCGATTTCGATGCTGTTCTCCTCGGCGTCTTTCGAGAGGACCCTGGCAAGCACGTAGGCGTACTCACCATCAAGATCGGGCAGAGCGGAATCGCCCGCCTGCTGCGACCCCCGGAACCCCGCCTGCCCCACAGTGGCCTCCGCATACGAGCATGCAGTAAGAAGCGCTGCACACAAAATGACCGCCAAAACGACGAACGCAGAGAAAACAGCTCGCCGCCGTTGCCGCGGTACAGCCAATTCCGTTTTCTTCATCGCTTGCTCCGTCCGCTTGAATAGCCGCTTCCTACCGATTCCTTCGACTATAGCGCGAACGCATAAACGATTCCGTTGTTTTCCCAACGGTTTACACGGAAAAGCAGCCGCCATCGCGAGCAGGAAAACGACTGGCGAGACAGGGGCGTCGAACGAAACTCGCGCGAATCGCCTCCGCGCACCCGCAACCAATGCCATCCAAAAGACGACCAGGTTCGCAAAAGCACATGCGGCAGGTTCGTCGCCGCAATGCGGCAACTTGACGCAGGCGGCTATTTCGCTTCGAAGACGAGATAGGTATTGAGGTCGTCGGTTCGACCATCGGCCTTGAATCGGGAAACAAGGGTCGCTCTCGCCCGCACCGCAGAAACCAGATCGTCGATCTCGCTTTCCGAAAAACTATGGCAGTAGCGGTATGCGCCCGGAACGTTTTTCCATCCGAGCAGAAAATCGCCTGCATCCAATTCCGGCAGACCGAGCTCGAGCAGCGCGCGTTCGCGCGTGGCCCGTGCCTTCTCGGCCAGCCTCTCGTTCTCCATGAACTGCCACAAAGACACGATCGCCAAGCCTCCCGAACGCGTCTGGTCGACAAGCGCATCGAGCACGGCATGGCGATGGTCGGGCAGGGGAACATGATGCATGAACCCGAACGATACGCTGAGGTCGCACATGGGGGCTTGCAGGCAATCGCCGATGACGCCGCCAGCCGCAAGCACATCGAGCACGTCGAGGTTTTGATACGCAACCCGCGGCCGCGCAAGCGGTTCGCTCTGGCTGTCTTGCGTATCGTCGAGGCCGCCATCAGGCGCGTATTCCGCAAGCGCGGCGTCCGACACGAGACTATCGCAGTTATCGACCGCGTACACCGACACCGCGGTTTCGGGCAGCGCGGAAGCGAGGAACGCCTCAAACCGCAGGTTTCCGCATGCGAGATCGAACACCGAAAGGGTCCGGCTCTCCCCGGATGCGCCTGCATCGCGCGCTCCTTTCCCGATCCCGTCCTCGGCAGCGCCCAGCTCACCCAAACGCCTTATCTCGTCGAGGCATCGCTTCCACCCGTTCCAGGGCGCCTGCCTCGTTGCGGAAAACGAGTCGCACTGAACGCGATAGAAGTCGCTCGTAAGGGCGCGGAGTTTTTCAGCTGTTTCGATATGCAACAAACATCGCCGTTCGATTCGGAAGCGGATTGGCCGCCCTTATTATAGAATGCCCTATAGCATGGACGACATCATTCTGGAAATACTCGCAGAGCTCGCAACCGCCGATCGCCTTGACGCAACCTTAGTCGAGTCGATAGTACGCAAACACAACCGCAATCGCACGGGCGACCAACGCCACTACGCGAAAAAACGGTTGCTGCCGTACTACCTCAAAGTCAAAGAGTTTGACCACGCACGGTGGAAAAGCTGGAACGTCGACGACGAAACGGAAAAGAAGCTCATCCGAACGCTTCAGGTGAAGCCGCGACGCACCGCGTCGGGCGTGGCCACCATTACCGTCATCACGAAGCCGTGGCCCTGTGCAAGCAACTGCCTGTACTGCCCCAACGATCTGCGCATGCCCAAGAGCTACCTGGCTGACGAACCCGCCTGCCAGCGTGCCGAGCGCAACTACTTCGATCCTTACCTGCAGGTGGTTTCGCGATTGCGCGCGCTGACGCACATGGGGCACGTCACCGACAAAGTTGAACTGATCGTGCTTGGAGGCACGTGGTCCGATTACCCCGAAGGCTACCAGATCTGGTTCGTCAAGGAGCTGTTCCGAGCGCTCAACGAAGCCGGCGAACCCGACGGCGCAGAAGAGAGCGCGAAGGAGCGGAGGCGGTTCTACGAAACAGCGGGGCTGAGCAACCGCAAGGACGACCTCATCGAATTCGTCGCCGAAAAGCAACAGGCGATCGCAAGCGGCTCGCTCAGCTACAATCAGGCGATGCGCCAGCTTTACGGGGAAAACGAGGGCTGGATGAGCGTTTCCGCCAGACAAAACACCGGCCTCGAGAAACTCGCTTTGCAGCAAACGGCAAACGAGAAAGCCCAACACCGCGCGGTCGGGCTGGTCATCGAAACCCGACCCGACACCCTATCCGTCGGCAACCTCACGCTGATCAGGCAGCTCGGCTGCACCAAGGTCCAGATGGGCATCCAGAGCCTCGACGAGCGCATCCTTGCGATGAACGATCGCGCCATCGGCACGCGGGAGATTCAGACGGCCTTCGAGCTGCTCCGCCTGTTCGGATTCAAGATCCACGTGCACTTCATGGCGAACCTCTACGGATCCACCGTCGATGCGGACAAGCGCGACTACAAACACCTGGTCACCGAAGGCGCGTACCTACCCGACGAGGTGAAGCTCTACCCGTGCGCACTCGTGGCGGGAACAGGCCTCTGCGAGCACTATAAGCGCGGCACGTGGCGCCCGTACACCGAAGAGGAGCTGCTCGACGTGCTCGTGGCTGACGCGGCAGCCACGCCCCCGTTCGTGCGCATATCCCGCATGATCCGCGACATCTCGGCGCACGACATCGTCGCGGGGAACAAGAAGGTCAACCTCCGCCAGATGGTCGAGCGCAAAGCCGACGAGGAGAAGGTGCCCATAGGAGAAATACGCTACCGCGAGATCAGCACCGACGAGCCCGCCGTCGACGATCTGACGCTCGACATCATCACCTACGACACCACCGTCGCACGCGAGCACTTCCTCCAGTGGATCGCTCCCGACGGCAGGATCGCGGGGTTCTTGCGGCTCTCCCTTCCCGATCGGAGCGCCGTCGCCGAACGCCCCGAGCTACCCGTCAAACCGGGCGAGGCAATGATCAGGGAGGTGCACGTGTACGGCAAGGTTGCCGGCCTGCACAAATCGGGCGACGGGGCGCAGCACCTGGGACTCGGCAGGCAGCTCGTCGAGCGAGCCTGCAACATGGCGAAGGAAGCAGGCTACCGAAGCGTCAACGTCATCAGCTCGGTCGGCACCCGCGAGTACTACCGCAGCCTGGGCTTCACCGATAACGGACTCTACCAGCAACGAGCACTCGACTAAAAACCCCGAAAACAGAGCGGCATCGAACAGAGGTGCCGCCCCTCGACAATTGCCTCGCGAATCCCGAACCCGCCGTTCGCGCCGAGACCGTCGCAGAATAGCAGCGAGGGACAATCTAAAGAGGCGTTCCCCTGCTCAAGCATGAAGCTCCGAAGGCGACCTGTGAACTGTTCGGTTTCGAGGTTTTTCCCATATTTCGCCCAAAATTGGCGGCGAAGGCTCGTTTTGCGAAACCTGAGTGGCTCTAGAGGTCTACGGCCGCAAAGTTGTTCCGAGAAAGCCCAGATCACGTTTTACGGAGTCAGCGGTTTTTCGATTTCCGGGCGTCGTTATTTTCGCAAAACGGGCCTTCGCCGCCACACGGAAGCTCCTTTCATGCAAAAACTCATTATCAATAAAACAGCGTCCGCCGTTCCGCCTTATCGCGCCAGCCGAATCCCCATGCGAAGCATCGACGCGACGAAGGCCGACGATCCGCTCTGCGGCCAGCTGCCGAATCAGAAGAGGCCTGGCAAGGTTCCCTATATCCGGTGGATGAACAGCCCGCTTCTGAGCTTCGGCTCGAACCAGGTCGATTTCGGCGGCATGAGAAGCCCCGCGTCGGCAACGGCGAACAGCTCGTCGATCGAGGTCGGATGCAGCGCGAACGCCACCGCCATGCCCATATCGACCCGCCGAGCAAGCTCGTCGAGCCCGCGGATGCCGCCCACGAAGTCGATGCGCTTATCGGTGCGGGGGTCTCCGATGCCGAGCACGGGGCCGAGCAGGTTATCCTGCAGAAGCGCCACGTCGAGACCGGCTACGGGATCATCCGAACGATAGGCTTCTTTGATTGCAAGCGGATACCAAACGCCGCCCACGTACATGCCGTAGCACCCCTTGCGTGCGGGCTTGCACGGATGCTCGCTCGCTTCCCCCACATCGAAGCGCTCCCCAACCCGCTCGAGGAACTCGTCCAGAGCAAGTCCGTTCAAGTCGGCGACCACGCGGTTGTAATCGAGAATGGTCAACTGCTCGCTCGGAAAGATTACGGAGAGGAAATGGTCGGATTCGAGCGGCCCCCCAACACCCGCAGCACGGGCGGCTTCTCGACGCAGCAGCCCCGCTTTCACGGCAGAAGCCGCACGATGATGCCCGTCGGCAATGTAGAGGGCAGAGGTCTGCTCGAACGTCCGCCGAATCGTCTCGGTGTCGGCGGGATCGTCCACACGCCACACCGTGTGGCGCACACCGTCATCCGCCTCGAAATCATACAGGGACGGCTGCGACTCAACGCGGTCGATCACCGCTTCTACCGCGCCGTCGGAGCGAAACGCCAAGAAGATGGGACCCGTCTGCGCACCGCACGTATCGACGTGGCGAATGCGGTCGATCTCCTTGTCAGCACGGGTTTTCTCGTGCTTCTTGATAACGCCGCTCTCGTAATCGTCGATCGAGGCGCATCCGACAACGCCGGTCTGCGAACGGCCATCGGCTGCACGCAGGCGATAGAGATAATAGCTCGGCTCGTCGTCCTCGACGTACGTGCCGTCCGCGATGGATTCGTCGAGCAGCGCCTTCGCCCGTGCGTAAATGGCCTCGTCGTGCTTTTCCACCGAATCGGGCAGCGTCGCCTCAGCAAGGTCGATCCTGAGAAACGAGTGAGGATGCCGCTCGATTTCGGATCGTGCCTCATCGAGGCTGAATACATCGTAGGGAAGCGAAGCTACTTCACTCGCCCGATCCTCGTGGGGGCGAATACAGGAAAAGGGAACCACGTCGGCCATGCGCGCCATCCTCGCTCATCGGTTTCACAGCTGGTTTACAGGGTAGCGCAGAAGCGCACCGAAGCCGCGAGCATTCGGCGAAACGCCCCTCTATCTCACTAGGAGATGCGCCGAAACCTATTTATGCGCATCGCACAAAGCACATAACGCAAGGCAAAAGAAGTGCTAGACAGCGACTATAGATGTACTAGACTCAAGTATCCGTCCCTGTGACAACCCCCATTCATCATACAGGCAAGGTTCTGCCAGCCAGTTAGAAACACAGCCGAGAATACCCACTGCTATCCAGCGAAATAAGCTCGGTTACGCTGTAGATAAGAGTTGGCATGCCTCAATCCGATCGACGCCATCAACATACTTTGCAGCATATGAACCCCGAGGATCACCAGAGGGCAATCAATTTGCCCTCCGTAGCCCACTTTACACCACTCGCCAACAACCCCCGCAAAAGCCCTCGAACCCACCGCCGTAAATAGCAGTCAGCCCGATTCGCGAAAAGCTACGGCGGCGCACTTGCACAATCTCGTCCACAACGTCCTTCGGGAGAGACGCCGCTTTTCCTGTGCCACCAACCATGTGGCTCTACCCTACCTCGATATTAATACGCTTCCGAAAACGGTTCAGCACCGAGAGCGTCTATCGGGGCAGTTCGCAAGCAACGAGAGATCCGCGAGCGACTTCACATAGACCAGAGGGTGAAAACGAGTCGATCGGCTCCGAACTGGAATAAGGCAAGGCCAGTTGGGATACAGACATCCCACCGCAGCGGTCAACAACGGAGTCAATTGAGCCATGGCTCTCCCCGTTTTGAATTCGACAGCAAGCCCAAAGAGACGTGGAAACCAGCGGTCCCGCCCGCCTTCTCGCAGGGCATCATCGGCCGGCCGCCATCAGCGTCCAGGCGGCCGATTGGTGGACCCACACAGCCATATCTACGTATTCCCACGATTGAGGGACGGCCTTAGCACATGCCGACGACTCCGACACAACCTCGCCATGCCCGATCACCCTTTTGCGCTCATAGGCATTTCTCAACATCTTCCAAGAGGCGATGTGCTGCATTCGAAAGAATGCTTAGACACCGCCGGATCCTCTCGCTAATCAAAATATTTCTCCTGATAGACAACAGAACCATCGACCTTTCCATAGGAAAGGTCGATTTCAAAAAGCCCAATTCACTTCTCAGCCTCAACCGTGCGCCCTCCCCCAGATCACCATACGCAGCACCTCGCTGAATAGACCGTCTCGCCGGCCGAACTTCTTTACAGCGAGGGATTGCGCTCCCCAACCTCCTCGTATATTATTGGAGGAGTGAACGGAAGTGACCGGATAACGATCGAAGTGCTCAAAAAGGAGGAAGCCCGATTGAAAGCACCGATGACATCATTAACTCTTCCGAAGAGCGTCTGGAAAGAAGCTCGTCAACAGCTTCAAAACGACTGCTCCCTCAAAATAACGGTAGACAGCATCTTGGAGAAATTCAAGAGCGTCAAATCTCGAGATGCAGCGCTAAACACCATCGTCCATTTAAAAAAATATTTTGGATTGATTGACGACGACGGTAAGCTTACAGCAATTGGCAAACAATGGGTAAACGACGAAACATATCCCAATGCTTGCCAACTCATCATTAATGGGATTTTTCCAAGAGAATCTCTCTCGTTTCTCAAAAACAGCGATTTAAGCACCGACGATAAGGCAAAGCTCCTCCAAAAATACGGAAAATTTGGCCAAGCTGGCGCAAAAAAAACTGTTCGGTTTTTCCTGATGCTCGAAGAAGAGGCCAACCCGGAGCAACCTTATGCTAGCGAAAAAGCTTTTGAACCAAAAGGGATGGAACAGAGGAGCGATACTCCCGAGAACGCTCCAACAGCACAGAAAGCTATCCCGCCATCGGATCAAGCGACAACCGAAAGAACAATACACGTGACATTCGACTCCGCTTTCCCCGCTGAAAAAATTCCCTCCAGACTGAAAGCTATTTACTCTGTATCCCCTGATGCAAATTTCGAAATAACAATGAAAGCCTAATGCCCAGTGGCGACGCAAAAACGACGAAGCGCAAAGGAGGATCAATGGACCCACCAGTAAAAAAGTGGTTGCCCCCGCTGCAACAGAGACAACCACGAACTCAGGAGCACAGCCCCTTTGAGCATAACGAAGTGTACCACACGAATACGTTGTGATACCAGCTGCGCTCCTCGTGATAAACATACCAGCAATTGGCCAACACCCATCACAAAGGAGAACAAGCTATGTACATAGCCGTTAGCAAGACCATACATTCGTCGCAATCGATACCCCCGTTCTGGAGGAACAACCCGCAGATGCAAAGGGCTTTCCACTGGATCAGAAGGAATCCAGAAGCGTGGCACTTCATAGTGAATCTTGCCAAGCGAGAAGCCTCACTGCAACGAAGGACCTCGATCCAATGGATTATCGAGGAAACCCGAAGGAGGCGTTTCAAGGCGAGAAATGGGCAGCCCCTCGGCATAAACAACAGCTTGTCTCCGGCATTTGCAAGGCTGTTGATACTGGAGGTTCCAGAAATACGCCCGTACATCAAAACACGGTGCTCATCGGTGGACGACTTGCGGCACGGGTATTTATAGAGTTCCGCCGAGATGATCCACGCGGGGAGGAGCTACGGAGAAGGCTCCTCCCTCACACCGCATCGGCCCTCAGCGCGTCCACGACGTTCGACGCATGGCTTCTGCGCAGCGCGAACACGACGCTCAAAGCAAGCACGACCAGCACAACGGCCACGGCAAGCCCCACGTAGGCCCACGGCAGGCCGAACACGAGCCCCGTAAACGATATGCTCGAAGCACGGTAGAGCAAATACGTCGCCCCCACCGCTACCACAAGCCCTATCACCAAGCCGCGCACCGCATAGCTCGCACATTCGTACACGAGCATGCGCGAGAACGCCTTGTCCCCCATGCCCACCGATTTCAGCATCGCGAACTCTCGCGTGCGCAGAATGATGCTGTTCGTCAACGTATTGAACACGTTCGCTACCGATATGAGCAGCATGATAACCGCGAAGCAGGAGATGAACAGCTGCACCGCTTGCGCGATGAGGCGGTTTTGGCGAGCCGATTCGGCCACATCGAACACCCTGAAATCGAGCAGCTCGGAATCGCTTGCCAACCCCTCAAGCGCCTCGGCTGCATCCGCATGGTCCTCCGCCTTGAAGGAGAAATTCGTCCAATAGAAGTCGAACACGCTCCTGTCGCCGCTCGGGCTCGTTGCGCCGGCAGTGCTGCCCGCAACGCTTTCCGGCAAAAGAATCACGGGGAAGTGGATCGATGCGCTTCCCGAATTGACCGATGCGGGCACCTCGTCGGTCAATGCGCCCACTTCGACGGTCGTCTTCCTCGACACGTCCTCGAGCGGCTTTTCCATCGTTTCCGGCACCCCATCGCTGTACTGGTTCACGTACCCCACGACAAGGTTTCCGTCCGCATCTTCCTGCAGCCCCGTCGAACCCCACGAACCCGTATCATCCTCAAGGTTGTAATCGATCGCATACAGGTCGATCGAGCCGGTTTGCGCCAACGGCTTCACATCGGCATACGAATCGTCGCCGAAAATGCCCTGGTAGCGATTGAGCCCGATAGCCCGAGGGTTTTCGGGGTCGGTATACTCCGCCACATCGAGCCCGAGGCTGCGCACCAGATCGGCCCATGATGTACCGTCGAGGTAGAAAACGGTAAGATCGCCGATGTAGTTGCCGTCGCTCCCGAAGCTCGAGGGAACCCAAGGCGAATTCCGCTGCTCATCGAGATCGGCACCCACCACGCGGCCGTCCTCCGAAATCATGTCGGCGGGAATGACCGTCTCCGCCTGACCTTGGCGATACGAACTCAAGAACTCGATGCCGCCAAGCTTTTCGGCTTTCGCCCGAAATTCATCGAGATCGTTCGAAAAGCCGTTCAGCTCCGCCATTTCAGGAGCAGATCCCGACACGATAACGTCCGCTCCGCTCCCCGCCGCGTCCTTGCTCTCGGCGCGGTCGGCTATAGGCGTCAGGTACAGCGCCACGCTTCCCGCCACCACGATGAGTGCCACGCTCACGGCGAGCGACACCACCACCGTTCGTCCGCGCGAGCTCGCCCGTGAAAGATTGCGGTGAGCTATGAACCCCGGGGCGCCGAACAGCTTCCCGGCAAGCCCCGATACGCCTGCGGGCACGCCGTTTCCGCGCTTCGCCGCACTCCCGCCTGCCGCCCGCATTCGGCGCATGGAACGCTTCGACACCTTCACATCCTGCGCCTGCCTGATGGCGTCGACGGCCGATACCTTGCCCGCTCTACGTGCGGGAATCCATGCGCTTGCGAGCAGCGTTGCAACCGAAAGCAGCACGACCACTGCAAGCACTAGCGGATCGACGGAAAGCGACACCGTTCCCCCCGTGCCCAAGAGCGCCGCAAACGCATCCTGTGTGAGTGCGAACACCACCGCGACGCCACCGATGCCCGCAAGCACGCCAACGGGTACGCCGATCAACCCGAGGAAGAACGCCTCGAACAGAACAGAGCGCCGCAATTGCTTTTTCGAGGCTCCTATAGACGAGAGCAGTCCGAATTGCCTCGTTCGATCGGCCACAGAAATGGCGAACGAGTTGTAGATGAGCGAAACCGACGCCACAACGATCACGATGGTCAGCACGATCGCGATCATCCAGAGCGTGCCCTCGATGGGGCGCCCGTCGGCGATACCCTGATAGCGGAACAGATTTGCATGGTACATGAGAAAAGAATGGTCTTCGGCTGTCAGACCGTTCGCGAACGCTTGAATCTCGGCAGAGCTCGAAAGGCCCCGAACAGTGAAATACACGCCGATGATCCCCTCGCTCGATGCGTCCGCGCTCGTCAAGGCAACGATCGAAGACGAAGATGCCGTAAAATCACTCCCCCCGAAATTCGATTGGCGCTCGTAGAAACCCACAACTGTGTAATCCCGCACGCTCGCATCGACAAGTTCCTCCTCGCTCGGATACCCGTTTTCAGGGGAAAGATAACCGTTCCCGAAGCTTTCGAGCGTGCGCTGCCCCCCGCCGTTGGCATCTTCGACCACACGCGTTCCGAGGTTGAGCGTGAGCATGCTTCCCACTTCGAGCGCACCGTCGGATACCGCGCCCGCATCCGCGACGCCTTCGCCGAGCACGACCCCCTTGCAGTAATCGGGCAGTACGATTTCGCCAGACGACTCGGGCAAGCGGCCCTCTTCGAGTTCGGGGACTATCGTGAGCGGCGCCCCGTCGGGGGTGAACGTGCCCTTAACGGTTTCGGGATACGTCCTCACCGCGACGAAGTCGCCCATCAACCGGCTGTCCTCCTTGGTCAGCTTCGCCGATCCGAGCTCCCGCGAAACCGCCATATCGACCACGGTATCGCTCTGTAGAAAATCATCGTAGGCTCGCTCGGAAATCTGCGACGATGCGACCTGCCACGAACCCTCGGTTGCAAGCGTACGCTCGAGAAGCCCCGCCTGCAGGCTCGTCACGCTCGTGAACACCGCCGTGATGAGCGCGCACGACAACGCGATGCCGATGACGGAGACCACGGTGCGCACGCGGTTCTTCTTGAGGGAACGCAGCGTGAACGAGGTCATCACACTCATCGCCTGATCCTCTCATCGCGCGCGACTCGCCCGTCTTCGATCGCGATGATGCGGTCGGCCGAAAGCGCGATGTCCTCGTCGTGCGTAATGACCACAAGCGTCTGGCCCATCTCTTTGTTCGACGCACGCAGAAGCGCCATGATCTCGCGGCTGTTCTTCGAGTCGAGGTTGCCGGTCGGCTCGTCGGCGAGCACCACCGCAGGCGCGTTCATGAGCGCCCGCCCGATGGCCACGCGCTGCTGCTGGCCGCCCGAAAGCTGGTTGGGCAGATGCCCCTCCCGTCCCTCGAGGCCGAGGGATGCAAGCAAAGAGGCCAGTCGCGCTTCGTTTACGGGGCGTCCGTCGAGCGAAACGGGAAGCGTCATGTTCTCCACCACGTTGAGCACGGGAATGAGGTTGTAGAACTGATACACCAACCCCACCTCGCGCCGCCGGAACACCGCCAGCTCCTCATCGGAGCGCGCGTATACATCAGCTCCGTTCAAGAGCACGGTACCCGATGTGGGGCGGTCAACCCCGCCCATAAGATGCAAAAGCGTCGATTTGCCCGAACCCGAAGATCCCACAATCGCGACGTATTCGCCTTCCGCTATGGAAAACGACACGTCGTCGAGTGCACGGGTCGCCGCTGGCCCCGTTCCGTAAACCTTGGTGAGATGCTGTACGGTGATGATGTCCATAGCGTCCGCCTTCTTCGTCAATGAATGCTCGAAACAAGCTTCGCAGAAGCGCCTTGCTCGGACATGACGCTCGCATTACGGAATTGTAATTCTCCTTGCGAACCTACACCGTCACCTTAGGGAAAACGATGTCGAAGCAAGCTCCGCCCGAATCGAGGTTGCCAGCCCGCAGCGACCCGCCCTGCGCCGATATCAGCGATTGCGCAAGCGAGAGGCCTATACCGAAACCCTGCGTGCGGAAAGCATCGCCGTCGCCGCGTTCCCCCAGCTCGCCGGACAGGCGATCCCCTCCCCGGTAGAAGCGCTCGAATATATGGGGAAGATCCTCTTCGGCGATACCCGGACCCGTATCCGCAATGCGGATACGGCAGGCGACGGCGTCTTGCTCCACGGTCACCGCAATGCAGCCGCCCTCGGGCGTATGCTCCATGCAGTTCTTGACGATGTTCTCGACCGCTTCGGTCGTCCAGGCACCGTCGCCCTCGAACGATTCCGCACCGCTCGCGTCAACCGTGCAGGTAACGCCGCGCATGTCGAGCGCGACGGCAAGCGGGTCAACGGCGGCCTCAACAGCCCTCGGTACGTCGACAGGGCGACGTTGCAGCCGCACGGCCCCGGCGTCGAGTTTCGCCATCTTCAGCAGCGCCGTCACGAGCCACGACACCCGGTCCACCATGCGCTCGAGCTCATGGAGCCAACGCGCCCGCTCCTCTTCGCTTTTCGACCGCTCGATCACGGGAATCATCAGCTCGATCGCCGTGAGCGGGGTCCGTATCTGATGGGATACGTCGGCGAGCGCATCGGCAAGAACGCTCTTTTCCCGCTCGAGCGACTCCGCAGTGCGGGCAAGACGCGCGACCATCTTTGCAACCTCGTTGCGCAGCACCGCCACATCGCCCTCGCGGCAATCGGTGAGATCGACACGGCGCCCCGCATGGAGCACCTCGTCGATCTCGGAGGAAAGCCGCGTTATTTCACGATGGCGCATCAGCGAGAACACGCAGAACAGCAAGACGGCAACGAAGCCTGCGATGGCGGCGCCAACGGCCGCAGCTCCCCCCGCAATGGCAAAGGCTCCGACGCATACGATCGCCTGTGCCGCAACGAGGATAGCCGTCTGCCGCGCGAGGGCGGGATTTCGTACGAAAGCGCCCATGTCAGTTTCCCGCCTTATAGCCGAGACCGCGCACGGTCACGATGATCTTCGGATCGGACGGATCGTCCTCGATGCGCTCGCGCAGGCGCTTGATGTACACGTTGATGGCGTTATCGCTCACGTACTCGCCAGCGCTGTCCCACAGCGCATTGCGCATGCGCTCCCGCGAGACGAGCGAGCCCGCATGCTGGGCGAACAGGAGCAGCAATCGGTATTCGAGCGCGGAGAGCACGATTTCGCTGCCCCGTTTGCGCACGGTGGCGGAAACAGGGTCGATTTCGACATCGCCGAGAACGAGCTGAGCCGCCGTTCCCTGCGTACGGCGCAGTGCGGCGTTGATGCGGGCGAGCAGCTCGCGCGCCCGAAACGGCTTAGCGATGTAATCAATCGCACCCATATCGAGGCCGGCGACGGTGCTGTACTCGTCATCGGAAGCCGTCAGGAACATGACGGGCATGGCAGGTGCCTTTTCGCGGGCGGCGGCGCACACGGCGAAGCCGCTCCCCTGCTCGAGCGAAACGTCGAGCAGGGCAAGATCGTACGAAGAGGATTCGAGCAGACCCACCGCCTCGTCTTGGCGAGACGAGGATGCAACCTCGTACCCCTCGCTCTCAAGCAGGTTCGAAAGAGCGGCCACGATAGCCGCGTCGTCTTCCACGAGCAGTATGCGCATACACTACCTCCAACAGGTTTCGACTCACCGCATGATACGCTAGTCGCTCGGTGCGCGCCAACCCGACGGCTCGTCTGATCCGCTTGAGCCATCAAACGGATATCGAAGCACATGCAACCTGCAGCGCACGGCGTTCTTGCGCGCCGATGCCGACCGCCGGTGGACGCCGCACGCAGGTCGATGCGGTTCGCTGGTGGATGCAGCTCGCAGGTGGATGAGGCCCGCAGGTGGATGAGGCCCGCAGGCTAGCGTCGTCCGCAGACAGGAGCGGTTCGCAGGCGGACGCGTCCGTTATGCACGTTTTTCCGCACCGTGTTGCAGCAAGATGGCTGAACGGTCCCTCTCTACGGGTTTTTCCTCATTGTGTTGCGTTTGATGGCCGTTTCGGGCAGGTTTCCAGACTTTCGCGAGCCGATGCCGACCGAGTTTTCGCGTAGGCGCAGGTCGAGGCGTCGGGCGTGCGAGCAGCTCCGCTCCAAATGCAACACAACGAAGAAAAACCCGCTTAAGGAGCGTATCAGCCCGATCGGTGTACTTGCATGCAGTCCCAAAGACAGCCCCGCGCTTCGACGCCCAAAACCCCAACGGGCACATGCCGATATCGGCAGCCCAAACTCACCTCGAACCCAGAGCGCCGCGGGCCGTCCATCCTGGTTCTTGGAAATCGAACGCAACAGTGAGATCGCTCGTTTCGAAAAGCTCTGGCAGCTGTCCCGGATTTCGTACATCTGCTCTCCCCATTGTCTGTATCCTCTTGAGAAAGACCGACGAACGCCACAGACGATAAGGAAGCGCATGAACATGAAGAACGCAGGAACCCATGCACCCATCATCTGCAGAATCAAGGAATGGAACGATCGCCTCAAGGATCTCTCCGGCTCGTACATCGCCGATATCCTGTGCGCGCGAAACACCCTGATCGGCGAATGGGTGCTTGACGCTCCGATCATCATAAGACTCGAAACATGCGACATCGCCGTCATGCCATCGCGCGACGGCAAGCCACTGCTCTGTTTCGGAGACATCGACACCGATGCGCCATACCTCCAAAGCGGCATCCCAAGCAGTCCGGCCGAAAGCCCCCATGCGGCAAGCGCCGGCAGCGAAGGCGGCTCGGTTGCGCAGTGGGAAAGCTACCGGCTTCTTTCGCGCATGGTGGGAGCGAAGACCGAGCGGCTTACCGTCCACCCAGGCGAGTGCGCTTCGTCGATCGCGCTTGAAATCCTTGCAGGCGAAGACGAATGCCTACGCGTGCTTGCCAGCAAAAGCGCGTGCGCGATCAGAACCGTCCGGCGAAATCGGCAGATCGAAGACTCCCGCTTTCTCGCCCTCACGATTGGCGGCACGACCGAACGGCCCAAAGGCGCTTCCCCTTGGTCACCTCCCGTACGCTTCCACGATCCGAGCGAGGTAGTCCCGATACTCGCAAGCTAGCGATTTGGGCTTCTCGATGCGCACGCGGTCGCCGAACTGGGCAAGCCAGCCGAAGAACACGGGGCTCTTCATCACGACGGCGCTCACGCGTGCACAGCCTTCGCCAGTTGGCACCGACTGCACGTCTTTGCCGAACCGGTCGATCACGGCACTCATAGCCTCTTCCTCAACCAGAAACTCGGCCGAAACCGGCTTGCCGCTGTACATGCCGAACGCACGATCCTCGAGCTTCTGCGGATCGAAGTTCGCAATCCGCTCGTTGCGCTGCGCGGGCTCGTCGAGCACCTCGATCTCGTCCATGCGATCCACACGGTAGTTTACGAAATCGTCGTGCTTCTCGTTGAATGCGACCAGATAGTAGCACCCATCCGAGTAAACGAGCTGCACGGGCGTCTCAGCATAGCGCTCTCCGCCGTGCTGTAGGGTTTTTTCCTTCGCTGCATCGTATTTGAAATAGAAAAACGAGACCCTACGCCGTTTAGCGAGCGCCTCCTGAATGCGGTCGACGTTGTTGAACACCGATTCGTTCTGTGTTTTGATGCGGCCTTCCACATGCAGCCGCTTATCGAGAAGCTTACGCTGACGCTCCGAGGCGAGCTTCTTGACGCTGCGGACGAGCGCGTCACTCTTGCGCTGCGTGAGGAAGCGCGAGCTCTGCACTGCATCCACGAGCAGTAACAGCTCCGGAAAGGCGAAGTCGCGATCCTCGACCGCGTACTCGACCGGCTTTCGCTGGTACGTTCGCACGTCCAAGCCGAAATCACGCAGAGTCTCGATGTCGCGGTAGATCGATTTGCGCTCCGCAGATATCCCCCGATCCTCAAGTCTGTCGATGATTTGCGACATGGTGAGCCCGCACGCGGAATCGGTTTCCTCGTTGAGCATCTTCATTAGGTACAGCAGTTTGAGCTTCTGACGTCCTTCGGCCATGACTCCCCTTTACGACCAGGCGACCTGCAGTCGCACGCGTTTTGCAGCGATAAGGTTTCCATGATAATGGACTCTCCGCAATTTCTGTCCCTAATATGGTACACATACCGTCCGTTTCCGTGGCACCGGCCTATCCATAGCACGTGCCTGCGCCGAGAATCTCGGCGGTACGCTCACGGCGGAAAGCGCCGACGGCACCACGGCATTCGAGCTATCGCTGCCCTCGCCTCGGTAGCCGCAAGCCTCGCGCGTACTTCAGACCGTCCCACCCTCGGGCGCGCCATATCGCCTCGGCATCGATTTACCTGATCGGATGCCCGTCTACCCCGGACTAGTCCGAATAGTTGAGCGCCAAATCCGCTTTCTAGACGCTTTGCACGATGCGCGCCCCCATCCGCGCCCCTAGCATGAAGCCACCCCGTCGCAATCGAAAAGCAGCGACGGGAGGGATTCAAACGAAGGAAGGGAGACAGTCATGGAACTCGATCGCAGAAGCTTTATCAAGGGCGGCGTCGCGCTGGGAGGCGCCGCAGCGTTGGCGGGGCTCGCGGGATGCGCTTCGCCCGCGCAGAGCACGCCCGAGAACGGCGGCACCGAGCAGAGACCTGAGGCAGCCCAGGACTACAAGGCGAAGCCGGAGCCTATCAGTGACGACCAGATCACCGAAACGCTCGAAGCCGACATCGTGGTCGTCGGGGCGGGCAACGCGGGAGCCGTCGCTGCGGCAACCGCTTCCGAAGAGGGCGCGAGCGTCATCGTGCTTCAGAAAATCGAGAGCGTCTACTCGCACGGCTTCGTGTTCACCGCCATCGGCAGCAAAATGCAGAAGGATATGGGCTACGACGTGAACGGCTGGGAGATCGTCGGTGACATGAACCGCGAGACCGGCTGCAACCTCGGCAAGTGGGAGGTGCTCGGCAACTGGGTCAACTACAGCGGCAATCTTGCCGACTGGATCGTCGAGCGCTTCGGCGAGACGAAGTACGGGCCGTTCATCATCGAAGAACCCGTGGCACCCTCGGAGCATTGGAACCGCTCGTATCAGACCACCTTCATCCCCGTCGGCGAGATGATCGGCACGGGCACCATGATGACGCTCGCCACCGAGCTCGTGAACGACGCGGTCGAACGCGGCAACACCGAGGTTCGCTACAACACGCCGGCCGTCCAGCTGCGTCAGGATGAAAGCGGCCGCGTCACGGGCGTCATCGGCCAAACCGAAGCGGGCGAATACATCCTCTGCAACGCGAAGAAGGGCGTCATCCTGGCGGCAGGCGGCTACGAGTGCAATCCCGAAATGCGCGCCGAATACCTCCAGCAGGCAGACGGTCTCGACTCGGCCTACACCCGCCCCGATGTAACCACAGGCGACGGCATCCTCATGGGCATGTGGGCCGGTGGCCAGATCCAGCGCTCGCCGCATTGCTCGAACATCCACTACGACCCGAGCCTGAGGTTCCATACGCTACAGGGCACGACCATCCCGTTTTTGCGCGTCAACGCCGAAGGCATGCGTTTCTCGAACGAAGACGTGAGCTACGATGAAGTATGGGCGCAGGACGTGCGCCAACCCGACCAGATGCACTTCCAGATATTCGACGACAACTACATGGAGGACCTGCCCAACATGGGCACCGGCATGACCCAGTACGGCGATTGGACCACGATCGTCCCCGACGGCGTCGAAAACGGCTGGGTGTACAAGGCCGACACGATCGAAGATCTCGCCGAGCAGATGGGTGTTCCCGCCGACGCCTTCGCCGCAACCGTCAAGCGCTACAACGAGCTTGCCGAGGGCGACTACGACTACGAGCCCGATTTCGGGAAGCTCGGCTACAAGGTGAAGCCGATCGCAAAGGCGCCGTTCTACGCGATCCCGCGTCACGCATCGGTGCTCACCACGCTGAGCGGGCTTGAAGTGAACGCCGACATGCAGGTGCTCGGCGAAGACGGCAAGCCGATCGAGGGGCTCTATGCCGCCGGCAACAACTCGGGCAACTTCTTCGGAGGCGTCTATCAGAAGATGTCGACGCCGGGCATGAGCGTCGGCAGGGCGTTTCTGACCGGACGCGTTGCCGCCTGGCGCGCGTGCGGCATCACCGACTAGCCCGCCAAGCAAGCAGCCGCCCGTCGAACCGAAAAGGCAATCGCATACCGACCGACTCCCTCGGCGCAACGCACCGATACGGTGCCCGCCGAGGGATCGGTGCGTAAAGGCGGTATAATGCTCGAATACTGAACATACGACCTATAAGGCATTCGGAGGTTCATTGATACCGAACAGGACACTCGATTGCGCGGAAGCGCGCTGGCCGACCATGGGGTTTCTTTCTTTGGGTCTCATGTGGGGATGGCTCGATGTCCAAACCTCCTCGTTTACGCTCTTTCCCCCCGAATCCTCGGGCAATCCAGCGGGCCTGGAAACCTATCTGTACTGGTTCTCGCTCTTCATGACCGTCGCCATTCTGCTCGGCGTGCTCCTCTACCGAAAGATCGACGCCTCGTTCAAACGACCGAGCGCGTTCGTTGCCGCCGCCTGCTTGCTTTCGGGAAGCATCGCCGTCAGCGCCGCGATCGGCGTCGGCTGGATACCCACCGACTTCGTCTGGGTCGGAGCGGGGCTCGCAGGCGTCGGGGCGGCATGGTTCATGATGTCGTGCGCCAACGCCTACATCAACCTGAAGGCCAAAGACCTGTTCATCTCCGTCGGCCTCTCGAAGATCATCGGCATCGCCTACTACTTCGTCACCGTCTCGCTGCCGTCGATCCTCTCGCTTCTGTCGCTTGCGCTCACGCCGGTCATCGTTGCGATCTTCCTCCGTCGGATCAACTGCCCGAAAGGGCCTCCGGAAAGCACGCCGAAAACCGCAGGCTCCCGCGGCACCCAAAACTTCTTCGCCCGGACGACCGACGAGTTCAGCGCGCTCGGCATATCGAAGAAGAGCGTCCTCAAGCTTTCGATGGTCTGCTTCGTCGTGTTCTTCATCGCCGTGCTCACCAAGCAGGAGGGCTTGGCCGCATCGGATCTCGACGCCTCGTCCATGTCGTTTCAGCTCATCAACTTCGGCACGCTGCTCTTGAGCCTTCTGTTCGTCCTCATCGTGGTGGCGCCGCCCAAGCAGGAGCTCATCGCCCTGACGAAGGGGTTCTACGCAGCGATGGCCGTCATCGTGATCCTCTTCATCGCCACCACGCTCGGCTCCTACCACTCCCCCGCGTTCTCGTGGATCACAGGATCGCTGCGCAACATGCTCGACGCCGTGGTGTTCGCCATAAGCGCGCTGCTCATCAGGCGCCTCCATACCTCGACCGCGCAAACCTACGGGCTCATCTGCGGGTTCCCCGTGTGCCTCGGGGGCTTTTTCGGCCACGCGCTCGTGAACACCTCCCTGTTCGCCGGAACCGAGCAGATGTACTACCTGACGCTCGGCATCGATCTGGTTGCGGTCATACTCCTGTTCACGGTATTCACCCCGCGCGACCTCGAGCTTCTGTTCGCGGTGGGCATAGCCGAGCTCCCCGCAGCCGACGAGCGCCACCAACCCGAGCGCACCGAAGAGGCCTTCGACGACATCGTGGCCGAGGCCAACTTCTCAACGCGCGAAGCGGAGGTGTTCGCCTTGCTCATGGACGGTTACACGATCCGCCTCATCTCCCAAGAGCTGCACATCTCGCAGAGCACCGTGAAAACGCACATCTCCAAGATCTACCTCAAAACAAACGTCGCCACGCGCGAGGAGTTGTTCATAAAGCTGAAATCGCCAGGGAGCAAAGAGGCAGTCGGGGGGAAGAAGCCGGGAAACGCATAGCGCATTGATCGACATGCGCACGGGCCGGACGCGCTGCAAGGGAAGAGGGAGCCGCACATGGAGCTGCATCAACTGAAGTACATCGCATCGGTCGCCCGATGCGGAAGCGTGGCGAAAGCCTCGGAGGACCTGTATGTATCCAAGCAGGCCATCTCGAAGGCGATACGCTCGCTCGAACAGGAGCTCGGTTTCGACATCTTCAACCGCGACGGCAAGATGAGCCCAACCGAAGAGGGCACCGAGATACTCAAGCACGCCGATAACGTGCTGCGCGAGCTGGACGAAGTCGATCTGTATCTCGATGCGCGCCGCACGGGATCAACCGAACGCACGACCATCTCGATCTCGTTCAAATCGTTTCCGCTCGACTACCTGTTCTTCAACGACGCCCTCGAGCCGATACGGCTCATGCACGAGTTCAGGAACCGCACGCCGGGCTGCACCATCGCCACCTACAAGCTCTCCGACACGGCAACGCTCAACGCGCTCGCAGACGGGTCCATTGACATCGGGTTCGTCCATGGCGAATACGAGCGCCCCGGCATCAAGTTCGTTCCCGTGTCGATGGTCGAAACGAGGGTCATCACGCTCAAAGGGAATTCCTTCTGCGAAAAAGCCCCCGTCAAGCTCGCCGATCTCAAGGGCGTCCCCATCCGAAGCCCCTTCGATTTCGACTGCTTCACCCGCCTGTTCATCTCGCGCTGCCGCGAATGCGGATTCGAGCCGCTCTTCCAGGAAGTTCCCTTGAACGACGATGCCATCAACGTGTTCTGCAACGAAGGCGGAGTCCATCTGCAGCCCTTCGACCCCGCGATGAAGACGGCCTACCCCGAATCGGAGTTCATGGCATTCCATCCGGAGGATCGGATCGATCTGCCCCTTTGCCTCGCCTACAGCGAATCGAACGCGAAGCCCCAAGCCGCAAAGCTCGCCACGTTCATCCGCAACGGCGTGCGCCGCTAACGCACCGCAAGCACGGCGGGGCCGCCTCGGACGAGACGGCCCCGCATTGGGAGGGGTTTTAGGGCTCGGCGTGCGCTAGCCCTCGTTTTCGATGAGGCACTGGGCTGCGATCCAGCCGGTGATCCAGCTCGTGCCCACACCGCCGAACACCGTCGAATTCCAGAAGCATCCGTAGTTCGCTTCACCCGAAAGTCCGCCCGCCGTAGTCGCGTTGGCGTACAGGCCGTCAATGAGCGTGCCGTCCTCTCTCATGACCTGCAGGTTCTCGTCGGTGCGCAGGCCGCACATGGTCTTGGCCATCTGGCCGCCGACGATCGCGCCGTAGAACGGCGGATCCTGGACGGGATGGAGCCACGTGGGGTCGTACGGGGTCGACATGTCCTCGTCGACGCCCTTGGCGCACATCTCGTTGTACTCCTCGACGGCCTTTTTCAGCACGGCGGGATCGAGCGTCAGCATCTCGGCAAGCTCTTCGAGCGTGTCGGCCTTCTTGACCGCACCGCGCGCGACCGCATCCTCGACTTCCGCAAGCCAGTCGGCCGAAACGAGACCGCCGTTGTCGATGAGCGTATCGGCATCGGTGATCGGAATGCGGTTGCGGTCCGATTGGGTGGGCAGGAGCACGTTGTTCTCGAACACGTTTTCGGGGAAGTTCGAGTCGCAGATGGAGTACACCTTGTGCCCCACCGCCGACATCCATGCCGCGCAGTTGCTCAAGTCGCCCATCTGTCCGCCGGGGTTCGCGAAGAGCTCTTGGGTCTGGGCGAAGTACGGCTGGCGGTTGCCGCGCTTGTCGATGATGAGCCACGGGTTGTGGAACAGCTGGCGCTCGCCGTGCCAGAAGTAGTGCCAGAACTGGCCGTCGCCACCCGAAGTCTCCTCGTCGATGGCGCCCTCCCAGCAGCTCCACGAATCGTATCCCGCGAAGTCGGCACCGAGTCCGAGGCCCATGCGGAACACCTCTCCGGTATGGGACGGCATGGGGCCGCCCTGCACCGTGCCCTCGTACGCGCTCGGCAGGTACGCCTGGATGAGGTCGCGGTTCATGCCGAAGCCGCCCGCAGAAAGGATGACGCCCTTGTTCGCTTTAATGAAGCTTTCCTTGCCGCCCGATTCGGCAACCACGCCGAGAACGCGCGTTCCGTCGGAAACGAGGTTTGCGCACTTGGTCGACAGGCGGATATCGGCGCCTTCGGCGAGAGCCACCGCCTCCATTGCGTTCGTGGGGTTGTCCATACCGAGCACCACGCTCTGCTTGCCGTCATGCACGTCTTTGTCGTGCCAGATGGGGCCGAGGCAGACCATGTTCATGCCATCCTGCTCCATGATCCAGTCGCACGCAGGGCCCGACATCTCGAGCATGTTCTTCAGGTACTTTTCGTCGATCGAATAGGAGTTGTCCTGTTCGTACATGCGCATGAAAGCATGCACGTCGGGCGGGAACGTCGGCACCGAGAACTCCATCTCGTTCTGCTCTTTCGAGCCGCCGAACACATTGGCGAACGTGCAGGCATGGCGGCTCGCCCCGCCGACGATACCCTCTTTCTCGATGCCGATCACCGTAAGCCCCTGTTGCGCCAGATACGCCGTGGCCACGAGTCCCCCGCCGCCGACGCCGACGACGACCACGTCGGCCTCGTCGTCCCACGCCTCAGGCGGATCGACGGGCAGGATCGGAGCGGCGTCGGGCAGATCGGCGCCCTTGACGCGCTCGGCGAGCCGCGCCGTTATCTCGTCAGTCGGAGCCGAAGCACCTTCTGCAGAACCTTCAGAGCCCTTCGACTCCGACGATGCAGGCGCCGCGCAACCGGCGAGCGCTACGCCGCCGAGCGCCGCTGCGCTCGCCATGAGTCCGCCTTTGACAAACGACCTGCGCGAAAACGCGGACGACGTTTTTTCTTCCGTGATTTTCTTACGCGATGTTTCCATGCTGTTCCCTCCAATGATCAAGTCCGGCGCAAGGCAATCGGGCTTCCGACCCTCGCACCGCAATCAATTGTTCTATCCCCGGGGTGCACTGAACACTCTCACGTGTTTTGGCTCTTCGAGCGTATCACGGCGGCGGAGCCGCGCCCGTCAAGCATGCATTGACGGGCAGGCAACTTCTCGTTGTCGAAAATGCGGTTGACCAACACCGACAATCTCATGGAGCAACCTTATTGACTGTGATTACTTCATCGGGCGCCTCCCTGTACCGACGAGCATCAGTTTGGACTATTCGCAAAATAGGGGTTCGCATCACCCAGATTCGATGGGCAGCCATCGAAAATCGCGATCGAATAGCGGTGCCTAGCGTCTGCTCGCCATAGCGAAGGCGGCATCCCCGACAACCGCGAAGCAGGTCGCGCATCATGCATTCTCGATATTCGAATAGTCCGTCAAGCAGCACCGGTGAAATCATCCTCTAATGATTCCACTGAGAATGTTGCGCCGCGTAAGGAGGCAAGGCGGGAGCCAGCCGTTCGGCCATGCACCGGGAAAGAGGTTCATCGCTCTCGAAGCAAAAACAGAGGGGAAGAGAAGATGGCGCTGTAAGGCAAGATGAAAGACATGGCAAACTCGGCAATGTCACAGGCGCACGAGACGCAAACCGCATCGAAGACCCTGGAGTTCCCCAAGGGATTCGACGTGCAGCCGCTCTACCGCATGCTCGAAGAGCTGGCTTACGCGAACATCGAGAGAATGAACTCCTGACGACATCGAAAAGCGAAATGATCCGCGGCGCGGAAGCTGCGTCGGAGAAACGCACGCCACCGCCATCGGTGGCGTGCTGGCGTACAAAACGAGCGGCGCTCGACTCCGAGAGAGCGGCGCTCCCCGTAGCAGCTCGATACCGACCTCTCGATCAGGCTCCGTACAACGCGATGATAGCGTCAGCCCGATAACACTACCCGACATAGCAACCCGCGCCGATTCAATAAGTCATTCGCTTTTGTATTATGGGCTTCTCGGTTCCGTACACTAGGTTTATCATGGTCATTCGACTGTCATAGCAGCTGCGTTTAACTACACTCTGGCACCGCGCAGCGCGAACACCGACCAGGAGGGACCTCTCGCACAATGGAATGGCCTGCGCAAGCGCTCGGCTTCATCACGGAGCCGTACCACCAGCTCGCAGACGACTGGTGGTTTGCCATACCCCTGATCGCCTTTATCTTCTCACTGATAACGTTGCAGTGCCGAAAGAGCAGCGTTGTCATGCAGCGGCTCATGACGAGCCCCAGCCGCACCAAGGTCAAGCGTTTCGGCAAACGCAAG
>NZ_LT964679.1:71069-106996 GCF_900240215.1 Raoultibacter timonensis | reverse complement strand
GCGCCTCTCGAGGGCCGCGGCGTCGCACCTCCCCGAGGCAGCCGTCGCGACGCTCTTCGCCCTCCCGTTCATGGCGGAGCCCGCCTACGCCTACGTCGACCCCTCCGTGATGACCTACACCATCCAGGCGCTCGCCGGCGTCGCCGTGGCTCTCTCGGCCGTGCTCGGCGTGGCCTTCCGCAAGACGAGGCGCAAGCTGTTCTCGCTTCTCAAGATCGACGAGAACGCTCGCAAGGAGGTCGAGGGGGACATCCACCGCGTCGTCGCCGGCGAGCCCGTCGGCGACGACGGAGCGCCGCTCCCGCCCCGCGAAGAGACTCTCGAGGGGAGCCGAGCCGGCGACGCAAAAAAAGACGGGGACGACTCCGCGTCCAAAAGAATCCGATGGGGCGCTCGCTTCGGATACGCGCTCCTCGCATCGGCGTTTCTCTTCTACACCCTGCTTGTTGTCGCCCCCCTCGAAATCGTCGCATCGAATTCAGGGAGCCTTCTCGTCGGCGTCGAAGACGTCGGCTGGTACATGGTGGCGTTTTCCGCGGGACTTACGATAGCATGCGCGTTGCTCCTGTCGGCATTGCGCGGCAAGGCTTTTGCCGTCGCCCTCGCTGCGGTAACGGGGTTCGCCATATGTTGCTATCTGCAGGCAATGTTTATGAACCAAGGCCTTCCGATTGCCGACGGAAATCCGGTTTCTTGGCAGGACCACGCACCGAAAACCTGGGGGACCGCCGCCGTATGGCTTGCCCTTCTCGCAGCATTGGGAACAGCAAGCCTAATCAGGCCACGGCTGTCGCGCATTCTCGGAGCTGCTGCGGCAATCGCACTCGTCATCGTGCAAAGCATCGGAGTTGCAAGCCTGCTTCTCAACCCCGAGGCACTTACAGCAATGGGCGCAGAGAAGTTCGAATGCACCGAGGACGGCCTGTTCGAGCTCGCCCCCGAAAATAACGTCGTAGTGTTCGTGCTCGACACGTACGATACGAACGATTTGCTCCGCATTCACGAGATCGCACCGGATTGCTTTCTCCCGTTCGAAGATTTCACCTTGTTCAGCAACGTTACCGGATCTATGGTTCCCACACGCTACGGCGTGCCCTTCCTCACCACCGCCGCCCTTCCCGAAAAGGGGGAATCCTTCGACGAGTTTTACGAAAACCGATACAACAACAGCACCTTTTTGCCCGATGTTGCCGCCGCTGACTATTCGATCGGCCTGTACAGCGACTCGCTTGAGCTCGATTTCGACACCGACAAGGAAAAGGAAATAGCCCGAAGCACCGTCAACCTGCATTCGACCGAGAAAAAGCAGATCAACGCAATGGAAACGATCAAGATGCTCGCAAAGAGCGCCCTGTACCGCGATCTCCCCTGGACCCTCAAGCCATCGTTCTGGTATTACACCGATGAAATGAACAACGCCATGGTAACCCTCAGCGCCGACGAAAGAGACGACGCGAGCACCCTCTACCAAATGAACGACCCCGCTTATTACGAAAAGCTCACGACCAAACGCCTCAGCGTCGTCGACGAGGGAACCGCGGGCGCGTTCAGGTTCATACACCTTAACGGCACCCATATTCCCTACCTCATGGACGAAAGCTGCACCGAGGTCGGCGAGGGAAACGCAACGCTCGATCAGCAAGCCGAAGGCGCGCTCAACATAGTCGGAGAATACCTCGAGCAGATGAAGGAGCTCGGCGTGTACGACTCCTCGACGATCGTCGTCACGGCAGACCACGGCTACTGGTACAGCACGCCCGACATGGTTGCTGGGCCAACAAGCCCGATCATGCTCGTAAAGCCAGCCAACGATTCTGGAAGCCGAAAACCGATGGCGATTTCGAACGCCCCCGTCAGTCACATGGATTTTCATCCGACCGTCATCGAGGCGATCGGCGGCGACAGCGACGCATACGGCGATACGGTTTTCGAGATCAACGATCCCGGCCGGAAGCGCCTTTACTACATGACCACCTCGAACGGCAGGCACGATACGGGCATCAGGGAAATCGAAATCAGCGGCGATGCGCTCGACTTCAACAACTGGAAACTGACTGGAAACGATTGGCCCATCACCCCGCCCGAAGACTAACCGCAGATCGCATTCGTTCAATATGCAAGCAACTTGCATATTGAGGGCTTCTCGGTAGAGTGCACTAGGTTTATCATAGTCATTCGGCCGTCACGACAGCCGGGTTTTGTCGCGACTTCATATCATGCGACGCACGATCTTCGATCGGGGAAGGGTCTCTCGCACAATGGAATGGCTTGCGCAAGCGCTCGACTTCATCATGAAGCCATGCTATCAACTCACGGGCAATTGGTGGATCGCCATACTCCTGTTCACCGTCATCGTCAAAATCGTCCTCTTACCCATGTCGCTGTGGTGCCAGAAGAACAGCATCGTCATGGTGCAGCTCATGCCGAGCCTCAACCGCATCAAGGTCAAGTACTTCGGCGACCGCGAAACCATCGGCGACAAGCAACACGAGATGTTCAAGGAAAAGCACTACCATCCGATGCTGAGCCTCGTACCGCTCGCCGTGCAGATCCTCATCCTATTCGGCCTTGTCGACGTAATTCACTCGATCACCGACTACGGTGCCCCAGGTACCGAGCTTTTGGGCATGGTTCCCGCAACCGACGGCGGCATCTCCTGGCTCATGCCGCTCTTCGCCGGACTCTCGGCGATCGTTATGGGGTTCGCGCAAAACCGCATTAATCCGCTGCAACGCGAGCAATCGCGTGCCGAGAAAAACATGACGAACGGCCTGTCGATCGGCCTGTCGTTCGTGCTCGGCATCTTCGTTGCAACGGGCATGGGTTTCTATTGGGTCTGCTCCAACCTCATGTCCATCGCCATCCAGGCGCTTTGCAACGTGATCATCCCGCCCAAAAAGCACATCGACTACGAGGACCTCGAAGCGAGCAAAAACGAGCTTGCGGAGCTCGAGGCGCTCGATGCGAACGGCGAGAAGTGGTACCAGAGAAACCCTCTCGCAAAACGCGAGAAAGCCGACTACAAGCGCTTCTTCAACGTCGTCAACAAGCACATCGTCTTCTACTCTGAAAGCAGTGGCTTCTACAAGTACTTCCAAGGAACGATCGAATGGCTGCTCGAAAACTCGGATATGCCCATCCACTACGTCACCAGCGATCCCGATGACCAGATATTTTGCATAGCCGAAGATCAGCCGCGCATCCGCCCCTACTACATCGGGCCGAAACGCATCATCACGCTCATGATGAAGATGGACGCGCAAATGGTCGTCGCCACACTCGAGGACCTCGACAATTACTATATCAAACGCTCATACGTTTGCGACGACACCGAGTACGTGTTCTTCTTCCACCACATGACCTCGACCCACATGACGCCGAACAAAGGGGCGTTTGACGGATACGACACCATCATGTGCGTCGGACAGCATCAGATCGATGAGCTTCGACGCGCTGAGGAGCTCTACGATACGCCCGCAAAAACACTGGTTCCCTATGGCTACGATCTGCTCGACCGCACCATCGAGAACTACGAGAAAATCGCCGCAAAGAGCGTACGGAAAAGCGATCGTCCGACCGTGATCATCGCGCCCTCATGGCAGGAAGGCTGCATCCTCGATACCTGCATAGACGAACTCATCGAAGGCCTCGACGGGCAGGGATACCGCATCATCGTGCGGCCGCACCCCGAATACACCAAACGCTACCGTCCCCGCTGGGAAGCAATCCTCGCCCGCCACGCCGGCAAACCCGACGACGAGCTGCACTTCGAGGACGATTTCTCGTCGAACGAATCGGTATTCACCTCCGATATCCTGATCACCGACTGGTCGACGGTTGCCCACGAGTTTTCCTTCTCCACGAACAAGCCGAGCATCTTCATCGACACGCCCATGAAAGTCAACAACCCCGATTACGAAGAACTCGGCATCGTGCCCACCGATATCTCGCTGCGTAGCGAGATCGGCACGTCGCTTCCGCTCGACGGTCTCGACAGGCTAGCCGAAACCGTGACGGAGATGCTCGCAAACCAGGAAANGTCGTCGCCGGCGAGCCCGTCGGCGACGCGTCTTCCAAGGGCAACCAGGACGTCGGCATGCGCGGCGACAAACGTCCGCCCTCGAACCAACCCGCCCGCGCGGGCGTTGAAAAACGCGATCCAGCGAATAAGCTTCGTTGGCGTGCGCGAATCGGCTACGGGCTTATCGCCTCGGCGTTTCTCTTCTACACCCTGTTCGTCGTCGCCCCCGTTGAAATCGTCGCCTCGAACGCAAGCAGCCTAACTATGGGCGTCGGGGATGTCGGCTGGTACATGGTCGCTTTTGCCAGCTGCCTTGCGCTCGCGTGCGCCCTCCTCATGTCGGTGCTCAGAGGCCGCGCGTTCACCGTCGCTTTCCTCGCTATGACGGGCATCGCCATAGGCTGCTACGTCCAAGCCATGTTCATGAACCAGGGCCTCCCAACCGCCGACGGAACGTCGGTACCCTGGCAAGATTACACCATGACGACCTTCACCACCGCATTTGTATGGATAGCCCTGATCACGGCGCTGATTCTCGTGAGCCGCAAGTTTGCCCGCCAAACGCGAATGATCGCTACAGCGACAGCGGTGGCCCTCATTGCGGTGCAGAGCGTCGGCCTGGCGAGTCTCATCGTTGACCCAGACGTGCTAACCGGCGGGAAGGAGGAAACCGAACCGATCGCCTGTACCGAGGACGGTTTGTTCGAGCTATCGACCGAAAGCAACGTCGTGGTATTCGTCCTCGATACCTACGACACGGCAGACCTGAAGAACGTCCTCAAAGTTGAGCCGGATTTACTTCAGTCGTTCGAAGACTTCACGTTCTTCGAAAACTCTACGGGGTCAATGGTTCCCACACGCTATGCGGTGCCGTTCCTGCTCACCGACATCGAGCCCAAGAAGGGGCAGACCTTCGATGACTTCCTCGCCAACCGATACGGCAACGCGAGCTTTCTCAACGACGTATACGACACCGATTATTCGATCGGTCTGTACAGCGATTCCCTTGGAATGGATTACACGCTTCCCACCGAAAAAGAGCTTGCTGCGCAAACCGTCAACCTGCACCCGACGAGCATACGACACGTTAACGTTTCCGGCTCCATTGCGATTCTTGCGAAAGCAGCGCTCTACCGGGACATGCCATGGCTGCTCAAGCCGCAATTCTGGTTCTACACCGACGAGATGAACAACGAAATGGTTTCAACCGTCGACAGCGGAGACGACGCAAACACGCTCTATCAGATGAACGATGCCGCCTATTTCGAGAAACTCAAGGAATCGAAGCTGAGCCTGGTCGACGACGGCAAAGCAGGCGCCTTCCGATTCATTCACCTTTCGGGAGCGCATCCCCCCTACACCCTCGACGAGAATGGCAGCAACGTAGGAGAAAACGGCTCCTCCTTCACGCAGCAGGCGATCGGATCTATGAGGATCGTCAACGAATACCTTGAACAGATGAAGGAACTCGGCGTGTACGACTCATCGACGATCATCGTAACCGCCGACCATGGGTACTGGTACATCCCGCCCGTCCTACCAGACCTGAAATGGGGCGCCTCAAGCCCGATCATGCTCGTCAAACCTGCCAACGAAAGCGGCGAGCGGCAGCCGATTGCCGTATCCGATATGCCCGTGAGCCATATGGACTTCCATCCGACCGTCATCCAGGCAATGGGAGGCGATAGCGCGAAGTACGGCGAGACGGTCTTCGAGGTCGACGACCCGAACCGCAAGCGAATCTATTACATGACCATTGCGGACGGCAGTCACGACACCGGTATCCAAGAGATCGAGATCAGCGGCGATGCGCTCGACTTCAACAATTGGAAATTGACCGAAAGCTTTTGGCCCGTCAGCCCGCCCAAAAGCTAGCACGACCCGTACGCAGCCGATCCGCAACGCACAACCGAGAACGTCGCCGAAAGCGGCGTTCTTTTTTTTGCCGCCGTCCAGCTGCCCGCCCGAATCGGATCCGCGCCCGAGCGCCATAGCCCATCGGGGCACCGTACCCATTATTGACAAACATTCGTTCGCTTGTATACTATCGAACGAATGTTCTTTTCAAATCGCGGTAAGCTGAGGTGTTGTGGGCGCGGGAAGAATGATATACGGCATCGACTCGGAGCAGGGTTACCGCCCCTGCCCTATCCCGCCGCGGGAAGCGCGGCCTACGCGCCAGGCGGCTCGGGCGCATGCGCATGTCCGGCAAGCGCCCGTCGGGTCGTTCGTAGAGCTCGAAGTGGCCGAGCAACGGCTGACAAAGTCCACGGGCCTCAATGCCCCTTGCGCCGGGAGGCCCCGCTCCGAACCGCAGCCGATCTGCCCCGATCCGGACAAAGCGCAAGCGCTTTTCCGCGACATGAGGCACATCGCGCAGCAGGGCGTCTGGTACCACATGGGCAAGGCAGAGGTGTTCTACCAACAGGCCGTACTCGCCGCCGACCATGCCGACGAGTACGAAGGAGGCGCCTCGTTCTCTTGCTACTACCCTCGTTACCAGAAGATGGGCTACGGGCAGCTGAGAACATATTTCAGCTGGCGCACGAATGCCCGCAGGGGCTTTATCCAAGAAACGGATACCTCGTATGCGTTTCTCTATGCCTACGAGCTCTTGCACAACATCGGCGTTTCCGATCCCCGCGAAGGGCTCGAGAAGCTCGTCGAGCTCTGGGACACCCTCCGGACGAGCGATCCCGTCCTCGATCGCTACGTACCCGCCTGGATCAAGGATTACTTCGTGTACTACCTGCCCGACGCGTCGTTTCGATCGTTCGCACTCGAACAGGACATGCAGGCGTTTTACCCCACCGTATTCTGTTTCGAAGCGAACGCAGACGAGGGCTTCGATCTGTTCTCGGGCATAGCGGCTTACGACATCAGGCGTTCGATCTTCTACACCAACGAAACCAGCGATCTGATCCGCCGGTGCTTCGCGTTCGTGCTCGACCGGCTGCGCGGGGTGTTTTCTGAAAAGAAGCGCTGCTTCGATGATTTCGTCTTTCGCGTTGCCAAGCGCCCCTCGCGATGGACACCGTTCGTCAGGGCGCTGTTCTACGACCACCTTGCACAGGAGGATCACGTGGTCCGCATCTCCGAAAAGGAGGTATACGAGCACGAAGATGGCGTATGGACAGCAAAAACCGTTTCGCTCGACAATGGAGGCTCGCAGATGATCGGCTACATCATGAAGGCGACGGAAGCCCGTTTGCGCACGATTCGGAAATTTCGCTACCGCCTTTCGGCCGATCTCGACTCCTTCAAGGCGGTCGACCAAAACGCGTTCGAGCGAATCGGGATTTCGATCACCGACGAAGTCGAGCGGGCGTGCGACGAATTCTACCGGCGCTTCACCCGCAAGACGATTGCCGTTGATCCCGGCAATCTCAAGCGAATACGGATCGACGCCCTCTCGACGCAGGAAAAGCTCCTGGTACCCATCGTTGACCCCACTCTGGTTTTGCCGACGCAGCCTCTTGCGGAAGCCGAGCCTCCAAGCGAGTCGACGAGCCTTCTCGAACCCGTTCCCATAGCACGGGATACGCCGGATCCGTCCGATGCCTGGGCCGAGCTCGCAACGCTGTTCAGCGAAGCCGAGGCGGATGCCGTCCGGGCAGCCCTGGCGCACGAAGACGTCAGCCGATGCGCGCTCGATTGCAACGTCATGCCCGAGGTGCTCGTCGACGGCATCAACGAGAAGGCCGCAGACATCATCGGCGATGCGATCCTCGAAGTCGGGGATGCGGTGCACGTGTACGAAGATTACGAACGAGACCTCAGGAAAGCGATGGATGCATAGATGGAAAACCAGGTACCGAAACGCATAGCGAACGTCGTGATGAACGCGCTCAAGGGAGGGGTGGTGCCGCGCGTCGGCCTCGAATACATAACGGTCGGCCGCACGCGCGAGATCGATGCCATCCTGCATGACATCGGCATCATCGAAGACGGCGGGGCGACGTTTCGGTTCATCGTCGGCAAGTACGGAAGCGGCAAGAGCTTCCTGCTCCAAACCATCCGCAACTACGCCACCGCCAAGGGGTTCGTCGTCATGGACGCAGACCTCTCGCCCGAGCGGCGGTTCGCGGGCACCAAGGGTCAGGGTCTTGCCACCTACAAGGAACTCGTGCGCACCATGTCGGTCAAATCGAAGCCGGACGGGGGCGCACTCTCGCTCGTGCTCGAACGCTGGATTTCGAGCATCCAAGCCGAGGTCGCCCAAGAGCATCCCGTCGGAAGCGCCGCGTTCGATGCGCGGGTGGAGCGGAGCATCTACCGGGTCACCAACGAGCTCGAGGGCATGGTGAACGGGTTCGAGTTCGCGCGGGCCGTCGCGCTGTACTACAGCGCGTACCGTACCGACGATCAGGCAACGAAATCGAACGTTCTCAAGTGGTTTCGGGGCGAGTACGCTTCAAGGCGCGAGGCGAAGGCGGACCTCGGCATCAACTGGATCGTCTCCGACGACACCTGGTACGACTTCCTGAAAATCATCGCCGCATTCGTCGTAGGAGCCGGCTACAACGGCACGCTCGTCATGGTCGACGAGCTCGTGAACATCTTCAAGATACCCAATTCCGTATCGAGGCAGAACAACTACGAGAAGCTGCTCACGATGTACAACGACGCTCTGCAGGGCAAGGCCCAGCACATTGGCTTTCTGATGGGATGCACGCCCCAGTGCGTCGAAGACCGCTACAAGGGCATCTTCAGCTACGAGGCGCTCAGGTCGCGCCTGACCGAGGGGCATTTCTCAACCGACGGCAGAAAGGACCTCACCGCGCCGATCATCCGCTTGGAGATGCTCTCGCAGGAAGAGCTGTACGTGCTCGTCGAAAAGCTGCGCGACATCCATGCGCAGCTCTACGGCTACGAGCCGTCGATCGGCCACGAGGATCTCGTGTACTTCCTCACCGTCGAGTACAACCGAGTGGGCGCCGATACCCATATCACCCCGCGCGAGATCATCCGCGACTTCATCGAAATTCTCGGCATCGCTCACCAGAACCCCCAGACGAGCATCCAGGAGGTTTTGGGCGACAACAGCTTCGCCATGGCCAAGGGCGGCCTTACCGATGAAGACATTCACAGCGACTTCGCGGAGTTCGAGCTATGAGCGATGCGTTCGGGCGGCTGGCTCCCTTTATCCAGGATTATATCTATGTCAACGGCTGGTCGGAGCTCCGCGCCGTCCAGGTAGCGGCATGCGAGGTCATCTTCGACACCGAGAGCAACCTGCTTTTGTCCTCGGGCACCGCATCGGGCAAAACCGAGGCCGCGTTTCTGCCCGTGCTGACCGATCTTTTCGAGAATCCCGCAAAATCAGTGGGCGTTCTGTACATCAGCCCCCTCAAAGCCCTTGTCAACGATCAGTTCAAACGCCTCGAGCAGATTCTCGTCGACGGCAACATACCCGTCTGCAAGTGGCACGGCGACGCGTCGGTGTCCAAGAAGAACGCGCTTGTAAAGAACCCCGAAGGCGTTCTTCAGATCACACCCGAATCGCTTGAGAGCCTGCTCATGAACAAGCGGGGCGCCTGCATCAAGATGTTCTCAGATCTGCGCTACGTTATCATCGACGAAGTGCACCACTTCATGCGCGATTCGCGGGGCATCCAGGTGCTCTGCTTGCTCGAACGGCTGCAGAGGATCACCGGCACCGCACCGCGCCGCATCGGACTTTCCGCCACCTTGGGCGATCTCGGGCTTGCGCAGAGCTGGCTCAGCACCGGCTCGGGACGCGACTGCATGGCGCCGGTGACCGACGAGAAGAGCGGCAGCATCCGCCTGTTCGTCCACCGTTTCGTCAAGGTGCAGGACGGCGATGAGAACCTCGCCGATTCAGGCGACCGCGCGCACTTCGAATATCTGTTCAAAATGACGCTCGACAAGAAAACGATCGTCTTCGCAAACTCCCGCGAGGAAATCGAGTTCATCATGGCCAACCTTCGGGAGATCGCGATCAAAAACAAGGCACCAGACGTGTACCGCGTCCATCACGGCAACGTATCGGCTCAGCTGCGAGAGCAAGCCGAAGACGAGATGAAGATATCCGAGGACAAGATCGTNCGAGCCCAAGCCGAGGCCGAGATGAAGATATCCGCGGACAAAACTGTCACCGGGGCCACCTCTCCGCTCGAACCCGGCATCGACCTCGGCTCGCTCGACCAGGCGGTCCAGATCGGAGCGCCCGCCACCGTTTCGAGCTTCGCCCAGCGCCTCGGGCGATGCGGGCGGCGCGGGCAGATCCCCGAGCTTCTGTTCACGTTCGTCGAAGACGTCCAGGCCACCGCAGCCGACAAGCTCGGCCCGATCAATTGGTCGTTTCTCAGGCTCATCGCCATCATCGAGCTGTACACCAAAAAACGCTGGATCGAACCGATCCCGCCGCAGAGACACCCCTATTCGCTGCTCTACCACCAGACCATGAGCTGCCTGAAAAGCAACGGGGAGCTCTCCCCCGCTTCCCTTGCGCAGGAGATCCTCTCGCTCGAGAGCTTCCGCGAGATCAGCAAAGACGACTATCGCCTGCTGCTCAGCCACCTCGTCGAAACCGAGCACGTGCAGCCGACGGAGCAGGGCGGCCTCATCATCGGGCGCATCGGTGAGAAGATCGTCAACCACTTCCACTTTTACACCGTATTCATCGTGCCCGAATACTACCTCGTGAAAGACGAGAACAAGCCCATCGGCACCGTCGACAAGGTATACCCCGCAGGCATGAGATTCTCGCTCGCCGGCATAACATGGGAAACCGTCGCCGTAAACGAGAAGTCGAAGGTCATCTTCGTCAAGCGCGTAGGCGGCATCTCGGTGGTCGATTGGGACGTCGATTTCGAATCGGAGCTGCATACGGTGCTCGTGCGCACCGTGCGAGACGTCCTTCGAAACGGCAAGCATTACCCGTATCTGAGCGAAAGCTGCGCCGAGCGCCTCCGCGAAATTCGCTACCTCGCATTGGGAAGCGGCATCGCCGACCATCTGGTCACGCCGCTATCGGATCGCACGTTCGCCGTCTTTCCCTGGGTGGGCACGCGACAGCTGTTCACCCTGCACTTCTGCCTGCTCGGAAGGGGCATCAAGAGCAAGGTTCCCTGGAGGACGTCGGTTTATCTCGAGGTGAACTACAGCGGCACCGCCGAGGAGCTCGAAAACGAAATCCACGCGATCCTCGCATCGCAGCCAGACCTGCACAGCCTGCCTTTGCCCGACGGCATAGAGATCGCGAGCAAGTACAACGCATTCGTTCCCTATTCGCTCGTGCGCAAGCAGTTCGTCGAGGACTTCCTCGATTTCGACGGGCTGGTGAAGGATATGGGATACGGGAGGTAGCGCCAGTTAGCCGCAAAGGGCAATCATGAGGACTTCAGCAGAGATGTTTGCGCTTTTTACGAGGATTGCGCGCTCGGACGAGAGAATTCGCGCAGCGACGCTCGAAGGAAGCCGTGTTAATTCAAGCGTGCCTCCCGACGCGTGGCAGGATTACGATGCCGCCTTCTTGGTCACGGATGTAGAAAGCTTTACCCGCTCCGAAGCGTGGCTCGAAGCGTTCGGCGATGTAGTCTTTTTGCAAAAACCCGAGGCGATGGAATTATTCCCACCCGACTTTCCCGCCGGGTGGTTTTCCTATTTGATGCTGTTTTCCGACGGCACGAAAATAGACCTCACCCTCGTTCCCGATACCGATGCCGCCGAGTACGCCCGACAAGATCCGTTGATTCGGGTTCTGCTCGATAAAGACGGCGTCTGCGCGGACATAAAGGAGCCGTTCGACGAGCGGTTTTGGATACAGAAACCTCGACCGGCATACGTCGGCGACTGTGCAAACGAATTCTTCTTCGCCTGCACCTATGCAGCAAGAGGACTGCTGCGCAACGAGCTCTTGTTTGCGAACTGGATGTTCGAGCAGATACTGCGCGTCGAGCTTCTTCGGATGCTCGGCTATGCGGCAGGCGCGCGAAACGGGTTTCCGCTCAATACGGGAAAGCACGACAAATGGCTACTCCCGCTTTCTGTCGGAAAGCGAACGCGAAGCGCTGTTTAAAACGTATCGGCTCGACAGCATCGACGCAGCATGGAAAAGCCTCTATGCAGCTCTCGACCTGTTCGAAAGCGCCCTGATCGAAGTATGCGAATCCCTTTCGTACGGTTGCCCGAACCGCAGAAAGGCAATCGAAGAATACATCGAGACGCTGAGGACGGAGCAATGAGCTCTTGCTTGCCATCGCCACAACAGGCAACCGGCACAAACAGACGGCTCGCTAAAACGCAGCGACCAATGCGCGCTGATCCCGAGGTATACCCCACCGAGACAACAGCGGTTTACCGATCCCCGCTTACCAGATCGAGCAGCTCTTGGCGGTTGTGGATGTCGAGCTTGGCATAGATGCGCCGCGAATGAGTGCGAACGGTGTTCTCGGAAAGATACAGCGTTTCTGCGATGTAAGGTCGCGAGCGTCCTTTGCACAGGTACTGCATGATTTCTATTTCGCGCTTCGACAGTCCACGCTGTTCGCCCACGGCAGCGCAACGCCCGTCGATGACGTCGACTTCCGGACCGCTCGGACGCTCCGTGCCGTTCAGGTCGGAGAGAAGCAATTGGACATCGGGAGAGCGGGACGGCAGGAAAAACGCCACCATGACAACGCTCACCACGAGAAGCGCCGATACGAGCACCGAATCGAACGACGTCAGCCCAAAAAACGACGCCGTGCTCCTTCCCAGCCAATCGGGAATCGAATAGAGCAGCATGCCGGGACAGAACACCATGAACGGCTTGTACGCGCTATGCAAGGCGACGTTTGCGAGCCCCAGCCATAAAAACATCTTCGCAATAACGATAGCCGCCCCGGTAAAGGCCTGGATGAGCTGCGCCATGCCGAGAACGGTCAGCATGAACAACGCGAAGGCCATAAGCACGTAGGCGAACCGCCAAACCACGGTAATGTCCATATGTCCGCGGCGCACGAAAACCCACCAGTACACCGAAACGCAGAACATGAGCAAGATCGCCTGGGACGCCAGTGTAAACGATGGGGTGGCCGCAGTGCCGAAGCTGTAATGGCCGGTGTTTTGCTTGAGCGCCATGTTGAGAATCGACCAGATGTAGAAGAACACGGCCATCGCGACGATAATCCGCGAGAACGGAACAAGCGATCGCTTCGTGAACCACAGGTCGACGGGAGCCTCGCACCCGATGTTCGTCCTATGGAAGACCAGCATGCCTGCAGAAAGAAACGGGAGCAGCAGCATGCACGTCATCGTCGCAGGTTCGGGAAGAAAAGTCGTCACGGCTTTCGCGGCGGCCACCAGCACAATGGCCAGCAACAGCGCTTTGGCCACGTCGGAAGTCGACGATCTCCCATAGCGCGATCCCCATCGCGCAACCATCCACACCTGTGCGCCAGCGAACAGGACGAGCGCCGCCACGAGCATTCCGAGCAACGCCTCGTCGGCTCCCGCAGCCGAAAGCATCAGCATCGCAGCGGCATAGCAGACGGCGAACGCCCAATCGAGTACCCGTGCCGCGCGATCGGGAATCTCCACGCGCCAAAGAACGATGCACAGCACGATGGTCGCAACCACAACCGCTCCCGACCGATTGAGCCACCAGTGGGAAAACGAGGCATCGTAGCTCAGTGCGCTCACCCAGTTCGAGCAGGTGTACCACACGAAAAAACCGACCGCCATCGCAACGACGTTCATCGCCTGCCCGCTATCTCCCCGACAACTCGTCATGGAACCTCCTCGCCCGCATTATCACACACAAAGCGTCCTTCGCATCCGTAAAACCTCCTTCCGAAGTACCGCGCGCATGCGCGGCAGGCTTTTTCGCCCGAATCGGGCTACACGGTTTTCACCGGTTTGCTCCTATTGGGGTCTCACGAAGAATGCTTGCTCAGCATATCGTGGCAGCAAGCTTCGAGCCGGATACGAAAACCGTACCAGAAGACGAATCGAGGCATTCAGGGATGAACGCAACAGGAGGATACGATGGAAAAAAGAAACTCGCTTTCGCGACGCAACTTCATTAAGACGAGCGGAGCCGCAATGCTGGGCGCCGCCGCATTGGGTCTTGCGGGATGCGCACCGTCCGCCAAAAACGAGGCGAACGCCCAAGCGGAATCGGTTCACGACATCCAGTGGGACGAAGAGTTCGACGTCCTTGTTGTCGGAGCCGGGGCGGCAGGTCTCGCAACGGCAGTCGCTATGGCAACCGAAGGAAACGGCGAAACCACGCTTCTGCTCGAAAAGGGATCGACTCTCATCGGCAGCGGCAATTCGCCCGTCTGCAGCGGATCGTTTCATATCACGGAGGACCCCGAGAGCTTCGCCGTGTACATGAAGGCGCTCGTAGAGGGCTTCACAGCCACGCCCGAGTCGATCTACGAGGTGTATGCGCAAGGCACCGCTGAGAACTGGGATTGGCTTGAGGGCCTGGGTATGATCGAAGATGACGTGAAGATAACCCCGCAAGGCGACGGCAAAGCCGAATGGTTCGAACTGGAGAACTCGGGCTCGTTTTCAAAATGCCAGTTCAAAAAGGACAATGCCGACGAAGACCGGCAGCATATAAGCAAGTTTCTGAGTTCGGTATTGGAGCAGTACCCCGATACGGTCACCCGCAAAACGAACGCACCGTTGACCGCGCTTGTTCAAGACCCCGAAACCAAAGCCGTGCTCGGCGGCATATACGATGAAAAGGGAAAGGGGGTCTACGTAAAAGCGCGTAAAGGTGTGGTCATGACGTGCGGAGGCTTCGAAAACGACACCGAGATGCTTCAGGACTACCTCTCCTTCGAACAGATGCACGCAGCGGGCGCCACCGCAAACACAGGTGACGGGCACCGGATTTGCGCGAAACTCGGCGCCAGCATGTGGCACATGAACAGCTTCGCAGGTGCATGGTCAAACGGTATCAGCCTCGACGGCGAGAAAACCATGCCGTACCGAAGCCTGAAAAAAGCGCTTGGCATCGTGGTGGGCGTGAACGGGCGCCGCTTCTATCAAGAATGGGAGGGGACCACCATGTTCACGCAGGGCGAAGAGGGTCCCCTCTCGCTCCACTACGGCTGTCGTCACGGACACCAGAACTTCGGCGGCGAATGGAAGATGCTGCCCCTCCCCGCAAAACAGTGGTTCGTATATGACTCCGAAGGCAAGCGATTCGGTGCCTACATGGGCAAAGACGTGGCAAACAACACGCTGCAAAACCAGACCGAGAAAACCGAGATCGACCCCAGCATCGATGCGGTAGCCGACGGCTACGCGCTTGTTGCCGACACCATCGAAGAGCTTGCGGCGCTTATGGAGGTGCCCGTCGACGAGCTGGTGAACACCGTCAACGTATGGAACGAATCGTGCGCAAACGGCAAAGACGAGCAGTTCCACCGTCCGGCAGATCAGCTGGCTCCGGTGAGCACACCGCCGTTTTACGCCATCAAGTGCATCCCCGAGATTCTCAACACCGACGGAGGCCCGCGCCGCAACGAGAGAGCGCAGATCATCAACACCGACGGCGAACCCATCCCGAACCTGTACTCCTCGGGAGAGTTCGGATCGCTGTGGGCTGCTAAATACCAGGGCAGCGGCAACATCACCGAGTGCATGGTGTTCGGTCGCATAGCGGCACGCGAGCTCATCGCGAAAGAATAAACCGGACCGAAGCTACGCAGAGAGCGGGCGCGACCGGATGGTCGCGCCCGCTCTCTTTTTGTCGCTCAACCTAAAAGCTCTTACGCCTTCGAAGCAACGTTTTCCACCACAACGTTATCCGGTTCACCCTTCAGCAGCGGATCGACGGTAATCACGAAGTTCGGCTGCGTTTCCGTCGCGTCGTCGGATACGATATCAGCCGTATGCGAACTCTGCAGACTATCCATTTCGTCAACTGCAAGGTTCATGCCAGGACACGCCGCAACGCATGCAGGAAGCATACCTGCCGCTTGGCGATCTACGCACATATCGCACTTGTACGTCTTGCTCTCCTGCTCGTCATAGCACGGCGCACCGTAGGGGCATGCCTCAACACAGGTTTGGCAGCCAATACATAGATCGTGGTTCTGCTGCACGATACCGTTTTCAAGTTTAGTATAAGCTTGCACCGGGCAGTTCTTCAGACAGGCCGGTTCCTCGCAATGGTTGCACGACATCGACAGAAACGATACAGCTAAAGGCTCTTTCTGCTTTATTTCGATAACATGGCGAAGCAAAACACCGTTGTTCAATTGCTTCTCGCTCTTGCATGCAATGGAGCACGTTTTGCACCCGTAGCAGTTCTTGTTGTTCATCCAGAATCCAAGCGCCATGGTTTACGCCTCCTTTTTCACTTCGACAAGAGTTTGATTGCAGCAATGGGTTCCGCCGAGCGTCTTCCACTTATCGTTGGTAACGTAACTGCTCGAACCGCCCTGTTGCTCCCACCAACCGTTCTGCAAGCCGACGACACCTTGCTTGATTCTGGTACCTACCTCGGCGATGCCACGATGCTCACCGCGATCGTTGTACACGACAACCGTATCGCCATCTGCGATGCCGCGCGATTCGGCGTCTGCCTCGTTCAGGAGAATAACCGGCTGCACGTCGCACACTTCATCCATCCACTCGAGATTGTTGAAAGTCGAATGCACACTGCGGTATGTCTTGCGCTGCACGCTGAACAAAGGATACTTCGATGCGAGCTCGTTTTCATTGCGCGCATCCTCTTCGGCACGAACGTACGTGGCAATCGGGCTAAAGCCCTCTTTCTTCCATGCGGCAACCCAGAATTCCGCTTTCTTCGACTTGGTAAGAAACTGACCGTCCTTATAGGGAATGTAGTCGTACCCGACCACATCAACGGCCTTCTGCTCAACCAGTTCGTCATAGCTAACGCCCGTTGGTTCAAGCACGTTTGAGATCATTTCCTCCATCGGCTTGCTGAACGCCTCCCCAAAATCGAATCGGCCAGCAAGCTCGGCGAATATGTCGAAATCACTCTTCACTTCACCGGGTCCGTCGATGGCTTTCTCGCAAAGCTGAATCCAGTGACTACGATGATTTGCCAATACGTCTTCGTGTTCGAACTGGGCAGCAACCGGTAGCACAAGATCCGAATACAAAGCAGTCGAGGTTAGGTATTGGTCCACCGTTACGACAAAGGGGATCTTCTCCAAACCCTTACGTACCATATTGGTGTTCGGCCACTGGGTCATCGGGTTACCGGTCATCGACCAGAATACGTTCACTTTGAGCGGGTCCTCATTGAGAACGGCTTCGCCGAATCTGAATCGAGGGATCGCCGGAACCGTGTTATCGAGTTTGGGAACCTCGATGGGAGCCCCCGTTTTCACCTCGTTTACACCGCCAGCATCGCTGACTCCGTCGCCCTCGTGCCCCACATGCCCGCAGAGTGCTGCCAGATACAGTTGGGTGGCAACCGCATTGGTGCCGTTTTCAGTTCTCATGAATCCGCCCATATTCTGGATGATCATAGCCCTGTCAGCCTGGGCGTATTCGCGCGCCAAGCGTTCGATATCGGCCGCAGGAACGCCGCATTCAGCCTCGGCTGCAGCAACGTCCCACTTTGCAGCTTCGGCGTATATCAATTCGAACTCAGTGCTATATGCATCGGCAGCCGATGTTCCATCGAGCGTAAGCGCCGCCTCTACCCCGCTCTTATCATGTCGAACGATCTCGCCACCTGCAGCGTCAAACACTACGAACGATGCAGGATCAGCCTCGTCCTCAAGAACCGGCTCGCCCGTCGATTTGTCAACGAGACACGGAGCACACGTATGCGCGAGCGTATAATCCTTATCGTAAAGTTCTTCGTCGATGACAACCTTGATCATCGCAAGCGCCATCGCCGCATCGGTACCGGGCCACGGGGAAATCCATTCCGAGGCCTTGGAAGCCGATTCGGTGAAGATCGGATCAATCACGACAACCTTGCCACCGTTTTCGATGACTCTCTCGAAACGTTGAAAATAACCTTGCTTGGAGATGGAGGGGTTATTGCCCCACACGATCACGTAATCGCTTTTTTCTATCTGGTTTCGCGTGTCGAGAAAACGCTGTCCGTAAATAGGGACCTGCGCCGCAGTCGTTCCCGCGCAGCACAGCGAGCCGACCGTGGTGCTGGCACCGCCCAAATGAGCAAAAAACGCTGTTGCAACCGGACCGTGCATCGAACCGAAGTTCCCCGATCCAGTTACATAGCAAATAGACTGAACCCCATCGGTCTCTATGGCATCCCTAAACTTTTCTTCGATAAGGTCAAACGCTTCATCCCACGTGATCTCTTTGAATGAACCGGATCCCTTTTCTCCATCGCGAAGCAGCGGCACCGTCAGCCGATTGGGATCCTTGGACATATAGCTACGCGAAATACCGCGAGCACATGCCGAGCAGTCATTCATCTCGGAGGATTCGACTTTAACGATTTCACCGTCAACGACATACGCCTTTAAATTGTGATGCTGGCACTCGGGCGGACAGGACGTATAGAACACTTGGGCATTCGCATACGGGTCAACCACTTCCGGCGATGCTTCTTTCTCAGGCTCCTTCTCGGCCGCCGGGCTGCATCCGGCGAGGCCGACGGCAGCTGCGCCCGTCGCAGCCGCTGCGGCCACGAACGTCCTGCGCGAAAGCGACGGCATTCCATGATCAGCAGATTGCTTCATAGAGTTCCCTTCCTCGATCGTCTTACTCGATAGCACCGTTTCACCCCCGGTGCCCCTCTCGTTCATTCTCCGCACTTCGACAGCGTGATTCAATGGTTACGAATTGAACTTTCCATTAAGAAATTCCTGCAAAGTATTAAAAAAGAATTACCGAGCCCCAAGCCCGTTCCCCTCCGACGTATTTTCGCAGATAATGGTTACGACGGCGAGGGGCGCCGTACAGACGAGGGCGCGGTTGGGCGCACGAGGAAGCAAGGGGACCGAACGCAGGCGCACGGAGGATGAAATGCTCGCAAAGAACGCTAAGCCGTTCCGTTACGGCATCCGCTTCAAATTCGCCGTCTTGATCGGCGCGCTTGTCGTTATCCTCATGATCGTCGACGCGCTCTGGAACGTGAACCTCCAGCAGCAGCAATCGCAGAACGAAGCCCTCGAGAAGGCCGAGGTGCTCGCCGACGAAATGCGCGCCGTATGGGATTTCGTCGACATCAACCAAGACATTATCAACCGCAACGATGACGGCACCTTCCGTACGAAGCACCTCGTGTGCGTTGTGGCTGCAAAATCGGTCAGCACCCTGTTCACCACCCAGACCGACTACGTAATTCACTTCGTCAAGGAGAACCCGCGCCAACTGGCAAGCGCGCCCGACGAGTTCGAGAAAGAGGCGTTCGAGGCGTTTGCCGCCGATCCCGAGCTCGAAGCCTACTACGGGGTGGGAACCGACGAGAACGGCCAGCGCGTATTCCGCTATACCGAGCCGCTCTACGTAACCGAGACATGCCTCGAATGCCACGGCGAGCCCGTAGGCGAGCTCGATCAGTACGGCTACGAAAAGGAGGGCATGCAAGTCGGCGATATCGGCGGTGCCATGTCCATCATCGAACCCATGGACATCTACGCGGCCGGGATGCAGACGAGCGTGATCCAGCAGGTGTTCATGGTGCTGCTCGTGCTCGTGATCGCCTGCATCGGCATATATGTTGCCGTAAGCAAGCTCGTGCTGCGTCCCATCGAAGCGCTCGGAAACGCCGCCAAGCAGATCGGCAAGGGCGCGTTCGATTACGAACTCGACCTGCAGAACACGGGGCGTCCCGACGAGATCACGGAGTTCGCGAACGACTTCGACAAGATGGCGCGGCGCCTCGAGCGGCTCTACACCAGCATGGAGACCGAGGTCAAGAACCAGACCGACGAGCTATCAGCCTTAAACGATCTGCTCATCTACCAGAAATCGGAGCTCAAGAAAACGCTCGACAAACTGAGCGAGGAGACCGCCTACAAAAACGAGTTCTTCGCTATCATGAGCCACGAGCTGCGCACACCGCTCACCTCGATACTCGCGTTCGCCCGCATCCTACGCACCGTCGATTCGCTCGACGACAAAACGCGCAACGCCGTCGAGGAGATCGAGGCGAATGCAACGCTGTTGCTGAACATGGTAAACAACATCCTCACCATCTCGAAGGCCGAAGCCCATAAAAACGAGCTCATCACCGAACCCGTCGATTTCGTCGACCTGATCGGCTTCATCAAAAACTCGCTCGAACCCGTTGCCAAGAACAAGGACATCGCGCTGACGGCACGGGCCGATTCCGACATCCCGCTCTCGATGGCCGATTGGGAGAAGCTTCGCCGCATACTCGAAAACCTCGTCGACAACGCCATCAAGTACACGCATGCCGGGGGAACGGTCGACGTGCGTGCCGTATTCGCGCCTCCCGAAGCGCACGGGAAAGACGCCGGAGACAGCACCGGAGACGGAAGCTCGCCCGATCTCGGATCCATCGTCATATCGGTCGCCGACGACGGCATCGGCATTGTCGAGGAAGACCGGGAAGGCATCTTCGAACGCTACCGACAGGCAGGGCAATCGCCTAACCGCCGCTACCGAGGAACGGGGCTCGGCCTCGCCGTAGTCAAAGAGCTCACCGAACTCCACGGCGGCACCGTGTCGGTCTCGTCGGCTCGCAAAGCGGGGAGCACGTTCACCGTGCGGATCCCCTACGCACCCGTCGATACGGAGGAATATGATGAAGATACTGCTCGTTGACGACGAAATCAGCATCGAACGGCTCGTGTCGAGCATGCTCCTCGATGCGGGATACGAGTTCGCCTACGCCGACAACGGTTTCGACGCACTTGCAATAGCCGAGCAGGAAAAGCCCGATCTCATCATCATGGATGTCATGATGCCGAAGATGGACGGCTTCGCCGCATGCCGCGAGCTGCGCGCACGTGGCATCACAGCTCCCATCATCTTCCTCTCGGCCAAGGGCGACATCGTGGACAAGGGCATCGGCTTTCAGGCCGGAAGCGACGACTACATGGTAAAGCCGTTCGATCCGCGCGAGCTGCTCATGCACATCGAGGCGCACCTCCGCCGCGCGAACATGGGCGTCGCAACGGCCTCGAAAGACGAGGTGCTCGACATCGGCCGCTTCACCCTCGACGTCGCGCAGTTCCGCGTAACGAAAGGAGACGAGAGGCTCTCGCTCACGCCGAAAGAGTTCAAGATATTCTTCGCGCTTGCCAGCAACCCCGGCATCGTACTCTCCAAAGAGCAGCTGGTCGAGGCGGCGTGGGGAAAGGAATTCGTCGGTGAGACGTCGAGCATCACCGTGTTCATCAAGAAGCTCCGCGAAAAGGTCGAAGACGATCCGTCCGATCCCCGCATCATCCAAACCGTCTGGGGCATCGGCTACCGCCTCGAACCCGAGGCGTGCTAGCGCGCGAACTCGATTTCAACGGTCAGCACGTCTCCCTCGATAGACGCCCGCGCCGTGGCCCCCATCCTCTCGCACAGGCTCGCCACGATCGCAAGGCCCAGGCCGCTGCCCGCCGATCCCCGCGATGCGTCGGCTCGGTAGAATCGCGAGAACAATCGCCCCTCGTCGATGGCAGCGGGGTCGTCTACGCGGTTCGAGACGGCAACGGTGCGACCGCGCTGCACGACCGTCGGAGCCGACGAGCCGTGCTGCAAGCAGTTCGCTGCAAGGTTCGAGAACACGCGCACGAGATCGTCGGCATCCGCCGACGCCGCAAGCGCCTCGTCCTCGAAATCGATGGCCGGCTCCCACCCCTTGCCGGCGAAACTCGGGTACAGCGAGGCGAACGCCTCGACAACGGCATCGTACACCGATGCCGCCCCCTCGCGAGGCTCGCAACCTGGATCGCGGGCCTTCGTGTACTCGAACAGCTGGTCGACGAGCTCCTTCATCGCGGCGAGCCGCGCCCGCGCTTCGCTCACGCAGCGCTCCCGCTCGTCCGGGTCGTCCTCGAAGCCGTAGAGTTGCAGGTAGCCCTGGGCCCCGGCAAGCGGCGTGCGCACATCGTGCGAAAGCGCCGCCATGTCCTCGCGGAAGCGCCTCCTCTCGCCCTCAACCTCGCGGCGCACGCGCCCCTGATCGTCGATCAGGCCGTTCACCGCGCTTGCCGCCTTGACGGTTCCCGGCGTGCGCAGCTCGACCGTCAAACGCTGGTTGCTGGCATCGTCTGCGCCCCCGAGGAACCGCGCGACGCTTCGAAACTCCCGCTCATAGCACAGGGCAAGCACGAGAAGCAGCACAACGGCAACCGAGAGGACGATAACGGCGACGATCATTTTGCAAGCTCCCTTTTCTTCATTACCAGCACGCACAAGCCGAGTGCGACGGCGCACGTTGCCGCAGCAGCCGCGATCCCGCCCGCATCCGATACCGCTCCCGCACTCAAAAGGTTCATCTGGACGGCAAGATACCCATCGAGACAATCGCGCAGCGGCGGAAAATCAGCGAATACGTTCGCAAGGGCCACCCGCAGAAACGATTCAACAAGGCCCGATGACACGACGAGCGTTGCAACCGTGGCCAGCGTCTCGTTTCCCGTTGCAAACACAAAAAGGACGGCGATGAGCGAGTACGCCGTCGAAACGAGCAGGAACTGGCAGAACAGAAGCGCCAGATCAACCACGCTGCTTTCGGCGATTGCAAAACCGAGAACCTGATACGCCGCTCCAGCCACCACCGAACTCGCAACCATAGCCCCCACCTGCACAACCAGGACCGTTACCGCCGCAGCAAGCGCATACGATACGCGGCCGCCCTTTGCCTGAAGCACGTTCTTGATCGATTTCGTCTTGAAATCGGCGGCGAAGAAAACCGCGCAGTAGACGCTTGCCAAAAACACAACCCCCGATCCGAGAGTCCTCCCGTACATCTGCACGGCGGTCATGGTCGGGTTGAGCGGGTCGCCATAGGACGCAGACGAGCTCGCCGTGAAAAACCACACCAGGGGCTCCATGCAGATAAGCAGCACGCACACGATGGCGTACGCCCACGTAAGGCGCGTTTTCACAAGGCGGTACAGATTCGACCTCAGCATGCTCAGCATGACGCGCCTCCCCCCGCGCGATCGCCTCGCGAGGGCGCTTCGTCCATGAGCTCGACGAAGTAGTCCTCGATATCGCGTGAGTGGCGATACATCGCCGATACGGGGATCCCGGCCTTGGCGAGAATCCAACCCGCCTCCTCGGAGGAAAGGTCGGAGTCGACGCGGATCGATCCGTCCTCGTGCACGCCGAGGGCGGCGTCGGGCCGCGCGCGCTCGAGCACGGCCAGCGCCATCTCGCTTTCGGGGCTTTCGATGCACAGATAGTCGGAGCATTCCCGTTCGACATCCTCAACCGCGAGCTCGCGCACCAGGCGCCCGCCGCGTATGACCCCGTAGCGCGTTACCATCCGCTCGAGCTGATCGAGCACGTGCGAGCTGATGAAAACCGTGATGCCCCGCTCCTCGTTGAGGCGCGTGATGAGACTGCGGATGTCGCGCACGCCTTCCGGATCGAGCCCGTTGAAAGGCTCGTCGAGCAGCAGCAGATCGGGAGAGCCCACCAAAGCGAGCGCAAGGCCGAGGCGCTGCTTCATGCCGAGCGAGTACGAGCCCGCCTTATGCCCGGCGACATCGGCAAGGCCCACGAACGCGAGCACGTCGCCCGAGATCGCGCGGGGGTTCGCCGAGCCGAGCGCAAGCGCGCGGCACATCACGTTGTCGAGCCCCGATAGGTTGGGATGCACGCCGGGTCCCTCGATGATCGACCCGACTCGCGAGTTCGTCTCGCCGGGGCGCACGACGTCGCCGAACAGCTCGATGTATCCCTTTGTCGGCAGCGACAATCCCGCCACCATCTTCATGAGCGTCGATTTCCCGGCCCCGTTGCGACCGACGAATCCGTAGATGTCGCCCGGAGCCACCGTCATGGTCACATGATCGACCGCCCACGTCCTGCCGTATCGCTTGCCGAGCGCCACGGTCCGAAGAGCATTCATACCGTTTCCCCTTCCTGAAGGTTTTGCATTGCCTCCACGATAGAGAACGGATTTTCAGAAACCTCTGGAGAAGCTGCAAGAAAGTTCCAAGATAAAGGACGGCCCCGAATCATTGGGATCGCGAGTCGTCTGCGAGCCTGAACCCCACACCCCATACCGTCTCGATGAAGCCGTCGGTTCCCGTCTCCTTGAGCTTGCTGCGGATGTTGCCGACATGCGTGCTCACGCTCTTCTCCTCGAGCGCCCCCTCGTCGCCCCAAGCCGCCGCTGAAAGATCCTTCTTCGAAAACACCCGCATCGGATGGGCCATGAGCGCGGCAACCATCTCGAACTCGGTGCGCGTGAGCCTGACCGGTGCGCCTGCAACGCGAAACGCGCGCTCGTCGAGGTCTATCTCCCACGTGCGGAAGCGAAGCGTGCGGCCGGGCGCTTTGCCCATCCCCGAGCGCTGCGATGCGCGCCGCGCCTGCACCTCGACGCGCGCGAGCAGCTCCTCGAGGTCGAAGGGCTTCACGAGGTAGTCGTCGGCGCCGATCCTCAAAAGATCGACCTTGCTCGAAACATCGCTTTTCGCCGATATCACGATGACGGGCGCATCGCTGCCTTCGCGGAAGATGCTCACGACATCCTCGCCGCGCATGCCCGGCAGCATGAGGTCGCAGATCACGAGGTCGTACGCGCCTGCATCCTGCATGAGCAGGCGCGCCTCGGTTCCCGAGTACGCCGGCGTGCACGCGTATCCCGCTTTGCCGAGAAACGAACGCACGACGTCGTTGATCGCCGCATCGTCCTCGACGACGAGAATGCTCGGTTTCGTGTTGTTCCCAAAATCCATGCCGCGATTATAGCAAAGCGGTCGCGAATCTCCACTTCGCCGCTGCGTTCGGTACGGCACATGACTTGCGCGGCGTTCTGTATTCTCCGTTGGCTTGCGGATTCTCTTCCCTATCGCGCCGAGCGCAGCATTAGTATGTATCCAGCACATACACGGACCCGTACACGACAACCAGCAAGGAGACTCATGAAACGCATACGCATCGGCATTCTCGGCTACGGAAACCTCGGACGCGGCGTCGAGCTCGCGATCGGACAGCACGACGATATGGAGCTCGTCGGCATATTCACCCGCCGCGATCCCTCGACGGTCGCTGCGCACACCAAAGACGTGCCCGTGCGCCCCGCAAGCGAGCTCGATCAGGGCGCCGACGATATCGACGTGCTCATTCTCTGTGGCGGAAGCGCGACCGACCTGCCCGAGCAGACCCCCCGCTACGCGGCCCGCTACACCGTAGTCGACAGCTTCGACACCCACGCGAACATCCCCGAGCACTTCGCCATCGTCAACAAGGCCGCGCAGGATGCGGGCACCATCGCCGTCATCTCATGCGGTTGGGATCCGGGCATGTTCTCGCTCAACCGCCTGTACGGCACCTGCGTGCTGCCCGAGGGCACCGACTACACGTTCTGGGGCCGCGGCGTGAGCCAGGGTCACTCCGATGCCATCCGCCGCATCGAAGGCGTCGCCGATGCGAAGCAGTACACCATTCCCGTCGAAGCGGCCCTCGAAGCAGTGCGCTCCGGCTCGAACCCCGAGCTCACCACAAGGCAGAAGCATCTGCGCGAGTGCTGGGTCGTGCTCGACGAAGGCGCCGACGCGGACGCCGTCGAAGAGCAGATCACAACCATGCCCAACTACTTCGCCGACTACGACACGACCGTGCATTTCATCTCGCAGGAGGAACTCGACCGCGATCACGCCGCCATGCCGCACGGCGGGTTCGTCCTCCGCAGCGGCGAGACCGGAGACGGAAACCCCGCCCTCATCGAGTACTCCCTCAAGCTCGGTTCGAACCCCGGATTCACCGGCAACGTCCTCGTCGCCTTCGCCCGCGCAGCGCACCGCCTCGCACAGGAGGGCCAAGCGGGAGCCCGCACCGTGTTCGATATCGCGCCCGCGTATCTCTCTCCGTACGGCGGCGAGTACCTGCGCGAACACCTCCTGTAGGAAACCGAAAACGGATCCGAGATACGAAAAGGAGCGCTCATGGGCATCGCTGTGCACATAGACGCCGACCGCTGCATCGGATGCGGTGAATGCGTGGACGATTGCTTCCCGGGAGTACTGCGCCTTGAAGACGGGATCGCCGTCGTGAGCGGCCCCTGCCTCGAATGCGGGCATTGCGTTGCCGTATGCCCGACGGAGGCGGCGAGCATCCCCTCGTACGACATGGAAGACGTCGAGAGCATCAATCGTATGCCCGCGCTCAACTCCAGCCAGCTGATTCGAGCCGTCAAATCCCGCCGGAGCGTCCGCTCGTACACCAGCGAAACCCTAGACGATGCGGTCATCGACGACATGATCCAGGCGGCCCGCTACACCCCAACCGCCCGAAACAGGCAGCGCACGAAGATCGTCGTCGTCAAGAAGGGGCTCGCCGAATTCAAGCAGATGCTTTGGGACGAGCTCCCCCGTGTGGCCGAACGGCTTGCGCAAGAGCGATCGCCGTACGCCCGCATCTTCGATCAGATGCACGAAGCCTATCGCAAGAACAGCGAAGACCGTCTCTTCTTCAACGCTCCGACGTTCTTTCTCGTAGTCACCAAAAACCCGTGGGACGGAGGCCTCGCGGCAGCGAACATGGAACTCGCCGCCGTCGCGCACGGCGCGGGCGTGCTGCACAGCGGATACCTGAGGCACATCGTTTCGGGAAGCAAGACGCTCGAAAGCTGGCTCGGCATCGAAGGCAAGGAGATATCCTGCTGCATGCTCGCCGGCTATCCTGCCGTTTCGTATCGGCGCACGGCACCGAGAAAACCAGCCTCGGTTATCCTCCGATAGCGATTCGACCGGCGCTGTCCGCCCGGCGTACGGGCGGACAGCGCGCCGATCCGACGGCGAACGCACCGCCCTACCGCGGGGTCGCACTCGCTGTGCTTTTGGCCGACTGTCCGCTGCCCACCTGCGCGATGTTCGATCCGCTCGTGTTCTTGCCGGTCGACCCCTGGCCGGAGCCGGAGGTCGAGCCGCTGCCGGTGCCCGAGCCGCCGTCTGAACCCGAACCGGAACCCGACCCCTGGCCGGTGCCCGAGCCGGAGCCTTGCCCGTCCGACCCCTGGCCGTCGCCGGCGGTCCCGCTTCCGTCCGAGCCGCTCCCGGAACCCTGTCCCCCGCTTCCGCCCGACGGATTCGAGGGGTCGGTCGCACCGCCAGCCTGACCGCTGCCCGAAGAGGCGTCGCTTCCCGACTGATCGGAATCCGCGCCCTTCGACGCATCGTCGGACGAAGAGGCGCTCTCGTCTTGCGCCTTACCGTTTTGCGCAGCCGAATCTCCTTCGGAGGAGCTGGATTCCCGCCCAGCATCCGAAGACTGGCTTTGCCCGGCAATCGACGGCAAAGGCGAAACTTTGGCGCCGATGCCCTGTCCATCGGTAACCGCATTCACGAGAAACGCCGAAACCACTACGGCGACCAAGGCCGACACGGCGGCGACCGCCGCCACGCGCCGCTGCAGTTGCTTCTTGCGCCTGCGCATCGTCTTCGCTCGAATGACTGTCGCGTCGCCCTGCAGGGCGGTGTCGTCGAGGCTCGGCGTAGTCGATTGCCGGGGGACAACGGGTAAAACCGCTGTTTTCGCAGGGACGGCAACCGTGTCGAAGCGATTGGTTTCCCCGTCCGCTCGCCACGCGGTTTCGCTCTCGCCTTGCCCAGCGGCTTCGGAAGGCATCGCCTCGTCTGCCGGGGGCCCGAACGTCGCCGCCCCGGCAGAAGCCTCGATGGGATGCAGGTCTTTGATCTTTTCGGCCGAAGCCGCAAGGAACTTCTTGTACAGTTGCGATGCAACCGCCGAAACGACCGAGCCGACGGCCACGCCGATCACCGAACCGGCAATGCCTATCTGCGAGGCCAGCAGCATCGAGGTGACCGCCGCCAGCGCCCCGGCGATAACCTGCGTCGCCGAAAGGTCGTCGAACAGGCCCCCCTTCCGAGGTTGCTCGGCTCGAACTTCTTGGGTCCCATGCGCCATCGAAGGCCTCCTTTCGGCATTGTCGTTGTCGCGCAGCGTGCGGGATGGCGCGGGCGTCCATCGCCAGAGACGACGACTGCATAGCCCATCGCCCGCGCGCAGTATCTTTCCTCCGAACATAACGCACGGAATCGCAGGCATGCGATTCTCCATCCAACCGTTACCTCCCAGCCATAGAACGTGCGCATCGCCTCCTGAAATCGTCCGCAATCCGGCGCACCGAGGTCCGCATACCCCGCGGAAACGCGATCGCTTTGTCAGCATTCGTCATAGTGGGATTCCGCCTGTCGTCGCCGCAGGCTCCTTCGACATGCCGTTCCCTCTCGCCGCCGTCCTGCTGTTCGTTGCGTTTTCCGTCCTCTGCGAGAAGCGCTCCGGCACCCGAGTCCCGCCGCAGGCGGCGTAAGGCCTCCTCTGCGGCCGGAGCGCGGGTTTCCGTGCTATAGTTTGCATGCGCGCCCGCGCGCAGCATCCTCGGAAAGGAACGCCATGGCAGCCACCGCTCAGACCCTCCTCGAAAACCAGCCCGATATCTTCTGGGGGTCGTACCACGACGATCCGAACTACCACTTCGGCATCTCGCTCGACTATCGCGATGACATGCTCATCCTGCTCGCCATCTACGTGATGAGCGATTGCGACGAGAACGAGGCGATGCTCGTCACGCCCGACGTGCTCGCCGAATGCTACACCATCGAGGATCTCGAGAAGAACGATATCGTTCTCAGCGACCTCATGGGCGAAGACGACGAGGACGCCATCGGCTGGTATTGCGCCGAGCTCTCCGTCTTCAAGCGAAGCGAGATCGATGCCATCAGGACAAGCAGCGAGAGGCTGGACGGCTACCTCGACGCCGTGATCGCCATACTCGAAATCGACCCCGACGAAGCCGACGAGTACGGCGAGGTGTTCGACGATATCTCGTTTTTCGAGATGCAGCACGAACTCGAAGCCATTCCGATGAACATCGACGAAGGCAAGCTCGCAAAGCCTTTGCCCTTCGAGTTCAGGCTCGTCGGCGACGCGTTGCTCGGCTGGCAATTCGCCGACGAAAGCGACTACCGCTAGACAGCCCCGAGACGCCCTTCGATGCGCCCGCCGAGCAGTCGTTCGCTCGTCTGGGCGATGCGGGCAGCCGAACCTTCGCCCCGCAAGAGCTCGACAGCCTCGAGTGCGGAAACCAGCAGGGTTTCGATCTCGCCGTAGGGGATGGCCGAGCCAGGCTGAGGCGGCGCATCGGTTTCGAGAAGGAGCCTGTCGAGAGGGATTGCCTTCGCATACTCGCGCCCGCGCTTCGAGGCCACCATGCGAGGGCCGACCGAGAAAAAGCACCCGAGCGCTACCGCTCGCTGCAGCTGATCCGACGAACCGGAAAACCAGTGCAGGATGCACGCGTTGCCTTCGGGCAGCGCATGGCGTTCGAGCAGGTCGAGTACTGCGTCTTCCGCCTTAACCGCATGGACGGACAGCACCTTGCCGCCCGCAGCGCACGCCGAAAGCACGCGCTCGAAGGCCACAACCTGCGCGTCCTCGGTTCCCGAGCGGCGCGCGCCGAAGTCGAGTCCCACCTCCCCGATGAAAGCCGTCGATGCGGCGAGCCGCTCGAACAGGGCGATGTCGTCTTCACCGCAAAGGCCGTCGGCCACCCACCAAGGATGCAGGCCGAGCCCCACCCGTACGTTTTCGCATGGTTCGAGCTCGCAGACGGCGGCTTCGTAATCCTGCGGCGTTACCGTCACCGAAAAACAGCCGATGCCGCGCGCGGCCGCTTCGCGTGCGGCGCGCTGGGCGTCGTCTGCGAAATCAAGATGGCAGTGCATGTCGAAGATCCTCATCGAACGCCCTTCCCCGCAGCCTTCGAAACGCGAGCGCCTCCCGCATCGGCACCCGAAGCCCGCACGCTGCCCGATTCCCGCCGGTTCGGCTTGATCGAATCGGCCAGCTTCATCGCGCTGTCCACGGATTCGCGATCCTGACCGATGCCCGATAATGCACGGATCACCTCGCCCGCTAGCATCTGGCCCATGATCGGCGGCACGAACGATGCGGTTCCGAGGTTCGTTCGCTCGCGCCGTTGCGCGCCTTCGGCCGCAGCCGTTTCAACCGGCTGCTCGCACGAATACAGCACGCGAAGGCGCTCGATGCCGCGCTTCCTCGCCTCTTTACGCATGACGCGGCACAGCGGACAATTGACGGTTTCGTAGATGTCTGCCGTGCGGAAGCACTCGGGATGGAGCTTATTGGCTGCCCCCATGCTGCTGATGAGACGGATTTTCCGTTCCTGAGCGAGCGCAGCGAGCGCAAGCTTTGTCGACACCGTGTCGATGGCGTCGACCACGTAGTCGAATGCGTTTTCGTGTTCGTCGAACAGACCGCCCAGGTTGTCGGGAAGCACGAACATATCGTGGGCAACAACCGCGGTATCGGGATTGATGTCGGCGATCATCGCCCGCATAACATCGGTTTTTTTGCGGCCTACGGTGCTATGGAAGGCAATCGCCTGCCTGTTGATGTTGCTCTCCTGCACGACATCGTGATCGACGATGACGAGGCGCCCCACACCGCCGCGAGCCAAAGCTTCGACGCAGTTGGAGCCCACGCCCCCGAGGCCGAGCACCATAACGGTCGATTCGCCAAGGCGCCTTACGCCTTCGCGACCCAATATGACTTCGAGCTTCGAAGCGGCATTCTGACCATCGGCTGTCATAGACCGTCCTTTCTGTCGGCGTCTATGGTAGCACGACAAGTATCTGCCGATTCCCTGCGACATCGCGAAGCGACGCTATGAAACCCCCAGCCAAGACACCCAGCTATCGGCTTCGCGCTGCGCCTGGGCGTACCCGCGATCGTAGGCGGCCCGCAGCCTATCGTAGCGGGTTTCCTTGTTCGAAACGGGCATCTCTTCGGGGTAGAATACCATCGCCGACCCCTCGGCTTCGAGCCGTTCGACCTCGTCGAGGATATCGTTGTAGAACCGCCAGCGCTCGATCGAGCGCTGCGCTACCAGCGGGTGCTGCCGAAACGCGGCCCGAAACAGCGCCTGCGAGACGGACCCCAAGGGCTTTTTTCGGTAGCCGCGCTTTTGCGAACGCACGATGAAGAAACGTTCGAACCCGTCGCGGCGCGCAGCATCGAGCAGCACGCCCCAGCTATCCCCCATGCCGCCGTCCATGTACGTGCGCCCGTCTATCACGGTCGGAGGCATGAAGATGGGCATGGTCGAGCTCGCCCGCACGCGCAGCATCATGGCGCGCATGGTGGGCATGTCGGCCTTCGTCCAGGCCACCGTCTCGCCCGTATCCCAATCGAACCCCTCGATATGCACGTCGGCGGGGTTCGCCCGAAACGTATCCCAATCGAACGCGAACACCTCGTCGGTACCTGCAAGCTGTTCGGCCACACCCTCGTAGAGGTACGGCCCGTTGAAGTACCCTTTGCCCGAAAGCATGCTGGCCACGCCGCCGAACTGCGGATCATTTACCAGATCGACGAACGAAGCCTTCGTCCGCTCCATGTCGCGCGACACGTAGTTGACCGCATGGCTCGACCCGGCCGAAATGCCGTAGACCTTCCCGAAATGAAGACCGCGCTCCAAAAGCGTGACGATCGCGCCCGCCGTATAGCTCGCCCGCATGCCGCCGCCTTCGATGACGAGAGCCACGTCGGGTATGTTTACCGTAAGGGATTCCATGAAGCACAGTATACCCGCGCCCTTCGGTCGGGGCGGCTAGGATTTCCATCTGTGGACGAACCCGACATCCGCATCCGCCTATTGCGGTTTTACGGCAACAACTCCGATCTGAAGCGATTCGCCCGAATACGGAGTGCCTCGCAGATCGTCGCCGACGGTTTCGACGGAAAATCCCGCATCCTCAAGCTCATCGACGATACGCCGTACGGAAAAGACCGTCTGATGGTTCTGATAGACGGTGATGCCGCCATCGACCACGACGCTCGTTTCGCAGAACGAATGCGTTTCCGAGAACAACCACGTTTTCCTCATGACAACGTGAGGGTGATCGCGGAAGAATCCCGCCTCGTACGCCTCCCACGTTCCAGCGGCACCGTCATCGGGGTCGGGCAGCTGCTTCTCCGACGCTACGTCGAGGGCGAACCTTCCGCCGGGACGAAGCGAACGGCGCACGTTCTCGAGGACCGCCCGCCTTTCCCCGGGCGACAGCACCCCGAAATCCTCCCAAACGAGCATAGCGGCATCGAAGCAGTCGCTCCCGAACGGATCGCAATAGCTCTGTACGCGATACTCGATATCCAGCCCCTTGCCGTGTGCCCGATCGAGCGCATAGGCAATCGAATGCTCGGATATATCGACCCCCGTCACCTGCACCCCCGCGCGGGCGAACCGCTCGGCGTACAACCCCGGTCCGCATCCGAGGTCGACGAGCGACGATCCCCGCGACAGTCGCAGCGCATCAACCAGGAATGAAACCGTTTCGTCGATCCTGCCCGGTGCGTAGCTCGCGGAATCGCTGCTGGAATCCAGGTGAGCCCGAAGCATCTGAGGCGCAATGCGAGGATCGGTCCAGATGCTCGCCTGCCGTTCGTAGGGCCGGGGTCTTTGCAGTGCGGTGTAGAGATCCATGGAATTCGCCTTCTCGTCAAGGTTGGCCGTTTCGCCATTATACGGGAACGGCGACGAACTCTAAAAAAGGGGTGCATTTGCCCGCGCTTTGCGTGGAGACTTTGCGCGATACCGCCCCCGTGGAAAGCGAACGGATACCATTAGTTCAGCAGAGAAACAATTGCAAGGAGTACGTCACCATGGCCACCCGCAGCGACCTGTCGCTCGATTCATCGTTCTTCGTCGCATGCGAGCTGACCCACCGCGCCCTGAAGGCGGGTCTGAAAAGCGTGAGCGATCTGAGCGTTACCCAGTTTCGCGCGCTCGTCAAACTGGTGGCCGCCGCACCCACCGGCCTCGCCCAATCGGATCTCGCCGCCCTGCTCGACATCAAGGCAAACGTAGCTTCTCAGGTAGTCAACGCGCTTGAGGGAAAGAGGCTCGTCAAACGCCACAAGAGAGCGAAGGGCGATGGGCGAATCCGCGACGTGCGCATAACCAAAGAGGGCACTGCTCTCGTCGATCGGGCGAACAAGGCCATCGTCGAGCAGCTGTACTCCCTGTTCCCCACGCAGAACAAAGCGTACCGCAGCATCCTCGAAGCATCGATCGCAGCGGGTGCCAACATCGATCCGCCCCTCTCGAAAGAAGCGGCAAAACGCTACTTCGCCTCGCGCACGCTCGTTTCGCTCGAACTCATACGCAAAGCCATGGAAGACGCCCTGAGAGGCACCTGCGGAGCTTCTTTCAACGAGTGCCTCGTCCTCATGAAGCTCGGCGAGGCGAACGCGCCCCTGAGAATCGGCGATCTGGCTCATCAGCTCCAGCTCACTCCCGTCACCGTCGCACGCTCGGTCGACCGACTCGCTGGCCGTTCGTGGGCGCAGCGCCTCGCGAGCCCCGTCGATCGCAAAGCGGTGTTCGCTTCGGCTACGCCGCAGGGATCCGAAGTGCAGCGCCTCATCGCCCGCACGGTCGACGAAGTAGCGCAAACGTTTCTATGGAGCAGGCTCGACGAGGGCCAAAGCCTTGCGCTCGCCGAAGCGGGGCATGTGGTTCTCGCCGACATGCAGGCGCGCGAAGAGGCCGAACGCAAGGCGGCGCTCGACCTCCTGGAGCCCATCGGCTAGCCAAACCCCGTACGCGACTGCGGCGCTGCGAGCCGCCGAGCTCCGCGATTGCACTCGACCTCAAAGCCAAGCGGCCGCCGAATCGGAAGCCGCCCGCGCGCGATCGCCCCTACACAGCCGCTTCCGCCCGCTTTTCCAGCGCACGCGCGCCGAANGCCCCTCGCCCGGGCCTGGGCGACGCACGCGCAGATCACCGGCGAGGCCGCCGCCAGAAGCGTGCCAATAAACGCCGCGAACACGACGAGCGCCACCACCAGCACTGCGGCCGACGGCAGCTTCGAGCTCATCGAGCCCACCTGGACCGCCGAAAGGATGCCGCTCGCCACGACAAACGCGCACACGATGGCGACGAGCGCCGTGGCCCATCCCCACAGAAACGCCATCGCCGGCTTGCCGGCACCCGCATAGCCGCGCTCGTAAAGAAACCCGTAGAGCGCCACGCCCGCCGTCGATATCACGAGCACGAGGCCCGCCAGAAACATGAACGCCACGAACGTCGATCCTGTGAGGATCGAGCAGATGACGTCGAGCATCGGCACGTCGGCCGCCGAAATGTAGTCGTAAGCGAGCGTCCCCGTGACGTCCATCACCGCAAGCCCGATTCGCGCCACCACGGCCACCACGAGCGCGAGAGCGAAAAGCGTCGCATACGGGCGCGCCATGCCTTTCATGTGTTGCAGCATGTCATACCTCCTTCGGTAAGCTTGCGCTTACGCATTCTCCCGTTCGTTTTGCACCGCATACGTTCCGCACAGATAGCCCCCGCAAAACGCCAGGCTCACATCTCCCAAAAGCGAACCCAAGATCGGATCGCCGATGTAGCTGTTCTCGCCGCACGCACCGCCCGCCGTGTGCCAGCCGGCGTACAGGCCGGGAATCGCCTTCCCGCTGGTCGAGATCACCTGCATCTCGTCGTTGATGAGCAGGCCCGCTTTCGTGCCGTACAGGTTGCCGCCGATGCGGCACCCGTAGAACGGGGGCGTCGATATGGCGTGGAGCCACTCGGCGGGCATGGGGTACATGTAGTCGTCCTCGCCCCTCTCGCACGTCTCGTTCCACCTGTTCACGGCCTCGACGAGCACGCCTTCGGCGAACCCGAGGTCCCGTTCGAGCTCCTCGAGCGTGTCGCGTTTCTTGAGCACGTCGGCGTCGATGGCGTCCTGCACGCCGTGGTGCCAGTCGCGGTAGTGCTCGGGCACCTTCTCGATCTGCTCCAGATCGGGCGTGATGAGCTTGCGGCAGTGTTCTTGGGCGAATCCCGCCAGATGGTCCTCGTAGTTCGCGTCGAACACGATGTAGGAGCGATGCCCCGGAGGCGTCATCTGGATGGTCGCCAGATCGCCGAGCGCGTAGATGGCGTTCGCGCCGTCCTCGTGCACCCGGCTGTCCATGTAGCGCAGGCGGTTGCCGCAGCGGTCGATCGTGAACCACGGCTGGCGCGACAGCTGCGTCATGCCGTCGTAGAGGAACCGCGCCCACTGCCCGCCCTCCGCCTCCCAATCGACGCCGCCGTCAAACGATGCCGAGCTGTTGAACCCCGACACGTCGGCATCCACCCCGAGCCCCATGCGGAAGCACTCGCCGGTCTCGCCCGCCGTCAGATAGCTCGAAGCGCAACCCATCGCAGCGGTGGGAATGTACTCTTTCAGGAGCGCCTTGTTGTTGCAGAAGCCGCCCGCCGTGAGGATGACGGCCTGCGTGGCGTGGATGTACACCTCGCGCTTGTAATCCTCGCGGCACACAACGCCCACGATACGGCCGTCGCCATCCTGCACGAGCGCCTCGGCCGGACTCTGGAAATGGTATTCGACGCCGTGTTTCTGACCGAAGCTGAACATGGCATCGGTGGCATCCTTCATCTTGAGCACGTGATGGTCGAGCGTTGAGTTCTTCGGTGCCACGTACACGGGCACTTCGCCGAGGCGCCACCGCACGCCGCAATCGCCCATCCAGTCGATGCACGCGCCGCCTGCCTCCGCGATGCGGTAGATGAGATGCGGGTCGGCGGCATAGTGGTACTCGTCGATGGCCCAGTCGGCCAGCGCCCGGGCGTCGAACGGATAGCTCGGGAAGGCGAACCGCTTGGATTCCTGCAGCTTGGAGCCGCCGAGGATAGCGCACATGCCCGCCTCCTGCGCGTTGCCGCCGTGCAATCCCATCGCCTCGACGCAGATGGTCTGCGCGCCGAGCTCGGCTGCGC
>NZ_LT964679.1:0-70961 GCF_900240215.1 Raoultibacter timonensis | reverse complement strand
CGACACGGTGATCAGGCCCTCCATGCCCTTGCCGGTTCCCACGTACACGCCGTCATGCAGGTTTCCCGCCGCCTTCGCAGACGGATTCGCCGCCACCTCCCGAGCCCATGGGTCGTCGGCGCGCATCGCCAGCTGCTCGGCGCTTGCGGCGTCCTTCGACCCCGAGCCCTCAAACGTCGCCCCGCAGCCCGACAGCCCGAGCGTCAGCACGGCACCGCACGCCAGTATCGTCGTTCTTTTCATCAGGTGTTCCTCCTCGTGGTTCCATCACCTGGCAACTCCCGTTGCCCGCATCCGCAGCGGCTCAACGCCCAGAAGCGGCCCAGCGTTCCGCTGCAGCTCGACGCCCCGCTGCGGCTCAGTGCCCCGCAGCGGGACTCGCCCAGCCCTCGGGGACTTCGTAGTCGTGGCAGGTGTTGCAGTACATGTACGATTGGCTGTGGGCGCCGTGGCAGTTGCTGCAGTCGATGGCGACGCCCTGATGCGACGAATGGGGGTTCACGCCCGCTTCCCCCGCCCAGTCGGCAGTTGCAGCCACGACTTCATCGAAATCGTGGCACCCCGCTCGGGTGCACATCTTCTCGTCGGCCGTCACGCCCGTGCGCACGATGTTGCCCGCATCGTCGGTCGCGAAGTTGCCCGACGCCCACGCGAGGCCCTCGGCAATCTGCTCGTCCATCTTGGGCTCATGGCATTCGAGACACGTCACGTCCTCGCGCGCATGGGAGTTGACCATGAGCGTTTCGTCGCCGTAGTAGCCCTCAACGTAGTTGTCCATCGGATTGTGGCAGATCGCATTGCAGAAACCGGGCTGTTCGTGCCAGACGGCGAATCCCGCACCCGCCGCCACGATCGCAACTGCAACGACGCCGACGACGATGGGCCAGCGCTTCCTTCCCCGCTTCGCTGATGCCTCCTCAGAATTCCCCATTCCGCATCCTTTCCCCTTTATTTCTTCATTGCAGTATAGTTTTTATTTCAGCAATGAACTTTTATGGCGCCCATGCTATCATGCTCGCAAGCGAAAGTCATTGACGGATCGTCGAAAGTGTCTATTGACGATCCGTCAACCAAGAGCGTATTCTGCGCTCATCGAAGGACAGCCGAACAAGATGAGCGGGGTGAGACCGATGGACAGCGAAAGCAGCCTGCATGAGGCACGACGCGCAAGCATCGTCGAAGCGGCCCGCCAGCTCTTCGAGGAGCAGGGTCTCTCCCGCACATCGGTGCAGGACATCACGAACCGCGTCGGCGTCACGAGAACGCTGTTCTACCACTACTTCCCCGACAAGGAAGCCGTCACCTCGGCGGTGCTCGACGATTACATCGGCGATTACCTCGAAGCACTGCACCACTGGAACGCCGAGCGGCAGCGGGGGAACATCGAGCACGCGCTCGAAAGCGTGGTGAGGATACTGCGCCTCGGCGTCTTCGAGAACGATTCGTTCAGGCGCGCCCTCGCCTCGCGGGAGAACTCGGCGCTCTACCTCGAGTTCCTCAACCGCGTGGCCGACCGCACCGCAACCTACATCGTCGAAACCACCGTGCGCGATTACGAAACGCTGCACGAGATCAAAATCGATCACGTGTACGAGACATTCTACGTGCTGATCATCGGCATCGTGGGCTTCGTGCGCCGCCATCCGGAAGTCGATGACGAGGTGCTCAAAGACCTCATCGCCCAAACGCTGCACATGGATAGGGGAACCGGGCCGCACGACGGCCCTGAGCATAAACCGCACGAGAGCACCAGCAGGAAGCGCACAGACTAGCCGAAAACAGAGAAGAGAACCGGGCGCGCAAAATGCCTGATCAAGAGAACGTCCGAGGGGACGCTTGGCAGTGTGCGCTCAAACCAAGGAACGAAAGGGGTACAGCCAATGCTATTCCAAGTCTACGGCGAAAACGCCATCTACCAGTGGATCGGGTGGGCCGTCGTACTCATCAGCCTGATCCTCATCAACGAGTTCGCGCGGCGAACGAGGGCAGGCGGCATCTTCTGCTTCATCGTGCTTCCCGCAGGGCTCACGGTCTACTTCATCGCAATCACCGTAAGCGCAGCGTCGGGAGCCGAATGGGCGCTCAACAATCCCACGCACCTGTACATGAACAGCTGGTTCCACTACGCGAAACTCTACGCCGCGACCATCGGCTGCATCGGCTTCATGGCCCTCAAGTACAAGTGGGGAAAGATCGGCAAATCGCACTGGTTCAAGTGCTTCCCGTTCGTTATCGTGGCCATCAACATCCTCATTGCCGTGGTAAGCGATTTCGAATCGGCCGTGCGCGCGTTCGGCACCACCTGGGTATCCTCTGAAGGCGTCACGCTGTACGGCGGCTGGCACAACGTGTTCAACGGCATTGCAGGACTCATCAACATCTTCGTCATGACCGGCTGGTTCGGCATCTACGTGTCCAAGAAGAAGCAGGACATGCTCTGGCCCGACATGACGTGGGTGTTCATCATCTCCTACGACATCTGGAACTTCTGCTACACCTACAATTGCCTGCCCACCCATTCCTTCTACTGCGGCCTTGCGCTTCTGCTCGCGCCCACCATCGCCGCATTCCTGTGGAACAAGGGCGGCTGGATCCAGAACCGCGCGTTCACGCTTGCCATCTGGTGCATGTTCGCCCAGTGCTTCCCGATGTTCCTCGACTCCAGCGTGTTCGCCGTGCAGTCGGTGAACAACCCCAACGTCAATCTCACCATCTCGATCATATCGCTGCTCGCCAACGTGGCTGCGATCGGTTACGTGATCTACCGCTCGAAGAAGCTCAAGCGCAATCCCTACACCAACGAGATCTTCGTCGGCACCAAGGATTACGAGAAAGCCATGGCCCGCGCAGAAGACGCCCCGAAAGTCGCGTAGAGCCCTTTCGGCGCACAAGCAGGCGAGCCGCACGCGGAATCATTCCCGAAGCCGCACCTGCGAGCCCGTTGCACAAACACCAAACCGGGGCCGTCCGTTCAGAAACGGGCGGCCCCTTTGCATGCGCTGGAGCGAGGGCGTGCGATGCGCAAAACGACACGAAAAAAAAGATTGCGCACGAAAAAGCAGGGGTTCGGTGCACGTTTTTTCGTTTGTGCCGCCCGCAAAGGCCAATCCGAAGCCGTTAAGTGCATTGCCAATACCGCCACCTGCGAAAACTCTAGTCCGACGCAGCAAACTGCGCCGCACCGAACCGCCTGCTGGTCGTAATCGGCTCTGCGAGGCCGCACAAACGCACTTTTTTGTACCGGAGCGATACTTTTTTGAACTAAAAGACCTTACATACCCGAGGGTGTAGCGCATACGGCCAGTCGGCCGACATCCTCCCGTGAACACCGAGGGACGCGGCGGATTCCCCAAGCCCACAAGACCCGCAGGTTCCGTAAAACCCACTGGTCCCACGGGTCTCGCAGGTTTCACGAATCCCACTGGTCCCACTGGCCCCGCTGGCCCCACGGGTCTCGCAGTCCCCGTAAATCCCGCAAGCCAACGAGTCCGCAAGGCTGACCGACGCAGCCTCGCCGACCTCGCCTTGGCGAGCCGAATCGCTTCACTTGGAGCTACAATAGCAAAAGGGGCCTCATCAGACCAAGGAGAAACCCATGCACTACGACATCCGTCTCGGCACCGGGGGAAGATCAGCCCCCTGCATCTACCTCATCGATTCGCCGAGCGAGCGGGAAACCGCCGCAGGCGCCGAACGCGATGCCGAAGCCACCGATCGCGCCGCAACGGTCGTCCGCATCCCGAACAGCAACTGGGACGACGACCTTACTCCATGGCCTGCCAGGAAAGTCTTCAAGCGAGCGCAGGGAGATTTCGGCGGCAACGCCGACGCGTTCCTTCGCAAGCTCGTCGACGAAGCGATTCCCGCTATCGAGCAAGAGCACGGCGTCCAACCCGCAGCTCGAGCGCTCGCCGGCTATTCGCTCGCCGGGCTGTTCGCCGTCTACGCTCTCACGAGGACCGACCGCTTCGTCGCGGTGGCGAGCATATCGGGATCGCTTTGGTACGACGACCTGCTCCCCTACCTCGAAAACGCGCGCGTCCGCCCCGCGGGCCCCTACGTCTACCTCTCCCTAGGCGACAAGGAGCACATCACGAAGAACAAGCGCATGCGCGTCGTCCAGGAGCGTACGTTCGCCGTCGCCGACGTTCTGCACGCAAAGGGAGCCGTAGTCGATTTCGAGCAGACGGCGGGCACCCACTTCCAGAACGTCGCCGGTAAGATGAACCGTGCACTCGACGCACTCGAGGCGCACCTGCTCGCCCGGTAGCACTTACCAGGCGAGCAGGTCAGGCTCGGCGCTCCTGCCGGTCGGCCAGCCGCGCACGGTTCCCTAGCCGATCGCACGATCCGCATGCAACCGCTCGCTAACGGCTCGAGCTGAGCGCCGAACCAGCGCGCGACCTCCAGCTAGCCGCCCGAGCCGACCAGCACAATCAGCCCGAGCGCCACTACGATCGCCCCGCTCAGGAAGTTGACCGCGTCGTTAGTGACCCAGGCGTAGCCCGACACGAGCGCGTAGCCCGCACCGCCTTCGCGCGGCAGCTTCTCGACGAGCTCCGACGAACCTTCCGTCCGCCCATCCCACGGCCTGCCGAGGGTTTGCTCGCCTTCGGCGGGTCCGCGGTATTTCGCCTGCAGGAGCGACCCGAGCACGCTGTCGACGAGCGAACCCAGGATGCCGCATGCGATGATGAAGAAGAAAGCGTCGGGACCCGTCGGCACGGCGTAGCCGAACGCATGGAACAAGAGCATCGCCAGAAACGCGGACGTCGTCGATCCGATCGCGGTGGCTCCAAGGCCGAGCGGGCTCACGCCGCCCGAGAGCCCGCGCTGCATTCTCGTGCCGGTAAGAATGTTGATCGGGGGCTTTCTGCTGAACACCCCGATCTCCGATGCCCATGTGTCAGCCGTGCTTGCGGCAAGGGCCGCCGCCGACACGATGAGGAACCGCGAGTCGCCTGTCGCCACGTAGGCTACGGCGCACGCGAGAAACGGCACGCTGTTCGCAAGCACCTGCTTGAGCGTGCGCGTTTCGTGCGCCTTCTTTGCCGCCTTGCCGGTGCGCTTGGCCATGATCCTCGAGGCGATGTTCGAACTGCCGAAGAACCATATAAGCAGAAGCCACAGGGGCCATCCCCCGATGGCGAACGCAAGCGCTCCCACCACGAGCGCGCCCAGGCCGCCGCTCACCGTCAACAGCCCCAGCCTGAGCGAGGCCATTACCACAGCACCGCTCAAGAGCATGCCGAGCAGCACCGGCGCATACGGCGCTGCAGGCAAAAACAGCACGACGTACAGAGCCGAAACGCCCAAGGGAACCCAGAGGTTGTCGAGCCCGTCGGTCGAGAACGCCTCGATCACGGTCGCCGCGACCGCAAGGAGCGCCGCTATGGGCAGCGCGAGCGAAACACCGGCCGCCCCGAGCACGGCCGCACAGGCAGCGAAGCTCACCCCGAGCATGGTCGCGCTTCCAACAAGCGACTTGTCCCGCACGACGGGAAGCTTCCGCACGCCGAACCGCTTGCCGATCACGGCCGCGAACCCGTCGCCGAACGCCATGGAAAACACGCCGAGCGCGCCCACGTACGGCGCGTCGATGCCAAACGAGAACAGCGAGAGCACCGTCAGCGACACCGCGTAGTACACCGTACCCGGCGTGTCGTGCTCCTCCCTCGCCATGAACGAGAGCTTCGCCTGGCGATACGCGTAGCCGTTCACGAAGACGAACGCGAGGGGAAGCGCGGCAGCCCAGAGCGGCGAATCGAAGAACAGCATCGCGATGATCCACCAGCCGCCAAGCGCTATGTGCACGACTTTGCGCGTTCCCTCGGACGATACGCCCCTGCGCGACAGAAGCTCCGAGGCACCGAGCACAAGCCCGATGAAGAGAACCGACACCACGATGCCCGCGATGTTTCCCGCAATGCTTCCCGCCATGCCGATCACCGCACTTCCGCGAACACGAGCGGGCGCTCCGCGCGAAGAAGCGCCTCCGCCTCGACAATGAGCTTTCTCGCCTGGTCCTGACTCACGACACTGCGCGAGGTAAGGCACCGGTAGCCTCCCTCGCGCACCTGATCGAGGATGCCGCGGTACAGAAACAGCGACGAGATCGTTGCGAACCGGCTGTCCTCGTCGAGCAGCGCCGCATCGAACTGCATGGGCAGGTAGAGCACCTCGGCGCGTTCGGCGAGCGACTCCCACAGGTCCACGAACGATTCGTCGACAAGGCGCCGCTTGAGATCCCTTCGCGAGTAGTGCGCCGCACGCATCGATTCGACCGGCAGGTACACGCGCCCGTTGTCCAAATCCTCCCCCACATCCCGCAGGATGTTCGTAATCTGCATGGCGATGCCCAGATCGATCCCGCTCTGCTTCAGCTCCTCGGGCACGCTTGCGCGGGCATGCAGGATCGGCAGCAGCATGAGGCCCACCGAGCCGGCAACGTAATAGGCGTACTCCTCGAGATCGGCAAGCGTTTTCGGCTGCTCGAACGCAAGATCGCGCCGCTGTCCCTCGATCATGTCGAAGAAAGGCCGCTCGTCGATCGAGAAGCTCTCGAGCACAACCCCCATCGCCCGCCAGAGCGGCTGATCGGGAACGCGCCCCGCGAAGAAGTCGGCGAGATCGCCCTCGAGCCGGTCGAGCGCCTCGGCGCTCTTGTCCCGATCGACCGAATCGTCGGCCGCGCGGCAGAACGCGTAGAGCGCGTACACGCTCGCGCGCTTGCAAGCGGGCAGCAAAGAGAACGCGCGGTAGAAGCTTTTGGAATTGCGCTTGATGACCTCCTCGCACCACGCGAAATCGTCAGCACGTTTTTCGAACAGCTCAGTTTGCACGGTCATCGCGCATCAACTCCTCAACCGCCAGCTTCGCGCTCATGAGCACGATGGGCACTCCGGCACCCGGATGGGTGCTGCTTCCACAAAAGTACAGGCTCTCGCAGTCGGCCGCCTTGTTGTGCGGCCGGTAGTAGTTACTCTGCATGAGCGTCGGACGCAACCCGAACGTCGCGCCGTTGTACGCGTTGAACCGCTCGGAGAAATCGATCGGCGTATAGGCCTTCTCGAACGCGATATGGTCGCGAATGTCGCAGTAGGCGGTTTCCCGTTCGATGAGGTCGAGCACCTGCTCGCGATACCGCGCCGTCGCGTCGGGTGTCCACGAGGGCGACGTCTCGGAAATCGGCGGGACGGGAACGAGCACATAGAGCGTCTGGCAGCCTTCGGGCGCAAGCGAGGGATCGAGATCGGAGGGAGCGTACAGGTAGAACGAGGGGTCTTCGGGAAACCGCGCCTCGTCGAACAGGTCGGCGATGTTCTTCTTGAAATCGGCGGCGAACCTGATGGAATGAACGGCGCTCTGCGGATAGCGCTTGTCAAGCCCCAGATACAGGATAAAGCACGAGCACGAGTAGTCCATCGCGTCGACCTTCTCCGGCGTGTACTTCCCGCGCGCCCGGCCATCCTGCACGAGGTTCTTCACGGCATACGGGAAATCGGCATCGCACACTACGTAATCCGCCTCGCGCACCTCATCGCCGACTACAACCCCACGCGCCCGCCCGCCCCGTACGGCGATGCGCTCGACCGGCTCCGACAGGTGCAGCGTGCCGCCCAGCTCGGTGAAGAGCCTGCCCAGAGCATCGGCCATCGCGTACATGCCGCCTTTGATGAACCAGACGCCGTACAAAAGCTCGATCATGGGGATGATCATGTAGAGCGAGGGTCCCTCGTAAGGGGAAATGCCGATGTAGAGGGTCTGAAACGCGAGCGCCTTGCGCAGCCGGTCGTCGCGCACGTACTTCGACACCGACGAGTACGCATCGCCGAGCGTATGAAGCCGAAAGCCCGCGGCCAGGCTTTTCGGGTTGTAGAAATCGGCCGGACCCCGAAACGAGCGCTGCAGGAAGCTGTTCTTCGCGATGAGGTAGCGCTTGTAGAGCGTGGCGAGATACTCGAAGTACCCCTGCGCGTCTTCTTCGCTGACCGCTTCGACGGCTGCGGTAAGCTCCGAAAGGTCGTTCGAAAGCGCCAGGCGATCCTCGGGCGAGAAGCTGATCTCGAGCATCGGCTCGATCTTCTCCATGGGAATGTAGTCGTCGGGGTCGCGTCCCGCAAGCTCGAAGACCTCGCGGTACAAAGAGGGCATCATGACGATGGTCGGCCCGACATCGAAAGTGTAGCCGCCGCCCTGTATCTGGCTCATCTTTCCGCCGACGCGAGGTTCTTTCTCGTAGAGCTCGACCTCGTATCCGGCGTGCTGCAGCCGAATGGCGGCAGCCAATCCCGCCACCCCGGCACCGATCACGATTACCCGTTTCATACGACTCCTTCGAAGCACTTTTTGCCTACCAATGAAGTCATTGTATGATTCGGTTTACTTATACGGCGCTGTGATCTGCGTTTTTAGGGCAAGCTGTTCCATCCGCGTTATGCAGGCGTTACCGCAGGACTCGCAAAAGCGCACCCGAACGCACGCGAGCCGCCCGGGTCAAAGGCGGCTCGCGCAGCGGCTCACGTAGCGGCTCTCCGCCCTTACGCCCCTATGCGCGCACCCGTCGCATCGATCTCGAAGCCTTCCGCATCGAGCTCGGGCGCACCTTCGGCACGGCGACGCTCGACGAGCTTGCGGGCTGCGGGAATGGAGGCCAGAAGCGTGACGCCCATCACCACCGACGCGATGATGACCATGATCCACACGGGAACGAACGAGAAGTACGCGTCGAACATGATGCCCGAAACAACCGAACCCACGGCCGCGCCGAACATCTCGAACGCGGTCACGATGCCCGTCACGGTTCCGAGATCCTTCTTGCCGTACTCCTTCACCACCATGATCGGCGGCGCCACCGTGCCCATGCAGGTGGCGAACCCGAAGAACAGGCATGCGAGGATCGGGCCCCAATCGGTTGCCGGGAAGCACAGCGCGATACCCGCGAGCACCGAGGTCGCGGTGCCGAGAATGGTACCGGTCTTCATGCCCCAGCGGTCGTAGATCGCACCGAGCGCCACCTTCGCGAAGATGACCACCGCCAGGTAGAACGACCACACGGTGCCCGCCCAGAGCGTCGAGTGCCCGCCCGTGACCACCTCGACGCCGTCGAGCGTAACCGACGTCATGTTGGAGATGGAGTTGGTGATGATGGCGCCGTTCGTGATTCCCATCATCACGAACCCGATGATGAGCAGCCAGAATCCGGCGCTTTTGCGCAGGTGCTTCCAGCCGATCGACACGGTTACCGGTACGTCGGGAGAGCGGTCGGATTTCGTTTGCTCGACCTGCCCGGCGCCGTAGGGTTCGAGGCCCTTATCGCTCGGTCTGCTGCGGAACGTCGCCACCGAGAGGGGCAGCGCGACCACGAGGCACGTCACCGCAAGCAGCAGAAACGCCGGGCGCCACCCGTAGCCTTCGATCATCGCGCTCGTCACGGGCGAGAGCACCACGCCGCCCAGGCCCGAACCGGCGAGCGCGATGGATACGGCGAGGCCGCGCTTGAGCGTGAACCAGTTCGCGATGACCACCGATACGAGCAGGCGCGTTCCCGCAACCACCACCATGCCCGCGATAACGCAGAGCGCGTAGAGCTGCCACAGCTCCGTGATGAACGAGAACAGAACAAGCACGATCGAGCTCGTGAGAATCGTGACCGCCGCAAGCACCCGCGCCGAGCACTTGTCGGTAAGCCGCCCGATCACAAGCGAGGCGAACACGGCGACCACCGTGCAGATGGACACGCCCGTGTTGAACTGCCCCACCGATATGCCGAGGTCGGCAACCATGTGCGACTGGAACAGGGGGATGCAGTTCACGAAGATCGTATAGCATGTGGCCATGATCAGAAGGCCGCCGATCACGATCCACCATCCGTAGAAGAAACCGCCTTCTTTCCTGCCGCCCTGCGGGGGTCGCCCGCCTTGAGCCGCCTCTGCGGGTCGGGAGGCCTCCTCGCCCCGCAAGGCTCCTGCGCCCTGCGGCCCGTCGTGTTGAGCCGTCGTCGTATCGGCCATGATGCCTCACTTTCCCAATCGGTCGAGGTTGCGGATCAGTTCGAGGTAGAAACCGATGCCCCGCTTGTAGGCGTCCACATCGAGGTTCTCATCCTGCCCGTGGATGCGGGCGCGCTGATCTCCCTTGAACAGAAAGCCTGCGAACCGGTAGGTGCGCGGGCAGATGTGATGCCAGTGGCGCGCGTCGCTCGAGGACGATTGCACGTAGGGCGCAATGCCCGCATCGGGATAGATGCTGTGCGTAACCGCACGCAGGTAGTCGAACGCCGCATCGTCGAACGGCGAGATGGGCGACGGGTCGATGGCGAACCGCAGCTCGTAATCGGTCTGATCGTCGAAGCGCTCCTTGATGCGCCCAAGCGCGATGTCGATCGTCTCGGACGGATCGATGCGCACGTTCACCGTGCCCCTCGCCTGCTTCGGGATGATGTTCGCTGCGGGAGACCCCTCGAGCTCGGTGATGGCGTAGGTGGTGCGCACCATGGCCGCCGTCTCGTGATCGCCCTTCATGATCTTGAGCACGAGCGGGCGGAACAGCCAGAGGTTGCCGAACACGAGCCGAAGGCCGAAGCCGCCGTACGAGGCGAGCTCCTTGAGCATGGCTTCGATGGGCGCCGAAAGCTTTGCGGGCGCAGGGTTCTTCTGGAGCGCATCGAGGCCCGAGACGAGCTTCGCCGTCGAATCCTTGAGCGAGGGCGTCGAGGCGTGCCCGCCCTGCGAATCGACGGTGAGGAAGGCGCTGAACAGCCCTTTCTCGGTCACGCCGATGGCCGCAAAGGGTCGCGTCACGCCGAGCGGCGGGTTGTCGATGACAGCGCCTCCCTCATCGAGGACGAGGTAGGGCTCGATGCCGCGCTCCTTGAAGAGCTCGACCATGGCGGGGGCGGTGCTCCCGTTGTCCTCTTCGCAGTTCGACGAGCAGAGGTAGATGTCGCGCGGGGGCACATAGCCTTCCGCGAGCAGGGTTTCGGTCGCCTCGAAGAGCGCCGCAAGGATGCATTTGGTATCGACCGCGCCGCGCGCCCAGATCTTGCCGTCCTCGATTTCGGCCGCAAACGGATCGTGCGTCCACTCGTCGGGGTTGGCCGAGACGACGTCGTGATGTGCCATGAGGACAATCGGATCGAGAGCGGGGTTCGCTCCTGTCCACTTGAGCATGATGCCGTACGTTTCCACAAGCGTGAGCTCGAGGTTTTCGAACACGAGCGGATACAGCTCGCGCATGCGCGGAACGAACCGATCGAACGGCTCATGGTCGGTTTCGGGGTTCTCGGCACCCCACACCGTGGGGATGCGGAGCATCTCCTGGAACCGCTCGACCGCTGCGTCGTCGCCCGCCGCCGAGCTCTGCGGCAGCGGATCGGCAACCAATGTCGGCTTGAGCCGCACTGCGTTTACGACCAGCACGACCACAAGCACAACGATGATCGCACCTATACCTACAAGTACTGCCATACCGTCCCCTTTCCGCTGTCGCAGCTTGCAGCCGCAGGCAACGATGATCCGGACTTGCTCGCGTCTCCCCCGCTGCATAGCCGTGCGGCGCGGGGGACGCGGTACGCTTGCCGTACAGCGGGTAATTATAGACCTTTTTTCCTCTTCCTCGGGCGGATGAGGCACTTCGGTCCGTACCCGAACAGATCCATGCGGCCCGCGCGTCGCAGCGCCTCCAGCACCAGCTCGTAGTTCTTCGGGTCGCGGTACTGGATGAGCGCGCGCTGCAGCGCCTTCTCGTGCGGGCTCCTCGGCACGAAGACCGGCTCCATAGTGCGCGGATCGACGCCCGTGTAGTACATGCAGGTCGACATCGTGGAGGGCGTCGGGTAGAAATCCTGCACTTGTTCGGGCATGTAGCCCAGATCGCGGCAATACTCGGCGAGCTCGATCGCCTCGGCGAGGGTCGAGCCCGGATGCGACGACATGAGGTAGGGAACGGCGAACTGCTTCTTGCCGAGCTTTTTGTTGACGGCGTCGAATTCGCGGACGAACCGCTCGTACACGCGGTGTTCCGGCTTGCCCATCACCGAGAGCACTGCATCGGATACGTGTTCGGGGGCCACACGCAGCTGCCCGCTCACGTGGTGCTCGGCGAGTTTGCGGACGAAATCGCCGCCGTGCTCGGCATCGGCCAGCACGTAGTCGAAGCGGATGCCCGAACGCACGAACACCTTCTTCACGCCCGGCAGCTTGCGCAGCTTGTCCAAGAGGTCGAGGTAATCCCCGTGATCGGCGTCGAGCTGCTTGCACGGCTCGGGAAACAGGCAGCGCTTGTTCGGGCACGCGCCTTTCTTGAGCTGTTTGGCGCACGCGGGAGCGCGGAAGTTCGCCGTCGGCCCGCCCACATCGTGGATGTAGCCCTTGAAGTCGGGGTCTTCGCAGATGAGCTTCGCTTCGTCCAGCAGCGATTCGTGGCTGCGCGCCTGCACGATGCGGCCCTGATGGAAGGTGAGCGCGCAAAACGAGCACTCACCGAAGCACCCGCGGTTGCTCGAAAGGCTGAACTTCACCTCGGTGATCGCGGGAACGCCGCCGTCCTTCTCGTACATCGGATGGTACGTGCGCGCATACGGCAGGCGGTACACCGCATCGAGCTCCTCCTGGGTAAGCGGGCTCGCGGGCGGGTTCTGCACTACAAACTCGTGATCGGAATACGGCTCGACGAGGCGCTTGCCCGTAAACGGATCGCTGTTGCGGTACTGAACGGCGAAGCTTCTCGCGTAGGCGAGCTTGTCGGCCTGCATCTCAAGAAACGATGGCAGCATTTCGGCATCGTAGACGTGCGCGAGCGACGAGGCGCGATACACCGTGCCGTCGATATAGGTGATGTCGCCGATGGAAAGGCCGCTTGCAAGCGCGTCGGCTATCTCGATGATGGAATGCTCCCCCATGCCGTACGAGACCAGATCGGCGCCCGAGTCGAGCAGGATCGAGCGCTTGAGCTTGTCGGACCAGTAGTCGTAGTGCGCGAGCCTGCGCAGGCTCGCCTCGATGCCGCCGAGGATGATGGGCGTCTTCTTGTACGTGCGGCGGATCAGGTTGCTGTACACCACCGCCGCATGGTTCGGTCGCCTGCCCGCCTGCCCACCCGGCGTGTACGCATCGCGCTTGCGCTTCTTCTTGGCCACCGTGTAATGGTTCACCATGGAGTCCATGTTGCCCGCCGAAACGAGGAACCCGAGGCGCGGCTCGCCGAACACGGCGATGCTCTGCTCATCGGTCCAGTCGGGCTGCGCGATGAAACCGACCCTGTAGCCGTTGGCCTCGAGCAGCCGCGTAATGATGGCGCTGCCGAACGAGGGATGGTCGACGTACGCATCGCCCGACACGTACACGAAATCGACCGCGTCCCATCCGCGATCGAGCATATCGCGGTGGCTTACCGGTAAAAACCCGTGATCCATACGACTCCTCGCTGCCGCCTTCGCACCCGCATCTGCATCTGCATGCGTCAGCGAGTATACCATGCGCGCAGAGCGGCCCGGCACGGCTCGATTCGCCCGATGGAAAGAGAATTGGACAAGATTCCAACGATATTTGCCGGGAGGGCGCAAGCGCGTCTGGAATAATAGGGGCAGCACGAAACAGCGAGAAAGGACCGCACGCATGGTAGGCGAGAAGCTCATGAAGCTGCGCAGGAAAAGCGGGATGAGCCAGCAGGATGTGGCGAACGCGCTTTCGGTTTCGCGGCAAACCATCTCGAACTGGGAAAGCGGGTCGAGCGCACCCGACATAGGCAAGGCGATAGAGCTCGCAGCCCTCTACCGCATCAGCCTCGACGATCTGGTCGACGACGAAATCGACGTGACGGTCGCCGCGGGCAGCAAAGACGATGGCGGGATCGACACCCACGTGCTGAAATCGCTCGAGGGCTCGCAGTGCCGAATAGCGCTCACCTCCGGCTTGCTGATGGCGAGCGCCGGCTTCGACGGCGTCGTGCGGGTGCTCGAAGCGGATACCGATTGGGTGCGCGTCGAGTACGAGCGCCCCCGCAAGGGCCGCGCAGTCGAGCTCGTCGACATGGGTTCGGTTGCCGGATTCCAAATCGTTGTGCCCCCGAGCGCCGAAGAGCCCCAAAAGCAGAAAGGAGGTGCGTTCGATGGATGCGAGTAGTTGGACGAATCTCTGGCTTTTCCTGATCGTTGTCGCGCTGTTCTGCATGTACGGAAAGATCCGGAGCCTCGCCCGCAGCGTCGGCTCGCCGAAGAGCACCTCCACCGACAGCCTGCGCGACGCGGTGGGCTCCTGCGTCAAGATGACGTTCACCACGGGCAGCAAGGACACGGTTCGCATCCTCGACATCGACGACTACTGCGTGCTGGCCGAAAGCGTGTACGCCTCGTTCACTGTGCCGGAAGGCACGCGCTGGGTGCTCCCGATCAAAAACATCGTCTCGATCGAGCCCCTGCGGTAGCCGCCGAACCGCTTTCGGCGCATCGCAACCCGTACCGCGATGCGCTTTGCGGCGCCGCGAGGAAACGGCGGGCGCAACGGATCGACGCGTCGCCAAAAAGAACAAACGACCTGCATACCAACGTGCATCATATCCCGTATAATTTGCCAAGAACATCATCGGATACGAGAAGGAGCACGAATGGACCCGAACAAGCGTCCCGACGACATGGAACGAATCGCCACCCCTGAGCAGGCGCAGGCATTCATCGACGAGCAGGTTGCAGCGATCCAGGATCAGGTAGGCGATAAGAAAGTGCTTCTGGCCCTCTCGGGCGGCGTGGATTCGTCGGTCGTGGCTGCGCTCCTCATCAAGGCCATCGGCAAGCAGCTCATCTGCGTGCACGTGAACCACGGCCTTATGCGTGCCGGCGAGAGCGAGCAGGTCGTCGACGTGTTCCAAAACCAGCTCGATGCGAACCTCGTGTACGTGGACGCCGTCGACCGCTTCCTCGGACTGCTCGAAGGCGTGGCCGAGCCCGAGGCCAAGCGCAAGATCATCGGCGCCGAGTTCATCCGCGTGTTCGAAGAAGAGGCACGCAAAGTGGGTGACGAGGTGAGCTTTCTCGCCCAGGGCACTATCTATCCCGACATCATCGAATCCGACGGCGTGAAGGCCCACCACAACGTAGGCGGCCTGCCCGACGATCTGCAGTTCGAGCTGTGCGAGCCGGTCAAGCTTTTGTACAAGGACGAAGTCCGCGTGGTCGGCAAAGAACTCGGCCTTCCCGACGAGATGGTGTACCGCCAGCCCTTCCCCGGCCCCGGCCTCGGCGTGCGCTGCCTTGGCGCCATCACCCGCGACCGCCTTGAGGCGCTGCGCGAAGCCGACGCCATCCTGCGCGAAGAGTTCGACAACGCCGGCCTCACCCAGAGCGTCTGGCAGTTCTTCACCGTCGTCCCCGACTTCCGCGCCACCGGCGTACGCGACGGTAAGCGCGCCTTCGACTGGCCCGTCATCATCCGCGCGGTCAACACCGTCGACGCCATGACCGCCGAGGTCCCCGAGATCGACTGGGCCGTGCTCAAGAAGATCACCGATCGCATCCTGGCCGAGGTCCCCGGCGTTTGCCGCGTGTGCTACGACCTCACGCCTAAGCCGATCGGGACGATCGAGTGGGAATAAATAGCTACCTTTTCGTGCTTTTAACTGCAATTCCTTAAACAACTCGAGAGGCCTGCTGGATTCAAACCCCGAACTCTTGAGAAAAGAGATATCAAAACCCCTTCCAGGCAATCCTAGAAGGGGTTTTGCGCTCTTAGCCCATCGACAAAAAGGGCGGCACTCTATCCTTCCGTACCCGCAAAACCCCCTGCGTCTTTGCGCGCTTCGGCAGACAACCTGGCGCGCTTGTCCTTTTCGTAGCGATAGAGGCGCATGATCACGTATGCTGCAAATACGATCGAATACAGCGCCACGTTCACGATCGCCTGCTCGCTGCCGAGAAGGGCTGCGGGTGCGATCATCAGCATCAGGTGAACGTACGTCAGAAGGAAGAACGGGTAGGCGAACCATTGGATGCGCTTCCAGCTAACGCCTTTCATCCGCCTCTTCATGGCATTGCCCGACGTAACCCCCAACACGATCAGCAGCACGAACAAAACCAGAGCGATGCAGATGGACGCCCCCGTCTGCAGATCAAGCGATCCCGCAATCGCACGCGATACGTACGCGACAAGGTACTGGCATACGTGGCCCACGCAGAGGATGCATGCGACGATAGAAAGCTCGGATCGAATCGAGCGGAGCCGAACGCCGAGCCACGACTCTCTCGACAACGCCCCGGTGAACATAACGATCGTGAAGAGCGAGAGCGCCAGCATGCAACGCTTCACCAGCAGAATGAGCGGCTTCCACCAACCGCCGTCGATATATCCTTCCACCCCGGCGAACAGCACCACGACCGCCACGATAGAGAGACCGTAGAACAACCACGGCACCCCCTTTATGAAACCCGCAAGCGCAACGACGACAACGGATGTGACAACAAAGATCAGGGCAAAGCTCACGTCTCTGCCACCCCCTTACAACAAAAAACCAGATGAAAGCCTACGCGCTTCGCATCGGAGCGAAAAGCTCGAGCACCTGCCCGAGAAACAAAGCCATCGCCTTATAAAACGGACATCTTGCCTGCTCGAAAACCTGATCGGAGAACCAACGCGCATAGGGGGAAACATGTTCGCAAACGAACGTCTCGCAGTCGCCTTCTTCGATGACAACGCCCTGTGGAGCCTGGATCGCCTTCGCGTTCGCCAAACAAAGGTACTTCATGAATTCGAAAACCGTACCGATATGGTCCACGGGGTCGTTGACCTGGCCGGCTTCGAGGTTTTTCGCAACGCCGCGATCGCGCATGAAGTGCTCGATCTCAACCGACTCCTTGCTCACGAAAAGCAAGCCCTTCTGCCCGCGTTCTTGCGCAGCCCACACGCCGACGAAAGGAGTGACCCGCGGCTCCCGCTCCCCCACGAACAGGTAGGTGTATTCCGTGCGCAAAGCATGGAAAACCTCTTCGGCATCTTTACCGTCATAATCCCCCAGAAAGGATGCAATATCGCCCACCGCGGGCGAATCGCACCCAAACGCCTCCAAAACCTCTTCGCACGCGTCCGCAAACTCGCCCGCAACCAACGCTTCCGCGGTATTTTTCGTGGGCAGCAGAAAAGCAAGGGACAGCAACTCGAACGCCGTCGCCCCGCACATCCACTCCTCAGGTGCTTTGCCTTCCCCCATCCTGATTCCCTCCCTCATCTTCCTCGACGGGATCGGAAACGCATCGCCCCGATCCCGTCGCACGTCATATGCGCTCGAAGCGCAAGCCTTCTACCGCAGGAAATACACGTTGGGGCCGGTACCCTGGTCGGTCAAAAGCTGATCGTACTCGCGCTGCTGCAAGACCTTCGAGATCTCCGATTCGGGATCGTCGAGATCTCCGAAGTACCGGGCAACGGCAGGGCACAGATCGATGCACAAAGGCCTCTCACCGCTGTCTATCCTCTCAACGCAGAAGGTGCATTTTTCCATAGTGTTCGGTTTATGCTCCTGAGCCCGGTAATCGCCGATCTGGAAATCGAGGGGATAGGTCGGCTCGGACGACAGCAGGGTGCGTACGCCCTCGTACGGGCATGCGGCGACGCAGCTCTTGCATCCGATGCACTTCTCGTTGTCGATGAGCACGATGCCGTCCTCTTCGCGTTTATACGCCGCGCCCGTGGGACACACCTCGACGCACGAGGGATTGTCGCAATGCTGACACGCCATCGTGTAGAACGTCATCGTCAGATCGTTCGGATACGTTCCCGTCGGCACGCGGAAGTACTCGCTCCCGTCGGTGACTGCTTTGCTGTAAAGCACGTCGTTCGGTAGGTTATGGTCAACCCTGCAAGACATCGAACACATATTGCAGCCCGTGCAGCGGTTCGTGTCGATAGCCATTCCATACTTAGTCATAATCGATGCCCCCTTATACCTTCTCGACCTGACAGATCCAGTCATTGAAATTATTGTTGCTCGTTACATCGTCGGGGCACCAACGCGTGAGCGATTGGGCGTAGCCTTCCTCGAACTCGTCCCACGTAAAGCCGTGCGGCAGCCAGAGTGAATCGTTGCGGATTCCCTCGGTGACAAGGGCGTTCAAGACGCACGAACCATGATCGTTGAACACGCGCACCTTATCGCCCGTCTTGATGCCGCGCGCTTCTGCCACCTCGGGATGCATGCGGCAGAACGGCTTCCCCTCGATGGTTCTGAAGGTGTTGAGCCATTCGTTATGGACCCAGAGCGTTTGGCCGTGGTAGAGGTCGTGGTTGCTGAAGCCGTAGAGCGGATACTTCTCGCGATCCGGATTATCCGCGTACGCCTCGATGGACGGCTTATAGAACGGCAAGCGGTCCTGAAGGCCGAACACCTGCCCCCAAGCGTCGCGCGGCATCAGGTACTCCATGTAGAACTGGGTGCGGCCATAGGGGTTGTACTCCGGCACAACGGTAGCCGGCATCGAATAATCGCCCACCACGACACCGTTTTCGTACAGCGCATCGAAGCCGACGCCTGCCTCGATGTTCTCCGGCGTATCGAGATACGAGCGTAAAAAGTCGAGCCCTTCGCCCTCGATCAGATCGTCGTAGCCCATTTTCACCGCAACGGATTTGATGATATCGAAATCCGACTTCGCATCGCCAGCCGGCTCGATGGCCTTCTGCTCGAAGATGCCCCCGTCTATGTACTCGTAGGTCTCCCAGGGCATGCAGGTAGGAAGAACCAGGTCGGAGTAATGGGCCGTGGTGGTCATGATGCTGTCTATGGTGATGATGTAATCGATCTTGTCGTACGCCTTCAAAAGAGCGGACGACCCGGAGAAGTTGTCGAGCGGATTGGCACACATGTTGACGAGCGTGCCCATATGGAAATCCTTGCCCGCCCACTGGCCGGTCTCCGCAATCTGGACGATCCAGTCGCCCGTGAAATGGTTGCCGGGAACCGCGTCCTCGACGACGAAGCCGTCCGCGTTGAACGTTTTCGGCTGCTTGATCGTGGTGGCGGATTCGTGGCCGAGGCCGATGCTGCCCACGTGAGACCCGCCGGGGATGCCCACGCTGTGGGTCAGGGAGGCAAGCAGCCCGATAAGGAAGTAGATGCGCCACGATTCGTACGTATGCTCAAGTCCGTAGTTGATATAGAAGCTCGTCGGGCCCTCGGTAGCGCAGGTACGGGCGAGATTCTCTATCTGCTCGACGGAGATGCCGCATTCCTCGGCGGCGAATTCAACCGTGAAGGGCGCGATGTTCTCCATGGCGGCGTCGAACACCGTACGAACGCTTGTTCCCTCGGCATCGAAGGTGCCGCGAATCGCAGGATTGACGGCTTCCGTATGCGCCACGAATTCCCCGGCGTCTTCGTCCCATACAACTGGAACGTCATCGTCTGCACCGGCTTCGGCCTTACCGAAGTTCGAGAGCCGCAGATAGGCCCCCGTCTCGTCGATGAGGAACGGAGCGACGGAGCCGTTCTTGACGTAATCCCAGTCAGCGAGGTCGTTGTCCACGATGTAGTGGATCATGCCGCACATGAGCGCCGCATCCGTACCGGTGCGAACGGGAAGCCATTCGTCGGAATGGGCCGCAGTCGACGTGAACAGCGGGTCGATGGTAATGAGCTTCGCACCGTTCTCCCTGCCTTTGCAGACCCAGTTCCATGCAGCGCGGCAGAAGGAGGCCTCGGCGGGGTTGGCACCCCAAGAAACGATGGTCTTGGCGTTTGCGAGGTCCTCTACCGCACTCCGCGGCTGGGTCAGATGCACGAAGGCGAACACGATGCCGGCCATGTCGTGGCCAACCGACAGCACGGTGCCACCGGTCTTTTGGATAAGGCGCGAGTTAGCATAGCCCTTGCTGAAGCCATCGAGCGGCTTGATTTCGCCAGTCGGCAACAGGGCGCTGTTGATGATGCCCGTCGGCGTACCGTTGAGAACGCCGTTCATGTTGCCGGCACCGCCCTGCCACATGTTAGCCTCGCCGCCATAGGTTTCCATGGTGGTCTTCAGCTGATTGGCGAACAGCTCGATAGCCTCGTCCCAAGAAATCTGCTCCCACTCCCCGCTACCGCGTTCGCCGGCGCGCTTCATGGGATACAGAAGGCGCGAAGGGCCGTAGATGCGCAGCGGATTGGACACGCCTTTGACGCACCCGACACGCAGGCCTTCGTTCTCTTTCGTGTAATCCATCGGCAGCGTGCTGACGACCTTGCCGTCACGTACCGTCGCCTTCAAAGCGCATCGCCCACCGCAGTTGCCATGGCACGTGCCGACGAAGTACGATTCTTCCGGAGCAGCCGTATCGGTTTCGGCGCTCGTGGCACCGGCTCCCGATTCGTCCACGCTGCTGCAGCCAGCTGCCGTTGCCGTCGCTAGCGCGCCGGCAGCCAAAGCTGTAGTAGCCAAAAACGACCTTCTAGTTAGTTTTTTACTGGATTTGTCCATATATCCTCCCCCTACCGAACGGAGGACACCACATAGTTTTGCGGCAGACTGTGCAGCGAAACAATCGGCGTCCTTTATCCCACGCAAAAATAAAGCGTTTACACGTCTTCTTGCTTGTTTCTGAAAACCGATCGATTTTCTCAAATCATAGCATGCTAATCCTAGGATTGCTATACTAATCTTAGGATTGCTCGCTTCTTCTTTGAGGATAATTCTTCTGGAACGCTTCCCTATTTCAACTTCTTCGCGATCGTTTTCTTCGCCTCATCGGGCAATACATCGCCGAACCCCTCGCTGAAGCTGCTGGGGACCACCAACGTGCTACCAGCTTCACGCACGCTTTCGTTCAGCAAGTGCATCGAGCGCAGTTTCAGGGCAGCGTCTTCCCCACCGTAAACCTCGCTTACCGCGCTTACCATGGTGGCTATGTCCTCCTCGGCCTCCATGAGGATCACGCGAGCTTTGCGGCGCTGCTCCGCTTGGGCTTCCATGCTCATTACGCCCTGCAGCTCGAAGGGGAGCAGAATATCGCGAACCTTTACCGAAAGCACCGAAAGGCCCCATTGCTCGGCTTCCGCCTCCAAAGCCTCCTTGATGTCGATGTCCAACTGCTCTCTCCGGATAGCCACTTCTGCGGCGGTTAAGCGTCCGATGGCATCGCGCAGGGCGGCTTGCGCGCTCAGCTCGACCGTGCGGCTGAAATCGCTGCACTCGGTACAGGCCGCCTTGGCGTCGTAGACCATCCACAGCAAGACCGCGTTCACATCCAAAGGAACCAGATCGGCCGTAAGCGTCTCCTTTGCATCGAGCGTGGTAGCGCGTACGCGGCAGTCAACGCGCATGGCGTTCTGCTCGAAGAACGGAATGGTCCAAAACAAGCCCGGGCCCGATACGCGGTTAAATCCGCCCAGACGGAGAACCACCACGCGTTCCCATTGCTGAGCGATGTGTATCGACATCGACGCGAGCACGGCGGCTGCAAACGAGAGCAGCGCCACAAGCGGCAACGCAAGACCGAGAAGCACGTAGCAAAGCGCGAACACCGCTACGAAAACGACGCAGAATACGAACATCGAAAACAAGATGATGCCCGCGCCCGTCGTGCGTTCTCCTTGGGGCTGGGCGTTGTCTTTGGGAACGAATTGGTAGGCACCGAGCCTTTCGGTTCGCCCCGTTTCTTCCTTCGGAAACCGCATCGGCGAACCGCTTTTGTCTTTGGCCATGTGTCTTACGCCTCCCTCTTCGTTGACGCATCCGGCGCCTTGAGCTCGATCACGTTGCTCCCCGGCTCAATGTGCGCTTGAGCCTCCCGCATCTTCAACCGACGGACGTAGAGCGTCATTTGCGCTACCGTCTCGTCATAGCTCAGTCCAAGGTTTTTGCAGGCCTGGAGGCAGTCGTCCAGCAAGGCTTCCAGTTCTCCTTGCTCCGCTTCGTCAACCGACTTTGCCACGTTGCAGACGAAAACGCCCTTCCCTCGGATCGATTCCACGTAGCCGTCGGAAGACAAACTCAAGTACGACTTATTCACCGTATTGAAGTTTATCGACAAAGCCGCCGCCAGCTCGCGGATCTTGGGAAGCTGGTCGCCCGGCTTCAAATAGCCGGAGCTTATCAAGAACACGATGCGTTTTCGCAGCTGGACCCACAGAGGGGAGGTCGAATCCGAATCGGCTTCGAAAGGGAAGCCGTCGGCCGAAACAGTCGCCATACGATCACGCTCCTAAAAGACTCGCGACAGGATGCTCCCCTGCCATCACCATGCAAAACCTCAATGCGAAAGCACCCGCGAACACGCATACCCCCGGTACCAAAGAATAGCAGGGACGACCGGGCAGAATCTGTCCGGCCCGCATAACGGTCGCATCGACAACGAATGCGGCAACGAGGCCGAGCGCCACCGATACCGACCAGAAAACCCACGCGTATTCCCCGAAGAGAAGAGCGGACGCCGAAGCGCTCGCCGCAGCGGAAGCGGAGTCGGAGCCCCCCGCGAACAGCGAACCCAGAACGAGACCGAGCAGGCAAACGGCCTCGAGAACGATGACGGCGGCATCGATGGCCGCCATCCGTGCAAAGTATTGCCCGAACTGCAGGGATACACCGCTCATGTGCCCCACTATCAAGGCGGCAACCAGACCGCAAGAAACCGACGAGAGCAGAAACAGCGCCGGCAGCCAGAGCGTATTCCAAAACGGAACCGCCTGCATGCTCGCCAGAAAGAGCCCGGTATACAAGGCAACCGCAAGGCCGACCAACGCGGCGGCGATCTGCAATGCCCTGAAAGTCCTCACCCTGCGTACGGACGATCGTACGGCCCAAAGATAAGCGAAGACCGCGCTGAGCGCCACACCGCCCACGAGCAGGTAAGACCCCACCGAAAGATAGGTGATTCGCCCCGAAAAGAACAGGTAGGCAAGGGCCCCATGGTTTCCAGAGTCGACAAGCAGGCACAGGGCGGCGGCGATAAGCGAGCAAGCCGAGACGGCATACCCGTACCGGAAGAAGCTGCGATACGGCGCGGTTATCCTCCGGCCAAGCTCTTCGCGCGGAACGGTGAGCCCCACGAGAGAAAGAACCAAACACAATCCCCCGCCAAGCCCGCCCAAGAACAGGTAGCACACGATCAAAACACCGAACATGATCGACCTCCTGCTCCCTCATCCGAAAAACGCATCGCTTCAATCCTAGGATAGAATGATAGCCCATTCAGGTACTGCGGAACAATAGCTTGTCGTGATCGGAGACTGGCACTTCTTGAAATCGCCTAACCACGCGTATGCCACAATAGAGCTCAACACCCATCGTCTCTTTTTACGGTATGCTGTCCAAGGTGATGCAACATGAAACTCGATCGAATGCTCGGCATACTGACCATACTCCTGCAGAAGGATCGCGTGACCGCGCCCGAACTGGCTGAGAAGTTCGAGGTCAGCCGCCGTACAATCGGACGCGACATCGATGCGATGTGCAGGGCGGGAATCCCCCTCGTAACCCAGCAAGGAAGCGGAGGCGGCATCTCGATCATCGAGGGGTTCAAGCTGGACAAGAGCGTCTTGACCGCAGACGAGCTGTCGAGCATCATCGCTGCGCTGAAGGGGATCGGCAGCGTATCCGGGCAGCCGAATGTCGAGTGCGTCCTCGACAAGCTCCACGCGCATGCCGATGCGGTCGTCTCGATGCGCGAGCCCGTCGTCATCGACCTCGCCTCCCATGACGGAAAGCATCTTGCAGAGAAAATCGAGCTGATCAAGCGCGCCGTGCTGGAGAACCGGATCATCGAGTTCGACTACGTCTACGAGAGGGGCGAATCCCATCGTCGCGTCGAACCGCACTTCGTTATCTTCCAATGGGAAGCATGGTACGTGTTCGGATTCTGCTTGGATCGATCGGATTTTCGGCTGTTCAAACTCCAACGCCTGTGGAACCTGCATCTGTGCGACGAGACGTTTTCGCCACGGGACGTTCCCCTGGAAAAGCGAGATTTCGAGGCATGGGCTGCCAAAGACGGGGAGCATGCGCTTATCGCCTTGTTCGACCCATCCGTAAAGCATCGGCTGATCGACGCCTACGGGCCCCACTGCTACCAAGAGACCGGCGAGGGGCTGCGGTTTGAAACCTCGTTCACGAAACGCGACTACATCCTCACCTGGCTGCTCGGCTTCGGCGACAAGGTGACCGTCGTAGAGCCGCGCTTCATTGCAGATGATCTGAAAACCGTTGCCGGAAATATTTTGTCACGATATTCCTAAACAGGACATACTGCTGTCGTGTTCCTCTTGTTAGTATGGCTGCAACGTCAATCGTCCTATCCGCTTTCCATGATCGGCGCGGATCGGAAACCAAGGGAACAGAGGAAATCAATGCACACGATCTATGTCTACGTCCTCGATACGCTGGCCGACTGGGAGCTGGGATATGCTCTGGCGGAACTCAATTCGAAGCGATTCTTCAAGAGGGACGCACCCCAGCTAGCGATCAAGACGGTCAGCTATTCCAAGGAGTCGATCAGCACCATGGGCGGAGTGGCGATAACGCCCGATTGCCTAGTCGACGATGTCGTTGCGAGCAAGACAAGCATGCTACTGCTACCGGGCGCCAACACCTGGAACGACCCGCACCATGCCGCCATTATCGAAAAGGCGGGCGAGCTCCTCTCTGCGGGCGCCACGGTATGCGCAATCTGCGGAGCCACGGCCGCCCTTGCGGATTTCGGCCTTCTGGATGCGCGCCCGCACACCAGCAACGGACCGGGCTTTCTCGCAATGGTTTCCCCTGGCTATAAGGGTAGCGCGCTGTACCGAGACGAGCCGTCGGTATCGGATGGCGGGCTCATCACCGCAAGCTCCACTGGTGCCCTGCTGTGGACGAAGCACATCATCGAGAGCCTCGGTGTGTTTCAGGCAGATACGCTGGAGTCGTGGTACGAGTACTTCAGAACGGGCGAGTCGGAGCACTTCTTCGCCCTCATGCAAACGCTGCCGTCGGGCGATGGGTGCTGATCGGCCCTCGCCGCAAAAGGGCCAGGTGCGCAAGAGCATCGCATGCAAAAAGGACATCGATGACGCGCGAGCTCGCTCATGCGAGAATCGAGCTTCAAAGGGTATAATGCGGGTGCGATAGCAACCTACAGATGAGGACCCCGGCATGCATACCTTCACCGAATCCCTGATAAGCGAAACCCGAAGCGACGAGCTGCCCGAGGAATACGATTACTTCGGACGGCTCGTCGGCAGCTGGGACTTCGACTACATCGATCACAACATGTCACGCTCGCTCAAAGGAGAATGGTACTTCGCGCGGGTTCTCGAAGGCATGGCCATCCAGGATGTGATCATCCTTCCCTCGCGCGACACGCGAACCGACATCCCCCACCCCGACGAGGAGTACGGAACGACGCTTCGCATCTACAATCCCAGCACGCACGCCTGGGACATCGCCTACTGCTACACGGGCAGGATCATGCGGCTCGAAGCGAGGAAGCAGGACGGCATGATAGTGCTCACAAACATCGCCGACGAGCGACAGAAGTGGGTTTTCGCCACCATAGAAGACGATACCTTCCATTGGCAGAACGTCACGGTCGCCGACGACGGCACGTGGCACATCAACGTAGACCTCTACGCCACCCGGGCATAGCCTCGTCAATGCATGCCGNTGCGCGCCAGATTCCCAGGTTCGTGGCAGAAAAGCGGAGATATTCGTCGTCTGAACCCCTTGAGGATGGCAAGGCACGCAGCCAGCGCATAAAGCCGTCCTATCGCGCCTGATCAGGGACGGTCGGGGAGCCGACACCGAGGGGGAGGTATCCTACGGAGACGAATAACTCCGCTTTTCTGCCACGAGTTCGCCTTTTTGCCGTCGCGCTGCAATCGACGCCCCGCGCAGGCCGCCCGGCGCCCATCTGACGCTTTGGGGTTCCGGGCATAGCCTCGTCAATGAGGGCTTGCCAGCGGAGGGGAAGCTAGACGCCAAAACCAATGGGTTCGCTGTATTCAACTATACGACAATCATCATATTGACTTAAATTAGATATCCATCTAATTTAAGCTCAACAAGCACTCGCCCGCCCGAAAAAGGAGCAGCCCATGCTCAAGCTCTTCCGAAACCACAAAGCCCTCTTCGCCGTCGTCATGGTCATAAGCACCGCAAGCGCCGCGCTCACCATTGCTGCGGCCGTTATCCTGGAAAACATCCTCAATGCTGTCACCAGCGGAAACTGGGAGCTCTTCACCACCATGATAGGAGTCGTCGCAGCCTACATCGTCGTGCTCCTCGTCGTCGCCGTATGCGGCGCCCTTGTCGAGAAGAAGCTCATCGTCAATACCATCCGAGATCTGCGGACCGATGTCCAGAGCGGCATCATCTCCCGCGACACCGAGAACTACCGAAAAACCAACACCGCCGACTACCTTTCGGCGCTCACCAACGACATGACGATAGTCGAAGAGAATGCCGTCGTGCCGTTTCTCAACACGATTCAATACGCCATCATCTTCGTCATGGCAGCCGTCACCCTGTTCGTCTACAGCCCTCTCATCGGCGGGATCATGCTCGTCAGCCTCGTCCTCATGTACCTTCTGCCGGCGAGTCTCGGCAAGCCTATCGGCAAGCGCCAAGAGGCCTATTCGACGGGGCTCTCCCTGTTCACCATGAAGCTGAAAGACCAGTTCTCAGGCTACGACGTCATCCGCTCGTACCGCCTTACCAACCGTGTCAAAAAAGACTTTTCCAGCCAAAACGACGAGCTCGCACGCAAGAAGTTCGCCGTCTCCAAGCTGTTGTCGTTCAGCGAGGGCATCGCCGCCGTGGTGGGCGCGGCATCTCAGATCGGCACCATGCTGGTCGCCGGCTTCCTCGTGTTGAACGGGCAGATGACCGCCGGTGCGCTCCTGGCCATTCTTCAGCTCGCAGGCGCATTCGTGCAGCCGGTTGCGGTCATCATGCAATGCGTTCCCCAGATCCAGGGGGCAATGCCCGTACTCGAAAGGCTCAAAGACCTGAGCCGCCCCGCGCCATCCGCCTTCACCGGCACAGACGAGCCGAAATTCGAGAAGGACATCCGGTTCGAGAACCTTACCTTCGCCTATTCAGAGGATCAGCCGGTAATATCCCAGCTCGATCTGACCCTGGAAAAGGGCGGGAAGTACGCGCTCGTAGGCGAAAGCGGCTGCGGAAAAAGCACACTCATGAGCCTGCTCGGGGGCGAGCACAGCGCTTACAGCGGCGCGATTCGCATCGATGGAACCGAGCTTCGCGAACTCGCCATCGACCAGCTTCTCGGCAAAATGTCCACCATCCATCAGGGCGTGTACCTGTTCGACGACACCATCGAGTACAACATCGGCCTCGGCAGGACCTACCGCGAAGAGCAATGGCAAGCAGCCCTCAAGACGAGCGGCGTCGCGAAGTTTCTCGATCAGACCGACAGCGGGCTTGCCACACGCGCCGGGGAAATGGGCTCCAAGCTCTCCGGGGGCCAACGGCAGCGAATCGCCGTCGCCCGCGCCCTTATCGAGCAGAAGCCTCTGCTCATCCTCGACGAGGGAACAAGCGCAGTGGACGTCCAAACCGCCTACGACATCGAGAGCGCCCTTCTGGAGCTCGACGATCTGACCATGGTGACCATCACGCATAACCTGAGGCCCGATCTCTTGAGCCGCTACGATGCTATACTCTTCATGCGAGAGGGACGCATTCAAGAGATCGGAACCTTCGATTCGCTCGTCGAACAACAAGGTGCCTTCGCTTCGTTCCAGCGCTTAGAAAACAGCAGTCAGGCTCCAGAACAGGTTGAGGTCCAACAGCATGAAATACCAACTGAATCCCGCCATTGAGACGTTTCTTCTGCTGACCCTCCCCCGCTGGGGCAAGAAGCAGAAAAAGGAAGCGATCAAAGCGCTCGACGACTTCGGCATCAACGGAACGGCATTTTACGCAGCGAACTACTCGATACTCGAGGGATTCTTCGCCGCCTTCGCCAGCCGCAAGGTGGATACCGAGGGAGGCGAGTTCATAGAGAACCTGTCCGACGAGCTCGCGCTGTCGTTGATCGACCTCATCTTCCTGCATCCGGAATGGCTCGAGGATTTCAGCGCCGTTCCGGACGAAAAAGTGCATGAGACAATCCTCAAAGCGTTCAGCGACCTTCTGGAAACCAGCGACGATGTTGTTGACGCCCTTCAGGCAAGCGGATTGCCGGACAAGGCGAAATGGCAGATCACTGCCCTGCTCCAACAGCCTCGGCAGAGGATCGGGGTGGTGGTCGATGCAATCAACGCGAACCTGCCCGCTTTCGAACACGCATACGCGAAGCTCGAGCCCGAAATACGCCTGCTCCTCGAACAGCTTGAGGAGCAGGTGCGCAAAGGCAACCTGCCCGACGTTGTCGAGCAAGCCCTCAAGATAAACCCCGACGCCCGCATCGTGCCTTCGCTGGTCTCGGCTCTGGGCGTCATCGTCTTTGACGGTCTCTGCGTTGTCGGCCTGCTTATCAGCAAGGTCTTCGCGGGGCAAGACGAGGGCTTCTCCAAAACCGAGGCCATCCTGGCCGCAAAAGCGCTCAACGACGCGCACCGGCTGGAAATCCTCGCGGCACTCAAAACCGAGGAGCTGTACAACCTGGAGATCGCCCGCATGCTCGACCTCACCCCCGCAACGACGTCGCATCACATGAGCGCGCTGCTTTCCGCCGGCTTCGTCGAGGGATCGCTCAAGGATGGCAAGACGTACTACCGTCTCTGTCCCGAAGGCATACAACGCTACCGCGCCTGGCTGGAAAGCAGCTTTCTCTAGCCAGCGAGAGCACACCGCCGAAGCACACGAACCAACGCGATAATGCATGCGCCCGCAATGATGCGCGGTGCCAAGAGCGGCTATCCGCGCTGCTTCTGCCGTACGCAACCATCCGAGACGGCCGCTTTCGCCAGCACGTCCTCGCGCAGGATGCGGCACATCTTCTCGGGCTCCTCGAAACAGGGGCTGTGGGCCGACTCCTCGAAGGAGCAGAAGCCCTTCACGGGGGCCTCGAGCACCTGCAGGTACTCCTTGGCGATCGCGTATGACACCTGGTAATCGAACACGCCGTGGAAAACATAGACGGGAACCTCCAAGCGAGGCACCCGCTCGAACAGATCGATGCCCAGAACCTCGTCCCACAGGCAGTTGAGCGAGAAGGCGTTCCCCCTCGGGTAGTTCATCTTCTCCCGCATGGTGTAGCCCTTGAAGCGCAGCACGGCCAGCACCGGCTTGACCATGGATCGCCAACGGTGCACCATGCCGATACCGAGCTTCGTCATTCCCGAGCTTCGCACCGAAAGGTATTCGAAGTCGATTGCGGCCCCCTGATCGATGGGGTGTTTCTCAAGCCTGCGAAGCATCCTCTTGTCTCCTGCTTCGCGGAACCGATCGAGCATGTACGCGTATGCAAGCCGCTCCGACTCATCCTGTCGAGCCAGCTGGCCGATGCCGATATAGGCATGTAGAAGCTCCGGAGCCCTCTGCGCAACCAGGACGCCGAGCAACGATCCCCAGGAATGCCCCATCACGTACAGCTTCTCCTTCCCGAAGCGCTCGCGCAAATACCCGATCATCGCCAGGGCATCGTCGACCATCTGCTCGATCGTCATGGTGTCGGGCGGGGTGTCCTTCCGGTACGTCATGCCGCTTCCCCGCTGCTCCCACCAGCATACGGTGAACAGCTCTCCCAACCCGGTGGGAAGGCTTTGGGTAAAGGGAGCCTCGGGAGACCCGGGGCCACCGTGCAAAAACAACAGCACCGGCTTTTCGGCGCTTTCGCCTTGGATGAACATGCCCTGACGCATGCCGTTGATCTCGATGAAGGTCTTCTCGTTCATGCGCATGCGCTCCTTGCCGTTGTGCCTGATCCGTGTGCGGTAGATCCGATTATAGGCGAGCGGCGTGCAAGCGCTAGGTATTCTGGTTGGCATCTGAGCAAGAATCGGTTGCGCCCGACCCGCCTGCCAGCTCCCGATACACGAAGCACCCGGTAACGTGATCGTTCACCATGCCGATGGACTGCATGTAGGCGTACACGATGGTGGAGCCGACGAACTTGAAGCCCCGTTTCTTCAGATCCTTGCTGATCCTATCGGAAAGCGGCGTACTCGCCGGGATCTCGTCCTCGCTGCACCACCGATTCACGATAGGGCTTCCATCCACGTAGCCCCACAGGAACGCGTCGAAGCTCCCAAACTCCTCGACCACGTCCAAAAACAGCTTCGCGTTGGTTATTGCCGCGTTGACCTTAAGGCGGTTGCGGACGATCCCCGCGTTTTGCATGAGCTCTTCCACCTTCGCCTCGTCGTAGAGCGCCACCTTGGCCGGATCGAACCCGTCGAATGCCTCACGGTACGCTTCCCGCTTTTTGAGGATCGTTATCCACGAAAGGCCCGCCTGCGCGCCCTCGAGAACCAAAAGCTCGAACAGCTCGCGGTCGTCATGGGTGGGCCGACCCCACTCGTTGTCGTGATAGTCCACGTACAGCGGCATATCGCCCGGCCACGAGCATCTGCACTTCTCATCCATAGCGGCGAACCCCTTCTTCGAGCGTCGTCGAGTACGCATCCATCATACAGGATCGCACCGCAAGCGGCGCATCACGCGCGCATCGCAGCAAGCTCGATCAGAACCCGCATGCCGCCCGCAGGCAGTCGGCCCCGATAGCAGGGCGTGCTCTGTGACGAAAGTGTAGTTGAGCGGCGCCGTCCGCCGCGCGCGCTCGCCCTGCTATACTATTTGCTTTAGCTCCCTTTGACCTGGAACAGATGTGAGGACAGATTATCCGTGAGCTCATTCTTCGCGTTTCTTGACGATATTGCCGTACTGGCCAAAGCGGCCGCAGCCAGCATCGACGATATTGCCGCAGGCGCAGGCAAAGCCGCCTCGAAGTGCGCAGCCGTCGTCATAGACGATGCCGCGGTTACGCCCCAGTACGTGCAAGGCATCTCCCCCGCACGCGAACTGCCCGTCGTCGGCGCAATAGCAAAGCGCTCGCTCATCAACAAAGGCATTATCATCGTTGCGATAATGATCCTCTCGGCCATCGCACCGTGGGTTTTCCCTTGGGCCCTCATCGTCGGCGGATGCTACCTCGCATACGAAGGCGCCGAGAAGATCATCCATCGGCTTCGGCATCGCAGCGAAGCCGCTGCGGCGCAGGACGTCGTCGAGAGATCCCCCAAAGACGAACGATCGATCGTTCAGGGCGCCGCGACGACCGACTTCGTGCTCTCGGCCGAGATCATGCTCATTTCGGTCGACGCACTGGAATCGGGCGATTGGTGGATGCGCCTCGCCATGCTCATCGTCGTCGCCGTGCTGATGACGCTTCTGGTCTACGGATCGGTAGGCCTTCTCATCAAGATCGACGATGCCGGGCGCTGGATTGCAGAACGGGGCGTCGAGAGGACGAGCTCGTTTCTGCAGGCATTCGGAATCGGCCTCGTCAAACTCATGCCGAAGGTGTTTGCGCTCTTGACGGTGGTGGGCGTTGCCGCCATGCTGTGGGTCGGCGGACATCTCCTCATCGTGAACCTCGCGGATGTCGGCCTGCCACTGTTCGCCACCATCGTCCACGACCTCACGGGCCCGATCGACAACGGCGTTCTGCTCTGGTGTGCCGACTCCCTGATCTCAGCGTGCTTCGGCATCGTTGTCGGCGCGGCGCTCACGGGAATCGTTCAGCTCGCCAAGAAAGCCAGGGGCACCGCCGCGCGAGAAAGCGAGGGCGCATGATGCTGGAAACGGAGCGTCTCATCCTCAGGCCGCTCACCCTTGCCGACGCCGAGACCGCCTTCTACGGCTGGACCGGCGACGAGGAGGTTGCGAGGTACGTGAGCTGGCTTCCGCATCGTACCATCGACGATACGATGGCGTGGCTGAAAGAAATCGAGTGGAAGCACGAAGGCGATGCACGCGTACCGCGCGACAACTACATTTGGGGTTTCGCTCTCGAGGAGACGGGCGAGCTGTTCGGCTCCGGTGGGTTGATCTGGGAAGAGGACTACCAGCTCTATCAGGTCGGCTACAACATCAAGAAGTCCCACTGGAATCGCGGGTATACGACCGAGGCGATGAAAGCCATTCTCGATTTCGCCGCTACCGATCTCGGGATACGAAAGGTCGCCGGCAGCCATGCCAAGGAGAACCTCGCATCGGCAAAGGTGCTCGAGAAGCTCGGATTCACCTACGACCGCGACGACGTCACCGCCCATGTCGACGGAGTTCGGTTTTTCGAGAGCCGAGAGTACTTTTTGAACCTGGACGCATGACGAAAGCGCTCCCGTAACCGCCTCCGCCAGTCCTTCCGCGCGCCGCCCGGCGCTGCTCTTGCCGCCTGCTACTGCCTGAAAACCCTGCGAGCCCTACTCCCACGTCTTCCATATCTCGGGGGCATAGCCCACCGTTGCCTGCTTGCCGTTGCGCACCACGGGCTCCATGATGACGTGCTGGTTCTCAAGAACCTTGTCGAACTTCTGCTCGGGAGCCAAATACGCGAGCAGGGCAACCGTATCCCCGTCCTTCGCTTGGGGATCGATCAGCTTGTCGATGCCGCCCACCGCGCGACAGACCGATTCCAGCTCGCCTTTGCTCATTCCCTTTTCCTTCAAGTCGATGAGCTGGAACTTCACGCGCCGCTCCTTGAAATAGCGCTGGGCCTTCTTCGTATCGAAGCTCTTCTTGGTTCCGAACACCTGAATATTCATCGTGCTCCCGCTTCCTCTGCCGTTTTGCCGACTATGCACTTTACTATCATTCGGGATCGAAAGCGAGCAGTCCGCCGTCGAGCCTGAGGCCAGCGTGAAACTTGCAGCATCGACCGCCTTCGCTCACCGAACAAGCAGCTTTCCGTAATATCCCAAGACGAGTAGGCGACCTTCGCCGAAACCCCTTGTAGCATCCACGGGCATTTCAGTATAAAATAGAAACATATTACTTAATTGCCGGAGCTGTCACGGGGCCGATGAGCTCAAGGCCCCTTTCGCTGAATCGACGAAGGGACGCTCATGAAGAAGCTTCTCAGCAGCATTGCGCTGCTCACGTTCGCACTGCTCGCATTCGCAGGATGCACCTCCCCCCAGCAGGAAGACGGCGACATACCCGTCCCGCCCCAGCGCGGCGACGTCATCGAGCCGTCGGACTACACCGATGAAGGCAACTGGCTGAGCATAGCCGACGAACCGGATAAACCCGTCGATGTCTTCTACCTCTACCCCACCGCATGGACGAGACAGTCAGACGAGCCCTACGTTTCCGCCATCGACAACGAGAGCATGCGCGAGGGGGCACCCGGCAACCTTGCCTCGCAAGCCTCCGCGTACGAGGATGCCGGCAACGTGTTCGCACCCTACTACCGCCAGCTCGATGCGATGTATCTGCTTCCCCTTTCTCTCGAAGAGCAGGAATCGTACGTGTACGGCGTGCCCTACACCGATGTGGTTGCCGCCTTCGTGTACTACCTCGAGCACTTCAACGACGGACGCCCCTTCATCCTCGCCGGCCACTCCCAGGGTTCCGAAATGGTCAAGTGCCTGCTCATCGACTACATGAAAGATCACCCCGACGTCTACGAGCGCATGGTTGCCGCCTACATCATCGGCTACTCGGTCACCCAGCAGGAGCTCGACGACAACCCGCACCTGAAGTTCGCCGAAGGATCCAACGATACGGGCGTCGTCGTCTCCTTCAACACCGAAGCGCCGGAAATCGAGGGCGCAAGCCCTGTGGCGCCGCCCGGATCGGTTGCCATCAACCCCCTGACGTGGACGCGCACCGACGAGCCCGCCCAGGCGAGCGAGAACCTCGGATCGCGCTTCTACGACGAGACAGGGGGATACGAGGACGTCGCGGGATTCGCCGATGCGACCGTCAACCTCGAGCGGGGCACCGTCGTCTGCTCCACGGTCGACGTCGACGAGTTCAGCTTCCCCGAAGAGATGGCGGCCGTGTTCCCGCGGGGCGTGTTCCATGCGAGCGACTACCCCTTCTACTACCACAACATCCGCGAAAACGCGGTCAAGCGAGCGCAGAGCTACCTGTACGAGCACAGCGGCAGCGAGCACGTCGTCGACACCGCATACGGCCAGGTGAAAGGCGTCGCGTGGGATGGCGTAGTCAGCTACAAGAGCATCCCCTTCGCCGAACCGCCGATAGGCGACAAGCGCTTTTCTCCCCCGCAGGACCTGCAAGCCTGGGACGGCGTCCTCGACTGCCGCGAGTACGCGCCCATGGCCATCCAGACAGCCGACGAGCCGGGTCTGGAGAAGAACGAGGACTGCCTGTACCTCAACATCTGGAAACCCGAGGAGCAAACCGAAGAGCTCGCACCCGTCCTGGTGTTCATCCACGGGGGCGCCTTCACGCAAGGATCGGCCTCGAAATCCATGTACGACGGCACCCGCTTTGCGCAGGGCGGCGTGGTGCAGGTGAATATCTCCTACCGTCTGAACGGGCTCGGATTCCTCACCTCAGAGGAACTCGAAGACGAAACCGGGTACATCGGCAACGCCGGCATGCTCGATCAGATCGCGGGGCTTCGCTGGGTGCAGGAGAACATCGAGCGCTTCGGAGGCGATCCGAACAACGTGACGATCAGCGGGGAATCGGCCGGATCGTTCAGCGTCTCGAACCTCATCCTCAGCCCGCTTGCAGAAGGCCTGTTCCACAAGGCGATCATGGAGAGCGGCAACGTTCTCGGACAGCCGCTCGTCGCGCCGTTGAGCAGCGGCGACAAAAGCCAGGCGCTCGGCAATGCCGAAAGGCTCATGGAAAGCCTCGAAGCCACATCGCTCAGCGACATGAGGAAAGCCGATGCGCTTGCGATCGCCGAGAACAGCAACTTCGTCATGGATATCATCCATCCCTCCGACACGGCGTTCTTCCCCGTGTTCGACGGCGTGGTCCTCCCCGAAAACCCCTATCAGGCGCTCGCGGACGGCGCGTACAACAGCGTTGACATCCTCGGCGGATACAACACCGACGAGGGAACGCTGTTCGTTGATGAGGGCATCAGCGAGCAGGACTACGTCGATTTGGTCGAAGCGATATTCGGCGAGAATGCGCCGGCCGTACTGGAGCGATACCCCGTCGATGAAGCGAACAGCGCAACGGATCGGGCCCGCTTCATGATGAAGATGGGCTTGAGGGCGGGAACCGACGTGTTCGCCGACAAGCTGAGCGCAGACGGGCGAAACGTGTATCTGTACCATTTCGATTACCGCGTAGCCGCCCTCGACGAGGCGGGCTTGGGCACCATGCATGCGCTGGAGCTCCCCTTCGTATTCGACACGTTCTCGCCGACGACCAGGCTCAGCGAAGACGACCGGGCGTTTGCGGACGACGTGCACAATCGATGGTTGAACTTCGTGAGAAGCGGCAATCCCAACGAGGGTGCCCCTGTCGGGGCAGAGTGGGAGGCGTACAGCCAAAGCGAAAAGCAGACGATGACGCTCAGCCAGAATTCGCGCCTTTCCGCCGCGGAGGGAACCGAGGATGTCGCGTTTCTCATGTCGCTTATATGGGGTGAATAGCAAGAGCCCGCACGAAGCCCCCGCTGACGCAGAGCGGGGGCTTCGCATTCGCCGACTGGCGCGAAGCGGGGCATCGCGAACGGACGCGAGCGGGGTGCGTATCCGCTACGACGCGCCCGCCCATATCGCCCATGCCGCCCTACGCCAATACCCGTGTCCACCCCCACCCCATACCCATCCGCCATCCGCCATCCGCTCATGCACGCTTTTGACAAGTAATTATCGTGATTATCAAGCGCATTGCTTGTCAAAAGCGTGCATGAGCATAGGCGCATAATCAGCAACCGTCAGCATGCGAACGAGAAGCCGCGAAGCCCTCTTTCGCGGCTGCCAGCTGCAGCCATGCACCATGCATCGCGCACCGAATACGCAACATCGCAGGAGTCGGGCACAAGCCTTGATCGGAATGCCCGGCAACCACGGCATGCGCACTGCGAAAAGCGCCGAGCAGTCGCCCGGGCATCGCCACATCGGGTAGAATACTCTGAAAACGAGGAAACGAGACCCCATGCCCAGCATCAAAAACCTGCTCGCCGACCAGTTCAAGCTCGCGCCCGCCCAAGTCGACGCCGTTATCGGCCTCATCGACGACGGCAATACGATCCCGTTCATCGCCCGCTACCGCAAAGAGGCGACGGGCGGCATCGACGATGTGACCCTGCGCGAGTTCGACGAGCGATTTACATACCTCAAGAACCTCGAAGCACGCAAGGCCGAGGTCCTGCGCTCCATCGAAGAGCAGGGCGGTCTCACCGACGAGCTGCAGAAGAAGATCGAGGCGGCAACGGTGCTGCAACGCGTCGAGGACCTCTACAAGCCCTTCAAGAAGAAGCGCGCCACCCGCGCTTCCAAGGCACGCGATGCTGGGCTGGAGCCGCTCGCGCTGCTCATGCTTGCGCAGAACCGCTCGAACGGCGATCCTTACGCGATCGCCGCCGAGCACCTCAACGCCGAAGCAGGCTACGGCACGCCCGAAGCAGCCCTGCAGGGCGCTGCCGACATCATCGCCGAGCACGTTGCCGACGATGCGGAGCACACCGCGCTTCTGCGCGATTTCACGAGAAAGCGCGGCGCCCTCACATGCGAGGCAACCGATAAAAACGAGAAGACCGTCTACGAGATGTACTACGAGTTCTCGGAGCCAATCTCCAAAATACCCAACCATCGGATCCTCGCCGTCAACCGCGGCGAGAAGGAAGGCAAGCTCAAGGTCAGGGTGCGCGCAGACGAAGCCTTCGCGATCGAACAGCTGGAAAAGCGGGTGATTCGTCGCCCGAGCATCTTCACCGACACCTTGAAGGCATGCCTCGCCGACTGCTACAAGCGCCTGATGGCGCCCTCGCTCGAACGTGAGATGCGCGCCGAGCTCACCGAGCGGGCCGAGACCGACGCCATCAGGGTGTTCGCCAAAAACACCGAGAACCTCCTGCAGCAGCGCCCTGTTCGAAACGCGCGCGTGATCGCCATCGACCCGGGATACCGCACGGGCTGCAAGGTCGCCGTGCTCGATGAATACGGCAAGCTCCTCGACTATACGACCGTCTACCCCACCCCGCCGAGATCGGAAACGGCCAAGACGCAGAGCAAGCTCGCCGAGTACGTGCGGCGCTACGACATCAACGTCATCGTCATCGGCAACGGCACGGGGAGCAGCGAAACCGAGGAGGTTGTCGCCGATTTCATCGCGAAGAGCACGGCACCGCTTCGCTACACGATCGTCAACGAAGCGGGCGCTTCGGTCTACTCGGCCTCGAAGCTCGCAAGCGAGGAATATCCCGACCTCGACGTAACCACGCGCGGAGCCATGAGCCTCGGCCGCAGGCTGCAAGACCCGCTGGCCGAGCTCGTGAAGATACCGCCCCAGTCCATCGGCGTCGGCCAGTACCAGCACGACCTCAACCAGGCAGAACTCGGACGTGCACTCGCCGATGTGGTGGAAAACGTCGTCAACCGCGTGGGGGTGGATCTCAACACCGCGAGCGCCAGCCTGCTCGGCTACGTGGCGGGCATCAACGCAACGGTTGCGAAGAACATCGTCGCCTATCGCGAGGAGCACGGCAGGTTCACCGACCGCCGCGAGCTCAAAAAGGTCCCCAAGCTGGGCGCGAAGGCGTTCGAGAACAGCGCCGGGTTCCTGCGCATCTCGGGCGGAAGAAACCCGCTCGACGCTACGAGCGTCCACCCCGAAAGCTATCCGGTCGCGCGCGAGGTCGTCAAGCGGGCCGGTGCGAAACTCGAGGATCTGGGGCACGGAATCCCCAACGCCGGCGAGCGCATCGAAGACGTGCCGGCACTGGCTTCCGAGCTCGGCGTGGGGCTTCCTACCCTGCGCGACATCATAGCCGAGCTGGAAAAGCCGGGGCGCGATCCGCGCGACGACGCACCCGAAGTCGTATTCAGCGAAGGCATCCGCTCTTTCGACGACCTCGTCTTGGGCATGGAGCTTACGGGCACCGTCCGCAACGTCGTGGATTTCGGCGCATTCGTCGACATCGGCGTGAAGCAGGACGGCCTTGTGCACGTGTCTAAGATGGCCGACCGCTTCGTCAAGCACCCGAGCGAAGTCGTCTCCGTGGGCGATACCGTAACCGTATGGGTTGCCGGCATCGACAAGGAAAGGGGAAAGATCTCGCTTTCCATGGTGAAGAACAAGTGACGGACGCAAAAGATCCGCGCGTGCTCCACCGACATGCTTGCCAAACCCCGCGTGGCAGAGAAAGGACCAAACCATGAGCAGGCCCGAATCGTTTGCAGCACCTGTCGAGTTATTCGATCGGCCGGGCGGCTGGTACTACGCAGCCGTTCCCGCCAGCCTATGCGAACCGTACTACGATCTGCAGGATCGCGGTCTCATCGCGGTAACGGCCACCGCACGGGCGAACGCCGCCAGCTTCACATGGCCCACATCGCTCTTGCCCCTGGGGGACGGCTCCCATTTTCTCGCTTTGCCCGCCAAGGCGAGAAAGCGGCTGCACGTCGATGTGGGCGACACCGTGGAGATAACGTTCTCCATCCGGCAGCGCTGAGCGGGCAACGTGCCCATCGCGTTACAATTGCCCCGCGGCAAGCGCAGATCGCCTATCATCGTATCGCGCTCCGACGGCATCAGACGGCACCCGGCAGTACTCGGGCGCACACTGCAACAACCAACTCGCGAAGAGGCATTATGACCAGCTCGAACGCACCCGCAGACGAACACGAGAACCGTCCCCAAGAACCCGATCGCATCCAGGTGCGCGGGGCACGCGTCCACAACCTGAAGAACATCGATGTCGACATCCCCTNGTGCCACGCTCTCCACGGGCGAGCGCCAGCGCGTGCAGCTGGCCCGCGCCGTGCGCAACCGCACAACCGGGGTGCTTTACGTGCTCGACGAGCCCTCCATCGGCCTGCATCCCTCGAACATCGATGGGCTCCTCGACGTCATGTGCGATCTGCTGGCAGACGGGAACTCGGTTGTCATGGTGGATCACGACACGCATATCCTGGCGCACGCCGACCATCTCATCGAGATGGGCCCCGGCGCGGGCGCAAGCGGCGGTCGGGTGATCGCCGAGGGGCCGCTTGCCGAAGTGGAGGCAAATCCCGCCTCACGGATCGGCTCGTTTCTTTCGGGAACGGAATCGGTGCGGGTACGCACGCGCATCGGCGCAGGAGACGTGTTCGCCATCGGGGACATCCATCTCGAAACCGAGGGCCTCCATACCGTCAAGCCGCTTATCGTCGACATCCCGCGTGGGCGGCTGACCGCCGTCACCGGCGTATCGGGATCGGGGAAAACCACCCTCGTGCTGGAAAGCCTCGTTGTCGCCCTCGCGGCAAGCGCGGCCGGCACCGAGCCGCCGTCCCACGTCAAGGCCATCGAGGCGGACGGCATAAAGCGGGCGAACCTCATCGACGCCACGCCCATCGGTACCAACGTTCGCTCCACCGTGGCCACCTACGCGAACGTGCACGACGAGCTGCGCCGCGCCTACGCACGCACCGCCGACGCGAAGGCAGCCGGCTGCAAGGCGGGAGATTTCTCCTACAACACGGGCAAGCTCCGCTGCCCCGTATGCGACGGCACGGGTTCGATCAGCCTCGACGTCCAGTTCCTCCCCGACGTGGACATCACCTGCCCCGCCTGCCGCGGCTCGCGCTACGGCGACGAAGCGAATCTGATCCATCGCCCCCGCAAGGGCGAGAGCGGCCCGGGCCTCACGCTTCCCCAGCTCATGGCGATGAGCGTTGACGAAGCGCTGCCGGCGACCGACGACCTCAAGAAGGTGCATGCCCGCCTGCAAACGCTCCACGGCCTGGGACTGGGCTACCTCACGCTCGGCGAGGCAACGCCCGCGCTGTCGGGCGGCGAGGCCCAGCGCCTCAAGCTCGCAAGCGAGATGGGCCGAGTGCAGAAGGATGCGGTGTTCGTGTTCGACGAGCCCACCATCGGGCTGCACCCCTTGGACGTGCGCACCCTGCTCGAGGTGTTCCAGAGCCTCGTCGAGCAGGGCGGTACCGTCGTGGTCATCGAGCACGACCTCGATGTGATAGCTAACGCCGATTACGTGATCGACATGGGACCGGGAGGCGGCGAGGCGGGCGGGCTCATCGTCGCTGCAGGCACGCCCGCCGAGATCGCCGCCGACGACGCCAGCGTAACGGGACGCTACCTCAAGCAGCACATATAGCCACGGGGGCTACGCATCTGCGGCCGAGCAGCCGTCGACCCGGATTCGCAGGAAAACATGCGTTGTGTTGCATTTCGGACCGCTTCGAGGGCGTTTTCAGGCAACCGGACCGAAGCCGGGAGGGAGCCTTCTGCGTTGGCGCAGGTCGAAACACCAGTCATCAGGAAGGTTTAGCCCGAACGTAACACAACGAGGAAAAACACGCAGAAAAGACCCCCCCGATCTCGGCACGAGCCCGCCCGAAGCCGCGAAGCACCGGTTCGGCGCCGAGGCGCTGCGCGAGAACGCGTCGATTCTAACTTTGCGACGAAAACGGCCGCCTGATGGCGGCGAAGGCTTGTTTTGCGAAAACCTTGCATCGATTCGCACCGAAGTTTGCCGTTGCTGATTTTCCGACCTGCGATTTCGTAGAGCGATTTAACCCGAAGCGCCTTCGAGCGATTCGGAGCGACCTCAAATCGGCGCAAAACGACGATTGGCCGCCATCAGGAAGCCGTTTTTCGACAAAACCCCGTGGAAGCACGGCAGCAGCAACCCATCCGCAACGATTGCACCCGAAGGCGGCTCCCGGCAGCGGCAACCGCATACCAGCCGCAACAGCTGCACCAGAAGCCGGCTCCGAGCGGTAACGGCAGCAACCCGGCCAGCAGCCGCAGCAGCNCGCGCCGCCGTCGACGAGGTGCTCCACGTACCCGCAGCGCTCGCGCTCCATCAGCGTCCGAGTGTACCGGGCGTTCGCAGCACGTTCGGCACGTCCACCGAGCTGCTGAACAGCCTGCGCCTGCTGTTCTCGCGCACGGGCAGCCACGTATGCCCCAACGGCCACCGTAATCCCCCGACGCTCGCCGTTGCCGCCGAGCAGCCCATCACGTGCTCAACCTGCGGCATCGAGTTCTTCGGCCCGGGAGCAGAACAGCTCGCCTTCAACAGCGAGGGGGCCTGCCCCGAATGCGACGGCACGGGCATCGTGCGCACGGTCGACGTCGACTCCCTCGTGCCCGACGAAACGCTTTCCATCGACGAGGGCGCCGTCGTGCCGTGGAGCACGCTCATGTGGGATCTCATGAAGCAGGTTGCCCGCGAGATGGGCGTCCGCACCGATGTCNAACGGCGGCGGCCGAAACAACGCCGCCCCAGCGCGATGCGGGCGCGCAGCCCTAGGCTGCGCGCCCGATCCGCTTTCGTGTTACAGACGCCCGGCGATCGCCAGGATGAAATCGCGCGTGCTGAGCGTCTTCGGGTTCTCGAGCGACGTGATGCGCGCCAGATCCCCCGTCATCTCCCCCGCTTCGATGGTATCGAGCGTGGCCTTTTCCAGCCGGTCGGCGAAATCGACCAGATCGGCCAGACCGTCGAGCTCGCCGCGCTTGCGCAGCGCCCCCGACCACGCGAAGATGGTGGCCACCGAGTTCGTGGACGTCTCCTCACCGGCAAGGTGCTTGTAGTAGTGGCGCTGCACCGTGCCGTGCGCCGCCTCGTACTCGTAGTAGCCCTGCGGGCTGACGAGCACCGAGGTCATCATCGCAAGCGAGCCGAACGCAGACGACACCATGTCGCTCATCACGTCGCCGTCGTAGTTCTTGCACGCCCAGATGAAGCCTCCGTCGGCCTTCATCACGCGCGCCACGGCGTCGTCTATGAGCGTGTAGAAGTACTCGATTCCCGCCTCCTCGAAACGCGCGGCGTACTCGGCGTCATAGATCTCCTGGAAGATGTCCTTGAAGCGGTGGTCGTATTTCTTGGAAATGGTGTCCTTGGTGGCAAACCAGATGTCCTGCCCCAGATCGAGCGCATACTCGAAGCAGCTGCGCGCGAAGCTTTCGATGGAGGCGTCGAGGTTGTGCATGCCCTGCGCCACGCCGGGGCCGTCGAACCGGTGCACGAGCTCGCGCATCTCGGTTCCGTCGGCTGCGGTGTAGACAAGCTCCACCGTACCGGGGCCGGGAATGACCATCTCGGTGTTCTTGTACACGTCGCCGTACGCATGACGGGCGATCGTGATGGGCTTCACCCAATTGCGCACGCACGGCTCGATGCCCTTGACCGTGATGGGCGTGCGGAACACCGTGCCGTCGAGCATGGCGCGGATCGTGCCGTTGGGGCTCTTCCACATGCTCTTGAGATCGTACTCGTCCATGCGCGCGGCGTTCGGCGTGATGGTGGCGCACTTCACGGCTACGCCCAAACGCTTGGTAGCCTCGGCCGAGTCGACGGTCACCTGATCGTCGGTGGCGTTGCGGTGCTCCAAGCCCAGATCGTAGTATTCGGTCTTCAGGTCGATATGCGGATAAAGCAGCTCGTCCTTGATCATCTGCCAGATGATGCGCGTCATCTCGTCGCCGTCCATCTCCACCAAGGGCGTGGTCATCTCTATCTTCGTCATAGTCAACCTTTCGTATTCGCGTGGGCGCAGCCCGTTGCGGGGGGCGCACCGATATGCCGAACTTTGCATCGACTCCATGATACCGCAGCACCGCGCCGCCGGGGCCCGATGCGCCCGCGAATCCGAAACAAGTCAACAAGGGCGCTCCCGGCATAAAGCCGCCGCACAGAAAAGGCTCCCGAAATCGCCCATCGGCGAAATCGGGAGCCCCGGTGTTCAGCAGGTGCCGAGCCGTTTACGCGATCGGAGGCGTGCCTTCGGCATTCGCCACGATAGCGTCGATCTGGATCAGGGCATCCAGGGGCAACGCGGATACGCCGACCGTCCTGCGCGCGGGAACGCCGCCAGGGAAAAACGCCGCATACGCCTCGTCGACGGCCTCCGCATCGTCGAGATCGCGCAAGAACACGTTCACCTTGACCACGTCGCCGAGCGAATGGCCGACGCTCTCGACGATCGCCTTGATGTTCTGCAGGCATTGCGCAGCCTGCTCCTTGGCGCCGCCCGCCACGAGCTCGCCCGTCGCGGGATCGAGGGGAAGCTGAGCGGAGATGTTGTTGTAGTGGGAGAACGCGACCGTCTGGGTTGACAGCGGATTGCGCGGTGCGGCGTCGGTGTTGTTCGCCTCCACGATAAGCCCGTGCCTGTCCTCAACGGCCTGCGGAGGCGTACCGTCGCCGTGCGAAACCACTGCTTCGATCTGCACGAGAGCGTGCATGGGCAACGCCGCCGCCTCGACCACCGTACGCGCAGGAACATAGCCTACCGCTCGCGCGATCGCCGAATCGGGGAAGAACATCGAGTAGACCTCGTTTACAACCTCGATGTCGGAAAGGTCTTTGAGGAAGATGGTGATCTTGACGATGTCGTCGAAGGGAACGTCGATGCTCGCAAGAATCGCCTTCACGTTTTTCAGGCACTGCGCGGTCTGCTCCCTCACGCCGCCGACGATCAGTTGACCCGATTTCGGATCGACGGGCAGCTGCGCCGACAGGTTGTTGTAGTGGGAGAAGGCCACCGTCTGGGAATGCAGCGCGCTCAGGGGAGCTTCTGCCGTGTTGTTGACGTACTTGATGAGGTCGCCCGCCTGCGGCTCGTTCGGGATGGTGCCCTCGCCGTTCGAGAGCAAAGCTTCGATCTGCACCGAAGCACCAAGGGGAAGATCCGCGACGGCAACCGAAGTGCGCGTGGGAACGTACGTCGGGAAATACGTCCGATAAACCTCGTCGACGACATCGATGTCTTCGATGTTTCGAACGAACACCGTGATGCGCACCACGTCGCTCAGGGAATGGCCGATGCTGTCCACGATCGCCTTGATGTTCTCGAAGCACTGCGTCGCCTGCTCCCGCACACCGCCATCGACCAGGCTTCCCGTCTTCGGATCGACGGGCAGCTGCGCCGACAGGTTGTTGTAGTGGGAGAAGGCCACCGTCTGGGAATGCAGAGGACTCTTGGGCGCATCTTCAGTGTTTCGTGCCAGTACCGCGTTGTCACCGCTCATAAGTATGTACCTCCCTTTCGGAATGCGCCGTTTCGCGGCGCCTGCAACAGGGCCGCTTGAAGGCCCCACCCGCGCCGTGCTCCACGGGCTTCCGCTGTGCGGAAGGCTGCATTATACCGACTTTGAGCAGGTGCACAATTCCGAAACGAAGGTTTTTCTGATCAGTGGAAAACCGCGTTTTCGACCGTTTGCCGGGAAAAATGGAAGCGCACGGAGACGCCATGCAGAAAACCGATGACGCGCCTGCGTTTCATGCAGGAATACCGTACCTACCACTCACCGATTAGTCCGCCGCAGAAAACGACTCTACTCTAAATATGCACCGGTCTGACGGCTCCACAGGTGAGCGTACTCGCCGCCCGCCTCGATCAAGCGCTCATGAGGTCCGTCCTCCACTACCTTGCCGCCCTCGAGCACGACGATGCGGTCGAGGCTCGCCACCGTGGAAAGACGATGCGCCACCACAATGGAGGTGCGCCCGCGCATGAGCGTGGAAAGGGCGTCCTGCACGAGCTGCTCGCTTTCGGAATCGAGCGCGCTCGTCGCTTCGTCGAGCACGAGCACCGGGCAATCGGCCAAAAGCGCCCGCGCGATCGCGATACGCTGACGCTGCCCGCCCGAGAGCTTCACGCCCCGCTCACCGGTGATCGTTTCGAACCCCTGGGGCAACCGCTCGATGAACTCGAGCGCGTTCGCCTGCCGCGCCGCCTCGCGGATCTCGTCCATCGTAGCCTCGGGACGCCCATAGGCGATGTTCTCCGCGATCGTGCGGTGGAACAGGAGCGCCTCCTGGGGAACGTAGGCGATCTGGCGGCGCAGCGATTGCTGCGTGGTGTCGGCGATGTTCTGCCCGTCCACGAGGATGCGCCCCTCCTGGATGTCGGACAAACGCAGCAAAAGCTTCGTGAGCGTGGTTTTTCCCGCACCGCTCATACCCACGAGCCCCACGCGCTGGCCTGCGGGAATATGCAGATCGAATTTGTCGAATACCTGCGTGCGCGCATTGCCGTCGGTGTACCAAAAATCGATATCCTCGAAATCGATGGCCCCCTCGCGCACCGCAAGCGGCAGCGCATCGGGCTTGTCGGCAACAAGGCGCGGTTCGTCAAGAATGACGGTCATGCCGCTCGCATCGCCGAAGGCGCGGTTGAACCGCTGCAAGCCGTTGTTGATGAAATTGAACTGGTTCGTCACGGTGTAGGTGTAGGTGAACATCACCACGAGCGTACCGGGCGTGATACCGTACCAGGCGTTTCCCCCTGCGATGAACACCGCAACCACGCTCATGATGGCGATGGTGATGCATGCCGTTACGATGCCGCGCGTGAGAGAAGCCCACATGCGCTTCGAATCGCGCGCGACCACTTCTCGGTTGGCCTCGTCGAACAGACCCCGCTCGTAATCCTCGCGTCCGTAGGTTTTCACGGCGAGGATGTTCGCCACCGAGTCGGACAGCTCGCCGGAGAGCTGGTTCTGCGCGCTCGCCGCCTGCTCGTTCAAATGCAGGATGCGCTTGTACATGTAGTACGAAACCCCCGCATACACCGCCAAAAGCACCATGAGGATGGCAACGTAGACGGGCACACGGGGAGCAAGGATGGCGCAGGTGAACACAACCGAGCAGATAACCGGCAGAAACGGGAACGTGATGGTTTCGAGCAGCAGCTGATAGGAGCTCATGAACTTGGTGGTTTGGCTTACGAGCGTGCCGCCGAACCGGTTGGAGTGAAACGACATGGACTGGTTGCACAGCGCGTCGAACGACATGGTGGCAAGATCGTAGGCGGCGGCGATCTCGAGCCGGTACATGGTGTAGTCTTGCAGCTTGCTCGCCACCTGCCCGAACACGTTGATGCCGATGAGCGCGAGGATGTAGGGACCGAATACGGCGAACACCTCATCGGCCGCAACGGGGCCCGCACTCACGCGGTCGACCACAAGGCTCATCACATAGGGGTTGCCGTACGAAAGCAGCGCCACGAAAGCGATCGTGGACGCCATGAGAGCCGCGAACAGCCCTACGTGCTTCCTCGTAACCAACCAGAAATAGTGAAGCGTGCGCCGCGTCGTCGATGGAGCGCTCGTCCGTGCCATGCTGCATTCCCTTCTCTCATGCTCGCCTAGATTATGACACAAGAAGGCGCAGGGAGCAGCCCGCCGCGCAGACTCCAGGCAACCACCCGGCTCATTCGCTGAAACCCCAAAACAAAAGAGGCGCGAAGAAGCCGCATCCACCGAACTCAGAGCACGGTACCTACAGCTCCTCGAAGAACCCCACGCGGTAGTTCTTGAACACGGCCTCGCTCTCGGCTTGCGTTGCATCGAGGTCCACGTCGGCCGCGATGCCGAAATCGCGATCGCCGTCCGAATCGCTGAATATCTGATGCACGTGCCATACGCGCTCGGTCTTTTCGTCGGACTCGTCGATAACGAGATAGGCTGCCGAGCGCGCATCCGCATCGATGAGCACCTCATCGTGCACGTCGTAGTATGCGTCGAGCGCCCGCTGCCAACGAGCCTCGCCGCAGCCCCATTCCTGATCGAGCTTGCCGAGATCGGCCGCTTTGCCCCGCGCAGCTAACCGCACGCGCGAGAAAAGGGCGTTGCGCACCAGAACGGCAACCCCGCGACGATCGCGCACCACTTCGTCGGTTGCGGCCGGAGGAGCGGCATCGAGCATCGAGCCGGTGCTCTCCCACTCGTCCACCAAACTCGAATCGACCGAACGCACGACGAAGCCCAGCCAGGCTATGACGTCTTTCAGCCGCTCGTCGCGCTTGTCTTCGGGGATCGTACGGTCGAGCACGCGAAACGCATCGGAAAGATAGCGCAGCAGCGTGCCCTCCGATCGGGCAATGCCGTAGCGGCCCACATAGCCCTTGAAATCCGATGCGGTTTCCAGCATATCGCGAAGCACCGATTTGGGCGCGAGCTCGAAATCACGGGCCCAGGGAACCTCTTCGCAGTAGCGCTCGAACGCGCCGTCCAACAGGTCTTCCAGCGGCTTCGGGTACGTGATGTCGGCTATCCGTTCCAAACGCTCCTCGTACTCGATGCCCTCCGCCTTCATATCCGCCATAGCGCGATCCCTCGCCTGGCGCTCCTGCGCGCGCAGGACCTGCCGGGGATCCTCGAGCGTAGCCTCCGCCATGGAGATGACGTCGAGCGCATACGTCTCATCTTCCGGATCCAAAAGCTCGAGCGCTGCCAGCAAAAACGGAGAAAGAGGCTGGTCGAGCGCAAAATCTTCGGGAAGATCGACGGTGGTGACGTACTCGACGCCTCCCCCCGCGCCGTCTTCGACGAGCTCGATAACATCGGCGCCGATGAGCGTCTCGAACACCTCGTCCGCCCGCAAGGCGAGCGCCGCCTTCTCGTCGGCGGTCTGGGCGGAGTCGTCGATGAGTCGCCGCACCCGCCCGTAGGCGTCGCCTCCTTGCACGACCTCCGACAGCACCATGGAATGGGTGATGCGCATGCGCGGTTTGAGCGTTTCGGGAACGGCTTCGATGAGCCGCCGATACGTCTGCTCGTTCCAGGTGACGAATCCCTCGGGAGCCTGTTTCTTCTTGATCTTGCGGATCTTCTTCGGATCTCCCCCGGCCTTCAGAACCAGGCGCGCGTTCTCGATGTCGTGTTCGGGCGCTTCGGCTATCACCATGCCCTCGGTGTCGAAGCCCGACCTTCCCGCCCGTCCCGCGATCTGATGGAATTCGCGGGCGCGCAGCCGCCGCATGCGGTGCCCGTCGAACTTGGCGAGCGCGGTGAGCACCACCGTATGGATGGGGACGTTGATACCCACGCCCAGCGTGTCGGTGCCGCAAATGACGGGCAGAAGCCCCTGTTGGGCAAGCTTTTCCACCAGCAGCCGATAGCGCGGCAGCATGCCGGCGTGGTGCACGCCCACGCCGGAAGCGAGAAGCCGTTTGAGCGTCTTGCCGAACGCGGTGGTGAACCGCGTGCCCGACATGGCCTCTTTGATGCCCTCGCGCTGCTCTTTGGTGGCCACGCCGAAACTCGAAAGCGATTGAGCGGTGGAAAGCGCCGCATCCTGCGAGAAGTGCACGAGATACAGGGGCGCCTCGCCCTTTCGAAGAGCAAGCTCCACCGTGCCCTCGAGCGGCATCTCGACGTACTCGTAGGAGAGCGGAACGGGGCGCGGCGCGTCGGCAACGACGTCCACATCGGTCCCCGTCTGCTCCTTGAGCGATTCGGCGATGGCGCTCACGTCGCCGAGCGTTGCGCTCATCAGCAAGAATTGGGTTTTCGGCAGCGTGAGCAACGGCACCTGCCACGCCCATCCGCGATCGGCGTCGCCGTAGTAGTGGAACTCGTCCATAGCCACGCAGCCCACATCGGCGCCCTCGCCTTCGCGCAGTGCGAGGTTCGCGAGTATCTCTGCCGTGCAGCAGATGACCGGGGCCTGGGTGTTGATGTGGGTATCACCTGTGATCATGCCCACGTTCTCGCGTCCCAGCACATCCACCAGATCGAAGAACTTCTCGCTGACGAGCGCCTTGATGGGAGCGGTGTAGTATGCGCGGCGCCCTGTCGCAAGCGCCATGAAGTGCAAGCCGAGGGCCACAAGCGACTTGCCCGACCCCGTCGGCGTACCGAGGATCACATGGTCGCCGACCATGAGGTCCATAAGGGCCTCTTCCTGATGAGACCACAGTTCGATGCCGCGCGAGGCGGCCCAATCGAGGAAGCGGTCGAGAGCCTCGTCGGCGGTAAGCCACGGCTCCGGCTCCGCGTCGTCATCGTCGGGCTCCCACCAGCTCGGCGCAAGCCGTCCCAAAGATGCGGAAGCGGACGCGTCCGTGCCGCCGTGATCCGCTGCCGTATCCGCTGTTTGTTCGATCAAGAAAGACTACCTCCGATATCGCTGGATCCTGCCGACCCGCACTGGCCGAGCCCGATGCGGACCGCACCGGCGCGCGAATGCACGTCCGCTCTGACAAGTCTAGGGGATCGTCCGCCGAGAAGCCAGAGCGAAGCACGCCCGTCTTATGGGGAACGCGTGATACGCCTGTGGTATGACGGTGTGATAGGTTTGTGACGAAGGCCTGTTTCTCAAAATAGTATTACTTTATTACTATATTTTTGAATCACTCGCGTTCGACGAACGGGCTTCGGCAAGCAGCTCCGAGCATCGGATTTCGGGTTTTACGACAGCAGCGCCTCGCCGAGAGCGAGCTCGCGCGGAAAGGAACGAGCAGCCGATGACGCCCAACGAATTCCGTCGCGAGTTCATGTCCACCACCCGCGCCATGCAGAACAGCGTCCACAAAACCATGCTTCCGATCTGCCAGGACCACGGCCTCACCATCCAGCAGCTCATCGTCTTGACCGAGCTGGCGGACGGTGCCGGGCAAACGGCAGGCCAGATCAGCGATCGCGTGGGCATCCTGCGCACCAACCTCGCCCCGGTATGCCGCAAGCTCGAAGAAAAGGGACTCGTTGAAAAGATGCGGCACAGCGAAGACGGGCGCGCCGTGGCCATCCACATCACCGGTCGGGGAAGCGCGCTGCTCGCCTCGATCGACGATACCGTCGATGCCCGCTTCACCGAAGCGTTTGCGGCAGAACCGAAAGAAACGTTCGACGACATCATCCGCGGATTGCACCTTCTCCGCTCGTTCACCGAAAAGCTCGCATGATGAACGTCCTCCACCGCCCTGCGGGCGCATCGATCAAAAGAGCTCCGATACCGACACCGACGAGGAGGCCAGCATGTTCGGCATCATGACCGTCAACGCCGCCGACCTGAGCGACGCCGAAAAATCCCGCTACCGCGAGCTGTACTGCGGACTCTGCCGATCGCTTAAGCAACGCGGCGGCGAGCGCAGCCGCGCCTGCCTCACTTACGACCTGACGTTCCTCGTCATGCTCTACCACTCCCTTTACGAACCCGCAGAAGAGCACGGCGAAACGCGTTGCCCCCAGCATCCGATCGAAGCCCACCGCTTCGCTGCCAGCACCTACACCGATTACGCAGCCGACCTTTCCATTGCGCTCGCCTACCATAAACTCGAAGACGACTGGCACGACGATCACGCGACGATCGCCCGTGCGGGAACGAAACTGCTCGCAAAACCCTATCGGGAGGCCAAAGGGCGCATTCCCGAGCAATGCGAGCTGATCGAGCGCGCCTGCACCGAGATGAGATCCCTCGAGCAATCGCCGAACGCCTCGCCCGATGCGGTCGGCAACCGCTTCGGCGAACTTCTCGGCGAGCTGTTCGTATGCAGGCAGGATCCCTGGGGAAGCGCGCTTCGCCGCATGGGGGCGTCGATCGGAAAGTTCGTCTACCTCATGGATGCGGTCGTCGACTACGAAGACGACGTGAAGTCGGGCAGCTACAACCCACTCGTCGCGGGCGGCATCGATCCGAACGTCGCCCGCGAACCGCTGCTCGCCTTCATCGGCGAAGCGGTTCAGGCATTCGAGCGTTTGCCGCTCGAACAGGATATCCACATACTGCGCAGCGTTTTGTACGCAGGCGTATGGGGCACGTACAACGAGCGATTCGCCCCGGAAGACAAAGCAACGGCAACCCCCGAACAGCACGGAGCAGACGATGGCGATGGACCCCTATAGCGTGCTCGGCGTCGAGCGCGGCGCATCCCAGGACGACGTGAAGAAAGCGTACCGGAAAAAGGCTCGCGAGAACCACCCCGACCTCAACCCCGACGACGAGGCCGCCGCGCGTCGCATGAACGAGGTCAACGAAGCGTACGACCGCATCATGAACCCCGAGAAGTACGCTCGGGAACGGCCGGTCGGCTCGGCATCGTCGACGGGCGGGCCGTATGGGGGAGCAAACCCCTACACGGGCGGGCCGTATGCGGGCGGCGGAACGCAAGGGGGAGCCGGATCGGGCAATCCCTACGACTGGATCGATCTCGACGATCTGTTCGGATTCGGGCAAAGCGCCCAGAGCGCGCCCGTCCATCCCGAAGCCTCGGCCTCCGATTCGCCCGAGGTTCGCCGTATCATCGACGACATCAACGCGGGGCGCTACGACCGGGCAGTCGAAGCTGCAAGCTCGATACCGAGCACAGGCAGAAACGCGCGCTGGTACTACCTTTCGGCTCTCGCGAACAAGGGCGCGGGCAACACCGTGCTCGCGTTCGACCATATACGCAAAGCGGTGCAGATGGATCCCGGCAACGCCGACTATGCACGCGTCGAACGAACGTTTCGCCAAACGGGGCAAACCTACCAGCAGGAAAGCCAGGAACGAGGGTTCACGAGGGGCGGCATCGATCCCGCCACCATCTGCTGCGGCCTGCTCGCTGCGCAGATGTTCTGCCGACCCTACTGCCTCGGATTCTAAAGCTCCCTTACGAAAGGATTGCGCATGACCACCACCATAGGAATCGATCTCGGTACCACCAACAGCTGCGTCGCCCTCGTCGAGGGCGGGCGTGCAAGCGTCATCGCCAACGCCGAAGGCGAGCGCACCACCCCGAGCGTCGTCGCGTTCGGCAAAGACGGCCAGCGCCTCGTCGGCACCGTCGCCATGCGCCAAGCCGCCACCAACCCGCACCGCACCTTCGCATCGGTGAAGCGGCATATGGGTACCGACTGGCGCGCTGCGCTCGACGACAAGCGCTATACCGCCCAGGAGCTGTCGGCGATGATCCTGCGCAAGCTCCGGCAGGATGCGGAAGCCTATGTGGGACACGATATCGTCGATGCCGTGATCACCGTACCCGCCTACTTCAACGACATGCAACGGCAAGCCACGAAGGATGCCGGGCGCATCGCGGGGCTCAACGTGCTGCGCATCATCAACGAGCCGACCGCAGCAGCGCTCGCCTACGGGCTCGACAACGGAGGCGCGCAGAAGGTCATGGTGTACGACTTGGGCGGCGGTACGTTCGACGTATCGGTCATCGAGATCGGCGACGGGGTTATCGAGGTGCTCGCCACGGCGGGCGACAACCATCTCGGCGGCGATGATTTCGACGAACGCATCGTCGATTACCTCGCCGACGGGTTCCTGCGCGAGCACGGCGTCGACGTGCGCCGCGACCCCGCCGCGCACGAACGCATCCGCGAAGCTGCAGCTACCGCGAAAAAGGAGCTCTCCTCCATCGAATCGACAACGGTGAACCTCCCGTTTCTCGCCCAGGGGAGCACCGGTCCGCTCCATATGGAAACGGTGCTCACGCGCAGCGCGTTCGAGAACATGACGCGCGACCTCGTCGAGCGCACGACAGGTCCGGTGCACCAAGCGTTGAGCGATGCGGGGATCGCCGCTTCGGAGCTCGGCCAAGTGCTGCTCGTGGGCGGCTCCACCCGCATCCCCGCCGTACAGGCGCACGTGCGCTCTCTCACGGGCAAGGAACCGTCGTCGTCGATCAACCCCGACGAATGCGTGGCGCAGGGAGCCGCCATCCAAGGCGATACGCTTTCGGGCGCAAAGGCGGGGCTCGCTACGCGCGGCGGCGAGATACTGCTGCTCGACGTGACGCCGCTCAGCCTCTCCATCGAAACGATCGGCGGCGTAGCCACGCGCATCATCGAGCGCAACACCACCCTGCCGGCCCGTCATTCCCAGGTGTTCACCACCGCGGCGGCGTTTCAGACCAAGGTCGAAGTCCACGTGCTCCAGGGCGAGCGTCCCATGGCAGCCGATAATAAAACCATCGGGAACTTCCAGCTCAAGGGCATCAAACGCGCACCTGCCGGTACACCGCAGATCGAAGTGACGTTCGATATCGATGCCAACGGCATCCTCAAAGTGTCGGCCAAGGACCTCGGCACGAACAACGAGCAATCCATCACCATCACCGATTCGGAGCGCATGTCGGACGACGAGATCGAGCAGGCTATCCGCGATGCCGAAACCTACGCTGCAGCCGATGAGGCGCGACGCGATTCGTTCGTCGTTCGCGAAGACGCCCAGCGTTTGCTGAACGATGCCGAAAGCGCCCTGAACTCGGTCGGCAAGCAGCTCGACAAAGAGGAGAAGAAAGCGATCAAGGCAGATGCTGCCGCCGTGCGCAAGTTGCTGGCGAAAAAGCCCGAGAAGATGGACGACGCCGACCGCAACGCCCTCAAAGCCGCCGCCGAAGCGCTCGAGCAATCGAGTGCCCACGCTCGAAAAACCGCCTCGTCGCAGAAATAACCAGGAATAACTTCAACCGTTTATCCAAATCCTAACTTAATTGGTTATATTTCATTGTCTTTTCTTATCGCCTGACGGAAAATAAGCCAATTACGCCACACCCCGCGGCGTCGGCTTATTTTCCGTTCAAGGTAGTGAGTGTGAAACTGGATCGCCTCAAACTGCATGCTACTCGTCTCGCGATCATCGCCTTGGCCGCGGTTCTGCTCGGCGCCGTCGTCGCCCTCATGACGCACGTGCAAACGCTCCTGAGCTCCGATTCCAAGATCAACCTCACCGAAATCGTCACGCAGAACAAAGACGTGATCACCAGCAAGATCGGTCTCGAGGTCAACAACCTCGAGACCGCCGCCAACCAGCTCGCCGACATCGCAAGTTCCCATACCGCCGAAAGCGACCCCCTCACCGCCTCCTTCGAAGAGTACTGCGGTCGCGAGAACGGCGAGAGCATGTCGGTTGCGAACACCGACGGCACCGCATTGTTCTCCGACGGTACGCTGCTCGACATTTCGGGACGGGGCTACTTCAAACTCGCCCTCGAAGGCACCCCGAACATCTCGGGGCGCGTCATCTCGCGCATCACCGGCGACGAGATGTTCGTCATCAGCGTACCCGTGTACTCCCAGGATCAGATCATCGGAACGCTCCAGAAGCAGTACACCCCCGAAGAGATGTACGACATCTGCTCGCTCTCCCTTTTCTCGTCCCAGGGCTCGATGAGCATCATCAACAGCGACGGGTACATCGTCATCAGCTCGCAGGGCGGCGACTACAGCCAAGAGACGGAGAACTATTACCGGGCGCTGTACGCGAGGGGGAACCAAGACGCTGCAAAACAGCTTGAAGGCGATATCGGCAACGGAACAGCGGGCTTCATGGAAACGAGGGAGAACGGCGAGGTGCGCTTCTCGGCCTACACGCCGATCGAGACGATCCACGATTGGTATCTCATCACAAGTGTTTCAACCACCGCCGTCTCCCCCAATGCAGCCGTTGTCGTGCAGTTGTTCTACGTCATCTTGTTCCTCGTGGTTGCGGTCTTTGCCATCTGCATGCTCCTCTTCCTTTCGTACAAGCGCCGCCAGCAGAAAAACCTCGAGCGCGTTGCGTTCGTCGACCCGGTTACCGGAGGAAGCACGTTCAGCCGTTTCGGTCTCGACGTCAAAGAAGCCATCGAGAAAAACGACGGCAGGCAATGCTCCCTCGTGGCGTTCGACATCGATAACTTCAAGTACATCAACAGCTACTACGGCTTCGATTTCGGCGACCGCGTCCTCAGAACCATGCATGATGCGGTAAAGGAGAACCTGCAGCCAGGCGAAGCCCTTGCACGCGTATCCGGGGATCACTTCATCGCCCTGGTCTTCGACGCGGACGACGCGAGACTCGAAGGCATACTCGCTTGCGCCACGGCGCAAAAGGACGCAACGATATACGTCTCCGCAGGAGTCTACGACGTTCCCGATCCACCCGAAACCGTAAACCTCATGGCGGACAAGGCGAGTACGGCCGCGCTCGGTGCCAAAAGCACCCTGCATCGGCGCATAGAGCACTACTCGCGAGAACACGACGAACGGCTTGCGCGCAACGAGCAGATGAAGCGGGCCGTCGAGCGCGCACTCGAGCAAAACGAGTTCGTGGCTTTCTACCAGCCCAAGGTCAACGTCGAAACCAACTCGCTCGTCGGAGCGGAGGCGCTCGTCAGGTGGCTCAAAGAGGACGGGTCGCTCGTCCCGCCGCTCGAATTCATTTCCATGTGCGAGAAAACCGGCTTGGTCATCGAGCTCGATATGGCCGTGCTCGAAAAGGTTCTTCGGTTCCTGAAGAAAAACCTCGACGACGGCATCGAATGCGTTCCCGTTTCGGTCAACTTCTCTCGCCTGCACCTGCTCGACGATGGTTTCATCGATCGCGTGGCCGATACGATCCGGCGATACGGCGTCCCCGCCCGCCTCATCGAAATGGAGTTAACGGAGAGCGCCATGTTCGATAGCCAGGAAGCCATCGCATCGTTTGTCGAAAGCGTCCACGAAAAGGGGCTCTGTGTCGCGATGGACGATTTCGGCTCGGGGTATTCCTCCCTGAATATGCTCAAGGACATCCCGATCGACGTGCTGAAAATCGACCAGGGCTTCCTGCGCAACACCGAAGACAGCGACCGTCTGGCGGTCATCTTCGCCTCCGTCGCCCAGATGGCTCAAAACCTCGATATCGACGTCGTGGTCGAAGGCGTCGAAACCGCCGACAACGTCGACCTCATGAAGCGCAACGGATGCTTCGTCGCCCAAGGGTACTTCTACGCTCGCCCCATGAGCGAAGACGAATTCGAACCCATCTTGAGAAAAGGAACGCTATGACACGAACGATCTTGCGCGGCATCCTCGCCGCAGCGCTTGCCATCCCGATACTGCTCGTAGGCGCAGGATGCAGCACGGAAAGCCAAGCGCCCTCGCCCGACAAGGCGCAGAACGGCGATCCGGTGAAGATAGGCGTCTCGTTCGGCGTCGGCGATGCTTCGCGCTGGGTAAGCGAGCAGCAGTACATGGAGAACCGGGCTGCGGAACTCGACGTCGAGATCGAGGTACGCCTCAACAAGACCGACGAGCCGAAAACGCAGACCGAAGACTGCATCGAGATGATCGACGGCGGCATCGACGTGCTCATTCTCACGCCCCGCGACGTCAACAACGTGCAGGACATACTCGCTTACGCGAAACAGCACAACGTCCCCGTCGTCGACTACGCCCGCGCCATCACCAACGAGGACGTCGATCTGTTCGTCGGCTACGACAGCGGCCGCATCGGCCAGACGCTCGGCCAGTACCTCACCGAGCTCGTAGACGAGGGCGATTACATCATCCTCAGCGGCGATCCGGGCGACTACAACGCGGAGCTGCTCAACGAGGGAGCACTTCGCTACATCGATCCCATAAGAAGCGACATCAACGTCATCCTCGAAACAAGCGTACCCGGCTGGTCGCCGGACGCGGCCAAGCAGCTTGTATACGACGCAGTGTCCGCCAACGACAATTCGGTCGATGCGATTCTTGCCCCGAATGATAAGATCGCGGGAGCCTGCCGCGAAGCGCTCGACGAGCTCGGCATCACCGACCCGGTAATCATCACGGGCATGGACGCCGAACTCGATGCCGCAAAGCGCGTCGTCGACGGAAAGCAGAGCGTCACGGTGTACATGGACCTCGAGGAACTCGCCACCACAGCGGTCGACGAGGCATGCCACCTCGCACGGGGCGAGGCCGTCAACGCGAACGCCGATTTCGATAACGGAACCGAAAACGGCATCACCGCAAACCTCATCACCGGGAAACTCGTCACGAAAGAAAACCTCGATAAGATCCTCATCGACAGCGGATACTTCACCCGCGAGGATGTATACGGAGAATAGCCGAAGCCTCTCACCGATGCGAAACGGCCTGCCGAAAGCACGTTGGCAGGCCGTTTCGCATCGTTTCCCGTTTTATCAGGTAAGACATTGCAAGCTTACGGTAGTATCGATACACGGGTCAACCGTCGAGCGCACCAACCGGCAGATCCGCGTTCCGCTTTTCGGGCGACAGTCGACCGCAGCGGCAACGATAGCCGATAACGCCTAGCCAGGCTGCCGAGCGCTCGACTGCGAAAGGGGGTCTAATGCACGATTCGCTGCTGCTCTCCTCAGGGGAGTTCGCTCAGATGTGCAACGTCAGCAGAGAACTGCTCATCCACTACGACAAGATCGGCCTCCTCAAGCCGAAAGAAGTGCGCGAAAACGGATACCGGTACTATTCGCTCAAGCAGCTCTACATGTTCGACGTCATCCGCTTCTTCCTCGACACCGGCATGTCCATGAAGGAGATCAAGGAATACCTCGACAATCGATCGACCGAGCTGTTCCTCGAAAATGCTCAGGAGAGCATCCAGAAGATGGAACGGCAGCGCGACATCATCGATGCCCGCATAGGCATGATGGAGAAGATGCGCTACATCACCCAGAGAGCGCTTCTCTTCCCCAAAGACAAACCGCGTCTGTCCTACTGGGACGAGATCTGGTTCATCACAACCGAGGTCGAACGCGAGCGAACCCAGCAATCCTTCGCTAAAGCGATGAGCGAGCATTCCGATTTCTGCCGCTCGGCAGCCGGCGTATCCAAATTCCCCCTCGGACGCGTAATCGACATCCCCGATCCGAGCAAACCCGAAGAATACTACTACACCAAGCTCATCACCTGGGTCTCGCCTCCGGAAAACCGCATGCACCTCGGCAATCGCCTCGAATGCAAGCCGCGGGGCAACTATGCGGTCATCTTGCACCAAGGGGGCACGAGCACGGTCGAGCGATCCTACGAGAAGCTTTTCCGCTATGTCAAGAAAGAGGGTTTCGACATGCTCGGACCGATCTACGAGCTCGACATGAGCTCGTATCTCATGTCGGATTCCTCCGAGGATTACCTGATTCACATTTCGGTGCTGGTGAACGCCTAAACGCCGCCAACCATACGGAGCCCCGCATGCTAGCGATCGCATGCGGGGCTCCGTGCTTTTCCAACCGCCGGTCCGTTTTCGGTAATCCTCCCGAAAACGGCTACCGCCCGCGACAGCGTTTCGCATGCCGCGGGCGGTATCGATGAACAGTGCGCGTCGGCTTGCGCCTAAGCGCTCATGCGCTTGGTTTCTTGAATCAGGTCGTTGACCACCGACGGTTCGGAAAGCGTCGAGATGTCGCACAGGTTCTCGGTGTCCTGAGCGGCGATCTTGCGCAGGATGCGCCGCATGATCTTGCCGCTTCTGGTCTTGGGCAGCGCGCTTGCGAAATGGATCACATCGGGGGTCGCGATGGGTCCGATGTTCGCCCTCACGTGGTTGCACAGCTCGGCGCGCAGGTCGTCGTTGATAACCGTGCCCTCTTTGACCGTCACATACGCGTAGATGCCCTCGCCCTTGACCGGATGCGGATAGCCCACAACCGCCGCCTCGGCAACCTGCAGTACCGACACGAGTGCGCTTTCGACTTCGGCGGTGCCGATACGGTGACCCGAAACGTTCATGACGTCGTCGATGCGGCCCGTGATCCAGAAGTAGCCGTCCTCGTCGCGGTAGGCGCCGTCACCCGTCAGATAGAATCCGGGCATCGGGAAGTACACGTTCTTGAAGGCTTCGGGGTTGTTGTATACACCGAGCATCATGCCGGGCCACGGCCTCGATATCACGAGGCTCCCACCTTCGTTGGGCGCTGTATCGTCGCCATCCGAGCCGATCACCCGCGGGGAGATGCCGAAGAACGGCAGGGCGGCAGAGCCGGGCTTCATATCGACAGCGCCGGGGATCGTCGTGATCATGACGCCGCCCGTCTCGGTCTGCCACCACGTATCGGCAATGGGGCAGCGCCCCTGGCCGACGGCCGAGTAATACCACAGCCACGCCTTCGAGGTGATGGGCTCCCCTACCGAACCGAGCAGGCGCAGGGTGCTGATGTCGTGGTTGTTCACCCACTGTTCGCCGTCTTTCATCATCGAGCGAACCGCAGTCGGTGCGGTGTAGAGGATGTTCACGCCGAACTTCTCGACAACATCCCAGTAGCGGTCCGGCTTCGGGTAGTTCGGAACGCCCTCGAACATGAGCGATGTTGCACCGTTGGACAGAGGCCCGTACACCAAATAGGAGTGCCCGGTAATCCAACCTGCGTCGGCGGTGCACCAGTAGATGTCGGTTTCCTTGAGATCGAACACGTACTTCATCGTAAGCGTCGCATACAGCAGATAGCCGCCGGTGCCGTGGAGAATGCCCTTGGGCTTGGCGGTCGAACCGCTCGTGTAGAGGATGAACAGGGGATCGTTCGACTCCATGTTCTCGGGCTCGCAATGAGGTGATTCCGCCGCCATCTGATCGTCCCACCATACGTCGCGGTCCACCTTCATATCGGTGCGCTTCTCGATGCGGCGGACGACGACGCACGCCTCGACCCCGGGGCTCATATCGAGCGCCTTGTCGCAGATATCCTTGAGGTGGAGGATCTTGCCCGAACGGTAGCCGTAATTCGAGGTAATGACGACCTTTGCGCCCGAATCCACGATACGGTCTTTGAGAGCCTCCGCCGAAAGGCCGCTGAACACGACGCAGTGGATCGCGCCGATACGGGCGCAGGCGAGCATGCTGATGGCGAGCTGCGGAACCATCGGGAGGTAGAGCACCACGCGGTCGCCCCTCTTCACACCCAGACGCTTGAGCATGTTCGCCGCCTTGCACACTTCGCGATGGAGACGCTGATACGTGTAGACGTCGACCTCTTCGTTCGGTTCGCCCTGCCAGATGAGGGCGGCCTTGTTCCTGCGCGGCCCGTCAAGATGGCGATCGAGGCAGTTATAGGACACGTTGAGCTCGCCGCCGCGGAAGTACCTGACGTAAGGGTTGTCGGATTCGAAGTCGAATTCCTCGACGGCATCCCATGGCTTGAACCAGTCGATATGGGTTTCGGCCATCTGCGCCCAGAACGCTTCGGGCTCTTCGATCGAGCGATGGTACATCTCGTCGTAATCCTGCCGGCTCTTGATGAGCGCCTTATAGCTGAACTCCGGAGACGGTTCGATGGATCGCTCGTTTTCGAGCATATGTCTGATGAATGCGGTACGCGTGTTCTTTTTCATGAGGGGGTCCCTTCTGCTCTCGTCTTCAGATTCGGCTATGCAACGTTGTCTACGGGGTAGCGGTCCAGATACATGACGGTCGGCGTCGTCGGCGCGTACGTATCTTCCGTGAGGAACTTGTCGGGGCTGCAGGCACGCAGGCTCTTGTTGAGGTCCGGGCGCGCATGGCTCAGATGGGCGAACGTATCCTCCAAGAGCACCGATTCGTGCATGCTCTGGCATTCGTACATCGCGGCGCACAGCGCGTCGACGGTATGCTCGCCGCAGTGAGCGCACCAATCGTAGTCGGACATATCCATGAGCACGACTGCATAGGCAATGAGCTCTTTGAACTCGAGGCAGGGAGCGAGACGCTCGACATCGGCTTGCGGAAGCGGCGTGCTGTCGCAGAGTTCGTCGATGCGCAGAAGGGCGTCCCTTCGGGCGAAAATCTCAACGTCGGCCGCCGCCAGGGCGATCAGAAGATCGACATCGTTGAGCTTCGCAATGGTCGAAATCTTGGAGGCGCGAGTAACATCGGGGTCGGCGATGAAGGCGATCAGCTCGGGCTCGCGGAGCTTCTTGACGACCGACCAGAGCATATCGCCGTGAAGCTCGCTGATAGGCGCCGCCATCGTCTGCCGCTGGGCGTTGAGTGCGGCCACATCGAGCTTTTCCGTAATCATCTGGGGTTTCCGCAGATCCATCTCTCGTTTCGTCGCTTTCATGACGTGCCTCCTTTGCTTCCTTACATTCGGGCTTCCTTTTCGTCTCTTACAAAATTTCGTATCGGATCGTCTGTGAGGCCATCATGGGGGTTGCAACGATTACAAGGTCAACGAACAACGGGATTTTTTGCCTACGACTGGCGAATAATCGTCCGCGAACGGAAAAGAGCGGCCCCGGGAACCAGGGCCGCTCGTTGGGTGCAAAGCTCGAATATCGGTAGGCGCGCTACTGCGAAAAGTCGGATCCTTCCGGTTTATCAGGGTTGGCGGGCGTGGCACCGCCCTGCCCCGGCGCAGGCGCGAATCCGCTCGAAGCAGACGGGGAACCTTGAGGATAGGGGCAGGCGTCGGGTCGGCCGTAGCCGTGCTGCTGCGGAGCCTGACCGCACTGTCCAACGGGCTGGCCGTACATGCCGGCAGACTGGCCTTGGGGCGGGTACGGCTGGCCGTACCCTTGAGACCCCATGGGCTGCCCAGGGTGCTGGTAGGGCGGCTGAGCCTGACGCGCCGCGGCCGCGTGCAGCTCGAAGGGCATCGGATCGTCCTGTCCGCGCCAAGCCGGCACATCGAACTGACGCGTCCAGTAACCGAGGGCGCGAACTACGAGCGTAGCGATGAACATGCTCGCGGCTATCGTTATATAGCCCACGAGAAGCGAGCCTACGATTGCCAGGCCGCCGAACGCGATGATCCAGCCGATGACGGTTCCATCGAAATGATCGGCCCTCAAGTTGCCGCCCGTTACGGCGATGCCGATGAGCACCGTAACGAATATCACGATCGTGAACAACACGGAGATGACGACCGACACGATGACGGACAGAAGGATGCACATGCCGAAGATGCGCATGAGGCCGCCGAAGTCATGGCGGATCATCGCCCACATCTTGCTGAATTGGAACCCGGCGGAAAGCCTCCCGTAGATGCTCATGCGCATCGAACCGACCCACTGGAACAGCATGGCCGCAAAGGCGGTTGCCACCGTCAGCGCCGTAAACACCAGCGTCATGAGACCGCCGAACAGAAACGTTCCGCCGCTGTAGCCGCCGTAGCTGTAGCCGAACGTCAGCGAGCCGAAGCCCATCACGAAGGCCCAAACAAGCTCGATGGCCCACGGAAGCAATGCAAAGACGAAGCCTATTACCAATACGAAGAAGCCTCGGCTGTACAGCTTGCCGTCCTCGTTGCCGAAGATGCGCTTGGGCATGGGGCCGTGGATGCCCCATGCGATATCGCGAGCCCATCCGTACAGGTATCCTGCGATAGCGATGGCACCGAAGACGGGAATGAAGGCGACAAGGGAAAGCAGCAGGATCTTGCCGAACCATCCCCCCGAATTCTTGACGTCGCTCCATGCGGTTTTGAAGTAACCAGCTTGCATGAGTGTCCTTTCTACCATGAAATTGGAACACACTATACACAACGGGGGGAGCGCAAGGCTCCCCCCGTTGGTTTCGTTTCCAAGGTGTTAGGTTCATGAAGAACCGGCAACACCAAGCGTTTTACCGCAGCATCGGCGCTGCGGCGAGGCGCACGGCTTCGTTACTTGAGGGTAACGGCAGCGCCGGCATCCTCGAGCTGCTTCTTGAGCTCTTCGGCCTTGTCCTTGGCAACGCCCTCCTGGATCGGCTTCGGAGCGCTCTCGACGAGCTCCTTGGCCTCTTTGAGGCCGAGGCCGGTGATCTCACGGACGACCTTGATAACGGCGATCTTGTTGTCGCCGAAGCCCTCGAGCACAACGTCGAAGTCGGTCTTCTCCTCAGCAGCGGCAGCACCGTCGCCTGCGGCAGGGGCGGCAGCAACGGCAACCGGAGCGGCAGCGGAAACGCCGAAGACCTCTTCGAGTTCCTTCACGAGTTCGGACAGCTCCAGGGCGGGCATTTCCTTCAATGCCTCGACGATCTCTTCACGGGTCACAGCCATGATGGTTCTCCTTTTTTTCTTTTATCCGCAGCATAGGCGGATACACGTTTTCGTTTTCAAACGCCGGCCTCGTTTCACGCTGCCGGCTTCAATACAGCGCTTAAGCTGCAGGTTTCTGCTCTGCAATCTGGTTGACGCAGCGAGCGAACGCCTCCATCGGAGCGTTGAGCACGCGAACCGTCTGGACCAGCGGGTTGCTGATCGTGCCGAGCAGCATAGCGATAAGACCCTCGCGAGACGGCAGAGAAGCAATAGCTTCGACCTGCGCCGCATCGACGAACTTACCGTCCATCATGCCGCCCTTGATCTCGAGAACCTTGTTCGCCTTCGCGAAATCCTTCAGGGCCTTCGCAGAAGCAACGGGATCCTCGCCGGCGAACACGAAGGCCGAAGGGCCTTCCAGAATCTCGTCCATGTTGGGAAGCTCGAGCTCGTCTAGGGCGAGATGCATGAGCGTGTTCTTGTACACCTTCATGCTTGCACCCGCCTCGCGCACGTTGCCACGCAACTCCTGGATCTGCTTCACCGTCAAGCCGCGATAATCGACGACCCACATGGCGTTGACATCCTTGAGCTCTTCCTTGATCAGGGCGAGCGTTTCGACGTTATGTACGTTGGGCATTAATTACACCTCCTTTTCCATGCAAACTCGCGTTCCGTCCCTCATCGTGGGTGAATCTTGAGCTTTCATGCAAAAGAAACGACCCCTGGTGCACAATGACAGCAGGGGTCGTAAAACTCATATTTACAGACCACCTCGGCGGGCCGCTTTCGCGATTAAACCTTTCGGTACCTGCTGTCTTGGNCGCTCCGGCGGCACCTTGCGCCTCCTCGTCCGACGACGAGGAGTTAGCCGCCTTCGCAGCCGCCGCAGCAGCCTCCGAAGACACCCGCTCCCCGATGATCTCCTCGGCCACGCACACGCCGTCCGAATCGAGGTAGTTGAACGTGATCTCGTCGCCCTCGGCGTACGCCACGATTCCCATGAGGCGCGGCAGCGCAAAGTCGTAGAGGTTCGTATCGTCCACGAGTTTCACGTAGAAGTGCGAGTTGCCGTCGACAACCGCCGTCACGATGCGCTCGATCGTACCGCTCGTTTCCGTAACGATGCTCGTATCGCCCTCATCCGAAAGCTCCACGCCGTTGGTGGCCAAGAGCGTCTTGTAGGCCTGTTGCGTCTCTTCGACCGTATTGCCGACTGCAACGTTTTGATAGCGCTGGATATCGAGCATCGCGAACATCTTCACGAGACCGGCGTTGTCCTTGAGCGCCATGAAGTACGTGGGCTGGCCGCTGATGTTGATGAGCAACGGGAACGTCGCGTTGTAGCCGAGATGCTGAACCTGGCCCTCGGCCGAGCGCATCGCCGAATCTTCCGTAGCGCCGGCCACTTCGTAGAAGTGCGATTCCGCAGTACGCTGGTTCACCAGCACGAAACCGACGATCGAGTTGTCGGCGGTCGCCGAGGTTACACCGGAGTACACCCATACGTCATCGTCTTTGGCGATGTAGTTGTAACCGAGCTGGCCGTTGGTGCCCGGCGTGGTCTGCACAACGCCCTGCTGGCCGAGCCACGAGTTGATCCAGCCGTCCTTGTACGCGCCGTACCAGTTGTACTGCTCGACCAAGAGGTCGGCAGGGTACACGCGGTCGACCCACTGCGGAACCTCATCGACCGAGAGGTCGGTGCATTCGCCCGTGGTGGCATCGCACATGACGACGCGCTGGATGGTCTTTCCGCCGAAGAGTCCGATCGTACGATCCTGCACCGGGCAGATCCACCACGGCTTGCCGTCGTCGTCGATCTCGAAAGCAAATTGATCGAACATGTAGAACGGGTACTTGAGCTGCACGTGACGATCGATGTTGCGCGCGAGCGGCTCCGACTGAGAATAGCGGATCGGGTTATCGCCCAGACGCACGATCTCGGCATCCTGCGTCGTCATGTTGACGAGCGCGTAGGCGGGGATGCCCTGTTCACGGTTTGCGAGCCACTTGAACAGGTCGGCGTAGCCGAGCGGACTCACGCGCACGGGGCTACCCTGGTAGTTGATCTGGCTGTAGAGCGGCGATATCTCGAACTGGCTCACGTACTCGGGGATCGAGCCCATGGTGCGGTTGCCGAGAAGCACCGCCGAATCGCGGTCGATGACCGGGATCTGGTTGTAGTCGACTTCCTTGATGTCCTCGGCGAACACGTCGTCGGTGGTCTTGAGGATGCTCGCGTACTTCTCGGCATTGCCGGGGAAGAACGAAAGCGAGGCGACCGCGCCGATCACGCCGACAAGCACCACGAGCACGGGAAGGTACGAAACGATCTTGAAGGTTTTCGCCTTCTTCTCGTTGTACTCGTATTTGCCGGTGCCCTTCTTGTACGCCATCGAGCGCATCCAGAAGAACAAGAACAGCGGAAGCAGGATGAATATGGCTACGAACATCCACGTATCGGTCGAATGGATGTTGATGGGCGGATGGAACCACCAGTACGCCACTGCTGCGATGACGACGATGGCAATGATCGCGATGATGATCGCCTTCTTGCCCCACGTTGCCATCTTGTCCCCGAACGAGACCTCGACCCGCGGCGGCTTGTTTCCCCCGCCTGACGACTCCCCATCCGAGCCGCCGTCGCCGGAGGAATTCCCCGAGAACGGATTGCCCCCGCTTCCCACGTCCACACCCGATTGGCGCAGGGCTTCCAACAAGGCATCTATACCTGATGTCTGTTTCACGAATAACTTCCCTTCTTAAAGTACAATGCAATGCAAATCGCTTACACGTTCTTAGTATTGTACCGTAAAGGGCCTTCCGCGCAGGGAAGGCCCGAGAAGTTTACCGAATGGTGATACGCATGCCGCGCAAAGCGGCTCGGTGGCGGCACCTTCTGCAGAGCGACCTGAACGGCGGACGCCTTTCCGCAGCGCGTCCGCCGACGCGTACGCGGCCGAGCCCTATTCTGCCAGGTTGCGGAGCACGTATTGCAGGATGCCCCCGTGGGCGAAGTAGCGCCCCTCCGTCGGCGTATCGACGCGCACGATCGCCTCGAAACCGACCGTGCTCCCATCGGCCTTTACGGCCGTCACCGACACGACGCCCGGATCGGGCAGACCGCTCGAAAAGTCGATGGCGCCGATGGTAACGGTTTCGGTGCCGTCGAGACCGAGCGATTCGGCGCTTTCGCCCTCGAGGAATTGCAGGGGCAGGATCCCCATGCCGACGAGGTTCGAACGGTGGATGCGCTCGAAGCTTTCCGCAAACGCCGCCCGAACGCCGAGCAGCATCGGACCCTTGGCCGCCCAGTCGCGCGAGGAGCCGCTTCCGTACATCTTGCCGGCGAATACCACGAGCGGGATCTCGGAGCTGCCGTAATCCATAGCCGCATCGAACACGCTCGTGAACTCGCCGCTCAGCTGGTTGAGCGTCCAACAGCCCTTCCTGCCTTCGGCAAGCTTGTTTTGCAACTTCACGTTGGCGAACGTGCCGCGCATCATGACCTCGTGGTTACCGCGACGAGCACCGTAGGTGTTGAAGAAGCTTTCGGAAACACCCCGCTCGCGCAGGTAGGCTGCCGCTGGCGAATCGAGCGCTATCGACCCTGCGGGGCTGATATGGTCGGTCGTGATGAAATCGCCGAGGTTCACGAGCACGCGGGCGCCGTCGATGGGCTCCACGGCACGAGGCTCCACGGCCATACCGTCGAAATACGGGGCGCGGCGAACGTAGGTCGACTTCTCGTCCCAGGCAAACGTTGCACTCGGATCGACCGAGATGGCCTGCCAGCGTGCATCGCCGTCCATGAGCCCCTCGCGTCCCTGTTCGTAAAGATCGGCGGTCACGTGCTCTGCGAGAGCGCGGGCGATCTCTTCGTCGCTCGGCCAGATATCGGCCAGAAACACCGCTTCGCCGTCGGATCCCACGCCGATCGGCTCGTTTGCGAAGTCGAAGTCCATCGTGCCGACGAGCGAATACGCGATGACCATCGCGGGAGAAGCCAAGTAGTTTTGGGAGACGTCGGGCGAAATGCGGCCCTCGAAGTTGCGGTTGCCCGACAGCACGCTCGCAAGCTCGACCTCGCCTGCCGCATCGTGCATCGCGGGCAGGATGGGGCCCGAGTTGCCGATGCAGCTCATGCATCCGAATCCGCAGTTGTAGAAGCCGAGCTTCTGCAGGCCCCCAACAAGCCCCGCACGCTCGAGCAAAAGCTCCGTCGCCCTGCTACCGGGAGCGAACACGCACTTGACCCAGGGCTTCGCAGAAAGGCCCGCTTCGGCCGCGCGTTTCGCAACGAGGCCCGAGGCGATCATCATGGCAGGATCGGTTGCCGTCGTGCAGCTCGTCACCGCAGCGATGGCAAGGGCTCCATGGGTGATCTCGCACCGCTCGCCGCGCACCTCGACGGCAATCCTCTTGTCGAGCGAGAGGCCGCGGTCGGCGCACACCGAGCGAAACGCCTCTTGCGCGTCGGCGGCAACGATGAGGTCGTGAGGTCGCGATGGGCCGGCAAGATTGCGCTTTACGGTGGACAGATCGAGTTCGATCACCTCGGCGTATACGCGCGGTTCGGCAGCGGGATCGTTCCAGAACCCCTGCGCCTTGGCGTACGCCTCGATGAGCGCGATCTGCTCGGCGCTGCGGCCGGTCACGCGCAGGTAGTCGAGCGTCTGCTGATCGACGGGAAACAGCGTGCAAGTGCATCCGTATTCGGGCGTCATGTTCGCCACGCAGGCGCGCTGCGTGGCCGTGAGGCTCTCGAGGCCCGGGCCGAAGCACTCGACGAAAGCCCCCACAACGCCGCGTGCGCGCAGCATATTCGCGAACACGAGCGCAAGGTCCATTGCGGAAACCCCCTCGGATAGAGCGCCCGTAAGTTCGACGCCCACCACGCGGGGCACGAGCGTGGTGATGGGCTGTCCGAGCGCTGCGGCTTCGGCTTCGATACCCCCCACGCCCCAGCTCAAGACCCCGATGCCGTTTGCCGTAGTCGTATGGCTATCGGTTCCGACGACCGTGTCGAAGTAGACGGTTTTTCCCCCGGCTTCCTCGCGGACCATCGCAACCCGGGAAAACTCCTCGACGTTGATCTGGTGGCAGATGCCTCGCCCCGGGGGCACGATGCGCACGTTCTGAAACGAGCTCTGCGCCCACTTGAGGAAGGTGTAGCGCTCGCCGTTGCGCTCGAATTCGAGCTCCATGTTCTTCTCGAGAGCGGAAGCGCACCCCGCTTCGTCTGCGATCACCGAATGGTCGATCACCAGATCGCAGGGTATCTGCGGGTTGACCTTTACGGGGTCGCCGCCGAGCGCGGCCATGGCCTCGCGCATAACCGCGAAGTCGACGAACACCGGAACGCCGGTGAAATCCTGCAGGAGCACGCGGGCGGGACTGTACGAGAGCTCTTCTCCTACCTCGCCCGCAAGGCCCGCCTCAACGATCCGCGCAGCCGCATCAAGCGCCTCTTCGTCGGTCTCCGAGCATCTCAGGACGTTTTCAAGCAGGACCGTCAAAGAGAACGGCAGCTTTTCCGCATCGGCGATCGGAGCCACCGGATAGTAGGTGTACGTCTCGTCGCCGACAGCAAGCTCGGCGGTGCGGGTGGACTGGTCTTGCGTCATAGGTTAGTATCCCCTCTCGTCTCAACTGTGCATGGTTTTGCTATGTCGACGCATGCCGTGAGGCATGCGCGATCGGCTATGCGGTCATCTCCGCGATCAGCGCGTCGGCGAACTCGCTGCAACCCGCTGCCGCACGCGTGGATCCGGTCGTTCGCCGAATGTCGGCTGTGAGCACCCTCCCGGCACCGTATACGGCACGCACGGCATCGCGGATGCGGGCGGCGCATGCAGGTTCGCCGAGGTGGTCGAGCATCATGGCGGCCGAAAGTATCTCCGCCGTGGGATTTGCGATGTTCTTGCCCGCGATGTCGGGGGCCGAGCCGTGCACGGCCTCGAATACCGCGCACTCCGAGCCGATGTTCGCGCCGGGCGCAATGCCCAGCCCGCCCACCAAACCGGCTCCGAGATCGCTCGCAATGTCGCCGTAGAGGTTCGGAAAAACGACCACGTCGAACTGCGTGGGATCGATGACCATGTTCATGCAGAACGCATCGATGATCCTGTCTTCGAAACCGATGCGGCCCGCATACTCCTCGGCAACCTCGCGCGCCACGCGGAGGAATAAACCGTCGGTGTGCTTCATGATGTTGGCCTTATGCACGGCGGTCACCTTCGAGCGACCGTGCTTGACCGCGTAATCGAAAGCGTAGCGTACGATATTGCGCGTTGCCGTCACCGAAACCGGCTTGATGGATATGCCCGAATCAGGGCGGATCGCGCCCGCCCCCGCGCGTTCGCAGAACGAGATCAGCTCGGCCGTTTCCGCGCTTCCCTCCTCGAATTCGATGCCCGCGTAAAGATCTTCGGAGTTCTCGCGCACGATCACCAGGTCAACGCCCTCGTAGCGCCCGCCCGCGCCCGGCAGCGAGAGCACGGGACGCAGGCACGCGTACAGATCGAGTCTCTGCCTGAGCGCCACGTTCACGCTTCTGAACCCCTTGCCCACAGGCGTAGACACCGGGCCCTTGATGGCGACCTTGTTTCGCCGAACGGCCTCGATCGTCGATTCGGGCAACGGCGTTCCGCACTCGTCGATCGTATGGGCACCCGCCTCGACGACCTCCCACTCGATATCGGCGCCGCTCGCTTCGACGACGCGCCGCATCGCCGTCGACGTTTCCAAACCGATGCCGTCGCCCGGAATGAGCGCGACCGTATGCTGTGCCATTGCTGCGATCCTCCTCGGATATGAGCCATACGAGAAGATGCCGCGAACGGCATCTTCAAAGTTTCGATTCAGTAGCTACGATACGTTCTCGATGATTTGAGAGGCCCGGCGCTTGAGGGCGCCCCGGCCGTTCTCGGCATCGAACTTCATGCGCTCGGCCAAATCGCTTTTCACGTCCGAGCTGAGCTTGCCGGCGGAGAAGTCGACGACCGCGGCGAGCATGTCCTGAAACTCGAGATCGCCATGATAGCACTGGATGGCCTCGTCAACCAAAGGCCATACCTTCTCGGAGCGGTTCTCGGTCGTAGCGCCGAGAGCGCACAGAAACCTCATCGCCGCGAGGCGCACCGGACCGCTGTCCTCATCGAACAGCGCCGTCTCGGCGCCGCCGACCGCCTTGTCGCATGCGCGGGTATCGCGATCGACGAGCGCGGTGAGAACGTCGAGGCACTCCCAGCGCGTTTGAGCCTCCGGGCGATTGAGGGCGTCGACGAGGGCTCCCGCGTGATCGACGAGCTTTTCGGGGGATTCCTTGGCAACGATCGCAAGCGATGACGCCGCAAGCTGCCGTGCTCTGCGAGAGGCTCCCGAAAGGTTGTCGACCAAACCGCCGAGTGCCACGTCGTCCACGCTTGCCTGTTCGGCCAGCTTCTTTGCGTCCAATGATTTTTCGCTCACGTGATGCCTCCATCTACCGCCCGGGTCTGTCGGAATCGAACGTACAGGCCCGAGGTCTACCGGGCACGCCAACGGGTATGCCAGAATGTTCGCTTTCATTATACCGTTTGGCCAGCACCGAGCATGTCCGTCGCGCAGAATCAACACGGCAGAAGCGGCGGGCGGCGGGCCTGCTATGCGGCGTGTTTGACAAAATCGTCGCGCGCGACGAGCGCCGTCGCATCGCCGACGAGCGGCGCGTCGTATGCGAGCTGATCGTCGAACACGCGCGCGAGGATACGGCGAGCCCGCGGCAGCGTATCGGCGGTGACCTTCGGAGCGACCTCGCATCTGAACTGAGCGTAGAAATGCTCCAGCACGCGATGGGCGAACAGGCCGAACTCACGACCCCCGAACCCGGCATCGAGCTCTTCGAGCCGAAGCCTGCGATGGGCGAACCACTTGTAGGGGCACTCGAGGTAGCTTTCGATTGCCGAAGGGGAGAGGCTGTAGCCCTCGCTTACCACCCCGCCCCATTGCTGGGGCAGAAGGATCTTGTCGCGCGCGTCGGACGTGACGAACCCGGTGGGCATGACGGGGATCTCAGCCGTCATCCTCTGCGGTTCTCCCTGAAACGAGAGATTCTCGTAGGCGCCCTGTTCGCCGAGGGTGCTCGCGTACGGGAGGAGCGCTGCGGTAAGGCCCGTCTTCTTGTCGGTCTCGCCAGGATTCTGCAGCTCGGAGCGGTAGCAGTCGATCACGTCCTCGAACACGACCGCAGGCCGCTCTTCGTCGCCCGCCGGGTTGTTGAGCGGCCGCGACAGCACGAGCAGCGACCTCGGCACTGAAAGCGCATCGGCGAACGTTGCGCGTACGGAAGAGAGCCCGTCGCACTCGACCGCCGCATCGAGCTTCTCGAGCAGCGATGAGACGGCACCGCCGTCATCGCGCACGGGATACGCCGCCGCCGTCAGATCGGTGACGAACAGGCAGTCGCAGGACGCGGCGCCCAAGGCCGCGGCGCCTTCGAGATCGACGATCAGAACGGGCGATGTACCGCAGCC